>JAHYZA010000001.1 GCA_019424695.1 Oscillospiraceae bacterium
ACTCCTGCAAAACTGAATAATCCTGCACCCGGGGCTTTTTGTGCTGTCTGCACAATCTGGGTCGGTTCAGAAATCCGTCGGGGAATTTTGATTTTACAGATTACCACCATTCCGGCAGGCGCTGCTTGGGCGTCCGGCGATGGTGCAGCGGCGAAATCTCAGCCTGCAGCACGGCGGCGGCGTAATCCAGGGCCAGCGCCAGCAGGATGCCGAACACCACGTCGATGACGCTGTGCTGTTTGAGCAGCATCGTCGAAAGGGTGATGGAAAGGCAGAGCAGGGCAGCGGCGGGGCGCATCCAGCGGCGGCCGGGCACGTCAAAGCAATTGCTGCGATAGTAGGCCAGCATCAAGGTGACCGAGTTGAACACATGGATGGAGGGGCAGACGTTGGTGGGCGTATCGTGGCGGTACAAAGCCCGCACCGCTTCGGCAAAGATGTCGGTGCCGGGCACACTGTGGGGCCGCAGGGCCAGACCGTTGGGGACCACGGCGTAAAACAGCAGCGACAGCGTCATCCCGGCGAACAGCGGCAGGCACAGCCGCCAGAAATCCGCCCGCGGCGCCCGCCATAGTATGTAGAACAGCGTGAATGGAATCCACGGGAACCACATTACATAGGGGATGATGGCATACTTGCAGAAGGGGATGAGGGCGTCCAGGTGGCAGTGCACCCACAGATCGGGTACGACGATGATCTTTTCCAGCAAAGTGAAGCAGCTCAGATAAAACAATGTATACAGCGCCATGAAACCGATGGGATGGCGCATACACCAGTTACGCATAGGAGACTCCTTTGTGAAGATAAGTGGAAAAACATACCTATGGCGATGTATCATTATACGCCTGAAACCTCGACAAAAGCAAGCGGAAAAGCCGACAAGAAAAATTGTACCGTTTTGACGGAATTTGTACGACTTGGCGATGCTATGCCATAAAAAGGCTTTCTGTATACTATAACGACGCAGAATGGAAAAGCATTGCAACTTTTGTAAAATTTTTTGAAAAACTTTTGGGAAAAGCAAAACCGCCCCGCAGCGCAGCAAAGGCGGCAGCGGGGCGGCAGGATGATGCAGGGACAAGGCCCGGTCAGGGTTGTGCGGCAGGGCGACGGCGCAGCCAGATATACGCCAAGCAGCCCGCGGCGCACAGCAGCGAGACCACCTCGCAGCCGCGCCACCACAGGGGGCTGTGCCAGGCGATGGCGATGGTGCCGCTGTACCCGGCGGGGATGGTCAGCACAATGCGGGCGTTCTCGCCGCTGGCGATGGCAAAAGGTTCGCCGGTGGCGGTGTCGGCGGTGGTATAGTGGCCATAGTTGAAGATGGGTATCGAGATGTCGGCAGCCTCACCGGTGTTCTCCACGCTCAGCAGCGCGGTGCCCTGCTGTTTTTCGTAGCCGGTCAGCTTCAGCTCCTCGCTGCCGGGCTTGGGCTGGGCCCAGATCGTTTCATAGATACTGCAACCGTCGATCATATATTCGCCCAGGCCCACATCCCGGGTGTCGTCCCGGCTGATGGTGTTGGCGGACTGCTCGGAACAGGTCAGCAGCTGCATCTGGAAAACGCCGACGCTCAGCAAGATACAGGCTGCCAGCGCAAGGGTGACCGGCCGGAGCAGCGCGGGGCGGTGCTGGCCGATCAGGCGCAGCGCCAGCAGCGTGGCGGCGCAGAACAGCAGGGCGGCCAGGGAGAGGAACCGCCAGGGGTACTGGAAGGTCCCGGCGATCTTGGCGATGCCGTGGCCCAGCCAGTTCTCCACAAAATCCCAGGGGAAGATCTGCATAGCCAGCACGGCGTCCAGCGTTCCCAGCCCGGCGGTCAGCCGCAGCGCCGGGGAGAGCGTCCACCGGTCCCGGCGGAACAGGCAGAACACCACCAGCGCCAGCCCCAGCAGCAGCGGCAGGCCCAAAGTCAGGCTCATGTCGGTGGAGGTGCCCTCCGACGTGCCGCCGAAACCGGGGCCAAAGGGATTGAACAGCTGCATCAGGGTCACGCCCTCCCGCTGGGGCTTGCCCGCCAGGCCGCCGTTGACCTGCAGCGGTACCGACAGCGTGGTGGCAACAAACGGCACCAGGAACCAGGCGCTGAGCCCGAAGGCCAGCAGCGCGGCCTTGCACCAGGCCAGCAGCCGGGCGGGGCGCAGGGTACGGCGCAGCTGCAGCAGGCAGAACACCAGCAGGAACGCGCCGGTCAGTTCGGTGGAGATCAAATGGCTCTGCACCAGCGCCGCCATGCCGAAGGCCAGCGGTGCCCACTGGGCAAACCGGGGCTTTTTGCAGGTGTAGATCTCGTACACGCCCAGCAGTACCAGCGGCAGAAAACTCATGGCGGTGTATTCGCCCACCGCCGCGCGAAAGTAGACGCACACCAGTCGATAGATCGACAGGGTGTACAGCGCCGCGCCCAGCACACCGCCGCGGCGGCTGCCGGAAAGTTTTGCAAAGCACAGGTAGCTGAAACCGCAGGCAGCCAGCGTCACGGCGAACACATAGACCTGGTAGCAGGTGCGCAGCGGCAGCCAGGCGTTATACAAAAGGGCAGGCAGCAGCAGGAACAGTTCGCAGTAGCACAGGGGATTGATGTAGCCGTAGCCGTTCAGGGTGGTGGTGGCCAGCCGTACCGGGAACTGCCCGTAGGAAAGTTCCGCCGCCATGGCGGTGATGCGCTGCAGATGGTAGCGCAGGTCATGCCCGAAATAGAGCTGGTCGCTGAACAGCGGCAGGCAGGCAAGCACGGTGATGCCCAGCAGCGCCAGCGGCAGCCGCAGGGCACGGCGGCGTGCGGCGCCCCGGTCGCCCACACAGGCAAACAGCAGCCAGCCCAGAAAATCCACCGCGGCAAAGAACACCGCAAAGCATACCAGCCGGGTCAGGCGGTAGATGGGCTGCTCGACCAGACGGATGGAATACAGGTACAGCTGCCCCTCATCGTATTGAAGCGTGGCGGTCAGGTCCTGCAGCCGGGCACCGGAACTGACCCACAGCCGGGTGGACACCGTGCGGTGGCCGTCGTCCAGGGTCAACGTTTCGGCCTGTACGGCGGAGGGCGTTTTCTCTGAGGAAAAACGCAGGGAGCCGGCGCTCTGCAGCACACTGAAGGTCGGGGCGTCAGGTGTCTGGCAGGAAAAATACTCCACCGTTACATCGTAGGCGCCGGAAGCCAGGGCTGCCGGCGCCGAGGAGAAGGTGATCTCTTTCTCGCTCACAAAGGAACCGTCGTTCTCGATCTGCAGCGCGCTGCCGTCCTCGCTCAGCGAGGCAATGCCGGGAAAGGCGTTGGCAAAGGCGTCGGGCGTCAGCGTCAGGGTATAGGCCGGGCCGAACAACCCGGCAAACAGCCAGACAAGCACCGCCAGTTCCACGGCCAGAGCGGCGGCAAACAGTTTGTTTTTCCGCAGCAGGGAAAGCGGGTGTTGCATCATTTTTACCTCTTTTCGGGGATCAGCCGTCCCAGATCATGACCTTGGCGTTGAGGATGGAAGAATCTTCCACCGTGGCGATGTAATCACCCCGGGCATTGCGCTCGGTCCGGTCGCAGTCCAGCAGACAGATGGAACGGGCCTCCTCGGTGCCGTCGTCCAGCCGCACCGTATACTTGATCACGGCGTTGTCAGGCACCACGGCCCCCTGCACATAGACCTGCAGGGTGTCCAGCAGGTCGCCGCTGGTGTCCCGGGCACGGCCGCACCAGGCCAGATCGTACCCGCCGTAATCGCGGTAGGTCTGGTAGCCGTACACCGAGCCGGTCAGGTCCTCGGGTACTTCGCCGGCCCCCATGACCTGGGCGTGGAGTTCCCGCCCCGTGAACCGGCTGAAGAAATTGGATTCCGCGTCGGGGTTGCTGCCCCAGACGTTCTCGTTGCACAGGATCAGATCGTCGCCGGTCACCGCATCGGCCAGCCCGGCTTTGAGGGTGTCGGCAAAGAAGTAGTAGCTCTCCAGATTCTCGGCGTGGTGGTTGCGCAGACAGGCACGGGTATAGGCACCGTTGGCGCACAGTCCCACGGCGATGGCAGCAGCCAGTACCAGCCGCAGCACCACATTCGGAACTATAGGCAACCGGGTCAGAGCACCCGCCAGCAGGACGACCAAGGAAGCCAGCAGCAGCGCCAGACCCACGGAACTGGCTGCCGCCGGAATGTAACCCCACTTCCAGGTGATGGCCTCCGGCGCCTGGTAGCGCTCAGAGCAGGCCAGCAGCAGCGCGGGGCCGGCCCAAAGGCCCAGCCCCAGCAGCGCCAGACCGCCCAGGGTCTTGGGGGCGGTTTTCAGGCGCGGTGCCGCAAAGCAGAGCACCAGTCCCACCACGATGCCCAGCAGCAGCGGCCACAGTTTGTCGCCATTGGTGATGAGGCCGGGGTCCTGCTCCTGCAGCAGGGGGGTCAGGAAGGGCAGGGAGGAGGCCATCTGCTGTACCATGACCCGGCCAATCTCGGGCAGGTTCAGCGACAGGGCGTTGCCGGTGGAGCCGGTACCGTGAGACGATGCCAGGTGGAACGCCAGCGCCACGGCGGTGCCTGCAAGGGTGGGAGCGCAGCCCAGCAGTCCTTTCTTTAGGCTGCGGTACAGTACCACCCACAGCACCACTGCGATAACGGTATACATATAACCGATCTCATAGGTACCGCAGGAAACAAACGCCAGAATACCCGCGGCCACGCCCCAGCGGCGGTGGCCGGTGTCCTGCAACCGCAGCAGGCACAGCCAGCCGGCCATTGCCCAGAACAGTGCTTTCTGGGGAACAGCATAGTAGCTGTACATGCCCTCGTTGAAGATGGGCGCCAGCGCCAGGGCCAGGGCGAAACTGCCCAGCGCCAAAGCGTCGCTTCGACTCAGCCAGGCCACCACGCGGCTGGTCAGAAAACCGGCCGCCGCCGTCACGCCGATGATGTACAGCCGGTAGCTTGTCAGACTGCCGAAGAACAGCAGCGAGAACGCCGACGGATAATGGAACGGGAAGAACCGGACCTGCTGCAGCGTGAAATACCGCAGTCGTTCGGCCAGGTCCTGCAGAAGATACTGCCAGAAGGACATCCGGTGGAAGTCGAACATCCATTTGTTCAGCGTCAGTCGGTCATCGCCCTCGGGCGGTACGCTGATGGTGACGCGCAGATACATGACCGCAAAAACCAGTACCAGCAGATATCCGGCGGCCAGCAGCAGCCGGCGATGCCGCCGGCACAGGGTGGAGATGGAATTCATCAGGGGCCTCCTTGCCAAAGGATACAAAAATTCACCTTATTATAACACGCGCCCGCGCCCGGCGCAATGTGCCGGAATTTGTGCATCCCGGCGTCCGGATGCGGCGAAAAACGCCGTGTTTTGGCGGATTTGCGCGTTTTGGCCGCACAAGGGATACCGGCTTGCGTTTTGGGCAGAAGTATGGTATCATACATTGCAATATGCGTTCACTGTACTTCGGACAAAACGCATAAAATTTTAAAACAGAAAGTAGAGTTGGTAGTTTCCCCCATGGACGATGGCAGTATATTTATGATCGTTGCACTGGTCATTCTGGTGTGCATGTCGGCTTTCTTTTCTTCGGCCGAAACCGCGTATTCTTCGCTGAACCTGATCCGTCTGCGCAGCCGCGCCGACGCCGGCGACCGGCAGGCCGCCAAGGTCCTCTCGCTGGCAGAACGGTACGACAGTCTGCTCAGCACCATCCTGATCGGCAATAACATCGTGAACATCGGTGCTTCTTCTATCGGTACCGTTTTGTTCACCAAGGTACTGGGCGGGGCATATGGTCCCACGGTGTCTACCGTCGTGCTCACACTGGTGGTGCTCACCTTCGGTGAGATCACCCCCAAAAGCATGGCCAAGGAGATGCCGGAATCGCTGGCCCTGAGCTTTGCGCCCACCCTGAGCGTGCTGGTCACCATCTTCACCCCGCTGAACTGGATCTTCGGTCAGTGGAAGAACTTCCTGGCCAAGCGGTTCTACAAGGGCGAGCGGGACACCATCACCGAAGGCGAGCTGGTCACGATGGTCAGTGAAGCCGAAAAAGACGGCGAGCTGACCGACCGGGAGAGCGAACTGATCCGCAGCGCCATTGAGTTCGACGACGTGGAGGTGCAGGATGTCCTGACCCCCCGGGTGGACGTGGTGGCTGTGGAGGACGACACCCCCATGGAAGAAGTGGTGGATATGTTTGCCGAGAGCGGGTACTCCCGCCTGCCGGTCTATCATGAGAACATCGACAACATCATCGGTGTCGTGCACGAGAAAGACTGCTTTGCGGCATTGCGCAAAGGCAACGTCAAGGAAGTCAAGCTGGAGGACATTGTCGGTCCCACGCTGTACACCACCACCGCCACGCAGATTTCGAGCCTGCTGCTCACCCTGCGGGAGAACAAACATCACATGGCTGTCGTTGTGGATGAATACGGCGGCACGGCCGGTATCATCACCCTGGAGGACATCCTGGAAGAGCTGGTGGGTGAAATCTGGGACGAACACGATGACGTGGTGGAGGAGATCCATCAGCAGAGCGACGGCAGCTGGCTGGTCTCCGGTGCGGCCGGCATCGACGATGTGGCCGAGGAACTGTCCATCCGCGATCAGGAGGAGATCGACGCCATTGCCATCAGCGGCCTGGTGCAGGAGAAACTGGGCCGTCTGCCCAAGGTGGGCGATCACTTCGCCTGGGGTGACTGCGACGGCACCGTGACCCGTGTGAGCCACCGCCGCGTGCAGGAGGTCCGTCTGACCCGCCGCCCGCCGGAGGAGGAAGACCCCCACCGCAAGGGCGAACGCCGGGACCACCGCGAGCGGGAAAAGGAACGGGAAAACCGCCGCGCCCAATAACCAATAACAAGTGAAAAAGGACGTGCAGACCGATAGGGTTCTGCACGTCCTTTTTTGTCGGTTTGTACTCCGCGGCAAATAACAAAAAGAAAATTCCCGAAACTATTGTTCCGGGAATTCACTTGGTGGACGGTACAGGACTCGAACCTGTGACCTCCTGCACGTCAAGCAGATGCTCTACCAGCTGAGCTAACCGTCCATATTTTGCTTGGCGCCGCGCTTCCTGCGACGCCAGTAATCATACCAAATCCGAAAAGAAAAATCAAGCCCTTTTTTCAAAAAAAATAAACTTTTTTTGAAAATTACGATTTTTCGTGCTTTTTGTTTCGACAAAAACCGAGCGGCTACGGTGGACGGCCACTTGATTTTGTGGTATACTATATCGGTTAAAGTGGGGAGGTGTAGAAAGTTGCGGGTACTGGGGATTGACCCGGGCTATGCCATTGTGGGCTGGGGCGTGGTGGAATACGTGGGCAACCGCTTTTCTCCCATAGGCTACGGTGCTGTCCTCACTGAAAAGGACATCCCCTTTGAGCAGCGTCTGGCCGAGATTTACGATTCGGTGCTGGATATCTGCCAGCGCTACCAGCCGGAGGCCCTCTCCATCGAAAAACTCTACTATCAACACAACCAGACAACGGTCATCGGCGTGGCGGAAGCCCGCGGCGTGATTTTGCTGGCAGCCGCCAAATGCGGTGTGCCGATCTATGAATACACCCCCATGCAGGTCAAACAGGCCATCACCGGGTACGGCAAGGCCGTGAAAAAACAGATCCAGGAGATGACCCGCATGATGCTGCACCTGGAAACCATCCCCAAACCCGACGACACGGCGGATGCCCTGGGCATGGCCATTGCCCACTGCCATTGCAGCCGCAGCCGTCTGATGGGCACGCAGCCGCGCTGAAGCGCGGCGTCTGCCCTTTGAATTGCGAGGAAACAAACCATGATCTATTGCCTGACAGGCAAAATTCTGAAAAAGACGCTGGATTCCGCCGTCATCAGCTGCGGCGGGGTCGGCTATGCCGTGCAGATTCCCGCCACCACCGGCGAGGCGCTGCCCGCCCCGGGGCAGGAGGGCACGGTCTACACCGTGATGAACGTCAGCGAAAACGACGTTTCTCTCTACGGTTTTGCTACGGAGGAGCAGCGGGACTGCTTCAAGATGCTCACCGGGGTGTCCGGTGTGGGGCCCAAAGCGGGCCTGGCCATCCTCTCGGTAATGACCCCCGAAAAAATTGCGCTGGCGGCCTCCTCCGGCGACCACAAAGCGTTCACCAAGGCGTCGGGCGTGGGGCCCAAGCTGGCCCAGCGCATCACGCTGGAACTCAAAGACAAAGTGGGTAAGGGCCTGGCCGAAGGCACCGGTTTTGCCGGCAGTGACTTCTCGGCCCCGGCCCCCAGTTCGGCACCCGCCCAGGCGGTGGCCGCCCTGGTCAGTCTGGGGTATACGCCCTCCGACGCGGCGGCTGCCGTGGCCCGGGTGGACGAGACTCTGCCTGTGCAGGATATTATCAAAGTGGCGCTGCGCAGCCTTTCGCGCGCCCGGTAAGGAGGGGATAGACCGCTATGAATCAGGAATACACCGTAGACCCCAGCCGGTTGGTCAGCCCCGACGCCCTGCCTGCCGACGCGGAAGAAATCAGCCTGCGCCCCAAAACCCTGGATGACTATGTGGGCCAGGAAAAAGCGAAGGGCAACCTGCGGGTCTATCTGCGGGCTGCGCAGCAGCGGGGAGAACCCATGGACCACATCCTGCTCTATGGCCCTCCGGGTCTGGGCAAAACCACCCTGGCAGGCATTGTGGCCCAGGAGATGGGGGTGCAGATCCGCATCACCTCGGGCCCTGCCATCGAAAAGCCCGGGGATCTGGCCGCCCTGCTCACCAACCTGCAGGAGGGGGACGTGCTCTTCATCGATGAGATCCATCGCCTCTCCCGCCAGGTGGAGGAGGTGCTCTACCCGGCACTGGAAGATTACGCCCTGGATATCATGATCGGCAAAGGCCCCAGCGCCCAGAGCATCCGCATCAATCTGCCGCGGTTCACCCTCATCGGTGCGACGACGCGGGCCGGCCAGCTGACGGGTCCGCTGCGGGACCGCTTCGGCATTCTGCTCAAGCTGGAACCCTACAGTCCCAAGGAACTGGGCCGGATCATCACCCGCAGCGCCGGTATCCTGGGCATCCCCATCACCGAGGAAGGGGCCTTGGAACTGGCACGGTGCAGCCGCGGTACGCCGCGTATCGCCAACCGCCTGCTCAAGCGGGTGCGGGACTTCGCCACCGTGCAGGGAGACGGCACTATTGATGAAGAAACCGCCGTCGAAGCTCGCAAGTGGATGGATATTGACGAGATGGGCCTGGACGAACTGGACCGCAGTCTGCTGCGCGCCATCATCGAGATGTACGGCGGCGGCCCTGTGGGCCTGGAAACGCTGGCGGCAGCCCTGGGGGAGGAGAGCGTTACCTTGGAGGACCTCTGCGAACCCTATCTGATGCAGATGGGCATGCTCACGCGCACCCCCCGCGGGCGCTGTGTGACCCGCCTTGCCTACGAGCACCTGCATATGGCGGTACCCCGCCGGTTCGACGAGGAGGACGGCCAGCAGAGCATGTTCTAAGCCCTGACCACTTCCGCACGGCCGGACAGGCCGGCGGCATACAATGAATTACTGAAATAGGAAAGGATTTGATCATTATGGGTAAACTGTTTGGAACCGATGGTGTCCGCGGCGTGGCGGGCAAGGACCTGACCTGCGAACTGGCACTGCAGATCGGCCGCGGCACGGCGGCGGTGCTGACCCGTCTGGACGGGCACCGCCCCAAGATCCTCATCGGTAAAGATACCCGTGTTTCCGGCGATATGCTGGAATCCACCCTGGCTGCCGGCCTGTGCAGCGTCGGCGCCGACGTGGACCTGCTGGGCGTGATCCCTACCCCCGGTGTGGCTTATCTGGTGCGTAAGTACCATGCCGACGCCGGCATCATGATCTCTGCCTCCCATAACCCCATGGAATTCAACGGCATCAAGATCTTCAAAGGGGACGGCTACAAGCTGCCCGATGAAGTGGAAGAGCAGATCGAAGCCCATGTGTTCAACAACTGTGCCGATATCCGTCTGGCAGAAGGTGCCGACATCGGCCGCATCCATATGTGCCGCACCGGCATCGATGACTATGTGGATTTCCTGCAGGAGCACATCGCTGCCGATCTCACCGGTCTGAAGGTGCTGTTTGACTGCGCCAACGGTGCCTCCGCGGCAGTGGCCCAGAAGCTGTTCCCCCGCTTGGGCTGCGAGTGCGGCTTCATGGGTACCTTGCAGGATGGCGTCACGGTGAATGACGGCTGCGGTTCCACCCATCTGGAAGCGCTGGAGGCGGCCGTCAAGGAAGGCGGTTACGACTGCGGCATCGCCTTTGACGGCGACGCCGACCGCTGCCTGGCCTGCGACGAGAACGGTGCCGAGATGGATGGTGACAAGATCATTGCCTTGGTGGGCGCCGACATGAAGGAGCGCGGCCGCCTGGACGGCAACACCGTGGTGGTAACCGTCATGTCCAACCTGGGCTTCATGAAGCATATGGAATCCCTGGGCATCGAGACCGCCCGCACGGCGGTGGGCGACCGCTACGTGCTGGAGGAGATGCGTGCCCGCGGCTATGCTATCGGCGGCGAGCAGAGCGGCCACGTGATCTTCCTGCATCATTCCACCACCGGCGACGGCGAGCTGACCGCCGGCAAACTGCTCAAGGTCCTGGCCCGCAAAAAAGCCGAGAACCCGGACGCGAAAATGAGCGAACTCAACGCTGTGTACACCAAATTCCCCCAGGTGCTCATCAACCTGACGGCCAACAAGGAACAGAAACAGGCGTACAAAGAGGATGAATACATTGCCGGCTTCATTGAGAGCCAGCAGCAAAGCCTGATGGGCATGGGCCGCGTGCTGGTGCGCGTCTCCGGCACCGAGCCCAAGATCCGCGTCATGGTGGAGGGCGAGGACCACGCCGCCATCCAGACCAGTGCCGAGCGCATCGCGGATATGATCCGCCAGCGCATCCTCGACAAGTAAGAAAGGAAGTGTACGCCATGCCGGCCTGGCTCAGGCGTGAGAAAGAGCAGTGGAACCCCAGCGTCGCGGTGTTCCGGCAGTATGCGGGTCTGGTGTTCAAGACGGCGCTGCTGGGCATGTTCCTGTGCCATGCGCTCTTTGTGCTGCACGGTTATACCAGCCCGGACGGCACCAACGAGGGACTCTACTATTACTGGAACCAGCGCTGGGCCTTGTCCATCGGCCGCTGGCTCATGCGCTATCTCAGCGCCATCGGCGGCAATGTGGTCATGCCGGCCCTCTTTGTGGCGTTCAATGCAGTGTGTACTGCATTCAGCGTCCTGCTGCTGGCGGATCTGTGGAAAATCCGCAGTAAGGCCGTGCTGGTGCTGGCGACCCTTTCCCTGATCGTGGCACCGTCTGTGATCGAACAGAATCTGGTCATCTGTGTAGGCTACAGCTATGGCTTTAGCATGCTGATGACGATCCTGGCCGCATATCTGGTGCTGGCACGTACCGGATGGCTGGATTTCGCGCTGGCTGTCCTCTGCCTCACCCTGGGCCTGGGCGGCTACCAGGCGTGGATCGGTTTTACTTCCGGTGTTGTGGTCATGACGCTGCTGCTGGATTGCGGTATGGAACTGCCCCTGGGGAAGTTGGGCCGTCGTTTCGGCAAAGCCGCCGCCATGGGCCTGCTGGGCGGAGCGCTGTATTTCGCCGTTCTGCAAATCGAGATCTGCCGCTATGATGTGGCGCTGTCGAGCAAAGGCGGTCTCAGCGGCTTTGGTGCGGGCAGCCTGGTGGCCAATCTGGGGCAGGGCGTGATACAGGCTTACCGCGATTTTGCTGCCTATTTTACCAAGGGGCCCAACCATACAGGCAAGGCCCTGCTGCTGGTGCTGTTGGGCACGGCGTTGTTGTTGCTGCTCTCCTGGCTGCGGCTGGTCCGCCGCCGCAAACCCCAGGCTGTGGTAATGGCGGTGCTGGCACTGCTGCTGCCGCTGGCCATCAATCTGGTGGACGTGGTGGTGCCGGGAACCATCAATACCCTGATGAGCCATCCCATGCAGATGATGGTGCCCTTTGCGCTGGTCCTGGCGGAACGGGAGACCGGTCCGCTGTGGTGGAAACGCCTGGTGCGTTTCGGTGCCGGTGCGGCGGTGGTGCTGGTGTGCTGGCTCAGCACGGTGGTGGCCTACGCCTCCTACCAGACGGTAGCCATGGCTTACCGGTATGTGGATACCCTGACCGACGCCATCCTGACCCGGGTACTCAACAGTACCGACTATACGACCGACACCCGGGTGCTCATCGCGGGCCTGCCCGATGAATCCGAAGCCCAGAAATTCAATTTCCTCTACGACAAGAGTGCCTACACCAAAAACATGGTGTTCTGGGATGGTACGGCCGGGGTGCTGGGCAACTGGAAGCATTACATTTATGACTACCACGGTCTGTGGATCGGGGAAGTCAGTACCGACGAATATTACGATATCATCGACAGCGAGGCGTTTGCCGAGATGCCGGTCTACCCGGCGGAAGGGTCGCTGCAGCGGTTTGATGATATCCTGGTGGTCAAGCTGGAGGAGGAACCGCCCCGCTGACCGGACAGGAAAGGAGAATCGCCTATGCGCCCTGCCGATAGCTGGCGGGATTACGAACTGCTGGACGCCACCAACCACAACCGGCTGGAGCGCTGGGGCAGCACGCTGCTGATCCGCCCCGACCCGCAGGTCATCTGGAAAAATGATGAGACCAGCCCTTTGTGGGCCAAGGCCGACGCCATCTACTACCGCTCTGCCAAGGGCGGCGGTCAGTGGAATTACCATAAAAAGCTGCCCCAGAAATGGCAGATCCACTGGCAGGACCTGACGCTCATCGTCAGCCCTACCGGTTTCAAGCACACCGGGGTCTTTCCGGAGCAGGCCGTCAACTGGGCCTGGTACCAGGAAAAGATCCAAGCGGCGGGCCGTCCCGTCAAGGTGCTGAACCTCTTCGGTTACACCGGCGGCGCCACCCTGGCCTGCCTGGCAGCCGGGGCCAGTGTGACCCACGTGGATGCCAGCAAGGGGATGGTGGCCTGGGCGCGGGAAAACGCCGCGGCCAGCCATCTGGCCGACCGTCCCTGCCGCTGGATCGTGGATGACTGCGCCAAGTTCGTCCAGCGGGAGATCCGCCGGGGCAACAAGTACGACGGCGTCATCATGGACCCGCCCAGTTACGGGCGCGGGCCCGGCGGCGAGATCTGGAAGCTGGAGGATAACGTCTACGACCTCATCACGCTGACCGAGCAGGTCCTCAGCGACGACCCGCTGTTCTTTGCCATCAACTCCTACACCGAGGGCCTGAGCCCTGCGGTGATGGAATACATTGTCAAAACGACGCTGTGCCCCGTACAGGGCGGGCACACCCACTGTGACGAGATCGGTCTGCCGGTCTCGGCCACCGGCGGCGTGGTGCCCTGCGGTGCCACCGCCATTTGGGAGAAGTGATCTATGCCTACCGAAACACCGATGCTCCGTGTGCAGGATGTGAAATTCCGGTATGATCCCGATCAGCCGCGCTATGCGGTGGACGGGGTCACTATGGACCTGCATCGCGGAGAATTTGTGGCGGTACTGGGTGCCAACGGCTGCGGCAAAAGCACGCTGGCCAAGCACCTGAACGCCATTCTGCTGCCTGAGACCGGCACCGTGCTGGTGGAGGACATGGACACCCGCAACGAGGAACACCTCTATGACATCCGCCAGAAGGTGGGCATGGTGTTCCAGAACCCCGACAACCAGATCGTCGCCACCATTGTGGAGGAGGACGTGGCCTTTGCGCCGGAAAATCTGGGCGTACCGCCGGCGGAGATCCGCACCCGCATTGATGAAGCCATGAAGCTGGCGGGCATCTACGAAAAGCGGGATGCCGCGCCCTATAAGCTGTCCGGCGGCCAGAAACAGCGGGTGGCCATTGCGGGGGTCATTGCCATGCGCCCTGACTGCCTGGTGCTGGACGAAGCCACCGCCATGCTGGACCCCCACGGCCGCAGCCAGGTCATGCGCACCATCCGTCAGCTGCGGGAGGCGGGCATCACCATCGTCTCCATCACCCACTATATGGAGGAAGCCGCCCAGGCCGACCGGGTCCTCGTCATGAGCCGGGGCCGCATCGTCATGGAGGGCACCCCCGAGCAGGTGTTCAGCCAGACCGAACGGCTGCACAGCTACCATCTGGATGTGCCCCAGGCCGCGGAACTGCGGGATGAGCTGGTCAAGGCCGGCATCCCCATGCCGGAGAACGTCATCACCCCCGACCGCTGTGCCGAGGAGCTCTTCCGGCTGCTCAAGGACTGAAAAACGGCGTGCAGACGCCATATCCCATACAAGGCAGAAACGGCACCGGCGGGGAACCGGGCGGTATTCTGCGGGAAAGGAATCAAACTGTGTCAGAGATCATACGCGTAGAACATCTGAAGTATGTGTACAATCCCGGCATGCCGGACGCCACCACCGCCCTGGACGATGTGTCCTTTACGGTGGAGGAAGGGGATTTTGTGGGCATCATCGGCTCCACCGGCAGCGGCAAATCCACCCTTATCAGCCATTTCAACGGCATCAACCGTCCCACGTCGGGCCGGGTGCTGGTGGACGGCAAGGACCTGTGGGCACCCGGCGCCGACCTGCGCTCCTTCCGGTTTCTGGTAGGGTTGGTCATGCAGTACCCCGAGTACCAGCTCTTTGAGGAGACCTGTGCCCGGGATATTGCCTACGGTCCCCGCAACATGGGCCTGGACGAAGCCGAGGTCCAGCGCCGGGTCAAGGAAGCGGCGGCCTTTGTGGGCCTCAGCGACGAACTGCTGCAAAAGAGCCCCTTTGAACTTTCCGGCGGCCAGAAACGCCGGGTGGCCATTGCCGGCGTTATGGCCATGCAGCCCCGGGTGCTGGTGCTGGACGAGCCTGCCGCGGGCCTGGACCCCGAAGGGCGGGATGCCATCCTGGGCCAGATCAGGGCCTACCATGAAAAGACCGGCATCACGGTGCTGCTGGTCAGCCATTCCATGGAGGATATCGCCAAGTATGCCAACCGGGTGCTCGTCATGCACAAGGCGGGGGTTGCAATGTACGATACGGTGGAAAACGTCTTCGCCCGCGCCCAGGAACTGCTGGACCTGGGGCTTTCGGTGCCCCAGGTGACCCAGATCTTCCTCAAACTGCGCCGGATGGGGCTGGACATCCCCACCGATGTCTACACCATTCCCTATGCGGTCAAGACCATCCAGAAGGCGCTGGCCGCCAAACAGAACAAGGGGGTGGAGTAATGCTCAAAGATATTACCATCGGGCAATACTATCCCGGGCGCTCGGTGCTCCACCGCTGCGACCCGCGGCTCAAACTGGTGGCCACCATCGCGTACATCGTGGTGCTGTTTGTGGCAGCCAATCCCCTGGGCATCGCGCTGTCGCTGCTGCTGCTGGCCGCCCTCTACCGGGTGGCAAAGATCCCCGGCAAGCTGATCCTGCGCAGCCTCAAACCCATCGTGCCCATCGTCATCTTCACGGCGGTGCTCAACCTCTTCTTCGTCACCGGCGAAGGGGAACCCCTGGTGCATTTCTGGGTCTTCAGCATCTATGCCGAGGGGGTGCGCTATGCCATTCTGCTGGCGGTGCGTGTCTGCGCCCTCATTGCGGGCACCAGCCTGCTGACCTATACCACCAGCCCCATCGTCCTCACCGATGCCATCGAGAATCTGCTCCGCCCGCTGGAGAAAATCCACTTCCCGGTGCATGAACTGGCTATGATGATGACCATTGCCCTGCGGTTCATCCCCACGCTGATCGAGGAGACCGAAAAGATCATGAACGCCCAGAAAGCCCGGGGGGCCATGCTGGACACCGGTAAGTTCACCCAGCGCATCAAGGCGCTGGTGCCCATCCTCATTCCGCTGTTCATCTCGGCATTCCGCCGGGCCGATGAGCTGGCCATGGCCATGGAGTGCCGCTGCTATCACGGCGGCGAGGGGCGCACCCGCCTCAAGCAGCTGCGCTTCACCGCCACCGACCTGCGCTGCACCGTTGTGCTGGTGGTCGCGCTGGCTGTCATCGTTTCCACGCGCTTTTTTGTGCCGGGGCTGGTATGATGACCTATCTGTTGTGGATCGCCTACAAGGGCACAAATTACGCGGGATTCCAGGTGCAGCCCAACGCCCCCACGGTCTGCGCCGCGCTGCAGGACGCCATGCAGGCGGCCCTGGGCAGCCGCCCCAACGTGAAGGGCTGCTCCCGCACCGATGCGGGCGTTCATGCGCGGCGTTTCGCGCTCAGCTTCTGCTATACTGGCAAGGTCCCGGCGGAAAAGATCGTGCCCGCCCTCAACGCGCACCTGCCGCCGGACATCCGGGCCCTAGCGGTGCAGGCGGTGCCGGAGGGCTTCCATGCCCGCTACGCCGCCCATGCAAAGACCTACTGCTATCATATTCTCAACGGGCGTATCGACGACCCCTTTACGCTGGATATCTGCCACCGGGTGGCCCAGCCACTGGACCTGGACGCCATGCAGGCGGCGGCCGCGCAGTTCGTCGGTACCCATGATTTTCTGGCGCTGTGTGCGTCGGGCTCTTCGGTCGCTGCCCACGGTGATACCGTGCGCACCATCTCGCGGTGCACGGTGTCCCGCTGCGGTGACCGTTTTGTCATTACCGTCACCGCCGACGGCTACCTGTACAATATGGTCCGCATCCTGGCCGGTACCCTGGTGGAAGCGGGCCTGCACAAGCGCAGGCCGGATTCCATCCCCGGGCTGCTGCAAAGCCGGGACCGCCGTAAGGCCGGTCCCACGCTGCCGGCCAAGGGCCTCTTCCTGGAGGATGTGGCCTATCCGGACCTGTAACCATCGGGAAAACCTGACATACTCTGGAAAGGAGGGAAGCCCCTCGTGAACAAAGCCGAAAAGGAACGCCAGGAGCGCCGCCGGCGGATGCTGGCGCGGGAACAGGGGCATACCTCTACCAAACCCATTCCCGGCACCAGCGGGGACATCGGCCTGCGCACGCCGCAGCCGGTGCGCCGTACCGGGACTTCGGCTGGCGCGTCTGCGCCGCCCGATAAAACCCAGACCACCAATCTCAAATCTCTTACGCCGCTGTTCAAACAGCGCCAGCGCCGCCGCACCATCTTTCTGGGCGTCGTGGTGCTGGTCATTGCCTTGTTCATCGCTGTTTTTACGGGGGCCATGTCGGCGTCCATCGCCCTGCTGGCCGACGGGGTGGACAGTCTCACCCTCTACCTCAGGCGCGGCAGCGGCGGCTGGCCGGTGAACACCGGCATCAGCGAACCGCTGCAGATCGAGGAACTGGCCGGGGGCTTTGTGGAACTGGGGGATGAAGATGTGGCGGTCTATTCCTCCTACGGTACGCCGGTGTACAGCTTTCAGCCCTCTTACGCCCGTCCCGTGCTGGCGGTGGGCGGCACCCGGTTCGTGGTATACAACCGCGCCGGCAACGAACTGCAGGTCTCCAGCCGGACCCGCAGCCTGTTCACCCGCACCTTCGACGAGGGCATCCTGCTGTGTGCCATGTCCAACAACAACACGCTGGCCGTCGTCACCGAATCCGGTCGCTATGCGGCCCAACTGCAGGTCTTTGACCCGTCCTTCAACCCCACCTACAGCTGGCAGATGACCCAGAGCGAGGGAACCCCCATCGCGTTGGATTTTGCCCCGGATAACCGGCGTTTTGCCGCCGGTACCCTGGCAGCCCGGGACGGGCAGCTCAGCTGCAGCATCTACTTCATGGACACCGGTGACGAAGCCGAAGGTCCGGTTTATACGGCTACCCGGGGCAGCATGCTGCTGTTGCTGGACTGGCAGACGGACAGCCGGGTGGTGGCGGTATTCGACACCTACATTGCGGTGCTGGACCCGCGCACGGCCACCGAGACCGCCCGTTATGATTTCGGCGGTGCCACGCTGCAGAGCGCGGCGCCCGGCGTCCGCCAGACGGCGCTGCTGCTGAACATCCGCGGCGGCAACAGCCTGGTCACTTTTGATGAGGACCTGACCCTGCTGGCCGAGATCCCCGCCCGGCAGGCATACGGTGTGACGGCCACCGATACCGATGTTTACCTTTTGTGCCCCAACGCCGTGGAGTGCTACAGCTACGACGGCGTGCAGAACTGGTCGCGGGACGACCTTTCTGCCCACCCTGTGGCGGTGCTGGATGCCGCTCATCTGCTGGTGTTCACCGGCAGTCAGGCGGACGTGCTGACGCCTCCCGACGAATGATTGTGAAAGGACTGTATACGACACTATGGCTTGGATCTACGATTTGTTGTTTTTGGTGATCTTTGCGTTTGCGGCGGTGGCCAGCTGGCGCAAGGGTTTCCTGGCCGGCCTGACGGAACTCATCGGCGCCGTGGTGGGCGTCGGTGTGGCGGTGTGGGCCAGCCGTACCCTGGCAATGCCCATCTACGAACAGTTCCTCAGCGGTTCGGTCTCGGAAAAAGTGGAGACTGCGGTGGGCCAGTCCGGCGGAGACCTGGCCGCCGCCGTGCAGGGCATGGACTTCCTGCCCGAGACGGTGCGCAGCACGCTGACCCAGCTGCTGCAGGGGGCAGGGGATACCCTGCCCGCCCAGATCACGGCGGCCCTGGAACCCATTCTGCTGCCCTTTGTGCAGGTGCTGCTGTTCATCGTGCTCTGCATGGTGGTGCGGTGGGTATTCCGTCTGCTGGTGGGGCTGTTCCGTCAGGTCAACGGTGTGCCGCTGGTGGGCGGCGTCAACCGGCTGCTGGGGCTTGTGCTGGGCCTTGTCACCGGTGCGCTGGACTGCTGGCTGCTGGCACTGCTGCTGTGGTTTGTTGCCTGCGTCACCGCCGGTTCGCTGGAATTCCTCACGCTGTCCATCCTGAACCAGAGTGTGGGGTACAGCATTTTCGGGTCGTTCAACCCGTTCCTGACCTTTTATTAAAATGAAAAAATTCTAAACAATCCCCGCCATCGCTTGCAAAAACCGTGGGTTCGCTTGATAATAGAACCATCGGGATTTACAAGCGAATGCTTTTATTATAGAGAGGTGAAACCTATGGTTTGTGTACGCTGCAAAAAACGTACCGCAGTGGTCTTTGTCCAGCGCATGGATAACGGCAAACCGGTACAGGAGGGTTACTGCCTGACCTGTGCCCGGGCGCTGCATATCCAGCCCGTGGACGATCTGATGAAACAATTCGGCATGTCCGATCAGGATCTGGAAAACATGGAGGAACGTATGAGTTCCTTCCTGCAGGAAGCGGCCGAATCCGGCGCGCTGGCCCCCACCGGGGAAGATGCGCCCGGGGAAGCCGGACAGGAAGATTTTGTGCCCGGCGGTTCGCCGGTGTTTCCCTTTGGTTTCGGCGCCCAGCGCCAGAACGGGGAGGAGGGCAAGGCTCCCAAAAACGGCAAAAAGGACAAGGCGCCCCGGCGCAAGTTCCTGGACACCTACTGTGAGAACCTGACCCAGAAAGCCCGGGAGGGCAAGACCGACCGTATCATCGGCCGTGACCGGGAGATCTACCGCACCATTCAGATCCTCTGCCGCCGCCAGAAAAACAACCCCTGCCTCATCGGTGAGGCGGGCGTCGGCAAGACCGCCATCGCCGAAGGCATTGCCCAGCGCATTGCCGAGGGCAAGGTCCCGGCCCGCCTGCAGGACAAGGAGATCTTCCTGCTGGATATGACGGCCCTGATTGCAGGCACCCAGTTCCGCGGCCAGTTCGAGCAGCGGGTCAAGGGCCTCATCAGCGAGGTGAAGGCAGCCGGCAACATCATCCTGTTCATCGACGAGATCCACTCCATTGTGGGGGCAGGGGACTCCGACGGTGCCATGAACGCCGCCAATATCATGAAACCCGCCCTTTCCCGCGGACAGGTGCAGGTCATCGGTGCCACCACCTTTGCCGAGTACCGCAAATATATCGAGAAGGATTCCGCCCTGGAGCGGCGCTTCCAGCCCGTCAAGGTGGAGGAACCCTCCCTTCAGGATACCATCGAGGTCATCAAGGGCATCCGCGTCTACTACGAAAAACACCATTGCGTCCGGGTGCCCGATCCCATCGTCACCAGCATCGTCAAGCTGTCGGAACGCTATATCACCGACCGTTTCCTGCCCGACAAGGCCATCGACCTGTTGGATGAAGCCTGCGCCTGCTGCAACCTGCGCCATCCCGAGATCACCGAACTGATCGAAACCCAGCGCAAGGTGGCGGAGCTGGAAAGCCAGGAACATGACCTGGAAAATCCGGAACCGGAAAACGGGCAGGACGCGGCCATCGACTACGAGGCACTGGCCTCTGTCAAGACGGAACTGGCGCAGCAGCGTGAAAAGCTGCCGGCGCTCCAGCTGCGTGTGGCGGAAATCGAAGTCACGCTGGACGATGTAGCCCAGGTGGTGGAACTCTGGACCGGCATCCCGGCCGTCAAGATCAAGGAGACCGAGTACGGCCGTCTGCAGGGGCTGGAAGAGGCCCTCAAGGCGCACATCATCGGCCAGGACGAAGCCGTTCATGCGGTGGCGGGGGCCATCAAGCGGGCCCGCGCCGACCTGTCCGGCCGTCACCGTCCGGCCAGCTTCATCTTTGTGGGACCCACCGGTGTGGGCAAGACCGAACTGGTCAAACAGCTGGCCAACCAGCTCTTTGACACGGTGGACCCGCTCATCTCCATCGACATGAGCGAGTATATGGAAAAGTACGCGGTCTCCCGCCTCATCGGTTCGCCTCCGGGCTATGTGGGCTACGATGAGGCCGGCCAGCTGACCGAGAAGGTCCGCCGCCATCCCTACAGTGTCGTGCTCTTTGACGAGATCGAGAAGGCCCATCCCGATGTGATGAATATCCTTCTGCAGATTCTGGACGAAGGCAAGATCAACGACGCCCAGGGCCGCACGGTGGATTTCTCCAATACCGTCATCTGCATGACCTCCAACGCCGGCTCCACCGACCAGAGCGGCGCCACCGGCTTCGGCAAAAAGCTGGAAGTCGCCAGCGCCGACAAGAGCCTGAAAGCCCTCCAGGAGTTCCTGCGCCCCGAGTTCCTGGGCCGTGTGGATGAAGTCATCACCTTCCATCCGCTGAGCGAGGAAAATCTCGAGAAGATCGCCGCCCTCATGCTGGACGAATACAAGCCGGGGCTTGCCAACCATGGCATTACCCTGACCTATGACCAGCCCGCGCTGGCGGCCATTGTGGCCCAGAGCTCCACCAAGTACGGCGCCCGCGAACTGCGCCGCACCATCCGCAAGGCGGTGGAGGACCCCATTGCCGAGGCGCTGGTGGACGGCCGCCTGGGCAGCAGTCCCGCCACGGTGTCCCTCGTGGACCATGACGGCAAACCGGAACTGAAACTGTAACGGAACAGGGGAAGTGTATGAAAAAACACCTTGCGGTCCTGCTGGTGCTGCTGGTGCTGCTGTGCGGCTGTGGGCCGCGCACGGAGCGGCAGGTCGTGCCGGATATGCCCTCGGTGGAGGACCCTGCCCCCACCCCGGAACCGACACAGGAACCTGTCCCCCAGATGGAGGAGACGCTCTACGGCAGTGTGGGACTTCTGGAAGAACCTACGGTGCTGGTCAGCGTCTATCTGAACGATGCGGCTACCGGCAGTATCTGGACCCGGGAAGCCCGCGCCGCCGCCCGCCAGAGTGTGGCCATGGCGGTGGACTGGCTGACCGAACAGGCCGACAGCTACGGCGTGACGGCGGATATCTCCTACGACGATGGCAGCGATACCAGCCCGCTGAGTTATACCTACTCGGTGCGCGCCCGCCTGCGCGGGGGTGTGGACTCCGAGGAGAGCAACGCGTTCCTGGACGAGATGGACGCGCTGTGCGCCACGCTGGATACCGCCGAACTGCGGGCCAGGTACGGCACCGATCACGTGGGCTTTCTTTTGTTCCTGCCGGTGTCCGGTACGTCTTTCACGATGGCGCACTATGCCGAGGACGGCACCGACTTTTACCACGAATATTGCTGCCTGTACCGCTATGATGCCTATGCGGCGGACCCGGAACCGGAATCTCCGGCCACCTTTGCCCATGAGATCCTGCATCTGTTCGGGGCGCCGGACCTGTATGAGGGCAGCAGCGACCCCTATGTGGACGGGGCGCTGACGGCCTACGTGCAGCAGACCTACCCCGACGACATCATGCTCAGCACCTATGCCGAGGACGGCAGCAACCTGTATACATCCATTGACAAGGTCATCAGCCCGCTGACGGCCTACTGCATCGGCCTGACCGACAGCTGTCCCGAACTGACGCAGTTCCCGCAGCTGGCGGAGGTGGAACCCGGTGTATTCCACTACGGCGGCCAACCGCAGGACCTTTGGCCGGACAGCGGTGTGGTGACCGTCTGATAAAGGAGGCACTATGGCGTCCAACGAGGAGTTCCCCCTTCGCATCGAAGCCATTCCGTTTGCCTGGGCCGCCGAGCGCCGTGCCGAGGACGACATCGGCGAAAGCCAGACCCAATGCTGGCAGCTGGTGTATGTGCGTGCCGGCAGCGTGGAAGAGCGCTGCAACGAGAAGCGCGTGCTGCTGCGGGCGGGAGGCATTCTGCTGCACCAGCCCGAAGAGATCTTTGCCATGCGCAGTGTGGGCGAGATCCCGCCCGAAGTGCTGCGGATCGACTTTTTCTGTTCCGGGGCCGTGATGGACCGGTTCCGCGGTGCCACGTTCCATGCCGAACCTGCCGAACAACACGACCTGAACTGGCTGATGAAGGCGGTGGCGGAGTTGTATGATCCACCGGCTTCCCCCGGCCAGAAGCCTGTCCCGCGGGAGGAGGTCCCCTTCGGGGCGCGGCAGCAGCTGGCCATCCACCTGGAAAATCTGCTCATTTTGCTGGCGCGGCGGTGCAAACGTGCGCGCAAACCCACGCTGCGGGCCCGGCGGGAACGCAAGCAGGCGGCGCTGGTGGAAGCGGTGCGGGCTTACTTTTCCCAGAACCTGACCCGGGAAGTGCGGGTGGAGGAAGTTTGCGCAGCGGTGGGCTGTACCCGGGCGCAGATGCAGCAGGCATTCCGTGCCCGGCTGCGCCACACCGCCATGGAGGAGTTCGCCGCCATGCGGCTGGACTATGCCGCCCAGCTGCTGGCGCGGGGTGCCACCCCCGGTGAGGTGGCCGCCCAGATGGGGTACTGCTCCGGCGCTTATTTCAGCCAGAAGTTCCATGCAGCCACCGGCAACACGCCCAGCGCCTACCGCCGCATGCAGCAGGGGCTTCCGGCACGCCGCCAAAACAGGCAACAAAAAGATAAAGAGGCACCGAAAACGTCTATTCCCGAAACAGAGCAGAAAAAGTAGAATGATAAGTAAGGAGCGGGCGATCCTCTGCCCGTTAAAACGCAACAAGAAAACATAAAGGAGACGATTGGTATGGCAATTTTGGTTAGCGGTGGCGCCGGCTACATCGGCAGCCACACCTGCGTGGAACTTCTGGCCGCTGGCTACGACATCGTCGTCGCGGACAACTTCTACAATTCCTGCCCCGAGGCACTGGCCCGCGTCAAGAAGATCTCCGGTAAGGACTTCCGCTTTGTGGAGGCGGATATGACCGACAAAGAAGCTGTGGAGAAGATCTTTGCCGATAACCCCGACATCGACTGCGTGATCCAGTTCGCCGCCTACAAGGCGGTGGGCGAAAGCGTCTCCAAACCCATCGAGTACTATTCCAACAACCTGGAATGCACGCTGAACATTCTGGATGTTATGCGCCGCCACAACTGCCATAACATCATCTTCTCCTCCTCGGCCACCGTCTACGGCGACCCCGCCAGCGTGCCCATCCGGGAGGACTTCCCCGTAGGCGGCACCACCAACCCCTACGGCACCACCAAGGTGTTCACCGAGCGCATTCTCACCGACTGCTGCCATGCGGACCCCGAACTGAACGTGGCGCTGCTGCGGTACTTCAACCCCATCGGCGCGCACCCCTCCGGACTCATCGGTGAGGACCCCAACGGCATCCCCAACAACCTCGTGCCTTACATCGCCAAAGTCGCGGTGGGCAAGCTGGAAAAGGTCCATGTCTTCGGCAACGATTATCCCACGCCCGACGGTACCGGTGTGCGTGACTACATCCACGTTGTGGACCTGGCCCGCGGTCATGTGGCAGCCATCAAGAAGCTGGAAGAAAAGCCCGGCCTGTTCGTCTGCAACTTGGGCACCGGCCATGGTTACAGCGTGCTGGATGTCATCCATGCTTTCAGCAAAGCCTGCGGCAAGGAACTGCCCTATGTCATCGATCCCCGCCGCCCCGGCGACATCGCCGAGTGCTGGTGCGATCCCAGCAAGGCCAAGAAGGAACTGGGCTGGGAGGCAAAGTACGGCATCGAGGAGATGTGCGCCCACAGCTGGAACTGGCAGAGCCACAACCCCGACGGCTACAAGACCCAGCAGTAATTTTTTGTATAAGAAAGCAGGCGCAGCCGGAAGGCTGCGCCTGCTTTGCTGTGTCAGACAAACATTTCCTCGCTGCGGGGGGGCAGCTTGGGCACGGCGGGGGGCGGCGCCGCGGCAGCCCGCCAGGCTGCAGGGGAGACCCCGACCTCCCGCTTGAAGACCCGGCACAGGTAGTTCGCCCCCGAAAACCCGGTCAGGCCCGCGATCATCTCCAGATTGTATTCGTCGCTGAGCAACAGGGTCTTGACCGCTTCGATACGCACATTGGTCAGATACTTGCCCGGAGGCACTCCCAGCGCCTGCTTGAAAGCCCGCACCAGATGGCTCTTGGTCACGCCCAGCTGCTCGCTGAGTTCCTCCACCCCGTACAGGGCCATGTAATTCTGCCGGATGGCCTGCAGCGCCTCTGCTACCAGGGGCGGCAGCGGCCGTGCGGTCTCGTCCGCCTTGCCCACGGCGCACAGCAGGGCATAGGCCATTACGGCGGTGCCGCTGCCGTGCAGCTGGGCCACCAGTTCCGCCGCCCCCGGGCAGGAGGCACCGTCCGCCCAGCGGGCGCTGCCCAGCCGCAGCAGATAGGCGTCGGCACAATAGCCGGTCAGCCGTACCGCCAGCAGGTGACAGTCGCTTTGCGGGCGCAGCACCAGCGGCGATGCCCCCAGCAAGATGTCGCCGCTGTGACCGGGGACTTCGCAGCCCTCCAGCAGGCAATCCCCGCGGGAAAGTACCCCCACCCACAGCCCGGCACCGTCCAGGGTCAGGGGGCTTTCTCCGTCCAGCTCGGCGGTTTTTGCACAGGCACAGTAGATTTCCGGTTCAAATATCAATTTCGACACTCCGATATCAATAAAATGCTATTTTCAAACACATTTTAACCTGTTATTATAGTCGTGTCAAGTAAATCAGCCCCGCCAACGGGGCAGAAAACCATATTGGAGGGTTTTGTCATGGCTTCTATCAGCTGCCGTCACGTCAAAAAGGTTTACCCCGGTAACGTTGTTGCCGTTCCCGATTTCAGCCTCGAAATCGCCGACAAGGAGTTCATCGTCTTCGTCGGTCCTTCCGGCTGCGGCAAGTCCACCACCCTGCGTATGATCGCCGGTCTGGAAGAGATCTCCGGCGGCGAGATGTACATCGGCGACCGCCTGATCAACGACGTCCCGCCGAAAGACCGTGACATCGCCATGGTGTTCCAGAACTACGCTCTGTACCCCCACATGACCGTGTACAAGAACATGGCGTTCGGCCTGGAACTGCGCAAGATGCCCAAGGACGAGATCGACAAGCGCGTGCGCGAAGCCGCCAAGATCCTGGAGATCGAGCACCTGCTCGACCGTAAGCCGAAGGCTCTGTCCGGTGGTCAGCGTCAGCGTGTTGCCCTGGGCCGCGCCATGGTCCGTAACCCGGCGGTCTTCCTGCTGGACGAGCCTCTGTCCAACCTGGACGCCAAACTCCGTACCAGCATGCGTACCGAGATCATCAAGCTGCACAAGAAGCTGGCTACCACCTTCATCTACGTTACCCATGACCAGACCGAGGCCATGACCATGGGCGACCGCATCGTCGTCATGAAGGACGGCCTGATCCAGCAGGTCGATACCCCGCAGAACCTGTACGATTATCCCTGCAACGTCTTCGTCGCAGGCTTCATCGGCAGCCCCCAGATGAACTTCCTGGACGGCAAGCTGAACAAGAACGGCGACCAGTACACCATTGATCTGGCCGGCGCCATCGTTCCGCTGCCCACCGAAAAGACCGCCGACGGCAAGCTGGACGCTTACGTTGGCAAGACCCTGAAGGTCGGTATCCGTCCTGAGGATATCAAGGACGATCCCGAATTCCTGGCCAAGCATCCCAACAGCCACCTCGATGCCGAAGTCGAAGTCTCCGAGCTGATGGGCGCTGAGATCTACCTCTACCTGACCTACAAGGGCCAGAACCTCATGGCTCGTGTTGCGCCGACTTCCAAGTCCCGCCGCGGCGACAAGATCGTTGTCGCGATGGATACCAACAAGATTCACCTGTTCGATCCCGAGACCGAGAAGACGCTGCTCAACTGATTCCATCCGCTCTATCAGGCGGCTCCGCTGCGGCGGGGCCGCCTTTTTTCATGAATTTGCCGTACAGGAGGGAACTCCCATGCACATTACAGATTTTCTGCACCCGGGCAGCGTGGCGCTGCACCGTCCGGTGGACTCCATGCAGACGGCGGTGCATCTGCTGGCAGAGCTTATGGACGCGGGCGGCAACCTGACCGATGCCGCAGCTTTTGAAGCGGATGTGCGGGCGCGGGAGGAACTGGGCGGTACTTGTGTGGGCGGCGGTCTGGCCATTCCCCATGCCAAAAGCGCGGCGGTGCGTGCACCGGGCCTGGCCGCCCTGACTCTGGACCCGCCGCTGGACTGCTCCACCCCGGACGGGGAACCGGTGCGGATGATGTTCCTGATCGCGGCCCCGGCGGATGCCAACGATCTGCATGTACAGGTGCTGGCGGAACTGGCCACGCTGCTGCTGGACAAGGACCTCTGTGCCCGGCTGATCCAGGCGGAGGACCCGGACACCTTCTGCGGTATGATCGCGGCTCAGGAGCAGGCAACCGATGCGCCGGAACCGTCGGCTCCGGCCGCTCCGGGCAAACCGGAGCACTGGCGGTTTGTGGCGGTCACTGCCTGCCCCACGGGGCTTGCCCATACCTATTTGGCAGCCGAAGCGCTGCAGAAGGCAGCCCAGGAGCGGGGCGTCCGTCTGAAAGTGGAAACCAACGGCGCGGCGGGGGTCAATCATCCGCTCTCGTCGGAGGATATCGCCAACGCCGACTGCATCATTGTGGCGGCAGACCGTGCTGTGTCCACGGCACGGTTTGTGGGCAAGCGGATGGTCTCGGTCTCGGCGCGGGAAGCCATCCGGGACCCCGGTGCCGTGCTGGACCGGGCGGCGGAAAGCAGCGTGCCGGTCTACCGCGGCGGTGACGGATTCCGCGCCAACGACTGGAAAGAGCAGGGCCGGGAAGCCTACCGCCATCTGATGAGCGGTATCTCCCACATGCTGCCCTTTGTGGTGGCTGGCGGTGTGCTCATCGCCCTGGCGCTGCTGCTGGCGCAGCTGGGCGCGCCGTCCACGATAACCGATATGATGGACACCGTCGGCCGCGCGGCCTTTGTGCTGATCTATCCGGTGCTGGCGGCCTTCATCGCCTACAGCATCGGGGATATCCCCGCCTTTATGCCGGGTCTGATGGGGGGCTATCTGGCGCAGTTGGGCACTACCATTGCGCCCGAGGAAAACTGGGTCTCCAGTGGGTTCTGGGGAGCACTAGTGGCAGGCTTTGCCGCCGGTTTCCTGGTGCAGCTGCTCAACTGGCTGGGGCGGCGGATGGCCCCGGCCCTGGAGCAGGTGCGCACGGGTCTGCTGACCCCGGTTCTGAGTCTGCTGGGCGTCGGTGCGCTGATGGTGTTGATCGTCAACCCGCCGCTGGGCCAGTTCAACCTCTGGCTGTTTGACCTGCTGGACGGAATGCAGGGGGACAGCCGCCTGGCACTGGGGGCGCTGCTCGGTGCGCTGATGGCCACGGATTACGGCGGCCCTGTCAACAAGGCGGCTTATCTGACCGGTACGCTGGCCCTGGTCAGCAATCAGTACGACATCATGGCATCGGTCATGGTGGGCGGTATGGTGCCGCCGATCTCGGTAGCCCTGGCCTGCCTGCTGTTCCCCAGCCGCTTTACCGCCGCCGAACGGCGCACCGTGCCCCAGAACCTGTTGATGGGGGCCTCCTTTGTCACCGAGGGAGCGCTTTCTTTCGCGCTGCGGGACCCGCTGCGGGTAGGTCCTGCCTGTGTTCTGGGCAGCGGTCTGGCCGGCTTGCTGAGTATGCTGCTGGGCTGTGGCTGCCCGGCTCCCCACGGGGGTCTGTTCCTGATCGCTGTCATGCACAATCCGCTGGGCTTCCTGCTGGCGCTGGCGGTCGGCTCCCTTGTATCGGCCATGCTGTTGGGACTGTTCAAAAAACCGCTATTGCCCTAAAAAACCGCAAGCCTCCTCTTCCGGGAGGCTTGTTTTTATTCCGTGATCTCGCAGCCGGGAAAGTAGTAGGTCAGGATCTCCCGCCAGTGGGCGCCGCCTTCGGCCATAGCCTTGGCGCCGTACTGGCTCAGCCCTACGCCGTGGCCGTAGCCGTGGGTGGTCAGTTGGAAGGCTCCGTCGGTATAGGCGACGGTGAAGCTGGCCGAACGCAGAGAAAAAGCGCTGCGCAGCGCCGTGCCGCTGAATTCTGTCCCGCAGACCTCCATCTGCTCCACATAGCCCGCGTCATCCCAGCGCACGGCACCGAACCAGTCACCGGGAGAGTCATCCGGTGTCAGGCCCAGCCCCTGGAGCATCGTTGCCATCTGTTCCGCGCTGTAGGTCACAGTCACCTCATAGTCGGGCACGGTGGTGTCCCAGGGGGAATCCACTCCCTGCAGATAGGGCAGGGCGGTCACCCAGACGTTCTGGCTTGCCTCGGTCTTGCCGGCGCTGATGCTGTGGTAACAGGCGGCGGCCGGCGCCACTTCATAGCAGAGCAGTGCTCCGCTGACTTCGTCGGCCAGGGCGGAAAGACGGTCGTAGTTTTCCGCAAAGGATTCGCCCCAGCGCGCCTGCAATACGGCGCTGTCGGTCCAGCCGGCGCACAGGGCGCTGTTGACCTGCAGAGAGGCGTCCCCCAGGGAGAGGGCGTAACTGTGGCTGGCAACCATCTGGGCCAGGATGGCATCGTCGGGCCAGTCGGGCGGCAGTTCGCAGGCTGCGGCGCCGATCAGAAATTCCCGCACGGGAACGGTGATGGTTTGCCCCACAGCGGCATCGTACAGCGTCAAGTCGGCGTCCGCTTCGGCATCTGCGGCGTCCGCGGGCGTTTCCGCCAGCGGCGGGGGCGTCAGGGAGGGGATCTCGGCGGTAGGAGCCGGGGTGGCTTCCGTCACCGGTGCCGGCGGCTGCCCGGCAGGCAGCAACAACGCGGCAAACGGCGCCGCAGCCGCCAGAAATCCCAACAATAGAACGTAGAACAGTGTTTTTTTCAAGGCTAGGTTTCCTCACTCTTGCAATTTGCCCGGCACGGCGGTACAATACTGGCAGACTCTGCGCGGGCCTGTCCTATGGTATGCGGCCGGCCCGGCGCGGTATACCAACCCTGGAGCGAGGAAATCTGTATGAAACAAAAACGACCCCACGGCATTTTGCTGTTGCTTGTGGGTATTGTGCTGGCAGCATTGCACGGGGCGGACCTGCTGCTTTGGAGCGACTTCTCCACCGGATTTGCCGTCAAAGGCTCGGTCTGGGCGCGCTATGCCCTTTGGCTGGCGGCCCTGCTGCTGCCCTATCTGCCCGCCCGGCGGGCGGCGCCGCAGCCGGCCGCACTCAGCGATACCAACCTGCCGCTGGGCATCTGCATGGTCTTTGCCGGTGTGCTGCTGGCTGCCAGCGGCCTGATGACGGTTTCCACCGCCTGGTATGTGACGCAGTATCCCTACCTGGTTGCGGCCTACCCGCTGTTTGCTGCCTGGGCCGATGCGCTGACACCGCTGCTGGGCGGCCTATGGCTGGTGGTCTATGGCGTGCGTGCTTTTCTGGGCTTCGGACTGCGGCGTGGGCGCCTGGGCAGCGCCCTGGGAGGCGTCTTTCTGCCGTTGTGTCTGTTGTGGCGGCTGGTGTGGCGGTTCCAGTTTGTCCCGGCTTCGCTGCAGCGGATGCCGTGTACACTGCGGGTCATCAGCGCCGTGGCGGCGTTGCTGTTTGCGGTGGTGCTGCTCAAGGTGTTCCTGGTGCCGGGCCTGCCCTGCGGGCATACCCTGTTCGCGGCGGGCAGCGGCTGCTTTCTGCTCTGCACCTGTCTGGAGCTGGTCCAGACCCTGTTTGAAGCGTTCCGCGGCATGCTGATCCTGCCTGACCTCCTGACGGGCCTGGGCATCGGTGTGCTGGGCCTGTGCGGTCTGGTCTGTGCCTGGGCTGCCTGCGGGGCGGATGCCACCGAAGAAGAATAAAAAAGAGGACCGGGGCCTTTTTGGTCCCGGTCATTCGTTTGGCCCGGTACAGAATCCGGACAGAAAAATCTGCAATACGCCGTAGCGGTCGGTCAGCAGCTCTTCGGGGCGGGGCGCGGCGCGCAGGGGCAGGGTGTTTCGCAGGGGCAGCCGCAGCGCCGCCGTGAACGGTCCGGCACCACCGCTTTGCACCACCGACCCGCCGCAGATGGCAGCCAGGCGCAGCAGCAGGGCGCGGGTGTCGGCAGGCAGACCGCGCCCCGTCCCGCCGCGCAGTACCAGCACGGCGGCGTGCGCCGTGGTTTCCAGATGCAGCACCGCCTGGCGTTCCGGGGCAGTCAGCACACTTTGGACCCAGCATAACACCCCCGCCTGCAGCAGACTGCGCGGCAGTGCCACCGGTACCGGCTCGGCGGCTGCGGCAAAATACAGCCATCCCGAACGGCAGAGCACGCTCTCCCGCAAGGCGGCGCAAAGGGTCTCCAGCTCCTCGTTCAGGTCCAGTGCCTGCTGCGGCGCCGGTGCGGCCAGCGCTTCCGCTGTATACAGAAGCCGAAGCTGCGGCAGGACCGGAAGGCCCCGGGCCGCTTCCTCGGCCAGCGCGGCCCGGGCCGGGTTGTCGGGCAGCATGGCATCACCTCCCTTTCGGTACAGCCTAGTCTGCGCAGTTTACGCCGCCGCCCCGGTGGAAAATGCTTCCAACGCCCGGGTTTTTTCAATTTTTTTGAAAAATTTGCGTTAAAAGAATAACAACCCTCTTGCAGATTGTGTAAGAATAGGGTACAATAGTAACATACCGCAGAGCGGGGATACCGCTCACAAGGTTATACAATAAAATCTTGGGAGGATTTTACTATGGCTGTTAAAGTTGCTATCAATGGTTTTGGCCGTATCGGCCGTCTGGCTTTCCGTCAGATGTTTGAGGCGGACGGCTACGAAGTCGTCGCCATCAACGACCTGACCAGCCCCGCTATGCTGGCTCACCTGCTGAAGTACGACACCGCTCAGGGCTCTTTCCTGGGCAAGATCGGCGAGAACAAGCACACCGTCGAGGCCGGCGATGACTGCATCATCGTCGACGGCAAGAAGATCACCATCTACGCCATCAAGGACGCCAAGGATTGCCCCTGGGGCGAGCTGGGCATCGATGTCGTTCTGGAGTGCACCGGCTTCTACACCAGCAAAGAGAAGAGCATGGCTCACATCGCTGCTGGCGCCAAGAAGGTCGTTATCTCTGCTCCTGCCGGCAATGACCTGAAGACCATCGTCTACTCCGTCAACGAGAAGACCCTGACCAAGGAAGATCAGGTTATCTCTGCTGCTTCCTGCACCACCAACTGCCTGGCTCCGATGGCCGACACTCTGAACAAGACCTACCCCATCGTTTCCGGCATCATGACCACCGTTCATGCTTACACCGGCGACCAGATGATCCTGGACGGCCCGCAGCGTAAGGGCGACCTGCGCCGCGCTCGTGCTGGTGCGCAGAACATCGTTCCCAACTCCACCGGCGCTGCCAAGGCCATCGGCCTGGTCATCCCCGAGCTGAACGGCAAGCTGATCGGCTCTGCTCAGCGTGTGCCCGTTCCCACCGGCTCTACCACCATCCTGGTTGCCGTTGTCAAGGGCAAGGACGTCACCAAGGAGTCCATCAACGCCGCTATGAAGGCTGCTGCCTCTGAGAGCTTCGGCTACAACGAGGACCAGATCGTCTCTTCCGACGTCATCGGCATGCGTTACGGCAGCCTGTTCGACGCCACCCAGACCATGGTCACCAAGATCGACGACGACACCTATCAGGTTCAGGTCGTGTCCTGGTACGACAACGAGAACAGCTACACCAGCCAGATGGTCCGCACCATTAAGTACTTCGCTGAGCTGTAATCCAAATCTTCCCGCATAAAGGTGCCGCCGCACTCCGCAAGGAGCGCGGCGGCGCTTTTTTGTTACCGGGTTGCAGTCTGCCCGGATATGGCCTATAATAAAGGGCACCTGTTCAGGAAAGGAGAAGGCGCCCGCCTGCGGGCGGCACCCAAAATCACACCATGGATACACAATACGATCTTTTTTTGTTTGCCGGGCAGTCCAATATGGCCGGGCGCGGTGTCACCAGCACACAGTGGCCGCAGCCGGCTTCGACCCTGCTCCCCGGCGCGGGGGTGGAGTACCGGGCCGTTTCGGCTCCCGACCGGCTCTATCCCATCGGGGAACCTTTCGGGGCTGCTGAAAATGATCCCGACGGCATCCACGAACCCGGTATGAAAACGGGTTCCCTGGTGACGGCGTTCACCAATGCCTATTATACCGAGACCCGGATGCCGATTCTCGGGGTCTCGGCCAGCCGGGGCGGTTCCGGCATCGGGGAGTGGCAGGGGCAGCAGGACCTGCTCAGCGATGCGATACGGCGGTGGGAACGGGCGGAAGAGTATGCAGCGACCCACGGTCTTGCGATCCGGCACCGGTATATGCTCTGGTGCCAGGGCGAAACCGACGGTGATCTTGGAACCGACCCTGCCGTTTACAAGGCGCGGTTTGGTACCATGCTGGAACGTCTGGAAGAAAAGGGCGTCGAAACCTGTTTCCTGATTGCCATTGGGAAATACAACGGCATCAACGGTTACGATTACACGGCCATCCACCGGGCGCAGCTGGAGCTGGCGCAGGAACGCCCGGATGTGGTCCTTGTCAGCGACGACTTCTGCGGAATGCGCGCCCGGGGCCTGATGAAGGACTCCTACCACTACTACCAGCAGGCATACAATGAAGTGGGGACAGCCGCCGGCCATGCTGCGGCAGCCTTTGTGAATCACAGATAAAAGTAAAACCTCCTGTGCACCGGGAAACATTCCGGCACGCAGGAGGTTTTTCTTATGGAAAAAATCAGATCTTGATCAGTTCATACTCGCGGGTGCCCAGACCAATCTTTTCGGCGTGCTCCAGGCAGCTCTTCCAGTTGGTGGCGGGGCTGGAATCGGTGAAGTGGTCGTGATGCTCGTGGGGCATTTCTGCCAGATGGCTGCCCGGCATGACCGGCTGCTGGTTGACGGCGTCGGCGCAGGCCTGGTCCAGGGCCACCGGGTCGAAGCTCGCGAACATGCCCACGTCGGGCACGATGGGCACGTCGTTTTCGGCGTGGCAGTCGCAGTAGGGGGACACGTCGATGACGAGGCTGATGTGGAACTGCGGGCGGCCGCTGACAACGGCTTTGCTGTACTCGGCAATCTTGCAGTTCAGGATGTCGTTGCTCTCGTCTTCAGCAGCGCGGACGGCATCCGTCGGGCAGACGCCGATGCAGCGGCCGCAGCCCACGCACTTGTTCTGGTCGATGCTGGACTTGCGGTCCACGATGTGGGGGGCGTCGTGGGCGCAGATCTTGACGCAGCGGCCACAGCCCACGCAGAGATCCTGCTTCACATAGGGTTTGCCGGCACTGTGCATCTCCATCTTGCCGGCACGGGACCCGCAGCCCATACCGATGTTTTTCAGCGCGCCGCCGAAACCGGTGGACTCGTGGCCCTTGAAATGGGACAGGGTGATGAACACGTCGGCGTCCATGATGGCGCGGCCAATCTTGGCTTCCTTGACGTAGGTGCCGCCCTCCACGGGGACCAGCTCCTCGTCGGTGCCTTTCAGGCCGTCGGCAATGATCACATGGCAGCCGGTAGAGAACGGCGAAAAGCCGTTGACATAGGCGGTATCCAGATGATCCAGGGCATTTTTGCGGCCACCCACATACAGGGTGTTGCAGTCGGTCAGGAAGGGTTTGCCGCCCAGTTCCTTGATGACCTTGACCACTACGGCCGCGTAGTTGGGGCGCAGATAGGCCAGGTTGCCGGGCTCACCAAAGTGGATCTTGATGGCCGCATATTTGTTTTTGAAATCGATCTGACCGATGCCGGCGGTCTTGATCAGACGTTCCAGCTTCTGGGGCAGATTCTCGTTGAACGAGGTGCGCAGGTCAGTGAAGTAAACTTTCGATGCAGACATGAAAACGCCTCCTGTTTGATGTCGTCTTGCTTGTTTTTATTGTAAAGGACAAGGGCGTAAATTGCAAGACCGCGCCCTTCGGCAAAATGCAAATTTTGCGGCCGCGCCCTTGCGCTGCAACAGCAAATGGGGTACAATACAAAGAGAATTCAGGCCGTTTGTACCCTGTACCCGTCGCCTGGCGGCGGGGCCGATATACAAAAGGAGAACCAACCATGCGTTATTGCAAAAAATGTACGATGCCCGATACCCGCCCCGGCATTACCTTTGACGCCGAGGGCGTGTGCAGCGCCTGCCGCCATTACGAAAACCGCAAAAATGTGGACTGGGATGCCCGGTTTAAAGAATTTGAAGCCTACTGCAACAAATACCGCGGCATGAACGGCCCCGGCGGCTACGACTGCGCTGTGGCGGTCTCCGGCGGCAAGGACAGCCATTTCCAGGTCTGGATGCTCAAGGAAGTCATGCACATGAACCCCATCCTGTTCAGCGTGGAGGATAACTTCCCCATGACCCAGGCCGGCATCCACAACCTGAAGAATATCAGCGAGGAATTCGGCTGCACGATCATCTCCTGCAAGCCCAACATCAAGGCGCAGAAGATCCTCATGCGCAAATTCTTTGAAAAGTACGGCAAGCCCACCTGGTATGTGGACCGCCTGATCTACACCTTCCCGCTGCATATGGCGGCCAAGTTCAACACCCCCATGCTCTGCTACGGCGAGAATGTCAGTTTCGAGTACGGCGGCAATGCCGACAAGGAGACCTACTCCGCCATGGACCAGATCGAGAACGGCGTGGCCGTGGGCTTCCCCATGGAGGAACTGGTAGGCGACGGCGTCACCGAGAACGACCTGAGCCTGACGCTGGCCCCCAGCGCCGAGGAACGCGCCAAGCTGGACCCGTTCTATATGAGCTACTTCGTGCCCTGGAACAGCTACAAAAACTACCAGCTGGCCAAGGCCCACGGCTTCCATGATCTGACCCACGAGTGGGATCGCACCCATCACGCCGAAAACTTCGACCAGATCGACTCCCGTGCCTACCTGGTGCACTCCTGGCTGAAGTATCCCAAATTCGGCCATGCGGCAGCCACCGACTACACCGCCCGCTATATCCGTTACGGCATGATGACCCGCGAGGAGGCCATTCCCATCATCAAGGAGCGCGACGGCAAGCTGGACCCGCTGTGCGTGCGGGATTTCTGCGAGTTCTGCGGCTATACCGAGAGCGAGTTCTGGACCATCATGGACAAGTTCTACAACCGTGATCTGTTCGAGAAGAACGACTGCGGTGAGTGGGTGCTGAAGCATCCCATCTGGGAAGAGGACAAGGCATGACCGATCAGGAACAGCTGACGGCCTACCGCGCCATGCAAACCGCTGTTCAGGATGAATATGACCGCACGGCGGACAAGATGGCCGCCCTGAAAAATCAAGGCAAGGAAAAAACGGCCACCTATCGCCAGCTGTTTGCCCGCAAGCTGACGCTGAGCGAGCTGCTGTCCTGGTACAAGACCTATGGCCTGATGCAGAAAGGGGAAGCATAACCATGACCAAACACATCATCCTCTGGACGCTGAAAGAGGAACTGAGCGCCGAAGAAAAAGCCGCCGTCAAGGCAGGCATCAAAGAGGGGCTGGAGGGCCTGGCCGGGAAAATCCCGGGCCTGGTGGATATCCACGTGCAGACCGACTGCCTGCCCAGCTCCAACGCGGACCTGATGCTGGATTCCACCTTCACCGATGAAGAGGCCCTGCAGGGCTACGCGGTGCACCCCGCCCATGTTGCGGTGGCCGATGGCAAGGTGCGTCCTTACACCAAGCTGCGCAGCTGCCTGGACTTTACGGTGTGATTTTTCGCAAAACAAACAAAAAGAGCCGCCGGCAATTTTGCCGGCGGCTCTTTTGGCTACAATCATTCGGGGCGGTCAGTCGGAAACATCCGCAGGCGCAATGCCGGCCTGCCATACCGGAACCTCGCCCAGCGCGAACACATCCACGGTGCCGATGGGTTGTACCACGGCCTGGGCATCGTAATGCTCGCGCAGCCAGGTCTGGATCAGGCTCGTATCACTCCCGACCAGATAGGTGTGCGGGCGTGTAAGCAGACTTTGCATGGGATTTTCCATCCCCAGTGAGATGAGGAACTGCTGATAGCCCGTCTGGCCACTGGTGTTCCATTCACCCCAGGGCAGGTTGTGCTGTACAAAGTCTTTGTCAGGAAGTTTTCCCTGGGACAGATAGTGATCCGTCATATACAGCGCCAGGGTGGTAGACTGCCACAGATAGACGGTGTCCTCGCTTTCGCTGCCCGCCGGTTCGGCGGTTGTCTGGTTGGCGGGTTGCCCGGCCAGCAGGGCGGGCTGGAGAATGCGGTAGCTGTAGCGGTTTTTCCACAGGCACAGGCATACGGCACAGCCGGCCACCACACAGGCAATACGCCAGAACCAGCAAGTCGCTCTGTTTTGCCGAGGGGGCGCGGAAAGGAACAGCGGCAGCAATACGGCCAGCAGCGCCAGCGCAACACAGGCGGCCACCCGTTCCGGCAGACGGCCAAGGTACTGGTAATACAAACAGATCACGCACGCGCCGCCAAGGGCCAGCAGTGCCTCGATCTTCTCGGAAAGCGGTGTGCCGGAAAAAAGCAGAAGCAGCAAAAGCACCAGAGAAAACAGCGTGAGAATCCGCAGCAGCGGCGTGGAAAAAACGCCGGGCAAGGCAGAGAGTGTCTGGAACAGGCTGGCCGGGGAGAGGGGATAAGCCCCTGTTTGGGAAACGGCGGAAACCTGCTGTAAAAAGTCGGCTGTGACCCGTTCGGTGTCCAGCAACATACCGGAAGCAACGGCGTTATAGTCGTTTTCGCTTAGGCCAAGGTCTGCCAGCGTCCCGCCGATTTCCTCCCAGGAGCGGTGCGGATAGTCCACAAGAATACTGCGCGAAGCGGAGTAGACACTGGCGGCTTGCCTTGCGGGTGAGGCGGCGGAAAAAACGAAGGAAAAAAGCAGCAGGAACGCCACGGGCAGTACACAGCAGAAGAGAAGCTGGCGGATCATGCTCCGGGAAATTTTGCGGGAAAGCGCCAAAATGCAAAGGTCGAGCAGCAGAAAGGGAAGAAGCAAGGCGGCGCCTTCCTTGCGCCAAAGAATTCCGAGACAGAGAAAAAGCACGGCGAAGAAGCGTGCGAAAGGAGGCAGGGCATTCCGGAAAGACAACAGCAGGGTGACAATGCCCAAAAATGAAAAGAAGCCCGCATATACCGTAAAGTTGATGTTGAAAAGGGAAAACTGCAGCAGGGCAAAGCAAAGAACCAAAAGGCAGGCTAAGCGCTTCCACGGGTGCGAAATGCGCAACGCCAGCAGGCTACCCAGCCACCAGACACCCAGCACAACGAAAGTCTGCCCCAGAACGGAAAACCAGTCCGCACCGGGCCACAGCCGGGAAAGAAACGTGGTCATCAGGCTCAGCAGCGGATGAATGACAGGACAAACGCTGCCTTCACCATACAGCCCTGCGCAGGTGATGCTGACGAGAAAAGAGTCGATGTCGGTATACAGCCGGTCGGACAAACCTTTGATAAGGCAGCAGGCTGCCGGGAGAACGCCGTACAGCCAGAACGGGACGGCAATTCGGGTGTGTTTCAACGAAAGCACTCCTTTAAAGGTGATTGATTTTATATTACATCATATAAGAACAAAGCGCAACGCTGCACAGCAAGCTACGCGGTTCTGTTCGAGGATTCCCGCTGGCATGCACTGATGGGAAGCGGCGGCAGTATAAAATCATATTCTCCCTCTTGCACAGCGGGGCAAGCTGTGCTATAATACGCTGGAACGGCAAAGGCGCCGTCCGTTTGGCATCGCCATACGGACGGCGCCTTTTTTGTATACAGAAATGCCGGAATGGAGTGCAGAAATATGGAAAAACTACCCCGTTATGTGGACATTGATTACAGCAAATACGCCCCGGACATTCCGGAGGACCAGCTGGAGGCTTACTACGGGCTGCCCAAGCATGTGCAGTTCTGCAAAGAATGTGTCATGAGCAACCAGAAGCCCAACTCCTGCTATGAGTTCGAGCACACCATCGACTCCATCAAAAAGACGATGGTCATTCAGGAGGACGGCGTCTGCGATGCTTGCCATGCCTGCCACAATAAGGCCAACGGTCATATCGACTGGGCGCTGCGCGAGAAGGAACTGCGGGAACTCTGCGACGAGTACCGCAAGAACGACGGCTCCTACGACTGTCTGGTGCCGGGTTCCGGCGGCAAGGATAGCTTCTATGCCGCCCATCTGCTCAAGTACAAGTACGGCATGCACCCGCTGACCGTCACCTGGGCGCCCCATATCTACACCCCCTGGGGCTGGGAAAATATGCAGGCGTGGATTCACGCGGGCTTTGACAACTACCTGTGCACGCCCAACGGCCAGACGCATCGTCTGCTGACCCGCCTGGCCACCGAGAATCTGTTCCACCCGTTCCAGCCGTTTATTCTCGGCCAGAAGCAGCTGGCCCCCAAGATGGCGGCCAAGTTCGGCATCCCGCTGGTGTTCTACGGCGAGAACGAGGCCGAGTTCGGCAACCCCATCGCCGACAACAACTCGGCGCTGCGGGATGAACATTTCTTCGCGGTGAACGACTACGATCACATCTACCTGGGCGGCGTGAGCCTGCGCCAGCTGGAGGAGGACTACAAGATCGATAAGGCCGACCTGGCCATCTATCTGCCCTCCGAGACCTCCAACCTGGAGAAAAATCACATCCAGGTGCGCTATCTCGGCTACTACGAGAAGTGGCATCCCCAGGGCGCCTACTACTACTCGGTGGAGCACGGCGGCTTCCGCCCGGCGCCCGAGCGTACCCAGGGCACCTACTCCAAGTACAATTCCATCGACGACAAGATCGACGATTTCTTCTATTACACCACCTACATCAAGTACGGTATCGGCCGCACCACCTATGACGCCGCCCAGGAAATCCGCAACGAGGAGATCACCCTGGATGAGGCGAAGGCGCTGTGCAAGAAGTTCGACGGCGAGTACCCCGACCGTTTCGAGAAGGAGATCATGCAGTATCTTTCCATCGACAAGCAGCATTTCCCCCACGCCTACCAGTGCTTCGAGCAGCCCAAGATGGATCGGGAATACTTCATGCACCTGGCCGACCGGTTCCGTTCGCCCCACCTGTGGAAGTGGGAGGACAACATGTGGAAGCTGCGCCACACCCCCTACGAGGGCGACAGCGAAGTACTCTGGGGTGACCCCAAGGGCACCCATCACGAAATCTGATCCCGTTTGATCGGAGGCAAACACATGGCAGACAAAATACGCCTGATCGCGCGGCTGGACGTCAAGGACACCAACCTCGTCAAGGGCATTCAGATGGAGGGGCTGCGCAAACTGGGCGACCCCAACCAGTTCGCCAAGCGCTACTATGAGCAGGGCATCGACGAGCTGCTTTACATCGATATCGTCGCCAGCCTGTACAACCGCAACAACCTCAGCGACATCGTGCGCAAAACCGTGGATGATGTGTTCATCCCGGTCTGTGTGGGCGGCGGTGTGCGCAGTGTGGAGGATGTGCGTCACCTGCTGGCGATGGGCGCCGACAAGGTGGCTGTGAATACGGCGGCCATCAAGCGGCCGGAACTCATCACCGAGATCGCCGAAGCCTTCGGCAGCCAGTGCATGGTGCTTTCCATCCAGGCCAAGCGCAGCCGCACCTGGCCCGGCAAGTGGGAAGCCTACTACGACAACGGCCGTGCCCATTCGGGGTACGACGTGGTGGAGTGGGCCAAGCGGGGCGAAGCGCTGGGCGCGGGGGAGATCCTGCTCATGAGCGTGGACAACGAAGGACTCCAGCGGGGCATGGACCTGGAACTCATCCAGGCAGTGACCAGCGCGGTGCATATCCCGGTGATCTGCGGCGGCGGTGCGGGCTGCGGCGATGACATTGTGGAGGCGGCCCGTGCGGGGGCCGATGCGGTAGCGTGTGCGGCGGTACTGCATTATGAAAAAGAAACGGTTCCGGAATTGAAAGAGGAGATCCGGGCCGGAGGCGTGGAGGTGCGCAGCGTATGAGAGTCACGGTGATCGACTACGGTCTGTCCAACCTGCGCAGTGTGCAGAACGCCTTGACCCATTGCGGGGCCGAGACGCTGCTGACCAGCAGCCCGGCGGATGTGCGAGCCGCCGAAGCGCTGATACTGCCGGGCGTGGGGGCGTTCCGGGACGGCATGGCCGGTCTGGAACGGCTGGGCCTGGTGGACGTCATCCGGCAAAAGGCCGCGGAGGGAACCCCTTTGCTGGGCATCTGTCTCGGGATGCAGATGCTCTTTGATGAATCCGAGGAATTCGGTACCTATCCCGGACTGGGGCTTATCCCCGGGCGGGTGGTAAAAATTCCCGATACCGACGGGCAGGGCAATCCTCAGAAGGTGCCCCACATCGACTGGGACCCGCTGTTCCCCGCAGGGGGGCGGACGGATTTCGCCGGCACGGTGCTGGAAAAAGTTTCCCCCGGCCAGGAATGCTACTTCATCCACAGCTATGAGGCCAAGCCCGCCAAGGAGGCGGATCGTCTGGCCGATACCCGCTACGGCGGGCGCGACGTCTGTGCGGTGGCAGCCCACGGGGCCGTGGTGGGCTGCCAGTTCCACCCCGAAAAATCCGGCCCGGTGGGACTGTCTATTCTCAGTCAATTTATAAACATTTGTCAAAAATAAGCCTTCGCCCCGCGTCCTGACCGACGCGGGGCGTTGCTTTTTACAGGGCAATCGGATATAATGTACCCTGTATGAATGTGTAGAAATGGGGCGAAGTGTGTGTATAACGATCTTCTGGTAGGCTCTACCGGGTTTGTGGGCGGCAATCTGATGGCCAAACACGATTTCGCGGCGGTCTGTCACAGCAAGGATGTGGCGGCACAGTACGGCACCCGCCCCGACCTGTGCGTCTATGCGGGGGTGCCGGCGGCCATGTTTCTGGCCAACGCCGACCCGGAGGCGGACCTGGCGGTCATGGGAGCTGCCCGGGAAAATCTGCGCCGCATCGCGCCCAAGGCGGTGGTGCTGATTTCCAGCATTGCGGTCTATGCAGACAGCCGCGGCAAGGACGAGGACGACGAACCCGACACCGAAGATCTTTCGGCCTATGGCCGCAACCGTTTGCAGCTGGAGCACTGGGTGCGGGAGGATTTCCCCGAGGCTCTCATCGTGCGGCTGCCGGCGCTCTATGGCAAGGGTCTGAAGAAAAACTTCCTGTACGACCTGCGCACCATCACGCCGTCCATGCTCAAACCGGAAAAATACAGCGAACTGGCGCAGAAATCCCCGCTGGTGCGGGACGGCTATACGCTGGCGGACAACGGCTTCTATAAACTCAACGGTGAGGTGGATGCCGCCGCGCTGCGGGACTTCTTTGCCGGCAACGATTTCAACGCCCTGGCCTTCACCGATTCCCGCAGCCGGTACCAGTTCTACAACCTGGGCCGCCTGTGGGACGACATCTGTGCCGCACGGGCGGCGGGGCTGCGCCTTTTGCATCTCTGCACGCCGCCGATCTCAGCCGAAACCGTCTACACAGCGGTGACCGGCAAGACCGACTGGCACAACGTACTGCCCAAGGCCCCCTTTGACTATGACCTGCGCAGCAAATATGCGGCGCTGCTGGGCGGCAGCGGGGCCTACCTTTGCACCGAACAGGAAGAACTGAACGATATACGGCGCTTTTTGCGGCCGGGAGAGGAGCGGGACGATGCCCGTATGTAAACTGGCCATCTCCAATATTGCATGGCATAAAAATGACGATGAAGCGGTCTATACCGCGATGCAGCAGGCCGGATTCACCGGTCTGGAGATCGCGCCCACCCGCATCTTTCCGGCGGAACCTTACGAGAACCTGACCTCCGCCGCGCTCTTCGGCGGCTATCTGAAAAATCGCTGGGGGTTCGAGGTGCCCAGCCTGCAAAGTATCTGGTACGGGCAAAAGGGCAGTATTTTTGATGCCGCCCAGAGCGAGGAACTGCTGGATTATACGGCCGGCGCCTTTCAGTTTGCCCACAGCCTGAACTGCCCGTCGCTGGTGTTCGGCTGCCCCAAAAACCGGATGCGCCCGCTGGGGGCCGACGATGCCCTGGCGGAATCGTTTTTCATGCAGGCAGGCAACCTGGCGGCGCGCTACGGCGTGCGCCTGGCCATCGAGGCCAACCCGCCGGTGTATACCAACTATCTCAACGGTACCGCCGAGGCGTTTGCCCTCGTCAAACGGCTGGACAACCCCGGCCTTGCCGTGAACCTGGACCTCTCCACCATGCTGGCCCAGGGCGAAAAACTGCAGAATTTTGTGGATGATATCAAGTATGTCAGCCATGTGCATATCAGCGAGCCGGGCCTGGCGCCCATCCAGAAGCGGCACGAACATAAGGAACTGGCGCTGCTGCTGGGGGCTGTGGGGTATCAGGGGTATGTCTCGGTGGAGATGGCCAGTACCGACCTGGAAACCATCCGGCGCACGCTGGACTATGTTGCGGAGGTGTTTGCATGATTGAATATGAGCGCCACGACCTTTCCGGTGTGCCGGATTACCGCGCCGCCGAACTGGATGCAAAACAGAGCGACTACTGTCTGCTCATTCCCGTCATCAACGAGGGCGCCCGCATCCTGACCGAACTGGGCCGTGCCCAGCGTGCCGGGGTGGATAAGCTGTGTGATATTGTGATCTGCGACGGCGGCTCCACCGACGGCAGCATGAACACTGATACCCTCAAACTGTACGGCGTCAACACGCTGCTCATCAAAACCGGTCCCGGCAAGCAGGGGGCCCAGCTGCGCATGGGAATCTATTTCGCGCTGAACCGCGGCTATAAAGGCGTTTTGACCATTGATGGCAACAACAAGGACTCCATCGAGGATGTGCCCCGCTTTATCGAGAAGCTGCAGGCCGGGTATGACCTGGTGCAGGGCAGCCGGTTCCGCCGGGGCGGTCAGGCCATCAACACGCCGCCCATCCGCTATGCGGCGGTGCGGCTGGTCCATGCCCCGCTGGTCAGTCTGGCGGCCCACCAGTGGTTTACCGATACCACCAATGCCTACCGCGCCTACAGCCGGGAGTATCTGACCCACCCGGAAGTGCGCCCGCTGCGGGATGTTTTCCAGGGGTACGAACTGCTGGCCTACCTGAGCATCCGCGCCACCCAGCTGGGGCTGCGCGCCTGCGAAGTGCCGGTCACCCGGGCCTATCCGGCTACCGGCAAGACGCCCACCAAGATCACCGGTTTCAAGGGCAACAGCGACCTGCTCAAGGTGTTGCTGAACGCCATGGCGGGCAAGTACAATCCGTAACAACGCAAAGAGGAGGCATGACAGGTTGAAATCCTTGTCTGCAGACAATGGGAAAGGTATCTTCTGCGGGTATACCCGCCGGGAATGTCTGTACCTGGGGGCAATTTTCCTGATCGTGGTATTTTTCCGCCTGTGCTGGTCCAGTTCTCACACGGCTACCTGGCTGGTGGGGGACAGCTACAGTTATATGAACTTCAACCTCGTAGCCACCCTGCGGCTGCATGCCGTCAATGGACGGCCGCCGGCCTACGGCTGCCTTTTGTATCTTCTGCATTTTCTGGGGGATCACTATCTCGAGATCGTGACGCTGCTGCAAAAACTCTGTTCCCTGGCGGCGCTGCCGTTCTTTCTGGGCATCCTGCGCCGTGTGGGGCTCGGCACCGGCTGGAGCGGCATCGTGCTGCTGCTGTACGGTTTGACGCCCGGCGTCTATGAGTGGGACAACTGCATCCTGACAGAATCCTTCACCCTGTCCGGTGCGGTGGTTTTCTTCTATTATATTCTGCGCTATATCCAGGAAAAGCGGATGCGCGACGGCGTCATCGCCCTGGTGTTGACGGTGGTGCTCATCTTCCTGCGGCCGCAGTTTCTGACCTATCTTGCCATGCTGCTGGTGTTTTTTGTCTGGCGGTATTTCTGCGCGGCAGAGGAAGCCGAAAAGCAGCAGCTGCGCAAGCTGCTGGCCGTCTGGGGCGTGGCAACCGCGGGCATCCTTGTCTACTGCGGGCTGTTCTATCTTCAGTTCGGGGTTTTCTCGGTGTCCGATGCCACACCCCGCCAGAACCTGTATGTCTGCCTGGAGCGCGGCTACGACCAGGAATTTACCGACCCGGAATTCCAGAAAGCCATCGAGGAAGCCAAGGCCAACCATCCCGATTCGCTGTGGGATGCCACCATTGAAGTGCACGATGCCTTCGGCAACCAGAAGATCACGGAACAGGCAAACGGGTATTTCCACAGCCACCTGGGCACCTATCTGGCTGATACGGCGGAACTTCTGTGGAAGGGCAGCACCGCCACTTTCTACGGATACGGCAACCAGCCGCCCGAGAAAACGGACGGCCCGCTGTATGCCTTTACCGCGGAAGTAGCCAACCGTTTCAACGTTCTGTTCTTTTTCCTGCGCAACATCACAATTTTCCAGGCGCTGGTCGTGGCCCTGGCGGAAGGCGTTGTGATGGTATGGGTCTGGGTGCGCCAGAAACAGCCGCCGTGGCTGCACATGGCGCTGTTTGCCATCCTGATGTGCACCACGTTCCCCACCTACCTGATTACCTGCGGGGAATATATGCGTACCATGATCACGGTGCTGCCCTACTTTTTTATCTGCATGGGGATGCTGGTACAGTGGCTGTGCCGTGTCAGAGAGGAAAGACGATGAACTACGACAAGATCATCTTCGGCGCCGGGCTGTACGGTCTGTATGCGGCGCAGAAATGTGGTGCTGCGGGCCAGCGGGTGCTGGTGCTGGAACGGGACCCGGCGCCTTTCATGCGGGCTACCTATATCAACCAGGCGCGGGTCCACATGGGGTACCATTATCCCCGCAGCTATTCCACGGCCATCAAAAGCGCCCATTATTTCGAGCGCTTTTGCCGGGACTACGGCTTCTGTCTGCACACCGAGTTTGACCAGATCTATGCCACCAGCGCTCATTTTTCCTGGACCAACGCGGCGGAGTTCCGCCGCTTTTGTGCCGCGGCGGGCATCCGCTGCGACGATGTGGCCCCCACCAAATATTTCAATCCGGGGCTCTGCGACGGGGCCTTTCTGACGACCGAGTACACCTATGACGCCCAGGTGCTCAAAAGGTGGTTTCTGGAACAGCTGGCAAAACTGCCCGACGTAACGGTGCAGTACAACCATAAGCCGGAACGCATCCAGCGTGTGGGCGGAGCCTGGCGGGTCATGGCGGGGGACATCACCGCCGAAGCACCCTATCTGCTCAATGCCACCTATGCGGGGGTCAACGATGTGCACGGGCTGCTGGGACTGCCGCCGTTCCAGATCAAGTACGAAAAGTGCGAGATCATCCTCTGCACGGTGGATGAGCGGCTGAAAAACACCGGCATCACCGTGATGGACGGGCCGTTCTTCAGCCTGATGCCCTTTGGCCAGACCGGACTGCACAGCCTGACCAGTGTGACCTTTACCCCCCACGAGACCAGCTATGACAGCGTGGCGACCTTCCCCTGCCAGCAGGAGAGCGGCGGGCGCTGTGCGCCGGGCAATCTCTACAACTGCAACGAATGTCCCGCCAAGCCGGTCAGTGCCTGGCCGTACATGAGCCGCCTGGCCCGCAAATACCTGAAAGAAGAATACGGTTTTGCCTATCACAGCAGCCTGTTCAGCATGAAGCCGATCCTCAAAGCCAGTGAGATCGACGATTCGCGGCCTACCGTGATTCGCGTCATGAGCGAGGAACCCAGGCTGGTTAGCGTGCTGTCGGGCAAGATCAATACGGTATATGATTTGGATGAGGTGCTGGAACTGTGAATACCAAAGAGAAAAATTTCATCTCCGCCGTCATCTATCTGCACAATGACGGCGCCCGGGCCGCCGAGTTCTGCCGCACCGTTGCCGCCGAACTGGACACGCATTTTGCCCAGTATGAGCTGGTGGCGGTGGACGACGCCTGCACCGACGACACGGTGGAGACCCTGCGCGCCTGGGGTAAGGAGCAGAGCGCTCCGCTGACGATCCTGCACATGAGCCTGTACCATGGCCTGGAAAACGCCATGAACGCCGGGCTGGATGCAGCCATCGGCGACTATGTCTACGAATTCGATTCCACCCAGATGGCCTACCCGGCGGGCTGCATCTTCAAAGCCTACCAGACGGCACTGCAGGGCAATGATATTGTTTCGGTCTGCCCGCGCGCCACACGCAGCGGCGCCAGCAAACTGTTCTATAAGATCTTCAACGCCAATTCCCGCTCGCCCTACCGGTTGCGTACCGATGCCTTCCGGCTGGTCACCCGGCGGGCCATCAACCGGGTACACGCTTCCAGCGCGCACCTGCCCTACCGCAAGGCGGCCTATGCGGCCTCCGGTCTCAAGATGGCAGACCTTGTCTTTGACGGGCGCATGACCGAAAAGCAGATGGGCCGCTTCAATCTGGCGGTGGACAGTCTGGCGCTGTATACCGACGCCGGCTTCAAGGTCAGCATGGGCATCACCCTCTGTATGCTGGTGCTGGCGCTGGTGGAACTGCTCTATACTGTTGTCATTTTCTTCACGGGGCATCCGGTGGCCGGCTGGACGACCACGATGTTCGTCATCACCGTGGGCTTTGCCGGCCTGTTTGCCGTTCTGACCATCGTGGTCAAATATCTGTCCCTGCTGCTGGATCTGACCTTCAAGCAGCAGAAATATCTTGTGGAAAGCATCGAGAAACTGCAGAAATGAAAAAAATCCGCGTCCAACTGAGTCCCCGCGCCTTCTGGCTGTGCGTTGCACTGCTGGTGTGTTTGCGCTGCGCGCTGACCGGCTTTCAGCAGGCATATACTTGGGTGGGCGGCGCACCGCTGGACGATGAACTGATGTTCCGTGCGGCCAACGTTGTCTCGGCAGGGCAGTGGCTGGGGGCCTACGACTACCTGACCCTCTCCAAGGCCATGTTTTTCCCGGTCTGGCTTGCGCTGCTCCATGGGCTGCATCTGCCCTATCTGGTGGCGGGGGCGGCATTGTGGTGCGCGGCATCGCTGCTGGCCGCCTTTGCCTTCTCACCGTTATGGCGGCAAAAGGAAGCGGCCTGTGCCCGGGCCTGCACCCTTGTGCTGTTTGCCTTGCTGGCATTTCTGCCGTCCAGCTGGGCGGCGTACACGCTGCGGGTCTACCGGGACAACATCTTCCCGGCGCTCTGCCTGCTGTTCTTTGCGGGCATGGCGGGCGCGGCTTTGCGTTTGGTGCGGTATCCTGCCGGAGAAAAACGGATCTGGCCCTGGCTGCTGGCGGCGGGAGTGGGCCTTGGCTGCGGGTATCTCGACCGGGAGGACGCCGGGCTGTTTCTGCTGCCCTTTGCGGCTGTGGCAACGGTCGTCATGCTCGTGGTGCTGCTTCGCGCCCACCGCTGGCGCAGCTGTGCCGCCCAGGTGCTGCCCTACGGTGTGCTGGTCGCGGCGGTGCTGACCTTTTGCGGACTTAACTACAGCCACTACGGCGTGTTTGCCCTGTCGGATTTCTCCGAGGGCTCTTTTGCCGCGGCCATGGGCGCCATGATGCGGGTAGATACCGCCAGCGAGGAACCGCTGCTCTCGGTACCCGCGGACGCCCGGGAGAAAATCTACGAAACTGTCCCGGAACTGGAACCTCTGGCCTACTGGCTGGAGGAGGACGCCCAGATGCAGAATGATTTCCGCGACCCGCAGCTGGACGACTACCGGGCGGGCAGCTTTTACTGGGCCATCCGCCGCGCCGCCCAATATGAAGGGGTCTACGATACCCCCCAGAAAGCCGATGCCTATTGGCAGAGTGTGGCGGATGCCATCAATGCGGCCTGCGAGGACGGCACGCTGCCCAGCCGCACCGGAAAGCGGGCGGCCACCAGCCAGCCCATCAAGGCTTCTTACGTAGCCCCCACCCTGGCCGAAACGGTGCGGGGCGTGGTCCATGTGGTGACCTTTGCCGACTGTGCGCCCTATGAAACGCTGCGCTCCATCGGTACCGGGGAGGACATTGCCGCCTGGTCGGCGTACCTGCACTGCGGCTTTAACAATGCGGCGGAAGCGGGGAAAGATACGCCCTATTACAGTCCCTACCAGAAAGTGGTATTCGGCGCGATGGAAGCCGTCACCTGGGTGTACCGCGCCCTGCTGTGGCTGGGCCTTCTGGCGGGCCTTGTCTGCCATATTGTGGCGCTGCCCAAAATGCTGCGCCGCTGTACCGCCGATACCGTGGTGCCGTGGCTGCTGCTGTTCGGCATCCTGGGCATTGCGCTGCTGCGCTGTGCCATGATCGCCTTTGTCGAGGTCTCCAGCTTCGGCATCGGTACCAGCACGATGTACCTGGCTACGGTGCATCCGCTGTTTTTGCTCTATGCCTTTGTATCGGTGGCGGCGTTCGGCGCGCCGAAAAAGCGAAAGGAGAACGCTGCATGACCGATCTTCTCATCATCGGCGGCGGTGCCGCGGGCCTGATGGCGGCGGGGGCCGCCTGCGCCCGGGGCCTGCGGGTCACGGTGCTGGAACACAATCCCAAGGGCCCGGGGCAGAAGCTGCTCATCACCGGCAAGGGCCGGTGCAACGTCACCAGCGACAGCGATGTGCGGGAATTTCTGCCCTACGTGCGCCACAATGGGCGGTTCCTGTATTCCAGCCTGTATGCCTTCCCACCGTCGGCGGCCATGGAACTGTTTGAATCCCTCGGGGTGCCGCTGAAAACCGAGCGCGGGCGCCGGGTGTTCCCCCAAAGCGACCGCGCGGCAGATGTTCTGGCGGCGCTGCGCAGCTATGCGCAGGATGCAGAATTTGTACGCGGAAGCGCCAAAAAACTGCTGCTGGAAAACGGCGCCTGTGCAGGTGTCGTCACCGACCGCGGCCAGACGCTGCGGGCTGCCGCCACACTGATCGCCACCGGCGGCATCAGCTACCCGGTCACCGGCAGCGACGGCAGCGGCTATACGCTGGCCAAACAGGCCGGGCATACCATCGTGGCGCCGCAGCCCAGCCTGTGCAGTCTGGTCAGTCCCGACCCGGCCTGCCGCCGGATGATGGGCCTTTCGCTGCGTAACGTGAAACTGACGCTGCTCTGTGACGGCAAACCTTTGTTCTCGGAGCAGGGGGAAGCGCTGTTCACTCATTTCGGTCTTTCGGGGCCGCTGGTGCTGTCCGCCAGCACCTACATCGAGGATCTGGCCCATCATAACTATGTCTGTGAGTTTGATCTCAAGCCCGCTTTGGACGAAAAGACGCTGTATGACCGGCTGACCCGGGATTTCACGGCCCTGGGAGGCCACAGTGCCCAAGGGGCGCTGGAAAAATTGCTGCCTCATTCCATGCGCCCGGTGGCGGTGGAAAAATGGGGCGTGGACCCGTCGACCCGGGCGGCCCAGATCACCCGGGAACAGAAGCAGGCGCTGGTACAGCTGTGCAAGCATTGGGCCGTGCCGGTCATGGCGCTGGGAGACCGGGAACACGCGGTGGTTACCGCCGGCGGTGTGGACGTGCGGGAAGTGGACCCCAAAACCATGGCCAGCAAGCGGTGCGAGGGGCTGTATTTTGCCGGGGAAGTGCTGGACGTGGATGCGCGTACCGGCGGCTACAACCTGCAGATCGCCTGGTCCACGGCCCAGGCTGCCGCACGTGCCGTTGCCGCACAAAAGGTGTGATTTACCGGGCCCAGGGCCCGTCAAGAATAGGATATGAGGTGTTTTGCATGATTTCTGTTGCGATCGATGGCCCTTCTGGGGCCGGTAAGTCCAGCCTGGCCAAGCGTCTGGCGGCGGATCTGGGATATGTGTATGTGGATACCGGTGCGATGTACCGCACCATCGGCCTGTATGCGGTGCGTCAGGGGGTCGACCTGCAGGATGCCGCTGCGGTGGCGGCCCTGCTGCCCCGGATTCAGCTGGACATCCGTCTGGTGGATGGCACCCAGCACGTTTACCTCAACGGGGAAGATGTGAGCGAGGCCATCCGCGCCGAGGAGATCGGTATGGCGGCGTCGGCGGTGTCAGCCCATCCTCAGGTCCGGGCGTTTTTGCTGGACACCCAGCGTGGGCTGGCAGCCAACCAGAACGTGCTCATGGATGGCCGGGACATCGGCACGGTGGTGCTGCCCCATGCCACGGTCAAGATTTTCCTGACGGCCAGCGCCGAGGCCCGTGCCCAGCGCCGCTGCAAGGAACTGCAGGAAAAAGGCCAGCCCGCCGAATTTGAAACGGTGCTGGCGGACATCCGGCAGCGGGATTACCAGGACACCCACCGGGAGGTCGCCCCGCTGAAGCAGGCGGAGGACGCCGTTCTGGTGGATACCAGCGACATTGATTTCGACCAGAGTTTTGCCGTGCTCAAACGCACGATTTTGGAACACATCTAAAATGGAGGCCGCACATGCTGCTGTATTGGATCATTCTGCCCATCGTCTGGGTGCTCGCACGGCTCGTCTGGCGCATCGAGGTCATCGGCCTCGAACACTATAAGGCTGTTCGCGACGGCCGCGCCTACGTGATCGCGTCCAACCATATCGCCAATCTTGACCCCGTGTTCATTGCCATCGCCGTCATGGATTGGCGCCGTATGTGCGTGCTGGCCAAGGAGGAACTGTTCAAAAATCCTTTTGCCGGCTGGTTTTTGCGCTGCATGGGCGCGGTTTCCATCGAGCGGGGCAAGGGCGATACCGCTACGGTGGAAAAGGTCACCAACGCCTGCCGCAAGGGCATCGGTGTGCTGATCTTCCCCGAGGGGACCCGCACCAAGAACGGAAAACTGGGCATCCTCAAAAGCGGTGCTTTCGTCATTGCGGCGTCGGCCGGAGCCGATATGCTGCCCTGCCGTATCATCTATGATACCAAGGATGGAAAGCTGCATCTGTTCTGCCGCATCCGGGTGGTGTTTGGCCCGGCGATCCCGGCGGCGGAACTGCAGATCACCGACAGTGCCCACAAGGTCACGGCGCTGCGCCACATGAAGAATCGTCTGAAAACGGCGCTGGAGACCCTGCTGGAGGAAAATGCCTTTGAAGGCCGCCAGCCGCAGGAGGAAGCGGTGCCGCAGCCGCAGAGCGTACAACCGTCGCTGCCGGATGCGAACAGCCCCGCCAATCCGTAAAACCGCAGACAAGGAGCCGATTTTATGAAAGTCATCCGTGCCAAGACCGCCGGTTTCTGCTTCGGCGTGGACCGTGCCGTCAAACTGACCTATGATCTTTTGGGGGAAGGGCGCCGCGTGGCGACGCTGGGCCCCTTGATCCATAACCCCCAGGTCGTCCAGGACCTGGAAGCCAAAGGAGCGCTTACCTGCGACGATGTGGACGCCGTGCCCGACGGGTACGAGGTCATCATCCGCAGCCACGGTGTCCCCCGGAACGTGTATGAAAAAATAAGCACACGCGGCCTGGCGTATCACGATGCCACCTGCCCGTTTGTAGCAAAAATCCATAAATTAGCCGCTGAAGCGGGCAAAAAAGGTGCGCTGCTGCTGGTGGCGGGGGACGCGAATCACCCCGAAGTACAGGGAATTGTGGGCCATGCAACGGGGCCGGTGCGGGTGTTTGCCAACCGGGAAGAGCTGCAAAATTTGCTGCCGGAACTTTTGCAACAAGAGTCCATTCATGTGGTGGCACAGACGACTTTTCGCGTGGAAAGTTGGGAAAGCTGCAAAGGTTTTTTAAAAAAAGAGTGTACAAAAGCCGAAATTTTTGATACAATATGTAACGCAACGTGGGCGAGGCAACAGGAAGCGGAAGACCTCAGCCAAAAATGTGACCGTATGGTCGTCATTGGTGGTCATCATTCTTCCAATACCCAAAAGCTGTTACAGGTCGCTGCCAGGCATACCACAGCCATCAATGTCGAGACTGCTGATGAACTCGACCCGGCATGGCTGGCCGGTGCCGAAACGGTGGGCGTGACAGCCGGGGCTTCAACGCCTTCGTCTATAATTGAGGAGGTACTTAACAGTATGAGTGAAGAGATCCGTGACGACATGAGTTTTGAGGAGATGCTCGCCGCATCCGAAGCAAAACCCCTGTATGCAGGTAAGATCGTAAAAGCCAAGGTCATCAGCGTTTCCCCGACGGAATGTGTCGTCGGCATCGATGGCTCCAAGCACACCGGCGTTGTTACGCTGCGTGAGATGAGCCATGACCCCAACGCCAAGATGGAAGACCTTGTTAAGGTAGATGACGAGCTGGATCTGGTGGTTGTCAAGACCAACGACCAGGAAGGCGTGGATACCCTTTCCCGTGTCCGTTTCGAGGCCCAGAAGGGCATGAAGGACGTTTCCGAGGCTGCCGAGAACGGCACCGTTATGGAAGGCGACGTCATGGAAGCCAACAAGGGCGGCGTAGTCGTCAATGTCAAGGGCGTGCGCGTCTTCGTGCCCCGTTCTCAGGCCACCATGCGCCGTGACGAGGACTACACCAAGCTGGTGGGTCAGCACGTGCAGCTGGTCATCACCGAGTGCGCCGGCCGCAAGATCGTCGGCAGCATCAACAAGGTGACCGCCGAAGCCAACAAGGCCAAGCGCGAAGAGTTCTGGGCCAATGTTGAGGTTGGCAAGAAGTATCAGGGCGTTGTCAAGAGCCTGACCTCTTACGGCGCTTTCGTGGACATCGGCGGTGTGGACGGCCTGTGCCACATCAGCGAGCTGAGCTGGTCCAACATCAAGCATCCCTCTGAGGTTGTCAACGTCGGCGACGAGATCGAAGTCTACGTCAAGAGCTACGATCCCGAGAACCAGAAGGTCTCCCTCGGCTACAAGAAGGAAGAGGACAACCCCTGGGTCAAGCTGGAGAATGAAGTGCCCGTCGGCACCGAGTTCACCGCTCCCGTTGTCTCCATCACCAAGTTTGGCGCCTTTGTCCGCATCATGCCGGGCATCGATGGTCTCGTTCACATCAGCGAGATCAGCAACGAGCGCGTCAACAAGGTTTCCGACGTGCTGAAGGTTGGCGACGAGGTCCGCGTCAAGCTGACCAACGTCGACTTCGACCGCAAGCGCATCAGCCTGTCCATGAAGGCTTGCCTGAACGAGGACGAGAGCGCCGAATAATTTCTTCTTTCCGCAACCGTAAGGGGGCCTGCCTGTCAGCACAGGCAGGCCCCTTTTGTTGAGTAAAAAAGTGGTAGCATGCAAAAAATCAAGGATTTCATCGTAAAATACTACGAGGGACTGGCGTACCTGTTCTTCGGCGGTGTGGCCACCCTGTTGAACCTGGTGCTGTTCGCGGTCTTCCAGGCGGCCTTTGGCACCGATTTCGCCGCCGGTATCGGCAACGTCATCGACAACATCCTCTGCATCCTCTTTGCCTATTGGACCAACCACACCTTTGTGTTCCGCAGCGAAAATAAGGGAAAGGCGGCCCTGGCGGAGTTCGGGCAGTTCGTGTCCTGCCGGATTGCCACGATGATCATGGACCAGTGCATTATCTGGCTGGGTGTCTCGCTGATCGGTCCCCGGGTGGCGTTCGCCGTGGCCAACGGCGAACTGTGGGCGATGGGCGTCAAGCTGTTCAGTCAGGTCATCGTCATTCTCTCCAACTACGTTTTCAGCAAACTGTTCATCTTCAAAAAGAAATAAGCGCCGCTTCCGGGCGGCCGTACCGTAAGGCTTCAACCGCCGCTTCCTGCCGGAACGGCCGGTTTGTACGATTTTGTGATCCCAAAAGGAGGCAACCCTTATGAAAAAGAAAGTCCGCGGTCATGGTTTTCGTCTCGTTGGGCTGATCCTGGGCATCGTCGGTGCCACGGTCAGCATCACGGCCATCGTCTTTTCGGCGCTGGGCCTGCACCAGGCACGCCTTTGCAAGCATTGTGTGAAAGGAGACAACTTCCGTTGAAATACACCAAGGAATATATGCTGAGCAAGGTCGATCATACCCTGCTCAAGCCGGAAGCCACCTGGCCCCAGATCCAGACCCTCTGCGACGAGGCCATTGCCAACCATTGCGCGTCGGTCTGCATCAACACCTGCTATGTCAAGCAGGCGGTGGAACACATGGCCGGCCGGGTGCCGGTATGCTGCGTCGTCGGCTTCCCCCTCGGCGCCATGGACACCCGCAGCAAGGCTTTTGAAGCCAAGACGGCTGTGGAAAACGGTGCGTCGGAAGTGGACATGGTCATCAACATCGGCTGGCTGAAAAACAAGCAGTACGACGATGTCCGCGCCGACATTGCCGCCGTCAAGGAAGCGGTGGGCGACAAGGTGCTCAAGGTCATCATCGAGACCTGCCTGCTCACCGACGAGGAAAAGATCAAGATGTGTGACATCGTGCCCGAGGCCGGTGCCGACTTCATCAAGACTTCCACCGGCTTCTCCACCGGCGGTGCCACCTTCCATGACGTGGAACTCTTTGCCCAGCATGTCAAGGGCCGCTGCAAGATCAAGGCAGCGGGCGGTATCTCCACCGTGGAGGACATCGAAAAGTTCCTCGATCTGGGGGCTGACCGCCTGGGTACCTCCCGTGCCGTCAAGCTGCTGACCACCGGCGAGTCCGGCAGCGGCTACTAAGCTCCAAGTACGTTTTGCGCCCGCCCTTTTGGCGGGCGCTTTTTGTATAGTGCCCGGCCCCTTTGCATAAGGTTGAAAAAACGTGCAAGGGGGCTTTTTATGTATCCGTTGATCTTTACCACGCTGGCCGGGCTTTCCACCGGTCTGGGCGGTCTGCTGGCCATCCTGTACCGCCCCACCCGGCGGCTGCTGGCCGTCAGCGCCGGTTTTGCGGGCGGTGTCATGCTGGCGGCATCCCTCGCGGACCTTGTGCCCGGGGCGCTGCGGTTCTATCAGGGATATCTGCCGCCGCTGGGCTGCGGTGGTGCGGTGGTCGGACTGCTGGTGGCAGGTATGCTGCTGGCGGCGCTGCTGGGCCGCCTGCTGCCCGATGAAGCGGAACTGGCCGGGCATATGGCCGGGGATGCCGCACGCACCGCTGCGTTGCGCACCGCCCTGCTCACCGGCGCGGCGTTGCTGCTGCACAATTTTCCCGAAGGCGTGCTGACCTTTTTTGCGGGCACCGCTGACCCCTCCCTGGGGGTACGCACCACGCTGGCCATTGCGCTGCACAATATCCCCGAGGGGCTGGCAGTGGCGGTGCCCTTTGCCTTTGCACTGCATAGCCGCCTGGGCGGTGCACTGGCGGCGCTGGTGTCGGGTCTGGCGGAACCGGTCGGCGCGGTGCTGGCCATGCTGTTTCTGCGTCGCTGGTTCACACCGGGATTCCTCAACGGTACGGTGGTGCTGGTGGCGGGCGTTATGCTGTGGGTGGCTCTGGCCCAGCTGCTGCCGGCGGCGTGGTCCGGCCATGACCGGAAATCCGGCCTGCTGGGAACGGCAGCCGGGGTGCTCCTGATGCTGCTGGGCATTGCGGCCCTGCCCTGAATGTGTTATACTATACCCTGTATCAATGTTGAAAAAACGCAGGGAGGGGAGCGCTATGCAAAGCAGGATCATCGCCCTTGCGCTGGCGGGTCTTCTGCTGACCGGGTGCAGCGCTTCCACCGATGTGGAGACCCTGCTGCGCGCCCCGCAGCTTTCCGGCGAAAGCGCCGCGGTCCAGAAAGCCCTGAACAGCTATCTGGGGGGCAGTGCTACGCTGAAATACCCTGCCAGCGGCGACTTCCTTTCGCCCTTTGCCTTCGGTGACTGGGACGGCGACGGCGACCAGGAAGCGGCGGTGCTTTATACCGCCGATACCACCGGTTCCAACGTTTTCCTGGCGGTGCTGGAGTCCAGCGGAACGGACAGCTGGCACGTCAGCAAGACCATCGAGGGACTTTCCAGCGAGGTGGAGACCTTCTCGGCGGCCCACCTGCGGGATGCCAAGAGCCAGCAGATCCTGGCCGGCTACGGCAGTGCCCAGGGGGATCGCTACCTTGTGGTGTATGAGTATGACGGCACCGACCTTTCCACCATCATCAGCAACCGCTACACCGAGATGGTGCTGGGAGATTTCACCGGCAAGGGGGATACCCAGGATCTGGTGCTGGCGCTGCCCACCGATACCGAGTACGGCGGTGTGACGCTTCAGCTGCTGACCAATGTGGACGGTGAATTCCGCTCCTACCAGACGCTGGACCTGGGAGAGGGATCTTACAGCGGCTGCGCGGCGCTCAGTGCCGGACAGGGCCGGGACGATGCGATATATCTGGTCATGGATGCCTGGTCCGGCAACAACAGTCTTGTCTCGGATATCATCCTGTATGATGGCGAGACCGGCTTTTTGCAGCCCTACCATCCGCCGGGGCTCAGCGACCCGCAGCGCAGCACGCTACGGTATCATACCGAACTGCTCAGCCGGGACATCGACGGCAACGGCACGGTGGACATCCCCGTGGAGATCGACGACGGCGGCGAACTGCAGTCGCCCATGGATAAGAGCCTGGTTTTCCTTTTGTGGAAAGACTACGCCACGGCGGGGGGCGGGCACAGCCATTTCGGCGTGTATGACAGCAAGAACAATTTTTATATGTCCCTGCCGGAGTCCATGCACGGCAGTATTCTGATCCGCACCAACGGCGACGGCAGCGGCTGGATGATCTGCAGCAGTGACGGCAGCACCGTCTATTGTGAAATGCGGGTGGTGGACCCTGCCGAGGAGGAGGAAAGCGATGTTTCCGCCTATGAGCGCATTGCCAACATCGGCAACCAGCAGTTGCAGGCGCGCATCGTGACACCTTATTATGGACTCAGTATCGACTCGATCACCAGCAGTACGGTGCTGCTGGGATTGGAATGACGAAAGGGAGCACAGTATGAAACGAGTTTTGGTCGTGGAAGACGAGGCCAGCATCCGTGAGATGGTGGCCCTGAACCTGAAGATGGCGGGCTGGGAAGTGCTGGAAGCCCCCAGCGCCGAGCGTGCCCTGGAACTGATGCACCAGAGTGAGCCCTGTGACGCGGCGCTGCTGGACATTATGCTGCCGGGCATGGACGGCCTGAGCCTGTGCGAGACCATCCGCCGCGACGACAATGACATTGGCATCATCATTGTGTCGGCCAAAGGGCAGGAGAGCGACAAGATCCGGGGGCTTTCCATCGGCGCCGATGACTATATCACCAAGCCTTTCTCGGTGTCCGAGCTGGTGGCCCGCCTGGAAGCGCTGACCCGCCGCATCAAGCGGGGCGCCTCCTCGGCCAAGGCCGCGGAAGAGCCCGAGCAGCTGGTCAGTGGTCCCTTTGTGCTGGACGAAAAGAGCCGGGTGCTCTACAAAGCCGGCAAGCCCATCGACCTGACCCAGGTGGAGTTCCAGATCATGGAGCTGTTTTTCCGCAACCCGGCCACGGCGCTGGTGCGGGAAAAAATCCTGGAAGGCGTCTGGGGCAAGAACTACTTCGGTGACGTCAAGATCGTGGACGTCAACATCCGCCGTCTTCGCATGAAGATCGAGGATGAACCCAGCAATCCGCAGCACATCCTGACGGTTTGGGGCTACGGCTACCGCTGGAACGCCTGAGCGGTACACAGCAGGTAAAACAGGCACCGCGGTGCCGGAAAGGGGAAAGGGCGATGGCAAAGACCAGCATCATCCAGCGCTGGATCAAGGGCAGCCTGCTCATTATGGTGCTGGTGCTGTTCGCGGCCGAAGCAATCTTCCTCTACAACAGCTACCGGGAACTCTATGGTGGTGTGCAGCACGCCATCGAAAGCCGGTTTTCCACCATTGCGGGGCGCCTGCAGGCCACCGGTACCGCCGGTGACAGCCTGGAAACCGCCGAAAGCCGCGGCCAGGCGCTGCGGCGCACGGTGGAGTCGTTCGACGAAAAGGACAAGTTTGAATTCATGCTGCTGGACGCGCAGGGGGTAATCCTGGCCACCAGCAGCGGTGTCATGACCCAGGATCTGACCAACGGCGCCGATTTCGGGCAGGCGCTCACCTCCTCCAGCGGCATCGGGCGTACCATCTTTACCACCCCGCAGGGGGAACGGGTCATGGCGGTCACCTCTCTGGTGCCTTATGCGGCGGGCAACATCGCGGCTATGCGGATGGTCACCAGCCTGACGCTGGTGGACCGCCAGTGGAACCGCAATGTGGCGGCGTCGGCAGGCATCGGTGTGCTGGCGTTTCTGCTCATGCTGTGGAGCGGACTGTTTTTTGTGCGCTCCATCGTGCGCCCGCTGGGGGAAGTGGAGGCTACAGCCACCCGCATTGCCCGCGGCGATCTGAAAGCCCGGCTGCCGGATACCAAATATAACGATGAGATCGGCCGCCTGTGCGGTACCATCAACCAGATGGCCGAGGACCTGGCCGAGAACGAGCGTTTGAAAAACGAGTTTATCTCCTCGGTCAGTCACGAACTGCGCACGCCGCTGACCTCCATCAAGGGATGGGTGGAGACCATCAAGAACATTGACGACCCCACCAACGAAAATTATCGCCGGGGCCTTTCCATCATCGGCACCGAGACCGACCGGCTGTATACCATGGTGGAGGAGCTGCTGGATTTTTCCCGCCTGCAGAACGGTATCAAGCTCCACTGCGAGGTACTGGACCTGGTGGCGGAAGCAACCGATGCCGCATTGTTTGTGGAACCCCGCATCCAGCAGGAGGGACTGCATTTTGTCTATGAAGAGCCGCCGGAGCCCTACCCGGTCTGGGCCGACCCGGCCCGGCTGCGGCAGGTCTTTGTCAATGTGTTTGACAACGCCATCAAGTATTCCGATGCCGGCGAAACGATCTTCCTGACAATCACCCGCACGCCGGAAACCGTGACGGCGGCGGTGCGGGACCAGGGCCGCGGCATTGCACCGGATGACCTGGACAAGGTCAAACAGAAGTTTTTCAAAGCCAAAAACTCGGTGCGCGGGTCGGGCATTGGCCTGGCGGTGGTGGATGAGATCGTCCAGGCGCTGGGCGGCAAGGTGGACATCGAATCCACCCTGGGGCAGGGGACCACGGTCAGCATCACGCTGCCGGTCTACCACCCCGGGCAGGAGCATCTGCACGAGACGATCTGAAGTATGTTTTATAACAAAGGAGACGGTATGTCCAAGGAATTCCGCACCTCCGTCGGGGGGCAGGCCCTGATGGAGGGCATCATGATGCGCGGCCCGGAAAAGATCTGCTGCGCGGTGCGCCGCCCCGACGGCACCATCGACCTGAGCTATGACACGGTGCGCACACACTGGTACAACAAGGTGCCGTTGGTGCGCGGCGTCTGCAACATGGCGGAAAATCTTTACAAGGGTTATCAGTACCTGATGCACGCCGCCGATATCGCCATGGAGGGTGAGACCGAACCGGCGGAATCCAAACTGGACAAGTGGCTGGAAGCCCATATGAGCCCCGCTGTACAGAACGGTATGATGGGACTGGCGGCTTTTGCCGGCGTGGTGCTGGCACTGTTCCTGTTCACCTTTCTGCCCACCTTCCTCACCGGGCTGATTGCCCAGGCCCTGCCCATGGGCCGCTGGCCCCGGGTCGTTCTGGAAGGTGTGCTCAAGATGGCCATTTTCCTCGGCTACATGTTCCTCTGTACCCGTTACAAGGAACTGCACCGGGTATTCGAGTACCACGGCGCCGAACACAAGACCATCGCCTGTTATGAGGCCGGGCTGCCCCTGACGGTGGAGAACATCCGCAAACAAAGCCGGTTCCATCCCCGCTGTGGCACCAGTTTCATGATCCTGGTCATTATCATCAGCATCTTTTTGTATGCGGTGCTGCCCTGGACGAGCACCGGCCTGCGGGTGGTGTACAAGCTGTGTATGTTCCCGCTGCTGGTGGGCCTCTCCTACGAGGTACTCAAGTGGGCCGGCCGTTCGGACAGCGTACTGTCCCACATCGTTTCGCAGCCGGGGCTCTGGATGCAGCGGCTGACGACCTTTGAACCCGATGATTCCATGATCGAGGTCGCCATTGCCGCCGTCACCCCCGTTCTGCCCGAGAACCGGGAGGATGGTCGCTGGTGAATGCTGCATTTCAGGACCTGTGCGCCCGGCTGCGGGATGCCGGGGTACCGGATGCCCGGTTTGACGTAGCCCAGCTCTACCGCTTTGTGACGGGGCGGGACCCGCGCCTGGACAATGGCCCCAGCGAAGCCGAGACGGCCCGTCTGGATGTGCTGGCGGCCCGGCGGGCCAACCGGGAGCCGCTGCAATATCTGCTGGGAGAGTGGGATTTTCTGGATTTCACCCTCAAAGTCGGGCCGGGGGTGCTGTGCCCCCGGGCGGACAGTGAGGTAGTCTGCGAGACCGCCATCGAACTGCTGCGGAGCGCGGCAGCGCCGGTGGTGCTGGACCTCTGCGCCGGGACCGGGTGTCTGGGTCTGGGCATTGCTCGGGCCTACCCCGAGGCCAAAGTCACCTGCGTCGAAAAAAGCGACAGCGCCTGGCCGTACCTGACCGCCAACACGGCGGGCACCGGTGTGCAGGCTGTGCAGGCCGATGTCTTTGGCTGGTACCGGGTACTGATGCCGGAAAGCGTGGACCTGATCATCTCCAATCCGCCCTATCTGACCGCGGCGGAGATGCGGGTCCTCATGCCGGAAACGGCGCATGAACCTTCCCTGGCGCTGGATGGCGGTGCTGACGGCCTGGATTTTTACCGGCTGCTGTGTGCCCACTACGGTGCGGTGCTGCGCCCGGGCGGATGGCTGGTGCTGGAGATCGGCTGCGCCCAGGCGGCCAGTGTGTTGGCTCTGGGGCGGCAGTATGGCTGGCAGAATGGCCGCTGTCGCAAGGATTACGGCGGCAACGACCGGGTGATCGTGTTGCAGAAACCGCAAAAAAGTGGCTGAAAATCCCGTTTATAGGACGACAGATGCACAACATAAGGTTGTAATCTTGTTGCGAATCGTATATAATAGACGTAAACGCAAAGGATAACAGCGATTTGTAATAGACAAAGGAGAAAACGCAAGATGGCAGCTAAAAAAGATACAACGCCCAAGAGCGCCGGCCCGGCCACCGACAAGAAGGCCGCCCTGGAAACCGCCCTGGCACAGATCGAAAAACAGTTCGGCAAGGGTGCCGTCATGAAGCTGGGGGCCAACGTCACCATGCAGGTGGATGCGATCCCCACCGGCAGTCTGGGGCTGGATATGGCACTGGGCATCGGCGGTTTGCCCCGTGGCCGTATCATCGAGGTATATGGCCCCGAATCTTCCGGTAAAACCACGCTGGCCCTGCAGGTGCTGGCCGAAGCCCAGAAGATGGGCGGCGAAGTGGCCTTTATCGACGTCGAGCACGCCCTGGACCCTGCCTATGCCAGCGCCCTGGGGGTGGACATCGACAGCCTGCTGGTCAGCCAGCCGGACACCGGCGAGCAGGCCATGGAGATCTGTGAAGCGCTGGTGCGCTCCGGCGCCATCGACGCCGTGGTTGTGGACTCGGTGGCTGCCATGGTGCCCCGTGCCGAGATCGAGGGCGAGATGGGCGACAGCCACGTGGGCCTGCAGGCCCGGCTGATGAGCCAGGCCCTGCGCAAGCTGACCGGCGTCATCGGCAAGACCAACACCGTCTGCATCTTCATCAACCAGCTGCGTGAGAAGGTGGGCGTCGTCTACGGCAACCCCGAAGTCACCACCGGCGGCCGCGCGCTGAAGTATTATTCCAGCGTGCGCATCGACGTGCGCCGCATCGAGGGCCTGAAGGACTCCACCGGTGCATTCATCGGCAACCGTACCCGTGCCAAGATCGTCAAGAACAAGGTGGCACCGCCGTTCCGTGAGGCGGAGTTCGACATCATGTTCGGCGAGGGCATCTCCAAGATTGGCGAGATTCTGGACCTTGGTGTCAAACTGGGGATCGTCCAGAAGAGCGGCGCCTGGTTCAACTACGGTGAGATGCGCCTGGGCCAGGGCCGTGACAATGCCAAGCAGTTCCTGAAAGAACACCCGGAAGTGGCTGACGAAATCGAGAAGATCGTCCGTGCCAACGCCGACCGCCTGCTGGCCGCCGGCAAGAAGGGCACCGTCAAGCCGCTGGACCCCAGTGAACTGGTCAAGCCCGTAGCGCCCGGCGAGGGCCCGGCCGCAGCTGCGCCGGCCGTCAAGACCACCGGCAGCGACGTGGACCTGGACATCATGGTTGACGAATAATGCCGCGCCTGACCCAGATCAAGGAAACCAAAAAAGGGCGGCTCGCCCTGTTTCTGGACGGCGAGTTCGTCTTTTCTCTAGACGAAGATACCTTTGCGGGGGCCAACCTGCACGAGGGCGACGACCTGGAACCCTGGCAGGTGGAGGAACTGCGCAAGCAGAGCGATACCCGCCGTGCGCTGGACAAGGCGATGGACTACCTGTCGCTGCGGGACCACGCCGCGGGGGAACTCTACCAGAAACTCTGCCGCAAATTCGATGAACACAGTGCCGCCTATGCGGTAGCCCGGGCCGGGGAACTGGGGCTTTTGGACGATGCGGTCTTTGCCCGCCGCCGCGCCGCCGAGCTGCTGCGCAAGCGCAAGTCCCGGCGGGAGATCCTGCGGGACCTGGCGGCCAAGGGCATCGACCGGGACACCGCTGCCCAAGCGGTGGAAGCCCTGTACGACACCGGCGAGGACGGGGAAGACCCTGAGGAAGCCGCCGCCCGCGCCCTGGTGGAGCGGCAGTACGCCGCCAAACTGGCCGCCGGAAAGCGCGACCAGGTGGCGGCAGCCCTGGCCCGCAGAGGGTTTTCCCATGCCATCATCCGCGCCGTGCTGGCGGAGGATGAAGACTGAACCGAACACGTCTGCCGCCTGGCAGACGCTTACAATCATTACCATAAGGACGTACCTATGAATATTGCCATCATCTCTCTCGGCTGTCCCAAAAACCAGGTGGATGCCGATGTTTTCTGCCACGCCCTGATCAAGGAGGGCCACACCACGGTGGCCGATCCGGCCGAAGCCGACGTCATCATCGTCAACACCTGCGGTTTCATCGAGTCCGCCAAGGCCGAAGCCATCGAGAACATCCTCATGGCCTGCCAGTACAAGCAGCAGAACCCCGATCTCAAGGTCATTGTCACCGGCTGCCTGGCCGAACGCTACAAGCAGCAGATCGTGCAGGAGATCCCCGAGGTGGACGCTGTGGTGGGCATCGGTTCCAACGCGGCGCTGCCGGCCATTGTGGCCCGGGTCTGTGCCGCCGGGGCCGGTCAGGTGGAAAGCTACGGCCCCAAGAGTGATATGCCCCTGGGCGGTGCCCGGGTGATTTCCACGCCGCGGCACTATGCCTACCTGAAAATCGCCGAGGGCTGCAACAACCGCTGCCACTACTGTGCCATTCCGCTGATCCGCGGCCCGCTGCGCAGCCGTTCCATCGAGGACTGCGTGGCCGAAGCCCGCTGGCTGGCAGGGGAGGGCGTCCGGGAGCTGATCCTGGTGGCCCAGGACCCCACCGCCTACGGCGAGGACTGGGGCAAGCCCGGCGCGGTCTGTGAATTGCTGGACCGCCTGCAGGAGATTGACGGCATCCGCTGGATTCGGATTCTTTATGCCTACCCCGAACGCATCAGCGACGGATTCATTGCGGCGATGGTGCGCAACACCAAGGTAGTGCCCTACCTGGACTTGCCCATCCAGCACTGTGACGACGCGGTGCTGAAAGCCATGAACCGCCGCGGCGGCCGTGCCGACATCGAGGATGCGGTCAACCGGCTGCGGGCGGCCATTCCCGGTATTACCCTGCGCACCACCCTCATTGCGGGCTTCCCCGGGGAGACCGAGGAACAGTACGCCGAACTGTGCGACTTCGTCAAGGCGATGCGGTTTGACCGCCTGGGCTGTTTTGCCTACTCCGCCGAGGAAAACACCGTGGCCGCCAGAATGGATGGCCAGCTGGATGAGGAAACCAAACAGCGCCGTGCGGACCACATCATGGAACTGCAGGCAGAAGTCAGCGCCGACCGGGAAAAGGAAAAGGTGGGCCAGACGCTGGAATGTATCTGCGACGGTGTGGATGAAGAGACCGGCATGTATCTGCTGCGCTCCAAGGCCGATTGTCCTGAAATCGACGGCAATGTGCTGACCCCGGCGGACACCCCGCTGGAGACCGGCGCTTTCTATAACGTGACCATCACCGACGCCGACACCTATGACCTCTACGGCTATGCGGAAGAAAAACTGGAGGATTGAGTCATGAATCTGCCCAATAAACTGACGCTTCTGCGTGTGATCCTGGTACCTGTGTTTATGGTATTTGCCGCGTTCAGCAACTACGGCACGGCGGAATATAACAGCACGTTCATGCTGGTGGCGGGCATTGTGTTCGCCGTGGCCAGCATCACCGACTTCCTGGACGGCTACCTGGCCCGTAAATATCATCTGGTCACCGATTTCGGGAAGTTTATGGACCCTTTGGCCGACAAATGTCTGACCACGGCGGCGTTCGTGTACATGGTGGTGGATGGAATCTGCTCCCCGGTGGTGCTGGCAGTCATCCTGTTCCGGGAATTCGCGGTGGCCGGCGTGCGGATGATCGCCGCCGAGTCCGGCACGGTCATTGCGGCCAATATGTGGGGCAAGGTCAAGACGGTGCTCCAGATGCTTACCATTCTGTTCTACTATTTTGCCGCGGCGCTGGGCGGCCCCACCGACGTAATGGCCGTGGGCATCATCACCCAGGTGCTGTGCTGGCTGGTAGCAGCCGCTACGGTGCTTTCCGGCGGCATCTACCTGTGGCAGAACCGCGCCTGCTTCCTGCAGGCCAAATAATAAACGGGGGATTACTGCTTTGCCGAATTCTACACCCCGTGCAAAAGTACAGCAGTATTTTGCCAGAATGACCCGCCTGGAACGGGCCGTTCTGGCTTTGCTGTGTCTTTTTGCCGTAAAATTTCTCTTCAGCACGGCGGCGCGTTTGGTGCCGGTGCTGCAATCGGTGGATAGTCTGGGCAGCGGCCGCCACCCGGTGGATGTCTGGCTGTTGCTGCTCTGCTGTACCGCCGTGCTGGGAACGTTCTGTCTCTATCGCCGCGCCTTGCGCGCGGTGGGAATGCGCCTGACCCGGTTCGACGGGGCAGTGCTGGTAATCTGCTGCGTGCTCAGCGCGGCATTCTACCTGCACGCCATGGTGGGACGCCAGAGCCTGTACCTTTGGGACAACGCCACCTACTATAACTTGCAGGTGCGTCTGGAATCCAACTTTGCCGACGGTGTGTTCATGGGCGTCGGGTCTACCATTTATAAGACCTGGTTCAACGACTATGCACCTTTTGTCATCAATATCCTGCTGGAACCCTTCTTCATGTTCACGGCGCGCACCGCCAATACCTTTGCCATCCTCTGCGGGCTGCTGATCCCATCGCTGGTCTATTTCAGTGCCCTGGTGTTGCTGGGGGTGCTGCGCCGTCAGCTGGCACCCCGGGCACCGCGTCTTTTCACGGCGCTGGGCATGGCCTTTGTGCTGTTGATGCCGCTGCTGCATGTGGCACTCTATCGCGGCATGCCGGACCTGTTGGGAGTGGCCTTCGCCTTCATGCTCATGGCGCTGCTCACCGGGTACGACTTCGATGCCCCGGCCCCGGCACGGCTTGTCTGCCTGACGACCTTTACCGGTCTGCTGATTCTGACCCGCCGCAGCTATATGTTCACGGTGGTCACGATCTTTCTGTTTTACGGAATTCGTGTTCTCGCGCGGGCGCTGCGCGACCGCAACAGGGGAGCCCTGGTGCGGTTCGTGCAGTTTGCCATTGTGTCCGTCCTCTGCGTGGGACTGCCGCTGGCCCCCATGTTCTGGCGCATTGTCCGGGCCGATTACAGCGATCGGTATGCCACCTATCAAACCGGCGGATTCCTGTCGGAACTGGGCAATCAGCGGGTCTATCTCGGGTACTTTCTGCTGGTGGTACTGGTGATCGGCGTACTGTACGGACTGTATAAAAGCAAGACGAGATTCCTTTCTGTATTGTCTATCGCGGGCGCGGTCGTGACGGTACTGCTGGTGACCCGGGTGCAGAACATGGATGACCACCAGTCATTGGCCGTCGCACCGTTCTATCTGCTGGGATTTTTCCTCTGTGCGCTGGGTGTGACCAATCTGCCGCACCGGCTGCTGCGGGCCGTACCGACTGCGGTGCTGGGGGGCATGTGCGTGCTCAATTTTGGAGCCTGCAGCCAGCTGTTGCCGCCGCTGTTTTTCCCCACCGAGGTGTACAGTGGCCTGTACTTCTATATGGACAATGTCCGGGAGGATATGGAGGGGATCGGACAGGTCAATGACTGGCTGCGGGAAAACTGCAGCGGGGAAAATTCCGCCTATATGATCTGTCACGGGGTCGTGTACAGTGCCGACGTGTTCCGCGCGGCCGCCCTGCCGGATGAGAGCATCCGCACGATTCTGGCCTACGGTGCGGTGAACCCCGGCAACGACGCTTTCCCCAAGGAGCTGTTCACAGCCCAGGCGGTGCTCACCTGCACGCCCTTTGATCCCAGCAACCATACCGAGAAGATCAACAATGCCTTCCTGGAAAACCAGGAAAAATATCAGCCTTTCGAGGTGGCCGCTACCTTTGATATGGGCAACGGCTATGCCATCACGGCCTACCGCCGCATCAAGGCGCCCACCATGGAGGAGCTGGACACCTACCGCCGCTGGCTGGCCGAGGAGGATGCCCAGTTCCCCTACAATTTCAGCGCGGTGTGGGATCAGCTGGAAACGGAGTTTGCAAATAACGGCTGAAGGCTTGCAACGGCGCCCTGCGGCGGCTATAATAGTAACCATCGGAGACCATTGAATTGGGAAAGGATTGTGCCACCATGCAGATTTTTAACACCATGACCCGCCAGAAGGAGGAATTCGTTCCGCAGAAAGCGGGCGAATACCGCATCTATGTCTGCGGCCCGACGGTCTATAACTATATCCACATCGGCAATGCACGCCCGATGATCGTGTTCGACACCCTGCGCCGGTATCTCGAATACTGCGGCAATAAGGTCTACTATGTTTCCAACATCACCGATATTGACGACAAGCTGATCCAGAAAGGTCAGCAGGAGGGCATCTCGATGCAGGAGGTAGCCCGCAAGTTTGAGGCGGAGTACATCAAGGACTCCCAGGGGCTGAACGTGGAGGAACCCACCGTGCGTCCCCGCGCCACCGAGCATATCGGCGAGATCATCAAGATCGTCAAGGATCTGGTGGATTCCGGCCACGCCTATGTGGCCCGCAACGGCGACGTGTATTTCCGCGTCAAGTCCGATGATGGCTACGGCAAGCTGAGCCACCTGAATCTCGACGATCTGGAGAGCGGCAACCGCACGCTGCGCAGCCAGATGGATGATGATCTGAAGGAGGACCCTGCGGATTTTGCGGTCTGGAAAGCGGCCAAGCCCGGCGAACCCTACTGGGAGAGCCCCTGGGGCCACGGCCGTCCGGGCTGGCATATCGAGTGCAGCGCCATGGCCCGCAAGCATTTGGGCAAGACCATCGATCTGCATGCCGGCGGTCAGGACCTGATCTTCCCCCATCATGAGAACGAGATCGCCCAGAGTGAGTGCGCCAACGGCTGCACCTTCAGCCGGTACTGGATGCACAACGGATTTTTGAACATCAACAACGAGAAGATGTCCAAGAGCGCGGGCAACTTTTTCACGGTGCGGGAAATTGCCGAAAAGTACGGCTATGAGCCCATCCGTTACTTCATGCTGACGGCGGGTTACCGCATGCCGCTGAACTATACGGTGGACCTCATCGAGAGCTGCAAGAACAGCCTGGAGCGCCTGTACACCTGCCGCGACAACCTGGACTTTGCCATCGAGCATGCCCACGGCACCGACACGGCGCTGGCTGCCAAGTGCGAGGAAGCGCGTACCAAGTTCAAGACCGCGATGGACGATGACCTGAATACCCCCGATGCCCTGGCGGCGGTGTTTGATTTTGTCAAGGACATCAACACGCTGTCCGATGCCTCCGACAAAGCGACGCTGGAACTGGCCGCCAAGACCTTTGACGAGCTGACCGGCGTGCTGGGTCTGCTCTACAACCGCAAAAAGGATGAAGTCCCGGCCGAGGTGACCGCGCTTGTACAGGAGCGTGCCGCTGCCAAGAAAGCCAAGGACTGGGCCAAAGCGGATGCCATCCGTGCACAGCTCACCGAGATGGGCTGGAGCGTGACCGACACCGCCCAGGGCCCCAAGATCGCGAAACTGTAAAAAGACAACGCAGGGGCATGCCTGCGTGCCCGCCTGTGGGTAAGACGGCGGAAGCACGCGGGCCTGCCCCGCTTTTTTGAGACAAATGATGACACAGAAACGACAATCGACACCCCGGGCACTTTGGATGATCCTGGGCACTGCGCTGCTGCTGCGGCTGGTGCTGGCCCTGGTGACCGAGGGGTACCCCTATGACATGAGCTGCTTTGTGGCCTGGGGGGACAAGCTGGCTGCCCAGGGCCCGGCGGCCTTTTACAGCGAGGGCTATTTTGCCGACTACCCACCCGGCTACCTTTTTGTGCTGGGGCTGGTGGGACTGATTCGCGGGGTGTTTTCCATCCCGTACGAGTCGCCGCTGACCTATCTGCTGCTGGCGTTTGTGCCCAGCCTCTGCGATTGCGGGGCGGCATGGCTGGTCTGGCATGTGGGGGTGGACCTGCGCCCTGGCAGCCGCATTCCGCTGCTGCTGGCCGCTTTCACCGCCTTCAACCCGCTGATGCTGTTTGATACCGGCATCTGGAAACAGATCGACGGCGCGTTCGCCCTGCCGCTGCTGGGCTGCTTCTGGCTGCTGGAACGGCGGAGCTATCTGCCCGCGGCGTTCTGGTATGGGGTGGCGCTGGCCATCAAACCCCAGGCGCTGCTGTTTGGCCCGGTGCTGGCCGCCTGTTTTCTGGCCGCCATCGTACAGGAGGAAAACCGCTTCCGTGCCTTTGGGCGTTGCTTCGGCGGCGCCGCGGTGGCGCTGGTGCCTCCGCTGGTGGCGGGCATTCCGTTTTACGGTATAAAGGCGCTGGTTCCCTCTTTGCTGGAAAAATATGTGGGCACCATGTCCGGCTATCCCTATGCTTCCATCAATGCGTTCAACTGGCTTGCGGCGCTGGGGGGCAACTGGAAACCGCTGGAAGACCTTGCACCGTTGGGAATCACCTGGCACACCCTGGGCTGGTTCCTGATTCTGGCGGTCACGGGCGGACTGGTGTTCTTTGCGGTGCGCAGTGTGCGCGGCGGCCATTTTTCGCCGCTGCTGCTGGCGGCTTATTATGGGCTGGGCGTGTTCACCTTCGGCCACTGCATGCACGAACGGTATATGGTGCCCGGGGTGCTGCTGGCCCTGCTGGCGGCGGCCCGCTGGGATGACATCCGGCTTTACGCGGCAGGCTTTGGCCTGTCGCTGACCGGATTCATCAACCTGGCGACCGTGTATTCCCTGGCCGGTACCGAGGATGAATGGCTGAGCAGTGCCACCAGTTCCACGGTGGCGGTGCTGGCTGGCCTGGCGGAAACCGTCTGCTTTGTGCTGCTGCTGTTTGCTGTGTGGGACATTGCCCTGCATGGTCATGGGCTGGCCTTGCCGGAACGTGCCCTGCCCGAGGACCTCATCCCGACAGCGCAGCCCCGCTGGCTGCGGTGGGAGGGCCTGGCAATGCTGGGCCTTACGCTGGCCACAGCGGTGGTGAGCTTCGGTTATCTCGGCGATACCACCGCTCCCCAGAACCCGCTGGACGCCACCGACACGGTGCTCTCCGAGACCGTTACGGTGGAGAACACCGCGGTGGATCTGTGGGTCTATCCGGGTGTTTCCTTTGGCGGCAGCCTGACCGTGAGCGATGGCCAGGGGAATGTGCTGCTGGAACAGGAACTGGGCTACAGCACCTGTTTCAGCTGGAGCGAAAATCGCTTGCCGGTCTCAGCCGGGCAGACGCTGACCGTCACGATAGAGAACGCTCAGATGTTTGAGTTGGCCTTCCGGGACGGGGACGGCAACCTGGTGCCGGTCACCGGCGGTGGGGCTTTGTTCGACGAACAGACCCAGGTGCCGGACGCCATCAGCCAGCTCAACAGCATGTATTTCGACGAGATCTACCACGGCCGCACCGGCTATGAGCAGCTGCATAAGATGCCGGTGTACGAAACGACCCATCCGCCGCTGGGCAAAGACCTGATCATGATCGGGATTGCGCTCTTCGGTATGACCGGTTTCGGCTGGCGTTTTTCGGGCACGCTGTTCGGCGTGCTGCTGGTGCCGCTGGCCTGGTGTTTTGTACGCCGCCTGACCCGCAAACGCTGGATCGGTGCGCTGGCAGGTGTGCTGCTGTCCCTCGACTTCATGCGGTTTGTGCAGAGCCGCATCGCGACGATCGATATTTACGGTACCTTCTTTATTCTGCTGGGTGCTTACTTCATGCTGTGGTATTGCCAGAGCGTGCTGCAAAAGGGGGTGGGCGGTTCGCTGTTGCCCATGGCCCTGGGCGGTGTGGCGTTCGGGCTGGGATGCGCGGCCAAATGGACCGGTATTTACGCCGGTGCGGGGCTGGCGGTTCTCTATCTGGGCGTACTGTATGCCCGCTGGCGCCAGAAACAGCCCGGCTTCTGGCGGGAATTCCGCATGGCAGCGGCGGGCGGGGTGCTGTTCTATGTGCTGCTGCCGTTGTGCATTTATATTGCGTCCTATCTGCCGTACTGGTGGCGGGATGCCAGCTTCAATCTCGCCGACTGGTGGCAGTGCCAGGTCTCGATGTACGAGTACCACGCCAATCTGGAAGCCACCCATCCGTTTGAGAGCCGCTGGTATACCTGGCTGCTGGGCCTGCGCCCGGTCTGGTACTACCAGAATACCCATCTGGCCGAGGGGCTCAAAGCCAGTATCGCAGGATTGGGCGGCCCGGTCATCTGGCTGGCGGGCCTCGGCAGTCTGGTGGCGCTGCTGTGGCACCAGGTCAGCAACCGGGGCAGCCGCGCCGGTGCCGGCGTGCTGATCCTCTACGGCACCCAGCTGATTCCCTGGATGCTCGTGACCCGGTGCACCTTCCTGTACCACTATTTCCCCAGTTCCATGTTCTGCCTGGCGGCCATTGCGCTGGTGCTCTCGCACATCCGCAGGGAGGAGTTGGCCCGGCGCATCGGTGTGGGGCTGTGTGTGGCCTCGCTGGTTCTGTTCGTTTGCTACTATCCGGCGTTGTCCGGCCTGCCGATTCCCGCCTGGTGGGCCGAAGCACTGGAATGTCTGCCCAGTTTCGGCTTCTATTAAGGGATAACAAAAAAGACCCTCGCAGGGGAGTTCAAGCCCTGCGGGGGTCTCTTTTGTTGCCTGGCGTTACTCAGGCTTCTGGGAGGTAAATATGATGAGGCAGGCCTTCTACATAGATGGGGGTCAGTTCGGCCTGGATCAACGGCATAGCATAATCGATGAAGTCCTGAGTCATGGCGGTATGATCGGCGTTGACCCATTCCAGCGGGACTTTCTTCTCGAGGTTGGCCACTTCTGCGATGGGGTGCAGGCTGGTACCGCACTGGTACGGCGCGTTGGAGATGCGGTCCAGTGCCACCATCTCGCCGGTATGGCCCTCAAAGGCGGCTTTGGCAGCGGCACCGCCGACCTGATAGGCTTCGGTGATGTCGGTGCGGCTGGTCAGGTGACCGGCGCAGCGCTGCAGGGTGGAAAGCTCGATGCAGCGGGTCTTGGTATCCAGACGGCGTGCCACGGTGTTGGCCAGGAAACGGGCCGTGCCGGTCAGGGCCTTGTGACCGAAGGCGTCCACGGCATGGACATCATCGGCCAGTTCGCAGACATAGCGGCCATCCTCCAGCTTGACGCCCTCGGAAACCGCAATGACGATGGAGGGCTTGGTCTTCTGCATCCGCTCCACCTTTTCCACAAAGTGGTCTACGTTAAAGGGAACTTCGGGCAGACAGATCATGTCCACACCCTCGCAATCTTCGGCCTTGGCCAGTGCCGCGGCGGCGGTCAGCCAGCCGGCATTGCGGCCCATGATCTCCACGATGGTCACATACTTGGTGCCGTAAACGGTGGCGTCCCGGATGATCTCTTTCATCACAACGCCGATGTACTTGGCGGCGCTGCCGTAACCGGGGGTGTGGTCGGTGACCATCAGGTCGTTGTCGATAGTTTTGGGTACACCCATGAAGCGGATCTCGCTGCCGATGCGGGCGCCGTAGTCCGCCAGCTTCCCGATGGTGTCCATGGAGTCATTGCCGCCGATGTAGAAGAAATACCCGATGTCCAGTTCCTGCAGGATGGCGAACAGCTTCTGATAGACCACTTCGCCCTCGGCGGTATGCCAGTCCGGCAGTTTGTAGCGGCAGCTGCCCAGATAGCTGGAGGGGGTGCGCTTGAGCAGTTCGATGTCCAGCGCGCCATGGAGTTTGTCGTCCAGCACGCAGACACGCCGCTCCAGCAAACCGGCCACACCGTGGAGCATACCATATACCTTACCGGCGCCGCGGCTCTTGCAGCTTTCGTACACGCCGGCCAGGCTGGCGTTGATCACCGAGGTGGGGCCGCCGGACTGACCCACAATCGCATTTTTTGCCATAGTTTGCCTCCTGCATACCACACGCCTTGTGCACGCAAAAAGTGCCGCACGGCGCACTGAATCTGATATATTCAGTGTACCATGCGGCACTTGGATTTTCTATTGCAGGAGTTGCCGAAAAAAGGACCACTCTTAGCCCAAAATGCGTTCCGCGATACGGAACGCATGAAAGGCTCGATGCAGGACCCGAAATAAGACATTCCGTATCGTGGAACAAAAACGCCCGCAAGAATAGCAAAGTAGATGGTATTGCATTGCGAAAATTGCGCAAGGCGTGGCAAAGTGCACAAAAATGTGCTCAGTCCAGATGGATGTGGCGGGGCACACCGTTGATATAGATGGGGGTCAGTTCAGCCTGAATCAGCGGACGGGCATAGCGCTCAAAGTTTTCGTTGACGTGCATGCCGTCTGCCGTGATCCATTCATCGGGAACTTTCTTTTCAAAGTTGGCGACCTGGGTCACATCCACCATCTCGGTCTTGATGCGGTAGGGCTGGTCGCTCAGGCGCCTGATGGCACACATTTCTGCGGTCTCCCCGCGCATGGCGGCTTCCACGGCGGCGCCGCCGACCTGATAAGCCTCGGTGATATCGGTGCGGCTGGCCAGGTGGCTGGCGCAGCGCTGCAGGGTGGAGAACTCGATGGCGCGGGTCTTGCAGCCCAGACGCACCCGGATCAGCTCTGCCAGGTAACGGCTGGTGCCGCTGAGGATCGCCTTGTGACCGAAGGCATCCAGCTGCCCGGCGGTGGAGACCAGATCGCAAAGGAATACACCTTCGGTGTTCTTGACGCCTTCGCTGACGGCGATGATGACGTTGTGGCGCTCTTTCTCCAGCTCCGCCACGCGGGCCAGGAAGGCTTCCTCGTCAAAAGCCCGTTCCGGCAACAGAATCAGGTCAGGCCCGGTGCAGTCGGGGCCTGCCGCCAGACTGGCGGCAGCGGCGAGCCAGCCGGTGTGACGGCCCATGATCTCGGCAACGGTGACGCTGCGGAGATTGTAGACGCTGGAATCGCAGATGACCTCCTTCAGGATGGTGGCGATATATTTGGCGGCGCTGCCGTAGCCGGGGGTGTGGTCGGTGAGCATCAGGTCATTGTCAATGGTCTTGGGCACACCGATGAAGCGGATTTCGCTGTTCAGGGTCTTGCCGTAAGCCGACAGCTTGGAGATGGTGTCCATCGAATCGTTGCCGCCGATGTAGAAAACGGCACCGATGTCATACTGGGCAAAGAGTTCGAACAGTTTGCGATAGGGGCGATCATCCACCGAAGCATCGGGCAGCTTGTGGCGGCAGCTGCCCAGGAAGCTGGACGGCGTGCGCTTGAGCAGCTCAATGTCCATTTTGTCGGAAAAAACGGTGTCCAGGTCCACGATCTTGCCTTCCAGAACCCCTTCGATGCCGTACTGCATTCCGTACACATGGGGGGCACCGCATGCCTTGGCGGTCTCATAGACGCCTGCCAGGCTGGAGTTGATTACGGCAGTCGGCCCGCCGGATTGGCCTACCAATACATTTTTCATCACATATACCTCTTGTACTATTTATTTTTAATATTACAATACGTATTTTTCAATCGCCTCTGCCACGCCGTCATGGTTGTTATCGGCCGTGACCACGTCGGCAACCTGTTTGATCTCCTCGGTGGCGTTGCCCATGGCGACCCCCAGGCCGGCCAGCGCTACCATTGTGCGGTCGTTGCCGGAGTCACCCACCGCCATCACTTCGCCGCGGGCCAGCCCCAGCCGTTCGGCCAGTGCCATCAAACCGGGTCCCTTGCTCACGCCGGGGGCGTTGAGCTCCATGTTGCGCTCCACGCTGGAGGTGATCTCCAGTTCGGGGCAGCCGGCGGCCACCGCTTTCCAGGCTCGGTCCCGCAGATCCTCGGTGGGGTACAGGATGCTGAACTTTTCGATTTCGTGGGGGTGCTCCTTCATCATGCGGTGCATGTCGGGCACTTCATTGCGGGTGGTGCGGAAATACTCCCGCAGATTCTCCGGAACCATCTCCATGCTGTTGCGGGCGTTTTCCGCCGTGGTGTAGCTCTGCCCGTTGATGAAGATACTCAGCATTCCGCCGAAGGGTTCCAGCACATCAAAGGCGTGCGCAGCCTGGCTTGCCTCAAAGGTCATGCTCACCAGTTTTTCTCCGGTCTGCAGGTCCACCACCGACGCGCCATTGGAAGTCAGGGCATACCGTACGCCGGGAATATCCAGAAACTGTTTCGGCACACCGGTTACCGTGCGCCCGGTAGCGGGCAGAACCGCCACCCCCTTCTGCAGGGCAGCCTGGATCGCGGCCAGCGTGCGCGGGCTGATCTGTTTTTGATCGTTGAAAACCGTTCCGTCCAAATCCAGGGCAACCAGACGAATCTTGCTCATGTATTTTCTCCCCAATCCTTATAATCCATAATAAATTCTACCGCAAAACGGGCGGGATTGCAACCTGGCGTGTCCTGTGCTACAATGAATAAACTGTAAAATTTCGGAAAGGTCAGGGGAGCATGACCGAAAAACGTCTTTGGCTGCTGGATGTGCTGCGCGGTGCGGCCCTTCTGAACATGCTGGCCTATCATGCGCTGTACGACTGGGTGTATGTGTTTGGGCACACAGGCGGCTGGTACGATATCTGGTCACCGGGATGCCATGTGTGGCAGCAATATATCTGCTGGAGTTTCCTTCTGCTGTCGGGGTACAGCTTTACGTTGGCCTGCCGTCCGCTGAAAAACGGTCTGCTGGTGGCCGGATGTGCGGTGGTCCTTACGGCGGTCACGGTGGGATTCATGCCCGCGGAGTCCATCTGGTTCGGGGTGCTGCACCTCAATGCGGCCGCTGTGCTGCTGAGCTGCCTGTTCCGCCCGCTGCTGGAAAAATGTCCGGCGGGGGCAGGGCTGGCCGTCTGCGCCGTGCTGTTTGCGCTGACCAATCAGGTGCCCAACGGGTATCTCGGTTTTGAATCGCTGCATCTGTGCGCGCTGCCCGCCGCCTGGTACCGCCCCAATCTGTTCTGGCTGGGGCTGCCGGACCTGACGGTCTTCTCCTCGGCGGATTATTTCCCCTTGATTCCCTGGCTGTTTCTGTTCTGGTGCGGGTTGTTTCTGGCCCGGTTGTGGCGGCCCCGAGCGGGGCGGGCTCCGGCCGCACTGCGTCCGCTGGCGTGCATCGGACGGCATACGCTGCTTGTTTATATGCTGCACCAGCCGGTGATTTACGGGGCGCTGTGGTTCTGGCATGCGGTATGCTGAAGCTGCCGCGTGGAAAAGCGGAAAAAATGTTAAAAAATTAAAAATTCGACGTGGTATACCCCATTTCCCAGTTGACATCCAAGGGGTGAGTATAGTATAATCTTGTTTACTGGTTAATTGTATTTGACCGGCAAACTCCTGTCTCAGGTCAAGGGAGGGAAGAAGATGTCGGAGATCCGTGTCAAAGAGGGCGAGTCCCTCGAGAGCGCTCTGCGCCGTTTCAAGCGCAGCACCGCCCGCAGCGGCGTGTTGGCCGAGGTGCGCAAGCGTGAGGCTTATGAGAAGCCGTCCGTGCGCCGTAAGAAGAAGTCCGAGGCTGCCCGCAAGCGCAAGTTTAAGTAAGCTAGCTTACAAAGAACGACTGTGCAGGCCCGCGTTTTGCGCGGGTCTGCACTTTTTGTATAAGGAGCGGTACCATGATCCTGACCCCGGAATATATCTTTCGCAATGTGGAAGCCATCCACCCGGAGTTTCTGGCCCGGCACGGCATCAAAGCGCTGGTGCTGGACGTTGACAATACGCTGACCGGCGACGGCAGCCAGGAGCTGGACGACAGCGTAAAAGCCTGGCTGCAGCAGATGCGGGCGGCGGGCATCAGCCTGACCATCGTTTCCAACAATACGGCCAAGCGGGTGCGTCCTTTTGCCGAACGCATCGGTCTGGACTGGGTGTCCCTGGCCTGCAAGCCGCTGCCCCTGGGGTTGATGGTAGCCCGCCGCCGGCTGGGGGTGACCAAGTCCCAGATGGCGATGGTGGGGGACCAGATCTTTGCAGACCGGATGGCAGCCGGGCTGTATGGTATTCCCTGTCTGTTCCTGCTGCCCCGCACCCCCCACGACAAGGCCCGCAGCGTAAAGTTCAAGCGTAAGTTTGAACCTCATTGGGTCAACCGCTATTTTGAAAAAGGGGGAAAACTCTATGAGTGAGACACCGCGTTTTGGCTCGGCTGGCCTGTCGGACAGCTATCCCGGCAAGACCTTTGATCCCCAGGGCATCGCGTCCTACACGGCGGGTTTCGGGCTGACGGCTTTCGAGTATCAGTGCGGCCGCGGCGTGCGGCTGGCGCTGGACAAGGCGGAAGCGCTGGGAAAAGCCTGTGCGGCGCGGAACATCGCCCTGTCGGTGCACGCGCCCTATTATATCAGCATGTCCAGCCTGGAAGAGGAAAAGCGGCTGCACAGCATCGACTATCTGCTGCAAAGCTGCGCCCTCGTCAAAGCCCTGGGCGGCCGGCGGGTGATCTTCCATACGGGTTCCTGCGGCAAGCAGAGCCGTGAGGAAGCACTGGAAAAGGCGCTGGACACCATGCACCGGGCGGTGAAAGCCTGCGATGAAGCCGGGTACGAGGATTGTATCCTCTGCCCCGAAACCATGGGCAAGGTCAACCAGCTGGGCACGCTGGACGAGGTGCTGGCGCTGTGCCAGGTGGATGAACGCATCACCCCCTGCATCGACTTCGGACACCTGTATGCCCGCAGCCAGGGCGTTCAGTTCGCCGAGCCTACGGCGCAAGAGGATTATGCGGCTCTGCTGGATAAACTGCAGGTCCTGGGACCTGAGCGGGCCGCGCATTTTCACGCCCATTTTTCCCGCATTGCCTATACAAAGGGCGGCGAAAAGTGCCATCTGACCTTTACCGATACCGAGTTCGGTCCGCCCCATGCGCCGCTGCTGGCACTGCTGAAAGCCCGCGGCCTGGCGCCGACCATCATCTGCGAATCGGCAGGCACCCAGGCGGAGGATGCCCGGACCCTGTCCCAGGTCTATGCCGCGCTGTGAGGGCGGCAACGGAAAAAAATCGTGAAAAGGCCCCAAAAAAAGCAGTACGGGTCTTGCAAAAACACGCAGTATCCTGTAAAATAGATACAGCTATGTAGTACCATTCTATTATTGGAGGAATTTTTATATGATTTCTGCAGGCGAATTCCGCAACGGCGTCACCTTTGAACAGGACGGCCAGGTCCTTCAGGTCGTTGAGTTCCAGCACGTCAAGCCCGGCAAGGGCGCCGCATTCGTGCGCACCAAGACCAAGAATGTCATCACCGGTTCTGTGGTTGAGACCAGCTACAACCCCACCGCCAAGTTCCCGCAGGCGTTTATCGAGCGCAAAGAGGTCACCTACTCCTACGAGGACGGCGGCCTGTACCACTTCATGGACGTTGAGACCTACGATGACATCCCCGTCAGCGCCTCTGATGTGCCCGATAACTTCAAGTTCTGCAAGGAGAATGACACCTGCAAGCTGCTGAGCTACAAGGGCAAGGTTTTCAGTGTGGAAATCCCCAACTTCGTGGAGCTGGAGATCACTGCCACCGAGCCGGGCATCAAGGGCAACACTGCCACCAACACCCTGAAGCCCGCCACCGTGGAGACCGGCGCCGAGATCCGTGTGCCGCTGTTCATCAACGAGGGCGACAAGGTCCGCATTGATACCCGCACCGGCGAGTATATGGAGCGCGTCAACTGATTTTTCTGCCGGGCAAGGCATACCGCCGCGCCCGGCTTTTTTTGACACAACCAAACGGAGGAAATGCAGTATGGCTATGGATCTGAATGCAAAGGCCGCCTACATCCGCGGCCTGATGACCGGTATGGAGTTTGACCCCGCTTCCAAGAATGGCAAGGTCATTGCAGCGATGATGGACCTGCTGGAGGAGATGGCCGCCACCGTGACCGAGCACGACAACGCGCTGGATCAGGTCTACGATGAGCTGGAAACCCTCGATCAGGATCTCGACGACGTGGTGGCCGACCTGTACGGCGACGACGAGGACGAGGAGGATGACGAGGACAGCGAGGACCTCTATGAGGTGACCTGCCCCAACTGCGGCGCTGTTTCCACTGTGGATGAGGAGACGCTGCTGGACCAGGAGTCCGAGCTGGTCTGCCCCAACTGTGGTGCCGCCTTTGACATCGAGCTGGAAGGCACCGAGGAGGAAGCTCCTGAGGATAACGACAAGCAGGATCAGTAATCGATCCCGCATCAAAACCAAGAACCGCCCCGGCAGGCAGCTGCCGGGGCGGTTTTTTATGTCTGCAGCATGTAGACGGCACCGTACAGGTTGAACAGGATCGCGGCGCCGCACAGCGTCCAGGCCCCGGTACGGGGCTGCCACTGAGGCCGGGAAAGAAACCACAGAAGCACCCAGGGAAACAGGTCCACCAGATAGCGGGCACCGAACTGCCAGCCGCCCAGGGTGCGGTGCATGCAGGTCAGCGCCGTCAGAAGCAGGCAGACCACCAGGAGGAACCATCCGCGGGCAGGCAGCGGCAGCGTGTGGGTCTGCGGTTCCCGGCGGCAAAGAACGGATGCTCCCCGCAGAATCCACAGCAGAAACAGGGGATTGGCCACGAAGAAGAGAAAGCCGTTGAATACCGCAAAATGCAGCTGCAGGGCACTGTCCAGCGTGACGGGGCGCAGCAGATTCCTCAGGTTCTCTGCCAGATAGGCTAGAGAAAATTGTCCGTCCGCCGCACGGGTGAATTCCGGCAGATAGTTGTGCCCGAATTCCAGCGGGTTGCCGAAGCGAGCCAGATTGTAGCTCATCATGCCGGCGGCTGCCAACCCCGCAGGCAGCAGGGCAGCCAGGAGCCTTTTCCCGGAAAGGTCCTTACGGGAAATCCAGACCAGCCGGGCCAGCCAGACCGCCAGCAACACGGCGTAAAAGGGGCGGCAGCCCACCGCCAGGGCCATGCAGAGCGAAGCGAGCGCTGTGGACAAGGGGGTGGACCTCTGGGCAAAGAACAGGCCCCACAGGGCCAGCGCAAGCCCCAGGATCTGGGCGGTGAACCAGACGCCGCCGCTGGTGGAAAGCCAGAAAGCGTTGGACCCCAGACTGATAAACAGCGTCAGACAGGATGCGGCGGCAGGGGAGAGCCCCGCCCGTGCGCAGCAGGCATAGCCGCCGCAGGCGCACAGCAGCGCCAGCAGAGCCATGGCCAGATTGGAGGGGACAGCATCAGCGCCGCCGCAGAGCAGCACCCAGGGCAGCATCCAAAGCCCCGGCACCGGCGGAAAGGATTGGTAATACCGCCCCTGATACACCGCCAGTTCCAGCCAGGGATACGCCTCGCCGTTGGCAATGTAATTGCGCCCGGCCAGCCAGTTCTCCGCCTGGAGAGCGTAGCTGTCGTAGGGGTTGGCACTCAGCAGTGTGCCGCCCGCTAGGGAATGGTACAGCAGCAGCGCCAGTGCCAGACAGGCAAGAATCCCGCCCAAGGCAGCGGCATGGTCCCGTTTTTGCATGGAATCCCTCCCGACAGGAACATCAAAAAAATCCCGGTAGAAACTACCGGGAATTTTTGGCCTGCCTTATTTTTTCTGCAGTGCCCCTTGCAGCATGATGTCGCCGAAAGACAGGGCATTGAACAGGCCCACGCGGTTGGCCTGACGGACAATGCGCTCGGGCAGCGGCTTGGAGTCATCGGTGGAGAGCAGAACCAGATGGACCTTGTCGGCCACATCCACGCCGTTTTCTTTGCGGTTGCTCAGCACCTGCAGATAAACGACGTACGGATCGGTCATGGAACCATAGTAAATGTCATTGCCGCAGCGCACCAGCGGACGGCCTTTATAGGTCAGTTTCGGAGTATATGCCATGGCGGAAACCTTCTTTCGTTGTTTATTGGTATACAATTATATCACAGGTAGGCGTATATTACAAATCCAATTTGTCGCGCTCGACCTGTTCCTGATTCAGGGCAACCTGTTCGGTCAGCATCCGCACCTTGCTGTCCAGCTGGCTCAGCCGGATGGACATAAAAAACTGTTTGGCCAGCAGCAGAAAGATGATGACGATGTAGACAAAGTTGATGGGGCTCATAAAGCCCAGCAGGTTGGCAGCCCAGTAGGCAATACCGGGGAAGATCGCCAGAATCAGCAGCGCAGCGCTGAACACCAGCCAGAAGATCGTGTCTTCGATCTGGACCTTGGCCAGCCGCACGCGCCGCAGAATAAAGCCTGCAGTGAACAGGCTGCCCAGGATCAGGCAGACACGAATGATCGTTTGATCGAACATATCACAGGCTCCTTTCGGGGTAGGGGGTCTCGGTATCGCGCTTGCGGAACCATTGGATCAGCAGAATCGAAATGGACATCTTGACCATATACTGTACGCTGTTCCAGAAATTCAGATAGCTCTGCCCGGCGGTGCGCTCGCCCATCGCCACCTGCACTTCCATGACGGTAGCACCGTTCTTGATGAGATAGCTGATGGTATCAGGCTCGGGACCGTAATTGAGATTCTGGGCAAATTCCTCCACCATGGCACGGTTGAACATCCGCATACCGCTGGTGGGGTCGCAGATGGCGCGGCCGGTGGTCAGCCGGATGGACCAGCTGATGATATAGCTGCCCAGCATCCGCAGCGTTTTGGGCTTTTTGACCGTGAGGAACCGGCTGCCGATGACAATATCGTTGCCTTCCTCCAGCGCGGCCAGCATGGCGGGAATGTATTCCGGTTTGTGCTGACCGTCGGCATCCATCTGCATGGCGCAGTCATAGTCGTTTTCTGCGGCATAGCGCAGTCCGGTCTGGAACGCACCGGCCAGCCCCAGGTTGATGGGCAGGTCGATCAGGCGGTAGCCGTGGGCACGGCAGAGGGCCGAGGTCTTGTCGCGGCTGCCGTCGTTGACGACGACATAATCATACTCCGGGTACCGGCTCGTCAGGTCTTCCACGACCTGCACGATGTTGTCTTCCTCGTTGTGGGCGGGGATGATGATGAGTAATTTCGACATCTTAACTCCTTTTAACGCTCCGTCCGGGCGTCCTGGACCGTTTTCATCATTGTAGCAAAGACCGCCTGCCATGTAAAGTGGGCCGTCAGATTCTCAAAGGCATGCGCAGCCCGTGCCTCGGCGGCATCCGGGTCGTCCAGCACGATGCGCAGCGCCTCCGCCAGCGTCTCGGGGCGGGTGTTTTCCAGATAAACCGCGTAGCGGTCGTCGGGCAGCAACTCCCCGGTGCCGGCGGTGTGGGTGCAGACGATGGGACAACGGCAGGCCGCGGCTTCCAGCAGGGTGGTGGGGAAACCCTCGGCGTACTCGGTGGGAAGGCAATAGCAATCCGCCTGACGCAGCAGCTGCACGATCTGCGGGTGGGGCAGCGCTCCCAGTACCTGCACGCGGCCGCCCAGCGCCCGCAAAGACTCTTCCTCAGGCCCGGTGCCAGCCACCGCCAGCACACAGCCCGGCAGCCGCTGTACGGCCTGGGCCAGACGCAGCGCACCTTTTTCGGGGATCAGGCGGCCTACAAAGGCGACCAGGTGGCCGCCCTCCGGTACCAGCAGTTTCTGCCGCCAATCGGTGCGGTCATCAGCCGTAGCCAGGGCGGCCAGCTCGTCGGGGTCTACGGCGTTGGGAAGGCGCCCCGCCGCCGTGATGCCGAAGGTCTGCAGCCAGCGGCAGACATCCCCGGAAACACCGTAAAACGGAAATCCGCAGCGCCGGATGATGCCACAGGCCAGATGCTCGTACCAGCGCCCCAGCACACCGCCCAGGCCGCCGTGCATCATGTAGCCGGTAGAATGGTCGATGACCAGCGCGGGAATACCCCGTGTTTTGCATTGCCGGGCCGCCCAGATGCTTTGGGTGTACATCCGGGTCTGGATTACCGCAAAATCAATGCCCTGGGCCCAGAAATCGGCGGCAGGGGCAAAGGGGCGCAGTACAGGAAAGCGCCCGTCCATCACGGGAAACACCGGCAGCCGGAAAATTTCCAGCCCGTCGGCATCCCGTTCCCGCGCCGGCAGCCCCGGCAGGGCGCTGGTCACGATAAGGGCCCGGTGGCCTGCCGCCACACAGCGCCGTGCCAGATTCCAGGTATAGCGCTCCACACCGCCCGGAGTGGGCAGATACTGCGCCGTAAAAAAGCAGAATGTCATAACGATTCCTTTGCCGTTATCTTGCGATGACGGCCAGCATGCTATTCATCAGAACACCGAACTGGACCAGGGCCAGCGCGCCCATCAGCCGGGCGGTGGCGGTGTCCTCGTCGGTGACATGGGCGATATGCCGCGGCAGGCAAACCAGCAACAGCAGCGGCAGCACGGGCAGGAAGTACCGTCCCTGCAGGCCGTAAAGCGTGTCGTAGTGGATGGGGGTCCAAAGCAGGCAGCCCGCCACTGCCAGCAGGCAGCAGAGCGCCACAGCCCCAGCGCACCAGACGCGGCCGCGCCCGGCGGGCAGCAGGGGAGTGCCCTGTACCGGCAGCGCGGCGTAAACCAGCAGCAGATACAGCAGCACTACCCAGCCCCAGGCCAGCTCAAGGGAATAATAGCTCAGACTGCCGCCCACCAGGGTGCGCAGGTAGTGGTCGCCATTTTCTACAGCGGAGCGAACCAGCAGCAGCACGGTGTCGGACAGATGGGTCAGGATATAGCCCGGTGTAAAGGTCACACTGTCGGCCTCGTCGGTCACGCTCTGGGTGGCGCGGGTGGCCTGGGCAGCCTGTACCTCGGCAGCCACGGTCTCCCGGTCCAGGGGCAGGCGGTCGTCCATGACGCCGGGCTCCAGCCCCAGTTCCGCAAACCGTTGTTTGCAGGATTCCAGGCTGTAGACGACCTTGTAGATCGCCTGCGCGCCGCCGGTGGTATAGTCGGCGGCAAGACCCGCATTGCCGGCCTGGACCAGGTCTTCGCCCAGCAGCGCCAGAGACGCCTGGGAGAGGATGTCCTCGCCGCCGGTATAGCGGTTGATCTTGTCGGTGCTGAACAGGAAAGTCTGTCCCAGCACCACGGGGGTGACGTCCCCCTCTTGCAGCGCCTGCACCCAGAAATCCACCTCGCTCTGGGCGGGGCTGCGGTTGTCCTCTACATAGTAATACAGGCGGCGGACGTAGTTTTCCAGGGTGTTTTCGCCGCAAATGAGGGCCTCGTAGGTTGCATCCGGCTCTGCCGGGCGTCCTTTTTCGGTACGCAGGACGTCGGCATCCACAGCGGCGGTAACATCCGCCGCCGCGACCGTGCTTTTGGCGGAAGTTCCCACTGTCCCGGTCAGAGTACCGGTGTTCAGCACCAGGGCCAGTGCCAGGCATGCCGCCAGATAGACGGCCTTTTTGGCCCGGGCATGGCGGCCCAGCCGTGCCGCCGGCACCAGCAGAAGCAGTGCCGCCAGCGGCAGATAGACCATCTTGCCGGGGGCCAGCAACACACCGGTGAGGAACAAAGCCGTCAGTCTTGCCGGGGCAAGTGCCCTGTGGGGCTCGGGACCGAAAGCGGCATCCAGCAACAACGCGGTGAAGGCAAAACAAAGGCCCAGCAGCGGGGCATCCCGGCTGAAACTGGCTGCCAGATGCAGCGTCATGGGCAGCAGCGCCACCGCGGCAAACACCCGCTTGCCGAAGGGAGCCACCCGCACAGCCCAGGCGGCCAGAGTCGCAAACAAAAGCAGGTTTGCCAGCCGTCCCAGCGCCAGCGCCGGGGTGAAGCCCAGATGGAAAAGGTACGCCAGGAACACCGCCGCGCCGCTGGCAAGGTAGAGCAGCGGATTCTGGTCGGTCTGCAGTTCGGCGTATTCCTGATGGCTGTCAAAGGGGGCGTCGGTGGTGGTGAACAAGGTGTGGGTGAATTCCTGCCAGGTGAACACCGTGGTGTTCTCGTCCTGCAGGGTGGCGTCCACGTCGGTCTCCCGGCGGAAACTGGTGGTGGTGGGTACATGGCCCATCTGCCAGCCATCATCCGAGAAGAAGTTAGCCCACCGGCAGGCAAGGGTGAAGCTCTGGTTGATGTGGTATTTCTCGTCGGGGGCAGCGTAGGGGGGCAGCACAAAACTGTAGAGCACACCCAGACCCAGTACCAGCACAAAGACCAGCCGGGGCAACTTGACCTTATGGCTCAGCACTGCCCAGACAGTGAACGCCGCCAGCAGAGCGGCAAAGCCGCAGATCAGCAAAAAGAACCGCGTCAGATAGCCGCCGATGCGCTGCCAGGTCACCTGTACGGCCATGGTGCCGTCAACGGGGGAACCGTCCAGCGCCATGGGGTCCTGCCACAGGGCCACGCCGCTGCTGTGACCGATGGCCAGTACCTCGCTGCCGGTGTAATGGGGCGTCAGCGAAAGCTGATACCGCCGCCCGGCCGTGCCCTGTACCTCCCGGTCCAGCCCCAGCACTGTGTACTGGTCCGGCACGATATAACTCATCACGCCGGTGGAACGGGCCAGTTCCTCGCCGGTGTCGGCGTCGGAGAGTACCAGTTCCAGCTCGCCCTCGGGTTGGCCCCCCGGCAGATAGAATTCCACCCCCACGGCCAGCAGGTCGTGGTCAAAGGTGAAGGTTTGGCTGGCGGTCTGCCCGTCCTGGAGCAGGGTGGAGGCGCTGAAATCATCGCTGATGGATTCCGACCGGCCCTTGCCCAGCTGGGGGCGCACCAGGGCCAGCCACACCAGCAGAGAGGCCGCCAGCAGAATCACCAGCGTGCCCAGGGCCCACAGCAGTGGTTTGTCCAGTTTTTTCAGTTTGGGTCTGCCCGGCATACAACCCCTCCGGTTCAATCCAGCGGTACGCCGAAGGCGGCAAACACCGCATCCTTCCAGCGTCCGTCCGTTTCCAGAATCTTCTGCACCGCACTGCGCACGGCACCATGGCCGCCGCACTGGGGGCAGATGTAATCCGCCCGCGCCCGGATGACGTCCGTGGCGTCGGCGGGGCAGGCGACAAAACCACAGAGGTCCATCGCTGCCAGATCGTTGATATCATCGCCGCAGTAGGCAACTTCCTCTTTGGCGTAGCCGTTTTCCGCCATGAATTCCCGCAGAAAATCCGATTTGCACCGCACATTCTGATAGATGTCGGTGATTTTGAGGTCGGCGGCCCGGCGGCGCACCGCCTCACATTCCCGCCCCGTGCAGATCATCACACGGATGCCGGCGGAATAGGCGATCTGCAGTCCGGCGCCGTCCTTGGCGGCAAATTTTTTGATTTCGTTGCCGTGGGAATCATAGTAGATGCCGCCGTCAGTCAGCGTGCCGTCCACATCCAGTACCAAGAGTCGGATCATGTATTACGCCCTTTCGTATTCGCTGGGGGTGAGGAAGCGTACCGGCAGCCCGGCGGCTCGGATGGCACCGGCCATCTGGGCATTGTAGGCGTCGCCCCGCCCGGTGTGGGTGTGCAGCCCGGCATCGGCATAGGCAGGGGTGCCGGTACGGTAGCCGTCGGCACCGGCCAGCAGCACTTCCGCCGCACCGCACAGCCGCAGAAGACGCAGCAGCATCAGTACGCTGTTGCCGCCCTGGGCGTCGGTGCCGGAAAGCCGGTCGTAGTTGACCACGGTAGCCGAAGCGTCGGCCCGCAGGTTGCTGGTCAGGATCAGCGGGCAGGGATAAGCGGCCTCCTCGTCAAAGCGCTTGGCATTGGTGAAGAAGGCATACCCGGGTGTGACAAACTCCGGCACAAAGTTGGCCGAAACCGTCAGATCCGCCTGGGCGGCCTGCACGGCGGCACGGCCCTCCTCGGTGGCCAGGGTGGCGCCGGGGGCCAGCACCAGCACTTTCTTACCGGCAAAGGCGTCCCGCAGGGAAGTCAGCGCCGCCTCGTCGTCGATGCGGCGGTTGCGGTACTCGGTGTAGAGCTTGTCGGCATAGGCGGCATCGAACACCGTCTTTTTGCCGGAATCGATGGCGGCCAGGATGTGGTTGATATCCCGGACGGTGAGATCGCCCTTGTTCAGGAAGTGTTCGGCGTAATTGCGGTGCAGATTGAACCGGGCCGACAGGAAGTAGGCCGGAGTATAGCCCCACTGCCCCTCGCCCTTGATGGGGGCGATGTGGTCCTGGATGGCGTCCATGATCTCGTCCAGGTCGTAGTGGCAGTTGCCGGCCTCGTTGCGGTAATCCGCCACCAGCTCGATGGGCAGATTGCCGGGTGCGCGGCCCATGCCCATCAGGCTGGCGTCCACCGTCTTGTCCCGCAGCAGCGGTTTGTCGATGAATTCCTGGGCCAGGCAGAAGCTCAGGGCCATGTTCTCATGCAGATGCAGCCCCAGCCGGATATCGGGGGCCAGGTTATGGTCCGCCAGGGAAACGATGCGCTCCAGGTCCCGGCGGCGCATGCTGCCGAAAGTGTCCACGATGGAGAACTGCCAGGGATGGATGGCGTTGACCTGATCGAAGATCCAGAGCAGGTCTTTGTCGGCATAGCCCATGATGTTGATAGGGTTGATGGACAGTTTGTAGCCCCGGGCCTTGACCTCCCGGGCAAAGTCCATGCCATCCCGGATGTCGTAGTCGTGGGCGGTGATGCGGATGACCTCGATGCCGTGGCCGTCGTAGGGGCTCAGCTTGGAAATGTCATAGTTGGAGCGCATGGCCATGCCGGAATAAATGGTATGGCCCCGCTGGCCCTCCTCAGGCAGCAGGCGATTGAGCTCTTCAATGGTGTTGCAGACCGTTACATCGGGGTTGTAGCCTTCCACATTGCGCAGAAAACCCACTTCCACAATATCGGTGCCGGCCCGGGTCAGGGCCTGGATGATGCGCCGGGCGGAACCGAAGCCCCAGCGCCAGTCGTTGATGTAGCCGCCGTCGCGCAGCGTGCAGTCCAACAGTTTGATGTCAGGCATGATGTTTCTCCTTCAAAATCTCGTTGACCAGCGCCAGATCCTTGGGGGTGTCGACGCTGACGGTTTTGTACGGACTTACGATGGCATGAACTTTGTGGCCGTTTTCGATAAAACGCATCATGTCGTTTTCTTCGGCCTTTTCCAGGATGGATTTCGGGGTCTCGTGATAGAAGGCAAGGGCCTGTTTGCTGTACAGCTGGATGCCGGTGACCTTCTCGTACTCGAAATCCAGGGTGCCTTTGGGGTAGGGGATGGGGCTGCGAGAGATCAGCAAAATCTCCCGGGCGGCGTTGGTCACGACCTTCTGGTTGGAGAAGTCGATCACATCGGCGGGGTGCTCCATCACGTTGGTCAGCACCGCCACATAGCAGGGGTCCTCGGGCAGTACTTCGGGCAAAATCAGATCGAAAGCGGCCGGGTTTACCAGCGGCTCATCGCCCATCAGCTGCAGGTACAGGTCGGCCTCCACCTTGGTGCTGACCTCCCAGATGCGCCCGGTGGGGGTGTCGTGGTCGGCGCTGGTCATCAGATACTGCATCTCGTATTTTCGGCAGGCGTCGGCGATGCGCTCATCGTCAGTGGCGATCAGCACATCGTCCAGTTTGGGGCAGGCTTTGGCGGCCTGATACACCCACCAGATCATCGGCTTGCCCAGCACATCGGCCAAGGGCTTGCCGGGCATGCGGGTACTGGCGTACCGCGCGGGAATCACAGCGATCGTTTTCATGGGGAAAACCTCCTGTAACGGAATTTATTGGGGAATCAGTGCCTGGGCCTCCTCCAGCGTCAGCAGGACCTTTTCCTCCGCCGCCGTAAAGCCGCGCAGTACAAAGCTCTGTACGGTCACGGCCCGGCGGAAGGTAAAGGGCAGGCAGAAGTTGAGCACTTCACTGGGCATGGTGCGCTCCAGAATCACCGCCTCGGGGAAGAGCGCCTGATAATCGGTGGTGTCCCGGGGGTGCGTCTTGATGAAGAGCGGCCCCACCGCGTAGCGGGCGGCCACAGCTTTGAACATGGCGTCCTGGCGCTCCTGGGTCATCAGCCCGTCGGCTACAAAGCTGCGGGGCAAAAGCAGGGTGGCACCCTCGGCCTGTTCCGGCAGCGGCCGGGTCAGAAAGACGCTGCGCACCATGGCCTTTTCGGCATCGGTCAGCGACTGGAGCAGCGCTCCCTTGCTGTCGGTCACCAGTTTCTCGGGGCCGAACAGGGTGCACCGGGCAGCGTCCTCGCTCTCCACCAGCTTGCACCAGGGGCTATCCCCCCAGTAGAGATACCCCTTGCCGGAGCGCTGTTTTTGGGCAAAATCCGGAGTGGCGCGCTGGTCGGTGACGAGATGCTGGTCGGGCCCCAGGGTGCTGCCGAAGGTGTCCTCGCAGAGGATGTACCCGGCATGGCAGTCCTGGAGATAGCGACCCAGCACGCTCCAGTCGTTGTGGATATAGACATTTTCGTACCGGGCGCGGTCCAGCTTCCAGCCGCAGAGCGTTTCAAAGGCCCGGCGGGCCCGCAGGGAAGCCAGCAGTCCTGTCACAGTGCCGGGCCAGCGGGTCTCGTCCACCAGCACGGCGCACACCACACCGGTCTTGTCCAGCCGGGCGGCCAGCGCTTCGGCGTCAGCCACCGCAGCGGAAAGCACCATGGTGTGGGGGCCTCCCTCGGCCCGGCTTGCCCGCAGCAGGTCTACCAGCACCTGGTAGGCGGTGTGGCAGATATACAGATTGGGTTTCATGCCTCTGCCTCCAGCAGTTTGACGGGCGGGAAGTGGATGCGGCCCCAGCCGGCGGCCCATTCGGGCATGGTCAGGTCGCTGTTGGTGACTTCAAAAGCAAATTCCGTCACCGGCTTGTCCAGGCAGACGGCCTGGCGCAGCGCTCCGTCAAAAATATCCAGATAGAAATAGTATTGCCCCTCACCCAGCAGGCTGGGGTCGAATTCAAACACAGTGGTGTAAAGCTGGCCGGGCTGGGCAGACCCCAGGTCCACAGGGTGGGTGATGCCCACGGGTGTGGAGTCCCGGGCGTGGAGGTTCATCTTCATGTGGATGCCCGCAAAAGGCTCCGCCACCCGCCAGGTGATCTTCACCCGCATCTTCTCGGTGTCCGCAAAGACGCTGGATTCCTTGCCTACAAAGTCCAGGGTCTCCAGCCGGAAACGCTTGCCGGCGCTGCCGGTCATCCGGGCCACGTTGGCCAGGTCATAGTGCACCACGTTCACGTCGGTGGTGTCCATATAGATGGCGATGGCCTGTTCCACGTCGCCGTCAAAAATCACCTTGCCCTTGTCCAGCACGATGCAGCGGTTGCACAGCTGGCGGATGGTGCTCATGTTGTGGCTGACGTAGAGAACGGTGCGGCCGTCCTGGTTGGCTACGTCGCTCATCTTGCCCAGGCATTTCTGCTGGAACTTCATGTCGCCCACGGCCAGGACCTCGTCCATGACCATGATCTCGCTGTCCAGATGGGCGGCCACGGCGAAGGCCAGCTTGACGAACATGCCGCTGGAATACCGCTTGACGGGGGTGTCGATGAAGTCACCGCACTCGGAAAATTCGATGATCTGGGGGAGTTTTGCGTCGATCTCCGCCCGGGTCATGCCCAGGATGGCGCCGTTCATATAGATGTTCTCCCGGCCGGTCATCTCGTTGTTGAAGCCGGTGCCCACCTCCAGCATGGAGGCCACCCGGCCCCGGATGCGGATCTCGCCCTCGGTGGGGGCGGTGATGCGGGAGAGCAGTTTCAGCAGGGTGGATTTGCCGGCGCCGTTGCGGCCGATGATACCCAGGGCTTCCCCCTGGTAGACCGTCAGGTCCACGCCGTTCAGCGCCATAAAGGTCTGGCCAAACAGCCGCTGGTCGGTGCCGATGACGGTGTTGGGGTCCTCCTTGCCGCGGACGCGCGCCCACCAGCTCTGGAGGTCGTGGGTCAGCGTGCCGCCGCCGATCTGGCCCAGTTTGTATTGCTTTTTCAGTCCCGTGACCTGGATGACGGGGCGTTTTTTATTGGTAGACATAGCAGCCCCTCCTTACACGGTGTCCATAAAGGTTTTTTCGATGCGGCTGAAGAGCACCACGCCCAGCACCAGCGCCACCAGGGTGAACGCCACACTGTAGAGGATGGCACCCGCCGACACGCTGCCGGTGCCCAAAGTGGCCGCCCGGAACACTTCGATGGGAGCGGTCATGGGGTTGAGCTCCACCAGCACTTTCAGGCGGGGGCTCTCATCCAGCATGGAAAGGGGATAGACCACGGGGGAAGCGTACATCCACAGCTGGACGCCGAAGCCCACAGCGATGGCAAGGTCACGATATTTGGTGGTCAGGGAGGAAACAATAATGCCCACGCCCAGACCCAGCAGCATGACCTGCAGCATGACCAGCGGTACAGCCAGCGTCCACAGCGTAAAGCGGACCTCGGCGCCGGTGGCAAAGAAGTAGAGCCAGAATACAAGGTACATGACCGCCTGAATCAAGAAGTTGATGAGGCTGGTGAGTACCTGGCTCACCGGCATGGTCAGCCGGGGAAAATACACCTTGCCGAATACCTGAGAGTTGGTCACAAAGGTGTTGGCGGTGTTGTTGACGCAGTTGGCAAAGAAGGTCCAGACGGTGTTGCCGGCCATATAGAAGAGGAAGCCCGGGACGCCGTCGGTGGGCATACCCGCCATGTTGCCGAACACCACATTGAAGATCAGGGTGGTGATCAGCGGATTCAAGAGAATCCAGGCGGGACCCAGGATCGTCTGTTTGTAAAGCACCGTGAAGTTCCGCTTGACGAACATCAGCGTCAGGTCACGGTACTGCCACAGTTCCTTTAAGTTGATATCGAACCAGCCGCTGCGGGGGCGGATGACGGTCGTCCAGCCTTCGTCGGCCGGGCGGGAAGTTTGGATGTTTTCAGCCATAGGGCACCTTTTCCTTTTAGAATAGCATACCAATAGATACTACATTTTACCACAATGCCTGCGAAAATACAACATGACACCCCGGCATCTCCCGATTCAGGAAATCCCTTGACAAAAAGGTGAAGATTCCGCAACAAAAAACCGGTGGAGTCCGAAGACTCCACCGGCGGGGGTCAGGCAGCCGCAGCCTGACGCTGCCGCATCCGCGACCAGTTGATGAAACCGTAGATATCGTTGGCAAAAAACATCACAAAGCAGACGACCACCGAAAGATAGGAAGGATCTTCCAGCACGGCCAGCCCCCACAGCAGGATGAGCACCAGATCGTTGGCGGCGTAGGCCACGGCGAAGGCGGGGCTGCGGCGGGCGGTCAGGTAGACGGCCAGGAAGCTGGTGGTCACCGAGAGGGTGCTGGGCAGCAGGTTGGCGGTGCCGAAGGCTTGGAGGATGAAGTAGAACACCACGGTGACGGCGATGCTGAGCACCACGGCAAAAATGCCCTCCCGGCGGGAGATGCTGCCCACCTTGACTTCGGCCCGCCCTGCACCGTAGGGATGGCGCAGCCAGCAGATCAGGGCATACAGCGACATGGGGGCGGTCATGCCCAGATAGGTGATCATCTCGCCGTAGTAGGAGCAGGTGAAGGAAATATAGCCGTACAGCAGGCTGAAGACGATGCCCAGCACCTGGCCGAAGGGGTTGCCCTTGGCGTTGAAGATGAGGGCGGTCACCCCAATGAGGGAGGCTGTCAGCGAGAGATAGTCGCTTTGCTGGAAAATCAGAAAGGTGCCCACGATCATGAATACCGAGGTGCCCCACAGCGTCCATTCGGCTTTGGTGAAATACTTGAGTTTAGAAGACATACAAACCTCCGTAAAAAAACGCATCCGCCTGTACATCTTCAAAGACCTACGATGTACAAAACGAATGCGTTATGCATTACCTACCCGGTGGTAGTTTGTTTCTATTCAATTGCGATGCTATGATAGCACAGCCCGCCGTCAAAGTCAAGCCTTACCAAAAAGAGGAAGGACCGCGAAGTCCTTCCTCTTTCCATACTGAAAAATCAGACGTTGAACACCTTGTTGGCAATCTCATCCTTCACCTGGGCGATGAACTCATCCAGGCTCATGGCATTGGTCTCGCCCTTGCGGTTGCGCACGCTGATGTTGCCGGCTTCCACTTCCTTGGCACCCAGCACCAGCATATAGGGGGCACGGTCCTCCTGCTGGGCCTGGCGGATCTTGTAGCCGATCTTTTCGTTGGACTCATCCAGCACCACGCGGATGCCGGCGGCCTTCAGCTTCTCGTAGACTTCGCGGGAGTACTCCAGCGTCTTTTCGCTGACGGGCAGCACCTTCACCTGGGTGGGAGCCAGCCAGGTGGGGAAGCGGCCCTTGGTCTCCTCGATGAGGTAGGCCATGAAGCGGTCCAGAGAACCCAGAATGGCGCGGTGCAGCACCACGGGGGTCTTTTCGCTGCCGTCCTTGTCCACATAGGTCAGGTGGAACTTGGCGGGCAGGCAGAAGTCCAGCTGGCAGGTGGACAGGGTGTACTCGGCACCCACGGCGGGCTTGACGTTCACGTCCAGCTTCGGGCCATAGAAAGCGGCTTCGCCGATCTCCTCGGTGAAGTTGATGCCCAGGTCGGTGAGCACTTCCCGCAGGGCCTGCTCGGCATGGTTCCACATGGCGTCGTCGTCATGGTACTTCTTCTTGTCGGCGGGGTCGCGCAGGCTCAGCACGCAGCGGTAGTCGGTGATATGGAAATCCTTGTACACATCAAAGATCAGCTCGCAGACGCTGGCGACCTCGTCCTTGATCTGCTCCGGCGTCACGAAGAGGTGGGCGTCGTTCTGGCAGAAGTGACGGCCGCGCTCGATGCCCTTCAGGGTGCCGCTGGATTCATAGCGGAAGTCGTGGGCGATCTCACCGATGCGGATGGGCAGCTGGCGGTAGCTGTGGGGCTGGTTGGCGTAGATCATCATGTGGTGCGGGCAGTTCATGGGACGCAGCACATAGCTCTCGCCCTCCATCTCCATGGCGGGGAACATATTCTCACGGTAGTGATCCCAGTGGCCGGAGGTGCGGTACAGGTTCACGGTGCCGATGCAGGGGGTCATGACGTGCAGATAGCCGCGGTCACGTTCCTTCTGCTTGATATAATCTTCCAGCTGCTGCCACACGGTGTAGCCGTTGGGCAGGAACATGGGCAGACCACGGCCCACCAGGTCGTCGGTCATGAACAGCCGCATCTCCTTGCCGATCTTGCGGTGGTCGCGCTCACGGGCTTCCTGCTGCTGCTTCTCCCAGGCGTCCAGCTCCTCCTGATTGTGGAAAGCCACGCCATTGATACGGGTCAGCATCTTGTTTTCCTTGTCGTTCTTCCAGTAGGCACCGCTCTGCTGGGTGATCTTGAAGGCTTTCAGTGCCTTGGTGTAGGTCAGGTGAGGTCCGATGCACATGTCCACGTACTCGCCCTGCTGGAAGAAGCTGAACTCGGTCTCGTCAGCCAGGTCGGCCATGTGCTCAATCTTGTAGTGCTCCTGGCGTTCCTGCATCAGCTTCACAGCCTCGTCCCGGGGCAGGACAAAGGGCTTGATGGGCAGGTTCTCCTTGCAGATCTTGCGCATCTCTTTCTCGATGGCGGCCAGATCTTCGTCGGAGAGCTTGGTGTCGCCGAGGTCCACGTCGTAGTAGAAGCCATTCTCGGTGGCGGGGCCAAAGGCAAAGTCGGCCTCAGGGTACAGGCGCTTGATGGCCTGGGCCATAATGTGTGCGGCGGTGTGGCGCAGAACGTGCAGTTCCTGGTCCTGCGGGCATTCGGCCACGGTACCGTCCTTGTAGATGATTTTCATGGTAGTTGCCTCCCAAATAAAAAATGCTTCATCCCTTACTGTTCCCAGGGATGAAGCATTGCAATACTCCACGGTTCCACCCAACTTGCGCTCCCCTATATAATAAGGGAAGCGCCACTCGCGCCGGCTGTAACGGGCCGTACCCGGCGGGGGTTCGCCCCCACACTCGGCGGTGGTAAAGGTGTGGTCTGCGTCCGGGCCGCTTGCACCACGCGGAACATTCCGCGGCGGCTTTCTCTGAAAACGCTGTGCCGCACCCCGTTTGTCCGCCTCACAGCTTTCAACAGGATGAAGTTACCTTTTTTATAGCACAACCCGGCGGGGAAGTCAAGCACAAAAATTTTCCCGCTGTTTTGCACAAAAAAGCGGGCAGGGGGTACGATTCTGCCCGCAAAACGCCAAAATTTGATTTTATACATTGACTTTACATATTTATGCAATTATACTGTATGACATAGCCGGGTGAGGGTCCGGCTTTCCCAACATTAAAAAATCACATGGATAAGAGGGTATCACACATGAAAAAACTTACTGCACTGCTGCTGGGCACCGCCATGGTGCTGAGCCTGGCCGCCTGCGGCGGTTCCGCTTCTTCCAGCGAGGCTGCTTCCTCTTCTGAAGCTGCTTCTTCTGAGGCTGCTTCCACCCAGGAGGCTTCTGCCGAGACCGCTTCCGCCGAGCTGACCACCGTCACCTCCGGCAAGTTGACCATGTCCACCAACGCGGCGTTCCCTCCGTACGAGATGACTGCCGATGACGGCAGCTTCGAGGGCATCGACGTGGAGGTGGCCGAGGCCATCGCCGACAAGCTGGGCCTGGAACTCCAGATCGATGACATGGATTTTGACGCGGCCCTGCTGGCTGCCCAGACTGGCAAGAGCGATATGGTCATGGCCGGTGTCACCGTCACCGAGGAACGCCAGACTGTTATGGACTTCAGCAACACCTACGCCACCGGCATCCAGGTCGTCATCGTGCCCGAGGATTCTGACATTGCCTCCATCGACGATATGACCGGCAAGATGATCGGCGTGCAGCGCGGCACCACCGGTGACCTGTACTGCTCCGCTTCCGTTGAGGACGGCGGCTTCGGTGAAGAGAACGTCACCCCCTACGACAACGGTCTGACCGCTGTTCAGGCCCTGCAGAACGGCCAGGTGGACTGCGTGGTCATCGATAACGCCCCCGCTCAGGAGTTCGTCAAGGCCAACCCGGGTCTGAAGATTCTGGACACCGAGTACGCCAACGAGGACTACGCCATCGGCGTGGCCAAGGGTAACACCCAGCTGCTGGATGCCATCAACGGCGCTCTGGAAGAGCTGCAGGCTGACGGCACGCTGCAGAGCATTGTCGACAAGTATATCACCGCGGAATAAGCGGTTCTCCCCACAGGAGAAGGCACGCCGGAACCCCCGGCGCGCCTTCTCTTTGTCCTACAGGAAAGGTTGTGTAGCGGATGGAAGCACAGTTTGAAGCGCTTTCGGCCCTGGCGAAAAGCGGCGAGACCCTGACCTTTGGCCAGGAGTTCTTCGTCAAATTCTATCAGGCATTTTTGTACAACGATCGATGGCTGCAGTACATCGAAGGTGTCGGCACTACGCTGCTGGTCACGGCCATCGCGCTGGTGCTGGGCGTGGTACTGGGCTCCATTGTGGCGCTGGTTCGTGTGGGTCACGACCAGCAAAAGCCTCATCACCGCAATCCGGTGCTGGGTGTGGTCAACGTGATCTGCCAGATCTATGCCACGGTCATTCGCGGCACGCCTATGATGGTGCAGCTGCTTATCATGAGCATGGGCATCTTTGCCAGTAGCCGCAACTTCACGATGGTCGGCGCGCTGGCGCTGGGCATCAACTCCGGCGCCTATGTGTCCGAGATCATCCGCGGCGGTCTGATGGCTGTGGACCCCGGCCAGATGGAGGCAGGCCGCAGCCTGGGCCTCAACTACATCACCACCATGGTGCTCATCATCATTCCCCAGGCCATCCGTTCCATCCTGCCGTCTCTGGGCAATGAGTTTATCATCCTGCTCAAGGATACCTCCCTCATTACGGTCATCGGCGGCAAGGAACTGCTCTATGCGGCCCAGGGCGTTATGAACCGTACTTACGAAGCCATGTTCCCGCTGCTGGGCGTGGCGGCCATCTATCTGGTGCTGGTGCTGCTGTTCAGCGCCCTGCTGGGAAAACTGGAAAGGAGAATGGCGCAAAGTGATCGACGTTAAAAATCTGCAAAAGCACTTTGGCGGTCTGCAGGTACTGCGCGGCGTGAACCTGACCATCAACAAGGGCGATTGTGTCGTGTTGGTGGGACCTTCCGGCTGCGGCAAGTCCACGTTCCTGCGCTGTCTCAACCGGTTGGAGGAACCCGACGGCGGCCAGGTCATCTTCAACGGTGAGGAAGTCAACGATAAGGACATCGACCGTGTGCGACAGAAGATGGGCATGGTGTTCCAGCACTTCAACCTGTTCCCGCACCTGACGGTGAAAAAGAACATCACCCTGGCGCCGGTGCGCCTGGGCCTGATGAAGCAGGAGGAAGCCGACGCCAAGGCGATGGAACTGCTGGAACGCATCGGTCTGGCCGAGAAAGCCAACGCCTACCCGAATATGTTGTCCGGCGGCCAGAAACAGCGTATCGCCATCGTGCGGGCGCTGGCTATGAACCCCGATGTGCTGCTCTTTGACGAACCCACCTCTGCCTTGGACCCCGAGATGGTCGGCGAGGTGCTGGAACTGATGAAGGAACTGGCCCGGGGCGGCATGACGATGGTCTGCGTCACCCACGAGATGGGCTTTGCCCGGGAAGTGGCCAACCGGATCATCTTCATTGATGAGGGCGTGGTCAAGGTGGACAAACCGCCCAAGGAATTCTTTGAAAATCCCGAAAACGAGCGCCTGAAAGCCTTCCTTTCCAAGGTTCTGTAAAATGCAAAGCGGCCCCGCCGACGGCGGGACCGCTTTTTGTGTTTATTGGGTGGCGGCGTGGAGTCTGGCCAGTTGCCGGTATTCCTCTTCGTTGGCGGCAATGGCGGCGGCTTGCTCGGCGCTGACAGGCCGCACGACCTTGCCGGGCACCCCCATCACCAGGCTGCCGGCAGGAACCTGCATCCGTTCGGGGACCAGCGCCCCGGCGGCGATCAGGCAGCCGGGGCCGATGACCGCTCCGTTCAGGATGGTGGCGTTCATGCCGATCAGGCAGCTGTCACCGATCATGCACCCGTGCACGATGGCACCGTGGCCCACGGAGACCCCGCGGCCCAGCACGATGTCCAGCCCCGGACCGGTGTGCAGAACGGCATTGTCCTGCACGTTGCTGCCGGCGCCTACCACGATGCGCCCGGTGTCGGCGCGCAACACAGCGCCATACCAGACGCTGGAACCTTCCTCCAGCCGGACCGAACCGGCCAGGGTCGCGTTTTCGGCCACAAAAGCTGCCCCACAGTCCGCAGGGGTGTTTCCACCCACCGTATAAAATGCCATAGTGTTCACCTCTGAATCAGTTAGGATGATTCTATCATACATCAACCTGCGGCAAATTGCAAAACCGCGGCAGGGTATGGTACAATACCTACAATGCGGCGGAAAGCCGAATTCATTTCAAGACAGGCAGGGAAGGAAACTATGTCCATCAAAATGATCTGCAGCGATCTGGACGGAACGCTGCTGCCCTACGGGCGCAAAACGCTGGAACCGGAAGTCTTTGATCTGATCGAACAGCTGGCGGACCGCGGGATTCTGTTCTGCCCGGCCTCAGGACGGCAGTATACCAGTCAGAGGGCCTTGTTTGCCCCAGTGGCAGACCGCTGCGCCTTTTTGTGCGAAAACGGCGGTGTGCTCTACAAAAACGAACAGTGCATCGGCAAGACCCCGATGCCGCGGGCTCTGGCGGAAGAGATCGCCCGGGATATGTGGCAGCGCAGCGACGGGCAGGGGGAGGTCATGCTCTCGGGGCAGAATTGCGCCTACCTGATGGAGCGGGGTCTGGGGATGCTGGATCGTGTGCGGTTCATCGGCAACCGGTATCAGATCATCCGGGACCCGTCCGACGTGCCGGAGGACATCGTCAAGGTGTCGGTCTACCTGCACGAAGGTGTGGAAGCGTATACGGACCGGTTTGTGCCGCGTTGGAAAGAGGCCAACTGTGCAGTGGCGGGCCCCTATTGGATCGACACCACGATGGCCAATAAAGGAACCGGGGTACAGAAGCTGTGCGAGGTGTTGGGGGTGGACCCCCGGGAGGTGCTGGCCTTCGGGGACAATTACAATGATACCGCCATGCTGGATGTTGTGGGCTGGCCCTATATCATGGATGCTGCGGCAGAACCGCTGCGGCGGCGTTATGCCCATCACACACCGCGGCCGGAGGACGTGATGCGGGTCCTGGCGGAGGGCGGAAGGCTGGAACCGTGAACTTCCTGTACAGATTATGTCAAGATGCTGCAGTGCCCTGCGCAGGTTGCACAAAAAGAACGAAAAAACTTTGTAAAAATGCGAATGGACAAATGCAGCGGGTTGATGTAGTATAGTTACACAAGATTGTTACTCCTGCGAGGCATTACTTGTACGCATGCATCCCTTGGGTTGGCTTTGTATGTCTGTACGTATCAGTGCCACGGGGAGTTTATTTTTTGCTCAAAATTTCCCATTTCGACCAAAATAAACACGCCGAGGCGGGCTCATACATGAAGATCATCAAAAAAATCAACAACAACGTAGCGCTGGCGCAGGATGCCAAAGGCCGGGAAATGATCGTTTTCGGCAAGGGTGTCGGGTTTCCGGCCATGCCGTATGAACTGACCGATCTCTCGGTGGTGCAGCGCACGTTTTACGATGTTGACGAAAAGTATTTCGACCTGCTGCGGGATGTGCCGCAGGAAGTTTTCCTGGCGGCGGATGACATTGCCGAGAATGCCCGCGAGGAACTCAACTGCCCGCTCAATCCCAATCTGACCTACGTGCTGGCCGACCATCTGAATTTTGCCATCCAGCGCTGCCGGGAGGGGATCGCCCTCCGGACACCGCTTGCCTACGATATCCGGCATCTTTACCCCCAGGAATATGAACTGGCCCACACGGCGCTGACGGCGCTGCGGGCACAGTTGCAGGTGGACCTGCCGGAAACCGAATCCGTCAGCATCGCACTGCATATCATCACGGCGGAAGCCGAGGTAGGGGATATGCACTCGACGGTGCTGACCGCTAAGGTCATCTCCGAGATCTCGGACCTGGTGGAAGAAAATCTGCAGATCCGTTTGGATAAAGACAGCTTCAGCTATTCCCGCTTCGCCATGCACATGCGGTACCTGGTACAGCGTATGATGGAGGGGAAACCCCTGAACGGCGACGAGGGAATGGCCGCCATGCTGCGGACGATGCACCGGGAATACCCGGAGGTATACGCCTGCGTGGAACAGATCACCCACTTTCTGCAAAAGAATTACAACTGGAGCTGCACACCGGAAGAGCAGTTGTATCTGCTGATGCACATTCACCGCGTACAGTCCGAACGGGCCGGCGGGAAAGAGACAAACTGAATCAACGTTTTCACAAGTGTGAACGGATCGTTACCCGCACCTGGTTTGTGGGGCGTCACCCAGGACACCGTGTGGATCATCCCTGTACCAGGGAGGAGACATGGGGTGGAATGGGTGTATTTTTTTGGTATATCCGCCGTCCGGCGCGCGAGGACGGTGCGTTATATAAATCATTGAAATCATTTTATCGTCCGGACGAACGTCCCGACCCGAAAGGAGGCGGCATTGTATGGCAGCAACTCCGGAACAACCGGCTGACCTGCTGATCGCACTGCACCCGCTGCTGGGTGGTGCCCAGAACATTGCCGCCGCCAATCGGCGGGGGCACCGCTTCTCGATCATACTCAAGGATCAAAGTCTTGCGGATACCGACGCCCTGGCCGCACTGCCGGCCGTGGCACAGGTCAGCCTGGAAAACGGGCGTCTGAAACTTGAACTGACCGAGGAAGCCTACCAGACAAATCAAAAGGAGAATCGACTTATGGCTAGTAAATACGACGGCCTTGCGCGCATTATCATCCAGAATGTGGGCGGCAAGAGCAACATCATTTCGGTGGCACACTGCATTACCCGTCTGCGCTTCAAGCTGAAGGATGAATCCAAGGCCAACAAGGAAGTGCTGGAATCCACCGACGGCGTGATCAAGGTCATGCAGTCCGGCGGCCAGTACCAGGTGGTCATCGGCAACCAGGTCAACGACGTCTACGACGCCGTGCTGGAAGTGGGCCACTTTGCCGGTGCAGGCGAGGTGGATGAGGACGGCAACGCTGTGGAAGGCGGCGACGAGGGCGGCAAGTCCAAGAGCCCCGTCAGTGTCCTCATCGATGTGATTTCCGGCGTCATCCAGCCCACTCTGGGCGTTCTGGCGGCCACCGGTATCATCAAAGGCTTGCTGGCTCTGTTCGATTTCCTCGGCTGGATTCCCTCCACTTCCGGCACTTACCAGGTCTGGTACGCCGTGGCCGACGGCTTCTTCTACTTCCTGCCCATCCTGCTGGGCTACACGGCGGCCAAGAAATTCAAGATGAACGAGTTCATCGGTATGGCGATCGGCATTGCGCTGTGCTACCCCAACATGGTCAACATCACCTCGGGCGATGTCCTTGGCACGGTTTTCGCCGGTACCGCCTTTGAGATGAGCTACTACACCACCTTCTTCGGTATTCCCGTCATCATGCCGGCCTCCGGCTACACCAGTTCCGTCGTGCCCATCATCATCGCGGTGGTGCTGGCGGCCAAGCTGGAAAAATGGCTCAAGCAAGTCATTCCTGACGTCATCAAACTCTTCATCGTTCCCTTTGTGACTCTGGTCATCATGGTTCCTCTGACCTACCTGGTCATCGGCCCCGTCGCCACCATGCTCTGCAACGTCCTGACTGTCATCTTCAGCGCCATCTACGGTCTGCCGGTTGTCGGCGGCATCATCGCCGGTCTGCTCATCGGTGCCTTCTGGCAGGTGCTCGTCATCTTCGGCCTGCACTGGGGTCTGGTTCCTCTGGCGCTCATCAACTACTCCTCTCTGGGCTATGACTTCATCCTCAGCCCCTACTTCTGCGTTTCCTTTGCACAGACCTTCGTGGTCCTGGCTATGATTTTCAAGACCCGCGACGAGAAACTCAAGAAGATCGCCATTCCGGCTTTCATCTCCGGTATCTTCGGTGTGACCGAGCCCGCCATCTACGGCGTCACCCTGCCCAAGAAAAAGCCCTTTGTATACTCCTGCATCGGCGGTGCTGTGGGCGGTGCCTTTATCGGTATGATGGGCGTCCGCAGCTACTCCATGGGCGGTCTGGGCCTGTTCGGTCTGCCCAGCTACATTGATGTCACCGGCACCACCGGCATCCAGAGCCTGATCTACGTGGTCATCGGCACGATCATCGCCTCGGTCATCGGCTTTGTGCTGACGTGGGTGCTCTACCGCGACGAACCCGCAAGCAAATAAAGGTTGACGGGTTTGCTGCCTGTGCGGTACAATCCAGGCGGGAACAGGAATAACCGTATGCAGCGGGGCGCGGCCGAGGCGCCGCGTCCCGTTCTCTTTTGATAACAGGAGGTTCCACCATGAGTGTTTTCCGTGATGATTTCCTTTGGGGCGGCGCCTGTGCCGCCAACCAGTTTGAAGGCGCCTGGGATGTGGACGGCAAAGGCCCCAGCGTCCCCGATATGTGCACCAACGGTACCCATACCACGCCCAAACTGCTGACCACCACCATTGAGCCGGACAAGTTCTATCCCAGCCATGAGGCCATCGACTTTTACCATCACTACGAGGAGGATATCGCCCTCTTCGCCGAGATGGGTTTCAAGACCTTCCGCACCTCCATCAACTGGGCGCGCATCTTCCCCACCGGGGAGGAGGCCGAACCCAACGAGAAGGGGCTGGCGTTCTATGACCGTGTGTTCGACTGCTGCAAGAAACACGGCATCGAACCGCTGGTCACCATCAGCCACTATGAGCTGCCCTACGCCCTGGTGGAAAAATACAACGGCTGGGCTGACCGCAAGCTCGTGGACCTGTACATGAACTACTGCAAGGCCATTTTTGCCCGCTACCAGGGCAAGGTCAAGTACTGGCTGACCTTCAACGAGATCAACGCCGGTATGATGCCCTTCGGCGCGGTGATGTCCCTGGGCACCTGCAAGGGGTACCGCGGCCCCGCCGTGGCCATGCCCGATGATCCCCAGACCCGCCTGCAGGCGCTGCATCATCAGTTCATTGCCAGCGCCCTGGCCGTCAAGTACGCCCATGACCACTACCCCGAGTACAAGATGGGCAACATGGACTGCTTCATCACCTCCTACCCCTACACCTGCGACCCGGCCGACATCCTGGCCAACCAGCAGGCCATGCGCAAGACCAACTGGTACTGCTCCGACGTGCAGGTGCGCGGCGAGTACCCGGCCTTCGCCAAGCGCCTGTGGGAGGAGATGGGCGTGACCATTCATATGGAACCCGGCGATGCCGAGATCCTGAAGAACGGCACCGTGGACTTCTACACCCTGAGCTACTATATGTCCAACTGCGTCACCACCCACAAGGACGCCGCCAAGACCGACGGCAACGTGGCGCAGGGCTTCAAGAACCCCTACCTGAAGGCTTCCGACTGGGGCTGGCAGATCGATCCCCAGGGCCTGCGCTACTCTCTCAACGAGATCTACGACCGCTACCGCATCCCGGTGATGGTGGTGGAGAACGGTCTGGGCGCCAAGGATGCCCTGGAAGCCGACGGCACCGTGCACGACAGCTACCGCATCGATTATCTGCGCGCCCACATCGAGCAGATGGCCGAGGCGGTCAAGGACGGCGTGGACCTGATGGGGTACACCCCCTGGGGCTGCATCGACCTTGTCTCCGCCTCCACCGGCGAGATGGCCAAGCGCTACGGATTCATCTACGTCAACAAGTACGATGACGGCACCGGCGACTACAGCCGCCTGCGCAAGGATTCCTTCTATTGGTACAAGCGGGTCATCGCCTCCAACGGCGAGGACCTGACCTGAAATCGCCATTTTCTACTTTCATCATAAAAGCACGGAAATGCGCCGGGCCGGACGGCCCGGCGCATTTTCCAGTAAGGAGCGAACCCCCCTATGTCCAAGATCCTTTTCCTCGACGTGGACGGCACCCTCGTCGATTACGAAAACCGCCTGCCGGCCTCCGCCGTCACGGCCATCCGGGCAGCCCGGGCCCGGGGGCACCGGGTCTATCTGTGCACCGGGCGCAGCAGGGCCGAAGTCTATCCCAATCTGTGGGACATCGGCCTGGACGGTATGATCGGCGGCAACGGCAGCTATGTGGAGGACCACGGCCATGTGGTCATGCACCAGCTCCTCACGGCGGACCAGTGCCGCCGGGTGGTGGACTGGCTCCATGAACGCGGCCTGGAATTTTATCTGGAGAGCAACAACGGCCTGTTTGCCAGTGAACATTTTGAGACCGCAGCCCTGCCGGCAGCGCTGGAATATACCAAGCGCAAGGGCGGCAATACCGAAGGACTGACGGTGCGCACCATCATGCCCGATATGATCTATGGCGGAGAACTCTACCGTGACGATGTGAACAAGATCAGCTTTGTGCTGAACAGCTACCAGGACCATCTGGATTCGGCCGCCGCGTTCCCCGACCTGCAGCCCGGCACCTGGGGCGGAAAAGGGGAGACCGCCCTGTTCGGTGATCTGGGCGTCAAGGGCATCACCAAGGCCCATGCCGTACAGGTTTTGCTGGACTACCTGGGCGCGGATGCCGCCGATACCATCGGTTTCGGCGATGCCAAGGTGGATGTGCCGCTGCTGAAAGCCTGTGCCTTTGGCGTAGCCATGGGCAACGGCGGGCCGGAAGTCAAGGCAGCGGCCGATTATGTGACCGATGATGTGGAGCGGGACGGCTTGTACAAGGCATTTGCGCATATTGGACTGCTGTAAAGGGAACAATTGTACAAAAAAGGCCCCGGGATATGGACGGACGATGCGGACACCTGTGTAAAAATTCACTGAAATACACAAAAAAGCCGTGGATTTTTGGGCCATTTTCCGTTGACGATGCACGCCGAGTATGTTATTATAATAACGACTTAATTATTATGTCTCGTGCGCACTGTGCGGTGCACGACTATGGGAGGAAAAAGCAATGAAAGAGTTCACTTATACGATCAAGGAGCCGGTTGGCATCCATGCTCGTCCGGCCGGTCTGCTGGTCAAGGAAGTCAAGGGCTATCAGAGCACTGTGACCATCATCAAGGGTGACAAGTCCGTCAACGCTGTCAAACTGATGGCGCTCATGGGTATGGGCATCAAGTGCGGCGACACCGTGACCGTGCAGGTCGAAGGTGCCGACGAGGAGACGGCCGCTCCCGCGCTGGAGAAGTTCTTCAACGAGCATCTGTAATCACCAAAACTCCAAAGGCCGCGGCCGCCGTACGGGTATGGCGGCGCGGCCTTTCCTGTATTGTTAAGGAGGTTCCCACATGATCACCATTCAGGGTAAGGGTGTTTCAGCCGGTGTCGGCATCGGACCGTTGTATTTCTATCGCCGTGCCACGGCCGAGATCAAGCGTTACAAGGTAGAAGACACCGATGCCGAGTGGCATCGCTTCAAGGGTGCCCAGACCGGCGCCATCGAACAGCTGGGCAAGCTGGCCGAGCAGGCCCGCGCCGAGGCCGGCGACGAAGCCGCCATGCTGTTTGAAACGCACCAGATGATGGCCGAAGACCTGGATTACGAGGAAGCCATCGAAAACCTCATCAACGAAGAAAAACTCAATGCCGAGGCCGCTGTCTCCGACGTGGCCGAGCAGTTTGCCACGATGTTCGCTTCCATGGACGACGCCTATATGCAGGCCCGCGCCGCCGACGTCAAGGACGTCAGCCAGCGCATTCTGGGCATTCTGTGCGGCGTGGTGCAGGGCGGCATCGCCTCCGAGGTGCCGGTGCTGCTGGCCGCGGATGATCTGGCGCCTTCTGAGACCATCCAGCTGGACAAGACCAAGATCCTGGGCTTTGTCACGGCGGGCGGTTCCGGTTCCAGCCACACCGCCATTCTGGCCCGCACCATGGGCATTCCTGCCATCGTAGGTCTGGGCGACGCGCTCAAGCCGGAGTACGAGGGCCGTCAGGCCATCGCCGACGGCAGCACCGGCGCGCTGGTCATCGACCCCGATGACGATACCCGTGACCGCCTGATGAAGAAGCGGGAAGAGCAGCTGCGTCTGCAGCGCCTGCTGGAGACCCTCAAGGGTCAGGCCAACGTCACCAAGGACGGAAAGACCATCCGTATCTACTGCAACATCGGTTCTCCCGAAGATGTGCACGCCGTGCAGGTCAATGACGGCGGCGGCATCGGTCTGTTCCGCAGCGAGTTCCTTTACCTCAACTCCAACGATTTCCCCACCGAAGACCAGCAGTTTGAGGCGTACAAGACCGTTCTGTCCGATATGGACGGCAAGGAGGTCATCATCCGCACGCTGGACATCGGCGCTGACAAGCAGATCGGCTACTTCAACCTGCCCAAGGAGGATAACCCCGCCATGGGCATGCGCGCTTTGCGTATCTGCCTGACCCGGCCCGAGATCTTCCGTACCCAGCTGCGTGCGTTGTTCCGGGCGTCGGCTTTCGGCAAACTGGGCATCATGTTCCCCATGGTCACCAGCGTCTGGGAGGTCCGGGAAGCCAAGCGTATGTGTGAGGAAGTCAAGCGCGACCTCAAGAAAGAGGGCATCCCCTACAGCGAGGATGTGCAGATCGGCATCATGATCGAGACGCCGGCTGCCGCTGTCTGCAGTGACCGTCTGGCCAAGGAAGTGGACTTCTTCAGCATCGGTACCAACGACCTGACCCAGTACACCCTGGCCTGCGACCGGCAGAACAATGACCTGGGCCGCTTCTATGACCCCCATCACCTGTCGGTACTGCGCCTGATCCAGATGGTCACCGAGAATGCCCACAAGAACGGCATCTGGGTCGGCATCTGCGGTGAGCTGGGTGCTGACCTGGCCCTGACCGAGACCTTCCTGGCCATCGGTGTGGACGAGCTCTCCGTCACCCCGCGCTCGGTGCTGCCGCTGCGCAATGCTGTCCGCATGACCGATACCCGTGAGACCGCGCCCCGCATCCTGGCCGATCTGGCCGAGGATTACACCGCGCGCTGAGCCGGGCATCCTGCCATACCATCAATTTCAGGCGGCGGGCCCTTTGGCCCGCCGCCTGTTTTGTTCGCAAGAGAAAAGCGCCGCCCTTTTCAGGGGCGGCGCTTTATTTGTATAGCATCATTCCAGCTCAAAATCACCGGGCAGCAGCAGCTCCAAGCTGGCAGCCGGGTCGGCGATCAGCCGCTTGGACTGGTTCAGAATCGCTTTTTCCAGCGCGTTGCGCGCCATGCGGCCATTGCCGTTGGTGGCGGCATCCTCGGCCTGTTTGCGGTCAAACCAGGCGGTCAGCGGTTCACGGCAGCCTTCGTCCAGCGTGTAGCCTTTGCCCTTGGCCAGACTCAGCAAGATGCGATAGAGCTCCTCGCCGGTGTAGTCCGGGAATTCGATCTGGTTGGGGAACCGGCTTGCAAGACCCGAGTTGGCGCTCAAGAACAGGGCCATCTCCTTGGTGTAGCCGGCCAGAATGACCACCAGATCGTTCCGGTGGTCCTCGATGCCTTTCACCAGGGTGTCGATAGCTTCCAGACCGAAGCTGTCCTCGCCGCCCCGGTACAGGCTGTATGCCTCGTCAATGAAGAGCACCCCGCCCAAAGCGCTCTGGATCACGCTGTTGGTCAGCGGAGCTGTGTGGCCCACATACCGGCCTACCAGGTCGGCACGGGTGACCTCCACCAGCTGGCCGCCACGCAGCGCGCCAATGGCCTTGAGATACTTGGAAAGAATCCGGGCAATCGTGGTTTTGCCGGTGCCGGGATTGCCGGTGAAGATCATGTGCATATTCACATCGGCCACCTGCAGCCCCTGGGCTTTGCGCCGCTGCTGGGCCTGCACGTTTTTGGCAATGTCCCGCACATATTCTTTGACCTCGTCCAGCCCCACAATGGCGGAAAGCTCCGCCTCCACGGCATCCACGTCGCCGCGGTACTGCTGGGGCAGAAGCGCCAGCAGGTCCATGGGTTCGCCGCCGTTCACGGCCATATACAACCGCGTGCCCTGCACCGACAGACGGGCAGGCGTGCCGTCGGCCGGAATGGTGTCGGCGTCCAGCACGTACTCGGCAATGGCGCGGTAGACCGTCTCACAGAAATCCTGGATGGCCTGCATGCCCCGGGTCTTGCCGTATTGGGCGGCCAGCAGGTCCCGCACATCGGAACCCATGGTCAGGGCCAGGCCGCACTGGCGGCGTACCCGCTGGGCCAGATCGTTGAGCCCCCGCGCCGCGACGGCGGAAAGTGTTTCCGGGGTAAACGGCTGCGTGCGGCAGATGTCCCCGGCGATGGCGTCCACAAACCGGGCGCCGAAGGTCTCGGCCAGGGCATCCTCGCCCTTGTGGGAGAAAAAGACGAAATACTTGCCCCCGGCCTGCAGCTCGCCGATGGCACCGGGAGCCAGAGCCGTGCCCACATCCACCAGGATGCCCCGCTGCAGCACATAGCGGCTGGACAAAGCCAGCGTGCCGTCGATGGACAGGGTGGCCAGCATGTTCAGGTAGTTGGCCGCACAGCCCTCGTAATGGTCAAAGGCCAGTACCTCGGCATCCGATTGCAGTGCCGCGTACAGGTCCTGCAAAAACAGCTTTTCCTGGGCAGGGCCGGGATAAAGGGAAAGGTCCATCGTTTCGATGGCTGTGCTGCGCAGGATGCCCCGGGCCGCCAGCTCCTCCACCACACAGGCAAGGGTATAGTGACGGCCGGTGCCCTCCGGGCCGCACAGCAGCATCAGGTTTCTGGCGCGGTGGGTGTCAGCCGCGGTGCCCAGCACAAAAGGCCGCCGGAATGCCTTGACCACCGAACTCACGAAAGCATCCTGGCCCAGTACCCGGGCCCTGACTTTCTCCGCTACGCCGGAAAAATCCGCGTGATCTGCGGTGACCGGCTGCGGCGCAGGGGCGGCCACCGTGCCACCCAGCAACCCGTCCTGTTTCAGGGAGCGGGTCAGCTCGCTGCTCATCTTGCGCACGTGGTCAGCGGTTTCACGGCCGGCCTTCTGTACGGCCTCGGCCGCGGCAGAGGCCGTTTTCTGCCGTTTCTGGGCAGCGCTCAAGGCGTCCAGCTCGGCCTGCATCTGCTGTGCGGCGTCGCTGGCCCGGGCTGCATCCTCGGGGGTGGCGGCGTAGTTCCGGCCGCCCATCAGCCCGCGGACCCAGGCATCGTATTGATCTTCAAGACTCATCGTCGTTCTCACTTTCCGGGCGGGGGAGTTTTACGGTGTAAAAATCCTTCACGCTGCAACCGGCACGTCCGCCACCCGCGCAGGCGCAGGCACAGGCACAGCTGGAAGCACAGGCGCAGGCACAGGTGAAGTGATGGTCGTTGCCGCCGCTGCTGCGCCGTCCCACACCACCGCCGCGGCTGGAGCCGCCGCCGGGCTGGAAATTCTTGGGCGGGTCGGTGCGATGGTACCCCGGCGGAGGCGGTGCGGTACGGGCACGGCGGATGGTATGCACGCCGTTGGTGTACCAGAACCAGTCGCCCGGGTCGATGCCGCCGCCGAAGCCGCCGCCCCAGGCAGGGGAACGGCCAAAGAGGTTTTTCCAGAAGACCAGCAGAAGCACAACCGTGAAAAACAGCACCATAAAGACGTTGACGAACAGATCGCTGTAATCTTTCTGTGGGGCGCCGTAATCCTCAGCCGTCATCTCTGCGTCGGCAGCGTACCCTTCGGAGTAGGTGATGGGCACCGTCACATGGACCTTGGCGGCCTGGCCGTGGGTCAGCGGACCGAAATCCCAGGTCAGATAGTCCCCGTCCACACCGGTATTATCTGCTACAAATCCCTCGGCATTCTTCCAGCGAATCTGCATGTTGCCCACGCTCAGGTCGTCGAACCAGCCGGGAGTAAAGGTAAAGTTGGCGGTGCCGTCGTCGTTGCGGGTGAAGAGGTGGCTCTGGTGGACGGAGAAGGCAAACTGTACGTTGCTTTCGCCGCCGTTTTCCGCGGCCACTTCGGGTGAGTAGTACCGTCGTGCAAAGACCACCTTGGCATAGCTGCCGCCGTCTTCGGAGTACTGGAGGTCGGCGATGGTATCGGTAAGAGGGGTCAGGGCCTCCACGTGGTAGTTGGCCAACCCGATCTTTACCCAGGAAAGATACTGGGTGGCATCGCCGTCAATGACCTGCCAGTCGATGTCGTAGGTGATATCGGCCGAGCCGTCCTCCCGCAGGTCCACGGTGACCAGATAGTTGCGGATATAGTCCATATCCCCCGGTTCGGCATAAGGGGCCAGGTCGGAGTCGGCGGCAAAGGCGGAAAGAGCGGTCACCGCCGCAAGAAGCAGGGCGGCCAGAAAGACCACCATGCGGCGCACAGAGAGAAAAGGTTTCATCGGCAACCCTCCTGCAGGGGGGTGTCCCCCAGTTGGCAGCGGCGCTCCATGGCGGCGCTGGTGTTGCGAATGGATGTACAGGCGGCACTGCGCCAGATGCGGTGCCAGGGCGTGCGAAGCAGGTTCCCCAGCCCCGGTCCGGACAGCCAGCTCTGGCAGGGAAGCACGGTACCGTCGGGAGCGACGGCCATGTTGGACAGGCAGGCGCCGCAGCTGGGGATCTGGGTAAAGCCCAGCTCCCGCAGCGTTTCTTCCGGCAGCCAGCCCGGGCTGGTGAAGTTGATCTCTATGCCGTGGGCGGCAGCATACTCCATGGCCGGGCGCAGTGCGGCCACCAGCTCGTCGGGAGTCAGCCGTTCGGCACGGCTGGCCTCGGTCTCGGCGTTGCCGGCGGGAATCAGCCCGCTGCAGGTCAGATACCGGATGCCCAGTTCCTCCGCCAGCTTCACGGTGGAGAGATACTCCCGGTTCATGCTGCACAAGGGGGTATTGAGACTTACATTCAGCCCGGCGGCCAGGGCGTTCTTGATGCCGCCCAGCGTGTCGGTGTAGCCGTCCACCCCCACCAGGGCATTGTGAATATCGGGATCGGCGGCGTAAAAGGTGATCTGCACCGCATCCAGGCTGGCATTTTTCAGATCCTTGCACATGGCGCTGGTCAGCATCCGTCCGTTGGTGTTCAGCCGGGTCACAAACCACTGGGCTGCCTGCACCAGCTTGATCAGGTCGTTGCGCAGGGTGGGCTCACCGCCGGTAAAGGTCAGCTGGGGGATGCCTGCGCTGCGGCATTTTTCAATGACAGCCAGCCACTGGTCGGTGTCCAGTTCCGGGGCGGTGCCCAGGGGCTGGTTCGCCGCATAGCAGTGCAGACATTTCTGGTTACAGTGCCAGGCACCGTCCTTCTGCATGGAACTGATCATCAGGTCCATGCGGTGGGGGGCATTCATCCGCGGCGCATATTCCCCCAGATGCAGCGGCTGCACATGCAGCGGCGGGGTCTGGCCCCGCGCCACCGCAAACAGGCAATCCAGCATCATCTGCAGGTCGGATTCGATCTGCAGTTCCGGCGTGCGGCGGTATACCTTGTGGGTGGCGGCGACAGCCTGGGCGGTAACGGCGGACCAGTCGGCCTCGGTCAGTTCCTTGCCGCTCTGGGGATGCAGCGCTTCGATCAGGTTGGTCAGCAGAATGGCCCAGCTCACGTTGAGGGGCAAAATATCCTGGCCGTTGAGAATGGCCACAAAAGGTGTCTCACGGTCAGGTTTGCGGCAGGGGATGAGGTGGATGCGCACCACACCGGGACCGTCGGGGTCCAGAGTCACGTGCCGCACACGGGAAAGATGCCCGTGCAGAAAGGCGTGTTCCGCATAGGTCAGATATTTCATCGGGGATGATTCCTCCGCTTGTTACAGAATGGTTAAATTGTAAAAAGTATACCATATATGGCGCACAAATACAACTGCCGCAGCGGTGTTGCGGCACACTGCGCAGACACAAAAAAGGCTCGCCGGAAAATTCCGACGGGCCTTTGGAAGAGGCAGATCAGATGGAACGGAACCCCTTGCCGACGATCTCGCTGCTGTTGACGATGGTGATAAAAGCGTGGGGGTCGCTGCGGCGCACAAAGCGGCGCAGATGCTGGGCCTGACCGCGGGTGAGCACGGTCATCAGCACCCATTTTTCCTCGTGGGAGTAGGCGCCCTCGGCCCGTTCCTCGGTGGCGGAGCGGTTGAGTTCCTTGACGATGAAATCCCGCACCGGACCGGGGTTGGAGGTCACCACCGTGCAGACCTTGCGCAGGTTGATGCTTTCAATGGCGCTGTCCACCACGGTGGTTTTCAGGATCATGCCCAGGATGCAGTACAGGCCGGTGGCCGGTCCGTACAGATAAGCGCCCACCAGCACGATGGCCAGGTCACTGATGAGCAGGGCGCGGCCGATCTCAAGGCTGGTGTACTTGTGCAGGATCATGGCCACGATATCGGTGCCGCCGGTGGAGGCGCCGATGTTAAAGACGATGGCACTGCCCACGGCGGGCAGGATCACAGCGTAACAAAGCTCCAGGAACACGTCGTGGGTCAGGGGGGCCGTCAGCGGCCAGATACTTTCGCAGAGGCTGACATAAAAGGACAGCGCAAAGGAGGAGTAGATGGTCCAGCCCATGGAGCGGACGCCCAGAAAAGCGAAGCCCAGCAGAACGAGGGCTGCGTTGACGATCCACATGAAGAAGCCCACGTTCCATTTGGGGAACAGGGAGGACAGGATGATGGACAGGCCCGACGTGCCGCCGAAGGCGAAGTGGTTGGGGGTTTTGAACATCGCGATACCCAGGGCGGTGGCCACCAGCCCCAGGTTCAGCAAAACGAAAAATTTGACATCCTCTACCAGTTGTTCTTTGGTGAGGTGCTTTTGCAGAAGATTCAGCATAAATGATGTTTCCCTCACAAAACAGGCCGCAAGCCGTTAAAAGGTCAGGTTGCCGAACTCCGAAAGCTGCAGGCCCTCGTTGTGCTGTTCGGCCCAGTTGATGCTCCAGGAGCTGCCGAACAGCAGCAGGTGGTTGCCCTTTAGATCCTCGATGGGGCGGGTGTCGCTGGTCAGGTCCAGATGCTTGGGGTCCAGTTCGTCGGGATCGTTGAGAATCCAGCGCAGATGTTCGTAGGGCAGCTGCTGCATGCGAATGTCCACGTTGTACTCGTTTTTCAGGCGGTATTCCAGCACTTCCAGCTGCAGCACACCGACCACGCCGACGATGACTTCCTCCATGCCGGCTCCCAGGTCGCGGAAGATCTGGATGGCGCCCTCCTGGGCGATCTGCTCCATGCCCTTGACGAACTGTTTGCGCTTCATGGTGTCCACCTGGGTCACCCGGGCGAAATGTTCGGGGGCGAAGGTGGGGATGCCTGCGAACTGCACATGGGGCTTGCCGGTGCACAGGGTATCGCCGATGGAGAAGATGCCCGGGTCAAACAGGCCGATGATGTCGCCCGCATAGGCTTCGCTGACGATGGCACGGTCATCGGCCATCAGGCTGGTGCCGGTGGCTAGTTTGATGTTCTTGCCCTCCTGCACGTGGAAGGCTTCCATGCCGCGCTCGAACTTGCCCGAGCAGATGCGCAGGAAGGCGATGCGGTCGCGGTGGTTCTTGTTCATGTTGGCCTGGATCTTGAAGATGAAGCCGGAGAAATTCTCGCTGCAGGGGTCCACCGCGTCGCCGGAAAGGGCATCCTTGCGGGGCAGCGGGGTGGGGGTCAGGCGGAGGAACTCTTTCAGGAAGGGTTCCACGCCGAAGTTGGTCAGGGCCGAACCGAAGAACACCGGCGACAGGGTGCCGTGGTGCACGGCGTCCAGGTCGAATTCCTCGGCGGCACCGTCCAGCAGCTCAATGTCCTCGGCCAGTTTCTGGTGGTTCTCGGCGCCGATGAGCTCGTCCAGCTTGGCGTCGCCCAGTTCGGCCTCGATCTCGTCCACCATCTTCACGCCGTTGGCGCGGCCGTCGCTCTCGAAGGCCAGCACCCGGCGGGCATTGCGGTCAAACACGCCCTTGAAGCCTTTGCCGCAGCCGATGGGCCAGTTCATGGGATAGGTCTTGATGCCCAGGATCTCCTCGATGTTCTCCATCAGCTCAAAGGGGTCGCGGGCTTCCCGGTCCATCTTGTTGATGAAGGTGAAAATGGGGATGTGGCGCAGGGTGCAGACCTTGAACAGCTTGATGGTCTGGGCCTCCACGCCTTTGGCGGCGTCGATGACCATGACGGCGGAGTCCGCCGCCATCAGGGTGCGGTAGGTGTCTTCGCTGAAGTCCTGGTGACCGGGGGTGTCCAGAATGTTGATGCACTTGCCCTGGTAGTTGAACTGCAGCACCGAAGAAGTGACGGAAATACCGCGCTGCTTTTCGATGTCCATCCAGTCGGACACCGCGTGCTTGGCGCTCTGTTTGCCCTTGACCGAACCGGCCGTCTGGATGGCGCCCCCGTACAAAAGTAGCTTTTCGGTCAGGGTGGTTTTACCGGCGTCGGGATGCGAGATGATCGCAAAGGTACGCCGGCTCTCGATTTGTTCGCGCAATGATGGCATGAAAACTGACTCCTTATTTCTTTACATACAGGTGACGGATGTTCCATTCCGTGGATGTCACATCGGGGCACACTCCTCTATAATACTAACGTACCCTATCATACATGGTTTTTAGAGGAATTGCAACGGGAAATTTCGCGTGGTATAATCAAACCAACATCCGGATTCTGCGAGGAGGAACCTATATGCAACCGTTGCAACTGGCTGTTGTGTCCACCAGCCGTATTGTGGACGAATTTCTGCAGCATCTGTCCGAAATGTCCGAAATCTCAGTCCAGGCGCTGTGCTGCCGCCCCCAGAGCGGGGACAAGGCCCGTGCCTGGGCCGCGCAGTACGGCATCCCGGCGGTGTATACCGACGAGGACGCCTGCTACCGGGCCGGCGGGTTTGAGGCGGTCTACATCGGCACCGCCAATCATCTGCACTACAGCGCCGCCAAACGGGCACTGTCGGCAGGGTACCACGTGATCCTCGAAAAGCCGTTCACCGGCACCGCCGCCGAAGCCCGGGAACTCTATGCCCTGGCCGATGAAAAGGGCGTCATGCTGCTGGAAGCCATTACGGTGTACTATCTGCCGCAGTTTGCTTTTCTGCAGCAGGAACTGGCGAAAATCGGCCCGGTGCGCGGCGCCATGGCCAGCTTCTGTGCCCGCAGCCGCCGGTATGAGGACTTTATCAAGGGCATCTGGAATACGACCTTTGACCCGGCCTGCCAGGGCGGGGCCCTCAACGATATGAATGTGTATAACCTGCATCTGCTGGCGGGATTGCTGGGCGCCCCGCAGCGGGCCGAGTACCGCGCCACCCGGGCGGACAACGGCATCGATACGGCAGGGCTGGCCCTGCTGGATTACGGCGATTTTACCGCGGCAGCGCTGGCGGCCAAGGACAGTGAAAGCGTCAACGGTCTGGTGCTGCAGGGCACCGGCGGCCATCTGGTGGTGGAGGGCGGCACCAACGCGCTGCCCGCGGTGTACAGCGTGCAGGGCAGCGCCCGCGGGGGCGGAGCTCGTACCGACGGCCCGGCGGCCGACCGGTTCCGCATGGCCTATGAGTTTGCCGCATTCGCCCGCATGATCCGGGAAAGGGACACCACCGCCGAGGCACAGGCCCGGGCCCGGACGCTGACTGTGATGGACCTGCTGGATGCACTGCACGTGCAGGATTTGCCGCAGAGATAATGTATAAATTCCTTCCCGCCGTCCCACACTAGAGGCATACACAAAATTTGCCGTAAAGGACGGGGGAAGATGAACCATATCAAATCGTTTTTCAAGGAGAAGGGCCTCTACCTGTTCTGTCTGGCGCTGGTGTTTGCCGCTACGGCGGCGGGCATTCTGGCGCTGCGCAGCGTCGTGAACAATATGTCGGAGCTCACGCAGCTTCGCAAAGATGCGTTGCAGGAGGACAGCACATGGACGCAGCCCGATACCACCGTAAACAATCCTGCCAGCGACGTGCCGAAACCCACTACGGCACCCTCAGCCGCGCCCTCTGCTTCGCCCTCATCGTCTGGGGCGCAGTCGGAGTCTGCCGCTGCATCGGCAGGACCAGGCGCCACTGCCGCGCCGTCCGCGCAGCCTGCGGCCTCCTCGGCTTTCTGGCAGGCGAAGCCCATCGCTGAGTTCAGCGGTGAAGAGCTGGTCTACAGTGAGACGCTGGGGGATTGGCGCACCCACAACGGAGCTGATTACGCGGCCAAAGCCGGGGCGGATGTAAGTCCGGTCTGCGCCGGTACCGTGACGGCCGTCACCGAGGATGGTCTGTGGGGCACGGTGGTGGAAATCACCGACCAGAACGATGTACTCTGGCGCTACTGCGGTCTGACCGATGCGGCCGTGAACCCCGGGGACGGTGTCACCACGGCCACCACGCTGGGCAAGGTGGGCAGCATCCCCGCCGAGAGCAAAACCGCCTCGCATATCCATCTGGAGTGCCTGAAAGGCGACGAATACCAGGACCCTGAAAGCATGAAATAAACAAGCCCCCGTTCCGCTGGGAACGGGGGCTTGCTGTTATCGGTAGGATTTTACGTTCAGCATCCGGGTGGCGTTGAGCACCGCCAGCACCATCACGCCCACATCGGCAAAAACGGCCCACCACATGTTGGCCACGCCCACAGCACTCAGAAGCAGGCACAGGAACTTGACGCCCAGAGCGAATGCGATGTTCTGGTACACGATGGTCATGCACTTGCGGGCAATGCGCATGGCCAGCCCGATCTTGGCCGGGTCGTCGTCCATCAGCACCACGTCGGCGGCTTCAATGGCGGCATCGCTGCCCAGGGCGCCCATGGCAATGCCGATGTCGGCCCGCATTAGCACCGGTGCATCGTTGATGCCGTCGCCCGCAAATACCAGCATCTTGTCGGCAGGTTTGTGCTCCAACAGCGTTTCGACCTGTCGGACCTTGTCGGCAGGCAGCAGCCCGGCGTGTACTTCGTCAATGCCCAGCTCGGCAGCTACCTTGTCGGCCACGGCAGGGTTGTCACCGGTCAGCATGACGGTGCGCACCCCCTGCCGGTGCAGATCCTGCATGGCGGCGGCTGCGGTGGGCTTCTCCTCGTCGGAAATCAGGATGGAACCCAGGAACTGTCCCTCCCGGGCTACATAGACGATGCTGCCGGCACCCTCATCCGCCACATAGGGGATGCCGTTGGCTTCCATCAGCCGGGCATTGCCGGCCAGGAGCACTTTGCCGTCCACCAGGGTACGCACACCCTGCCCGGCGATCTCCTGGGCGTCGGCGGCCCGGCGGGGGTCGGTGTCGGGGCAGGCATCCCGCAGACTCTTGCTGATGGGATGGCTGGAGAACCGTTCCGCCAGGGCGGCGGTTTCCAGCAGTTCGGTTTCGGTCACACCGGCGGCGGGGGTGACGCGGGTCACCGCAAAGACGCCCTTGGTCAGGGTGCCGGTCTTGTCAAAGGCGGCTACCCCGGTATGGGACAGCGCTTCCAGATAGTTGCCGCCCTTGACCAGGATACCGCAGCGCGACGCACCGCCGATGCCGCCGAAGAAGGTCAGCGGAATCGAGATGACCAGCGCGCAGGGGCAGCTGATGACCAGGAAGGTCAGGGCGCGCAGCACCCAGGTGGTCCAGCCGCCGCCCAGTACCAGCGGAGGCAGCACAGCCAGCACCAGCGCCGCCAGACAGACGGCGGGGGTGTACCAGTGGGCAAATTTGGTGATGAAGTTCTCCACTTTGGCCTTCTTCAGGCTGGAATTTTCTACAAGGTCCAGGATCTTCGCCACGGTGGATTCGTCATAGGCTTTGGTAGTGGTGATGCGCAGCAGGCCATCCTCGTTGACGCAGCCGCTGATGACTTCCTCCCCGGGACGCACGGCGCGGGGACGGCTCTCGCCGGTCAGGGCAGCGGTGTTCAGTGTGCTCTCGCCGCTCAGTACCGTGCCGTCGATGGGAATTTTCTCCCCCGGGCGCACCACAATGACCGAACCCACGGCCACTTCGTCGGGGTCCACCACCGCCACGGTGCCGTCAGCCTGCTCCAGGTTGGCGCTGTCGGGGCGAATGTCCATCAGATCGCTGATGCTGCGGCGGCTTTTGCCCACGGCATAGCTCTGGAACAGCTCGCCGATCTGGTAGAACAGCATGACGGCCACGCCCTCGGCGTACTCGCCGCAGCCCATGGCACCCACAGTGGCCACCGCCATCAGAAAGTTCTCGTCGAATACTTCGCCGCTTCTGATGCCCAGGACCGCCTTGCGCAGGATGTCGTAACCGATCACCAGGTAGGGGATCAGCCAGACGATCAGCTGCCCGTACCACGGCAGGGCCAGAAAATGCAGCGCCACGGCGGCGCACAAAGTCAGTGCCGCAGCCAGAAGGATGCGCTGCAGCCATTTTTTTTGCTTTTTGGTCATGAAAAGATGCCTCCGTCCGGCAGGACAGCGCCTGCGTTACAGTTCAATCTCGAAGTCGGGCTCGATCTTCTTGGCTGCCCGCACAGCCTGCTGCAGCACATCGTCAAAGCGGTCGTCGTCGGCCACCAGCAGCATCTTCTGGGTCATGAAGCTGACGCTGGCGTTCTCCACGCCGGGCAGCGCCTTGACGGCGGTTTCAATTTTGGCGGCACAGTTGGCGCAATCCACTTCGATCTTGAATTTCTTCTGCATAATATAAAACCTCTTTCTTAATAAGGAATCAATGGTTCATTCTTCGGTGTGTTCCATGCCCAGGGCAATCATGCTGCGCACGTGGTCATCGTCCAGCGAATAGTAGATGGCTTTGCCTTCCCGCCGGAACTTCACCAGTTTGCTGGATTTCAGCAGCCGCAGCTGGTGGCTCACCGCACTCTGGGAAAGCCCCACCACCTGGGCAATGTCGTTGACGCAGAGTTCACTCTCGAACAAGGCATACAGGATCTTGATGCGGGTGGTATCGCCGAACACCCGGAACAGCTCCGCCAGATCGTAGAGGATCTCATCCCCCGGCAGGTCATCCTGCAGCTTCTGCAGGGCCTGCGCATCCAGTGGCTGACCATCCGCGGAAAGAGATGGATCGCGTTGCACCATAGGAAACATCCTTTCATATGATTATTTGTTCATATGATACACCGGATGCCGCCTCCTGTCAAGACCGGACAACAAAAAATCCCCGCATTTCTGCGGGGAAAGATGCGTATGGGATAAAGAAAGCGGGCGAGCCGGCCTTACTGCGGCGGCACAAAGCCCGGCTCGCCGGGCAGGATCACGCCGCTTGCCTGCAGCATTTGGCGGAATTCTTCGTCGGGCATCTCAAAGATCACTTCTTTGATCATGGCCGGTTCGTGCACCAGGATCTGCCACGGGGCGCCGTCGGGCTGCTGCAAGAACAGAATCCCCGAAACGCTGCCCAATCCCCGGATGCCCTCGTCCGCCCAGAAAGCGGGAGAGGGGGTCACATAATAGTGGTCCACCATCCGCCCGTCGGCAAAGTCATGCTCGATGGTGGCGGGTACCTCGCCCTCGGCCTGTTCCGATTTGTATTGCAGATGCAGGTTGGTAAAATCCGCGGCGGTCATAAGCCGGTCCTCCTTTGGTGGGTGAGATCAGACGCGCAGGCTGGCACCCTCACCGTCGTTGGTGCCCTCGTCGAACTCGTAGTCGTTGCCGGGCAGGATGGCGTTGAGCAGGATGCCTGCGATGGCGGCGATGGCCAGACCGGAGAGGTTCACGGACAGGCCCGCCACGGTAAAGGTGATGCCGCCCACCGAGTTGAAGCCCAGGGCACAGACCAGGATCACGGCGGCGATGATGAGGTTGCGGGAATTGGTGAAGTCCACCTTGTTCTCCACGACGTTGCGCACGCCGATGGCGGAGATCATGCCATAGAGCACGAAGCTGATGCCGCCCACGATGCCGGTGGGAATGGTATTGATAATAGCTTCAAACTTGGGGCAGAAGCTGAGCACCAGGGCAAAGACGGCGGCGATGCGGATGACCAGCGGGTCGTAGATCTTGGTCAGGGCCAGCACGCCGGTGTTTTCGCCGTAGGTGGTGTTGGCAGGGCCGCCCAGCAGACCGGCCATGGTGGTGGCCAGGCCGTCGCCCAGCAGGGTGCGGTTGAGGCCCGGGTCACGAATGTAGTTCTTGCCGGTGGTGGCGCTGATGGCGGCAATGTCGCCGATGTGCTCCATCATGGTCGCCAGGGCGATGGGAACGATGGTGAACAGGGCGCTGATGAAGGTCTCGCTGCCGTCGATGGCAAACAGGCCCATGGATGCCTTATGCACCGGCAGGCCGAACCAGGACGCCTGGGCGATGGCCGCAAAGTCCACGGCGCCGGTGACAAGGGCCACGGCATAGGATACCAGTACGCCGATGAGGATGGGCAGGATCTTGACCATGCCCTTGCCCCAGATGTTGCAGATGATGACGGTGGCCAGTGCCACAACGGCCAGCAGCCAGTTGCTCTGGCAGTTGCTGATGGCGCTGGGGGCCAGGATCAGGCCGATGGCGATGATGATGGGGCCGGTGACCACCGGCGGGAAGAACTTCATCATCCGGCGGATGCCGAACGCCGAGATGAGGAAGCTGAACAGTACATACACCAGACCGGAAAACGCCACCGCCGCGCAGGCGTAAGGTAGGTTTTCGGGATTGGCGCCGTTGTTGCTCACGATGGTGAAGCCGCCCAGGTAGGCAAAGCTGGAGCCCAGGAACGCGGGCACCTTGCCTTTGCACAAAAAGTGGAACAGCAGTGTGCCCAGGCCGGCACACAGCAGCGTGGTGCTGACGCTCAGGCCGGTCAGCAGCGGCACCAGCACGGTGGCGCCGAACATGGCGAACATGTGCTGCGCTCCCAGAATCAGCAGTTTGGGCGTGCCCAGTTCGCGGGCATTGTAGATGCCCTTGGAATAGTCGATCGTTTTTTCGCTCATGACATCCTCCTGTAGTTTCCTTGTTCTGCCGCAAAAAAGGAAGCCGCAAACCCGCCGCTTCCTCGTTTACGCTCTCAGTATAGCGGGTTTGACGGCAAAACGCAAGGAAAAGCAGCAAAAAGACGGCGTCTTGCAATCGACCCGGCGGCCCGTTATAATATAAAAAAGAAAATCAACCAAAAGGGGAAATAACAGATGTTGGAACCGGGCATCAAGGGGCACGCGGCGCTGCGTGTCACCACCGAAAACACCGCCCAGGCCCTGGGCAGCGGGGAACTGCCGGTGCTGGCCACACCGGCGGTGGCGGCATTGATCGAAAAGGCATGCTGGAAGTCGGTGGCCGGGGAGCTGGACCTGGGCACCGGCACGGTGGGCACCAGCCTTTCGCTGGCCCACACGGCGCCCACCCCCATCGGCATGGTGGTGCACTGCGACTGTGAACTGACCGCCGTGGCCGACCGCCGCCTGACCTTTACGGCGCGGGTCTACGACGATGTGAGCGAGGTGGCCCATGCCACCCACGAGCGCTACATCGTGGACAATGATCGCTTTACCCACAAGGCTTCGGCCAAGCTCAACGCCGAATGAACCAAAAAGGCCCCGCCGAAAAGCGGGGCTGTTGTTCCCTTAATAGGGCGCTTCCTCACGCCAGCGGGCGAGCCGGTGTACGGTCTCGTCACTCTCCACCCAGCCCTCGTCGGGGTCGGGGTGGGCGTCGGGGGCGTAGTGCTGCATCACGCCGGGTACCTGGCCGCTCAGGTATTCCTTTGCCTGTTTCTGGCGGCTGGGCGCGGCGTGGCCCAGCAAAGCCTTTTTGTCTGTGGGATTCATCGGTGCGCTCATGGGCGGTCCCTCCCTTCGGAGCTAGTTTGCCCCGCCGCCAGCTACCCAATCCCGCCAAATTGTGGTATACTATATTTTCCTCAACTATATGCCAAAGGAGCATTGCCCATTATGGAAGTCAAGATCAATCAGGTCATTCTGCATTTGCTGGACCCCGGCGCGTCGGAACCGCTGCTTTCCGACCGGCCCATGGACCTGGATGCCGACCTGTTCGAGTATTTTTCTGCGGTGATCGAAAAAGCCCTCGTCAGCGATGAAGTAAAGAACTGCCGCTTTTTGCCCGATTCCGCCTTTGCCCAGGAGATGGCCCAGAATCAGGATTTCGTGGACCTGTCCCGCCGTATTGCGGGGGTCATCTTTGAGCAGATGCTGCAGTACCCGGCCATTCCCGCCGGTGATCTGGCGGTGGTGGATTTTGCCGGGGACGGCGTGCCTTTCTACGGTGTGCTCAAGCTCAACTACCGCCCCGGCTACACCCATCATACCGAAACCATGGGCAACGGCCGGTTCAGCAGCATGGTGCCCCAGCGCACGCTGCTGCCCGGCACGCCCAAAGCCGATGAAGCGGCTCTCATCGACCGGGCCAACGGCACAGTGCGCCTGATCGAGAAAAAATTCGCGCTGGATGAGAAGAAGGACTTCTACCTTTCCACCCGGGTGTTCGGCTGCACCGAGGCCATGCAGGAGAAGGCCAAGCTCAAGGCCGTCTGCGAGACGGCGGTGGCCGCGGTGAAGGAAGCCTACCCCGAACCGGAAGAGCTGGACGATGTGCCGCCCTTTGACGGCGGCACCGAGACGGCGGTGGAACTGATGGTGCGCAACCAGGCGGTGGACAACACCATCTCGGTGGAGGATGTGCGCACCCGGATGCGGGAAAACTATCCGCTGGCGGCGCCCAAGTTCGAGGCCGCCCTGGCCGAGACCGGCGTGCAGGAAAACGACCGGGTGACGGTCAGCCCCGCCCGGATGAAAAAGCTGGAAAGCCGCAGCTTCAAGACGGAATCCGGCATCGAGATCAAGATCCCGGCGGAACTGTGCAACTCCGATGACGCGGTGGAATTCATCCACTCGGCCACTGGCGGACTGAGCCTGCTGATCAAAGACGTATTGGTGTGACCTTGTGCCGCCCGCCCGGACCCGGCGGGCGGTTTTGTGTATAGGGAAAGGAGCCTGCCATGGAATGGAAAGACGGACGCCCGCGCTGCCGCTGGGCCAACCCCGAAAACCCGCGCTACCTGCACTACCACGACTGTGAGTGGGGCGTGCCGGTGCACGACGACCGGCTGCTTTTTGAGATGCTGATTCTGGAGGGGTTCCAGGCGGGGCTTTCCTGGGAGTGCGTGCTCAACAAGCGGCAGGCATTCCGGCGTGCCTTTGACGGTTTTGACTGGGAGAAGGTGGCCGCCTACGATGCCGAAAAATGCGCGGCCCTGGCACAGGATGCCGGCATCATCCGCAACAAACGCAAAATTGCGGCGGCGGTGCAAAATGCCCGCGTTTTCGGGGACATACGGCGGGAGTGGGGCAGTTTTGACGCCTACCTCTGGCACTGGACCCAAGGGAAAACGATCTGCGAGCGGGACAAAACCACTTCGCCGCTGTCCGATTCCATTTCTGCCGATCTGAAAAAGCGCGGCATGAAATTTGTGGGTTCCACCATCGTATATGCCTACCTGCAGGCGGTGGGGGTACTGTGGGGCCACGAGGAGGGCTGCTTTCTGCGGGAGCCGCCCTGCCAAAACCTGTGAAGGGCGGATTACAAAGGTTGGCGAATTTTGCGTCTTTCCGCACAGAGCATTGTGTGGTACAATATCTCTGTATCAAAAGGAAAAACAACGGACCGCGATCAAAAAGGACTGACAAAAATGTTTGAAAGCCATCTGTTTGCCCGCTGTACGGCGCATCACGCCGTGCTCTACTGGGACAAGCCCGCTGCGGCGGACGCCCGGGCGGAATATACCGTGTATCTGAACCATGAACTGGTGGGCACGACCAGCCGCACCCATTACACGCTGCAAGACCTGGAGCCCCAGACCGAATACCGGGTGGATGTGGTGTTTGAAAACCGGCCTGTGGGTGCCTGCATGCTGCGCACCGGGGTGGAGAAAAATCGCATCAACGTCACCGAAGCGCCCTACTGGGCCAAGGGGGACGGCATAACCAGAAATACCGCGGCGCTGCAGCGGGCCATCGACGCCTGCGGCCCCGGGGACGCCGTCTATCTGCCGGCGGGCACCTATTTGACGGGGGCGCTGCGGCTGCACAGTGATATGGAACTGTATCTCGACGAGGGGGCCGTGCTGCAGGGCACCGACCAGATCGTCGATTACCAGCCCCGCATCCCCAGCCGGTTCGAGGGCATTGAGCGCCGCTGCTATTCCAGCCTGCTGAATCTGGGGCAGATGGATCATGAAGGCGGCTACAACTGTGTGAATGTGGTCATTCGCGGCAAGGGCACCATCGCCAGCGGCGGCAAGGCGCTGGCCGATGCGATCATCGCCGACGAGCGGGAACACCTGCAGGATTACCTGGCCCAGAATACCGAACTGGTGGAAAGCTGCGATGACGAGGATACCATCCCCGGCCGGGTGCGCCCGCGGCTCATCAACCTGAGCAACTGTCAGAACGTCTGGATCAGCGGCCTGACGCTGCGGGACAGTGCTTCCTGGAACGTGCACATGCTCTACAGCGACAACATCGTTACCGACCACTGCACCTTCCGCTCTGAGGGCGTCCGCAACGGCGATGGCTGGAACCCCGATTCCAGCACCAACTGCACGCTGTTTGCCGGCGAGTTCTACACCGGCGACGATTCGGTGGCCATCAAAAGCGGCAAGAACCCCGAGGGCAACGTCATTGCCCGCCCCAGCGCACATATCTATGTGTTCGATTGCCACAGTCACTTTGGCTATGGCATCTGCGTCGGCAGCGAAATATCCGGCGGGGTGGAGGATGTACAGATCTGGGACTGCGATCTGACCAACTCCTTCTCCGGCATCGAGATCAAGACCACGGCCAAGCGCGGCGGCTATGTGCGCGGCGTGACGGTGCGGGACTGCAAGGCACCCCGGGTCATGATCCATGCGGTGCCCTATAACGACGACGGCGAATCCGCCGGGGCGCTGCCGGTACTGGAACACTTTACTTTTGCGGGCCTTACGCTCACCGGCCGTGCATTGAACGGCAAGCGGGAATGGAAGGATGTCGCCCCGGTGGAACTGGCGGGGTTTGAAGGCCCCGGCGGAACGCTGCGGGATGTCAACTTTGACGGCCTGACCATTACGGCCAAAGCGCCGCGGCTGCCGCTGCAATATTGCGGCGGGGTGACGCTGCGGGGCGTGAACTGTCTGCCCGCACAGCCGTGAGCACCCACATACAATACCATTGAAGGGGGTATAGGAAGATGGAACTTTCGGAACTGACCGTGCAGGCGCGCCGCGCCACCGAGGAACTGCTGGACGCGGCCCATCTGGAAAAAGGAGATATTTTTGTGGTGGGCTGCTCCAGCAGCGAGATCACCGGCGGGCGTATCGGACACCACTCCAGCATGGAGGCAGCCGCCGCTGTGCTGGCGGGGGTGCTGCCGCCGCTGCAGGAGCGGGGCATCTACCTGGCTGCCCAGTGCTGTGAGCATCTGAACCGTGCCATTGTGCTGGAACGGGAAGCCGCCAAAGCCTGCGGATATCAGATCGTGGCGGCCATTCCCCAGCCCCACGCAGGGGGCAGCTGGGCCACCAACTGCTGGCATACCTTCCGGGATCCCGTCCTGGTGGAGGAAGTCCGCGCTGCGGCCGGTATGGATATCGGCGGCACCCTCATCGGCATGCACCTGCGCCGGGTGGCGGTGCCGGTGCGGCTGAGCCTGGACCATATCGGGCAGGCTATCCTGCTCTGCGCCCGTACCCGGCCGCCGTTCATCGGCGGGGCCCGCGCCGTCTACAGTGAGGAGGAAACACGATGATCTCCGAAGCACAGAAACAACAGATGGCGGAAGCCGTCGCCCGAATCCGGGAAACCATGGCCGAAGCGGCCCGCAGCGCTGGACGCGACCCGGCCGAGGTGAAACTCTGCGCCGCCTGCAAGACCCGCACGGTGGAGGAGGTGCGCTACAGCGCCACCCTGCCCATCGACCTGTTCGGGGAGAACCATGTCCAGGAACTGGTGGAAAAGACCGATGCCGGGGCCTACCACGGCAAGCCGGGGCATTTTATCGGCCATTTGCAGACCAACAAGGTCAACAAGGTGGTAGGGCGCGCGGCGCTGATCCAAAGCGTGGACAGTACCCGCCTGCTGGACAAGATCGAGTCGGCAGCTGCCCGGCTGGATCTCACCCAGGAGATTCTCATCGAGATCAACATCGGCGCCGAGGAGAGCAAGAGCGGCGTCGGGCCCGACGATCTGTGGCCGCTGCTGGAAACTGCCGCCGCCAAGGAACATCTGCGGGTCCGCGGCCTGATGGCCATCCCGCCCGCCGATGCCGACGATGACCAGACCCGCCGCTTTTTTGCCGAGATGCGGGAACTGCTGGCCAACGCTGCGGCGCGGGGCTATGAAAACGCGCAGATGGACATTCTCTCCATGGGCATGAGCCACGACTACGCCATGGCCATTGCCGAGGGTGCCACCATTGTCCGGGTGGGTACGGCCATCTACGGCGCCCGGGACTACAGCAAGAAATAAAATTCCCATACAGCTACAGCAAAACGCCTGGGCGGAATCACTTCCGCACAGGCGTTTTTTGTTGGCATAGTATGTGTACAGGGGGGATTATTTGACTGCGGCCCGTCCCAGCCAGTGCAGACCCAGACCGGTCAGACCGGCCAGAAGCGCGAACCCGGCGGCAGCCAGTGCCTGCCAGGGGACCAGAGCGAGCAGGTCCGCCACACCGTGCGCCCATTGGCTCATGGTGGAGGTGGTCAGCATAAACACCAGATAGGCAGCCCAGAACCCCTTGGCCCCGAACCGCTGCATCAGGCCGCCCAGAAACAGCCCGATCCACAAAGGCAGCAGCAGGACTGCCGGCCAGACCGGCCAGGGCATCCACTGCCAGGGCAGCAGGGCGTCTCCGGTCAGGGCACCGCGGGCCAGAGCATCCAGCGTCCCCACCACGAAGGCGATCACGATCTGCAGCGCATTCAGCCGCAGGCAGTGCAGCAGGATGCCGGCGATCAATCCCCGTCGGGTGACAGGAAAGGCCAGGAACAGCGGAAACTGTACGCTCAGATAGACGATGGCCAGGATGGTGTTTACAAGGAAGGTCAGCCCCAGCAAGATCCCCAGTACCAGCAGTGGGGCGTCTTCGGCACTGCCAGTGTGCGCGGCCACAAAACCCAGTATCTCGCAGAAGACCACCAGAACCGCCACAACGGGCAATACCCATTTGAAATCCTCCCGTGTGTAGCCCAGCACGGAACGTATCGTTCGATTCATACCATTTTCTCCTTACCCTTGGGTGATGGCCAGCATTTGCAGACGGTGCAGCGTCACACCGGCCGGTACCAGGCTGATGATACCCAGCACGGCGCTGTAGACGTTCAGAATCGTGGAGGGGACCAGTTTGGCCACAAACATAAAGACGGTGATCTGCAGATAGACCACTGCCACCACCAGAATGACCAGTACCCGTTTCCAGATGGCCAGGGAACTGAAAGAGAGGGTCCCCATCCACAGCAGGGTGCCGCACAAAAGGAACTTCAGCCCCAGCCCCTGCAGCGGAAACGCGCCCAGTTGCAGGAAAAACGGGTTGCTCTCCAGGGAAAACAGGCGGGTGGTGAAGGTGCTGCAGAGAAAATCCAGTACCATGCACAGCAGCGGCAGCAGCACCCAGAAAACCAGCACGGCACCCCGCAGGGCGCGGCGGGTGGCTCCGAAACCCAGGGCCAGCGGAGCATAGGCGCTGATGGCCTGGGCGGCACAGATGCCGAGTATGATGTCATACAGGATAAAGAACCCCTGCAGATAGGTCAGGAAGAAGGCACCGCCGTCGGTGAGCAGAGTCAGAAGAAGCAGCACCAGGTAAAACAGTGTCAGCGTTCCGATGATGACCAGCGCAGGTTTCAGCAGGAACCACAGGGTTTTTGCCATCTCAGATCCCCTCCCGTTCGTGTCCGCAGAGAGCCACAAAGATTTTCTGCAGTGTCAGGGCGTCACAGTCCACATCCAGGCCGCGGGAGACCATGACTTCCACCGGGGCGCGCACGGTGCACATCGTCTGGCGGCCCAGCGTTTCGGTGCGCAGCACTTCGTATCCCGCGCAGGCGGCGTTCACCGCGTCATCCCGGCCCGACACCGCACAGAACTGTGCCAGCAGCCCGTCGGTCTCGCTGTTTTCGATCAGGCGCCCCTCTTTCAGAATCAGCACCCGCTCAAAGACGGTGGCGGCCTCCTCCAGAATGTGGGTGGAGATCACAAAGGTGCGCCCGGTGGCGGCGTAGTCCTCCAGCAGCAGGCGGTAAAAATCCTCCCGCGCCACGATGTCCAGCCCCGCCACCGGTTCGTCCATCATGGTGACGGGGGCCCGGCTGGCCAGCGCAAGCACAATGGTTACCGCACTCATCATGCCTTTGGACAGCGCACTGATGCGCTTTTTCTCATCCAGGCCAAATTGTTTCGTCAGCCGGTGGGCGTAATCCTCATCCCAGTGGGGATAGAACAGCCGCCCGGCCTTTAGGTAATCCCGCACCCGCAGGCTGTTGACACTGGCCCCCAGCTTGCCCGAAAGTTCCCGGCTGAAACACAGGTCCGCCAGCGCATTTTCGTTCTCCCACACCGGTTCGCCGCCGTAGGTCACCCGTCCCTCGTCCGGCGGCAGCTGGGCCGTCAGGGCTGAAAGCAGGGTGGTCTTGCCCGCGCCGTTGCGGCCGATCAGCCCGTAAATGTGCCCGGGTTCCAGCGTCAGGTCCACGTGGTCCAGCGCCTTCACCTTGCCGTAGGTCTTGCACAGCCCCTCGGCCCGTAAAGATTTCCCATCCATCCGTCATTCCTCCTGTTGGCAGGCGGCTGCCAGCATCGCCTGCAGTTCTCCGGCCGTCAGTCCCAGTTTGCGGGCTTCGGCCACCATCGGTTTCACATACTGTTCCAGAAATTCGTCTCGCCGCTTGGCGCGGATGCGTGCCACTGCACCCTCCGCCACAAACATACCGATGCCGCGGCGTTTGTACAAAATGCCTTCCTCCACCAGCAGATTCAGTCCCTTGGCGCCGGTGGCGGGATTGATGCACAACGTCCGCGCCAGTTCATTGGTGCTGGGCACCTGCGTCTCTTCGGGGTAGATGCCGCGCAGAATCCCGTCCTCCAGCATTTTGGCGATCTGCAGGTAGATCGAAGTGTGGTCGTTCAATACAGGGGGCAAACGCTCACCGCCTTTCCTGGTTTGCTGGTTCATTACTTGTGTAACTAACTATAGCACCTGCGGGGGCGCTTGTCAATCCTTTGGGCAAAAAAACCATGAGAGCACTCTCTACTTGCAAACCTTTTGTGGAACTGGTACAATAAAACTATGCTTTTGTGTTTTCTTCAAAGGGGAGATCAACCATGAATTGGCAGCAAGCCTGCGAACTGCCGTATTATGGCGGTGCAGATCTGGGGGCGAACTGGACCCCCGCACAAACGATTTTCAAATTGTGGGCGCCCACAGCATCCGGGGTGGACCTGCAGCTCTATGCTACCGGGACCGATGCGGAACCCGATGCCGCCCGGCTGGCGGTGCATCCGATGCAGCCGGCGGGGGATGGCGTGTGGTCCGTCACGGTGCCGGGCGACCTGAACGGGGTATATTATCTGTATCAGCTCCAATTTCCGGACGGCCACGGAGCCTCGGTGGTGGACCCTTACGCCCGTGCGGCTGGCGCCAACGGGCAGCGGGGCATGGTGCTGGACCTGGCGTCGGCTGCTCCCGAGGGCTGGCAGCAGGATGTCCGCCCGGAGATTCCGGTGGCGGCCCGCAGCGTGTGGGAAGTGCATGTGGCGGATTTTTCCGCCGACGAGCACAGCGGTGTGCCGGAGGCTTGGCGCGGGAAGTATCTGGGCTTTGTGCCCGACGATACCACGCTGGATGGGGACGGGGAACATCCCACCTGCCTGAACTACCTCAAACAGCTGGGGATCACCTATGTGCAGCTGCAGCCCATTTTTGATTACGCCACGGTGGATGAGATAAAACCCGGCGGCTACAACTGGGGCTATGACCCGCTGAACTACAATGTGCCGGAAGGCTCTTACGCCACCGACGCCTTCCATGGCGCGGTCCGTGTAAGGGAGTGCCGCGCCATGGTCCAGGCTTTGCACCGGGCGGGGCTGGGGGTGGTGATGGATGTTGTCTATAACCATACCTACCACACCGACAGCTGGCTGGAACGCACGGTGCCCGGTTACTGGAACCGACGCTGGGCCAACGGCAATATGACCAATGGTTCCGGATGCGGGGGTGACCTGGCCAGTGAGCGCCCGATGGTGCGCAAGTATCTGGTGGATTCGGTGCTCTATTGGGCCAGAGAATACCACATCGACGGTTTTCGGTTTGACCTGATGGCGCTGGAGGATGTGGACACGATGAACGCCATCCGGGCGGCGCTGGATGAACTGCCCGGCGGGCAGAATATCCTGATGTACGGCGAACCCTGGACGGGCGGCGGTACCAATGTGGAGGGCGGCGCCCGGCCCAGCGACAAGCGGGCACTGGATGCCCTCAGCGACCGGATCGGATTCTTCTGTGATGATACACGGGATGCAGTCAAAGGCAACGTGTTTGACGCTGCCAATGCCGGGTATGTCAACGGTGCGCCCCAGTGCGGCTACGATGTGCTGCATGCAGTGGGAGCCTGGCGCAATGGCGCCCGCGGTTTTCAGCCCCGCCAGGCCATGCAGGTGGTGCAGTATGTTTCGGCCCACGATAACTTTACCCTGTGGGATAAGCTGGCGGCGGTGGCACGGCGCCAGGACTATGATGCCGCGGACGGTGAACTGCTGGCCCAGAACCGGATGGCGGCGGGCATCTGCCTGACCTGCCAGGGAATGCCGTTTTTTCAGGCCGGTGAGGAATTCGGCCGCACCAAGTACGGGGACCCCAACACATACCAGGGCCCTTTGTCCACCAACCGGCTGGACTGGCAGCGGGCCTACCGCCCGGAATTTGCGGCGCTGACGTCCTTCTACCGGGGGATGCTGGCCATCCGCAAGGCATACCCGCGGCTGGCCGGCGCCTGCGGCGAACCGGAGCCGTTCCTGCTGGCGCTGCCGGGGTGGATGATCGGCTTCGTGCCGGAAACCGAGGGCAACGACCGGGTGGGACAGCTGGTCGTTTACTATAACCCCGAGCGCACCCGCCAATGGGTCCCCCTGCCGATGGGAACCTGGCGCCGTCTGTGCGACGGTGCCCATGCCGGGACCACGCCGTTTGGTCCGCTCTGCCGGGATGCGCTGGAACTGGAACCGCGCAGCGTGACGGTGCTGGTCACGGAGTAAACCGGGTGGTGTGTGCGGTGTTTCACCATTAAAAATCAGGCTATAAGGAATCGCCCCGGATGCACAGGCATCCGGGGCGATGATTTTATCGGTATACGGTTCAGGCCGCCCGTTTGAGCAGCCTGCCAAGGGGGGCGGCTACCGCCGTCAGTACGGCGGCCAGGATAAAGGTGACAAGCAGAAAGACCGGGAACCAGACTGGCAGCGGCAGCCCCAGTCGTTGAGCGGCGGGCAGCAGCACCAGCGTCAAAAATACATGGTGAACCAGGTAGGCGCCGTAGGACCAGGCGGCGGGGCGGCGCAGCGCACCCCAGCATTGTGGGGGCAGCTTTTGCCCCAGGGCATACACCACCCAGAACAGTGCGGCGGAGAGTACCAGCAGCACGGCGAGCCGCGGTATGGCAGGTACCCACAGCAGGGGCACCGCGACCAGGCACCACAGACAACGGGGCAGGGGAATACGGTTCTCTGCCAGTAGCGTGCCGAACCAGACGCCCAGGGCAAAGGCCGGCAGGCGGCCCAGCACCGTGTGCCCGGCCTCCAGCGGAGCGGGGCAGGCCAGCGGCCATACCAGCTGCAGCGCCAGCATCCCCACAAAGAGGACCCGCCGGCGCCGCCGGGTGTCCATACACCAAAGCAAAACCGGAAACAGCAGATACAGCAGCAGGATCACGCCGAGGAACCATTCCCCGATTTTGTAAAAGGTTTGGGTCACCGGCGCCAGATAGCCGTCCAGCCCCAGAATGGAAAAAATCACCCGCCAGCGGGGGATGTCGGCATTGTTGCCGTGAAGCACCTCCCCATACAGGAACAGCGCGGCAAAGCCCAGCCAGAAGGCGGGGTACATCGCCGCGGCCCGGCCCACCAGGTAGGGCCGCCAGCGGAACCGTCTCCGCCATTGCAGACACAGTGCCGCCCCCGACAGAAGAAAGAACCACGCCAGCCCCACTTCCACCCAGTAGGCCATGCCGCGGCCGATCAGGGCGGTGGGCACCGCGAAGCCCAGGCGGGCGGCTTCGATGCAGAAGTGGTAGCACAGTACCGGCAGCAGGGCGGCCAGACGGATCACATCCAGGCCGGGGCGGTAGTGGGCGGGAGTTTTGACCATGGTATTCACGTCCTCAAGAATCAGGAAATTCTGCGATGCAGCGCCGCATTGAGGGCGGCGCCCAGGAACAGCAGATTGATGATGATGTCCAGCCACAGGATCATCAGGATGATGGCGGTCAGCGAACCGTAAATATAGGAAAGTTTCCAGAAATGCACGATATAAAACGAGAAAATGTGGGAAAACAGGACCCAGCCCACAGTGGTGAAAAGGGTGCCCGGCAGCTGGCGGCGCAGCGGGCGTTTGCCGCCCGGCACATAGGTGTAGATCAGCAGGATCAGCACGAACAGCACCGGAATGGCAATGAGGTCACTGAAACTGATCCAGTGGCGGAACCATTCGAGGATCCAGCGCCACCGGGCATTGGCAGCCAGCAGCTCGCTCAGGGGACGAAAGATGGAACTCAGTCCCTGCAGCAGCAGGACGGCCAGCAGCAGACCCTCAAAGAAAACGGTATACAAGATCGCCAGCAAACGGTCGTATACCGTGAACCGGGCCCCCGGCGTCAGCCGCTGCAGCCCTTTCTGCACGGCAAACATGCCGCTGGAGGCGGAGTACAGCATGGTGACGGCGGCAAAGGAGGCCACAAAGGTAGTGGACTGGGTGCTCAGGTTGTTCAGCACATCCAGCACGGTGTCCTGGATTTCGGGCACCTGGGGCAAAAACTGGTTGAGCAGGTCTGCCAGGTCCGTCACGGAATATCCGGGCAGGTGGTTCACGATGACCAGTACCCACATCAGCAGCGGAAAGGAGGCTGTCAGCAAAAACAGGGTGGCGCACCCCGCAAAAATCGGCAGGTTTTGGCCCAAAAATGGTCCCAGGACCGCAAAAGTCATCTCTTTTGCGCGTTCCATCGTTTGTCTCATGCGGGGGGATTCCTCCTTTCCGCCGGCTGGTGCAGGCAATATATACTCCATTATAATATGGGCTGCCGCCGAAATCAACGCCGACGGATAAATCGGGAGCCGGACAGGCTGGATTGGGTCTTGCCAAAGGTGTCAAAAAGCAATATAGTTACGGATGGTAACAAATCTGATTGAATAAAGGAGACTTTTGCATGCAGACCGAATCCAACCTATTCACCACGGCAAAGCGCATCACCCTGCGCGGCGAACTGGCGCTCGTCGTGGCGGTAATTCTCAACAGCTTTGCCGTTGCGCTGTCGGTTTACGCGGGACTGGGCATTTCGCCGGTGTCCAGCTTTCCCTATGCCATTTCGCTGGTGTTTCCGTTTCTCACACTGGGCACCTGGACCTATCTTTTTCAAGGGGTGCTGGTGTGCAGCCTGATGGTGCTGCGCCGCCGGTTTGTGCCCTCTTATCTCTTCAGTTTTGTGGTGGGATTTGTGTTCGGAAATCTGCTGGATGTGTTCGGCGCCTGGCTGCCGTGCCTGCCCGACGGGATGGGCTGGCGCATCCTCTATTTTGTGCTCAGCTGCTTCATCATTGCCTTCGGTATCGCTCTGTCCAACCGCTGCCGGCTGCCCATCATCCCCACGGACCTCTTTCCGCGGGATCTGGCGGAGATCCTCCGGCTGCCCTATCCGCGCGTCAAAACCACCTATGACCTGATCTGCGTGGGCTTTTCGGCCCTGCTTACGGTGGGGGTGCTGCATCGGCTGCAGGGCATCGGCGTCGGCACGGTCATCACTGCGCTGATCTGCGGCCGTCTGGCCGGTGCTTTCGGCAATCTGGTGGACAGACGTTTCGATTTCGTTTCGGTTCTTTCGCACAAAGAGTGAGAGGGAAGAATTCGGATTTTTGGAGCCGGGCAGTTAAAAAAATGTCAAAAACATCTTGCGCAAAGTCCGGTTTGTGCGTATAATAGAGTCAGGCCATTAGGGCATCGTGCCCTGACAAAAACAATTGTAAAACATACCGAGAGGAGCTTTTACTATGGGTTTGGGTAAAAAGACCATTGATGATGAAAACTACGCCGGCAAGCGCGTTCTTGTCCGCTGCGATTTCAACGTCCCGATGAAGGACGGTGTCATCACCAACGACAACCGCATCAATGCGGCTCTGCCGACCATCAAGAAACTGATCAACGATGGCGCCAAGGTCATCCTGTGCAGCCACCTGGGCAAGCCGAAGAACGGCCCCGAGGCCAAGTTCAGCCTGGCCCCCGTTGCTGTGCGCCTGAGCGAGAAGCTGGGCCAGCCCGTCCAGTTTGCTGACGACGACGAGGTCGTCGGTGCGCAGGCCAAGGCTGCTGTTGCCACCATGAGCGACGGCGATGTTGTGCTGCTGCAGAACACCCGTTTCCGCAAGGAAGAAACCAAGAACATGCCTGAGTTCAGCAAGGACCTGGCCAGCCTGGCCGATGCCTATGTGGATGACGCTTTCGGCTCCTGCCACCGCGCCCACTGCTCCACCGCCGGTGTGACCGAGTTTATCCAGGATACCGCTGTCGGTTACCTGATGGAAAAGGAAATCAAGTACCTCGGCAATGCCGTCAACGATCCCGTCCGTCCCTTCACCGCCATTCTGGGCGGCGCCAAGGTCGCGGACAAGCTCAATGTCATCTCCAACCTGCTGGAAAAGGTCGATACCCTGATTATCGGCGGCGGCATGGCCTACACCTTCCTGAAGGCCGAAGGCTACGAGATCGGCAAGAGCCTGTGCGATGACACCAAGATCGACTACTGCAAGGAAATGATGGCCAAGGCCAAGGAGAAGGGCGTCAAGCTGCTGCTGCCTGTCGACACCGCCTGCGTCACCGACTTCCCCGATCCCATCGACGCAGAAGTGGAGACCAAGATCGTGCCCGTCAGCGCCATCCCCGCCGACATGGAAGGCTGCGACATCGGCCCCGAGACCATGAAGCTGTTTGCTGACGCCGTCAAGGCCAGCAAGACCGTGGTGTGGAACGGCCCCATGGGCGTCTTCGAGAACCCGACTCTGGCGGCCGGCACTCTGGCGGTTGCCAAGGCTATGGCTGAGAGCGATGCCACCACCGTCATCGGCGGCGGCGACAGCGCGGCTGCTGTGCAGCAGATGGGTCTGGGCGACAAGATGACCCACATCTCCACCGGCGGCGGTGCCTCTCTCGAGTACCTCGAGGGCAAGGAACTGCCCGGCATTGCCGTTATCCAGAACGCGTAACAACCGCAGGGCGCGGCGGCAGGGCCGCCGCGCCTTTTTTTGGAATGTACCCTCTATGCACAACAAAGCAAAGGAGTTTTCATCATGGATAAGCAGAATCGTAAAGCCATCATCGCCGGCAACTGGAAAATGAACATGACCCCCACCGAGGCGGGCCATCTGATCGACGCGCTGGTTCCCGCTGTGCAGGGCGCCAACTGCGAAGTTGTCATCTGTGTTCCTTTCACCGATCTGTGCGTGGCTGTGGCCAAGTGCAGCGGCACCAACATCCATGTGGGCGCCGAGAACGTTCACTTCGAGAAGTCCGGTGCCTTCACCGGTGAGATCTCTGCCGACATGCTCACTGACCTGGGCGTGGAGTATGTGGTCATCGGCCACAGCGAGCGCCGCCAGTACTTCGCCGAGACCGACGAGACCGTCAACAAGCGTGCCCGTGCGGCCCTGGCCGGCGGTCTGAAGCCCATCATCTGCGTGGGTGAGAGCCTGGCCCAGCGTGAGCAGGGCGTCACCGAGGAGCTCGTCCGCATGCAGGTCAAGATCGCGCTGAACGGTGTGACCGCTGAGGAGCTGAAGAACGTTGTCATTGCCTACGAGCCCATCTGGGCCATCGGCACCGGCAAGACCGCGACTGCGGATCAGGCCCAGGAAGTCTGCGCGGCCATCCGCAAGGTGGTGGGCGAGCTCTACGGTGAGGACGCCGCCAAGGCCCTGACCGTCCAGTACGGCGGCAGCATGAACGCCAAGAACGCCGAGGAGCTGCTCAGCAAGCCCGATGTGGACGGCGGCCTGATCGGCGGCGCTTCCCTGAAGGCAGATCAGTTTGCCATCATCGTGGACGCGGCCAGCAAGGGCTGATTTTTTCCCAAGCGTAAGGAGAGTTCCGGTGGCCCTTCAGGGCTGCCGGGCCCTCTTTTGTCATTTTCAGAATATCAAGATTTTCTAAGGAGATTGCACTTTTATGAGCAAAAAGCCTGTACTTCTTTGCATCATGGACGGTTTCGGCTGGACGCCGGATCATACCTTCGGCAATGCCGTGACCGCCGCCAAGAAACCCAACCTGGACAAGATCTTTGCCACCTACCCCATGACTACCATCGACGCTTCCGGCATGGCCGTCGGTCTGCCCGATGGTCAGATGGGCAACTCTGAGGTGGGTCACACCAACATGGGCGCCGGCCGCATCGTCTACCAGCAGCTGACCCTCATCACCAAGTCCATCCGGGACGGCGAGATGTTCAAAAATCCCGTGCTCTACAACAACATGAAGAAGGCCATCGACGCCGGCAAGGCCATCCACCTGATGGGCCTGGTGGGCACCGGCGGTGTGCACAGCCATGCCGACCACTGGTTCGGTGTGCTGGATATGGCCAAGCACATGGGGGCCACCAAGGTCTACCTGCACTGCATCATGGATGGCCGTGACACCGACCCCCACAGCGGCAAGGGCTTCCTGGCCGATCTGCAGGCCAAGCTGGACGAGCTGGGCATCGGTCAGATCGCCACGGTGAGCGGCCGTTACTACGCCATGGACCGTGACAACAACTGGGACCGTGAGGAGAAAGCCTACGCTGCCTTTGTCTACGGCGAGGGCAACCATGCCGCCAATGCCCAGGAGGCCATCGACGCCAGCTATGCCGCCGATGTGACCGACGAGTTTGTCGTGCCGGTGGTCACCTGCGAGGGTGGCCGTGTGGAGAGCGGCGATACCGTGATCTTCATGAACTTCCGCCCCGACCGTGCCCGTCAGATGACCCGCATCTTCTGCGACGACGACTTCAAGGGCTTCGAGCGCCGCGGCGGCCGCCTGCAGGTGAACTACGTCTGCATGGCTGAGTACGATGCCACCATGCCCAACTGCGAAGTGGCTTACCCGCCGGTGGAACTGAAGAACGTTCTGGGCGAGTACCTGTCCAAGAACGGCAAGACCCAGCTGCGTATCGCCGAGACCGAGAAGTACGCCCATGTGACCTTCTTCTTCAACGGCGGTGTGGAGGCTCCCTACGAGGGCGAGGACCGCAAGGTCATCCCCAGCCCGAAGGTGGCCACCTACGACCTCAAGCCCGAGATGAGCGCCTATGAGGTGGCCGATGAGTGCAAGGCCCGCATCGAGAGCGGCAAGTACGACGTCATCATCCTGAACTTCGCCAACTGCGACATGGTCGGCCACACCGGTGTCTTTGATGCCGCCGTCAAGGCTGTGGAGGCTGTGGACAAGGCTGTGGGCGAAGTGGTGGATGCCGTGCTGGCCCAGGGCGGCGTCGTCTTCCTGACCGCCGACCACGGCAACGCCGAGAAGATGGAAAACCCGGACGGCAGCGCTTTCACCGCCCACACCACCAACGTGGTACCCTTCGCGGTCATCGGTGCCGGCGACGTCAAGCTCCGCGAGGGCGGCTGCCTGGCGGATATCGCCCCCACCATGCTGCCCTATATCGGTCTGCCTGTGCCCGAGGAAATGACCGGCAAGAGCATCATCGTCGAATAAGGCTGTAATTATGGCAAGGCCGCTGTGCAAAAGGCACAGCGGCCTTTTTTTGTAAAATCTGACGGTGGCACTTGTGCTTGAAGCAAAAAGAGAGTATAGTAAAAACAATTTTGTTTCATTTTCTTACGGGAGTTTACAGACCATGAAAAAGATATTGCAACTTCTGCGGCGTCCGCCGGTACTGGTATTGGCGATTGTACAGCTGCTGATTCTGCTGGGCGCTGTCTGGTCGGCGGTGCAGCCGGCAGTGGTCTACCAGTTCGCGCCGGACCAGTGGGAGGTCATCGCGGAGCACTCCGACATCGGCTATGATGAGGAAGGGCGCCGGGGCGTTACGGAAATGACGGAAGGGGAGCCCATTCTGCAAACCCCGGCCATGTCGCTACCGGCGGGACATTACCGCATTTCGCTGGATTACCGTTATAAGCCCGGCCGTACCGCAGAAGGTGTGGAGCATCGGGCCGGTCTGTACTTTACCGCTGCGGAGGACCTGTCGGTCAGCGGGGAACAGGCTTGGGTGGATGTGCTGGCCCAGCAGGACACGGTGGTTCTGAACGTGGATTATGCCAGCGATACCATCCGGCTGGTGGCCAACAACGATGGCGGCATCTTCACCATCGGAAACGTGGAAATCCGGCAGGATATGGGCTTCGCCCGGGCCTGTGCGCTGGGATGGGCGGTGCTGTTTGTCCTGGTGGACCTGGCGTTGTTGCTCCTGGTACCGGCAAGTCCCCGGGCCCTGCGGGATGCTGACCTGCGTGGCTGCCTGTGGCTTCTGGCAGGGGTCACGCTGTTGACCTGTGTGCCGTTGCTGATGAACGCAGGCGGCTGCCAGGGGGCGGACTGGCGATTCCACATTTCCCGCATTGAGGGCATCGCCCAGGGCCTGCGGGAAGGGCAGTTCCCGGTGCGCATCTACTCCCAGGCCAAGAATGGGTATGGCTATGCGCCGTCGCTGTTCTATGGGGAACTCTTCCTCTACTTCCCGGCTTTGCTGCGGCTGCTGGGCATGAGCATCCAGGGCGCCTACCGCACCTATGTCATGGCGGTGCAGGCGCTCACGGCAGGCATCTCCTTTATCAGTTTCCGGCAGATGTTCCGCCACAACAAGACCGCCCTGCTGGGCAGTATTCTGTATATGCTGGCCCCTTACCACATCTATAACATCTACTGGCGCAGTGCAGTGGGCGAGTATACCGCACTGGCTTTCCTGCCGTTGATCCCGGCGGCGCTCAGCCTGCTCTATGCCCCGCAGCTTCCCTCCGGGCAGCAGCGGCGGGTGGCCTGCGCCGAACTGGTCATTGCGTTCGGCAGTCTGGTGCAGACGCATATCATCTCGCTGGAACTGGCCACCTTGGCCACGGCGGTCTTCTGCCTGTGGCATTTCCGCCGAACCTTTACCAAATCCATTCTCTCGGTATGGGCGGCGGCTGCCGGTCTGACCGTGCTGCTCAATCTTTGGTTCCTGGTGCCCTTTGTCACCGTGATGACGGGGGGCTACAGTAATATGTATGGCGGGGAAAGTTTTGCCGGCGGGCTGTCTGTACAGAAAAACGGCCTGTGGCTGTCGCAGCTGCTCAACTGGCGGGACGACCACAACAGCATCGGTGTGGTACTGATAGCCGGCGCGATAGCGTTCGTCTGGTGCTGGTTCACCCAGGGGGATGCAATGCCCCGGCGGGAACGGAAAATCGGTTCCTGGGCGTTGTTGCTGGGTGTGCTTGCCTGCTGGATGAGCACCAATACCTTCCCCTGGGGATGGCTGGGCGCTCTGCCGGTGGTGGGACGTCTGCTGCTGGCCATCCAGTTCCCCTGGCGCTATTTCTCGCTGGCTACCATCCTGCTGGTACTGGTCAGCATCTGTGCGGTGTCGGCCCTGCGGCGGGGCCGGTATGCCCAGCCGGTGGCGGTGCTGCTGCTCTCTGCTTCGCTGCTGGGGGTGGGAATCTTCTACCACAGCTACCTGCCTACGGTGGATACCACCTACCTGGGCGACAGCGCCCAGATGATTTATGCTGACCACAAGATCAGCAACATGGCCTGGTATTTCGACAGCCTGTATCTGCCGGATGGCGCAGTGGAAAACCGGGATGGATTTATCTGCGATACCGCCGTTACCACGGTGGAAATCGCCTCGGTAACGCATCAGAACGGGGTCACGGTACTCAGCTGCAGCGAGGTGACAGGGGAGCCTGGCTATGCGGAATTGCCGCTGCTCTACTATCCAGGATATGAGATCCTGAACATGGATGGGGTTGTCTTCCGTACTGGAAACGGCATGGTGGGCGTCACGGTGCCGGCCGGATATTCCGGCGAGATCCGGGTGGCTTTCCGGGAACCCAAGCGGTGGCTGGCAGCAGACCTGGTCAGCCTCGGCACGGTGCTGGCGTTGCTGGCAAAGTTTGTGATCTGGCCGCGTTGGCAAAAACGTAAAAATCACCGATAAAAAAACAAGCTGTGCCTTTCGCACAGCTTGTTTTTGTTTGGTATATCAGGCACCGGCCAGCGGCACGAACCAGGCGGCGGCCACATAGAGGAGATACAAAACCAGGCAGACAGTACCCTGCCAGCGGTATAAACGGCGGCGCAGCAGCGGCGGAAGCAACAGCGCCAGCGTCATGACGGCACAGACGGGCAGATCATAGTGCCGGAACTGGGAACCAAAGGGCAGCCGCTGGCGGTACATCAGGCTGGAGATCGGCAGCGCCAGCGTCAGATTGAGGATGGCGCTGTTGATCAGCTGCATGGGCAGGGTGCGGGGTGGGAAGTAGCGGCAACGCAGGGAAAACCGCTTCCATACCGACCCCAGGGGATGATCCAGGGCGTCGGCCAGCAGCGGCAGACAGAAGCCGAAGCTGATCAGGGTGGCGGCCCACAACGCCTGGATGGTCCCGGTCAGGTTGGCAAGGCTGGCCACGCTGTAGACCAGTGCCTGTGCGCCCAGGGCCAGCAGTGCCAGCCCGCCGATCACCCCTGCCAGATTCTTGAGGGCGTTGCCCACACTCATCACGGGAAACGCCATTGTGTGGTTGGTGTAGCCGTAGGGGGAACCCGGCTCCTGTGGGGCAGGGGAGGCAGGTTCGTCATCGGTGCTTACCTGGTCGCTGCCTTCGCCGTAGATATAATGGTGCTGGTACACAATGCTGATGAGCACAAATACCACGAAGAGAAACATCAGAAGGCCGGTGCCGGTATAGCTCAGGGTGCCATCCCGCACAAAGACTGCCAGCACACCGCAGGCAGCCAGCAACAGCAGACACTTGCGGCAGAATTCATTGCGGTCCACGGTGACAGTGTGACGGGGATTGAGCAGGCAGATGGCCAGCGCCAGCCCCAGGCTGGCGACCGCACCGGCCAGGGCGGTGCCCACGGCCAGGGACGTGATGGAAAGACCGGCGGCCAGAAAGGCCAGCATTAATTGGGGCAACGCCAGGCAAAAAGGCGCAACGGTCCCGCCGACCACCCACATGGGAAGTCCGCACAGGGCACAGCACCAGGTCGTGCAGCGCCCTGCCAGGCGGCTGCCCACAGCGGTCAGCACAAGGCCCAGCCCATAGACCAGCAATGTAAGAAGTAATACCGCCATCTCCATCACCTGAAAAGGGCAGCGCACAGCGCTGCCCCGAATGGTTTCAATTAGTAAGCGATGCCCCAGACGACCATCTTGGTGGCAGGTTTGCCGCAGACCGGGCAGACATCACTCAGATGTTCCTGCTCGAACGGCATGCAGCGGCTGGAAAGTCCGGCCTGTTCCTTCATGGCCTCCTCGCAGGCCAGATCGCCGCACCACATGGTCTTGATGAAACCGGTGGAGTGCGCGACCTTTTCCTTGATCTCGTCCATCGTGGTGGCGCTCATCGTGCGGGCCTCGCGGTTCTTCAGCGCACGGTCGTAGAGGTCCTTGGCCAGCGCATCCAGCGCGGCGGGAATGGCAGAAGCCAGATCCTCGAACTTGACGAACTGCTTCTCGCGGGTATCGCGGCGCACCAGCACACACTGACCCTGCTCGATATCCCGGGGACCGACTTCCAGACGGATGGGCACGCCCTTCATTTCCCACTGGGCAAATTTCCAGCCGGGCTGTTTGTCACTGTCATCCAGCTTCACGCGGGCATACTTGCCGATCTCGGCGGCCAGTTCCCGGGTCTTTTCCAGAACGCCGGGCTTGTGGGCGGCTACCGGCACGATAACCACCTGCACAGGCGCGATGGCCGGGGGCAGGATCAGGCCGTCGTCGTCGCCGTGGGTCATGATGATGGCACCGATCAGACGGCTGGAAGCACCCCAGCTGGTCTGGAAGGGATACTGCAGCGTGTTGTCGCGGCCGGTGAAGGTCACGTCATAGGCGCGGCTGAACTTGTCGCCAAAGTAGTGGCTGGTGCCGCTCTGCAGCGCCTTGCCGTCCTTCATCATGGCTTCGATGGTATAGGTGGCCTCGGCACCGGCAAATTTCTCCTTGTCGGTCTTGCGGCCCTTGATGACGGGAATGCACAGGTCGTTCTCGCAGAAATCCGCATAGCAGTTCAGCTGCTGCTCGGTCTCGGCCTGGGCCTCCTCCGCCGTCTCATGGATGGTGTGGCCTTCCTGCCACCAGAACTCACGGGTGCGCAGGAACGGACGGGTGGATTTCTCCCAACGCACCACGCTGCACCACTGGTTGTACAGCATGGGCAGATCGCGGTAGCTGTGCAGCACATGGCTGAAGTGATCGCAGAACAGCGTCTCACTGGTGGGGCGCACCGCAAGGCGCTCCTCCAGGGGCTCGCTGCCGCCCATCGTGACCCAGGCGACCTCCGGGGCAAAGCCGTTGACCAGTTCGCCTTCCTTTTTCAGCAGGCTTTCGGGCATCAGCATCGGCATCGCCACATTTTCATGGCCGGTGGCCTTGAAGCGGGCATCCAGATTCTTCTGGATGTTCTCCCAGATCGCATAGCCGTAGGGGCGCAGCACCACAAAGCCTTTCACGCTGGAATATTCCACCAGCTCGGCCTTGGTGCAGATATCGGTGTACCACTGGGCAAAGTCGACCTCCTGTGCGGTGATCGCTTCGACCATTTTTTTCTTATCGCTTGCCATGTCTACTCCTTCACATCATACGGCGTGAAACTTACAGCCGCTCCTCCAGATAGTTGACCACATCGCCGACGGTGTGGAAGGTCTCGATGTCCTCGTCGGGAATTTCCACGCCGAATTCATCGGACAGGGTGGTGATCATATCAATAACGTCCAGGCTGTCGGCACCGAAATCGTTGACAATGTCGCTTTCGGCGGTGATTTTTTCGGGATCAACTTCCAGCTGGTCAGCCAGGTAATCGCGGATACGCGCAAAAACTTCGGAATCCATAATTTAACTCCTTCTGCAAACAAATATTCATTAAATATATAGCGTATCTGCCGAAGGATGTCAAGGGGGAACGGGAAAAATGAGCTGCCTGCTGCCCAGTGTTGAAACGCCTTTCTGCCGCATACCTTGTTCGGGGGAGTGTGATGGTATGGAACTGGAGTTTACCAAAATGCAGGGGGCCGGCAACGACTATATCTATCTTGATTGCCGGCGCAGCGGCGTACCGGCGGATGCGTCCCATCTGGCGGTACAGCTTTCCCGGCGGCGGTGGTCCGTGGGGGCGGACGGACTGATCTGTATTGCGCCGCCGCTGCTGGCGGATGCCGATGCCACGATGGTGATGTTCAATGCCGACGGCAGTGAGGGGGTCATGTGCGGAAACGGTGTCCGCTGCGTGGCGGAATACCTCTACATCCACGGTGTGGAGAAGGATCTGATCGAACTGGACACCCGGCGGGCCGGACGCAAGACGCTCTATCGGGTGGGGGCGCATCACTGGCGGGCGGGCATGGGCCGCTTTTCCACCCGGGCCGAGGACCTGCCGGTGGTGGGCCTGGGCGCCGGGCCGCTGCTGGAGATCCCGCTGGTGGCTGCAGGCCGCTCGTGGCAGGTCAGCTGCATCAGCATGGGCAATCCCCACTGTGTGGTGACCGGACGGGAGACGCCACCTGTCGGGACGACGCTGGCACTGTGGGGAACGGCGTTGGCACAGCATCCGGCTTTTCCGCAGGGGACCAATGTGGAATTTGTCCGGGTCGACAGTCCCACCGCTCTGACGGTCACTGTATGGGAACGCGGCAGCGGTGCCACGCTGGCCTGCGGGACCGGGGCCTGCGCGGCGGTGGTCACGCAGGTGCTGGCGGGGCGCTGCCCCCGGGAAAAAACGGTGGAGGTCTCGCTGCCCGGCGGGGTGCTCGGGGTGCAGGTACTTGCCGACGACACGGTGCTGCTGACCGGCCCTGCCAGAATGGTATTTTCCGGCAAGATCGCGGTTTGAGTTGTCTGCTTTACACCGCAAAAACAGCCTGCTATAATGGGGGTAGCTTTTTACTGGCGGAGAGGAAGTTTTGATTATGCTGCAACAAAAATTGCGGACGGCTTTGTTTATTCCGGGCGAAAAGAAAAGTGACCGGGTTTTCCGGCTTTTTCCGTGGGTGTGGCTGGTGGCGGCCTATTGCATCACGATGCTGGTGCTGTGCCTGTATGGCCGTGCCTACATCGACAGCGATATGGCCAGCGAGATGATCCTGTCTGATATGCTGAACAAGGAAGGCGGCCTGCTGACCACCAACTGGTGGTACTCTACAGAACTGCAGGTCTTTTGCCTGCAGCCGCTGTACCGTATCGGGCTGCTGCTGTTCCCCCACAACTGGTTTGCGGCCCGCATGGTGGGGCAGGGGATGTTCCTGCTGCTGTTGGTGCTGTCCTACCTGTATGTGGGCCATGGGCTGGGACTGAAACACTGCGGCGCCTGGGGTGCGGCGGCACTGGCCTGCCCGTTCGGTGTGTGTTATCTCTGGTATGGCTTGCTGGGCGGGTTCTATTTCCCGTATATGATCCTGCTTTTGCTTGCCTTTGGTGCCATTCTGCACCTGCTGCGCCCGGCAAGTCGCAAACGCCGGATCATGCAATGGGTGCTGCTTTTGGGAGTCAGTGGGGTTTCCGGCCTGAACGGTCTCAAGGGGCTGATGGGATTCTACATTCCGATGCTGCTGACAGCGCTGGCGGCGCTGGCACTGCAATGGCATCAGCAGCCCGCAGCCTGTCCGAAACAGGAAAAGAAATTGCTGCTGGCTACCGTGCTGGCCTCTGTGGTCGCCGTGGCCGGGTATGCGTTTTATGACAAGGTGCTGGTTTCTTCCCATTACACGTTAAGCTATGATGGCCGGTTGTGGAATACCTTCAGCATCGACGCGCTGGTGTCAAAACTGGCCGATTTCCTCACGCTGTTCGGCTATCCGATTGATTCTTCCGTCGGCGGTGAAGTACGGCTTTTCTCTTTGGTCGGTATTTTGGGGGCGGTCGGTCTTGTTACGGCTGCCAGCATTGTGTTCAGTTTTGTGAGGCTGCTGCAGCATTGGAAAGAATTGCAGCCGATCCAGCGCCTGGCTCCGCTGCTGCTGGCCATTGTCTGCCTGGAACAGGGCGCTATTTTTGCCTGGACAGGAAAATTGACCGACAGCAGTCCCTATCAATGGCTTACGATCGTACCGCTGGTGTTCCCGGTGTTGCAGCTGGAAGGTGAAACGGAACATTTCCGGCTCAAATTCACCCGGCGTGCGGCGGCTATGGCCTACTGCATCTGTTTTGTGCTGGTCAGCATCGGTTCCGGCGTGCGTTATTTCACCAGCGGCTACCGTGTGAACCCGCACCTGGAAGAAGTCTGTGACTGGCTGGTGGACAACGGCTATACCCAGGGGTATACCTCGTTCTGGAACGGCAATGTGCTGACGGAGTGGTCCAACGGCGCCATCGAAATGTGGGTCAGCAACAACTATAATACGATGGAACCGTATCACTGGCTGCAAAAGACCAGCCATGCCCAGCCGCCGGAGGGGCCGGTATTCCTGCTGACCACCATGGAGGAACTGGGCTCGATGAATCTGTCGCAGCTGTACTGGTGGAGCAATGTGGTCTATGAGGACGGGGAAGAGCAGGCCAACCGGAACCATCGGTATATTGTGATGGAGTATCAAGATTATAACGATATGATGGCTGCCATTGCCGGGGCGCAGTCCTGGGCGGCGGAAGGCAAGAGCTGACAAGGTCGATCTTCTCTCTTGCACCCCGCGCAAAATTGTGGTAAATTAATTCTAATTGGATAAGTATACATAAGAGGGGGATTCTCATGCAACTAAATCCACATTATGCAGAACTGAACGAAAGCTATTTGTTCAGCACGATTGCCCATAAGGTGGCCGAGTATCAGAAAGCCCACCCGGAGGCGGATGTCATCCGACTGGGCATCGGTGATGTAACGCTGCCGCTGGCCAAGCCGGTCGTGGAGGCGCTGCACAAGGCCGTAGAAGAGATGGGGCACAAGGAGACGTTCCGGGGATATGGGCCCGAGCAGGGGTATGATTTCCTGCGCGAAGCGATCCGCGGGTATTATGCCAGCCGTGGTGTGCAGCTGGAGCTGGGCGAAATTTTCGTTTCGGACGGCGCCAAGAGCGATCTGGGCAACCTGCTGGATCTGTTCTCGGTGAACAACACGGTGCTCGTACCCGACCCGGTCTATCCGGTCTATGTGGATGACAATGTAATGGCAGGCCGCATCATCCGGTATATGGCGGCCAACGCCGAAAACAACTTCCTGCCCATGCCGGAGGATGCCACCGATGCGGATATCGTCTATCTGTGCAGCCCCAACAACCCCACCGGTGCGGCTTACACGACGGCGCAACTGGCCCAGTGGGTCAAGTGGGCGAAAGAACACCACGCGGTGATCCTGTACGATGCGGCCTATGAGTGCTTTGTCAGTCAGGAAGGCTGTGCCCGCAGCATCTATGAAGTGGAGGGCGCCAAGGAAGTGGCTGTGGAAGTCTGCAGCTTCTCCAAGATCGCAGGCTTCACCGGTACCCGGTGCGGCTATACGGTGGTCCCCTTCGCCATCGAGTCCGAGGGCCAGAGCCTGAACAAGATGTGGCTGCGCCGCCAGACCACCAAATTCAACGGGGTGCCCTACATCGTGCAGCGCGGTGCTGAGGCGGTCTTTACCGAGGAAGGTATGAAAGAGATCCAGCAGAATCTGGACTACTATCGCAAGAATGCGGCGGTCATCGGGGCGGCGCTGGATGAAGCAGGGGTGTGGTACTGCGGCGGCAAGAACAGCCCCTATGTCTGGATGCGCTGCCCGGGCGGCATGGGCAGCTGGGAGTTCTTTGACTGGCTGCTGGATACAGCCCACATCGTGGGCACGCCCGGTGAGGGCTTCGGCCCCTGCGGCAAAGGATATTTCCGCCTGACGGCGTTCGGCGATGCTGAGCGCACGAAGGAGGCCGCCGAACGTCTGAAGACGGCATTGGCAAAGCTGTAACCCTGAGAAGGAGGGATTGTTATGAAACCGAATGAAGAGATCATGAATTTTCTGAAGGAAAATCCCACGTTCTATCTGGCCACGGTGGACGGGTATCTGCCCCGCGTGCGCCCGCTGGGATTTGCCATGTGGTATAACGGACACCTGTGCCTGGCCATCGGCAAGCACAAGGCTGCGTACAAGCAGCTGCTGGACAATACCAACCTGGAAATCTGCGCGGCCAACGAGCGCGGCGAGTGGCTGCGTGTGCAGGGGACGGCAAACTTTGACAATACGCCCCAAGCGCAGGAGGAAGCCTTCAAGGTGGCACCGCAGCTGCAGGACCTCTATAACGAGGAAACCGGCAACAAGCTGGGCATCGTGTATCTGGACCATTTGTCCGCCAAACTGTTCTCCATGTCGGGAGCGGTCAAGGACATCATGAGCTACTGATTGCTGTACATTGGGCGGGACCCTGCGGGGTCCCGCTTTTTTGTCGGCACGGCAACGCCTGGACGGGTTCAGGTTCCTATGCTGACCAAGAAAGGAACGCCCGGCCACTGGACATAAGAAAAAACCGCTCTGCGCAGAAAATACGCGGAGCGGTTTTGTTATGTCGTATCAATCAGCCGTGCTGCGGGTTGAGGATGGTACGCCAATCCAGATCGCCATGTTCCAGACCGTGGATCAGCACTTCGGCGGTAGCGATATTGGTGGCCACCGGAATGTTATGTACATCGCAGATGCGCAGCAGATTCATCTCGTTGGGCTCGCTGGGTTTGGCGCTGATGGGGTCGCGGAAAAACAGCAGCATGTCCACTTCATCGCAGGCGATGCGGGCCATGATCTGCTGATCGCCGCCGTGACCGCCCGGCAGAAATTTCTGCACGGTCAGACCGGTATTTTCTTCCACCAGACGTCCGGTAGTGCCGGTGGCAATCAGTTGGTGCTGCGACAAAATATGCCGATAGGCAGTGCAGAATTGCACCATCAACTCCTTTTTGGAGTCGTGTGCCACTAAGGCGATTATCATAACGCTACACCATCCTTCACATAGATCAAAAGGTAAGCGGAACACGCTGTCCGCACAGACGTTTTGCCATGGCCTGCCCGGCGATCACAGCAGAGTCACCGGGCGAGGGGATCGTACCCTGGGCACCGGCCTGCTGCAGTTCCCGGCTTTCGGGAATCACGGCCAGGAGCTGGGCACCAACGGTATCGATGCACTCGTCCAGATCGAACACCGCGGCCCGCTTGCCGAAACTTTCCCGCGTGACACGGTTCATCACCAGCCGCACGGTGCCTTGGGAGCGTCCGCCGGTCAGGATGCGATCGGCTACGATCTTGCCGTCCCGCAGGGCCACCGGGTCGGGCGTCAGTACCAGCAGGGCCTTGTCCGCCACAGAGACCGCCGCGGTAAACGGTGCGCCCATCCCGGCGGCGGTGTCCAGCAGGACAAAATCAAAATACGGACGAACGGCCATCAGCAGCCGTCCCAACGGGGCAGATTCCACATCGCCGCCTTCATACGGGGCGCTGATGACCGAAAGTCCGGGATATAACGGACTGGGTACGATGGCCTTGCCGGCCTCGCACCGTCCGCAGAGAACATCTTCAATATCATAGACTGTGCGGCCGTACACACCGGCAATAATGTCGACGCTGCGCAGGCCGGAATCCAGTTCCACCAGCAGGACTTTGCGGCCCAGCCGGGCCAGAGATGCGCCCAGCAACACCGAAATGGTGCTTTTGCCGGTGCCGCCTTTGCCGGAACAGAGCATAATACATTGTGCGTTCAAGGGCGTGCCTCCTGTAGTTGAGGCCGCACACAACCGCGACACTCTCTCATTGATATTCTAGCACACTTTCGCCCTGCCGACAACTGGCTTTTTGATTAAAAAAGGGTATGCCTTTTTGAACGTTTTAACAACATACTGTTTAGAGTGGTGTCCAAAAATCGAAAAAAATATTCATTTTTGATGCGGGCTCACCCGAACCAGGCATCCAGCACCGCACGCAGGACCGGCGTTGCGTTGGCACCGCCGCCACCATACTCCAACACCACGGCTACAGCAATCTGCGGGTCGTCGGCCGGCGCATAGCCGATGAGCACCGAATTGACATAGTGGGTCCCGTTGGGCAGGGTCTGCGCCAATTGCGGACTACCGGTCTTGGCTGCACAGACCACCGGCGCTTCCCGCAGATACCGGTTGGTCTGGGCCATCCGCTTCATGCCGTCCCGGATGGGGCCGAACACCGTTTCGCCGCCAGGTACCGTTGTGAACTGCGGTTCGTACTGCCAGACGGTCTCTCCAGTGGCGGTGTTCACAGCGTGGTCGGCAAAATGCAGCGTGGGACGCTGTCCGTAGTTGGCTAGTGTGGTGGCGTACACTGCCAGCTGGGCAGGCGTTACCGCCGTATTGCCCTGGCCGATGGCTGCCATCAGCGTAAGGCCGGCCTGATAGTTGTCATCTTCGGACCAGGTCAGCCGGCCTTCCGCCTCGCTGACTTCGGCACCGGTGGGGCTGGCCAGCCCCAACTGCCGGGCCATGGTACTGAAAGTGTCCACCCCCAGCCGCCGGCCTACGTCATAGAAAAAAATGTTGCAGCTTTGTTCCAGAGCCGTGCGCATATCCACCGGCCCGGAATGGCCGTACTGCAGGCATCCGGGCTGGTAGCCGCTGTAATAGAGATAGCGCCCGGTACAGTTCACGGTGGCGTTGGGGTCGATGCCCGCCGTCAGGGCCGCCGCGGCCACCGCCGGTTTGAAGGCCGAACCCGGGGCATACAGCCCCTGGAAGGCCCGGTCCAGCAGCGGCGCACCGGCATCAGAGGACAGCGCTGCGTAGTCGGTGCGGTAGGTGTTCAGGTCATACCCGGGCCAGTTGGCGGCGGCCAGAATGCCGCCTGTCCGGACGTCCACCACCACGGCGGCGCCGGCCCTTGCTTCCCGGCCACCGCCCACGGCGGCAGTGGTCTGCAAGGTCTCGATCCGTTCCCGCAGCGCCTGCTGCAAGGTGCGCTGCAGGGAGGCATCCAGCGTCAGTACCAGTGTGGCACCCGGCGTGGGGGTACTTTTCTGAATGGTATTCCGCACGGCACCGTCCAGGCCGGTGTTGATGAGCAATTTCCCATCCTGCCCGCGCAGCAGATCGTCGTAGGCAGCTTCCAGCCCGCTCTGGCCGAGGATGCTGTCCATGGCCAACCCTTTTTCCTGGGCTGCGGGCCACTGTTCGGCGGTGATAGGCCCTGTGAAGCCCAGGGCATGGGGGAGCAGGGTGCCGTCGGGCCAGGTGCGCTCCCCGCGGGCTGCCAGGCGCACGGCACCACTCTGGACAAGCCCGCTTCGATAGATCGCCGTCATTGTGGCACTGTCCAGGGATTCCAGCACCAGCAGTTCCCCCGCCGAAACGGCAGAACAAAAGGCGGCAAGTTGTGTTTCCACATCCTTGCCGCCGGTAATGGCCTGCACTGTTTGTACGGTTTGCTGCAAGTCGGTGCCCGGAGGAGCCGGTACCCGCAGATATAAGTCATAGACGGTGGTGTCCCGCGCCAGGACCGTGCCGTTCCGGTCGGTGATGGCACCCCGGGCCGCGTGCTGCTCCACGGTGTAGCTGGCCGAACTGGCTTCGGCAGCTTTTTCCGCGTAGTGGTCGGCCATGGCAAACTGCATCCAGGCCAGCCGCGCAAAAAAAGCCAGAAAGACCACGCAGCACAACACCAGCAGGGCGGCAACCCGCCCGCGTCCCTGCGGACGGTCCGCTTTTCGCCTGGACATACCCCAACACCTCCCGTTTCAGTCCTCTCTAGTATAGGCGTTTTTTGTCGAAATGGCAATCACTCACTGAATTTTTACAAAAAATACCGTGCTGCTCAGGTCGGCGGTGTCGGTCAAAAGAGCCCGGGCGGTCAGTCCGTCACCGTCTGTCCGGGGAACTTCGGCCAGGGCGCCCAGCCACTCTCCGCCCGGTGTCGTCACCACGCTGCCCACGGTAAGGCCGCAGTCGGCAGGTAGCCCCGTCAGGACCCAGCCCTCCTGCCGTTCCAACAACCCGGCCACGTCACCGCTCAGCCCGGCACAGGCAGCGGCGTGGGACCCGGCAAAGGAAAATTCGCAGGTGCCGTTTTCGTGGCTCTCTACGACCTGCCCGGCATACCGACCCTGAGGGTCCAGTACAGCGGCTCCCACGGCAGCAGTACAGGCCAGCGTGGCACCGTCCGTCTGCCGTGCCGTTACCCGGGCGGGCTGCCAGCTTCCTTCCGCGCGCTCGCAGCCCAGCAGGCTGCGCAGGGCTTCGTTTTCGGCCAGTGCGTTCTCTGCCAACGCCAGCTGGCTGTGCAGCTCGGTGTTATGTTGCTGCAAAGCGGCCAATTCGTCGGTGTAATGGGGGCGCACCCAGTCTCCCAGGGTATTCCTGCACCGGGCCAGCCCGGCGGGCAGGGCGGCGGCCAGATAGGGGGCACCCGCCACAAGGAGGATCACCAACAAGATCACCCCCGCTGCCAGAATTTTCTTTTTCCGCCGCCGCGGACGCGCCAACTCCAGACCGCCGTGCATACGCATCACCCCCGTTTACAATATGCCTTGCGGGAAAGCGGTATACTTTGCTATAATACCCCACAGGAGGGAATTTTCATGAAATACAAGCTGTTGCTTTTGGATATAGACGGAACCCTGCGTCCGGATGACTGCGAGCGCATCCCGCGGGAAAACGCCGAGGCGGTGAATGCTGTGCAGCGCCTGGGGGTCAAGATCGCCATTGCCACCGGGCGTGGCCGCACGGGTGTGGGCAAGGGGCTGCTGCGGTCGGTGCGGCCCGATTACTGGGTCTGCGCGGGCGGTGCCCAGCTGGTGGACGGCAAGGGCAACGATGTGGCGCTGCATCGGCTGACCAGTGAGGAAATGTATGCGCTGGTGGACTTTTTCGAGGACTACGAACTGCCGCTGCGGTTTACCTTCCACGATGCCAACTATGCGTATATTGGTTACGAAGAGTTTGCCGCGCGGGAAAAAGCCAAAAATCTGCACAATAATATTGTGGACGGGGAAGACCAGGATCATCACCTGGTGGAGATGCCCTTCGGCGCTTTTGGGTTCCTGCCCCGGGAGCGCGCCGCCCAGTTCCAGGAAAAATACGGATATCTTGGGCTGCAGTTTTTGTACTCCTACCCGGGCAGCGACGGATGTGATATTTCCCAGGCCGGTGTGGACAAAGGCCGCGGGCTGTGCGAACTGGCGCAGCTGGCGGGCCTGACGCCGGAGGCGTGCGTGGCGGTAGGGGACGGCGACAACGACGTGGCCATGTTGCGGGCCGCCGGGCTGGGCATTGCCATGGCCAACGGCAGCGAAGCAGCCAAGGCTGCCGCCGACCGCGTCGGACCCGATGCCGCGCCGTATGGCGTAGCCGACCTCTGCCGCAGCCTGTGGCCGGAGGCGTTCTGAGATGGCTTCCACCAAAGCGGCTTACACCCATGTGGGGCCGGGCCTGCCGCCGCTGCACGGGGCGCGAGCCACGGTGCTGATTCTGGGCAGCTTTCCCAGTCCCAGAAGCCGGGAACAGGGCTTTTTCTACGGACATCCGCAGAACCGGTTCTGGCCGCTGATGGCTTCCCTTACGGGGGAACCGGTGCCGGAATGGGGGAACATTGAGGCCAAGAAGCGCATCATCCTGCGCCACGGTCTCGCTGTGTGGGACACCATCGGCGCCTGCGACATCCGCGGTGCGTCGGATGCCTCCATCCGCAATGTGGAACCCAACGATGTGGCGGCGCTGATCCGGCAGCTGGGGGTGCAGGCGGTGTTCTGCAACGGGGCGGCTTCGGGGCGGGTGTATGCCCGGTATGCCCAGCCGCTCACGGGGCTGCCCGCCACGGTTTTGCCCAGCACCAGCCCCGCCAACGCAGCCTGGTCGATGGAAAAGCTGCAGGCTGCCTGGGGCGCCGCATTCGCACCTTTTTTACATGGGGACGGTTGAAACCACTCCGTTTTTGTTCTATAATAAATTTTACTATTCATCGGGAGGACGCGCCATGAGCAAGTGGGAAGAAAAACAGGTCCGGCCTGTGTTGCCGCTGTATTTGGCGGCACTTGCCTGGCCGGTGGCGTCGCTGGTGTTCCCGCCGTATACGCTGCCGAATCTGGCTATCGTAGCGGTGTGCAGTGTGGTCGTGTACGGCGTGGCCCGGCATTTCTGCCCCATGCGGGTGGTGCGCACCCTGGTACCCTATGCTACCGGCAGCGAGGAAGTGGATGCCATGCTCAACGGCATTACCGCCAACCTGGACGCGCTGCACGCCCTGAATGACGCCATCCCCGATGCTCAGCTTTCCCGGGCGATGGGCCGCATGGAAAAAGCCGGCCGCAGTATAGTGGCCGTGGTGGAAGGTGCGCCCGACAAAGCCCGGCAGATCGACCGGTTTGCGCGGTATTACCTGCCGGAAGTGGTCAAACTGATGAGCGCCTACGCAAACCTGGAGAAAAACGGTGTCCGGGGGGAGAATGCGGAGCAGATCGTGAAGGAACTGCGCCGCAACGCCGAGACAACGGCCACCGCCTTTGAAAATCAGCTGGACGCTTTGTACAGTGCGGAAGCGATGGATATTTCCACCGACATTGAGGTGCTGGACAGCATCCTGAAGAGCCAGAACCTGACAAAATAAAAGAAGCAACAAGAAAGGAAGGACCCACATGGCTGACCTGAACAAGGAATTGGACCTGAATGTGCCCGCCGCGCCGACGCTGACCTTTGATGCGGCGCCTGCACCGAGCCTGACGCTGGACCCTGCCGCCGATGAAAAAGTGGTGGAGGAAGTGAAGAAGGCGGAACCCGTCAAGGTGGAGGACACCCCGCTGAGCCCCGAAGAGCAGAAGATGGTGGATGATTTTGCCGAGAAGATCGACATCACCAATTCCCAGATGGTACTGCAGTACGGTGCCGCCAGCCAGAAAAAGCTCAGTGATTTCTCCGAGACGGCGCTTTCCCGGGTCAAGACCAAGGATATGGGAGAGACCGGCGAACTCATCACCGGTTTGATTGCCGAGCTGCAGGGCTTTGACGCCAACGCCGAGCAGCCCAAGGGCATTTTCGGCTTCTTCAAGAAAGCCAGCAACAACATCGAGCAGCTCAAGACCCGGTACGAGAGTGCCGACAAGAACGTGGAACGCATCCGCGCTCAGCTGGAAGATCACCAGGTCACCCTGATGAAGGACATCACGATGCTGGACAAGATGTACCAGCTGAACCTGGTCTACTTCAAGGAACTGACGATGTATATCCTGGCTGGCAAGAAAAAGCTGGCCTCGGTGCGTGAAAATGAACTTAAGGACGCTCAGGAAAAAGCCCAGCGCACCCAGCTGCCGGAAGATGCCCAGGCGGCCCGGGACCTGTCCGATCTGTGCGACCGCTTTGAAAAGAAACTCTATGATCTGGAACTGACCCGCAATGTCTCTATCCAGATGGGCCCCCAGATCCGGCTGATCCAGTCCAACGATACGATGATGGCCGAGAAAATCCAGACCACCATCGTCAATACCATTCCGCTGTGGAAGAACCAGATGGTGCTGGCCCTGGGCATTGCCCACAGTCAGGAAGCCATGAAGGCGGAACGGGCCGTCACCGATGCCACCAACGAACTGCTCAAGCGCAATGCGGCCACCCTCAAGCAGGGCACCATCGACATTGCCAAGGAGTCCGAGCGCGGCATTGTGGATATCGAAACGCTGCAGCAGACCAACAAGCAGCTCATCGAAACGCTGGACGAGCTGAACAAGATCCGCGCCGACGGCAAGGCCAAGCGCGCCACGGCCGAGCAGGAACTGGGCCGCATCGAAGGCGAACTGCGCGCCAAACTGCTGGAGATCAACAACTGACCGCCTGAGCGGTCCTTGGGTACAGAGGAGCAGCCATGCAACTCGAACAACAGGAAACGTTTGTCATTCACGGCCTGCAGCTGGAAGTGATGGGCGAGGCGGAAACCAAACTTCCGCCGCCGGCCAAAAAGCGTCCGGTGGCGGCGCTGGCCGTGGTGGTGCTGGCGCTGGTGTCGGTGTTCGGCATCGGCGGCGCACGGCTGAAAGGTATGCGCAGCAGCACGGCGCGGGTCTACAGCACCCAGCAGGACGAATATGGCCACAGCATCCAGGGCGATTTCGCCGCCCAGACCGATGCGGCGGCCAGTCTGATCCGGGTGGCGGGCAATGTGCTGGGAGAGCAGGACACCGACGTGCAGAACGCCCAGGCGGCGCTGGATGCCTGGAATGCACAGGCTTCCGCCGACCAGCCCGCCGTGCAGTACCAGCTGAACACGACGCTGTCGGGCGCGGTGGATGTGCTGTATACGGCGGCGGCCGATGTGGCCGACAGCAAAGCCAAAGGCCAGCTGGATGATCTGCATGACAGCTTCACCTCGGCCCAGGCCACCATCCAGCGCGCCGCGGTGGATTACAATACCCGGGCCGAGTCCTACAACGAAACGGTTTCTGCCTTCCCGGCCAATGTGCTGGCCGGGTTGTGGGATGCAGGCCCACTGCAGACCTTTGCCCCCACAGATTTTGCAACGGATACAACAGGAAAGTAAAGGATGAAACAGGAAATGAAAAAACTGCTTCGCCGCGCACTGGCGGCCGCAGCAGCGCTTTGCCTGCTGACGGCAGGGGCGACGGCGGCTCTGGCGGCACCGGAACTGGACCCCAATACCGCCGTCAATGACTATGCCGGCATTCTTTCGTCCCAGACCGAAGCCTATGTGGAGAACATCTCGGTGGCCCTGCAGGATACCTGCGGCGCGCAGATCGGCGTGTATACCACCGAGTACATCGGGAACTCTACCATGGAGGGCTACGCCTACGATGTGCTCAACACCTGGGGGCTGGGCTCTGCCGACAAGGACAACGGTGTGCTTTTGCTGCTGGTGCCGGGGGAAGATAATTACTATGTCACCCGTGGCGCGGGGCTGGAAACCCAGCTCACCATCCGCAAACTGGGCACCATCCTGGAGGAGGATCTGGAACCCAACTGGGTCAAGCAGGACTACGATGCCGGCACCCGGCAGACGGTACGCTCCATCGCCGAGGAACTTTGCAGCATCTACGGCATTCCGGTCTCCACGCTGGACAATGCCGCCCAGGCGGCTCCGGTGCCCGAGAAGCAGGGCATGAGCCCGGTGGCGGTCGTCCTGATTGTCTTTGCCGTGATCCTGGTCATTGCGCTGCTGCTCAGTTTTACCCGGCCCCGCGGTCCCGGTCCCCGTCCGCCCCGCGGCGGCGGTGGGTTTGGCAACGGACTGTTCTGGTACGGTCTGGGCCTTGCCTCCCGGCCGCGCCGCCCCCGTCGTCCGCCGCCGCCACCTCCCGGCTTTGGTCCGGGACCCGGCGGTTACGGCGGGCCGCGCCCGGGTGGCTTCGGCGGCCCACGCCCCGGTGGCTTTGGCGGTGTGCCGCGGCCCCGCGGGGGATTTGGCGGCGGCCGTCCCGGCGGCGGATTCCGACCCGGTGGCGGTTCCAGCCGCGGCGGCGGTGTGGGGCGCCGACACTGACAGATTTTATACCATTCCACGGCCCGCGTTTTGCGGGCCGCTTTTTGCAAAGGGAGAAAATACCATGTCCCAATTGGCTGTGATCACCGGTGCCAGTTCCGGCATCGGTGCGGAATTTGCACGTCAGCTCTCGGCACAGGGGTACGACCTGGTACTGGTGGCCCGGCGCGCAGAGCGGATGCAGAGCCTTGCCGCGTCGCTGCCGACGCAGTGTGAGATTTTCCCGGCAGACCTCTCCAAGACGGAAGGGTGTGACCGCCTGATGCAGGCGCTGCAGCATCGTCGCGTGGATCTTTTCATCAACAATGCCGGGTTCGGGGAATGCGGCGATTTCCTCAGGATTGGTCTGGACCGGGAACTGCAGATGGTCGAGGTGAATGTCCGGGCGCTGCATATCCTGACCAAACGCATGACGCAAAAAATGCAGCAGCAGGGGGGCGGTGCGCTGCTCAATGTGGGGTCCAGCGCCGGGCTGCTGCCCGCAGGACCCTATATGGCGACCTACTACGCCACCAAATCCTATGTGGTCAGCCTGAGCCGGGCGGTGGCGGCGGAACTGCGGGCTTCCCGCAGCCCGGTGTATGTGGGGTGCCTTTGTCCGGGGCCGGTCAACACCGAATTCAACACTGTGGCTCATGTAAAGTTTGCCTTGCCGGGCATCTCGGCTGCCGACTGTGTGCGGTGCGCGCTGGCGGGTATCCGCCGCCGGAAAACCGTCATTGTGCCGGGGCGGCTGATGGCGGCCGGCATGGCGTTGAGCCGCCTGGTACCGTACAGCCTGCTCATCCCCCTGACGGCGCATCAGCAAAAACGAAAACTGGGCGGCTGATCGTCGCCCTTGCAGGAGTCGGGAGCTGTTTCCGGCTCCTTTTTTGCGGCAGACCCGGCTACGTGAGCCAAGGGGCAAAATCTTGTGATTGCCCCCTGTTTTTATTGTCGGGATTGTGCTATAATCATACTGATTCCATCTATTTTTGCCCGCGGAGAAGGGAGGAGCTTCTATGCCGACCCCGCAACGACCCGGTTCTGACCGTTCCCGTCAGTCCCGGATGCAAAATGAATATACCTGGCAAGGCGGATGGGCTCATCCCGAGGCACCGAGGCAGTACGGCGGGCAGCCGGGGGGACGAGCCCCGCTGACACCGGAACAGCAGCGCGCCCTGGCACGCCGCCGCCGGGAACGCCGCCGCCGTCGCCGGCGCACGCTGATCGTCGGTACAGCCGGTGGAATTCTGGTGATTTCCGGTATCATCACCCTGCTGCTGCCCAAGAGCGTCACCGAAGGGACCGCCCCGGCGGAATCCGTGACCACCGGCAGCACCCAGCTGGTGGCGCCGCTGCCCTACGGTGGCAGCGGCCAGAACACCACCGATGCGGCACCGGCTATCAACTGGGGGACCGTCGGTCCTGCGCAGCAGACCGAGGAGGGCGGCTACACCTATACGGCGGTTCCGGCAGCCCCCACGGCCCTGCCGGAGTTCGGCCGGGTGGATACTTCCTGGTTTGCCGATGCGGCTTTCCTGGGCGATTCACTGACCGCCGGTTTCAGCGAAAGTGAATACGACATCGATGTGGGCGGTGCTCTGATCTGTGGTTATGAGGGCATCAGCCCCAACACCATCGTCAACCGCACCACGGTCACAAGTCCCGACCGGGGCGAAGAGGTGGCCATGGATGTGCTCACAAACGCCCAGCCTGCCAAGCTGTATATCCTCATCGGCACCAACGCGCTGGTAACCACCGGCAACGATGAGAGCTTCCTGAACTACTACGGCCGCATGCTGGACGAGCTGCGCACGGCGCTGCCGAATACAACGTTTTATGTGCAGTCCATCCTGGCGGCGACCCAGGCAAAGGTGGAGGACGATGCTCCCGGCCTGGCGCCGGACCGGCTGGCAACCATCAATGGGGCCATCCAGAGCATGTGTGCCGAGCGGGGATGCTATTTCCTGGACCTGAACGCGGAATTCCGGGACGATGCCGGATACCTCACCAGCGACTATGCCCAGCCGGACGGCGTGCATCTGACGGTTTCCGGCTACAACAAATGGGTCAGCTATCTTTGCACCCATGTACCGTACAACAAGAACAATCCCTACCAGGCCGGCAGCACCTATTATCTGAGTGACGACGTCAAACAGCTGCTGGCCGACATTCCCTGAGCGAAAGAGGAGAAATTATGCCCAATCAGGAGGAAGAACCTCGTTATACAGACCCTGGTCATCCCTACAGTGGCAGCGGCAACCGCTACCAGAACCGCTACAGCCGAGACGGAGAATACCACCGTGGTGACGGCCCGTTCCAGTTCCCATGGTGGGCGGTCATCATCGGATTTGTGGTGTGGTGGCCGCTGGGCTTTATCTTTCTTGCACTGAATGGTGCCATGCGGAAAGGACATCTGGGTGGTTTTGAGCAGGCGGCCCGCAGTCGTACCCGGGGGGCTGTCTGGAACGTCGATCCGGTGTATGCCCAGCCGGAGCCGGCGGAATCCGACAAACGCAAAACCAAAAAGCGCCGGTCCAAGGCCAAAAGTAAGACATCTACCGGCAATGGGCTGCCCACCGGGCTGCTCATTGCGGGCATTGCCTTGACTGCGGTGAGTCTGCTGGCATTGCCGGATGCACTCTACTGGCTACCGGACGCCCTGGTGGAAGGCGGCAGTTACTGGGCCTGGCTGTTCGAGGAATCCGTCCCGGTGCTCATGATGCTCACGGGCGGTATCGGATGCCTGTTTGGCGCCCATGTCGTCCGCACCAACCGCCGGATGCGCAAAAAAATCGATAATATCGTCGGGGATGCCAAGTACATGGCCATTGAAGATATTGCGGCTTCCATTCCCTGCAGCTACGAAAAATGCTGCAAGCACCTGGAAAACTGCATTGATGACGGTGTTTTCGGGGCGGAAGCCTATCTGGATATGCGCCGCCGCTGCCTGGTGGTGGAGGGCAAAGCGCCCGATCCCCAGCCGGCCCCGGCCCCGAAGGCTGAGCCGGCGGCCTCAGCACAGGACCCGTACCAGAAAATCCTGCAGGAGCTGCGCAGCGTCAACGACGCCATCCCCGATGAGGAAATGAGCGACAAGATCAGCCGCCTGGAGGCGGTCTCGGCCAAAATTTTTGAGCAGGCCAAGTCCGATCCCGATAAGCTGCCGCGGATGCGTAAGTTTATGGATTATTATCTGCCCACCTCGCTGAAACTGCTGCAGACATACGCCGAACTGGAGGCCCAGGGTGTGGAGGGGGAAAACATTACCGAATCCAAGCATCGCATCGAACAGACGATGGACACATTGGTGCACGCCTTTGAAACACAGCTGGACAAGCTGTTCCAGGAGGACGCGCTGGATGTGAGCGCCGACATTGATGTGATGGAAAATATGCTGCGTGCCGACGGCCTGACCGGGGACGCACCGTTCAAACTGTAAAACAGGGGAGAGAACCAAACCCATGCAACGTCAACCCAAAGGCCAGCTGCGCACCAGCTGGGGCCACTTCAAGAAATACCGCCCGCTGATCCGGGAACTGGTCACCCGTGACCTCAAGGTCAAATACCGCCGCAGCTTTCTCGGCTATGTGTGGAGTATCCTCAACCCGCTTCTCATGATGCTGTTGCAGACGCTGGTCTTTTCGTACATGTTCCGCTTTGATATTCCCAATTATCCGCTGTATCTGATCTGCGGCAACACACTGTTCAACTTCTTCAACGAAAGTACCAATATGGGCATGGGCAGTGTGCTGGGCAACTCTTCGCTGATCAAAAAAGTGTACGTGCCCAAGTTTATTTTCCCCATCAGCCGGGTGGTGTCCAGCTTTGTCAACCTGCTGTTCAGTCTGGTGGCCATCGTGCTGGTCATGCTCATCACCCGCTCGCCCATCTATCCTACGCTGCTGCTGGTTTGGGTTCCGCTGTTGCTGCTGTTCCTGTTCTGCTGCGGCATGGCGCTGCTGCTGTCGGCCCTGGCGGTGTATTTCCGTGACCTGCAGTATCTCTACGGTATTGTGACCATGGCCTGGATGTACGCTACACCGCTGTTCTATCCGCTGTCCCAGCTGCCCGGTTTTATGCAGCAGATCGTCAAACTGAACCCGCTGTATCACTACATCAACTGCATGCGCTGCCTGGTGATGTACGGCTTTGTGCCGGGCCCCAATACATGGTTCGCCTGTGTGGCCTGCGCTGTGGTCATGGTGGTGCTGGGGCTGGCGGCCTTCCGCAAGCTGCAGCGCAACTTTATTCTGTATCTGTAAGGAGCCGCCCATTATGCCCATCATTCAGGTGCAAGATGTCTCGATGCGCTTCAACCTGGCGCAGGAAAAAACTGAGACGCTCAAGGAATATACCGTCAAGCTGCTCAAACGCCAGCTCTTTTTCAATGAATTTTACGCCCTCAAGAATATCTCCTTTTCCATCGAACAAGGGGAATCGGTGGCGCTGATCGGCCGCAACGGCAGCGGGAAAAGTACCATGCTCAAGCTGATTGCCGGCGTGATGTATCCCACCCGCGGCAAGGTGCAGGTCAATGGAGAGATCGCGCCGCTGATCGAGCTGGGCGCCGGTTTTGATCTGGAACTCACCGCCCGGGAAAATGTTTTCCTCAACGGTGCGGTGCTGGGTCATGACCGAGACTATATGGAAGAACACTTCAAAAACATCATTGACTTTGCCGAACTCTGGGATTTTGTGGATGTACCGGTAAAAAATTACTCCAGCGGGATGATCGCCCGTCTGGGCTTTTCCATTGCCACCGAGGTGGAGGCCGAGATCCTGGCCTGTGACGAGATCCTCTCGGTGGGCGATTTTATGTTCCAGCAAAAATGCCACCAACGCATGGAGAAGATGCTCTCCGGCGGGACAACGCTGCTTTTTGTCAGCCACGACATCAACCAGGTCAAACAACTGTGCAAACGTGCCATCTGGATCGATCACGGACAGCTGCGCGGGGATGGCCCGGCAGAGGAAGTCTGTGACGCCTATGTGGCGGCGATGCAGCGCGGCGAATAAGGAGCTCTATGACACGGAACAAAACACTGAATCAAAAGCAAAATATTTTGCGGGAGTGCCTTACGGTGGTCCTGCTGGTAGCCGCCGTGGCGGTCTCGGAATATTACTGGTTCCAGCTCTGGCGGCTGGACTGGCATGTGCCCATGCTCTACGGCGGCGACGGCATCTACTGGGTCGGCCAGGTGCAGCGCAGCTACGGGGAACTGACCGGCTCTCTGGGCTGGCCCTTTTACCAGCCGCCCAGTCCCTATGACCCCAACTATGACCTGATCTATGATCTGTTCGTGGCCTTCGTAGGGCTTTTCACCAAGGACACCGGTATCGTGTTCAACCTCTATGTGCTGGTCATTCCCTTTGCCAACGCGCTGGCCGGGTATGCGGTATTCCGCATGGTGGGTATGCGCCGCTGGCTTTCCTTTGCCTTCGGCCTGACCTTTGGCCTGTGCCCCTATGTGCAGCAGCGCCTGGGCGGGCACATGATGCTGGCCGCCGTGGAGTTCGTGCCGTTCTCGGTGCTGCTCTGCCTCTGGTGTGCCGAGGACCCCGACTTCGGCCGTCCCGGCAAGGGATTTTTCCGCAATCGGCGCAACTGGCTGGCCATTGCCTTTGCTTGGGGCATTGCCAACAACGGTGCGGCCTACTATCCCTATTTTACCTGCTTTTTCCTGTGCATCACGGCGCTCTGCCTGATCCTGCGGGACCGCAAACTTTCTGCCGGAGTGCCCTGCTTTTTGACGATTGCCGAGATCGTCCTCTGGATGATCCCCGATTTCTTCCCCATGGTGCTGGGCATGCTGGCGGGTGTGGGCAGTACGCTGACCAACGGTGTCTACCGCAGTCCCATCGGCGCCGATATTTACAGCCTGCGCATCAGCAGTCTGCTGCTTTCCCCCAACGGATACGGCTGGGACAAACTGGCCAACTGGCTGAAACAGTATTTCCATCTGCTGGCCACCGATGAGGGGCCCATGTACAACGAAAATTCCTACGGCTATCTTGGCATCGTAGGCGTTGTGGGATTCCTGGCGCTGCTGGTACTGCTCTTCCATACGCGGCCCTGGCAAGCCGGGAAGACCGACAAGCCGCAGCTGGGGGACCGTGTGTGGCTGCTGGGACGGTTGAATGTGGCCGCGCTTTTGTTGGCCTCCATTGCGAGTTTTGGCGGGCTGATCGGGATTCTGGTACGCTTCATCCGCGGTTACAACCGCATCAGTCCCTATATCGCGTTCTTTGCGCTGCTGGCCGTGGGCCTGTGGGCCGAGCGCTGGCTGCAGAACCATACAGGCCGCGGCAAACGGATTTTCACGGTGGTGCTGGCACTGGTGCTGGCCTACAGTTACTGGGAGCAGCAGGGCCTTTTTGTGCCCAAATATGAGGAAGTCCAGACCACGTGGTACCAGGACCAGGAGTTCATGGACCGGGTCGAGGATGTCACCCAGGAGGGCGACGTGATCTTCCAGCTGCCGTATATGAAGAACTTTGAAAACGGTTCGCTGAACAATATGTGGGATTACACCCAGCTGCGCGCTCCGCTGCACAGCAGCAAGCTGCATTTCAGCTACGGTGCCGGTTATGGCACCGAGAATGACGTCTGGTACAAGGAGACCAGCGAACTCCCGCCCGAGGAGATGGTGACGGAACTGCGGGCGCAGGGGGTGGCCGGTATCTATCTGAATCTGGACGGCTACGCTGTGGAGGACCAGCAGCAGACACTGGATTCGCTGGTCGAGGCGGCCGGCTGCAGCCCGGAGGATGTGCTCGAGCACGAAAGCGGTATGATCTGCTATATTCCGCTGGAATAAACACAACGGGGGAGAGGAATGAAACTGAAAACCTGGACCCAAAGCCGGTGGTTCTGGCCGGCGGTATGCCTGCTTTCCCTCGTGGCGGGGTGGTGGTATCTGAGTATCATCACCTGCGCGCCGCTGGGCGGTGATGATGAGATCATCAATTTGCAGAATTATTACTTTGCCACTCACCACACGTTCTGGGAGGTCCTGGCTGCCAACTGGAAGGAGATTCTGCCCCAGTTCCTGCTGCAAAGCGGGCGGTTCCGGCCATTCTCCTCACCGCCGCTCATCGGCTGGACCAGCTATTTCCTGGGGGACCTGGTAGGGTACCGGCTGTATATTCTGGCCTGGACCTATGCAGACATTCTGCTGGCGGCCTGGCTGGTGGGCAAAGCGGCTCGCAATGCCAGGGTCGGAGCGCTGTGCTTCTGCCTGCTGCCGATGATGTTCTCCCTCTGGCAGGACTCCACCGGCAACAGTCTGTACTCCTACGGCGCACTGGTCCAGAGCACGCTTCTGCCGGTGTTGCTGGCGGGACTGTGCATCCTGCGCTGGCAGGACACCGGCCACCTGCGTTGGGCCGTACTGGGCGCGTACTGTGCGTTCCATGCCTGTTCGACTTTTGAAATCGGCTTTGTCTATATTGTGCCGCTGTTCGGCCTGGCCTGGATGTATACCGGCAAAGTGCGCCCGGCGCTGCGGCTGAGCGTTCCGGTGCTGGCGGGGGAAGCGGTGACGCTGGCTTTCAATCTGGGGGCCCGTGTCGTCAATGCGCTGCGCGCAGCCGGACTGCTGGCCGGTGATGTACAGGATCTGGGCGGCATTTCTCCCAACTTCGATCCGGTGGCGATTCTGCGCACCTGGGTCATGCAGATGTCGGCGGGCTTCCCCCTCAATGCCATGATTGCCGGCAAGATGCGCCCGGGACAGATCGAATGGTCCGATGTGGTGTGCGGCGTCTTGCTGGCCGTTGCGGTGATCGCCGTGCTGGTGGCTTTGCAGCGCCTGCCGGACCGTAAAGAAAACCTGCTGTTGTTCCTGTCGGGACTGGCCATGCTGTCCGCCCCGGCGCTGATGATCGCGGTCTCGCCCAAATACCAGAAGGCGGGCAATGTGGATTGGCGGCACGGCTATATCCCCCAGACGGTGGAATCCTTTGGCGTGGGGCTGATGGCGGTGGCAGTGCTCATTGCACTGCTGCGCTGGGCCCGCGGCAAGCGCTGGTGGCCGCGCTGGCGTGTGGCGGTCAGTGTGGTGCTGGCCGTGGGCATGGCCGGTTCGGTGGTCTGGCAGCGTGCGGCGACCCGCGCGGCGTATGCCGGCGGCGGTCGTGACTATACCGTGTTCGGCGAGGCTGTGGAAGCGGGCATTGCGGAACCGGCCGGAACACAGGACCCGGTGGTCTGTGATTACATGATCTGGGGCGGCAATCTGACGGCCCAGAAGGCGTTCTTCCAGCGGTATGCCGACACCGATACCAACGCCCATGCGCTGCAGGTCTGGCGCGGCGAGGAACATGAGGAAGAAATCGTGTACCGCCTGGGCATCACCCGGGGCGAGAATACCCGTTATGATGCAGCCTGGTTTGCACGGGGTGCCGATGAGGCACTGGAAACGGTTACTGACGTGACGGTGTACCTGCCGTCGCGCGCCGATCAGGATGCGGTGCTGCATTATACGACCCGCGCGGCGGACGGCACCGAAACGGAATATGCGGCCCCGGTGCAGGAACTGTATACGGGCGATGCCGGAAACGGCGGGCAGTGGCTGCAGCTGGACACACAGGACCCCGTGGTGGGGGACAGCCTCAGTCTGACAGCGCCATGAAAATACCCGCTTCGGGAGGACATAAGAGTTGCAAACAATTTGCAAAAAGAAGATACCGCCGCTGCTGCCGCTGCTGGCGTTCGCGGCCTATTTCATCGTGATGTGCTGGCTGCACTACCAGCAGCTCTGCAGTACCAATGATTCGGTATCGGATCTGGTGCAGCACCTGGAGGAAGCGCTGAACAGTGAGGTATATACTGCGGCGTATTTCCTGCTGCCGCCGGCGTATGCCCTGGCAGGAAAATGGGGCGTGGCCATGTTGGTGTCGGCCTTTCAGGTGGGGGCCTTGGCCGTTTTTGCGTGGGGGATGCGCACTGCGGTCCCCCGGCTTTCCACCTCGGCCAGATGGCTTCTGAGCCTGGTCGTCAATCTGGCGCAGGCAGCCTGGGTCCCCAATGGGGGATACTGGTATCTGGGAACCATCAACGGCACGATTTACCACAACACCACTTATATCATGATGGCCCCGTTTGCGTTGCTGGCCATGCTGTGTTTTTACCGCGCCTGGGAGGGCATGCACAGTGGCCTGGATGCCAGAAAGTGGCTGATCTATACCGTGCTGCTTACCATCTCCACGGCGTTCAAGGCAAACTTCGTCTTTGCCTTTGCCCCGGCGCTGCTGATTCTGCTCGTTGTGGATCTGGTGCGGACCCGCGGCAAAAATCTCAAACGGGAGATTCTGATGGGCTGCAGCGTGCTGCCAAGCATCGCCCTGTGCCTGCTGGAATCGGTGGTTCTGTTCGGCGGGGAAGGCGACGGGCTGGTATTTATTTTTGCCGCGGACCCCGACCAGATCAAGAATACGGTTTTTCTGTGGGGTTGGTTCAATGCGGCATCCCGCTGGGGGATGATCCGCTCGCTGCTGTTTGTGGGCGCTGTGGCACTGTTGCTGGGCCGTCAGGCATGGAGCTTTTTCCGCTATCGGGTCAGTTTTCTGACCTTCTGCGTCGCCATGGCAGAAGCTCTGCTCATTGTGGAAAGCGGCGAACGTGCCGGGTATGGCAATCTCTGGTGGGGACCGTTCGTCTGCTATTGGGTATTCTTGCTGGAATCCTTCTGCGCTTTCCTGCGGGAGGTCTACGCCTGGCGGGACGGCCAGCGAAAACGTTTGCTGGGGGTTCGGCTGCTGATCTGCGGCGTGGCGCTGCTGTGGCAAATCGTCAGCGGTGTGTGCTTCCTGGTTTTGCTGCTGCAGGGAAATCCCTACAATCTTGCCATTTCCAGCTGGTTCTGAATACAAAAAAGGCGGCATGTCTGCGGAAACTTCCGTGGACATGCCGCTTGATTTTTTGGGGGAGGTTACGTTTCCCAGCGGTCAAATGGCAGAGCAAAAATCGCACCGCAGAGCAGGAAAGCGGCGGGATCGCTGGTGATGTGCAGTACCTGGGTCTCCATATAGCCGTAAAACAGTACGGCTATCAGACAGGCCACAGCCTGCCAGTGCCCCTGCCGGGCGTGGCCGTGCAGTGCAACAGTCAGCAGCACCACCGCAAGGCCCAGCATGACCGGGCCCAACTGGTATAAAAGATAAATAAAGAGATTATCCAGCGGCGGCCATTCGTCCAGCATCTGGCCGGCGATCTTGATGTCAAATACGCGGTATGCCGCCCAGGCCAGAGAGATGCGGCAGGTCAGCAGGTCATCCAGCCGCTTGAGCCAGGTCGGGCCGATGTCGTTTGCCCAGGGACCGACTTTTACGACGAACAGCGGCAGGATCAGGCTGAACGCCGTCAACAAGGGCACCAGAGCGGCCACCAGTGAAGCCCTGCGCCGCCCGGCCGGGCGCAGAGAAAAGAGTTTTGCCACTGCCAGCAGCAGCGCCAGCAGCAGGGAACAGAGGGCCGCCGAGCGGGAAGCAGGCCCGACCATCAGAAAGATTCCCACACCGGCTACGGCGGCAATTTCCAGCCAGTGCAGCCGTGCCTGACGCAGGAGCACCCAGGCCAGTAGCAAACCGAAGACGATGCCGCCGAAGGTGTTGGGATGGCCGTAACCGAACATCAGACGGAAGGTGCCGTTGCGTTCGCTGAGGGCATCCGGGGCGATGACCCCGGCAAAATGGAGGATCTCCACCAGTGCCAGAGTGGGCAGGCCGCAGGCAAGGAAAGTTTTCATGGCCCGGCGCAGCGGCACATCCTTGGCGGCCAGCAGCACCACCGCAAGGCCCAGAAACCAGATGTTCTGCCCGTTGAAGTAGACCCAGCGGGCAATGAAATACAGCGCTCCGGCCACACCCAGGCTGCGCCAGTTGTAGCGCGTTCCCAGCAGGATTTTGGCAAAGAAGGCGAGGTACATGACGGTGTCCAGCACAGGAGATACCTGTTCCTGCAGCCAGGGCCACTGTTCCCGGGCCATGCTGTTGCAGAACACAACAGTGAATTCATATAAGATCAGGCCCAGACAAAAGGCAGCCTGTCCGGCACGCAGCCGCCAGGCCGCGCCCCAGGGCCCGAAAAGCAGATGATCCTCCTGCCAGAGAGTACGCAGCCCACAGGCAGGGCCGCCACAGCGGCGCCAGGCCAGAATAAAATCCACAGCCGCCGCGGCAAACAGGGCCAGCAGCAGACCGTTTGCAAAACCAAACAAGAGAAGGTCCTCCGTATCATCAGAATTGCCTTTATTATAAACGTTAGGGTCGGTGTTTGACAAGCCTTTTGCAGGGTGCTATCCTTATACCATTCAATAAGGGAGGCCCGTCCATGAACGAACATCGTTACCGTGCCATTATCGGCTGGTTTCAGGCACGCCCGGCCGCCAAGCGGGTACTGTATCTCGTCAGCCGGGGGGCTGTGGCAGCCGTGTATGTGTTGTATGGTGTGCTGCTGCTCTGGCTGGCAGTCTGGCGGCGCACACTGGTGCTGCCTGCGGTACTGATTCCGGCGTTGGCATTTTGGATTGGCAGTGCCCTGCGCGCCAGGATCAACCGTCCACGCCCCTATACTGCGCTAGGCTACCGCCCGCTCTTCCCCAAAAAAGAAGCCGGCTGCAGCATGCCCAGCCGACATTGCTTTTCGGCGGCGGCCATTGCGGTGGTGGCCTGGCATTGCAGTACGCTGCTGGGGACCGCGCTGGTCGTGCTGGCGGCCCTGATTGCTGTTTCCCGCGTAATCACCGGCGTACACTATATCAGCGATGTGCTGGCGGGCCTTGCGTTTGGCAGCGGTTTTGCACTACTGGGATGGCAGCTTTATGGGCTGGCGGTGCAGGCACTGCTGGGATAAAACACAAACGCCGGACGCAGGGCGTCCGGCACCGGCATTTCTTGTCAGGTCATTCAGCGGATGAAGTTGGTTTTCTTGTCGGTTTCCGCCTGGGGCGGCTCGATGCCCGCGGCTTTGCCTGCTTCAATGCAACGCAGCATCCAGGCCATGTTGCGGCCCAGGTTGCGCATGATCTGGCAGCCTTCCTCGTCCAGCCTGGCCTGGTCGGCATTGCCGCCATGGACCATCGGCCAGTAGGTGGAACTCACCAGCGGCATCTCAAAGAATTGCGGTACTTTTTCCATCGCCTCAAGCGCGGTGGTGGTACCCGCCCGGCGGGCACTGGTCACTACGGCCGCGGGCTTGTGGCGCAGATATTTGCCGCCGCTCATGGCCAGGCGGTGCATAAAGCCCAGCATGCTGCCCGCTGCGGTGGCGTAGTGAACCGGTGCGCCGAATACGATGCCGTCGGCCTTTTCCACCAGCGGCAGCACATCGGCGACGGTGCCGCCGAATACGCATTTGCCGGCTTTGGCACAGCCGCCGCAGCCGACGCAGCCGCCCACCGGGGCGGAACCGATATGGAAGATGGTGGTTTCAATGCCGGCTTCCTGCAAGGCCCCTGCCACCTCAGTCAGGGCGGTGTAGGTGCAGCCATTTTTGTGCGGGCTGCCGTTGATGAGCAATACGTTCATGGGTTGCCTCCGTTTCTGTACTGTGTCCTGTCACAATGTATGGCCCCGGATGCGGGACCATGCTCTGATTGTATTGTATCACACCGCGCAAGACCTGCGCAAAGGGAGAATTGTTATGAGCAAAACCTGCCCGAATTTCAGCCAGAAGTGCGGCGGCTGTCCGTTGCTGGCAACCCCGTACCCGGAACAGCTGACTCAAAAGCAGGCGCGACTGCAAACGCTGCTGGGGCGGTTTGCTCCGGTAAGTCCGGTGCATGGGATGGAATCCCCCTGGCACTACCGCAACAAGGCGATTGCCAGCTTTGCCATGCGGCAGGGCCGGCTGGTCTGCGGTCTGTATGCGGAAGGAACGCACAAGGTACTGCCGGGGGCGGACTGCCTGCTGCAGCAGGAATCCCTCAACCGCACGCTGGACGCGGTGCTGGAAGCGGCCCGGCGCTGCCGCTGGACCGCCTATGACGAGGACCGGGGCACCGGCCTGTTGCGTCATGTGGTACTGCGCGGCACCCGGAACGGAGAGGTTCTGGTCACCCTGGTCACCCCGGGCCCTGAACTGCCGGGCAGCCGCAACTTCTGTGCGGCGCTGCGAAAGGCCGCCCCCTGGGTGAAGGGAATCGTGCACAACAGCAATCCCACGGCCACCAGCGCTGTGCTGGGCGATCGGGAAAAGGTGCTTTACGGCCCGGGCTTTGTGCTGGACACCCTGTGCGGTTTGCGGTTTGCTATTTCCTCCCGCAGTTTTTATCAGGTGAATCCAGTCCAGACAGAAGTTCTCTACCGGACGGCCATCCGTCTGGCGGAACTTACGGGCCGGGAAACCGTGGTGGACGCCTATTGCGGTATCGGCACCATCGGGCTGTGTGCGGCATCCTCTGCCGGGCGGGTCATCGGCATCGAGCGGAATCCTGCCGCGGTGCGGGATGCCATTGCCAACGCCCGGCGCAACGGCATTGCCAACGCCCGGTTTACCTGTGCGGATGCGACCGTCTGGATGGAACAGGCCGCCGGGGAATCTCTGCGGCCGGATGTGGTCTTTCTGGACCCGCCGCGGGCCGGCAGCACACCGGCCTGCATCCGTGCAGTGGCACAGATGGACCCGCGCCGGGTGGTCTATGTCAGCTGCGACCCCGAAACACTGGCACGGGATGTGGCGCTGTTTGCCAAACAGGGATATCGGGCCCGGCAGTTTGTGCCGGTGGACCTCTTCCCGCACACCCGCCATATTGAGACGGTGGCCCTTTTGGTCCGGCAGGAAACAGCGGACAGAAGCATAAAATAATACGGCACGGATGTACGCGGCACAGGCGTCCATCCGTGCTTTTTGTTGCGAAAAGATAAAGCGGCGAGTGAAAGGGGAGGGGGGGATGTACTGCAAAAAATACGATTTGTTGTATACCGGGCGCGGTTGGCGAAAGCGGGAAAATGCCCTTGAAATGTGAAATCATGATGGGCGTGCCTTGACGGTTTTGGGGGGCTATGGTATAATTTCCCAGTATTTTGCGATTTGATGACTTGAAATAAATGGTGCTTGTCACGAAAGATTCCGTATGTGCCGGAAAAATCATTCATGCTTTAGGGCGCGGGATGATTGGCATAAAACCGAACACGGTGCGGCAAATCCCATGTGGCAGGTTCCTGTGCTGTTTTGCTGTATGATTGCTCCGCGCCAGACAATGGTTGCGGAGCAATTGCACTGGTAGGGGTACGGAAGGAATCATACCAAAAGGGCGGGAGGAATCGAAATGAGGCATAAGGCCAAGATCCGGGTGCTGTCTTGTCTGCTGGCAGTCTGCCTGCTGGGACAGCTGGCGTTGCCTGTGGCCGCGGAAGCGGCGGAATCTTCCGTTGCCTCGAACGATGCCGTAGTAGCGCCCTTGCAGGGCGATGAGGAGGTCCCTATCGGGAACGAGGAAAAGGCTGACGAAACGGTTCCGGAGGAGATACCCGAAACGGCAGCACCGGACGCCGCAGAAAGCAGCGAACCCACGGATGACGTACAAGGTGCGGCCGGCGAAAACGACAATGGGAAAGAAACACCAGAAACGGCGCAGGAAGAACCGGTGGAAGAAGACGAAACACCCCGGGAAAACGCCGCCGATTCCGGAACTGTTTATACCGCTGAATCGGCATATGCCGTGATGAACCTGGCGGATTATGGAAATATCTCTTTGGACAGTTACTGCTACCGGTATGACACTCCGGTAACGGTGGAGAAGGGAACATATGAAAATCTACTGGAATACGTAACATATGAATATACCATAACCACGGACATGGCTTTCTTCAATCCAATCTATACGGATGAAGACGGCACGGAATATATCGTGATCACCAATGCTGCCCAGCTGCAGGCTATCGGTACCGATAAGCCGGTGGTGGGCGGATGGGTCACGTTCCATTTCAATGAAACTCAACCGGAAGGGCTGCTGGGCCACGAATGGATTCCCGCAGGAAGCACAATCTATGGCGGTGACAGCACGGCAGAAACGCTGGAAGAAGTGGGGGTGGCCCCCGCTGATTTTCAGGATGCCATCTCGGATGGACATGGAAACACGCTTACGGTCTCAGATGGGATCGGCAAGACAAACTATAAATACACCCGGGATGCCAACTACCTGATCGTCAACGATATTGATCTGAGCGGCGTCAACTGGACACCCTGGGACTATTCCGGAAAAATCATCCGGGGGGATGTCACACTGACCGATGGTACTCACCGCAATCCGGTGATCTCCCACATTACGGTCGTGGAAGATGCCGACACCTCCACCGAAGCAATTGACAATGCACGCGGCACCTCGCAGCGGGGTGTCGGTTTCTTTGGTGCCGTTTTTTCGCCTTCTTCTGCCGATGATGTGGAGGCAGAAGAGAGCGACCGCCCCTGGTGGGATATTGTCGGCAACCTGATCGATGGCTTGCTGGGGCTGTTGGGAGGCTTGCTCAAGACGTTGGGTGGGCTTGTCACCGACGTGATCGGGGCGATTGCGGGATGGAAAGATATTTCCACCTTGAGCGTAGAGGCTGTGACCATCGAAGGTCTGACGCTGGATCATGTATCGATCCAATCCGATGGTCTGTACCAGACAAAGGACAGCAATGGGGCAACCGTTGACAATCCCATGCCCATGGGTGGCTTTGCAGGCCAGATATCCGGCGAAGTGACCGTCAAAAATTGCCGGGTGGATAATCTTCAGCCCCTGAAAGGGCAGGAACTGGTGGGCGGCTTTGTGGGCAAAACCGTCGGTGCCACCGAATATCTGCTCCATGGAACAACCAGCGGCCTGGATGAGACCCTGCAGGGGTTAGGCGGCGTGCTGGATGGTACGCTGGACTTCCTGCTGCCCACCGATGACCTGGTAGGCGGTTTGATCAGCAAGCTGGGATTGCGGAATCTGGTCCCCACGCGGTATAAGCCGGCGGTGATTACCGACTGTTCCGTTGCCATGGCAAACGGCGGTACGGTTGCGGCATCGAATGACTATGCCGGCGGCTTTGCCGGAAAGATCCAGGGCACACAGCTGACGGGATGTCAGGTCGCCGGATTGTCTGCCGTGACGGCCCGGGCCAATGTGGGCGGCTTTGCCGGGCGCATTGCCAATGCGTATGTATTAGGTCTGCTGCAGGGGCTGGGGGTGAACCTTGTTAACTTCCCGGTGGGCAGCGAGGTCACCAACTGTATCGTTTCCGGCAATGCTCTTTCCGTTACCTCCACCGCCAGTGACAACGCCGGCGGCACCGAAAACGCCCTGGCCTATGCCGGTGGTTTTGCGGGGGCCGTAATGGCCAGTGATGTCCTGTACGATGGCACCGAAGGGCAGTCTTGCGGTGTTTCCGGCTTGTCCCGCGTGACCGCCACAGGAAGCTACGTGGGCGGCTTTGCCGGCTACGCCGGCGTGGGAGATCTGGCGGAAGCGCTGAACCTTCTGGGCGATCTGCTGGATCTGGACCTGAACCTAAAAAACGGGCAGGACGGTACCATTGAGGTGCCCTTGGGAACCGGACTGACCCAGCTGCTGGATACGCTGCTGGGCGTCAATCTGAACGCCGGTATTTTGAGCCTGGTAGGGCTTAATGCAGCACAGCTAGTGGGATGCCAGGTGGAGGGAAACGCCTACGCCGTGGAATCCACGGACGGCAGCCGTGTGGGCGGCTTTGTGGGCTATCTGCAGGGAGGCCGGATTCTGGAACAGCCGGTGGAAAAGCGGTATTCCCGTGTGCAGGCCACCGATAAGGAGGGCAACCCGCTGTTTGTCAGTGTCTCGGCCGTCACCAACACGGACGGCGCCCCTGTGGGAGCGGTCTATGCCCGTCTGGATGCCGCCGGAAATGTCATTTATGAAAACGTACACGGCGAACCGCTCACGGTTACCGCTGTCACACCGGACAATGGTGCCCGCATCTATAACCTTTACGACACGGTCTACATGAGCCCCGGAAAATCCGGCGGCTATACGGCTGCCATACTGTCCACGTTCCGGGATGAGGACTGGAACGCAGTCACCTATACCGACGGAGAAAACGACGGCGCTCCCATTGCAAAGGCTTCGGAATTGCCGGGCTACCCCGACATCGTGGTCCCGGTATATCAGCAGCGGACCACCGGCGAAGGCTATGTGCAGTTCACCTACCATTATATGGGGAAAGAAAACGGCGAAGAAGTCGCCCTGGAACGAACTCTGTATCGTGATGACAGGGGAAGCTACTATACGCGGGATGAAAACGGTGTCTACACAGAATTTACGCAGGTGGACCCTGAGCAGCTTTCGGTGGATGCGCTGCAGGTCACGGTGGAAGACAGTATGGAAGATACCGCTTCCGGAACGATCGTCACCACCTACATCAAGGGTCTGGCATCCGTCAGTGGCACCGATTATGTGGGCGGCGTAGCGGGGCAGGCCAAACTTTGCAGCGCCGCCGACCTGCTGAGCAATCTGACGGTGGAGCAGTACGAACGCTTCGAACTGAACAATATCCGGTTGGCAGGGGCAGAGGAAGGCTTCACCGTTACAGCCACCGCGCCCGGCGGACGGGCCGGCGGCGCCGTGGGCTATGCCATGGGCGGCGATGTGGTCAACGTGCAGGTCAGCCATCTGAAAGAGGTGAACGCGGTCTCCTGTGCCGGCGGCTTTGCCGGGCAGATTCTGCCGGGTACGGTGGCCGGTCAGGATGGCAGCGGCCTCAAGCTGCTGGGCCTTGTTTCGGTAAGCAACCTGCTGACGGTCGTGAACGCGGTCCATACATTTGTTAACAGCTCCCGTGTTGAAGGAATTCCCTCCGGTTTTACCGTGACGGCCCGCAACGAGGAGAAAAACGCTGCGGCCGGCGGCTTTGCCGGCTGGAGTATCAACAGCAAATTCACAGACTGCACGGTTGCCAACCTGTCGGCTGCACAGGCGGACGGATATGCAGGCGGCTTCTGTGCGGTGGCCGATACCGGCTCGGTGGCCGGGGTCCTGGACAAAACGTTTGGCGGCGTGGATGTGAAGTCTCTTCTGGGACTCAGCGGCGTTCTTTCGCTGCTGGACACCTTCCCCAACCGTTTCAGCGGCTGCACGGTCAACGTGGAGGAAAATGCCCCGGCCTATACCGTTTCGGCTGTTCCGGAGGGAGCGGCTGACACGCCCGGGGAACGCAAGGACGCGCAAAACCGCGCAGCAGCCAACGGCGAATTCTGTGGCAGCGCCGGCGGATTTGTAGGGTACGGTACCGCCGTTCAGGTGGAGAATTGTGCCAATGAGAATCTCGCACTGGTAGATGCGACGTCCTGTGCGGGCGGATTCGGCGGCCGTGTGACCATCGGCTCGGTGGCCCAACTGGGCAACGCCGGCATCCTCGGCAGCCTGGCCGGGGTCACCGGCATTGCCACGCTGCTGGACTGTACGGCTTCCCGGATCACAGGCAGCCATTGCCAGGGCGCGGCGGGCGGCTATACCGTTACGGCGTTTGACCGGGTCACTACGGAAACCGGTAGCTGGACCGATGAGGGCATGGCGGGCGGTTTTATCGGCAGCCTGGAAGGCAGTCATGTGGAGGGCAGCTATGCCAATCACATCGATACGGTCCGGGGAGAGGAATACGCCGGCGGTTTCGCGGGACGTATGATCCCCGGCGATGTGGCCCGTGCAGCGGAAGATACCGGCCTGCTGGACAGCCTTATCCAAATTGACGGGGGACTGCTTTCTGCACTGCAGGTGATGGTCCCCAGCGTAAAGAACAGCTACGCAAAATGTGTACCCTGCGGCGGCACCGTGCTGGCTTACGGTACGGACTATGCCGATTCGACCCAAACCACCACGAAGATCGGTGTGGCGGGCGGTTATGTGGGGCTGAATGCCGGCGGGCAGATCTGGGGCAATTACGATGCGCCGCGGACCGTCTGGCAACTGCAGGATGGTGAGTGGACAACGGTTACCCTGCATACGGCTACTGTCGCGGACCGTGCGGCCAAGACCGCGGACTATTCCGGCAATGCCGCAGGGCATGAAACGGAAGTATACGGAACCGGTCAGACCTGTGACATCCTGCAGCTTTTGCAGGTGGACGCCAGCCAGTATGCCGGCGGTTACAGCGGTTATACAAAGGCCGCAGATCTGGCTTCCCTGGGAAATATCAACTTGCTGGATGGTCTGCTGGACCTGAGCAATCTGCTTTCGGTGGGACAGGTAGTGGTTCCCACCCAGCGCAATACCGGTATTACCGGGCCGCTGCGCAATGTGACCCAGGCGCAGATGGCGTATCTTGCCGCCCGGAATACGGCCAATCAGGCCGATTTCAGCAAATATTACGGGTACACTGTGGGCCATGCCGAGACCGAAACGGCCGGCGGCTACTGCGGTGTCATGACCACCGGCGTTATGGAAAACTGCATTGCCTATGACCTGATCTCGGCGGAGGCCGTGCAGCAGGCAGGCGGCTTTGTGGGCGCCATGCTTACCGGCGGAGTGGCCCAGGCCGACTTGCAATCCTCGCTGCTGGGCGGGTTGCTCAGCGGGGTTACCAGCGTAAGTGACCAGCTGCTTGAAGTGGTCAACGCCGTTGTACCGGTCATTAAGACCAGCGGTGTATACGGTTGCTGGTCCGGCAGTCAGATCACCGCATACAACGGCAGCGCCGGCGGCTTTGCCGGCACTGTGAAAGGCGGGCAGATCTGGGGCGAAAATACCACCCGACCAGCCTCCCCGGCGTGGGGAGAAGACGCCGCCGGGACAGAAAGCAGTGTCCCGGCTGAGACTTCCCTCAACGGCGAACACCCCGTCAAAACCTATGAGGCAATCTCCAACCGCTGCTTCACCCGGAATCTGCGCAGCGTGGCTGCCTCTGGTCCCGAGGGGGATGCGGGCGGATACGTGGGAACGATGGGGGCGGCCTCGGTGGCGTCTTTGGGCGGACTGGGGCTGCTGAACGATCTCGTCTCGCTGCCCTCGAACTTCCTCAGCCTGATCTCCGCCACCGTGCCCACGGTCTACTACGCGGATGTGGCAGCTGTGGATGATTGGGGCTTTACCGTCAACGGGGAAAGCGGCCGAAGTGCCGGTGGCTTTGCGGGATTCCTGCAGGGAGCACAGGTGGGAATGAAGGACCACCCGACCGCAACGGCTCCGGATGGTTCCGGCGACAGCAACAACATTGTTGTGACCGGGCTGCGCTCGGTCACGGCAGGGGACTATGCCGGCGGCTTCTTCGGGTATGCCGATGCCGCCGATACCCTTTCGGTGTCCGGGACGGACGAGGGCGGCAGCAATCAGCAATTCACACTGCTCCAGCTGCTGACGGTGGACAATATTTCCGCCATTGAACTGGCCAAAACCTACATTTACAACAGCAGCGTCACCGGAATCACCGGCGGCTATCGCGTGCAGAGCGCCAATGTCTACGCGTGGAAAACCGTCGAGTGGGATGAGAACAAGGACAAAGCAGCCTGTGCCGGCGGCTTCGGCGGTTTGTTGCAGGCGGGTGTAGTCCGTTACTGCAATGCGCAGAATCTTCTGTCGGTGAGCGGCAAGAATTATGCCGGCGGTTTTGTGGCCCGCATGGGCAAAAGCTCCATCCTGAAAGCCAATGATGTGGCAACCAGCAGCGGCCTGGGCATCCTGGGAGACCTGGTGCAGCTCAGCGCCGGGGTGGGAGACGTTTTCGGCTCCCACATCCAGGACTCCAGTTTGAACGGTGTGGCCGGTGGCTACACGGTACTGGCGCAGGATGGCTGCCATGAGATCGCAGGCGGATTTGTGGGCTATGCGGATGTGTGCCGCATCAAGAACTGCACCGCGAAGAATCTGCGGCTGGTCATGTCCGACGAAATTGCGGGCGGCTTCATGGGCGCCATGAGCGATGCCATGCTCATCAGTCTGGACGTGGGGCTTCTGCAGAAGATCCTGCAGGGCGTCACCGCGCAGCTGGATCTCATCAAGGCCAACCGCTCCAAAATCGAGAACGTCACCGTTACCGGTGTGAACACCTGGGACGGCTTCGACGTGTATGGCGGCGGCGCTACCGAGACCTCCGATGCCGATACGTCCATGGGGTATGCCGGTGCATTCCTGGGACTGAATTTCGGAAGCACCGTCACCGACGGCAATGCCGTGTATGCCGATACCGTCAAGGGCACGGCCGGGCAGATCAACCCCTATGTGGGCACACAGGAAAATACCGCTCTGCTCACCAATCTGCAGCTGGATGTGCTGCTGCAGCTTGTGGATCTGAAAGGCTGGCTCAGCAAGTCGGAAATCGAGCAAAGCACGTTTGAAACCCGCACCGGCAGTACGGAAACACCCCTGGAAGCCAACGCTGTGAAACACCAGGGGGCGGAGGCCATTTCCGATCTGTCCGCACCCTACGCGGTGTCGGCCAGTGAGGTGGACCTTATGGTGTGGGAAGTGACAAACACCCTGACGATCACGCAGGAACTGCAGTACGAGGACGGCGCGGTGCCCAATCTGGATGATCTGGACTACGAGTTTACCATTCAGGTTTTCCGGGACGGACTGCCTGTGCGTACGGCAACGCTGCATCCCGGCGAGAGTGTCGTTCTGGAAAATCCGGAGCCGGGAACCTATACGGTCCGGGAAGTGGCAGCTTCGGTGCTGCCCGGAAACATAACGCCTGCGCAGGAACAGACGGTTACGGTGGAAGCGGGCCAGGATGCCAGCGTGACGCTGACCAACCTGGTACGGGCGCTGGTGGCCGCGGAACCGTCGGAAGGCGGTACGACTGCCGGCAGTGTGTACGGCGGCAAATTCGTGGTCAACCATATTCCCACCGACGGGGAAGAACCCGAAACGATGGAAAACCCCTGCGAGCAACTGGAAATGCTGCCTTGACAAGGCACAGTAAGGATTGGAATTTTCACAAACAGGGGAGAGGGGGAAACAAATGTTGGATACATCCCGTAACCAGCCGGAGGAGCAGCCGGTGCAGAAGGCGGACCCCAAAAAGGCCCTTCGCAAAAAATGGGGGCGGCGGTCCCTTGTGGTCGCAGCGGCGGCCGTCTGTGCCCTGGTCGGCATCAGCGGCATGACCTACTCCTATTTTTCCGCCAAGGATCAGGTGGTCAACGAGCTGAAAACGTCCGATCTGGATTTTGAAATCCAGGAGCCTTCCTGGCAGGAACCGGACACGCCCGTGCGCCCCGGCGACGTACTGCCCAAAGACCCGCTGATCGTCAACACCGGCCAAACGGATTTTGTGGTGCGGGTCAAGATCGAGGAGGTCTGGACGCGCAAGGCGGATGCGGCGGAATCGGCGGAAGCACCGCAAAGCATGATCGATCCGGGATATGTACGCTTTTTTGCGGCCAATTCCGGGGGAGAAGGCGCCGACGGCGCCTTTCCCGCACAGCAGCTGCTGAACATTTTGCAGGCAGACCAGCAGATTCAGGAGGAAAGCAAAAACTTTGCCTTGCGGCTGAACCTTATGCCCAATCTCCAAAATCCCAATACAGCGTACTGGAATCCGGAAAATCCGAATGGCTGGTATCGTGGGAAAGGGGTGGACGGTCAGCCGTCGGAGTGGTTGTACTACAACCGGATTCTGCAGCCGGCACAGCAGACGGACCCGGTGTTCCGGGCGGTGACGATCCGCAGGGGACAGGACCTGTATTCCCTGGAGGATATCATACCGGCGGAAGGGGAAGATGCCCAGACCGCCTATGAAAAGAAGCTGGCCGAGTACAACGCGTTGCTGGCGGAGTATGATCTGGATATTTACATCTATGCCGAAACCGTGCAGGCCGAACCGTTTGCATGGAAAGATGCCTGGAAAAGTGATTTGCCAGCAGGATGGGATGTCCAGTGGGGAGGAAGCGGAACGTGAAGAAAATCGGCAAATTTATAGGCGATGCGCTGTTCGTGCTGGTCCTTCTTGGCATGCTGGGCGGCAGCCTGCTGTTTGCCCTGAACCAGGACCCGAACAAAACGGTATTCGGGTATCGGGTGTACAATGTTCTGTCCGGCAGTATGGAGCCGGCCATCGGCAAGGGCGATCTGGTCATCGTCAGGGCGGTCCCGGCGGAGGAACTGCAGAACGGGGATATTGTGACCTACTACCCCACGGACGAAGCCGGGACTACGGTCACCCACCGGGTGGTGAATACGCTGCTCAAGGACGGTCAGGTGCTGATCCAGACCAAGGGTGATGCCGCAGACCAGGCCGATCCGGTATTCCCCGGCGAAGCGGTCATCGGTGTGGTGGTATTCCACATCCCGCTGCTGGGGGCGGGAATCGCCTGGGTCCAGACCCACCTGCTTCTCAGCGTGGCAGTGGTGATCGCCGTCCTGGCGGTCTGGACGCTCCTGGGGTACTGGCAGAAAAAACGAGCCGGGAAAAAGACGGCGGCTCCGAACAGCTAAGACTTCCGGTAGGGTCAAAGGTTGTAATGCACACGTAAACTGTGTGTTTCAATATTTTATTTTCCAATAGAAAGGATGTACGTTAGATGAAAAACAAAAAGAAGCTGGCGGCAGGCGCCGTGGCGCTGTCTGCGGTCCTGATTGCAGCGGGCACCTTCGCCTGGTTCACCACCACCGATAAGGTAGAGAATACTTTCCAGATGGACAACTTTGACGTATCCATCACCGAAGATTTCGATACGCCGGATGTGCCTCTGACGCCCGGTGCTGATGTCACCAAGGAAGTGGGCATCACCAACAGCGGCAATGTGGATGTTCTGGTTCGTGTCAAACTGGAGGAGACCCTGAAACTGCTGGAGATGGATGAGGAAAAGGAAAATAACGCACTGAAAGTCGAGTACACATCGCAGGAGCAGACGTCTGATCCTTACGTCCCGGTGCTCATCAGCGATGAGATGATCCAGGCGTATAAGGAAAAGTATACTGATTATTCCGCCACCGCACGGGAAAAAGGAGTCCCGGGAACCATTACCGTCCTTCGTAAGACAACCAAAACTGGCGACAATACGGTCTACAGCTATGTTGCCTACGTGACGGCAACCAACCAGCTGGTTAAAGTGACACCCAATGGAGATAATGCCGAAACCCCTGACAGTTTTACGGTGGAATATGCTTATAATAAGCGCAAAGCTGCTAGTGATGGTAAGTACGAAGTCATCGCCACCCATGGCAAGGATGACAGTGCATTGAAGGACTACTATGGGAGTGGCAACGACTTCCACACCGATGCGGTGACGCTGAGTTTTGATGAAAAGGTCTCTACCGACGGAACGTTAAACGCCGATACGACCTGGTTCCTCGCGGATGACGGCTATTTCTACTATACCAAGGCATTGAACGGTTCCTCCATTTCTGATCCGCTGCTCAAATCGGTTAAAATCAACGAAGAGGCCGGCAACGCGCTCAAGGGTGCTACTTATACCATCACACCGGAGATGCAGGCTGTGCAGGTAGATTATGCGGCTGCTTCTTCTGCCTGGAGCGACATGTGTGGTGAAGAACCGAGTGCAAGCACGCCCGCAACAAAGGACGATGCTAAGCAGGTGGTTTATAATATTGTCAACTATGGTCACGCAAGCAAGACCGCGACGGAGTAAGGAACTCTGGTTGTAAATCAATCCCGAAAGACGGCGGATGCCGGTACCGGCATCCGCCCTTTGCAAGGAGGCTGAAGCATGCAAAACCGAATAAGCCGGTGGCTGTTGGCGGCCATGCTGGGCTTCAGCCTTGCTGCAAGGGGGGCAAGCCCTGTTCTGGCCGCGACCCAAGACTACACCCGTACCTACGATACGGCGGCCAATACCATCGTTTACACGATAGAGCCCGGGGCAGGGGACCGGGTGACGATCTCCTGCAATGATGTGGCCAACAGCCTGATGACGCAGCTCACCGAGCCGGGGCAGGCGTCTGAGATCGCCGTCCGCTTTGTAAACAACAGCAATCGCACGTATGTCTTTGATACCTGCGATTTCACCACCGAAAATTATATCGACCGAGATGTGCCCGTTGCCTCCCCCGGCCTGCCCGAAACACCGGGCTATACCATCCGTACCCGGCCGCCCCAGACGGAGGGGGCGCTGACCGATCAACGAGGATTTGACGGTAATCTTATCCCCTACAGCATGACGGTTTTGCGGTCGGTGACCACCCCGCTCAAGGCGGTGTACAGTGTGCAGGACAGTGCCGATGTTTCGGTACTGCAGGTACTGCATCTGGAGGACCGGCTGCAATCCATGGGGTATGACTCCTACGCCGGGTATCTGCTGGACTATTATAAAACCAACTGCACCGATCCCACCCATACCTGCCGCCAGGCCACCAGTCTGATGGAACTGCATCCCAGCCATCAGTGCGAGATTCTGGGCTCCGAAACGTTCGGTTACACCGGCCAGTCTGAGATTCGCCAGCCGCGGACGATTTCCATCCAGGAACTGCAGACCGATCCGGCGTATTACGATTTCCGCGTGCTGGGCTGGGGCACACGGGTTACCGGCCCGACGGGGGAGCGCCGCGTTGAGCAGGACTATGAAATCATGGAGACCGATCCTGAGATCATCGCCCTGGGATACCGCTATCTTTACGCGTACGGTCTGTACTTTTCTTTTGACGGTACCGGTATTGAACTGCCGACTTCGGCGGAACAGCTGACCCGCAACAACCTGGAACTGATGAACTATATGGTAAAGGCGCCGTCGGTACAGGGACAGCTGGATGTACTCAAAACGCTGCAGCTGGCGCCCGGGCAGTCCATCACGCTGCCCCATGTGACGCTGGAAGTCCAGCTGCCCAACAGCTATGATATGCGCGCCATGGATTTTGGCTTTTCGCTGTCCTTCACTGCCACCGGAAAAGCGCCGGACAACACGCCTTCGGCTCCGCCGGATTCTCAGCAGACGAAGCAGTCCGGTACCACGGCAAGCAAACCGGCCGAAACGACCACCGCGGAAGCGTTGGCGGCGCCCGGCAGTTCCGCCGATGTGCCCAAGACCGGGGATGACGGAAGACTGCTTCGCTGGCTCGCGGTTTTCGCCGCAGCGTCCGTGCTGCTGGTGCTCGTTCGCCGTAAAATGAAACAGGAAGAAAAGGAAACGCCATGACGCACCGGAACATGTATCGCTTGCTCTGTGCGGTGCTGGTTGCCGTGCTCTGTGTTTCCGGCTGGCAGATCGGACGGATTCTACTGGAATACCGGGCGGCGGAGCGCACCTATACCGAAGCGGCAGAACTCTCTCTTCCCGCAACGGGAGAAACGGCGGCAAAACGGAATTTTGAAGCCTTGCGGCAACAGAACCCCGATATTGTGGCATGGCTCACCATCCCGGGGACCGCCATCAATTATCCGGTGCTGCAAGGGCAAGACAATCGATATTACCTGAACCACCTGGTTACGGGAAAACAAAATCCATCCGGCAGCATTTTCCTGGATTGCCGTGTGGCGGCGGATTTCCGCGATGGGTATAACATTGTGTATGGGCACAATATGTTGGACGGAACGATGTTTTCCGATCTGACGGATTACAGCGACCCGTCCTTTTATAGCGGGCATCCGACGGGTACGTTGGAGACGCCCGATGAAACACTGGAAGTGCGTTTCTTTGCGGGAATTGTGGCGGATGCGCAAGACCCCCTCTGGATGGATTCCCGGGAAAATGATAAGTTTGACGACTGGCTCGGACAGGTGCGGCAGCGCTCCTACTTTGACAGCCAAATTACCCCCTCGGCGCAGGACCGGCTTGTGGCGCTGGTGACCTGCAACAATCTATCGGGCAGCGAACGCTTTGTCCTGTTCGGGATTCTGTCCCCCGGCGCTGAATGAAGGAACTGCGAATGTCAGGGAAAAGTACCACCTTCCCGGACGATCTTTTGCAAGATTTGCCGGAAGTGTAAAAAAATGCGGCGCAAGGTGTAAAATCTTGAAAAATCCCTTGCTGTTGCCGGGGGAATCCGCTATAATGAACCCGTTGGAGTGATGCGACCAAAGGAGATGCCTATGTTCTGCAAACTGACCCCGGCGGAAGAAACACGGATGTACGAACTTTTGCGCGGTGTGGCGGATGATCCCCATGCCGTAGAGATGCGGCAGTTTATCCAGCACGGTAGGGTCACGACGTACGAGCATTGCCTGCGGGTGGCGCGGATCGCCTACTGGCTGAATCTGCGGTTTGGTTGCCGTGCCCGGGAAGCCAGCCTGCTGCGCGGTGCGTTTCTGCACGATTTCTATCTGTACGACTGGCACGCCTGCCATAACATCACCCGCTGGCATGGGTTCAAGCACCCGCTGATTGCCCGCTACAATGCCGAAACGGTGTTTTGTCTGAACGAGACTGAAAAAAACATCATCCAGAGCCACATGTGGCCTCTGACGATCACCTGGGTGCCGCGCTGCCGTGAGGCGGTGCTGGTCTGCCTGGCCGATAAAATGTCCTCCGCCTGGGAGACCGTGATGGAGCGCGGCACGGCGCGCCCGGCTTTCCAGCACGAATAAGCGAACCCTGCCCCTCTTGGCTTTGCCAAGGGGGACTTTTTGTATAACAAGATAAAATTATCGAAAAACGATAAAAAACACTTGCAAAACGATAAAACCTGTGCTATACTGCAACCAACCTGAATCAGACGGGAGAGAAGAACCAATGAAATGTTGGCAATGGGATGACCACAAGAGCATTACCCTGACGCGCTATGTGGTGGCGTTGGCGATTTTGGGCAGTGCCGTGATGACGGTGTGCGGTCCGTGGCTGGTGCGCTGGCTGATGGAAACGCACCATCTCTACCACGACGGCCCGGCGGTGGCGGCGGCCTTGCTGGTCCTGGGGTATCTTTGCGCGGCGCTGGCATTCTGGATGCTGTACAATCTATACCGTTTCCTGCAGCGGCTGGAACAGGGGCATGTGTTTGTGCCGCAGACGGTGCTGGCGCTGCGGCGCATCAGTTGGTGCTGTACCTGGGCGGCGGTACTGTGCCTGCCGGCGGGCATCTGGATCTATCTGCCGTTTGTGTTTCTGGCGGTAGCGGCCGGATTTATGGCACTGCTTGTGCGGGTGCTGAAAAACGCCTTTGAGCAGGCAGTCAAAATGAAAGACGAACTGGACTATACCATCTGAAGGAGGTGCGCCATGCCCATTGTGGTGAATCTGGATGTGATGATGGCGCGCCGTCACAAAGGCGCAGGGGAGCTGGCCGAAGAAATCGGCATCACCCCGGCGAATCTTTCCATCCTGAAAAACAACAAGGCCAAGGCGGTGCGGTTCTCCACGCTGGAAGCGCTGTGCAAGGCGCTGGACTGCCAGCCCGCCGATCTTTTGGAATATATTCCCGACGAGCCGTAACCCTCGCCGGATACACAACCGAACAGGAGGTTCTCCATGACCGATCTACCCAGAGAGGGCGCCGGGCGTCCCCTTTACGAAAGTGCGCCCAAAATTCAGCCGGTGCTGCCGGCCAGGCCCTACCTGTGGGCTGCGGCGGTCAGCTATCCGCTGGCCTATTGGTATGTCAGATACATTCTTTTTGCCGCCTATTTTGTGAGCTGGGCCCTGCCGGTATTTGCGCTTGTGTTTGTTGCAGGCGTGGAAGCCATGGCCCGGGCCTTGCATCGTGCTCCCCATGCCGAAGCCCCGTTCTGGGCGGCATGCTGGCTGGTGCTCTCCTGCGGGATGGCACTGGGGGGAGAGCAGCCGGTGCTTGGCAGTTGGCAGGCACTGGTCTGGCATCTCTTTGCCGTTTGGTTTGTGCTGTCACGCTGCGGCATGCTGGCCCAGGGCTATACCGGCAGTCTGTGTTTTCTGGATGCCCTGGTCGGGTTTGTGGTACTGCCTTTCGGCAATTTTTTCCGTCGCATCGCCGCCGTAGGGGCAGGATTGGCAGCGCTGGCCCGCCGCAAGGCCAAACTGCGGCAGACGGCGGTGGTGCTTCTGACAGCCCTCGTCACACTGCTGCTCTGCGGCACGGCCTGGCAATTGCTCTCGGCGGCTGATGCCAACTTTGCGGCCCTGGGACGGCAAGTGAACGGCTGGCTGAACCGCTTTTTTGATGGACAACGATTCCTGGAGTTCTTTCTATACTTTTTGCTTTCTCTGCCGGTGGGGGCCTGGCTGTATGGACTGGTGGCGGGTTCGCTGCGCCGGGAAACGCCGCTTTGCACCGGGGATCGCTTCTTTGCGGTGCTGGAACCGCTGCGCCGTTTGCCAGCTGTGACGTCCGGGGTGGCAGTAGGCGCCCTCTGCGTCATTTATACGCTTTTCTTTGCCTTGCAGGCTGCCGAATGGTTTGCTGCCGCCCCGTTGGGTCTGACGGCACCGGCTGCCTCTGCCTTCGCGGTGGACGGTTTCTGGGAACTTCTGCGGATTCTGTTGCTGGATTTCTGCGTGCTGGGGGTCGTGCGCTTTTTGGGGCGTCGCCCGCTGCCCAAAGCGCTGGGTGGGCTTTTTTGCCTGTACGGCGTTGCGTTCGCCGGGCTGGCGGGTGCAAAGTTGTTTGTGTATATCCATCTGTTTGGTTTTACGCCCCGCCGCGTCGTGGCGGGCTGGTTTCTCGGTGTCCTGACTGTCTGGGCGGTTCTGCTGCTGGTTCGGACTTTCCGGGTGTTTCCGTCGGTGCGCATCGGGCTGACGGTGCTGGCTGCCAGCTTTGTTTTGCTCTCCTGTGCCGATATGGAAAGCCGTATCGTGCGGGCCAACATTGACCGCTATGCCGCGGGGGTTGATGCCGAGCTTGATCTGGACGTGCTGCAGGACTGCGGGCTCAATGCCTGGCAGCGGGGACGGGACCGGGCCAAGGTCGTGACCTACACCCGCTGGCTTCTGGAGTCCGGTTGGTTTGAGGGCCGTTCCTACGAGGACGTCACACGCCTTTACAGCGTGGAGAGCAAGGATTTCGGGCGGGAGCAGGGGGTTGCCCTGGACGATACCCATATGTTGCAGATGTCCTTTGATGACCGGTGGCACTGTACGGCGGTTTCCTTGACGCCGGCGGAAAACGGGGTATAATAAAACCGGCGGGCGCAGGCAAGCGGCCCGACTGACGATTTCCCGGAGGTATACGCTATGCCCGATATCTATACCCGTACCCGTGCCCTGCTGGGCACCCCCGCCCTGGAAACGCTGCGCGCCGCCCATGTGGCGGTGTTCGGCATCGGCGGCGTAGGCGGCCAGGCAGTGGAGGTGCTGGCCCGCAGCGGGGTCGGGGAACTGAGCCTGTTTGACAGCGACACGGTGGCGGAGTCCAACCTGAACCGGCAGCTCATCGCGCTGCGCTCCACGGTGGGCAAGTACAAGGTGGATGCCATGGCGGCCCGCATTGCCGACATTGACCCCACGACCGTGGTGCACGCCAACCGGCTGTTTTATAACGCCGAAACCGCTGACGGCGTTGACATGGCGCAGTTTGATTATGTGCTGGATTGCATCGATACCGTTTCGGCCAAGCTGCTGCTGATCGAACGGTGCAAGGCGGCAGGCACGCCGATTCTGTGCAGTATGGGGGCGGCCAACAAGCTGGACCCCACGGCGTTCCGGGTGGCGGATATTGAAAAGACCAGCGTGGACCCGCTGGCCAAGGTCATCCGCATCCAGTGCCGTAAACGGCGCCTGGGGAAGGTCAAGGTGGTCTTTTCCACCGAGGTGCCGCTGTCTCCGCTGACGGAGGAACTGGACGAAAGCCCGGCCAATGGCCGCCGCACGGTCCCGGCCAGCAATGCTTTTGTGCCGGCTGCCTGCGGCCTGGTCTGCGGCAGTGAGGCGGTCAAGGACCTGCTGCGCAAAGCGGGGACCTACTGTGCCGAAAATAGCAGATGAACCATGCGCTCCCGGTTGGGAGCGCATTTTTTTGTGGAATTTACATCAGAAGCACGGGGTTTTGCATTGTAATTTATTCGGCAAAATGTTACACTGTTCTTATTGATATTGTTTGAATTTTGCTGCATACCTTGGCAAGGAGAGGTTTACTACCGTGTCTGAAGATCGCAAAGTGTATCGCGGCCCTGCACGGACCGCACAACCCCCTGCTGCGCCGCAGCCGCCCCGCAGCGGGAAAAATCAGCCGCCCCGCGGCGGCAAATCCCCGCGCCGTAAAAGTGCCCGCCGCCGGCGCAGCCGGCTGGTGCTGGCGCTGTGTTTGCTGTGCCTGCTGGTGGTGGCGGCTGTCTGTATCCTGCTCACGCGCTGCACTTCCGGACCCGCAGGGCCCGCGACCGCGGACTTCGGCACGCCGGCTGCCGCCTGGCAGAAAAATGAGCTGGGATATTACTTCAATTCCAGCGGCGAGGCCATCCCGGCGGCGGTGCTCAAGGGCATCGACGTGTCCAAATTCCAGGGCGAAGTGGACTGGGAAAAGGCCAAGGCGGCCGGCATTGATTTTGCCATCATCCGCTGCGGCTATGGCGGCGAGTGGGACGGTCAGGAGGCGGACTGGGCCCAGGACGATGACCAGTGGCGCCGCAACGCCGATGAATGTACCCGCCTGGGGATTCCCTTTGGCGTGTATCTGTATTCCTATGCCACCAACGAGGAGGAAGCCCGCTCCGAGGCAGACCATGTGGCCCGCTTGCTGGGGCTGGTGGCGCCGCCTCAGGAGGGGCTCGAGGACTATACGGCCTCGCCCTACCAGCTGTCCTACCCGGTCTACTATGACCTGGAGGACAAGAGCATCAGCGGCATCTTCTCCGACGAGATGGCCGCCATTACCAAAGCCTTTTTCGACCGCCTGGTGGAACTGGGCTATACCGGAGAACAGGGGATCTATGCCTCGCTGAACTGGGTGCGTGCCCGCTTCCGTGACCCGGCCTTCGATCCCTGGCGGGAGAATCTCTGGATCGCCCGTTTCTCGGATTCCCTGGGCTATACCGGCACCTACGATATGTGGCAGTGCAGCTACACGGCCCCCGGCACCGACTACGGTGTGCAGAGCGAAACGGTGGATGTGGATTTCGTCATGCGGCCTTTCACGCTGACCGGCATTGCCGACGGCATGGGCAAGGCGGCGGACCCGGTCTTTGTCAATGATACCTACCAGATGGAACTGCATCTGGATGCCAAGGACGCCCGCGCCACGCTGACCACCAGCCAGGCGTCCGAGGAGGAAGGCGGCCAGAAGATTTTCTGGCAGAGCAGCAACGAGGATGTGGCCACGGTGGATAAGAATGGCGTCGTCCGTGCCCAGGCGGACACCGGCGAGTGCACGATCACGGCCACGCTGGCTGACGGGACCGAGAGCGCATCCTGCCTGGTACGCATCGGGGATATCACCGTGCCGGTGTTTGCAACCGGTCAGCTGGCCGGTGTGCGGGAGAATGCCGCCTATGTGGCGGGACTCAAGGCATCCACGCCGGATGCCATCCTGCTGGATGCCGGCGGCAGCCTGCATGGCACCATGAGTTCCAGCATGACCGGCGGCATGGATATGTTCAGCACCTTCTCGGCTGTTGGGTATGACCTGCAGGCCATCGGGGCGGAGGATCTTGCCTTCGGCATCGAACGGCTGCGCAGCGATGCCAACATGGCCTCCGGCCCGTCGCTGGCGGCGAACCTGCGGGATGCCGAGGGCTCGGCCATCTTCTACCGTTCTACCAGCTGGAACCGGAACCGCATCACCAACGGCATGAACTATGTGCTGGAACGCGCGGGGTATAAGATCGGCTTCTTCTCCCTGGCCGATACCGCCACAGTGACCGAACAGGTCGGTCTGGTCAACGAAGAGACACCCATCGCCAACGATCTGGCCCAGACTGCCGGTGAGCAGGTGGCGGCTTTGCAGGCCGAGGAAGTGGACGCCATCCTTTGCATAGCCACGCCCGGCGTGGATGTCCGGGCGCTGGAAAGCACGCTGGCGGATCTGGGCGTAACGGCGGTCATCAACGGCAACGGCGAGGACCTGCAAGGCACCGCATTGCCGGTGCTGGCAGCCGGAAAAGGCACCGGCGAGGTCGCGCGGCTCAATCTTGTCTTTACCCAGGGCGGCGGCTGCCGTGTGGACCTGCAGGGCAAGGTGACGACGGAGCAGCTGGAAACCACCCTCACCAATGAGTGGAGCCAGTATCTTACGACGGATGCCGACGGTGCGCCGACGCTGGCCGATGCCGCCGACCCCGACAAGGACGTGGCCGCCGACGGGGCAGACCCCACGGCTCCCACCGAACGGGCCGAGGATGCAATCCGGCAGGGGGCATCCGCCTACTTGAACGCCTCGCTGGCGCTGCAGGAACTGGATGCCGATGATTCCAGCATCCTGAATACACCGCTCTTTACCTATGCACAGAACCCAGATGCCGGCAAGACGATCAGTTATGCTAACTATCTGGCGACCCTGTATGAGGAAATTGCCGAGAATGACCGCGACCACTGGCCCGAGGGCTGGGCGGAATCCGAGGTCACCGGGGTGGCCGGCGGTGTCACCGAACTGGAATACGGCGATATCACCCGCCAGGCGCTCTTGAATTCCATGCCCATTGCCCAGCGGCTGGTGCTGGTTTCCACCACGGCGGAAGCAGCCCAGGCCCTGATCGACAGCGGCAACGTCACCCGCACCTACCAGGCGAGTCTGACGGCCTACGAGCCGGAAGGGGATACCGTTCTGCTGGTCGGCGATACCCAGACGCTGGCGGCACTGGGGGAGGGCAACTATACCATCCTGCGGGATTACGGCGACCTGTTCTGGGATGTCCGTATGAATATCAACGACAATACCAACAATTTCACCGAAAACTTTGTCCTGCCGGAAGCGCCCACCTACGGCGTGGGCCGCAACCCGTAAGGCGGACTTTTGCAGGGAGGCGTACTGTATGAAACTTACCTTTTTGGGCGCGGACCGGGAAGTGACCGGCAGCTGTACCCAGCTGGAAGCGGCGGGGCACCGCCTGCTGGTGGACTGCGGCATGGAGCAGGGGCGGGATGTCTACGAAAACGCCGACCTGCCCTACGCGCCCGGCACCTACGAGGCGCTGCTGCTGACCCATGCGCACATCGACCATTCGGGACAGATCCCCTACCTTTATAAAAACGGGTACCGCGGCCCCATCTATTCCACCGACGCCACGATGGACCTGTGCGGCATCATGCTGCGGGATTCGGCCCATATCCAGGAGCAGGAGGCCGAGTGGAAGAACCGCAAGGCCCAGCGCAGCGGCGCCGCCATGGTGGAGCCGGATTACACGGTGGAGGATGCCGAAAAGGTCATGAAGCAGTTCGTGCCCTGCCCCTACGGCGCCTGGCAGACGCTGTTCGAGGATGAGGGCGGCAAGATCGAGGTATTGTTCACCGATGTGGGCCATCTGCTGGGCAGCGCCTCCATCTCGGTGCGTGTCACTGAGCCGGAACGCGCGCCGGAGATCATCGTCTTTTCCGGCGACATCGGCAACACCCACCAGCCGCTCATCAAGGACCCTGTCACGCCGCCGCACGCCGACTATCTGGTTATGGAATCTACCTATGGCGACCGCAGCCACGGCCCGCGGCCGGATTATCTCGGAGAACTGACCGAGGTGCTGCAGACCACCTTTGACCGCGGCGGCAATGTGGTCATTCCCAGCTTTGCGGTGGGCCGCACCCAGGAACTGCTGTATTTCATCCGGCAGATCAAGGCCGAAGGCCGCATCCACGGGCACGATAACTTCCCGGTCTATGTGGACAGTCCCCTGGCCAGCAAATCCACCACCATCTTCCGCGAAAATTTCATGGAATGTTACGATGAGGAAGCCATGGCCATCGTCCAGCGGGGGGAGAACCCGCTGTGGTTCCCGGGACTCTGCATCAGCGAGACCAAGGAAGAATCCATGGCCATCAACAGCGACACCACTCCCAAGGTCATCCTGTCGGCGTCCGGTATGTGCGATGCAGGCCGTATCCGTCACCACCTGAAGTACAATCTCTGGCGGCCGGAATGTACGGTTTTGTTCGTCGGGTTCCAGAGCCCGGGCACGTTGGGCAACGCGCTGCTGGGCGGCGCCAAGGAAGTCAAACTCTTCGGCGATGAAATCCAGGTCAAGGCCCATATCCACCGCCTCAGCGGGCTTTCGGGCCATGCGGACCAGGACGGGCTGGCCAACTGGCTCCACGCTTTTGAGGAAAAGCCGAAATTTGTCTTTGTCAACCATGGCGAGGACGCGGTGGCCGAACATTGGGCCCGCCGTCTGCAGGAGGAAGGCTACGAGGCCGAGGCGCCCTACAACGGTTCCATCTGGATCGTGGGGGACGGCCGGGTGGCCTGTGCCGAGGTGGGCAACACCAAAAAGATCGTCAAGACGCCGGGGGTGGCCACGGTGCGCAGCAGTGCGGCCTACGACCGGCTGGTCAATATGGGCAAGCGCCTGATGGCGGTCATCCAGCACAACCAGGGTGGCGCCAACAAGGATCTGGCCAAATTTGCCAGCCAGATCGCCAGCCTCTGCGACAAGTGGGACCGCTGACAGCGTGATTGGCCATTTTCTCGTCATGAAGGAGGAATGCCGGTTTTGTGGCATCCGATCAAACACTATAAAACGATCCATCACCACAAAATGCTGGTGATGAAGCACTGTTTCCGCTGCGGGCTGTACTGGCAGGGCCTGACCCATGATCTCAGCAAACTGTCGCCGGTGGAGTTCCTGGCCGGGGCACGATACTGGCAGGGGACCTGCAGCCCCAACAACGCCCAGCGCAAGGCCGAAGGCTACAGCGCTGCCTGGCTGCATCATAAAGGACGCAACAAACACCATCTGGAGTATTGGATCGACTACGCACCCGACGGCGATCATGCCCTGGCCGGGATGCGGATGCCGGCCCGCTATGTGGCCGAGATGGTCTGCGACCGTATCGCCGCCAGCAAAAATTACAAAGGCGACGCCTACACCGACGCGACGGCCTGGGAGTATTACGAGCACAGCAAGGACCACTATATCCTGCATCCCGAGACCCGCCGTGAACTGGAAACCTGCCTGCAGATTTTGCGCGATGAGGGTGAGGATGCCTGCTTTGCCTATATTCGCACCCGGCTGCTGGGTAAAAAACAGTGACCCGAAACCGTGGGGACGCACCGGCGTGCGTCCCTTTCTTTTTGCAAAAACAGAAGGCATGGCAAGGTTTTGCATGCCCGGATGGGAAAAACAAATTCTGTTGACAAAGTGTCCCGCGTGTGATTGAATAGTAACTACAAAAACAGACGGATATGCCTGTATTTATAGAAGGTGGAAATTATGGCAGAAGAAAAACGTAAACGGATTCTTTCGGGCATTCAGCCTACCGGCACGCCCACGCTGGGCAATTATATCGGCGCGGTGCGAAACTGGGCCTTGCTGCAGCCCGATTATGACTGCCTGTATATGGTTGCCGACCTGCATGCGCTGACGGTGCGCCAGGTCCCGGCGGATCTGCGCCGCCGCACCCGGGAACTGGCCGCACTGCTGCTTGCCGTGGGCATCGACCCGGAAAATCATGTTCTTTTTGTGCAGAGCCATGTTCCCGCACACTGCGAACTGTCCTGGATTCTTGCCTGCAACACCCAGTTCGGTGAGCTCTCCCGCATGACCCAGTTCAAGGATAAGAGCGCCAAACACCCCGACAATGTCAACGGCGGCCTCTTCACCTATCCGGTGCTGATGGCGGCGGATATTCTGATCTACAACGCCGACCTGGTACCGGTGGGCCAGGACCAGACCCAGCATCTGGAAATTGCCCGCACCATTGCCAACCGCTTCAACGGCGTTTACGGCGACACCTTCACCCTGCCGGAGGGCTATGTCCCGGCGTCCGGTGCCAAGATCATGTCCCTGGCGGAGCCCACCAAGAAGATGAGCAAGTCCGACACCAACGTCAACTCCTTTGTGCTCATGACCGACGACAAGGATGCCATCGTGCGCAAGTTCAAGCGTGCTGTCACCGACTCCGACGGTGTGGTCCGGTTTGACCGGGAAGCCAAGCCCGGTGTTTCCAACCTGATGGCGATCTACGGCACCTTCACCGGCAAGACCATGGAGGAGATCGAGGCCGAGTTTGCCGGCAAGGGCTACGGCGACTTCAAGATGGCGGTGGCCGAGGTGACTGCCGATGCGCTGGCACCGGTCCAGGCCGAGTACAACCGTATTCTGGCGGATAAGACCTACGTGGACGGCGTACTCAAAAACGGTGCCGAGCGCGCCGCGCGCATCGCCAACCGCACGGTGAGCAAAGTCTACCGCAAGGTGGGGCTGCTGCAGCTGGACAAATAAAGCGCCCCAGCGCAAAAGTCTTGACAAACCGGCTTTGAGCCGATATAATATTTGAATTGGTGCGGCTCTTTTGCGGGCCGCACAACTTTTACTATCGCGTATACGGTAAGGAGAATCGAGCATGGCTAAAGAAGTCGTCGTTACCCGTGAGGGTTACAAGAAGCTGGAACAGGATCTGAACGAGCTGCGCACTGTCAAGCGTAAAGAGGTGGCAGACAAGATCAAGGTCGCGCGCGGCTACGGCGACCTGAGCGAAAATGCCGAGTATGATGCAGCCAAGGAAGAGCAGGCCATCGTGGAGGCCCGCATTGCCGACCTGGAAGCTACTCTGAAAGTGGCCCGCATCATCGATGACAGCGAGCTGTCCAACGATACCGTTTCCATCGGCATGCGCGTCAAGATCCTCGCCGAGGGCGATGAACCCGACGAAGCCGAAGAGTACGACATCACCGGTTCCACCGAGGCCGATATGAACCTCAACCGCATCAGTGACGAGAGCCCGGTGGGCGCTGCGCTGATCGGTCACAAGGCCGGTGACGAAGTGGACGTTACCCTGCCCAACGGAAGCATCATTGTGTACAAGGTGCTGGCCGTTTCGCGCTCGAAGTAAAACAAGGCAGGGGTGGGGAATACCTGCCCCTGTTTGCATTTGAAAAAGAAAGGAAGATCTCCCATGGAGCAGAACAAGCCCCAGACCGAGCAGGACCTGACCCAGCAGGCGGCAGTCCGCCGTCAGAAGCTGGCCGACCTGCGTGCCGCCGGCCATGACCCCTTTGTCATCACCAAGTACCCGCAGGATGCTTACTCCGCCGACCTCAAAGCCGAGTTTGCCGACCTGCCCGCCGAAGCCGAGACCGGCAAGACCGTTACGCTGGCCGGCCGTATGATGTCCAAACGTATCATGGGCAAGGCGAGCTTTGCCCATCTGCGCGACCAGAAAGGCGACATCCAGATCTTCGTCAAGCGCGATCTGCTGGGTGACGATGCCTACGCCGCGTTCAAAAAACTGGACATCGGCGATATCATCGGCTGCAAGGGCGAAGTGTTCCGCACCAAGATGGGCGAGATTTCGGTCCGTGTCAATGAGCTGACTCTGCTGTCCAAGAGCCTGCTGCCCCTGCCCGAAAAGTTCCACGGCCTGACCGACCGGGAAGCCCGCTACCGTCAGCGCTATGTGGACCTCATCGTGAACCCTGACGTCAAGCAGACCTTCGTCAAGCGCAGCGCCATCTTGCGGGAACTGCGCAGCTTCCTGGACGGAAAGGGCTTCCTGGAAGTGGAAACCCCCATCCTGACGCCTTTCGAGATCGGCGCTTCGGCCCGTCCCTTCCTGACCCATCACAACACGCTGGACATGGACATGGTCCTGCGCATCGAGACCGAGCTCTACCTCAAGCGCCTGATCGTCGGCGGTATGGACCGCGTCTATGAAGTGGGCCGTATCTTCCGCAACGAGGGCATGGACCCCAAGCATAACCCTGAATTCACCACCATTGAGCTGTACCAGGCATACACCGACTACCACGGTATGATGGACCTCGTGGAAGAGATGATGAAGACGGTGGCCCAGAAGGTCTGCGGCAGCCTGCAGATCACCTACCAGGGCAAGGACATTGACCTCTCCCACTGGGAGCGCATGACGATGACCGAGGCCGTCAAGAAGTACTCCGGCGTTGACTTTGATGCCGTCCAGTCCGACGAGGAGGCCGTCGCACTGGCCAAGGAGCATCATGTGGATCTGCCTGAGATCCCCACCAAAGGGGCCATTCTGGCCGAGTTCTTCGACGCTTTCGTCGAGGAAAATCTCATCCAGCCCACCTTTATCTACGACTACCCTGTGGAGGTCAGCCCGCTGGCCAAGCGCAAGCCCGGAAATCCCGCCATCACCGAACGGTTCGAGTATTTTATCAACGCTACCGAGTTCGGCAACGCTTTCAGCGAGTTGAACGATCCCATCGACCAGAAGGAACGCTTCGAACGCCAGGTTGCCGAGCGCAAGCAGATCGACCCGGACAGCAAGGCCCAGGTGGATTACGACTATGTCACCGCCCTGGAGTACGGCCTGGCCCCGACAGGTGGTCTGGGCTTCGGCGTCGACCGTTTGGTCATGCTGCTCACGGACTCTGCTTCTATCCGTGACGTGCTGCTCTTCCCCACGATGAAGCCCATCGACCAGTAAAAACACATTATGTGGATGTTCTGAAAAAGAAAAACACTGTATATTGTGTCCACTGCGTGATGTACACCTCGTTGTGACAGCAATTTGACAGCAAAATTTCAAGGAATCACGCATTCACACGAACGGTTGTGAATTTCAGACAATTCAAATCTCAGATTTGGATTAACCCTAAAGCACTTCTCAGAAGATTTCTGAGAAGTGCTTTTTTTGTTTGCAGTCAACTTTTGCCACACATTCCCACCATCAAAACAGGAGGCACCTTATATGAAAGAACAATACAAACCGATTAAAAGCATGAAAGAAGTTCCCGATCAACTGCGGAAACTGCGCAGAGAGTACATTCGCTATCAGCAGGCCGAACTGATTTACAGTCTGTCCCATAAGAAGCTGCTGGAACTGGCCAGCGATGCGGGCGCGATTTTTCGGATTGACAGCACCGTCCTGATCAATCGTGAGATCTTCGATGCCTATCTGGAGCGTTTCCATGAACCGGCTACCGGCAAATACCGGGGAGGCGATGCGGAATGAGCGGAAATGTGTGGATGTTTTCAGACCAGATTGATGATGAAGATCTGGAGTTCATGGCTCATGAATTTGTTACTTATACCATGGCTTGTGCGTATTACGGTTTGGGGCTGAAGCCTCTAACCCGTATGGCACATGAGGCTGGTGCGATTTATAAAATCGGGACGAAGGTACTGATTCGCAGGAGCATTTTTGAATCGTATTTGAGAGAGCAACGCAAAGAAAACACCTGCAATGATAGCAATTAAGGAACTCAAGAGCGCTGAAGGAGGCACACCATGAAACTGACTTACACCGAGATCAACGGCTATCTGATTCCCGACCTGATCCTCTCCGAAACCAACACCCGCCCCATCAGCAAATACGGCGAACTGCGGCGGCAGTTCCTCCGGGAGCATCGCCCCGACCTGTTCGACCTCATGCTTCTGGAAGGAACGCTGCACAGCCACCTGGCCGATGTAGACGCCGAAGCCCGGCAGATGGTGGAGGACACCATCAACCAAATGGCCCGCCAGCAGGGCGTGGATGAAGCCCTAAAACGGGCCGATCCATTGACTTGGGCAGGACGCATGAATGCAATCAAGAATGCAGTCGAGGAGGCGGTCCTACCGGACCTTCTGTACGGGGACGCGCTGGAGTGATTCCTTTTCAGTCCGTACAAAAGGACCTGTCCGCAGGGGTAACGAGCACTGGCTTTGTATAGCTTTTGCAAGCCATACGCCGCCCCAGCGCAGGGCGCTGGCAAGGGGCGCAGCCCCTATGACCCCCGAAAATCCAACAACGCAACAATGCAAAGACCGAGCAGCGATGCCCGGTCTTTTGCTATATGGAGGTGAAATTATGTTGACTCGAAACGTGCAATTGAACATCCGGGTGACACCGGAAGAAAAGAAGCTGTTTGAACAGGCAGCCACCCGATGCGGGCTGACACTCTCCCAATATATCCGTATGCGGCTGCACAACCAGATACCCCGCCAGCTGCCTACCGTCGACTACCGGCAGGTGCTGGATGCTCTTACCGCTCTCTACCAAAAGGACAACACGCCGGAGGTACAGCGAGAGATTCTGGACACGCTGCTGGCCGTCCAGAGGGCGGTTACCGTGCCGCAGAAGGAGGAATGAGAAGATGGCTGTCACCAAGATCTGGCCCGTGAAAGGGCGTCTGGATGCGGTTATACGCTATGCCGGAAATGAAGAAAAGACCCGCCTGCCGGACCTGACCGGTCTGTCCGCGGGCAAGGACGATCTGAGCGACGTGCTGCAGTATGCCGCCAATGACGCCAAGACCACCCGGGAAAGCCAGCTGTTTGTCAGTGGTGTCAACTGTGTGCCGGAGATTGCCCGCCAACAGATGGAGCTGACCAAACAGCAGTTCGGCAAGACCGGCGGCACGGTGGCCTTCCACGCCTACCAGAGTTTCCGCCCCGGTGAAGTCACGCCGGAGCAGTGTCACGCCATCGGGGTGGAACTGGCCAAACGGGTGTGGGGTGACCGCTTCCAGGTGCTGGTAGCCACCCACCTGAACACCGATTGTTGCCACAATCACTTCGTCATCAACTCGGTGTCCTTCGTGGACGGCAAGCGGTACAACGATTGCAAAAAGACCTACCGCGCCCTGCAAGACGCCTCGGATGCACTGTGCCAGGAACAGGGGCTTTCGGTGGTAGACAAAAAGGACGCCCACCGGGTGCCCCGCAATCTCTACCTGGCCGAGAAAGCCGGAGAACCCACCCGGTATAACGTCATGCGCCAGGACATTGATCTGGCTATCCTGCGTAGCGAGACGCCACGAGATCTGCCTCGCATCCTGCGCAAGATGGGCTATGAGGTGGACTTCAATCCCAACCACAAATACCCAACCATCAAGCTGCCTCATGACCGCCGCGCTGTGCGCTTCAAGACGCTGGGGGAAGAGTACACCCCGCAGGCAATTGCCCAGCGCATCCAGCAGAATCATGCGATGGGTATTTTCAAACGCATGGAGATCTACAACAAGCGGTATCCGCCAGTGCATCCCCATTACCAGAAGCTGCGTCAGGACTTCCGCAAGGCCATTATGGAGGCGTTCGGAATCTACCGCACCTACCTGTATTACTGTTACCTGCTGGGCAAGCTGCCCACCACAACACCCAACTACCGCCCACCTCATCCAGCCATGAGGGAGGATTACCGCCGCTGGACGGAAATTGAAAAGCAGCTGTATCTTCTGGAACGGCATTCGCTGAATACCGCAGAGGATGTAGCTGCTTTTACATCGAAACAAGAGCAGAAACTGGCCGCCTTGGAAACCCGGCGCACCAAGTGCCGTAACCGCCTGCGCCGCTGCCGCGACCCGACCGAGTGTGAGGCCCTCCACACGGAAAAGGATGAACTGACCAAACAGATCACCGAAACAAGAAAGGAGCTGAAAACTGCCCAGCAAATCCCTGCCCGTGTCAAACATATGCGGGAGAACATCCAACTGTTGAACGACCGGGAGCAGCAGCGCGCCGCCCACCGGAAAGAACGATAACCACCCCACCACAGAAAGGACAAAGACTATGAATCCCAATGGAATTTTGACTACTTACGAAGAACGCATGAAAGCCAACCTGCAGCGGTACCAGCGCCCCGAAAAGGCCGGAACTTTCCGCCTTCGTTTTCCGCCTGCGTCTTGATTATCGCTTCTCAAGCAAGTGAAAATAAAACTATGAAATCACTATTTTTTACTTGGATGTAATTAGCCAATTGCCAACGATTTTGCGCTCTTGGCTTTTTGCAAAAATCATGATATAATGTACTAAATCATTTTTTTGCATGTCTTTTAGATTGTTTGGAAAAGGACTTGCTTGCCTAATTTTTTATATGATAGCAGACGCGGGGATAGAAATGAATAACTATAGTATTTTAGAGGATTGTATCCGAGATACTTTTTCAAGAGTGGTTTGGTCACACAAGATCCAAGAAAAGCAGGCTGACATATATCAATCTCAATATACAGTTCTAATGGTAGTTAACATTTTTTCCTCCTCTCTTACTTCGGCTGGAATAGTTTCACTCTTGTGGTTTGATGAGCTGTATATCAAAATTATTTCTGCCTTGTTATCTTTTGTAACGGTTTCCGTTAGTGCTTACATCAAACAGTTCAACTTAAACACGATGGTAAAATCTCACAAGTCCACCGCTACGAAACTGCTTGCTGCGAGGGATGAGCTTACTTGTTTGCTGATGAAGTGCAGACTTCAAGATATGTCAATTGGGGAATTGAGGGAACAATATGAAAGCTTGGTAAAGAAAATAGATGAAATATATGCCGATGCCCCTAACACGTCAAATAAGGCAGTAAAACTAGCTAAAGAGGCCTTGCAAGTTACAGGAGATAATACTTTTACTGATGAGGAAATTAATTCGTACTTGCCCATTGCATTGAAAAAGGAGCACACATGAGCAATTTTGTTAAGGAACATGGCGAAATGATCTCGTTGGAAACAAGAGCCCTTATATCTGCAAGATATAAGACAATAACAAAAACTATTAACCAAGAATTTTGGAACTCAACGAGTGAAACATTGCATAGCCTGTATGTGGGATCATATGGAAGAGGGACGGCAATCGAAACCAGCGATTTAGATGTTCTCGTAGTACTCCCACGAAGAGAATATGAACGTTACGATGTTGTCAAGGGAAATGGGCAATCCCGCCTTTTACAGGCTGTAAGAGGAGCATTGTTAGGCTCATACCCTCGGACGGATATCCGTGCAGATGGGCAAGTAGTTAAAGTGTCTTTTTCTGACGGAATGAAATTTGAAATTCTTCCGGCTTTCGAAGAAACTTCATGGTCGGGAAGAACTGTTTATTGTTATCCTGATACTAATATGGGTGGAAATTGGCTTTCTACTAACCCAAAAGCTGAGCAGGATGCCATGAAGGCTAAAAACCGCTCGAGTAATGGACTCCTCTTTGACACTTGCAAGCACATTCGTTACATACGTGACACTTCTTTCTCCAGCTACCATCTGTCAGGTATTGTGATTGATAGTTTTGTATACCAAGCAATCAGTGGATGGAAATGGACGGTATCTGGGGAGCCTTCCACGTCCGCGTGGGGAGATTATGAAAGACATCTTCTGAGAAAATTCTATGACATATTTTCTCTGCCCTATTATTGCACTATATGTGCACCTGGCAGTGATCAGCAGTTAGATGCATCTAGCAGTGTAGAATGTTTGAAAAAAGTGCTTAAATTGATGATTGAATAGGTAAGAAAAAGCTCTGCAATGTGCCAATTGCAGAGCTTTTTTTGTTTATACGAAATACAGGTGTGTCGCTTTGAATACTTTATCGTTGCCTATTATTCTCTGGCAATATAAATCATTATTGACATCATTGCAAACGTGAAGTATAATCTAAATGAAACATTTGTTTCATTTAGAAATGAGGTCGAATTCTATGCGCAAAAAGAATGAATATATTTTTTCTGCAATTTCTGAATACATATCAGAATACAAAGAGCATAATAACATTGCTCCATCGGTACAAGAAATTGCAGATCATGTTGGAATATCTAAGGCGACAGCATCACGATATCTTTCTTGTATGCGTGAAGATGGAATTATAGAATACGGAGGGCATCGTAGTATCTCCATGCTAAAGAGTGACGAACGTAATAACACTTCTATCAAAGTCCCAATTTTAGGCCGCATAGCTTGTGGTATCCCCAAATTTGCAGAGGAAAATATAGAAGAATATGTTCGTCTGCCAACATCATTATTTGGTCACGGAAATTACTTTATTCTACGTGCCAATGGAAATTCTATGATTGACGCGGATATCGAAGATGGCGATCTGGTACTGGTTCGTCAGCAAAACTATGCAGATAGTGGGCAGATCGTAGTGGCACTAGTAGGCGATGAAGCAACCCTAAAGCGATATTATCCGGAACCACAAAAGAAAAGGATTCGCTTGCATCCGGAGAATTGTGAAATGGAAGACATTTATGTTGATCACTGCTTGATTCAAGGCATTGCAACAAAAGTGATAAAAAGTGTTGATTAAACATCAAAAGATGTATGAAGCTGTTTTCAGGTATCGGCAATTCGTAATTGGGTGCCTGTGGATCATGCGTAATTTGAAAATGGTTTCTAATCGATTGTTTAGATGGGGGAGGATACTTAACCTCATGGCGACAATTAGATAATTGATTCAGTTGGGCTATCGCTTTTCTTCATATCCAAGATATCTTTCCAGAGTAAACGCTTGTCCCTGTTTTTTTCATTCTACCATTTTGGTATTGATGGAAACCTAATATTCTGTCCCAGTTTGGGCACCGACATATACATTTTTATTAATTAGCTCCCAGCTGTATCCCTATAAAACGCTCACAAGCTGACTTTTGCAATGAGACATAATGATAGCCACCATCTGTGCCTGATGGCACAGGTGGTGGCTTTTTCTATTTCAGCTCTTGTTCTAGACTATCAAACTCAGGCGTGGAGAAAAACTCCCCCAGTGTGATGTCCAAGCCATCACAAATCATCTTTATCGTTATCAGCTTCGGGTTTTGACTTTTCCCGTACAAAATGTTCTTAATGCTGGACGGCGGAAGCGCAGAAATTGTAGCCAATTTGTTGATGCTGATACCACGTTCTCCGCATAATTCCAAAATACGGTTGCGGACAGCTGTAACAGTATCCATGCGCTTTCGCCTCCCCTGAATTGTTTGTCATATATAGAATAAACAACTCAGTTGCCAAATATAGGCTATGCGTGCTACTATTAGGCTATGTATAGCCTATATTTGAGGTGAAAAGTATGGAAAAGAAAGCATGTACCTTCTTTGGACATCGTGACTGCCCGGAAACTATCAAACCGAAAATCCGGACGGCGGTCATTAATCTGATCGAAAATCACGGAGTAACCATGTTCTATGTTGGAAATCAGGGCAATTTTGACCGTATGGTACGTTCTGTTCTGAAAGAGGTAACAACGGCGTATCCAGAAGTCGGATACGCCGTTGTTCTTGCTTATATGCCCTCTGCCAAGAAAAGTGCAGATGATTTTTCTGACACATTGCTGCCAGACGGAATTGAAAAAGTTCCAAAACGCTTCGCTATCTCCTGGCGCAATAAGTGGATGGTTGAACATGCAGACTATGTGGTTACCTATGTGACCCGCTTATTTGGGGGTGCTGCACAATTCTCGGCTTTAGCCAAATCGAAGGGAAAGATTATATACGATATAAAGGGAAAGATTATATACGATATAAAATAGGAGCATAGTTCATATAAAATGTGAAATATGTGTTGTGCTTTCTATGATAACAGGTATAATTATATGTGGATAATTATATATTTTTTAGTCAAATGTGATGTAACATTTCAAAATAAAACTACTGTGCCGTAAACCGCTAATGTAACTTAGCTACGCCGGAGCCAGAGAAAAAGGAAGGGGGAAACTGATGTGAGCACAATCCTGCCGAAGCATCAAATGAGTGAGGAGGATATTAAACTCCAGTACATTACCCCTGCCATTTTGTCTAAATGGAGCCGAGAAAAGATCACTATGGAGACCCGCATCACAGACGGTAAGATTAACCTGAAGGGCAACTTTGTATTCCGTGAAAAGCCTAAGCGGGCAGACTATATCCTATACCTCAGTGCAAACAATCCGATTGCGATTGTGGAAGCAAAAGACAATACCCATGCTGTTTCCCATGGTCTGCAGCAGGCAATGACCTATGCTCAAATGCTGGATATTCCCTTTGCCTATAGCTCCAATGGCGACGGTTTTATGGAGCACGATTTCTTGACCGGTCAGGAGCGCGAGATCAGCCTGGACGAATTTCCATCAGAGCAGGAGTTGGCTACCCGCTACAAGCAAGAATCTGGCTTGACGCCCAGCCAGGAAACCATCCTGGAACAGCCCTATTATTCCAGCCAGAATACCTATCCTCCGCGCTATTACCAACGTATCGCCATTAACCGGACGGTGGATGCCATTGCGCGCGGACAGCAGCGGATTCTCCTTGTCATGGCCACAGGCACCGGTAAGACCTATACTGCCTTTCAGATCGTGTACAGATTGCTGCAAAGTGGAATGAAGCGCAAGATTCTCTATCTGGCTGACCGAAACATTCTGGTCGACCAGTCCATCCAGCAGGATTTTGCACCGCTGGAAAAGGTCATCCATAAAATCAATGTAGCAAAGGATGACAAGAGCACCATCACTTCCCATGAAGTATATTTCTCGTTGTATCAGCAGCTGGTAGGCGAGGACGATGAGGAACATTTCAGCGAACTGTTTACACCGGATTTCTTTGATCTCATCATTGTTGATGAGTGTCACAGAGGTTCTGCGAAAGAGGAAAGCCGCTGGCGCAGAATTCTGGAGTATTTTCAATCCGCCACGCAGATCGGCATGACGGCTACCCCCAAGGAAACCAAGTATATCTCCAACCTCAGCTACTTTGGCGAACCGGTCTATACATACAGCCTGAAAGAAGGAATTGAGGACGGTTTCCTTGCTCCATTTAAGGTCATCAATATCATGACCGATATTGGGGAAGGCTGGCGCCCACGCAAAGGGCAGAAAGACATCAACGGAGAAGAAATTCCTGACCGGATTTACACCAACAGCGATTACGACTACAACATCATCATCGAGGATCGAATCCAGCAGGTAGCTCAGGAAATCACCAACTACCTGAAGAGCACTGACCGCATGGCCAAGACCATCGTGTTTTGCGCAACAGAGGACGCAGCTTTGCGTATGAGGGATGCGCTGGCAAAGCTCAACGCTGATATGATGAAGAAAAATCCCGACTATGTGGTGCGCATTACCGGTGGTGATGAATACGGGAAAAAGAAACTGAAATACTTCATCTCTGTTTCGTCGCCCTATCCGGTGATTGCAACCACGTCCAAGCTGCTTTCTACCGGGGCCGACTGCAAGATGACCAAACTGATTGTGCTGGATGAAATGATCGGCTCCATGACTGAATTCAAGCAGATTATTGGCCGTGGTACACGACTGCGGGAAAAAGAAGGCAAGACCCATTTTGTGGTTATGGATTTCCGCAATGTGACTCGATTGTTTGCTGATCCTGAATGGGATGGGCCCATCGAAATGAATGAAGGATACATGCCTGGCGGGAAGCAGCCCGACCATAAAGATCCCCCGGATGGTGATGGAAAGGGGGATGAACCGACGCCACCGGGGCAGAGGAAAAAGCCCATTGTGGATAGAAACGGCTGTCAGGTACAGATCATCCATAAAACAGTATCGGTGTATGATGCCAACGGCAAGCTGCTGCGACAGGAAAGCATTGTGGACTACACCAAGGAGAACATTCTGGGTGAGTATGCTTCTCTGGATAATTTTATTCGGCAGTGGTCTGCACGGGATAAAAAAGAGCAGATTCGGGACTTGCTCCATGATCGGGGAATTGATTTGGAACTGCTGAAAGCGGACCAGAACATGACCGATGTGGATGACTTTGACTTCATCTGCCATGTGGCTTTTGACAGAAAGCCCCTTACCCGTAAGGAACGTGCCAACAATGTGAAAAAGCGTGACTTTTTCAGCAAGTACAGTGGCGTAGCACGGGAAGTGCTGGAAGCGTTGCTGGATAAGTACATGAATACGGGCATTTATGAGATTGAAAAAACAGAAATTCTAAAGCTGGATCCATTCCTGAAACTGGGCAAGCCTGCGAAAATTGCCGGGTATTTTGGTGGTAAGCAGGGCTATCTGAAAGCAGTACAGGAACTGGAACAGGCAATTTATACAGACGAGGTAGGTTAACCCCCACATGAGCAACTTGACAGGATTTGTAAAACGGCTGCGGGACATCATGCGAAATGATGCCGGTATCAACGGCGATGCACAGCGTATCGAGCAGATCGCCTGGATGCTGTTTTTGAAGGTGTACGACGCCAAGGAACAGGACTGGGAATGGGATGATGAGGAGTATCAATCCATCATCCCCGCCGAGTGCCGCTGGCAAAACTGGGCACATGATGATAAGTCTGGTGCCGCCCTCACTGGCGATAAACTTCTGGACTTTGTCAACAACAAGCTGTTTCCGACGCTGAAAAAATTACCGGTGGACGCATCTACTCCCATCAAAAAGGCAATCGTGCAAACCACATTTTCCGATGCCAACAACTACATGAAAGACGGTGTGTTGCTGCGGCAGGTCATCAATGTGATCGATGACATTGATTTCAGCGACTATGAAGAAAGCCATGCCTTCGGGGAAATTTATGAAACCATTCTGAAAGAGCTGCAAAGTGCCGGTTCTGCTGGTGAGTTTTATACACCCCGCGCTGTCACCGACTTTATGGCCAAGGTCATCAAGCCTCAGATTGGAGAAACCATGGCAGATTTTGCCTGCGGTACTGGTGGCTTTATAATCAGCTGGCTGAAAGAACTGCAAAAGAAGATTAAAAGTACCGCGGATGCCGAAAAGTACAGTAATTCCATTTACGGCATCGAGAAAAAGCAGTTCCCGTATATGCTTTGTGTGACCAACCTGCTGCTGCATGGGTTGGATGTGCCGCAGGTATATCATGCCAATACGTTACTCCACGACGTGCTGGACTATACCGAGGACGATCAGGTGGATGTAGTGCTGATGAATCCTCCCTACGGCGGCAGCGAAAAGGCGGACGTGAAAAACCATTTTCCTGCCGATTTGGCCAGCAGTGAGACCGCCGACCTGTTTATGTCGGTTATTATGTACCGTTTGAAACAGAATGGCCGGGCAGCAGTGATTTTGCCGGATGGATTTTTGTTCGGTACTGACAACGCAAAGGTAAACATCAAGAAAAAACTGCTCCGGGAGTTCAACCTGCATACTATTATCCGGCTGCCGGGCAGCGTGTTCTCGCCCTATACCTCTATCACTACCAACATTCTTTTCTTTGATAAGACCTATCCCACAGAGGAAACCTGGTTCTATCGCCTGGATATGCCAGAGGTTTATAAGCATTTCTCCAAAACCAAGCCTATGAAGCTGGAGCATTTCCAGCCGGTGCTGGACTGGTGGAATGACCGTAAGGAGATTACCGAAGACGGCTTTGATAAAGCAAAGAAGTTTACAGCTCAGCAGCTTACTGATGAACTGGGCTATAATCTGGATCAATGTGGCTATCCTCACGAGGAAGAAGAAATTCTGGCCCCGCTGGATTTGATTCATCGTTACGAGGAACAGCGTTCGTCCCTCAATGCCGAGATTGACCGGGTGCTGGAACAGATTACCGCCATGCTGGGAGGAACCGCCGAATGACTCCACAGGAATTGAAGAACAGCATTCTGCAGCTTGCTATCCAGGGTAAACTGGTGGAGCAACGCCCCGAGGAAGGTACGGCGGAGGAGCTTTTTGCCCAGATTCAAGAGGAGAAGCAACGACTGATTGCGAAGAAGAAAATCAAAAAGGAAAAGCCTTTGCCCGAAATCAGCGATGACGAAAAGCCCTTTGATATTCCGGAAAATTGGAAATGGTGCAGACTCGATGATATTGTTATAAAAACAATTAAACGTGGAAAATCACCAACATACGCAGCGAAAAGCAATACGCTTGTTTTCGCACAGAAATGTAATACTAAAGCAGGCTATATCGATTTATCATTGGCACAATATCTGGATGAAACAAAACTTAGCAAATATCCAGAAGAAGAATTTATGGTTGATCGTGATATTGTTTTAAATTCTACTGGAAATGGTACCCTTGGTAGAGTTGGAATATATCACGTTAGTGATAATCCAAGTAATTATCTGATTGTTCCAGATTCTCATATAACTATCATAAGAGTTAATACTTTTGTTTCTGTTGAATTTGTATTCTACTGCTTAAAATACTACCAGCCATATATGGAAAGGCTAGGATCTGGGTCTACAAATCAAACAGAATTAAGTGCTGGAATCGTAAAAGCACTTCTTTTTCCACTTCCTCCGATTGCTGAGCAAAAGCGGATTGTCGCCAAAATTGAAGCGTTACTACCTTATATCGACCGCTATGAGCAGGCGTGGAGCAAGCTGGAACAGTTCAACAACCGCTTCCCGGAGGATATGAAAAAATCCCTCCTGCAGTACGCCATTCAAGGAAAACTGGTGGAACAGCGCCCCGAGGAAGGCACAGCAGAGGAACTCTTTGTCCAAATTCAGCAGGAAAAGCAGCGCCTGATTGCCGAAAAGAAAATCAAAAAGGGAAAGCCACTTCCCGAAATTACTGAGGACGAAAAGCCTTTTGATATTCCGGAAAGCTGGAAGTGGGTGCGGTTAGTCGAACTTGGTTTCTTCAGCAGTGGAAAAACACCAGATATGACCAACAGGCTTTTTTGGGATAACGGAACGGTCAATTGGATGACCTCAAAAGATATGAAGGACAAATTTTTGTCTGAATCTCAAATGAAAATAACGCCTACCGCGGCCCAGGAAATGACAATATATGAGGCCGGAACCTTGCTGATGGTTGTAAGAAGCGGAATATTAAAAAGAATGTTGCCTTTATGTGTTCTCACTCAAAAAAGTACGATTAACCAAGACTTAAAAGCGTATTCGTTGTTTTGCAATGATATGTCCAAATATGTATATTACATGTTGAAGGCATTAGAGCCAAGTATTTTATTCAACTATACGAAGCGTGTAACAACTGTAGACAGTTTGAAATTTGATGAATTTTCTCGGCAGATGTTGGTTCCTCTTCCACCTCTCGCTGAGCAAAAACGTATCGCCGAAAAGCTCGAACAGTTACTTCCTCTGTGTGAGCGTTTGAAATGAGGAAAACAAATGGTAAAAGGCTTTATTGATTATAGTGGCGAAAAAGTTCCATTTGTCATTGACAACTGCCGAATGGAATTATTTACAGACGGCGATATCCTGAAAAACTTTGCTAAAGAGTATAACTTCAAAAAAAACTATATCCTTCACGGGCAGTGTTTTTCGACGGGTATTCAAGGACAAACAGCTACTTTTTTAGTGGATTATTCCTTGGGCAGTACTTGCTATTTACGTTGCTATATTGTCAACACGATAAATGCGAAAGGTAAATATAGCACTATCGGTTTTCAATCTCCGTTTCTCGATGATATTTTTCGGTATAAGCACAAATATTTAGAGTTAGTTCGGAAAGGCATTAATCTGGCATTAGCTCCTCAGGTTGTATACACCATACCGTTTACTATGAATGACAATCAGTATAAGTTAAAATATCGTATTGGGCAAGATAATAGATTGGGACTTCTTGAAGACTTTGACAAAAAAGGAGAAATCCGAATTTCCCTACGTACAGATACTATCCAGGAGTGCTATGATCTTTCTGTTGTTCTATACCGGCTTGCAATGTTTATAATGTCAACTCCAGATGTGCCCTTTTATCGGGTTGAATTATATGAAAATGATGAAATTCGACTTGCAGAAGGACAGTTTTTTTGCTCCATGGTTTCAGAAAAGGCGGTGTCATGGGCAGATGCATTTTTTGGAAGATTTGATACTATGAAGTATGTTCCCAAAATCATAAACAATATAGCACTGGATTCTGGAAATAAAATCACTAAAAGTATACCATTAGGGCATTTAGCGAGTAATGAAAATTTGTTTTCTCCGCAACGCTTTCTGCAGCAAGTTATGTCATTTGAATATTTGTATGACAAGGTAAATCATAAAAAAGCTCGCAACCAACACTTTCCGCTGAAAAACAAATTACAATTTATGTTGGAGCAATTCCCTCATCTATTGTTAAAATCTGGCCTCTCTACTGAAAAGGCTAGCGCAATGATAAAAAAGTTGAGGAATCAGATTACCCACGGAGACACTTATTACTATGATTTCAAAAATGATCGTACTGCTCAATATTTAATGATCATTCTTGATAATTTGATTAGAAATATGAGCTTGCTTCTAATCGGATTTTCAAAAGATGATATTGAATGTTTTCTTGATTTTTAGTACGCAAAATGTAAAATCCGGCGGATCGTATGTGAATCGCTGAAACCTGTGAATTTGTAATATATGTGTTCGTAGACAATTGGTACTATAAAGTAAAAAATATAGTGTATATATTCATCTTGGTTTTACTAAAACTGTTAAACAACTTATATAATTGGAGGTAGATGATCGTGAACGAACTGCAGAATCAAATTGAAAATGCATCGCGCACAATATTTACTGATAGTTACTCGATGTCTATCGGTGAGGTCATGAGCATGTATAGAGATGATGAAATTGATGTTCATCCCGAATTTCAACGCTCTTTCCGTTGGGAAATAGACCAGAAATCTTCATTGATTGAATCGATTCTCTTGGGAATTCCTATGCCGCCGATATTCATTTTTCATCGAAATGATGGGATTTGGGATGTTATTGATGGTCAGCAGAGACTATCTACGATTTTCCAGTTTGCCGGAATATATCGAGATGAAGATGGGGAAACCTTACCCAAAATTCAATTAGTAAAAACTAAATTTCTTCCGGCGTTGGAAGGGATAGTTTGGGAGGATGAAAATCCTCAAGTATATCAGCTTACATCGGCACAAAGGGTACTTATAAAGCGAGCAAAAATCGATATCAAATTGCTTAAAGCAAGTAGTGATCCTAATGCGAAGTATGATCTATTTCAACGGTTGAATTCCGGGGGATCGCATCTCACCCCACAAGAGGTTCGTACATGCTTGATCATAATGGAAGATAGAGCATTTTATGAAAAGTTACTCACCATGGCACACAATCCAGATTTTAGAGAAACACTCCCCCTGACGGATCGAGCACTTCGCGAGCAGGAGGATTTAGAGTTTGTTATTCGATTCATTGTGGCACGTCATTGTAGTACAGAATCATTGCCCAGTAGCTTACATGAGCACTTGGATAATTCCATTGTTTCGTTAATCAGAGATTCTACATTTGATATTGATAATGAAATCGAAATATTCAATAGAACATTTTCACTTTTAAATAGAAATTTTGGGAGTGATGCTTTTAAAAGGTTTAATCCAGAAAAGCAGGCTTTTGAAGGGCCGACAACCATCAGCGCGTTCGAGGCACTCACTCCTGCGGTGAGTAAACGTTTGAGCTACTATGAGTCTATGGGTAATAAGGATTTTAGAAATAAAGTCATCGAAATGCATAATTATCCGTCCTATACTCAAGCCGCAGCTAAGCGCTCTACAGATAGATTCAAAGCTTTAATTGCTATTGGCGAGGAAATATTTAATGTCGATCAAAATACGTAATATAGAAGAACTTGGCGAAAAGTTGGATGAGGATGCGCAGTGGAGAAAAAAAGAGATCGCAGATATGTGTCTGTTGTGTCAAAACAATGGTGATTCTGCCGTGCTTTTGCGGGCTGCTTTCGTCCTTTGCTGTGCTCATTTTGAGGGATATATCAAATATGCCTCTAACGCATATATTGCGTATATATCTACTCAAAACATTAAAGGAAAAGATCTTAGAATCGAAATAGCATCGATTGCTGTCAGAAAAAAGAAACACCAACTTTTTGGAAAGACTTCGACAAAGAAAGTTAAAATCACAGTGGTCAGCGATGTTTTAAAGGCATATGACGATATGCTGGAGAATCATTTTTTTATTAAACTAAATGAAGATGACTTAGTTCCAGAAATTGATGAAGAAGATATTCCGCTACCAACTGAAGGAAATCCGACACCGGAGGTATTAAAGGAAATTTCAGAAATATTAGGAATTAATTATGATGGTATCTTTCAATTACGAGAACATTTTATCGATGGCGAGTTGTTAAAGCCAAGGCACGCTGTGGCACATGGAGAAAGACGACCCATTACCGTGACAGAGTTGGATGAAGCAGCAAACTTTGTGCTAGAAATAATCGATAAATATAAAGATAGTATCCTGAATGCTGCTGAAACCAATAGACATTTGCGAGAACATTGATAATGGGTGTACTTATTGATCGGCAATTACGGAGATGGTAACCTAGATGTTAGGTGTATAAAAACCAAAAGCTTTCTGAGGGCAAGGCTTTTGAAGATTTATAAAAATTGGCCGGGATAATTATATAGCACTCTGGTAAGCTGGAAACGATTTTCTCAGATGGGCTAATGGACTCTGAAATAGTGGGATGAGAGAACGTTAGTTACAAAAAACACAGTCTTTATGTTGAAATAAAATCAGGTGTTCTTTTCATTGCCTGTGCTTCTTGCCGTTTTTCCCCGTTTGCGGCGTTCTTTCAGCTGCTCTTCCAGTCTGATTTTATCAAAAATCGCACATAGTTCTTTATCAAAAGCCTCTGGATCAAAGGTCTCGGGATGTTCCGATGCCTGCGATACCAGGGGCTTTACTTCTGCCCGCCAGCGGGTGATGGTAGCTTTGCGGCTGGTATCGGACATGCCCACAAAACGGCTGAGTCTGCCGTTTAGCTTGTTCCCAATCTTGGTGTATAGAGCAGTTGCAGGATCTACCGTGCGACTTTTAGCGGTCTCCTCGGCACCAACTTCTTTGCAGGTGCGCTGACCACCGTTGGGCGCCTTGCGGTCACAGTATTTGGCTGTGGAACTGAACGGTATGAACAACATCCCGCACTGCTTGCAGTGACGGGCTGTTTTGTGTTGACCGCACATTTGCAGGAACTCCGCCATCACCGCCTCGGACAGATTATTCGCCACAAGGTAGCTGCGACTGGTAATATCGGGATGCTTCCGGGCCTTGGGGGATTCCTCCGGCAGAGACAATCGGCTCAGCATCTTCATATGAAGCTGCTCATATAGCTTGTTTCCGGCTCTAATACCAGAATACCGCAGTAGTAAGGCGTCACCATATCTCTGCATAGCATCTTTTTCAGGCTGCGTATCGGCAGCCACCAAAGTGAAATCAACCAAATCGGACAGGCCGGGCTGGAAATCAGACAATCCTTTCAGCTGTCCCCACAGGAACTTCAGAACGGTATAGGCGGCAGCGGAGTATTCTCTGTCATCGGAATCTTCATATTGTACCAAAACGGCATCGGGTTCTGGCCAGGAATCCAGATAACGCTCGATACACTCAGCAGCACTTTCCAAAGCAAATGCCTTGTTCAGTTCGCGCTGGGCTACCTTTACGAACTTATTTTCTATAATCAGATCCAGATCTTCCTGAGGAAAAGCCATATAATTCAGCTTTACCAAAGCCTGATGGTAGAAATCGGAAGCTGCCTGGGTGCAGTAGTCTTTCAGTAGATTCTGCATGGCGGGGTAATCTTGCAGAGCATCCTGTACCTTATTATAGAGTTCTGCCACCTGACAATAGAGGATTTTCTCCGGGTGAGCCAGACCATCAGCTATTGTGTGTACTTCTGCTGCAGATTCCGCAGGAGAAGAAACAGGCGCTACATAATGCCGCCAATCAGTGGTAGAAAACAGATCTGGATTGATGGGCATCTCTGCATCCCGGTTGGCGTCAAGTAGAGCCTTCGCTTCCCGCGCCAGTTCCGTCCAGGAAAGATCCAATGTTGCAAACACAAGCATTCCCAAAGGGTAGCTCTCTTCCATCCAGATGTTTTTTTGATGTTTACGGAGATAATCAATATACTTCTGCAGGTCCATAGAGAGCAATCGATCCAGTATCGTGTCCCGCTGCAGAGACTCTGTGCGTTGTCTGCGCACAGAAGTAGGCTTAACCTGCGGCTCTACGGTAAAAGGGGAAGAATCTTCTCCCTCCGAAGAAGTTGCAGTTGCTGCCGCCTTCGACTGTTTGTCAGAAAAGATTCGGCTGCTCCATCGCCGCAACCACTCAAGCACGGTTTCCTTATTGAGTGAAGAATCAGAATCTCTTTCCAATTTGGAATCAAGAGGATCACATATTGAGGATTTGTCCAGTAGTTGTCGGTACTGGTGAATGTTCTTAAGGCGGAGATGCGTGGCTGTCCGTTCCTGCTGACGGCGCATTTCCCGCGCGGCCGGGTCCCCCTGAAGCTGAGGAGCAAATAAGGATTGGGGAATCAAAAAGGGCTCCAACAGCTTTTCGCCCTCAAAACGGAAGATAATACTTGTAGACATGATGATTTCCCTCAAATGCAAGAGCGTTGATATATGACGTTCAGACGATAGATATTTGTGTAATCTCTCGAGAATTAACGTGTAATTTCATCTTTACATGAAATCATCATAACATGTATAGCATTTGCGGTCAAGACGTGATATTCTGTTGCCACGGAACCTTGAAAACTAAATACCCGGCCACTGAAGGAGATACGATCTTGCCATGACCCGCAAAGCGAGCGAGACAACGTTGGGGAAACACCCGGACAGGAACGGATTCGGCGGACCGGCCTTTTATTTGAACTTCATGAAGGAGGTACTTTTGTGAATGAACAAGAGATCCTCTGTTTTGCGGATATCCAGGCAGAGGAAGTGAAATGGCTTTGGTATCCTTACATCCCATACGGGAAGATCACCATATTACAGGGCGATCCCGGCTGCGGAAAGACGATGGCGGTGCTGTCATTGGCAGCGCTGCTCTCCAAAGGGGAAGGCCTTCCCTTTGAGGAAGCCGCTCGGGAACCCATCAACATCCTGTACCAGACTTCGGAGGACGGCATTGCCGACACCATCAAGCCGAGGCTGGAAAGCGCGGGAGCCAACTGCGCCCGCATCAAGATCATCAATGAAGAAAAGCGGGCGCTGACCTTCGACGATCCACGGCTGGAGCAAAGCATCCTGCAGGAGAATGCCCGGCTGCTGATCCTCGACCCGCTCTCGGCCTACATCGGCCCTACGGTGAGCATGAATCAGGCCAACGAGGTGCGGGGCGCTTTCCGCAGCCTGTACGCTATGGCCCAGCGCACCAAATGTGCCGTGCTCATCGTGGCGCACATGAACAAGATGAGCGGCATCAACGCCCTGTACCGCACCAGCGGGTCCATCGACATTGCCGGTGCCGTGCGGTCCATTCTGACCGTGACACGATACCAGCGTTTGCCCACACAGCGGGTACTGGTACCGGTAAAAAGCAATCTGGCCGCTGCCGGTCCGGCGCTGCTCTTTGAGCTGAGCGACCATGTGGAATGGCTGCGGCAGTTGGACGAGGACGCCGAATCCCTTTTGAACGGCTGCGACAGCCTGACCGAAGCCCCCACCAAGCAACAGCAGGTGGAGGAAGAACTGCCCCGGCTGCTGGAAAAGGGGCCGGTATCCAACCAGGAGATCATTCAGCATTTCAAGAACAAAGGCATCCAGGACCGGACGGTGAATCTGGTCAAAGGCAGGCTGAACATCCGCAGCGTCCGCAAGGGCGACAAGTGGTACTGGCAGCTAAACGCATGAACCGAGACAACCATGCAAAAGGACGCGCTGCTGCTGCTCCTTGCATTGTTGCATACTTACCAACAATCCAAAATAAGAACTCCAATAACGAACGATACCGATACGAGGTAGAAAGGGAAAGTGACCATGGGATACGCACGAAAAGATGTTGAGAAAGCCAAGAAGGCTTCCAAAAAATTTGTCCGCTACAAGGAGGGAGCAGAGAAGTATAGCATGGGTTTGACCAAGTTTCAGGCTCTGGCAAAAGAAGCCAAGGCGGTTTATAAAATTGATAAGCTCGCTTTGGTGAATTGCGAAATTTTTGAGGAGTATCTGGAAACCTTCCACATTGCTTGATTTTACAGGCAGGCTGGAAAGAAAATGCTCGATACACTCTTGACTTTTTGTCATACAAAAAGTATGCTATAGACAGGGAGGCGTGAGAACAGGTATGGCAGATATGGGAAGACCAAAAAGCGAACACCCGAAAAAGAAAATATTGAGTGTCCGCGTCGATGATTCCTTGTATCAACGGATTTGTGCTTACGCTGAACGCCATGGAATGAATGTGACAGAAGTTGTCTTGCAAGCGTTGGAAAAACTTATATCCAAACGTGAGTAGTATCGAGCCCTTCTCCTTTTTGAGGAGGAATTGATATGGCAAAGACAAGAAAAGATCTGCGGGGCCGGGCCCTGCGAAAAGGAGAGATGCAGAGAAGTTCCGACAAGCGGTATTCCTACTGCTATACAGATCCGCTTGGACGGCGCAAGTACATCTATGCAAACGACCTTGTGACACTCAGGGGAAAGGAAGCAGAGTTAACCAAGAACCAGTTGGACGGTCTGGATATTTATATTGCCGGAAAAGCAACGGTGAACTTCGTGTTTGACCGGTATATGAAGCTGAAAGCCAATCTTAGGCAGACAACCCGAAGCAACTATCTGTATATGTATGACCGCTTTGTTCGAAACACCTTCGGCAGCAAGAAGATCGCGGATATACGATTCTCGGATGTACTGCAGTTTTATAACTGTCTGCTGCAACAGCAAGAGATGCAGATCAATACGCTGGAAAGCATCCATACGCTTTTGCGTCCGACGTTTCAGCTGGCGGTTCGTGATGGCATCATCCGGAACAATCCCACAGATGGGGTACTGACAGAGGTTAAGAAAAATTCTGACCAACATAACGGAATACGCCACGCTCTGACGGTGGCTCAGCAGCGGGCCTTTATGGAGCATGTCGCCAACCATCCGGTGTACTTCCATTGGTGGCCGTTGTTCACCATATTGCTGGGTACAGGGTGCCGGATCGGGGAAGCGCTGGGCCTTCGTTGGGAAGATATTGACTGTGAAAACCGTGTGATCCATATCAATCATAGCCTGGTTTACTATCCGGTAGGGGAGAGCCGTACCTCTGTCCAGCATATCTCAAAGCCGAAAACAAAAGCCGGTGAGCGCACCATTCCAATGCTTGACACGGTGCAGGATGCTTTTGAAATGCTGCGGGAAGAACAGCTGGAGAACGGCTGGAACGATGTGGAGATTGACGGAATGCACGGGTTCATCTTTTGCAACCGCTTCGGGAATGTTCCCAATCCCCAGTCTGTCAACCGAGCGATTAAAAGGATTGTTTCCGATTATAATGCCACAGAGGAAATCAGCGCGAAGAGGGAACACCGGGAAGCCGTTCTTCTGCCGGATTTCTCTGCGCACCATCTTCGGCATACCTTTTGCACAAGGCTTTGCGAACAGGAGACCAACCTGAAGGTCATCCAATCGGTCATGGGACATAAGGATATCAAGACCACGATGGATATTTATGCCGAGGCGACCGAGGAGAAAAAACAGGAATCGTTTGAACGATTGGCTGCTACATGGAATGTATTTTGAGAAGG
>JAHYZA010000010.1 GCA_019424695.1 Oscillospiraceae bacterium
CACCCCACTTGTTATTCAGTATACCATACTGTCTAACAAATGGGGTGCAGTTCACCAATGGGCACAGGGAATTTTTTTGTAGATCGCGGCAGGGGGATAAAAAAGAAGTGAAAAATGCACTTTTTGTTCAAATTCTCTTGTGTATTTGTGAATTTTTCTATATAATACAAAGTAAGAAATTGTGAATTTGGAAAGGGGCGTGCAACGGTTTGTCAGATCAATACGTGATCGAAATGCTGCACATCACCAAGGAATTTCCCGGCATCAAAGCGAACGATGATGTTACTTTGCAACTTCGCAAGGGCGAAATCCATGCGCTTCTGGGCGAGAACGGTGCCGGCAAGTCCACGTTGATGAGTGTACTGTTCGGCTTGTATCAGCCGGAAAAAGGTGTTATCAAAAAGAACGGGCAAGAGGTCAAGATCAATAATCCCAATGATGCCAATGCCTTGGGCATCGGCATGGTCCACCAGCACTTCAAGCTGGTGGAGTGTTTCACCGTGCTGGATAATATCATTCTGGGCGTAGAAGATACGCGTCACGGCTTTTTGCGCAAAGATGCCGCGCGCAAAAAGGTGATGGAACTCAGCGAAAAATACGGACTGCGTGTTGACCCGGATGCGTTGGTCAGTGATATTTCGGTGGGTATGCAGCAACGCGTGGAAATTTTGAAGATGCTGTATCGAGACAACGATATCCTGATTTTCGATGAGCCCACGGCGGTTCTGACCCCGCAGGAGATCGACGAACTCATGGAGATCATGCGCGGTTTCAAGGAAGAGGGAAAGAGCATCCTCTTCATTACTCATAAACTCAATGAGATCATGGCTGTAGCGGACCGCTGCACGGTTTTGCAGAAGGGCAGAGGAATCGGCACGGTGGAAATTGCAAAGACCACCAAAGAAGAACTCTCCCGCATGATGGTCGGCCGCGATGTGGAGTTTGCTGTTGAGAAAAAGCCCTGTGAGCCGGGCCAGACCATTCTGGAAGTCAATGATCTTGTGGTTGCCAGCAAGGTGCATAAAAACAATGCGGTCAAAGGGGTGTCCTTTGCTGTTCGCGCAGGCGAAATTGTCTGTGTGGCCGGTATTGAAGGCAACGGCCAGAGCGAGCTGGTGTATGGTCTGACCGGCTTGGAAAAAGTGGTTTCCGGTACGATCAAACTCAATGGGAAGGACATCACCAACGCGTCGATCCGTACACGGTCCAAGGATGGCATGAGCCATATCCCGGAAGATCGTCACAAGCATGGTCTGGTGTTGGATTATACGTTGGCGGATAACATGGTGCTGCAGCGTTACTGGCAACCGCAGTTCCAGAATCATGGCTTCATCAAAAAAGGTGAAGTGATCTCGTACGCCAATCGCCTGATCGAACAGTATGATGTTCGCAGCGGCCAGGGCGCGCAGACCATTGCCCGCAGTATGTCGGGCGGCAACCAGCAGAAAGCCATCATTGCCCGGGAAGTGGATAAGGACCCGGATCTATTGGTGGCGGTTCAGCCCACCCGTGGTCTGGACGTTGGTGCGATTGAATATATCCACAAACAGATTGTGGCGGAGCGTGACAAAGGCAAGGCGGTCCTGCTCATCAGCCTGGAACTGGATGAAGTTATGAATCTTTCTGACCGTATTCTGGTCATGTATGAAGGCGAGATCGTTGGCGAATTCGATCCGCACAAGACGAGTGTGGAAGAACTGGGCCTGTATATGGCAGGCGCCAAAAAGCAGGGGGAGGCGAAAGCATGAAAAAGTATCAGAAAGGATCGCTTTTGCAGAACCCTGCCGTTGTAGGCGTTCTGGCCAGCCTGCTTTCCATTGTGATCGGTTTGGTACTGGGCTTCTTGCTGCTGGTCGTTCTGAACCCCGGCGCATCGCTGGAAGGCATGAAAGCGATGATGACCACCGGCTTTGGCAGTATGGACAAGTTTGGCAAAGTCCTGTACCAGGCGGCGCCGCTTATGATGTGCGGTCTGTCTGTAGGCTTTGCCTTTAAGACCGGCCTGTTCAACATTGGTGCTTCCGGCCAGTATACCATGGGAGCTTTCTTTGCCCTGCTGTTTGCCATTCAGTTTCAGATGCCCTGGTATCTGTGTCTGGTGGCCTCGGCTGTCGGCGGTGCCATCTGGGGCGTTTTCCCGGGCCTTTTCAAAGCCTACTTCAATGTGAATGAGGTCATTACCGCCATCATGTTCAACTGGATTGGCATGTATCTCGTCAACCTTATCCTGGCAAACTCGCCCATGATGCTGGCTTCCGGCTGGGGTGCTTCCAACTCCGACCGTACCGCGGCACTGTCGGCTGCCAACCCTGGCGCAATTCTGCCGAAAGGGCATCTTGCGGTTTTGTTTGGTAATTCCAGCTGGATCAATATCAGCATCTGGATTGCCATTGTCTTTGCAATTGTCGTTTGGGTCGTTTTGCAGAAAACGACGTTTGGGTACGAGCTGAAAGCCTGTGGCCTCAGCCGTGATGCGGCACAGTATGCCGGTATCAATGCCAAACGCAATATCGTGCTGTCCATGGTCATTTCCGGTGCGCTGTCCGGTGTTGGCGGCGGACTTTACTATCTGGCCGGTACCGGTCAGTATGTGCTGGAAAAAGCCATTCTGGGAATGGGTTTCAACGGCATTCCCGTTGCACTGCTGGCAAGTTCCAATCCGATCGGAACTATTTTTTCGGCGCTTTTTATCAGCTATATTCAGGTTGGCGGTGCCGCCATGCAGCCGGCTTATTCGTCCGAGACCATCGATATCGTCATTGCGGTCATTATCTACCTGGCGGCTTTTGCGTTGCTTATGCGCGGTATCATTGCAAAAGCGGTGTCCGGCCGTAAAAAGAAAGGGGGCGCTGCCAAATGATGATCGCTGCAAATATTATCAGCCTCACCGTCTTGTTTGCGGTTCCTCTGCTTCTCGTGGCATTGGGTGGTATGTTCAGCGAACATTCCGGCGTTATCAACATCGCGCTGGAAGGTATGATGATCATTGGTGCCCTGTTTGCCTGCTTTACGCTGCAGGCGCTGGACCAGAGTGGGTTCGGTGAACTTCATCCGCAGGTCTCGATGTTCATCGCCATCCTGGTGGCAGGGGGAACCGGTATGATCTTCTCTCTGTTCCTGGGATTCGCCGCCATCAATCTGAAAGCTGACCAGACTATTGGCGGCACGGCGCTGAACCAGTTCGCGCCCGCCTTCGCCGTGGTTATGACCTGGGCGGTCCAGGGGCAGGGCCTTACCACCATTCAGATCCCCAGCTGGGTACGCATCACCCGCGAAACCTTTGGACTTGCGCCGGTGGATGGTCCCAGTTTCTGGAACAATCTGATCTTCAAGTATTTCTATCTTACCACGCCGGTGGCAGTGATTCTCTTTGTTGTGGCCTACGTGCTGATGTACAAAACGCGCTTTGGCCTGCGGCTGCGGGCTTGCGGTGAACATCCCCAGGCGGCGGATTCCGTCGGCATCAACGTGTATAAAATGCGCTATGCAGGTGTGTTGATCTCCGGCTTCCTGGGCGGCATCGGTGGCTTGGCTTATACCGTGGCGGCCGGTTCCGGCTTCAACTCGGATGTAGGTGGCTACGGCTTCCTGGCGTTGGCGGTCATGATTTTCGGCAACTGGAAACCGTTCCCGATTCTGGCATCGTCTTTCTTCTTTGCGCTCTTCAAGGTCATTGCGGCGTATAGCTCGTCGCTGTCCTTCCTGCCGAAGTTCGAGGGTGTCAAGGAGGTCTCCAACTTCTATCAGATGCTGCCGTATATTGTCACGATGATCGTATTGATTTTCACTTCCAAGAACTCTCAGGCTCCCAAGGCCGAGGGTATTCCGTACGACAAGGGCAGCCGGTAACACAAAATCAGAAATGCCGTCCCCGGGCGGCATTTCTCTGTTTCAGCAAGAACCGAGTGGAACATTGCCCGAAAGGAGGATCTTTACTCTATGCGAATGTATGATATCATCGCCAAAAAGCGCGATGGCGGAACGCTCCAACGTGAAGAATTGGCTTTTGCAGTCAACGGGTACGTTGCCGGTGATGTGCCGGATTACCAGATGTCGGCACTGCTGATGGCGATTTATCTCCGTGGAATGACCGATGAAGAAACTGCTGTACTGACTGACGTAATGGCACATTCCGGTGATATGGTGGACTTGTCTGCAATTGAGGGCATCAAGGCCGATAAACATTCCACCGGCGGTGTGGGCGATAAAACGACGCTGGTCATTGCGCCCATTGTGGCAGCGTGCGGTGTGAAGATTGCCAAGATGAGTGGTCGAGGTCTGGGGCATACAGGAGGCACCATTGATAAGATGGAAGCGGTGCCCGGTACCCGAACCAGCCTGACCCAGGAGGAATTTTTCAAGCAAGTCAACGAGATCGGTATTTCTGTCATCGGACAGAGCGGCCAGATTGCGGTGGCGGATAAAAAGATGTATGCGCTGCGGGATGTTACGGCAACGGTGGGTTGTATTCCGTTGATCGCTTCCTCCATTATGAGCAAAAAACTGGCGGCTGGGTCCGATGCAATTCTTCTGGATGTGACCATGGGCGACGGGGCCTTTATGAAAGACCTGGACAGCGCCATTGAATTGGCCCGCCAGATGGTTGCCATTGGGACGGCGCATGGGCGGAAAGTGGCGGCGCTGATCACCGATATGGACAAGCCGCTGGGGCGTAACATCGGCAACTCGCTGGAAGTGGCGGAAAGTATGGCGGTTCTGCGGAGAAAAGGTCCCGCAGATCTGACGGAAGTCTGCCTGCAGTTGGCAACCAATATGCTGATCCTGGCCGGAAAAGGGGACGCGCCGGCCTGCCGAAAGATGGCGGAGCAGGTGATTGCGGATGGTTCTGCCTTTGAAAAGTGCTGCCAGATGTTCTCGGCACAGGGCGGTGACATTTCCGTTCTCAAAGATCCGGAGCGGTTCCGCAAGGCAAAGTACAGCTATGAGTTGACTGCGCAGAACGATGGATACATTTATAAGAACGATGTAGAAAAAATCGGCAATGCCAGTGTGTTGTTGGGCGCCGGCCGTATCAAAAAAGAGGACAGTATCGATTTCGCCGCCGGTATTACGATGCACAAGAAACTCGGTGATTTCGTCAAGGCGGGCGAAAGCATCTGCACTTTCTACGCCGACAACGAAGCGCTGTTTGCCGCAGCAGAAGAAATGTATCGTGACGGTCTTGTCATCCGGGAAGAAAAGCCGGCCTTGCCTCCGCTGATCTATGCCCGTGTGACGGCTGACGGAGTTGAACGTTTCTAAACGATGCACCCTTGCCCCATATAAAGGGCGGGGAAAGAAAATTCCCCAATTACATAGAAAAAAGACCTTCTGGTAGAATAAGGTTGCGGTCAGTCACTGCAACAATAAAGAACCAGGAGGTCTTTTCGTATTTCACATGAGAAAAATATAAGCGGCTTACAGTATAAAGCGAATTTCATGTGGGGCGCCGAAATGCCGTCGGATGGTATTCGGCGGGCAGATCAAAACAGATGTTTGGCAGATACTGGCCACGCTGTGTGATCCAATTGGCTCGTTTGCGGGAGGTAAAAAATCCAAAGCAAAAAAAACACCCCTTAAGGGGCCACAATAGGTCAGCGATGCAGCTGGACGACCCATTCGTGGACCCCTTGAGGGGTGTTGTCCGTATTATGGTCTTTTAAGGGATAAGCCAACCCTCAGGTTGGAGGAGGGCCTGATCTGAAGTGAAATCAATACTTGAGCAGGCCGATGGAATCTTTGTAGGGAGTTTCCGTGGCGTTCTTCATCTTGGCCTCATTCTTGTATTTGTTCAGCATAGCCGCGCTCTTGGCGGGATCAGCCAGCGTACCAGCGCCGGCAATGCAGCCGCCGGGGCAGGCCATGCCTTCCAGCAGGTAACCATTGTACTTGCCGGCCTTGGCCATGGTCATCATCTTGCGGCAGTCGGCCAGACCCTGGGCGCTGGCAACCTTGACTTCGCGGTCGGGATCGATCTTCTTGATGGCGTTGACAACTGCCTGTGCGACACCACCGGAAGCAGCAAAGCCGCGGCCGTCAGCACTGGCGCTCTCAAAGGCATCCTCGGGGCTATCGGGCAAGGAACTGAAGTCGACTTCCTTCGCCTCAAACAGCCCCATCAACTCTTCGAAAGTCAGCACAAAGTCAACTTCGCTGCGCACCGACCGGCGGCTGGCTTCCAGCTTTTTGGCAGAGCAGGGACCCACAAAGCAGATGCGGGCATCCGGGTGATCTTTCTTGAGCAGGCGGGCGGTCAGCACCATAGGCGTCATGGTCATGCTGATGCAGTCGGCATATTCGGGGAAGAGCTTCTTTGCCATCACGCTCCATGCCGGGCAGCAGGAGGTGCCCATGAACGGATGCTTGGAGGGAACTTCCTCCATGAAATCCTTGGCCTCATCGATGGTGCACAGGTCGGCGCCGATGGCGACTTCTTCGACATCGCAGAAACCCAGTTTGCGCATGCCTTCCTTCAGCTTGGAAGGGGTCATGCCCGGGAACTGGTTGATGAAAGCAGGTGCAACAATGGCAATGACCTTGTCGCCGCGCTTGATGGACTGAACCAGCTGGAAGATCTGGCCCTTATCTACGATGGCGCCGAACGGGCAGTTGACAAGGCACATGCCGCAGGATACGCACTTGTCATAGTCAATGTCGGCACGGCCATACTGGTCGGAATGGATGGCGCCCATACCACAAGCGGCGGCGCAGGGACGCTCGGTCTTTACGATGGCGCTATACGGGCAGCTGTTGACACAGCGGCCGCACTTTACGCACAGGCTCTGGTCGATGTGGCTCTTGCCGTTGCGGAAGCTGATTGCGTGCTTGGGGCAGACTTCCTGGCAGGGATGAGCCAGACAGCCCTGGCACATGGCCGTGACCTTGATGACTTTTTCCGGGCAGCGGTTGCAGGCAAACTTGATGACGTTGATCAGCGGCGGTTCATAGTACTTGTCGGCGATAACACTGTGCTCGAGACCTTCGCTGGCCGGAACACTCTCATCCAGCGGGCGCAGCGAAAGGCCCATGGCCAGACGGATGCGTTCCGAAATGATCGCTCTCTCCAGGAAAATGCTGCTGCGCAGAGATCCTTCTTCACCGGGAATGATCTTGTAGGGCAGCTCACGCATCAGATTGGCATAGTCAGACATCTCGTTGACTTCGTATGCCATGCGCGCAACTTCGGTGAACACCTTGCGACGGATATCCGTGACGGGGGTGTAAATACCTCTCATTGTGATTGCTCCTTCTTTTATTGCTCCGATTTCTCCAAAAACACGTTTTGGGCGGGGTACAACCGCTCCTGTTAAAATTTTACCAAAAAGACTTTCATTTGGCAAGAGGGCAGGCAACAAAAAACAGGGAAAATAGCAATTATTTTCCCTGTGTATACTCTATTTCATTTTTACTGGACCTTTGGGCGGTCATCAAATCCGTTCCGCATGGCATCGTTTGCCGTCCCAGGCCCCCAGTTTCACCTTGACGATGTCACCGGTTTTGCATCCGGGAGCGGTAACCAGAACGGGCAGATACTGTTTTGTATAGCCGGTAAACAGAGTGGCGGAAAGCGGTGTTTCCAGAAGTACATCGGCGGTATGTCCCTGCATTTTGGCAGCTTCATCAGCGCGGACCTCTTCCACGGCGGCTGTCATGCGGCGGCTTCGCTCCTCTTTTTCATGCTCCGGAATCTGATCGGGAAAATCGTAAGCGGGCGTACCTTCGCGGCGGGAATAGGGGAACACATGGACCTTGAGGAACCGCTGTGCCGTGACAAAGGCCATGCTGGATTCAAAATCCGCTTCGCTTTCCCCGGGAAAGCCCACAATGACATCGGTGGTGAAGCTGACATTCTCGGCGCCGAAAGCCTGGCGCAGTTTGTCGGCGATTTCGGCAAACTGGGCGGTGGTGTAGGGACGGCGCATGGCGCGCAGCGTCTTGTCACAGCCGCTTTGCAGGCTGAGATGGAATTGTGGGCAAAGTTTGTCGATCCGGGAAAGACGGAGGATGTCCTCGTCGTGCAGCATATCGGGGTCAAGGCTCCCCAGGCGGAGACGTTCGACCCCGGGAACGGCGGCGGCTTTCTCAATAAGTTCCACCAGACTGGTACCGGTGTCGGTGCCATAGCTGGGCAGGCTGATGGCCGTAAGAACGATTTCCTTGTATCCCGCTTCCGTCAGACGGTGCAATTCCTGCAAGATACTTGCTTCATCGCGGCTGCGCACCGGACCCCGCGCCCGCGGAATGACGCAATATGCGCAACGGCGGTTGCAGCCGTCCTCCACCTTGACAAAGGCGCGGGTGTGCTCGGCGAATTTGTCCATGGGAAGCTCTTCAAAGCGCTCGCCTTTTTGGTGAGGGCGAATATCCACTACACGCTCGGACTCGCCGTCCAGCACCTTCTGTACATCATGCAGGATGGCACGGCGATTTCCCGACCCGGTCACTACGTCGGCTTCGGAAATGGCAGCAGCCTCTTCGGGAAAAGCCTGCGGATAGCAGCCGGTCAGGACCGTCACGGCGCCTGGGTTTTCCCGCTTGGCACGGCGCAGCCATTTGCGGCTTTTCTGATCGCCAAAATTTGTCACCGTGCAGCTGTTGACAACATAGACGTCTGCAGCTTCTTCGTTGGGGACAACGGTATAACCGCTTTCCTCGAACAGCTGGGCCAGAGCACCGGTTTCGTTCTGATTTACCTTGCATCCCAAGGTGTAAAATGTTACCCGCATGGCTTTGATTCCTTTACAGTAAAAGTGTTCAATCGTGCCCTTTATTATAATGGAAACGACATAAAAGCGCAATACTAAAACCGAAGTCGCCCGCATAGGCTTAAACAAAGTCAATTTGCAGCGGGGGTGTTGTTGCAATGAAAAAACGTGCCGTAACCATTGTGCTGTGTCTGGCGCTGGTGCTTTTCTCAATTCTGCGAACCTATGCAGAAGGAGAGGCGCCGTTGGACGATCCCGCCGCCGAGGCGCCGGAAACTCCACAGGGGATCGTGGCTGCTGGAATGGATGATTTTGATCTTCCCTGCGAAGCTGCGATCCTGATGGATGAGGATTCCGGCACCGTACTGTACGAAAAAAACGCTGATGTGCAGCGCCCCATTGCCTCCATCACCAAGGTGATGACATTGCTTCTGACTTTCCAGGCGCTGGAGGCAGGAAAAATCTCGCTGGAGGATTACGTTCCGGTCAGCGAACATGCCTACAGTATGGGGGGCAGTCAGATCTGGCTGGAGCCGGGAGAGCAGATGACACTCAACGACATGCTCAAGGCGATCTGCGTTTCCAGCGCCAACGATGCGGCGGTCGCGGTGGCAGAGTACGTGGGCGGCAGCGAGCCGGCCTTTGTTGACATGATGAATGAGAAGGCCGCGCAGTTGGGCATGACGGCTACCCATTTTGAAAACGCCTGCGGCCTGGATCAGGAGGGGCATCTTTCCAGTGCGCGGGATGTGGCCATCATGAGCCGGGAAATGCTGCTTAACCATACCGAGGTTCGTGACTACTGTTCCATCTGGACCGATACCTTACGGGATGGCGCCACCCAGCTTGTCAACACCAACAAGCTGTTGAAAAGCTATAACGGCATTACAGGACTGAAAACCGGGACCACCAGCAAGGCAGGGGTCTGCATTTCGGCCAGTGCGGAACGTGACGGCCTGCGTCTGATTGCGGTGGTACTGGGATCGGCATCCGGCAAAGAGCGCTTTGAAGCGGCTACCACTCTGCTGGACTATGGCTTTGCCAATTACGAAAACGTGACGGCGGAACTTCCCTCCGATGCGCCGCATACGCTGCCGGTGCACCGCGGCACGCAAGAGGTCGTTACTCTGCAATATGATGCGCCGCAAAAGTGCCTGATGCCGAAGGGGGAGGCGGATACGCTGCAGGTTACTGTAGAACTGCCCGATGCACTGGAAGCTCCGGTTACGCAGGGGATGCAGGTCGGTACGGTACACCTTGCCAACGGGGCGCAGGAACTGCAAACCTTTTCCATCACCGCAGAGCAGAACGTAGACGCGTTGAGTTTTGGGTATTGCTTCGGACTTTTGGTGCAGAGTATGGTTTTATCCGACGTATAATTTGTGCAATGTTCATGAAAAAGTCGAAAAAAATACCGGACATTTGCTTGACAATACCGACGCAAAACGGTATCATGAAGACAACCAAAACATAAAGGAGGGGCATGAAGATGGCTGTTAAATACAACGGCAAGCATCTTGCAAAATTTATCCGTCCTGAAGAATATGAGGCAATCTACCCGCAGGTTGAGTTGGCCCACAAGCAATTGGAAACCAAGACCGGTTTCGGTAATGATTTCCTGGGCTGGCTTGACCTGCCTGTTACTTATGACAAGGAAGAGTTTGCCCGCATCAAGGAAGCGGCTAAAAAAATCCGTTCGGATTCCGATGTGCTGCTCGTCGCCGGCATCGGTGGTTCTTACCTTGGCGCCCGCGCTGTGGTGGAGGCTGTCCGCGGTCTGTACCATAATGAGTTGGATGACGGCCTGAAGATTTACTTCTGCGGTAATACCATCTCTCCGACGGCGCTCAATGATATCATCAAGCTGACCAAGGGCAAACGCTTCTCGATCAACGTTATTTCCAAGTCCGGTACGACCACCGAGACGGCTCTGGCGTTCCGTGTGCTGCGCAAGCTGCTGGAAGATTCCGTTGGCCCCGAAGAAGCCAACAAGCGCATCTATGCCACCACGGACCGCGCCAAAGGTACCCTTAAGCAGCTGGCCAATGAACAGGGCTGGCCGACTTTTGTGGTCCCCGACGATGTCGGCGGCCGTTATTCGGTACTGACCGCCGTGGGTCTGCTGCCCATCGCCTGTGCGGGCATCGATATCGATGAACTCATGCAGGGCGCTGCCGATGGCCGTGAGAAGTTCGGCAAGTGCAGCATGGACAACGACGCGTATCGTTACGCCATGACCCGCAACATTCTGTACCGCAAGGGCAAGAGCGTCGAAACGCTGGCCTGCTTTGAGCCTGACTTCACCATGATGAATGAATGGTACAAGCAGCTCTTCGGTGAAAGCGAGGGCAAGGACCAGAAGGGCCTGATGCCCACTTCCTGCATTTTTTCCACGGATCTGCACTCTATGGGACAGTTCCTGCAGGACGGCAGCCGCGTAATGTTTGAGACCTACGTGGATGTGAAAAACACCCGCGAAGACTTCTATATCGAACCGCTGGAAGGAAACTTTGACGGGTTGAATTTCCTGGCGGAGCAAAACATGAGCGTTGTCAATCGCAAGGCTATGGAAGGCACGATCCTGGCGCATACCGATGGCGGCGTCCCTTTGGGAATCATCGAAGTGGACAGCCTCAGTGCTCACGATGTGGGTGAGTTGATTTACTTCTTCTGGAAAGCCTGCGCGGTATCCGGCTATCTGCTTTCCGTCAACCCGTTTGATCAGCCCGGCGTTGAGAGCTACAAGAAAAATATGTTTGCGTTGCTTGGCAAGCCCGGCTACGAGGATCGTAAGGCGGAGCTGGAAGCGAAACTGCAGGACTGACGGAAACTTGCGCCGTGAGGCGCCTACGAATAAAGGAGGTACCCCTTATGCTGAAACTGATTGTTGGAACCAAAGGCTCTGGCAAGACCAAGACCATGATCGACATGATCGACAAGGCTACCAAGACCACTTCCGGCAACATCGTTGTCATTGAGAAGTGCATGAAGCTCACTACCGAGATCAATCATGCTGCACGTTTGGTGGATGTGGATGAATACGGCGTTGTCGGCGCGGATATGCTGTACGGCTTTGTTGCCGGTGTGCTGGCCGGTAACTATGACATTACCGAACTGTTCATCGACGGCATCCTTCGCATCATCGATCATGATCTGGAAGCGGCCGACAAGGTTCTCAAGGCCATCGACAAGATCACCCAGAACATCGAAGTCGTGGTTACGGTTTCTGCGAATGCGGACGAGTTGCCCGAGGATCTGAAAAAGTACGTGATCTGAGCATAAAGGACCATCCGGTGCACACAGCAGGGCGGGAAACAGGCTTTCCCGCCCTGTTTTTTGCGAAAAAAGCGAAAAAAATCGCAACTTTTTGCACTTTTCTGGTTGACAACCCTTGGTCACTTGTGTATACTATTTAAGCAACCTTTTGAGGTGTACTATGCAATTTGATCTGCGATCCTTTCTGGAAAATGCCAGAGTGCCCTATAAGGCTCATTTTCTGGCCGACCTGTCACAGGCAGATTTTGACGGGTTTCATCTGGCTGCCCCGGCAGAATGTGATTTCACGGCAACGCCCACCGACGATGGCGCGGCGTTGCTCTTGTGTGTAAAGGCACAAGTGGAAGCCGAGTGTGCCCGTTGCCTGGAACCGATCCATAAGGAATACGCTTTCGAGCGGGAGTATCTGATTCGGATGCGTGATGTGGAAGATCCTGATTTTGAATTGCCCTGCAATGAAAAAGGCTGTCTCGATCTTGACGAACTGGTATTTCAGGAAGTGATTTTCGAGGTTCCTGCGGTGCTGCTTTGCAGTTCCGATTGTCAAGGCCTATGCCCCATCTGCGGCAAGAAGAAGGCGGCAGGATGTACCTGCCAACCGGCAGACAATGCTGCCCCTGCAGATGCGCGGCTTAGCATATTAAAACAACTGCTCAGTTGAATTTCACCAAGGAGGTGTCCGATTATGGCTATCGTACCCAAGAGAAAGCATTCTCAAGCCCGCCGCGACAAACGTCGCTCTAATGTCTGGAAACTGGAGGCGCCGACGCTGGTGAAGTGCCCGCAGTGTGGCGAACTGAAGGTTCCCCATAAGGTTTGCGGCAAGTGTGGCTACTACAAAGGCCAGGAAGTCATCAAGAAGGAAGCGTAAGTTTCTTGCTAGGGGAGGGCAATGCCTTCCCCCTTTTTGTTACCGTCTGTTTTGCGGGAAAGGAGGGCCGGGACCATGGCCTTGTATGTGACTTCGGTCGATGGGGATTCGCCGGCCCAACGCCTGGGCATTCGGGAAGGCTGTGCGCTGCTTGCCATTGATGGGCATCCGCTGGGAGATGCACTGGACTATCAGTTCTACACAACACCGGCGCACTTTTCATTGGAAGTTTGTGAAAAGGAACAGCACCGCACCCTGGTGGTGGAAAAGGGCGAGTATGAACCGCTGGGCTGCAATTTCAAAACCTATCTGGGGGACGAAAAGCACAGCTGTGCCAATCATTGCATGTTCTGTTTCATCGATCAGCTGCCGCCCGGCATGCGGGAGCCCCTTTATTTTAAAGATGATGATGAACGGCTTTCCTTTCTGTTCGGCAACTATATTACGCTTACGAATCTGACCGAGCGGGAAATTGACCGCATCATCGAGATGCACATCAGCCCGATTTTTGTATCGGTGCATACCACCAATCCGCAGCTCCGGATTCGGATGCTGGCCAACAAGCGCGGCGGAGAAGTGCTGCAGTATTTACCCAAGCTGGCCGCAGGCGGTATCGATCTGAACTGCCAGTTGGTTTTGTGCCGCGGCATCAACGATGGCGACGAACTGCGCCGCACGTTGGATGATCTGCTGGCTCTGCGGCCCCAGGTGGGCAGCATCGCCGTGGTGCCGGCCGGTGTGACGGATTACCGCAAAGGGCTGTATAAACTGCAGCCCTACGACAAAGAATCCGCATCGGAAACGCTGGCAATCCTGGAAGAATACAGCTACCGCTGCCGGGAGGAATACGGTCGCAGCATCGTCTATCCCAGCGACGAATGGTATCTGACCGCAGGAAAGGCACTTCCATCGGCAGAATTCTATGATGAATTCGCCCAACTGGAGGACGGCGTCGGCATGTGGCGTCTTTATCACGATACTTTCCTGGAAGAGCTGGAGAATTACCGGGGTCTGGTCCTGCCGCATAGCATGGATGTGGTCACGGGCACGCTGGCCGGACCGCTGATTGAACAGTCGGCGCAGGCACTGATGCAAAAGTACCCGCAGGTCAAGATCACGGTGCATCAGATCCACAACGAATACTTTGGCGGCAACGTCAGTGTGGCGGGCCTTGTGACCGGTACGGATATCATCAAGCAGTGCAAGGGGAAGCTGCAGAGTGACTTGCTGGCTGTTCCGGAGGTCATGCTCCGGGATGAAAAAGATCGTTTTCTGGACGACATCACGTTGCCGCAGCTCTCGGAAGCACTGGAGTGCCGTACCATGGCAATTCCCACGGACGGCGGCGGATGCTGCAAAGCCTGTCTGAGTGCGCATAAGCGCATAAGAAAAATCAAAAAAGGACCTAAGTAAGGAGGAGGGGACATGGCAAAACCGATCGTTGCTATCGTAGGGCGGCCCAATGTGGGGAAGTCTACGATTTTCAATAAGCTGACCGGCCAGCGCCTTGCCATCGTGGAGGACACGCCGGGTGTGACCCGCGACCGCATTTTTTGTGATTGTGAATGGTGCGGCAACAAGTTCCTGCTCGTCGATACCGGTGGTATCGAACCGCGTATCGACGATGGTCTGCTGGCTCACATGAGGGAGCAGGCACAAATTGCCATTGACTCGGCTGACTGCATCATTATGGTCACTGAACTGACCAACGGCGTTACGCCGCAGGACCAGGATATTGCCGGTATGCTGATGCGCAGCGGCAAACCTGTTGTGCTGGCGGTCAACAAGTGTGATAAAATCGGCGAACCGCCGATGGAACTTTACGACTTTTATTCTCTAGGACTGGGAGAGATCATTCCGGTCTCCGGTGTGCACGGTCACGGTACCGGCGACTTGCTGGATGCCGTATGCGCGCACCTGGATTTTTCTCAGGAGGATGAGGACAGCGATGACCGTATCACGGTTGCGGTCATCGGTCGCCCCAATGTGGGCAAATCCAGCCTGATCAACCATATTCTCGGAGAGAATCGTTTGATTGTGGCCAACGAGGCCGGGACGACCCGGGATGCCATTGATACCTTGGTCGAGAACAAGTACGGTAAGTTTGTGTTTACCGATACCGCCGGTCTGCGCAAGAAGGGAAAAGTGGAGAGTGGCGTCGAACGGTACAGTGTGTTGCGCAGCCTTGCGGCGGTGGAACGCAGCCGGGTCTGTGTCATTATGATCGATGCGACGGTCGGCTTTACCGAACAGGATTCCAAGGTGGCCGGTTATGCCCACGAGCAGGGGAAAGCCTGTATCATTGCGGTCAACAAGTGGGATGCCGTTGAAAAAGACAGCTACACGATGGATTCTATGCGCAAACAGCTGGAGGAGGATTTCAGCTTCATGTCCTATGCGCCCATCGTTTTTATCAGCGCCAAAACGGGTCAGCGTGTGGACAAGCTCTTTGAGACGATTCACTTTGTTGATATCCAGAATGGTACCCGCGTACCCACCGGTGCTCTTAATGAAATGCTGGCCCGTGCTACGGCAAAGGTGCAGCCGCCTTCTGACAAGGGTAAGCGGCTGAAGGTATTCTATATCACCCAGACTTCCACCCGGCCGCCGACATTTGTCTGCTTCGTCAACCAGAAAGCGTTGTTCCATTTTTCGTATCAGCGCTATCTCGAAAACCAGATTCGCGAAACTTTCGGATTGACGGGAACGCCGATCCGTATGATTACGCGGGAACACGGTGACGGTGCTGTGAAAGCAGGAAAGGTGTAAGGAATCATGGTACTTCATGTGATTGCGGCTTGTGTACTGACGGCTCTGGCAGGATATCTGCTGGGCAGTATTCTGTTCGGTGTATTGGTATCCAAGGCTATGTTTAACGAGGATGTGCGTACTCACGGAAGCGGCAATGCGGGTATGACAAACGTCCTGCGTACCTACGGAAAACTGCCGGCGGTACTTACGATCATTGGTGATGTGGGCAAAAGCGTGGCGGCGGCCAATCTGGGGCGAATTCTCTTTGCCTCTCTCATTGGGAATGATTCCCTGTTGGCGCCTATTTGCGGTGCCTATCTGGCGGCTATTTTCTGCATGATCGGCCACAGCCGCCCACTGTATTTCGGCTTTAAAGGCGGAAAATGCGTGCTGGTCGGTGCCGGCGCCGCACTTTCCATAAGCCCGGTTGTGTGTGGTATTCTGCTGCTGGTATTTCTGATCCAGTTTGCTTTTTCCCGCATTGTCTCCCTGGGCAGTATCATTGTGGCAGCTTTGTTTCCCATTGTCACATTGATCTACTGGATTGTAATGGGGGCCAATATCCCCACTCTCGTTTTCAATACGCTGTGCTGTGTCATTATGGCGGCCATGGTCATCTGGTTGCACCGCAGCAATATCGAGCGTTTGAAAAGCGGAACCGAATATCGATTCGGAGCAAAAAAATAACCGATAGACCTGAAGGGCGGTATGACATGTCATATCGCCATTTTTTCTTTTCCAGGCAAAAGACATGCTTTAAAAAAATCCAGATATTGGAAATATGCCCAAACTGCGCCATAAGAGAACCGGGATTTGAAATCACTTCACTAGGGATTGCTTTGCGGTACTGCACATAAAGTCGTACAATATGAATTTGCCTGGCAAGCAATTGGTTTGTATACAAAACGATCGATTTGAATCGGAATTAACAAAAACTTTAGATCATGGACGAAACGAACTGTTGAAAAAATGCTGCTCTTGGTGTATACTAAACCCATTAAGCGCCGTTTGCGTCTATGGGGGAGTCATGAAAGATTTATATGATATCACCCGTCATCTCGTATGGCTGACACAGTTTGGACTTTCTGTCTGCGTTCCGCCGATTCTGTTTGTTGGTGCTGCTGTATGGCTGCAAAGAACCTTTTTTCTGGGAGGATGGATTGTAGCCATCGGTGTGATTTTGGGCATACTGGGAGCAGTGAGCAGTTTGAGCTACTCTCTCAAAGCAATTGAAAGGCAGGGCAGAGAGGACTCCAAGAAGCCTCCGCCGCCCATTTCTTTCAATCAACATGGATAAGGAAAGGAGCACCCCGCCCCATGCAAAAACACAGGGAAATTCTGCGTCAGGTTTGTCGCTTTGCAGTGGCGCTGGCGGTTTGTGTGGCGATCATGCTGGGCGTCTATGCTCTGCTGGGCGCCTTCACACGCGCGGTCCTTGTGGGCGCGGTTTTGGGATTGATCCTTGCCGTTGGCAATTTCGTGTCGTTAAGCATCACGGTCTCCAACGCGGTGGATCGTGCTGCCCGGGACAATGAGCCCCAGCGGGCACAGCTTTCCATCCAGGCATCCGGCGTGATACGGCTGCTGGTATTGGCTGGGATTTATATCCTACTGTTCCGGTCTGGGGTGTGCGACCCGGTGGCAGCCTTGCTGCCGCTGCTTATGGCCCAGGGAGTACTGAAGATTGTGGAATTTTTCCGCAAAGATGATGAAGGCGGTGATGCAACCATATGAATGGCCCCAAAATATACTTTACCATTCCCTTGCTCGGGGGAATCCCCATCACCCAGACGATCGTATCGTCTTTTGTAGTGATGGTATGCTTGTGTACAGCCGGAATTTTGCTGGGACGCAATTTGCAAAAACGACCGTCCCGCAGGCAAGTTCTGGTAGAAAAAGGCGTTACCATGCTGTATGGCATGGTAGAGGACACGATGGGTAAGCATAACGCTTATTGGACACCATATATCGGAGCCCTGTTCCTTTCTTCCATATGTGGCTCCTATATCGGAATGACCGGCATTTTCCGTTCCGCTACGGCAGATCTCTCCACTACGGTGACCTGGGCACTGATGACGAGCTTTCTGTGCTGGGGCTGCTCCATCAAAGCAAACGGTTTTGTAGGATGGCTCAAAGGTTTTACCGAACCCATCGTGGTAATGACACCGATGAACCTTGTGTCAGAAATTGCTCAGCCCATTTCTATGGCATTCCGTCATTTTGGTAACATCGCGGGCGGCAGCGTGCTGACCAGCCTGGTGTATTCGGCGCTGGCCACTGTTTCGGCGGCCTTGCTGGGACTGGTTGGCAAGAACGTCGTGGTCTCGGCCGTGGTTCTGATCCTCGGTATTGCGCTTCTGGTCAGCGGTTTGCGCGGCAAGAAGATGGCACGCAAGATTTTCGGGATTGTATTTATCGCTACCGGTGTTCTGGCGCTGCTCGGACTCAGCGGTGTGCCCTATCTGGAAGTCGGTATTCCCGGCATCCTGAGTCTCTATTTTGATGTTTTTTCCGGCGGGGTACAGGCCCTCGTCTTTAGTTTGCTGACGATGGTTTATGTGGGCAATGCCTGCCCGCCGCCGGAAGAAGCCTGATTTTGTATTTTATTATAGGAGGAACCCCTATGGAAGCTGCAATCGTAAAGGCCGCCTGCGCAATCGGCGCTGGTATCGCAATCGGATTCGGAGCTATCGGCCCGGCTATCGGTGAAGGCAATGCGGTCGGTAAAGCGCTGGAAGGTATGTCCCGCCAGCCGGAAATGACCAACGTTCTGCGTACCAACATGATTCTTGGCTGTGCCATTACTGAGTCTACCGGTATTTACTCGCTGGTTATCTCTCTGCTTTTGCTCTTCGTTTTCTGATTGGATACGAAGAACACGAAAGGAGGGATGACTTATGACGGGATTTGAGAGCTTCGTCGGCGTCAACCCGTGGACTGCGCTTTTCACCTTCTGCAATATGCTCATCACCTTCGCGGTGCTGCGGCATTTCCTGTTCAAACCGGTCAAGCAGATGATCGATGACCGTCAGCAGGAAATTGATAAGATGTATGCCGATGCGGCACAGGCCAAGCAAAAAGCCGCCGAATTGGAAGAAGAATACCAGCAGCATCTGAAAGACATCAAAGCCGAGCAGGATACCATGTTGCGGGAAGCGACGGTCCGTGCACAGAAGCGTGAAGAAGAGATTGTCAACGCGGCCCGTACCGAGGCGCAGGCCCTGCGTACCGCAGCGGAAGCCGAGATGGCACAGGAACGCAAGAAGGCGGTCAATGATCTGAAGAATGAGATTGGCGGTATTGCGGTAGAGATTGCCAGCAAGGTGGTCGAGCGCGAAATCAACAAAGCCGATCATCAGGCTTTGATTGATGAATTTATCCGGAATGTGGGGGATGCCTCATGACCGAATTGGCCAAGCGCTACGGCGGCAGTCTGTATGAACTGGCTGCCGAGGAATCGTTAACGGACTCTATCCTGCAGGAACTTACGCTGGCTGAGTCCAGCTGCAAGCAGGAGCCGGAATATCTTCGTCTGCTGCAAACCCCCAGCATCCCGAAGCGGGAACGCTGTGGCTTGTTGGACAAAGCGTTCGAGGGCATGCACCCCTATGTGGTCAACTTTCTCAAAATCTTATGCGAGGAAGATCTGCTGGGGGAACTTTTAGGCTGTCTGGATGCCTACCGGGCGCGTTACGACGCGGATCACGGCATTGCGGAAGCCACTGTGACTTCGGCCGTGCCCTTGTCCGCTGACGAACGTGAAAAACTGCTTGCAAAGTTGCAGGCAAAAACAGGGAAGACCATCCGCCTGACTGAAAAAACAGATCCGTCTGTGCTGGGCGGTTTGCGTCTTGATTTGGCAGGCGAACGTCTGGACGGTACCGTACAGCGCCGGCTGGAATTGCTGCGCGACGATATTGCCAACGTGGTACTGTAACAAAACACCCCATTTTTATAGATTGAGTGGTGAACCAAACCGTGCAATTAAAACCCGAACAAATTTCCCGCATTATTCGCTCCCAGATCAAGTACTATCAGAATGCCATCGAACAGTCCGAAACCGGTACTGTCACCATGGTGGGTGACGGCATCGCCCGTGCTTCCGGGCTGGATAACTGCATGGCCGGTGAACTGGTGCAGTTTGACAGTGGCACCTACGGTATGACTCAGAACCTGGAAGAAAACAGTGTTTCCATCGTTCTGCTGGGCGATGACAGCGGCATCAAGGAGGGCGGCGGTATCCGTCGTACCGGCAAGGTGGTTTCTGTCCCGGTGGGCGAAGGCATGATTGGCCGTGTCGTCAATGCGCTGGGCCAGCCCATCGATGGCAAAGGCCCCATTGAGGCTGCCGACTACCGGGCCATCGAATCTCCGGCACCTGGCATTATTGACCGCCAGCCCGTCAAACAGCCTCTGCAGACGGGCATCAAGGCAATCGATTCGATGATTCCCATTGGCCGCGGTCAGCGTGAGCTGATCATTGGTGACCGTCAGACTGGTAAAACGGTCATTGCCACCGATACCATCATCAACCAGAAAGGCAAAGATGTCCTTTGCATCTATGTTGCCATCGGCCAGAAGCGGTCTACGGTAGCTTCTCTTGTCGAAAATCTGGAAAAGAACGGTGCCATGGCTTATACAACCGTGGTCTGTGCAACGGCATCTGAGCTTTCTCCGTTGCAGTATATCGCGCCCTATGCTGGTTGTGCTATGGGCGAATACTTCATGAATCAGGGCAAACATGTTCTGATCATCTACGATGACTTGTCGAAGCATGCCGTGGCATATCGTGCCTTGTCGCTGCTGATCCGCCGCCCGCCTGGACGTGAAGCGTATCCCGGCGACGTATTTTATCTGCATAGCCGTCTTCTGGAACGTGCTGCCAAGCTCAGCGATGAGAAGGGAGGCGGCTCCCTGACGGCGCTGCCTATCATCGAAACTCAGGCGGGTGACGTTGCCGCATATATTCCGACCAACGTTATTTCCATTACGGATGGTCAGATTTTCCTTGAAACGGAACTGTTCCATGCAGGTGTGCGGCCGGCGGTAAACCCCGGTATTTCGGTGTCTCGCGTTGGCGGCAATGCCCAGATCAAGGCGATGAAGAAGGTTGCCGGTACACTGAAACTGGTCTACTCCCAGTATCGCGAACTGCAGGGCTTTGCGCAGTTCGGCTCTGATTTGGATGCCGATACAAAGGCGCGTCTTGCACAGGGTGAGCGCATTGTGGAAGTGCTCAAGCAGGACCGCAACAGCCCGGTTCCGGTAGAAAAGCAGGTGGCGGTTTTGTATGCTACGGTGCACGATTACCTCAAGGAAATCGAAGTATCGAACATTGCCGAATATGAGCGTGCATTGTATCAGTACCTGGATGACAATGCCGACGCGGCAGATGTCATGGAACAGATACGCACCACAGGTGATCTGAAAGCCGATACCGAAGAAAAACTTAAAGCTGTTCTGGAAGCCTTTACTGCAAAATTCCAGAAAGAAAACTAAGTCGTAAAGGGGGTGCCATTGGTGGCTGGATCTATGAAAGAAATCAAACTGCGCATTAAAAGCGTAGAGAGCACCATGCAGATCACCAAGGCCATGGAACTGGTAGCGTCCAGTAAGTTACGGCGCGCCAAGGAGCGGGTTGAACGTAGCCGGCCGTACTTTGAAACGCTCTATGCGACTTTGTTTGATATCGCGACAGCAGACACCCATTTTGACAGCCCGTATCTCGCCAAACGGAATACCCATCGCCGGTTGTATATTGTCATTGCCGGCGATCGCGGTCTGGCAGGCGGTTACAACGCCAATATCTTGAAAGCGGTTCAGTCGGATGCCGAGGGGCAGGATTATACCGTATTGCCAATTGGAAAAAAGGCAGTGGAGTATTTCGTTCGCCATCGGGTGCCGATCGTTACGCAGGCATTTGCGGAAGCAGGGGACTTGTCCGTCAGTGACAGTTTTGAGATTTCCAAAATTGTCTGCCAGAAGTTCTTGGCAGGGGAGTTCGATGAGATCAGACTGTGCTTTACACAGTTTGTATCGATGCTGACGCAGACGGCCACGATTTTGCCGGTTCTCCCTTTTGAAGCGCCAAAGGAGACCAAGAAGCGGCAAAGCCTGATGCTCTATGAACCGGACCCGGTCACTGTATTTGACAACATAATCCCGGAGTACCTGGCTGGTATTGTCTACGGTGCTCTGTGTGAAAGTGTGGCCAGCGAACAAGGCGCACGCCGCACGGCCATGGATGCGGCCACTAAAAATGCCGGTGAGATGATTGAGCATTTGAATCTGTATTATAACCGCGCCCGCCAGGCTGCAATTACCCAGGAAATTACGGAAATTGTGGCTGGTGCTGACGCAGAATCTTAAAAGAGCCCACGAAGGAGTGTGTGCTATGCCAGAAAAACACATCGGTAAGGTTGTGCAAGTTACCGGTCCTGTACTTGATATTCGCTTTAATGACGGTGAATTGCCGGCCTTGCTGAATGCGGTGGAACTGCAAAACCACGGCAAAACGCTGGTGGTCGAAGTTGCACAGCATATTGGCGACAATGTGGCCCGGTGTATTGCCATGGCGGCTACCGACGGCCTGGTACGCGGCACAGAAGCCGTGGATACCGGTAGTCCCATCACGGTTCCGGTTGGCGATGAATGCCTGGGTCGTGTTTTCAATTTGCTGGGAGAACCGGTGGATGAAAAGCCGGCTCCGGAAAATATGGAGCGTTGGCCGATTCATCGTCCTGCGCCTGCATTTGACGAGCAAGAATCCTCTACGGAAATTCTTGAAACCGGTATCAAGGTCGTAGACCTGATTTGCCCGTACGCCAAAGGCGGTAAGATCGGTCTGTTCGGCGGCGCTGGTGTTGGCAAGACGGTACTGATTCAGGAACTGATCTACAACATTGCCACAGCGCATAATGGCTACTCCGTATTCACTGGCGTTGGTGAGCGCACCCGTGAAGGAAATGACCTCTACGGTGAAATGAGCGAAAGTGGCGTCTTGAATAAGACTGCGCTGGTTTATGGTCAGATGAACGAACCCCCGGGAGCTCGTATGCGTGTGGCGCTGTCCGGGCTGACGATGGCGGAGTATTTCCGTGACGTAAAGCATCAGGACGTGCTGCTCTTTATCGACAACATCTTCCGCTTCACGCAGGCTGGCTCCGAGGTCTCTGCCCTTTTGGGACGTATGCCGTCGGCTGTTGGCTACCAGCCGACGCTGGCTACCGAGATGGGCGCATTGCAGGAGCGAATCACTTCGACCCGTAAAGGCTCCATCACCTCGGTGCAGGCCGTGTACGTGCCTGCGGATGACCTGACCGACCCTGCGCCCGCCACGACGTTTACCCATCTGGACGCAACGACGGTTTTGAGCCGTGATATCGCTTCTCAGGGTATTTATCCGGCTGTAGATCCGCTGGATTCCACTTCCCGTATTCTGGCTCCAGAAGTGGTCGGGCAGGAGCATTATCAGACTGCCCGTGCGGTGCAGCAGGTGCTGCAGCGATATAAGGACCTGCAAGACATTATTGCTATTATGGGTATGGATGAATTGTCGGAAGACGATAAGATTACGGTTAACCGCGCCCGTAAGGTACAGCGTTTCCTCTCCCAGTCTTTCCATGTGGCGGAGCAGTTTACCGGCATGCCCGGTCAGTATGTACCGCTGAAAGAAACATTGCGCGGGTTCAACATGATCCTCAACGGGGAATGCGATACCATTCCGGAAAGTGCGTTCCTGTTTGCAGGTACCATTGATGATGTGCTGGCAAAAGCCGGAAAGCAGTAAGGAGGCGAGCCTGTGGCAAGTTTCCCGCTGAAAATTGTGACGCCTGACGGTGTTGCTTTTGATGGCGACGTAAAGTCGTTGTCCTGCCGGACGATCTGTGGTCAGGTAGAACTTATGGCACGTCACATTGACTATTGTACGGCTGTAGGGATGGGCGAAGCCCATATCACAACAGAGGACGGAACTGTACGTCGCGCTGCATGTATGGGTGGTATGCTCAGTATGATAGGCGGTCATTGCCGCTTGCTGGCAACAACCTTTGAATGGGCTGATGCCATTGACAAGGAACGGGTGGAACGTAGTAAGGCCCGCGCGGAAGCGATCTTGGCCCAAAAGGGAATCGACAAGCACGAGTTGGAATTGGCTGAGGCCAGGCTCAAGCGAGCGTTGGTTCGCAGCAGTGTAGCAAGCCGACAGAATCTGTAATTATAGTCCCTGAAAAAAATTAAAAAAATGCAAAAAAGGTGTTGACATTTTTTGCAAAAGGGAATATAATAAACAAGCTGATTCGAGACAGCCCAGTTCTGACCGGGTGTAGCGCAGTTTGGTAGCGCGCTTGAATGGGGTTCAAGAGGCCGTGAGTTCGACTCTCGCCACTCGGACCAAACAAGGGCTGTCAAGGTCAGCTGAAAAAGAACCGTGAAACGCGAGTTTCACGGTTCTTTTTTTGTGCCTGTGTCATAAAACGGGCTTCCATGGAATTGACCTTAAACGCTTTTTTCGCTCGCGTATTGAATACGTATTGAATAACGCAAAACAGCCCGGTTTTGAGAGGGCTGTTTCTGCATCAAAGGTGTGTTGTTCACTGTTTGATGGCTACCATCCAGTACCAAACAAAAGAGCGCGTAGTGGCATAAGGTATGCAATAGGTGTTTCCGTTTGTGAGCTGCGCCCATTTGGTTATATGAACTGCAAGGATATGCCTTTGCAAGAAGAGGCTTACATATCTCACTGAAAGGACATTCCTTTGAAGTGGTTCTCTGTACTGTCTGATTTGCTTTTGCATTGCAGCTGAAAGCCTGTAGATTCCTGCCGAGAGTAAGTTCGTTTTACAAACTCTTGGAAGAAGAAAAAAGTTGGATAAAAAGTGAAAAAAGGTGTTGACAAAGTAGTTTCCCGGTGGTATTATATTCAAGCTGTCCGGCGCGAGAGCGACCGCGACAGCCGCTGA
>JAHYZA010000011.1 GCA_019424695.1 Oscillospiraceae bacterium
ACGAGAATGGCAGAAGCGAAAGATGATATCGTCTTGTCAATTCGCGGTATGTGCAAGTCATTTGGCCGCAACCGAGTGCTTGATCATATCAATCTGGACGTAAAACGCGGTACTGTCATGGGGCTTATGGGCGAAAACGGTGCCGGTAAGTCGACGATGATGAAATGTCTTTTTGGCACCTACCAGAAGGACGAGGGCAAAATTTTCCTCAACGGCAAGGAAATCAATTTTTCCGGACCGAAGGACGCCTTGGAAAACGGTATCGCCATGGTTCACCAGGAGTTGAACCAGTGCCTGGAACGCAGTGTTATCGACAATCTGTTCCTGGGGCGCTATCCGGTCAACTCGATGGGCGTAGTTGACGAAGGACAAATGAAACGTAAGGCTGCCGAGTTGTTCCGTAAACTCGGCATGACCGTCAACCTGACTCAGCCGATGCGCAACATGTCGGTTTCGCAGCGGCAGATGTGCGAGATCGCCAAGGCAATTTCCTACAACGCGCAGGTCATTGTTCTGGACGAGCCCACCTCTTCCCTGACAGTTCAGGAAGTCGACAAGTTGTTTGAAATGATGCGGATGCTGAAATCGCAGGGCATTTCGCTGATTTACATTTCCCACAAGATGGACGAAATCTTTGAGATCTGCGATCAGGTTTCGGTACTGCGCGACGGCAACCTGGTTATGACCAAGGATTCCAAAGACACCAACATGAACGAGTTGATCTCGGCCATGGTCGGTCGTTCTCTGGAGAGCCGCTTCCCGCCTGTGAATAACACCCCCGGCGAGCCGATCCTGTCCATCCAGCACCTTTCCACCAAGTATGCACCTCATCTGCAGGATATTTCCTTTGATGTACGTGAAGGCGAGATTTTCGGCCTGTATGGCCTGGTTGGTGCCGGCCGTACAGAGTTGCTTGAGACCATCTTCGGCGTGCGCACCCGTGCGGCTGGTCGTGTGTACTTCCGGAACCGTCTGATGAACTTCGAAAATGCGCATGAGGCAATCGAGCATGGTTTCGCTCTGATCACCGAGGAACGCAAGGCCAACGGCCTGTTTTTGAAGTGTGACCTGACCTTTAACACGACGATTGCCAACCTCAACCAGTACAAAGCCGGCATGGCACTTTCCAATCCCAAGATGGTGAAAGCCACTAACAAAGAGATCAAGATCATGCATACCAAGTGCATGGGGCCTGATGATATGATTTCCAGCCTTTCCGGCGGCAACCAGCAGAAGGTCATCTTTGGTAAATGGCTTGAGCGTGAACCTCAGGTCTTCATGATGGACGAGCCCACTCGCGGCATTGACGTTGGTGCCAAGTATGAAATCTATGAGCTGATTATCCAGATGGCGAAACAGGGCAAAACTGTTATCGTTGTCTCCTCCGAAATGCCGGAAATTCTCGGCATCACCAACCGTATTGGTGTTATGTCCAACGGACATCTCTCCGGTATCGTCAACACCAAGGAGACAAATCAGGAAGAGCTTTTGAGATTGAGTGCGAAATACCTGTAATTGGGGGATAAACAAATGGCAAATAGTACAATTCTTACTGCGGAGCGGGAAGCCGAACTTCGCAAGCCGATTGATGATTACATCGGCAAAATTCAGGCGCAAATTAATGATCTGCGCGTCGATGGTACTGACAAGGTTGTCAACCTTACAAGCGATCTTGACAACCTGAAACGTGACCGCATTTACACCGCTGAGGAAAAGGCTGAGCGCGAAAGCCGCATGAAAGCTGAACTGGATGCGGCCAAGGCTGTGGAGGCCAAGAACAAAGATCAGATTTCCAAACTGATTGCGGATGCCGAGACCTATCTCAAAGCCCATTACGATACCGACTATTATCAGTACGTGGTGGCCAGCTGCAAACAGGAAAAAGTTGCTGCGCAGCAAAAGTATCAGGCAGCCGTTGCCAAGCTGGAAAAAGAGCATCAGGCCAGTATCGCCAAGCTGACCGACCAGCATGAGATCAAAGACGAAAAGTACGTTCACAAGAACCGTCTGTTTGATGCTAAAATGCAGCGTGATAAGGATCTGCAGGCTGTTAAGGATCGTCAGCATGCCGCGTTTGATTACAAGTATCATCTGATCGATATGCTGCGCATGTCCAAATTCACTTTCGGTGAATCCATGGCCCAGCGTTGGGAGAACTACAAGTACACTTTCAACCGCCGCGACTTCCTGCTGAAGAACGGCCTGTACATTGCAATCATCGTGATCTTCATTGCATTGTGCATTATCACCCCGATTGTCAAGAATGTTCAGCTGCTGACTGTCAACAACATTCTGAACATTCTGCAGCAGGCTTCTCCGCGCATGTTCCTGGCACTTGGTGTTGCAGGTCTGATTCTGCTGGCCGGCACCGACCTTTCCATCGGTCGTATGGTCGGCATGGGTATGACCGCCGCTACCATTGTCATGCATCAGGGCATTAACACCGGCTCCGTTTTTGGTCACATCTTCGATTTCACCGGTCTGCCGGTCATCGCCCGTGTGTTCCTCGCTTTGATTGTCTGCATTGTTCTGTGCACCATCTTCACGACTATTGCGGGCTTCTTCACCGCAAAATTCAAGATGCACCCCTTCATTTCGACCATGGCCAACATGCTGGTCATCTTCGGTCTGGTTACATACTCCACCAAGGGCGTGTCCTTCGGCGCTATTGAAACCACCATTCCCAGCATGATCATCCCCAAGATCGGTGGTTTCCCCACCATCATTCTGTGGGCCATTGCCGCAGTTATCATCGTTTGGTTCATCTGGAACAAGACCACTTTTGGCAAGAACCTGTTTGCCGTTGGCGGCAACCCTGAAGCAGCTGCTGTTTCCGGTATCTCGGTATTCCGTGTTACCGTTGGCGCTTTCATCCTGGCCGGTATCCTTTATGGCTTCGGTTCCTGGCTGGAATGCATCCGCATGGTCGGTTCTGGTTCCGCTGCTTATGGCCAGGGCTGGGAAATGGACGCTATCGCGGCCTGTGTCGTTGGTGGTGTTTCCTTCACCGGCGGTATTGGTAAGATCTCCGGCGTGGTTGTCGGTGTCTTCATCTTCACTGCTCTGACTTACTCCCTGACTACGCTTGGTATCGACACCAACCTGCAGTTCGTCTTCTCCGGCATCATCATCCTGGTTGCCGTTATGCTCGACTGCTTGAAGTACGTCCAGAAGAAGTAATTTTTCTCCTGTTCCCTTCCTCCCCTGCCGCTTGGTCAGATTTGCAAGTGTCTGCCCGGCGGCAGGGGCTTTATTGTATCTGGTTGTCATAAAAAGAATGAGCCTGACAGATTTTCTGCCAGGCTCATTCTTTGCTTCTTATCGATTTACCGATTGTGCCATCTTATGATAGGTATGCCGCTCGCCACGAATGGCGATTGAATACGCCAGGATATTTTGGGGAAGCGCCATTCCAGGCACCCCTGTATCCCCGATGTGGTGGATATCCGCCCCGGCCATTTTGCACATCAGTGCAATCTGGCAAATTGTGGATACATCTGCCCCTTCCTGAGAAGTGCCAATTGCGGTCATAGCCAATTTACCGTTCGCGTGTACTGTTTCAATCAGGCGATGTGCATATTCCTGGGTAATTCCCGGCACCGTTCCGGGTGCCGGCAGCAGAATGATATCCGCGCCCGCCGCCATAAAGCTCTTGGCATCCTCGGAGGTCATGATATTTTCTGCGCCTTCTCCCGCCACTCCGGATGCGTGCATCTTGCCTGCGGCCAGAATCACACGGTCTCCGACTGCGCAGGAAATTTCACGCAGAGCCTTCTCAATCGCTTCATTGCTGACGCCATTACCCGGATTGCCGGTCAGGACAATTAAATCCACTCCCATATCTGCCGCAATTCGGGCATTTTCCGCCGTCGCCAATCGGCCTTCCCGCATCTGCCAGAGTGTTCCTTCATTGCTGCGAGATCGCTCTGCGTTGGTAGGTTCCAGATTGATTCCAACCACCCGTCCGGTCAACCGCTTGATTTCCCGCACGGTTTCCTGAGCAGACACTTTCGGAAGTGCCTGAATCACCGGCTCCCGCACGTCAAACATGTTGAGCAACAGGATATCCGCGCTCAAAGAAGCAGCATACTCCGCATTGGTGACATCCACCAGAAGCGGCGGCGTTATTCCAATCGTTTCACAGGCCAGTACACGTCCTTCACAGCCTGCAATGGATTGTAAAAGTTCCTGCTTCGTAAAGCCCGCCAATGTACTGGGAGTGCAGTCCAACAAGCGTGTTACGCTCATTCGTCATCATCCTCCTCAACCACGCGGCCAATCCCTTTGCGGTAAAACGGTTCGCTGCCGCGCATTCCCTGTTGTCCCAACGGGGAAACCGAGGTCGTGATGGTGAGATCCATCTTCTGCTCGCGTCCCGCCAGGTACGGACGCGCTGCCTGCGCTACCGCAGCAAACAGCTTGTCATCTTTTGGGCCGTCCAGGACAAGGAGATAACATTTACGCGTTTCGTTAACAATCATAATCTGCAGATAGGCAGACCCTACCCCAGGTGCCTGAGCCAGCACTTCACAGATCGGATTCACAAATTCATCCGCCAGGATGGTCGGTTCCACGATGGTAACCTTATCACCCGGGTGAATCTTTGCCTCTTCCCGTGCTTTCAGCATCTGAGCCATGGCGTCTTTCTGCTTTTTGACGGAAGCGATCAGGGGCGCTTCCAGACGCAAGCTGTTCTCTCCGGGATTCAAAACCATGCCAGACACTTCTTGGTTTTTCTTCATCATATTGGCAAAGTCGTCAAAATGCAGCATCATGATCTGCCGCCCCTGTGCAGAGGCGGTTTTCTGCCATTCATGTACTGCATCCCAATCACTGAATGCCAGATAGTAATGTTTTCCGTCTTTGGTGTTGAGCATCACCAAACTGATCTTAGTGTTCTTCGGCAATTGTACACGGCCATCCGGCCCCGGTTTCGGAGCCGGTGCTCCCTGCAGATCAAACATGGCAGGCGCCAGCAGCGGGGACTTGACCAACTCATTGATTACGGCATTCAGGTTCTTAGGGTTGTTTTCGTCTCTCAAAACCGCAATGGATTTTTTCAGTTCCGGATTGCAGGCCGGTGCCTTTTGTTCGTTGCGTTCAGGCATAAGATTTGTTTCCTCACTTCAATTTTATCGTATTAATTGCTTCGCGCAGATAAGATACCCCCACCAGTTTGAGACCAGGAAATTGGGCGGGATCGATCAATTTCAGATTATGCATTGGCACAATAGCGGTATCAAAGCCAACGCGCTGTGCCTCCCGCAGACGAGTCTCCAGATGAGGAACGCTGCGGATTTCACCGCCCAAGCCTACTTCTCCTATGGCAAATGTCTTTTCTCCCACCGGAAGGTCCAGCAAACTGGAAGCCATTGCCATACAAACGGGAAGATCGCAGGCAGTTTCATCCAGCTTCAGGCCGCCTACAATGTTGACATAAACATCCTGATTGGCAAAAGAATACCCGGCACGTTTTTCCAGTACCGCCAGCAGCAGATACATTCGGTTGTAATCAAAACCGCTTGCCGTACGACGGGGGCTCGGGAAACTGGTTTTTGTCACCAATGCCTGGATCTCACTCAGCACCGGGCGCGTTCCTTCCATGACGCAAGCAACGCAGGTACCGCTGATTCCCAGAGGACGTCCTTCCAGCATGACCTGAGACGGATTTTCAATCTGTGCCAAGCCGCGCCCCGTCATGTCAAACATGCCGATTTCGTTTGTGGAGCCATAGCGGTTTTTGACGGCGCGCAGAACCCGATAAGGTAACGTTTTATCCCCTTCAAAATAGAGGACCGTATCTACGATATGTTCCATGACCTTGGGCCCCGCAATGGCGCCGTCTTTGTTGACATGCCCGACAATGAACGTCGGAATCTCCAGTGTTTTTGCAACATTCAGGAAACGGGCGGTACTTTCCTTCACCTGGCTGACTGTCCCGGAGGAAGACGCAATATCCGTACAGCGCATGGTTTGGATGGAGTCGATCACGACCAGGTCCGGTTTCATGGATTCGATCAGACCGCAGATTTCATCCACATCGCTTTCCGCAACCAGAGAAATATTTTCCTGTGGAACATCCAAACGCACCGCCCGCAACTTGATCTGGCGAACCGATTCTTCGCCGGTGACGTAAAGCACATTTTTGCTCTTACTTACTTCGCCGCAAAGCTGCAACAGAATGGTGGATTTTCCGATCCCCGGCTCGCCGCCGATCAAAGTCACACTGCCAATCACGATACCACCGCCCAGTACACGGTCCAACTCGCTGATCCCGGTGACAATCCGGCTTTTTTCTTCTGTAGTGCTGATATTTTTGAGCTTATGCGGTGTAAGTGTTGTCTGCCTGGGTACGCGTGCGGCGACGCCACTGCGTGCAGAGGCTGTCTTGGAGGGCTCTGCGATGACATCCTCCGTCATCGTATTCCACGCCCCGCAGGACGGACAGCGCCCCAGCCAACGCGGGCTGGTTTCTCCGCACTGGGTACAAACATAAACAGTTTTCAGTTTGTCTTTGGGCATGGCAGCCTCCTCGACTTATAGACTTCTTTTATTATATCCCATTTAGGCAATCCGGGCAAGGAAAAGCGCAAACAAACGAAGAATCTTTTTTGCTTCTATTTACAAAAAAAGCAGGAAACCTTTGTACACAGTACAAATGCTTCCCGCTTTTCTTTTAGAGCATTACTTTATGATACACTTTTTTACCTTTTTTGATCACAACGCCGGTGTGCAGCGCTTCTTCACTCAGCGCCATTTTGGGGTCGGTGACTTTTTCGCCATCTACCAAAACGCCGCCCTGCTGCACAAGCTGACGCGCCTCACGGTTGGAACCGCAGAGACCGGCGGCTACCATCGCAGCCAGCAAACCGACCGTTCCGTCCTTGACAAGAGACGCATCCAGCACCGTGCTGGGCATGTTTTCGTGGTCGGCAGCCCCGCTGAATAGGCCCCGCGCCGTCTGCTGGGCTTTTTCCGCTTCGGCCTCCCCGTGAACCATCTTGGTCAGTTCGTAGGCCAAAATCTCTTTGGCCTGGTTAAGCTGCTCACCCTGCCAGTGATCCATTTCGTCGATCTGCTCCAGCGGCAGGAAAGTCAGCATGCGGATGCATTTGAGGACGTCCGCATCCCCCACGTTGCGCCAGTACTGATAGAACTCGAAGGGGCTGGTCTTGTTGGGGTCCAGCCAAACCGCGTTGCCGGCTGTCTTGCCCATTTTCTTGCCCTGAGAGTCGGTCAGAAGCGTAATGGTCATGGCGTACGCATCTTTGCCCAGCTTGCGGCGAATCAGCTCCGTGCCCCCCAGCATATTGCTCCACTGGTCATCGCCGCCAAACTGCATGTTGCAGCCGTAATGCTGGAACATGTGGTAGAAGTCATAGCTCTGCATGATCATGTAGTTGAATTCCAGGAAGGAAAGCCCCTTTTCCATGCGCTGTTTGTAGCACTCGGCACGCAGCATATTATTTACGCTGAAGCAGGCACCCACTTCGCGCAGCAGTTCCACATAATTCAGATTGAGCAACCACTCTGCGTTGTTGAGCATCAACGCCTTGCCCTCTCCAAACTCAATAAAGCGCTCCATCTGGCGCTTGAAGCATTCCGCATTGTGCGCAATATCTTCTTTTGTCAGCATTTTGCGCATGTCGGTACGCCCGGAAGGGTCGCCGATCATCGTTGTGCCGCCGCCGATCAGTGCAATGGGACGATTGCCGGCCATCTGCAGGCGCTTCATCAGCGTGAGCGCCATAAAATGTCCGGCCGTCAGGCTGTCAGCAGTACAGTCAAATCCGATATAAAACGTCGCCTTGCCGTTGTTGATGAGGTCTTTGATTTCTTCCTCATCCGTCACCTGCGCGATCAGACCGCGCGCTTTAAGTTCGTCATAAATGGTCATGAGTTGTTCCTCCTGTATTGCGGCAAGGGCAAACAAAAAGCCCCTGCCAAATGTAAAATTTGGCAGAGGGCGAAAATTCGCGGTACCACCTCTGTTTGCTCACGCCTCGCGGTCGTGGGCCTTCGCGGGTGCGGTCGCCAAAGGGAACGCTGCGACACCCAAACGCTATAACGTGCGCTCACGGCTCAGCCTACTTGCTTGCGCTTTCAGCCTGCTGCTCCGGAAGGTATTCCCCTATGCGGTGATCCGTCAGTTCCTTGCACCAACCGGAACCTCTCTGGGGCAGCTACACCGCAGGTACTTGTTTCCCTCAACGCATTTGCTGTTTATAACTGTATCATATTCGCCCGGGAAAGTCAAGGTGCCGACCGTTGTCCCATCCAATGGTTCACTGGGATTTTTCGATCAGTTCCCGCGCATTGGCAAGACTTAAATCAGTCACTTTATCGCCGGAAATCATTCGGGCCAGAACCTGAACTCGGCCATCCAGATCCAAGGTGTGGATCTCAGTATAGGTGCGGTCCTGACGCACATTTTTCTGAATCAGAAGCTGGTTATCGGCAAAGGCAGCTACCTGGGGCGTATGGGTAATACAAAGGACCTGCCGTCCCTGTGCAGTCTGATGAAGCAGCTGCCCAATTCGGCCCGCGGCCAAACCGGAAACACCGGTGTCGATTTCATCATAAATGACTGTGGGAAGCGCATCCCGGTCAGCCAGGGCACTTTTGAATGCCAGCATGATACGGGACAGCTCACCGCCGGAAGCGATTTTTGCCAGCGGTTTCGGTTCCTCGCCGGGGTTTGTGGAGATCAGAAACTCCACCGTATCCTGCCCGTGAGAAGAAAGCGGCCCCCGCGCGTGGCGGAGCGCAAACCGGATGCCCGGCATATTCAAAAACTCCAGTGCCGCTTTCATCTCTTTATTCATGGCCGTAAAGCCCTTCAAGCGGCTTTGCGTCAGGGCTTCAGCATCCTTCTTGGCACCCGCGTAAAGGGTCTGCATCTGCGCTTTCAACGCTTCTATTTTTTGCCCGGAGGACTGAAAAGTTTCCAGTTCAGCAGCCGCCTGTTCCCGACGGGCCAACAATTCTTCCACGTCCATGCCGAACTTTTGTTTCAGTCGATACATCGTATCGAGACGGCTCTCGATCTGATCCAGTTCCGCCGGGTCAAAATCATAGGCATCCAGCCGATCCGCCAGATCGGTGGCAAGCTCCCGGGCGGAATAGTACAGTTCCTGCAAGCGTTCCGACATAGACGCCAGGGTTTCATCCTGACGGGCAGCGCTTTGCATGCCCTCCACAGCTCCACCCAGCAGATCCGCTGCACCGGCTTGCTCTCCTTCTTCGTCCCCGGCAAGGGCCGTATGTGCTGCTGTGATTCCCTGCAAGATGCTTTGCGCATGTGTGATCACATTCTTGCGCTCCTGCAGCGTTTTTTCTTCTCCCGGCTGCAGCGCCGCCCCATCGATGGCGTCGATTTCCGCTTTTAGGTTATCGATCTTCCGCTGCTTGTCGGCCTCGTTGGCATTCAAGGCGTCCAACTGCCGCTTTACACTCACCAGTTCGCGATAACTCTGATAGTATCTGGAGAAAAGCGCTTTGTTCTGCGCATACTGGTCCAAAAGTCCCAGATGCAGGGCAGGATTCGTCAGCCCTTGACTGTCATGCTGCCCATGAATGGCCAACAAACCTGCAGAGACATCTCGCACCACACTGGCTGTCGCGGGCATTCCATTGATTCGGCAGCTTCCTTTTCCCTCGGCATTGATTTCCCGATATAAAAGAAGATCATCCGAAGCCTCATAACCGCTTTTTTCCAATTTATCCTTAACGAATTCCGGTATACCTTCAAAAGTGGCCCAGATGCAGGCTTTCTGTGCGCCGCTGCGGACAAGCTCACGCGAGGTGCGGTTGCCCAGGATCGCGTTAATGGAATCAATCAGAATCGATTTTCCGGCGCCGGTTTCACCTGTCAAAACATTCAACCCGGGTGTAAAAGCTACTTCTGCCTTTTCAATTACCGCAACATTTTCAATTTTCAGGTTTGCCAGCATAGGCCAGCCCCTCCCCTGTTTTGCTACCGCACTCAGCCGCGGCGGGCGTACTGCTGCAAAGCCCTGCAAATTTCAGCCGCATCTTCCTCGGTACGCATCAGAATGAAAAACGTATCATCGCCGGAAAGAGTCCCGACAACATTATTCCATTGCTTGGCATCAAAGACTTCACAGGCTGCATTTGCCATACCGGAAAAACATTTGACCAGCACCATGTGGCCCGCATAATCTACCTTCAGCACTGATTCACGAAAAATCATCTCAAAACGGCTGGGCGAATGGGTCACCTTGCCGGAAGCTGCCGCCGGCATATAACGATAACGGCCATCGGAATCTGCCACTTTTACCAGCTGCAAATCACGGATATCCCGGGACACCGTTGCCTGTGTTACATCAAACCCCTCTTCCCGTAGATGAGAAAGAAGGTCTTCCTGTCTGTCAATGGGATGCTTTTCAATCAAATCCAAAATTGCCTGATGGCGTGCACTTTTCATCGGAATCATTCATCTCCTCATTAGCTTATTTTCTATCGCACAAAACTGTTCGGATTCTTGGAAGGTAATCAATTGCAGCTTTCCAGGCGCTGCGGTAACACAGATTTTCTCTCCTGGTAAAAGCGCATGCCGTGGGCCACTGTCTGCACAGGCGTAACAGGTATCCCGGTTTTCTGTGTCGGCTACGATCTCCAGCGTACGGTTTGCCGCAAAGACAAGCGGTGCTGTATGTACATTGTGGGCACAGACCGGAGTCAGTACCATCACATCCGCAAGACCATCCAAAACCGGTCCTCCTGCAGAGAAAGAGTATGCCGTAGACCCTGTCGGTGTTGCGAGAATCAGGCCGTCGCTGCGATAGCTGCTGACAAAACAACCGTCACAGTACACACTGTAATCCATCGGGTGCATGCGGGTATCGCCAAAAACCACCACATCATTGATGGCCTCGGCTTTCCATCCTTCCTGCGGCATACAGGCAGACAAGAGACCGCGTTTGGTGAGCATATACTTTCTATCTGCCAAACGCCGCAGTTTTTCCGGCATTTCCTCCACTTCACAAGTAGCAAGGAATCCTGTTCTGCCCAGATTCACACCCAAAACAGGCTTACCGGATCGCACACAGGCATGCCCGCTGCGCAGTAACGTGCCATCTCCGCCAATCGTCAGCACTGCATCAGCCTGAGAGTAAGCCGTTTCTTCCGGCAAAACCGTAACTTCCGGGAAAGACGCCGGCCATGCAACCTCCTCCGTGATCAGGACCTGCACACCATACTGCCTTAACAGGGCGGCTGCACGGCATGTCACAGCCAGATCATGATCTTTCGTCGGGTTCGGAATCAGCAAGACCACCATGGGCGTCTTCCTTTCTGTCAATGCAAATTGGGTGCTTTATCCAGAGTTTCGTGGGCCGTCCGGACCACTTCCTCGATCCGGCCTTCCGGCAGCGGCTGCGGCGTATCACAGTGCTGCACATACATGAGAAATTCAATATTGCCTTCCGGTCCCTTGATGGGGGAAAAATCCAACCCGGCCGCCGTAAAATGATTGGCAAGAGCGTACCCCTGTGCCATTTCCAGCACTTCGCAGTGGGTGGCCGGGTCGCGCACAACGCCTTTTTTTCCAACTTTCTCTCGGCCCGCTTCAAACTGAGGTTTTACCAGACATACTCCGACTGCATCCGGCGTACAGATCTGATCCGCCACCGGGAAGATATGCTTGAGTGAAATGAACGACACATCGACACTGAAAAACGCAATCTGTTCTGTCAAGTCATTTGGCTTTACATTGCGGATGTTGGTACGTTCCATGTTAACGACCCGCTCATCCGTCCGCAGGCTCCATGCAAGCTGCCCGTAGCCGACATCCACGGCATAGACCTTCACAGCACCATTCTGTAGCATACAGTCCGTGAAGCCGCCGGTAGACGCACCAATATCCATGCAGACTTTGCCGTCCGGGCGCATGGGAAAGACCTGCATGGCTTTTTCCAGCTTCAATCCGCCCCGGCTCACGTATCCGATATCGTGACCGCGGACTTCCACCTTGGCATCTTCCGCGATCATTTCCCCTGCCTTATCTACCTTTTGCTCATTGACGAAAACGATACCTGACATAATCAATGCCTTGGCACGTTCCCGGCTCTGGGCAAGCCCTTTCTGACACAAATATTGATCCAGGCGGATCTTACTCATTTCTGTTTCTCCTTTACGTGAGCCAGCACATCTGCAGTTAATGCTGCCGCATCCAGCCCCTGATCACGGCGCAGTTGCGGCACGTTGGCATGCAGTAAGTGGGTATTATCCACAGCCCGCAACAGGAAGGTTCCGTTCCATCCCGATTGTTGCAACGCAAAGCACAGCTGTTCTCCAATGCTTCCGGTGCGAATGGAATCCTCTGCAAAAAGGATGACATCATAACGCTTGAGTTTTTCACAGATGCCTTCCGGCAGTGGATACAGGCGTACCAGTTTAAAGCAATCAGCCGGAACATGGTTTTGCTGCAGCAGGTCACATGCAGCAATGATTTCTTCTGCCTGTGCACCGTAACTTACCAGTGCGACACGTGCACCTTCCCGCGTTTCGATCTGGTCAAACAGGTTGCCGCTGCACCCCAGGGCTGCCAGTGCCGGCTTCTGCTCGCCACGTGCATATCGTATCATCCGCGGGCCACGTGCCTCACAGACCAGATAGCGCAGCCAGTATTTCAGTTCATCATAGTTGGCCGGTGCATAGACCGGAATACCGATCTGGCTGAAAAAGGCGGTGTCATAGATTCCCTGATGCGTCTCACCGTCACCGGGGACCAATCCGGCACGGTCCACGGCAAACAGAACATCCAGCTTCATAAGGTTGACATCATGAATGATCTGGTCGTAGGCGCGCTGGAAAAATGTGGAATAAATCGCCACTACCGGCAGCAGACCCTGACTGGCCAATCCTGCGGCAAAGCTGACGGCGTGCTCTTCTGCCATACCCACATCAAAGAAGCGGTCCACATGTGCATGCTTAAAGAAGTTCAGGCCGGTACCATACTTCATGGCTGCCGTTATAGCGCAAAGGCGCGGTTCCTGATCGCCCAACTCTGCAAGGGCGGAGCCGAATACCGTGGAAAAAGAATCCTTGGGGGAAAGTTCCGGGTCCGTCAGATGATTGAGATCGATGGAAGAAACCGCATGGAATTCGCCGGGATTTTCCTCCGCCTGTTTGAGTCCTTTCCCTTTCTGGGTGACCACATGCAGAAAGATGGGGGCAAACTGTTCCCGGAGATTCGTCAGCATATGCTCCAGTGCAATAACATCGTGCCCATCCACCGGGCCGATGTACTGGAAGCCCATTTCCTCGAACATCGTGGAATGGTAGATTCCGCGGCGAACAAGCTGTTTGCCGCCTTGAAGCATTTTTACCAGTGCGTTCCCCACAAGCGGGATACTGTCCAGCATTGTTTCCATCTGCGCCTTGGCATGGAAATACTTCGGATCGGTACGCAGCTTGGTAAGATAATTGGCCATCTGACCGACATTTTTGGAAATTGACATCTTATTGTCATTGAGAATGACAATAAGATTGTTCAGCTTACTGACGTTGTTCATGCCCTCATAGACCATGCCGCCGGTAAAAGCGCCATCACCCACGATAACGACGACCTTCCCCGGTTCGTTTTTGATCTTTTTGGCACGGGCAATGCCGATTGCTGTAGAAAGTGCCGCGCTACCGTGTCCTGCAATAAAGGTATCGCAATTGCTTTCCTTCGGATTGGGAAAACCCGAAATACCTTCTTTCTGCCGCAATGCCGCGAAGCCTGCACGGCGTCCGGTCAGCAGTTTATGGGTGTAGCACTGATGTCCTACATCAAACAAAATTTTATCCTGGGGCAGATCCAATGTCCGGTGCAGTGCAACGGTCAGTTCCACAACACCGAGGTTGGAGGAAAGATGTCCTCCCGTAGAGGACACACTTTGGATCAAGAACTGTCGGATTTCTTCACACAACTGGGGAAGATCACGCTCTGCCAACAATTTCACATCGCCCGGCGCCTGAATACGCTCTAACAGGGGATAAGCCATTTTTCAGCACCTCGCAGTCGTTTTTATACATTCTTACACCATGGGCATAACAAAACCCAGCACAATGCCCAACACTGCACCGGTCAGAACTTCGATCGGCGTATGGCCAACCATTTCTTTCAGCTTTTTGCCGCCCAAAAAGGGAAAAGACGCCGCCCCCTGGTCCATCCATTCGTTGAACATACGATTCAGAAGTTTTGCCTGTTCACCGGTTTCATAGCGAACGCCCATGGCATCGTACATGACGATAATGGACAGAACGGCCGCTATGGCAAACTGCGACGAACTCACACCGCAATAGCGTCCGGTCGCAACCACCATAGCACAGACGGTGGCCGAGTGGGAACTGGGCATACCACCTGCGCCCCATATCCGTTCCGCAATAAAGCGGCGGAAAGTAAACAGATTCAGAAGTACTTTGATCAGCTGTGCCAGCAAAGAGGCGCAAAGTGCTGTTACCAGCACAAAATTCCAACTCAAAGCAGTATGCAGCAATGTCATAGGTCACATCCTTATTTTTTCCGTTGCAGCAAGTCGGAAGCCAGCAACGCCAAGAAGTCTGTCTTCTCCCCTAACTTTTGCAAAGCGGCCAGTGCCGTTTCATTATGGCGCTCCGCCAACTGGCGCGCACCACCCAGACCGTACAGAGAAACAAACGTAGTCTTGTCATTTTCCGCATCACTGCCCACTGGTTTTCCCAATTCTTCCGTGGTAGATGTTACATCCAGAATATCATCCACAATCTGAAACACCAGTCCAAGCTCTGCTGCATAACACTGCAACGCTTCCCGCGTGGCAGCGTCTGCCTCACCCGCCGCACAACCGAGTTCTGCAGCCGCCAAAATCAGCGCGCCGGTTTTATGCGCATGCAATTCCAACAGCTGTTGCTCTGTGGCCGCCTGTGTCTCGTATTTCTTATCCAGCTCCTGGCCGTACAACATGCCGCGAGCACCGCCCGCCTTTGCCAGAACCGCAGCCGCCTGACAGCGGCTTTCAGCAGGCAAATCAGCGTGGGCGATCACTTCAAAGGCAGCGGTTACCAGCGCGTCCGCAGCCAGAAGCGCCGTAGCTTCCCCGTACTGCTTGTGACAGCTGGGCCGTCCGCGGCGGAAATCATCGTTATCCATGCAGGGCATATCGTCATGAATCAAAGAGTAGCAATGCAGCATTTCCAGTGCACAAGCATAATCCAGTGCAAGGTTTGCCGGCTTGCCGCTCAAGGTACAGGCAGCCAGCGCCAATACCGCACGGACACGCTTTCCGCCGCCCAGAAGGCTGTAACGAGCCGCCTGTCCGATCTGTGCCTGGTGCGGAAGATAAAGCTCACACAGCTGCACAAGTCGTTCTTCTGTCATTTGCGCCCATTGCGCAAAGCAGGCACGATATTCTTCCCGTGTCATACGTTTTCTCCTGTTTTCTGGGCCAGTTCCTCATCGATCTCATCCACCCGGAGTTTGGCAGCGTCCAGAGTCTGTTTGCAATAGGCAATCAGATTGGCTGCCTCTGCATACAGCTTGACCGACTGGGCCAAAGGTGTTGTGTCATCCTGTAAAACGGCCAAGAGCTCCTGGAGGCGCTGCATGCCCTCTTCAAACGATTTCGGCTGTTTCATTGCCCGTGGCTCCCTTGTTTCTCAATTTTCTGTACACGCTGCACCGTGCACGCAGCTTCTGCCCGTGCGCCCTGCAAAGTAATCTGCTGACCCGGTTTTAATTCTTCCACCGGATGCACCATACCGCCGCGTTTGACAATTGTATATCCGCGCGCAAGCACGCCGTAGGGATTGAGCGACTCTGCCAATGTGGCCGACGAACGCAACGCTGAGCCGGACTGTGCCATCCGCTGCTGCTGCGCCATCCGGATCATGTCACACATACGATGTACTTCCTGCGCATGCCGTGCCAATCTTTGCCTTTCATGTTGCTGACTCTGACGCACAGCAGCCATTGTAAATTTATTATAGCATATTTGAATACGATTCTGTATATTTTTTTGAATATTCTCCTGCAAAACGGATAGTTTTTGCAACATTTCTCCCCGATCGGGAACGCAAAGTTCGGCCGCTGCCGACGGCGTAGGGGCGCGCAAGTCCGCCACATAATCGAGGATGGTTGTATCGATCTCATGCCCGACGGCAGACACCACCGGTTTGCGGCAGGCCGCCGCAGCCCGTGCAATTCGCTCACTGTTAAAGATCCAGAGATCTTCCTTACTTCCGCCACCCCGTGTGACGAGAATCAGGTCCGGACGCTCATCCCGATCAAGAGCCTGAATGCCGGCCACAATACTGCGCTCAGCCTCCAGCCCCTGCACATTGACCGGAGCCAACAGCAGTTTGACCAGCGGCCAGCGGCGGGCAATTACGTTCTGCACATCCTGCCAGGCCGCACCCGTTTTACTTGTCACAACGCCAATACAATGGGGCACAGGCGGCAGCGGGCGCTTGCGTTCCGGTGCAAAGAGTCCTTCCGTTTCCAGCTTTTTATACAAAGCATCAAACGCCATCTGCGCTGCACCGGCGCCAAACGGACGCATATAATCCACATAAAGCTGGAACGCACCGTCCCGCTCGTAGATCGTGGCGTGCCCATACGCGAGGACCAGCATGCCATTCTGCGGTTCAAAGTTCAGAAGGCGTGCCTGATTGCGAAACATAACCCCTTTTACGCTGGCGCTTTCATCTTTCAGATTGAAATAGAGGTGGCCACTTTTATAATGGCGTGTAAAGCCGGAAATTTCTCCGCAAACGATCAGGTTGTTCAGCGGTTCACACTGTGCGAGGAAATCTTTCGCCAAACGATTGAGTGTCGTTACGTTGATGAAATCGGCCATGCGTGGTTCTCCTTGGCTGCCAGCACCGAAACGCCAATCGCATTATCGCTGGCAAATTTTCCCGGGACAAAATGTGCTTTCGGCACCCGATTGGTCACATACATCCTGATGAGATCGCTGCTCATGACGCCGCCCGCAAACACCACCGGAAGCCCGGGATACTGTTGCAAAGCCGCATTCGCCATGCGAACCAGAGTCTCTCCGATACACAAAAGGCAGTATTTGCAAACATAGGGGGCCGGTTTCCCTTCTGCCAGCAGCTTGGTGCACTGATTTTCCAATCCCGAAAGACTGCATTCCATTCCTCGCACACTCACTTTTGGATGAACCTTTTCTGTGCACAGTGCTGCCTGCTCACTGACATAAGTGCCGGCCGGGAACGGATATCCCAGTTTGACTCCCAGTCTGTCAACCGCCTGACCGGCATACAGATCGTTGCTGGTGCCAAGCGGAACAATGCTATCGGCCCCGTGGCACACCAGTAAATCCGTAGTGCCGCCGGAAACATGAAACACCAGGGCATCCTCTGCAAAGAGAGCATATTCCCCGGTTGCATACAGCGCCGCCGCAATATGCCCCTGCTGGTGCGTTGTTTGAACCAGCGGGATTTTTCTGGCCAGGGAAAAAGCGGTGGCTACATTGATTCCTGCCAGAAAACATGGCATATAAGAACCTTCTACAGGACGCGGCCGTGCGGAAACGCCAATCGCTTGAATCCGGGAAAAGTCCGCCTGTTCGGACAGCTCCTTCAGAAGCTGCGGCAGCGCCTGGGTATGATGAAACAAGGCGTCACTTTGCCGCAGCCCCATCTGGCCGGCCTTGACTGGCAAAAACTTTTTGCAATCACAAACAACCTCTCCGGCCTTTGTGTCAAACACAGCCAGAGAGGTTGCATAATTGCTGGTATCGATTCCCAGCGTCAGCATGTTGCTTCAGGGCGCTCTTCCCGCTCGCGGGCCACTGTGCCAAGCAAGCCGTTGACAAACTGATAATCATTGTCGGCACCGTATTTTTTGACGAGTTCCACCGCTTCGTTGATCGCCACGCCGGGCTTCTGTTCTTCGCCATAGAGCATTTCTGCCAATCCCAGCCGCAGTGCCACCAGACTGACACGCGGCACACGGTTCAAGGTCCACCCCTTGAGGTGGTTCTCGATCAGCGAATCCAATTCCTGTGCATGTTCGTTCATAGCTGCCAACAACTGGCGCGCAAAAGCATCCGCTTCCGGCTGTTCGGCTCCGGCCGGCAGGCTCGGCATTTCAGGTTCAAACGTGGCGGCAAACGCCGTCAAAAAGGCCGCCTCTCGGGATTCGCGGCGGGTGAGCTTTTTTCCCATACTTGGTTTCCTGTCCTTCTCTTCTTCAATCCTCGGCTTCGGGCTGCGCCAGACCAACGACCAGGACATCCACGCGGGACACCGTGATCCCCGTCATGTTCTGAATCGTCTGTTTGACATTTTCCTGCACTTTTTCACACAACGGCATGATCTTCTGGCCGTAGTCTGCCGTCAGATGCACGGTCACGGCGGCAACACCGTCTTCCAGAGAAACACTGACCGGCTTCTGCAAGCCGGTACGCCCCAAAAGGCGACGCACATTCTGGCTGTTTCCGGTGGTCACCTCGGCAACGCCGCCGACTTCCAATGCCGCCAGACGCGCGATCTTGGCCAAAACATCCGTCGAAATCTGCAAGCTGCCCCCGATGGTATTCTGCACATCCATGTTGTGTACCCTCCCGTTGCATGTAACCTGTAAAACAGGCCACTATTTCTTATAGTATAGTTTAGTTTACCACAAAACCATACCGTTTGCAACCGATAGATGGGTTATTTTACCTCCACGATGGTGATATCCTGCGCCTCCAGCCCTGTGCACTGACTCATCAGCGCATCACGGATTCTGGCCACCTCTTCGGAACTCAAGGCATCGTTTTCCGTCATGACTGTCACATTGGCGCGCTCGCCTTCCAGATTCACCACACAATCCGCAAATCCCTTGGACTTGATCAAGGTTTCCAGTTTGGTTTCCAGTGTAATGTTGTTGACCTGGGTGCTGAGCTTGTTGGTCAGCTCTTTCTTTTCCGCTTCGCTGACGGATGTGTCCTTGAGTGCCTCGTTCAAAGCCTCCAGGGCTTCATCCCGGGCCTTACTGCGGGAAAGGCGCGCCTCTTCAAAGAATTCCGTGCCGGAATCCTGGCTGACGCTGACCATCTGCGCTTCGCCATAGTTTTTGTTGGTGGCCTGCTCCTCTACGCCGTTGTCTGTGCCCGATGCTTCCACGGCCGTTTCCAGCGGGTCTGTGACCACCGCCGTTTCAGCTGCCGCTGCAGTTTCCACGGCCGTGCCGTCTGTCTGGGAGACCGTCAGATTCTGCGGTGCCTCACGTGCAAAAGACCAGTTCAGATACACCGCGGCGCCCAGTGCCAGCACCATTACAGCTGCCGTTGCCTTACGGCTTTTTCCCTGCTTTGCCCCCTGTTTCATCATCTGTACCCCCTTTATTCTGTTGCCGCCATCTGGGCGACGGTTATATGATTGCTTTTTACACCGGTCAACGCTGCAACGAGTTCGCTCACACGGTTCTGCACGGCAGCATTTCCTCCGCCCTCGCACACAACCGCGACCCCAAGGACTTGCGGGGTCTGTACCTTTTCTACCAGGCCGCTGTCCCCCAGAAGCACATGACTCACCGAACGACTCCCGTCACTTGCCGTCTGGCTATCGGTGGCGTACACGCTTTGCTCTTGGCACGCAAGGGTGACCATCACCTCCACTTTTCCGACCCCCTCCACCTGAGAGATCAGCTCGCGCAATTGCTGCTGAAGCTGTGCAGCATAGTCCATCTGGCTGGCCGCCGTCGTTTCTTCCGGCAGAGTGCCTGGCGAAAGATTCTCTTGCGGGTCCCACTCTGACAGTGCCAGCAGCAGCATCCCCGCCACGCCGATACACACCAGGAGATTCACGCGGTTCTTCTCGTCCTTCAGGAACGTTCTTCCCTGTTGAATCCACTGCCGCCATTGTTGTGGAGAAAGTTTCATGGAGCCTCCCCTCCCTCCACAAGCTCATACGGCAGTGTGCCGCAACTGGCCGCCAGAATGGATTCCGCCCGCGCCCCGTCTTCACCGTGAAGCAGAGTGACCCGGCAAACGTCGTTTTGCAGTTCTACCGCCGCATCAATTTCTGCTTGTGCAAGAAGTGCGCGGACAGCTTCCACGGAGGTTTCCAGTCCCAACTGTTTGCCATAGGATTCATACGGCGCCGTGGACGGCTGTTCCACTGCCGTAAGGCGGTACATCTCGGCTGCCAGCATCTTCCAGTCGGTACCCCAGATCATCTGTAGAGCCGCCGTTATAATATATAGCGCCAAAACTGCATTTATGACCGGTGCAAAACTGTTGTCCGGCCAAAAGACGCGAATCATCCCCGCCACCGTGGAGATCACGCAGCATCCCAGCGCCACGTGTCGGATTGTTTCCATCAGTTATCCCCCATTTCCAGTAATTAGAAGTAATGCGGTGGACAGAAAAACCATAAAAAAGTAAAGGACCAGAACAGAGGCGCACAGCCGGGTCCCTTCCCCGTAAAGATGACACAATCGCCCGCACTGCTTTTGTCCGATCAGGGACGCCACCACACCTGCCCCGGCAAACGAAACCACATATAAAAAGCACTGCACCAACACAGGGATAAACGCGGTTGACAAAACACCAAGGGCCGCCAGGGCCAGGGAGCCTTTGAGCAGTTGAACGGCGGCGGCTGCGCCGGAAAGAGCCGCGGCTGCCGCATCTCCCACCACCGGGATAAAGCCCTGCAGAACGCTCTTGCCCGTTTTGACAGCGGCGGTATCAACACTGCCCGCCAGAACATTCTGCAGCCCCAAAACCAGGCTGAAAAGGATACCGCACAGCCGCAACACCCAGTGCAAACACCGCGCAAACAGAGAGGCGGCTTCTTCAATCCCTGCATTGCCCCAGATGCAGGCACACGCAGCGAAGCAAAAATAGATTTGCATGACCGGAAGCAAAACTATCCGAATCACTCCGGCCAGAAATCCGGACATTGCAAGAAACATGCCGCTGTATACCAGGGCGCCGGCGCTTTGCCCTCCCATGACCGCAACGCCGCTGTACACCGGGACGAAGGTCACCAAATAGTTCTGACAATCCTGTGCGGTTGTCACTACGGCATCGGTCAGCTGCATCATTGCTCCAAGACACATTGTGCCAAAGCCCAATAGCGACACAGCCTCCAGGCAGCGGCGCCAGGTATCACCGTGCGCCAGTAGACCCAGTACCCCCGCCAGAATCAGGTACGCCGCCGCCTGAAAGGCAAAGCGCATGGGTTCTTCCAGATTCTGCCCGGCAAGATCAGTCAGCCATGCAAAAACATCCCGCAGCTGCCACCCCGAAGCCTGCTGAATGGCAGAGTCACTCTCCGTCAGGAGGTCGCTCACAGCATCGGGGAGTTCCTGCGCCAGTGCCCCTGGCGGAAACACAACCTGAAAAAGGATTATTGCAAATAGCCCGCATATGCGTCGAGCAATTCCTGCAGCAGCGGAAGCGCCTGCAGCAGTGCCAGTACACGACCGCACAGTTCGGCAGCCGTTGCCGCAGCCGCCATTCCCGCTTCGCGGCAGATGTCGCCCGCCAGTTGTGCGGTGACCACAATCCCCAGCACCCGGAAAAGATACCCGATCCCTTGCCCAGGGAAAATCCCGTCGAGCGTATCGAGCCAGGTTATGACAGGCTCGATCTGCTGCGTCACCGCTGCCAGCAATCCTGCCGCGGCACAGACGGACACCAGAAATGAAAAAGCGGGCTGCTCTTTTTTGAGGGCCAGGCTCAGAACTGCCGACACAAACGCCACGGCGGCCAATTTGAATAACAACATTTTGCTCCATCACAGTTCAAAGAGTGCTTTGATCAGCACAAACAGATCGCTGATCTGCCGCACCAGCATACTCAGTACGACAATCAGGCCGGCAAGTGTTGTCATCATTGCCTGATCCTCCCGACCCGAACGGATCAGAAGCTGGTTCAAAACCGCCACAATGATGCCGGTCGCCGCTATCTTAAAAACCAGATCAATGTTCATCACACTGCTCCCTTACCATAGCAAAATCGCAGTCAGCGCCCCCAGACAACATCCCAGCCGCGGCCAAAGGTTTTTGGCGGCCTGCGCTTCCTTACGCTTTTGCCCGGCGGACTCTTCACATAAAGAAGCGGCTCTTTCCAGAATCCCACAGGCGTTGACCCGTGGCGACATGGACAGCTGCCGCAGAGAAGATCGAAGTTCCTCTCGCGCAGCTTTTGGAATTGTTGCCGGGAGCGGCAAATTTTCCAGCATGCGGCAAGACCGTATGCCCATTTGTGCAAATTCGGGATAGCGCCCGGCCTGTTCCAGCAATTCTTCCCCGCTCAGCGCCTGGTAAGAAAGAAGTTCCTGCAGGTAGCGAAACAAACGGGACAACGTATGTAATTGCTGCCAACCATTCATTTGGTGTTTGTACACAGCCCATCCCCCACCACCGCCCGCCGCCATCAGGAAAACAGTTCCCAATACATGAAGAACAAGGCTCATAGCAGCTTCTCCCACCGCGTCACAGTTCCCGGCTTTTCCCGGCCGTCCAGAAAAGCAGCCGCCGCGAAAGCTCCCGTCCCTATAAGGCACTCCAATTGAGGCTTACGGCGCAGATCCTGCAAGGAATCACAGTGAACGGAAGCCAAAAAACAAACCCCGGAGGCCATCCCCTGCTCCACCGCCGTTACATCCTCTTTCGTTCCCAGCTCATCACAGATGATGTAACGGGGATTCATGCAGCGCAGCGCCATGCAGATTCCCTCGGCCTTACTGCATCGCGTATACACATCACAGCTCATTTGTTTTGTCGCAGGCTTATTGCCATCCATTGCCATAAGCTCTCCCCGCTCGTCCACAACACAGAGAATCTCCGCTCCTGCACTGAGATATTGCACCAATGTGCGTAAGAAAGTTGTTTTTCCGCTGCCGGGCGCTCCCGCCACCAGCAATCCGCTCTCCCCGGCGGAAAGATAGTCTCGCACCGGTTTCGGAATATCGCAGGTAATCCATCGTGCCACCCGGAGATTGAGCGACGTGATGGATGTAAAGTAGCCTCCACTCCAATTTCCCGCCACACCAATCCGGTTGCCGCCGCGAATGGTAAAAAAACCCTGGCGCAGTTCTTCCTCATAGGCATAAACAGAGTAACGGCATAAATGTAAAAAGCACGTTCGGACTGTTTCTCCGTCCAGATACGCTGCAGAATGAACTGAAGGCAGGTACTTCGTACAGGGAATGAGTTTTCCCTGTACTGTAAAGCACACAGGCTGACCGGACCGCAGCCGTATCTCCTGTACGGAGCGCGCATGCTGCGGGGGCAATGCTTGCAGCTCGTCCGAAAGTGCCTCGGGCAGCGCCTGCACCACACGATAATACTCGTCCATGGTTGGTTCACCTCACACTGCCACTGTATGCCCCCTACAGCAACGTTAGAACCAAACAAAAAAGGCACCCTCCATGAGGATGCCCTTGAAAAGCGATTATGAATTTTGAATCAGCGCATACAGCCCGTCTTCGTCAATGACCGGTATTCCCAGCGTTTGTGCTTTGGTCAGTTTGGAGCCTGCCGCGGCACCCGCCACGACATAACTGGTCTTTTTGGATACCGAACCGGCCGCCTTTCCTCCGTTTTGAACGATCAAGGATTCCGCTTCCTGGCGAGAGAGCGTGGGCAGGGTTCCGGTCACAACCAGTGTTTTTCCTGCCAAAGCGGTGCCCTTTTTATCGCCGGTCCACTGCATGTTCACCCCGGCATTTTGCAAACGGACCAGAAGATCGCTGGTTCCTTCTTTATCAAAGAATTCGCGAACGCTCTGTGTCATCACCGCGCCAAAACCGTCGATCTCGCACAACTGCTCCGCGGTAGCATTGCGCAAAGTCTCCATCGTGCCAAAATGTTCCGCCAAAAGAGCTGCCGCCTTGTCACCGATATTTCGGATTCCCAGACCAAACAGAAGTTTATCCAGGTTATTCTTCTTGGATTTTTCAATGGACGCCAGCAGGTTTTGCGCGCTCTTTTTCTTGAATTTATCGAGTGTGAGCAACTGTTCTTCGGTTAACGAATAGAGATCCGCTACCGTGTGCACAAGTCCTTTTTCTGTGAGTTGAACGGCTACCGCTTCGCCCAGGCCGTCAATTGCCATCGCATTGCGGGATGCAAAATGAATCAGATTGCGCAGGCTCTGCGCCGGGCACTCCGGATTGACACACCGTAAGGCGGTTTCATCCTGCAAATGAACCACGGGGGCACCACAACTCGGGCAGAGCGCAGGCATCGCAAATGGCTTGCTCTGCGGGCCATGCGCAGAAACTGCGATCACCTCGGGGATAATGTCGCCGGCTTTGCGCACCTTAATCGTATCGCCGATTCCAACCCCCAGGCTGCTGATAATATCCCCGTTATGCAGACTGGCACGGGAAACGCTCGTCCCCGCCAGAAAAACCGGATCAAACACCGCCGTAGGCGTCAAAACGCCGGTGCGACCCACGGTAACTTCGATATCCCGCACGACGCTTTCTTTGACTTCGGGCGGATACTTGAACGCAATGGCCCAACGAGGGAATTTATTGGTGCTTCCCAGTGTGCGCCGTGCCGCAAGATCGTTGACTTTGATAACGGCGCCATCAATATCATATTCCAAGGTGCCGCGCAATTCGCCGATGGTCTGAATCTCGCGGATGGCATCGTCTATCGAAGAAAAGACGCTGTAGCGCGGCGACACCGGAAATCCCAGGGATTTGATATAATCCAGGGTCTCGTGGTGGGTGGCAAAGCTGCGCCCTTCGCACTGCTGCAAATTGAATACGAAGATGGACAGACCCCGTTCCGCAGTGATCCTTGCATTTTTCTGGCGCAGGGACCCGGCTGCCGCGTTGCGCGGATTCTTGAACGGCGTCTTGTCTTCCAATTCCTGCTGCTCTTTCAGCTTGAAAAAGGCTGCGTGGGGCATATATACTTCGCCGCGTACTTCCAGAAATTCCGGCGCATCCGGCAATTGATGGGGAATATCCTGAATTGTGGCCAGGTTTTCGGTCACATCTTCGCCTACCGTACCATCGCCACGCGTTGAGCCGCGCACCAGAAGGCCGTTGCGATACTCAAGACTGACAGAAAGACCATCGATTTTGGCTTCCACCACATATTCCGGTTTGATGCCGGATTCCCGCACCCTCGCGTCAAAATCCCGCAATTCATCCAGCGAAAACGCGTCTTGCAGACTCTCCATCTTGACGCTGTGCGTCACCTTGCTGAATTTGCTGCTGGCCGTACCACCCACATGTTGGGTAGGCGATTCCGTCGTAATCAGTTCGGGATATTCCGCTTCAATCGCCTTCAATTCCCGGGTCAATGCGTCGTATTCAAAATCCTCCAGTTCGGGGGCGTCCTGATCATAATACAGCCGGTTGTTCTTTTCAATCACAACCCGCAATTCTTCTGCACGTTTGCGCGCCTGTTCCAGTTCCATACCTTTTCACTCCATGTTTGATATGCGGTTATTATACCACATTTTTCTCTCATACTTCAATCCAATGCCGCTGCATAGACATCGGGAGTATCTCCGTACAGCAGGATGCTGGCCATAGGGATGGAGTCTGTCACTGTAATCGTTTCTGTACTGCCGTCCAGAATCATATTAATGGTAACGCTCAACAAAAGTTCTGCACTCCAGCGGGTCGTGTTGATGGAAAGGGACTCGGTATTTTCCTGCCACTGCGCCTGTACGTATCCTTCCGGCTGCAGGTTTACCTCCCAACCCGGGCCATGCCCATTGAGCAGAGAGTTCCCGGTAAGGCTTCCGAACGGGATGTAGTATTTCCGTTCGGGTAAGTGCGCCATTCCATTCTGCACCGCCTGAACCAGGGTATTCCGTATGCGGTTGGCGGCCGTGGCGTTCATCTGCAGCCCTCCATTTGTCTCGGTATAAATGGACGAGCCGTCTTCTTCCATCTGCTGCATCGCCTCGCTTACCGCCGCATGTAGCGTTTCCAACGTTACGGCACGGGCTTCATACTCTGCCAACTGCATCAGTGTGGGACGAATTTCGGCATCTATATAGGCATTGAATCCCAAAAGGGCGACCAGCAGAACGATCGCCAGCAACTTTATGTGAAAAGAGATTTTTCTCTTTTTCTTTTGCACTCGGCGCAGCCGCATGATTTCGCCTCCTCTCTATTCCCTATCCTGCCATCTTATGAAAATCATTTTTGTATCGTTCCTGGAGATTGTACAAAGAAAATCAAAAAAACTGTTGACATTTCAAAAAGCGTTTGCTATAATAGCAAACGTCGTCAGGACAATATCCACGACAAATCGTGGGGGTGTAGCTCACCTGGGAGAGCGCCTGCATGGCATGCAGGAGGTAAGGGGTTCGATCCCCCTCATCTCCACCACAAAAAGCGGACTGTGTTACAGTCCGCTTTTTCTTTTTCTCTCAATAGATTGTCCCGCCTTAGAGGTCATGATCTCTATCACACCTACCTAAAGGAGCATAAAGGGTAACACCAGCCGTACGTGATTTTATCAATTTAAAAAGCAGCCCCACAAGAATTGCGAGGCTGCTTTTCCTGTTTTTCGCACTGCCGGTCTTTAGAAAATTCTTATGTATCGGAGGAGAGAATCAGACTGACGGCCTTTTCCAGAAGGGCGTCCCGCCTCAGGCCGGAATTCACCGGCCAGCGGGACACAATAAGCATCCCACAGCATACTGCCATTACAACTGCACAGACGATCCATCAACGTTTGCTTTTCATAAGTGCCTCCTCCGGGGGCGGCAGAAACATGTTATTTGGTGGCTTGCAGCCGGTCGGCGCAGCGGGTAAAACCCCGCAGCGCCCAGAGAGTCAGTGCCAGCCCGGCGGCAACGACCACCAGTGAAAGAAGGATCGCCACCGCCCGGTTCCATTCCATCAGGGCAGCACTGCTGGGGTAGACAAAAAGAAGTCCGTTAAACAATATATGGATCAGGATGCCGTAGCCCAGGGACCCGGTGTACCAGCACAAATACCCCAGCACTACACCGATAAGCAAAGTCTGGGGGATCTGAAACCACGGATGCCCGATCACGAAGGCCATCGCCGAAAGGAGAATACCCGCTTTCCAGGGGATTCTGGCGCAAAGGCCCTGGGTCAGTCCGCCGCGGTAGATCAGTTCCTCGCAGATGGGGCCCAGCACGGCAATGGCCAGCACCTGAAAAGGCAGGGTGCCGTCCATCAGGGCTTTGGCGTCCGCGTCAGAGGCAAACAGCATTGCCAGCAGGACGGATAGTTGGGAAAACAGCAGCATTCCCGCCAGTAGAGCCGCTGTCCAGGGGAGCAGTGGCCGCCGCACCCGGAAGATAGCTCTCCGGCGGTCGGGCGGCAGACGTACCAGGAGCACTGCAGCCAGTACCAGGGTGAGTACCCCCACAAAGAACCGGCTGCGTACATCCCAGGGGATGCCCAGCGCTTTGGCCGGAAAGTAGCCCAGCCAGCTATACACCACAAGCAGCACAATACCCTGCCATAGTTTCATACACTTCACCGCCTTGTACTAGGATAGTTCCAGTGTACCGCCGTTGCAGCCCTCCGGCAAGTGGCAGAATATACAGCCAGTTGTAACAAAAGTTGTGCGTAATGTCAGGTGGGTACAGCCGCCGTCAGAACCGCGCGGATTCCGACACAAAAACCACCATCCGATCCTCCTCCGCGTTATGGACAAACAGATACTCCGGGTGTTCCTCCGCACGATAGATGTCGCCGTTCACAAGTTCCGGGCAATCGCAGGACTGCAGATTCTCGGTGGGCAGTTGGTTGGAAGGAACATCCTCGGCCAAGGTGGCCACATAGCAAAGAGATTCCCGCTCTACCTCTCCGAACGGTGGTCGGCTGATGTACAGGTACAGTTCATCCTCGTACCGTACAGCCGGGCGATAATTCTTTTCGGCGTTTTCCGGTTCACCCCCACGGGGCTGCGCGGCTGCATATCCCGCAAGGATCAGCACCAACAGAAATACCGGCACAAGGGGGATCAGAATGGCTCTGGATGGTTTCATGACGTCGCCTCTCTTTACAGCTGTTTCATCCAAGGATTCTGTTTCCAGTATACATGTTGCGGCCCGCTCCCTGCAAGCCGCCTTTCGGTCAATTTCATGCCGGTTGATGGCAGCCGGCACCGTTAGCTGGACCTGGGGCCGTTCTGCGTTCTTGCGCAACACGCGCAGCCCGGTGCCTGCGGTCACATCCTGTCGGTTCTTCTTTTGAGCAATATGCAAGTGCTTTTCAAATTTTCTTTTTTGCCCAAACAGCCCTATAAGCCAACAGTGCCCGCCTAAAAAGGCGGGCACTGTTTTTATGATTTTCGAATGGCAATAAAGCCTCTCGAGGTTTCCGGGGCCGTGCATATCCGCATCCTTGACGAGAACGGAAATCTCCTTTCCTACGCCTGCTGTGTTGTCTTCATCTCAAAGAAACAATTCACATTCCTTCCTCCCGGTGCACACCTTTTTAAGCATCAGGCCGGCCGCAGACTGCAGGAGCGGATTGACTTTACGGGCCGTCTGCGGGCATACGGAAACACAGCGCATACAGGAGATGCACGCTTTTTCGTCCACTTTCGTGGGATCTTCTTTGTGGATGGCCTGTACCGGACATACCGCGGCACAAACACCGCAGCGGTTGCATGCCCTGGTGGCCTTGGGCACTATACCGGTACCGCCGGCTTTTTTGTAGGGACGCTTGCCAGGAAGGTTCGGCTCCGACAAGTCATTCGCAGAAAGTTTTTTCTGAATTTCCCGGGCAAAGGCGGTAAGCTGCGCGGCGTCCTCTGCATCCGGCCGACCGCTGGCAAACTGACGGACGATGGAGTGTTCTGCCACCGCCGCCACGGCGGCGATGACCCGGAAATCTGCTTTTTGAGCAGCGTCCTCCAGTTCCACCAGAGTATCCTCGTAGGCACGGTTGCCGTACACGCAGACTAGTACTGCCCGTGCGCCCTGACCGTGCATGGCGGTCAGCCTTTCCACGGCCACCGCCGGGACACGTCCCCCATAGGACGGCACTGCAATGATTGCCACATCCTTCTGGGCCAGCCGGATGGCAGAAAAATTCTGTTCGCTGTCGGTGAGGTCAATCAGAGCCGCTTCCCCGTCCATCGCCTTTGTCAGCAGGGCTGCCGCCCGTTGCGTGCCTCCCGTAGGGCTGAACACCATGTTATAGAGTTTCATACGAAGATCTCCTTTCTTCAGATTCTTTTTCCAACTTGCCAGGACAGGATGTAATGCAGGGCATCGGGCAGATCTCTGTCTGCCGGAGGTACCGATACAAAGGTGCCGGTCAGGCCCAGTTCCAGGGCAGTCTGATGGAAGTGGCACAGAGCAATGCCCAGATCCACCTGCTTGATCAGCTGCTCTGGCTCAGGGAGGCCCGGCTTATACCACGCGTAGAAATGATACATCTCCCCTTCTTTGCACACCCGCCATGGCTGCGCGTTGGTGGCAGACGGCGCCAGCCGCACCATTTCCAGGGGCTGGGCGTAGGGTCCGGCTTCGGTAGTGGTGAGCGGCGTGTGGAATCCCTCCTGAAAGAACAATTCTTTCCAAGGTTTGCGGGCGGAGGATTTCATGGAGGAGCGCATGAGGGTTTCCGCCAGGCTGCGCTTGGCCGCGGGATATCCTACCGGAGAGATGGCCGGGAAGAGTTCTTCCCTGGGAATGCCCATGACCGCCGCGAAATGTTCCCGTTGAAAGGTGGCGGCCAACCACACCGTACCCAGCCCAAGATGGGTGGCATACAGCAGCAGGTTTTCAAATTCATATCCAGCGGCCAGCGTGGCCAGCCTGGTTTTGGGGATGGAAACGCCCAGAAAGGTACTGGCCCCCTTGATTACGCCATAGGTTCCCAGTTTTTCCCCTGCGGCGTCTACTTTCTTATCGAGGATATATTCGTGAACCGGAACGCCAAAGGGATTGTCCAGCTGATCCATGCACGCCACCAGGGCAGCCCGGTCCTGCGGGGAAAGGGTCCTCTCCTCAAAGGTGCGCACACTGTGCCGTTTCTCAATGGTCTGTACAATGGGAATGGGTAGCTTCACCGGTATGCCTCCTTTACATCTGAATCATCACTTTGCCGCGAAGCGGTCCTTTTGCCACCAGCTGCAGGGCCTCATTTGCCTGCTCCAGGGAAAAGATCCGGTCATCCACGGCCGGTTTGATCTGCTGTTGTTCCACGATTTCGGTGATTTTTCGCAGCTGTGCGCCGTCAGAACGGACAAAAACGAACCGGTATTCCTTCCCCTGCTTTCGGGCAGCCTTGTCGTATTTCCGGCCTGCCAAGGCGAAGAGCTGCTTTTTCCAGCTTGGAAATTGCCTGGCCCCGGCAAATGCCTTGTTGGGTCCGGTGCGCAGGCTGACCAGGCGTCCCCCTTTTTTCAGCACTGCCAGTTCGTGGTGGAACTCTGTCGGTCCCAATGTATCAATCACCCCATCCAGGCCGGACAGCTGCTCCCAGTAATTTTCCTGTTGGTAGTCAAGATACCGCTCCACCCCCATGGCCACAAACTGATCCTTCGCCCGTGCGTTGCCCGTGACCAGAACGTGCAGCCCCAGGGCCTTGGCCAGGGGCACGGCCATCTGCCCAAAACTGCCCGACCCGCCGGGAATCAGAATCCTTTGGCCGGGCTTGGCCTCCAGTTCCTCGGTGAGTGCCTGCCAGGCGGTCAGACCGGTCAGCGGAATGGCCGCAGCCGTGGCAAAATCGTACCCCGCGGGCATTTTAGCGATCTCCTTTTCGTCCACCGCCACATATTCCGCAAAGGCACCGATTTTATCAAGGGGCAGGCGGGTATAGACTTTGTCCCCTTTCTGAACCCCCTGCACCTTGCGGCCCACCTGCTCCACGATCCCGGCGCACTCATTGCCCAGGGTCAGGGGCATGGAGTACCCCTGGATCAGTTTGACACTTCCCGTCAGTATCAAAAGATCCACCGGGTTGACCGCTGCCGCTTTAACCTGGATCAGCACTTCGGAATCGGAAATTGGAGGGATGGGTATGTCACGCAGGACGGTATGGATGGTTTTGGCGTAGCGATCGATCTGGACTGCTTTCATGGAAGACCTCTTTCTATAAGGAATTTCTCTTGCTTTTTTTGTAAGAATCAGTACAATGGCAGATGTAACATCTTTATTTACATCTTCCACAGTGTAGCACGCGCAAGATGTAATGTCAAGAATTACATCAGAAAAAATCACCTTTTCAGGAAAGGATTTACACGCACTATACAGATCAGCATGAAATGTTCCGTTGCGGTGCACTGCCTGATTTTTATCCACGAAGCAAAAGGGGTTGCCAAAGTGACCAGCACGCTGCTGGCGGAAAGCACAGGGTGCAATCCCGTGGTGATCCACAATATTCTCAGCGCATTGAAAAAGGCAGGGCTCATCACGGTACCCCGGGGCACCGGCGGTGCGGAGCTCTGCGCCGATCCCGCCAAAATCACCCTCTACCAGATCTATGTCTCCCTGGAGCCGGCAGGGGTGACCTCCCTCATCGGGATTCATCCCTGCCAGGGGCGCTCCTGCCCGGTGGCACAAAACATCCGCCAGGTGCTGCAAAAGCCCTACCATAAAATCGAGGACGCCGTCAGGAACACCATGGAAAGCATCACGCTGCAATCCATGCTGGATGACTTCCACGGCCTGATACAAAAAGCAACAGCTCTTCCTGACCGGAAACAGCCACGGCACCATGCCGTGGCTGCTTCCGGTTATTGTCTATTTGCGAAGCATGACTCCCCTGCCCTTTCGGCTCTTGCTTTTGTATGAAAAGTCATACCTGCTATCAGACACTTGCCATTTCTGCCCAAAATCCGGCAGATCCGACCGCAATTCCGGCAGATTCTGCACCTTTCATTGTAGCCTTCCGCGGGAATCTGTATACTATACTAATAAATATAAGGTATGACAGATGGGAGGCAAACATTTTGCGATCCAAAGTACTCTCGATGTTCCCCTTTGAACAGGTGGACATCACCCCCTTCAAGCGCCGCGCCAGGATCGACGAGGCCAAACTGCAGAAGGAGCTGGACCGGGCGGTCTACCCCTACATCACCTGGGAGGAGGGGAACGAAGCCTCCGCCGGGGATGTGGTCACCTGCCGGATGGAATCCGCCGATGCCCGCTTCCAGCGCCCCGAGGCAAAGATCACGGTGGGCGCCGGACTGCTGGACAAAAACGAGGAAGCCAGGCTGGTGGGCGCCCGGGTGGGCACCGTGCAGACCCTTTGCTGCCGGGGCAGCCAGGTGACGGTAACAGTGCTGGGCATCCGGAAACCGCATGTGCCGCCGCTGGAGGACCGGATGGTGGCAGCCCTGGGCCTGGACGGCGTGCAGACGGTGGACCAGTACCGGGCCTACCTGGTGAACCAGGCCCTGGACGAGCAGTTCGACAACGACAGCTACGAGGTCATCGAGGCGGTGTTCCAGGCGGTGCGGGAGCGCAGCGAGGTGCTCATCGACGAGGCGGACTGGCAGCAGACGGTGGACTGGGACCTCAACCGGCTGGCAGTCATCTCCCGGCTGGACGGGATGGACCTGAAGACTATGACCGCCCAGGACTTTGCGGGGCGCATCCCGGTGAAAAGCTACTACGAGCTGGTGGCGATGCTGCAGCGGGATGCCTGGCAGAACACCTGGCAGATGCTGATGGGCCGCAAGCTGGCCGAGACCGACGGCTTCACGGTGAGCCGGGAAGGGTACGAGACCTTCCTGAAGGAATCTGCCGGGGCCTGGCACTACACCGCCGAGGACTACCGTCCCGCCTATTCCTACGAATACTACGCAGCCATCCAGTACCGCGTCCACTACTATGACGCCGTATCGGACTACATCCGCAAACATCTTTATTGGGAGGACTAATCATGGCCATTCAGTATGCAACCGCCGAAACCTTTGATTCCCTGGTGGCCCAGGACTTTGTGATCGTGGACTTTTTCTCGGACCACTGCGGTCCCTGCAAGGTGTTCAGCAAGGTGCTGGAGGACACCGCCGCCGAGCTGCCCTTTGTGAACATCGTCAAGGTGAATACCACCGCCGAGCCCAGCCTGGGGGAACGGTTTGAGATCCACGCCGTGCCCACCGTCCGCTTCTACAAGGACGGCAAGTTTGTGGAGAGCCACCTGGGCGTGATCCCCGCCGACAAACTGCGGGAGATGATTGCGGGGTATCTGTTCTGATGAAAGACTTGCTGATCGTGGGCAGCGGCCCGGCCGGGATCTCCGCCGCCCTCACCGCTGCCGCCCGGGGGCTGGATTTTCTCTGGTTCGGCAGCCGGGCTCTGAGCCCCAAGATTGCCCAGGCCTCCGAGATTGCCAACTATCCCGGTCTGTGCCGCATCCGGGGGCAGGACTTCCAGAAGTGCCTCCAGGACCAGATCGACGCCATGGGGCTGGAGATCCGGGAGGAGCGCATCGATTCCATCTACACCATGGGGTCCCACTTCACGGCCTGCGTCAACGAGACGATGTACGACGCCCGTGCAGTGATCCTGGCCGTGGGGGTCAGCACCACCGGCGCCGTGCCGGGGGAGCTGGACTATGTGGGCCAGGGGGTGAGCTACTGCGCCACCTGCGACGGCGCCCTCTACCGGGGCAAGACCATCGCCATTGTCTCCACCAACCCGGAATTTGAGGAGGAGGTGGAGTTTCTGCTGGGGCTGGCCGGCAAGGCCTTTGTGAGCCGCAGCTATTCTGCCGATGCCACCCCCAACGCCGAGGTCATGGCGGGCTTTCCCAAGGGTATCCGCCGGGAGGAAGGCAAGCTCCGCATCGCCTACGCCGATGGAGAACGCACGGTGGACGGCATCTTCTTTCTGAAAGATTCCGTCTCCCCCGCCGTGCTGATGCCCGGCCTGGCCATGGACAGCGCCCACATCGCGGTGAACCGTGACCTGGAGACCAACCTGCCCGGCTGCTTTGCCGCCGGGGACTGCACCGGCCGTCCCTACCAGTACACCAAGGCGGCGGGCGAGGGCAACGTGGCCGTACACACCGCCCTGCGCTGGCTGAAGGAGAACAAACCCGTCTGAAACCAATCCCAAACGCCCCCGGCCGGAATGACCACTGACGTTCCCTGCGCACAGCGCACGGAAGGCGTTGGCAGGACCGCGCACCGTGTCCACGGGCGCGGTCCATCCCATAAGAGAGGATGAGCGCAAATGCAAAACAAACAGCCGACCAAAGGCTCGATGGGCCGGTTCTTTTCCATGCTGTGGAAAGCCCGCCTGCCCTACGTCTGGATCGTGGGCTATCTTGTGGTGGATATTCTGCTGACCAACGTGGGGGTCAGTGCCACCGAGTATACTGCCCAGCTCTATGCCGGCAACGTGGATTTCTGGGGCGTGGTGATCCCCTTTCTGGTGGTCTCGCTGGTAAGCCTGGTCATCGGCAGCATTTCGGGGATTCTCAGCGGCATCTGCATGGCCCGCATCGACCGCAACCTTCGCCGGGCCGTCTGGCAGAAGATCGTGCGGCTGCCCTTCGGGTACTACCAGCAGAACGCCCCCAAGGAACTGATCTCCCGCGTGACCACCGATATCAGCACCATCAGCGCCCTCGTCATGCAGGTCTTCCTGATGGCGCTGACCTCCCTGTATTCCACCGTGCGCCTCTTTGTGCAGATCCGCTCCTACAACAGCCGCCTGATGGTCGCCACCCTGGTGCTGCTGCCCCTGCAGGTCGCCATCGGCGTGCTGGCCGGGCAGCTGAAATTCGGCCTGAGCGATGAGGTCAACCGCCGCACCGCCGAACTGACCGAGGCGGTCTCGGAACGCACCGGCCAGGCCATGCTCATCAAATCCTTCTCGGCCCAGGAGCGGGAGGACCGCACCGTGGGCCGCCGGGCAAAGGCCTTCTGCAAGACCTCCATCCTCAACGCCTGGGTCACCAGCTTTGTCTCCCCGGTGTATGTGCTGGTGGGGGCGCTGCAGTTCATCGTCATCGTCATGGTGGGCCGCGGCTTCTACGCCGACGGCTCCATCACGCTGGCCCAGTGGGTGGCTTACTTCGCCTTTGCCAACCAGATCATCAACAACCTCACCGCCTACACCGGCTACTGGACGAGCCTGAAATCCGCCCAGGGCGCCACCAACCGGGTCTCCGCCATCATGGCCGAACCCGAGGAGGACTGCGACGCCGGCGAGACCGCCGGCCCCCTGCAGGGCGACATCGTCTTTGACCACGTCCGCTTCGGCTACGGCGAAACGCCCCTCTTCGACGACCTCTGCCTGACCATCCCCCAGGGACGCGCCACGGCGGTCATCGGGCCGTCGGGCAGCGGCAAGACCACCCTGCTCAACCTCGTGGAGCGGCTCTACGCCCCTCAAAGCGGCACCATCCGCATCGGGGCGGACGACATCTGCCGGTTTTCCAAGCGCAGCTACCGCACGGCACTGACCTACATCACCCAGGAATCCACCATGCTCTCGGGCACCATCCGGGAAAATCTGGTCTTCGGCGTCCGCCGGGAGGTGGAGGATGCCGAGCTGGACGAGGTCTGTGCCGAGGTGGGGCTGCTGGACTACATTCGCAGCCTGCCCGCCGGGTATGACACCCAGGTGGGGGAGGACGGGTCCCGGCTTTCGGGCGGGCAGAAACAGAAACTGGCCGCCGCCCGCGGCATGCTCCAGAATTCCGCCTACTTCCTGATGGATGAGGGCACCGCCGCCATGGACGCCCGGGCCAAGGATGCCGTCTGGGAGGCGGTGTCCCGCCTGATGCAGGGCAAGACCACGCTGTATGTGGCCCACGACCGCCAGACCGTGCTGAAAGCCGACTATGTGGTGGTGATGGACCGGGGCCGCGTGGCGGCGTTCGGACCCATCGAAGCGGTGTATGAGACAAACGCCTATCTGCGCCAGCTGGTCGGGGAAGGAGGACTGAAACGATGAAGCAGGCAGAAAAAAAGCAGGCCCGCAAAGAAAAGCTCTGGGGGCCGTTCCTGCGGCTGTATACCCGGTTTCCCATTCCCTGGCTGTACTTCCTCGGCGCCATCCTGCTGGGTATCGCCTCCACCGAGCTGGCCCTGAAAGTGGCCGACCTGACCATCCGGGTCAACAAGGGGGAACTGTACAACGGCGTCGTCATCGGCTATGTGCTGGTGAGCATCCTCAACGCGCTGGTCACGGGCTTCCAGAACGTGCTGGCCGCCTACGGCACCCAGACCACCACCCTGCGGGTGCGGGGCGTCGTGTGGCGCGCCATCCTCGGCCTGCCCATGAAAGACGTGGAGGAGGAAGGCCCCAGCAACCTTATCTCCTGCGTGACCAATGACGCCACCCAGGCCGCCAGCGCTCTGCAGATGCTGTTCCTCTCCTTCTCGTCGCTGTACGCCCTCGTGCGCGCCTGCATGAAGATGATCGCCTTCAACGGCAGGCTCTCCCTGGTGCTGGTCGTCTCCATCCCGCTGGCCGCGCTGGTGTTTTTCCTGGCCGGGCGGCTGCAGTTCACCGCCAGCCGCCGCCAGTACGAAGCCCTCAACACCATGACGGCCTTCTTCTCGGAACATATCGCCTGCGCCAAGCACGTCAAGGCCCAGGGCATGGAGGAACAGGAGATCGAGGCCGGACTCCGGGCCATCGAGAGCCGCTACAGGGCTGACCTGCTCAACGTCTTTTTCGGCATGGTGCAGTCGGGGCTGTTCAGTCTGTACATGAAGATCAACATGGTGTTCATCGCGGTGGGCGGTTCCCGGCTCATCAGCACCGGCCACATGGCCAGCACCGGCATCAACGATTTCACCACCTATTCTGGCAAGGTGGAACAGTACGAGAGCGAACTGCTGACGCTGTACCAGACCGTCAAGGGCACCCAGGGCAGTCTGCGCCATGTGAACGAGATCCTGGAACGCCCCGCCGAGGCGCTGGACGCCGGCAGCCCGCTGGGGCCCTCCGGCGACATCGAACTGCAAAACGTACAGTTCAGCTTTGACGGCGAATACCCCGTGCTGCAGGGTGTTTCCTGCACGATCCCCTACGGCAAACGCACGGCGGTCATCGGCGGCAACGGCAGCGGCAAATCCACCGTGATGAAGCTGCTGCAGGGCTTCTACCGCCCCGACGCCGGTGCCATCACCCTGAACGGCCAGGACCTGGCCGGGGTGCGGCTGGCCGATCTGCGCAGCCGGTTCGCCTATGTGCTGCAGAACACCCCGCTGCTGGCCGGCACCATCCGGGAAAACCTCGTCTACGGCGCCAGGACCCCGCTCGATGAGGCCGCCGTCATCGCCGCCGCCAAAGCCGCGGGCGCCCATGACTTCATCACCCGGCTGCCCTACGGCTACGACACCCAGGTGGGGCCTGCCGGGGCGCGGCTTTCGGGCGGGCAGCGGCAGCGCATCGCGATCGCCCGGGCGCTGCTGGTCGGGCCGGAATACCTGATCCTGGACGAAGCCACCGCCAGCCTGGACCACCGCACCGCCGGGGCCGTGCTGGACCGCCTGCTGGACGGCCGGGTGCCGACGGTGGTGTACATTTCCCACAATATGGACGAGGTGCGCCGGGCCGACCATGGGATCGTGCTGCGGGACGGCCGGGTGGAAGCCGAGGGCACCCCCGACGAACTGGCCCGCATCAGCCCGACCTATCGCGAATTTGCCGCCAAGCAGCGGGTGGAGGTGCCGGTATGAAAAAAATCACGATTTCCTTTATCCTGCTGCTGGTGCTGGCCACCGCCGGGGCGCTGGTGTTTGTGGGGCTTTCGCCGGACTTCGTGGAGCCGGCGGGCCTCAACGAGCAGGAGGGCCTTGCCCCCGACAACCCCGTGTGGGACAAATCCCTCGACGAACTGGCGGCCTACCTGGTGGACCAGGGGGTGCTGCCCAATGAGGACTACGCGCCGCTTTCCGACGGCATTGCCACGACGGCCCGCGGCTACAGCGGGCTGGAGCTCTACTGGTGGGACCTGGAAGCCCTGCAGGAAGGCAGCAACGAGTACAATGCCTACCTGGGCGCCCGGGACGACGGCGCCATCGACCTGTGGGGCAGCGGCGCCATGATGCCGGTGACGGCGGTGCGGGGGCCCTTTGCGCTGAACATCACCTCCGCCTACACCGGCGACGCCGGAAAAGCGGAGAAAGCCTTCCGCAGTTTCTGCGCGGAGGACGGCCAGACGGAAGGAGGCGGCAGCGATGCGGATTCGGACGGTTCTGATTGAGAAGGACCCGGTCCTGCTGGCACAGATCGAGAATCTGCTGGGCTTTTACCACAAGTTCGAGATCGTCAGGACCTTTGACGACATCGACGAAGCCAGCCGGTATCTGCTGGAAGAGGATGCGGACTCCGCCTTCATCCGCAGCGATGTGGGGGACCCCGCCCGCACGCCGGACGGCAGCTTTCTTTTGAGCTACGTCACCCAGCGCAAGCCCGACCTGCTGGCGGTGCTGTACAGCCCCTCCCAGGATACGGCGTTCTGGTCGCTGACGGTGGGGGCCACGGCCGCTTTCACCCTGCCGCTGGACCCGCTGATGTTCCAGCGGGCGGTGGACCGGGTGCTCTACCTCTATGACCTGCTGCAGTACAAGCGGGACGCCAAGACCCGCAGTCTGCTGGTCAAGACCAAGGACGGCTACCGGATGCTGCGCCTGTCCGACATTCTGTTCATCGAGCGGCGGGAGCGCAAAAAGTACATCGTCTGCGCCGACGGCTGTGAGGTGACGGTATCCAACTATTCGATGGACGACCTGACGCCATGCTCAGCGCCAGCCACTTCTACCGGTGCTATTCTTCCTTCATCATCAACCTCGAACGGGTGGAGCGCATCAACATCAACAACGACAAAAAGCTCTACTCCATCACGCTGGACGGCTTTGACGGCGAGATCATCCTCAGCCGCGAAAAGTACAAGGAACTGATGGCCGTCCTGAAACAGAAATATTCCGACCTGACCCTGTAAAGGAGGCTTTTTCATGAGTTTCACCCGGATTTCCCGCCGCCCGCTGGCGGAACTGGACGCCGTGCTGTGGGAACTGCAGCACGACGCCACCGGCGCCCGGCTGCTCTGGCTGGACCGCGCCGAGGAAAACAAGACCTTTTGCATCGGCTTTCCCACCCAGCCCTGGGACGATACCGGTGTCTTCCATATCCTCGAACACTCGGTGCTCTGCGGCTCCCGGCGCTACCCCGTGCGGGAACCCTTTGTGGAGCTGATGAAAACTTCCCTGAACACCTTCCTCAACGCCATGACCTACCCGGACAAGACCATCTACCCGGTGTCCAGCCGCGACGAACAGGACTTCCACAACCTCATGCGGGTGTACCTGGACGCGGTGTTCCATCCGCTGCTGCTGGAAAAGCCCGAAATCTTTGCCCAGGAGGGATGGCATTATGAGCTGGACGGCGACCGTGTGACCTGCAAGGGCGTGGTGTTCAATGAGATGAAAGGGGTGTTTTCCTCCCCCGATGCCCTGCTGGAATACGAGGTGAGCCGCCGCCTGTTCCCCGATACCTGCTACCGCTGGGTGTCGGGCGGCGACCCCGAGCACATCCCCGAACTGAGCTGGAAAGCATTTGCAGCCGCCCACAAACAGTGGTACAATGCTTCCAGTGCGCTGATTTTCCTGGACGGGGCGCTGGAGCTGGACGCCGCGCTGGAGATCCTGGACGAGGCGCTGTCCGCCGGGCAGGACCGCCGCACTCCGCCGCCTCCGCCGCCGCTGCAGGCCCCGGTGGACGGCGGCACCGCCGTGCTGGACTACGCCCTGAGCGCCCGGGAACCGCTGGACGGCCGCCACTGGCTGGGGCTGGGCTACGGCGCCGGGACCTTCCGTGACCGGGAAGAGCTGACGGCGCTGCAGGCACTGTGCGATGTGCTGTGCGGTGACAACGAAGCCCCCCTGCGCCGCTGCCTGCTGGGGCGCGGCCTGGCCCAGGACGTGACGATGCAGCTCAACGACGGGGTGCAGCAGCCCAGCCTGCTGCTGACCGTGAAAGACTGCCCCGAGCACCGTCTGGAGGAAGCCGAGACCGCGCTGCGGGCCGAGCTGACCCGCCTGGTGCGGGACGAGCTGGACCGGGCGCGGGTGCACGCGACGCTGGACAACCTGGAATTTGCCCTGCGCGAGCGCGACGGCGGCTGGATGCCCCAGGGGCTGCTGCTGGCGACCCAGGTGTACGCCAGCTGGCTGTACGGCGGCGATGCGGCGGCAAACCTCTGCGTCGAGCCGCTGTTCCGGACGCTGCACCGGCGCTGCGACGAGGGCTGGTTCGAGCAGCTCCTCCAGCGGGTGCTGCTGGAAAATCCCCACCATTGCCGGGTGATCCTGCGGCCCTCCCACACGCTGGGCGCCGAGCGGGACGCCGCCGAGGCCGCGCGCATCCGGGCGGTGACCGACACCTGGACCGACGCCGACCGGGCTGCCGCCCGCGCCCTGCAAGAGCGCACCGAGCGCTGGCAATCCACCCCCGACACGCCCGCCGCGCTGGCGACGATGCCCCGGCTGCAGCCGGAGGAGGTGGCGCCCCGGCCCGAACCGCTGCCCACCGTGCCACAGACGCTGGCGGGGCTGCCGGTGCTGTGCCATACGCTGCCGACCCACGGCATCACCTACCTGAACCTTTACTTTGCGGCGGAGGACCTGGACAAGGACGCGGTGCAGGACGCCGCCTTCCTCTGCGAACTGCTGGGCGCGCTGGAAACCGGCACCACCCCGGCTGCCCTGCTGCCCCAAAAGCTGCGGGCGGCTTTCGGGTCGCTGCAAAGCCGGATGGAAGCCTACGGCGAGGCGGAGGACTTTGACCGCTGCCGGGTGTTTTTCTGCGTGTCGGCCAGTATGCTCAACGACAAGGTGGCCGAGGGCGTGGAACTGCTGTGTGAACTGCTGCAGGACACCCGCCTGAATGACCGGGAAAAACTGTGGGAGATCCTGCGCCAGCGCCGGGCCGACCTGGCGCGCCAGGCAGCCGAGCGCGGCAACGCCTTTGCGATGACCCGGGCCGGGGCGGCGTTCCGCACCGAGTGTGCGGTGCAGGAATACGCCGGCGGCATCGCCTGCCTGCAATGGCTGCAGGCGCGGGAAGCCGAAGGCTCCGACGCCCTGCCCGCCCTGGCCGCACGGCTGGAAGCGCTGATGCGCCGGCTGTTCACCCGTGCACGGCTGACGGTGAGCGTGACCTCCGATGCCCCCGCGGCTGCCGAAAGGGCGGCCGGGCTGCTGGCCCGCGCGCTGCCCGCCGGGGCGTACACCCTGCCGGCACGGTGCGCCGTGACCTGGCCTGCCCCCGCCAGAGAAGGCTTTGTGCTGCCCGCCGACATCTCCTTCGCGGCGAGGAGCGCGCCTTTCCCCGACGCCAACCGCGGCACCGCCCGGGTGATGAAACGGGTGGTCTACCTTGAACATCTGTGGAGCAACATCCGGGTGCGGGGCGGGGCCTACGGCACCGCGATGGTGCTGCGCAACAACGGCCTGGTGAGCCTTTCCTCCTACCGGGACCCTGGCGCCGCCCACTCGCTGGCCTGCTACCGGGCCATTCCCGCCTTTTTGCAGCAGTATACCGGCGATGTGACGGGGGCCATCCTTGGCGCCGTGGCCGAGAACGACCCGCTGCTGTCGCCCCGCGACAAGGGCAAGACCGCCGACGCCCATTACTGGAAGAAACTCTCCTACGAAGCGCTCTGCCGCACCCGACAGGAGATGCTGCACACCACCACCGCCCAGGTGGCCGGGTATGCGGCCCGGATGCAGGAAGCGCTCGCCCGCGGCGCCGTCTGCGTGCTGGGTCCCCGCCGTCAGCTGGAAGCCTGCGGGGCCGAACTGGATACCATCCTCTCCATCTGAAAGGGGTTTTACCATGACAGAAGAACTCTATGCGATGTACACCGCCATCCTGACCGAGGAACTCATCCCGGCCATGGGCTGCACCGAACCCATCGCGCTGGCCTACGCCGCCGCCCGCGCCCGGGAGGTGCTGGGCGCCGAACCCGACCGCATCCTGGCCCGGTGCAGCGGCAACATGATCAAGAACGTGCGCTGCGTGCAGATCCCCAACTCCGGCGGCATGACCGGCATCGAGGCGGCGGTCTGCCTGGGCGCTTTCGGCGGGGACGCCGCCCGCCGCATGGAGGTGCTGGAATCGGTCACCGGGCCGGTCCGGCAGCAGGCCGCGGAGTTCATCGCCGCCGGGCACTGCACCGTGGAATTCCTCGACTCCGAAATCCCGCTCCACTTCATCGTGGAGCTTGGCCGCGGCGCGGACACGGTGGCTGTCGAGGTGCGCTACGCCCACACCAACATCGTCTCCATCCTCAAAAACGGGCAGTCGGTCTTTTCCGGCGGCGAGGGCCAGCAGGGCGTGCAGACCAACCGCAGCAAGCTGACCATCGACGCCATCAAGGAATACGCCGACACGGTACCGCTGGAACGCATCAGCCGCATCTTTGAGCGGCAGATCCGCTGCAACATGGACATCGCCTACGAGGGCATGAGCGGCGACTACGGCGTGGGCATCGGCCGGATGCTGCGCACCGCCTACCCTGACAGCACCTTCACCCGGATGCGGGCCTACGCGGCCGCCGCCTCGGAAGCCCGGATGGCGGGCTGCGATATGCCGGTCATCATCAACTCGGGCAGCGGCAACCAGGGCATTGCGTCCTCGGTGCCGGTCATCGTCTATGCGCGGGAGCACTTCCTGCCCACCGAAAAGCTCTACCGCGCGCTGGCGTTCTCGGGCCTTCTGACGGTGCACCAGAAAGAGTACATCGGCAAGCTCAGCGCTTTCTGCGGCGCGGTGTCGGCCTCCTGCGCGGCGGGGGCTGCCATCACCTATCTGGACGGGGGGACGCTGGACCAGATCAAGGCCACCATCGACAATACGCTGGCCAACATCCCCGGCATCATCTGCGACGGCGCCAAGGCCAGCTGCGCGGCCAAGATCGCCGCCAGCCTCGACGCCGCCATGCTGGCCCACAACCTGGCCATGGCCGGCAAGAGCTACGGCGCCCACAACGGCATCCTGCGGGAGGACGCCGACGAGACCATCAGCTGCGTGGGACGCATCGGCAAGGAAGGAATGCGGGAGACCGATCGCGAGATCATCCGGCTGATGCTGCAGTGAAAGGAGGAACTGTCATGGAGCGCAAGGTTCCCGGCGCGGTGCGGGATATCGCCGTCATCCTCATCGGCGGCGCCCTCTACGCCGTCGCCTTTGACTGGCTGTTCCAGCCCAACCAGATCGTCACCGGCGGAGTCACCGGCATCGGCCAGGTGCTCCACCGCCTGATCCCGGTGCTGCCGGTGGGCGTCGTCAGCATCGCCCTCAACGTACCCCTCTTTGCCCTGCTGGCCCGCCGCCAGGGCATCCGCTCCTGCCTGCGGTCCTTCTGCGCCATGGTCACCGGCAGCGTCATGATCGATCTGCTGGACGCCACCGTGGACTTTCAGCCCATGGGCAACCAGTTCCTGGCCTGCGTCTTTGCCGGGGTGCTCTTCGGCGCTTCCATCGGCCTGCAATTGCGCGCCGGCATCACCACCGGCGGCTCCGACCTGGCCGCCCGGCTGCTCAAATACCGCTTTCCCCATATCTCCATCGGGCGGCTCTGCCTGGGGATCGACCTGGTCATCATCGCCTCCTATGCGGTAGTTTTTCGCAGCGTGGACGGCGCTTTGTCCGGCATTGTGGCGATGTATGTCTCCAGCCTGGCCATGGACACCGTGGTCTACGGTTCCACCCGCGCCCGGATGGCCGTCATCATCAGTGACAAAAATGAGCTGCTGGTCAGGACCCTGCTGGCGGAACATTTCGGCGTCACCCGGATGGACGGCGAGGGCGCCTACCGCGGCCGCGGCAAGGATGTGCTGCTGACCACCTTCCGCCCCAACCAGATCACCACCCTCAAACAGACGGTGCTCGCCCTCGACCCCGGGGCCTTTATCATCGTCTGCGATGCCCATGAGGTCATCGGCCAGGGGTTCGGCAGCTACTCGGAGGATGCCCTGTAAACGATTGTCAGAAAACCGCGCTTGGCCTGCCCCGTCGGCAGGTTCTCGGGATCTTTGTGAGCAAAAAATACCGCAACGTCTGTTGCGGTATTTTTTTGCTGTTCAACGAAAAGCATGGGGGTGTTTCAGCCAATCCTGTTACTGGGTACCTATTGATAGCTGCTTGATGAGGGCCCTGCCAGCACCGCCACCTGGGCCTGGATCAGTCCGGCGTCACCGTAACACCTCCAGGTGCTGCAGAGATTTTGTTTGCCATATCAGGACAAACTCGCTATACTTGAACTAAATCTGCAAAAGATTTCTTATGCGAAACCGCAAAGGGAAGTTTAATAGTAACCATGAAAGCCGGAAAAGTATCTTGCGATGTAACAATAGGTGTTTTCTCCTCCTCGCCTCCTGTTTCTGCAACCGTACCTGCCCGATATGAGCGTGGGAAAGAATATCTGACCAGCAAAGGGATTCATGTTGTGGACGGGGCCCTGTATGGCAAACAGGACTTTTACCGTTCCGGTTCCATACAAGAGCGCGCCGCTGAGTTCAACGAACTTTTGTACCGCGACGATGTGCAGATATTGATGGCCGCCATCGGCGGAAACAATACAAACTCGATTTTGCCCTACCTTGATTATGCCTACTTGAAAAAGCATCCCAAAATCATCATGGGGTACTCCGATACCACCGCATTGCTGCTGGCAATTTATGCCAAAACCGAACTCGTTACCTTCTATGGACCTGCTTTGGCTTCCTCCTTTGGGGAGTTTCCCCCTTTTGTGGATACGACCTATGATAGTTTCCGGCAAGTGATTTTGGAGGGCTGCGCCATTCCCTATACCTACACAATGCCGCCTGTGTGGACTGATGAATATATCAGCTGGAATGAGCAGAGCAGGAGCAAAAAGCCCTGCCCGAACCGTTGGATCACGGTCAATCCAGGCGTTTGCACCGGGCGGCTGATCGGGGGTAACCTGAACACGATGGAGGGATTCTTCGGGACCGAATATATGCCCGAAATCCAAGAGGGCGATATCCTTCTGCTGGAAGATTCCCTGAAAGACGCCTGTACCATAGAGCGGTCCTTTTCGTTATTAAAACTGGCCGGTGCCCTGGATAAGGTTGGCGGAATTATATTGGGCAAACACGAACAATTCGATGACAATGGCGCCGGAAAACAGCCCTACGAAATCCTGCTAGAAGTGTTGAACGGCCGTCAGATTCCCATTCTGGCAGACTTTGACTGCTGTCATACCCATCCCATGTTTACCATGCCAATCGGCTGTCAGGTGAAGCTGAATGACACGAAGCAGGAAGTAACGCTTCTGGAATCTCCGCTTGTTGTATAATTTCCCCACAATTTTCTGCCGCTTTATGGCAGTATCAGATTTTATTCCCTAAGAAAAAACCATTTGCAAAGGAGGGAGCCGCGATGGCCGAACACATTCTGATTGTGGAAGATGATACCGCTCTGGGGCAGGGGCTGTGCCTGACGCTGGAACAGTACGCCTGCACGCTGGCCCCTACGCTGGCCGAAGGCCGCACCCTGCTGCAGCGGGGCGGCTGGGACCTTTTGATTCTGGATATCAACCTGCCGGACGGCAGCGGGATGGATCTACTGGCACAGGTACGCCAGACCAGCCGCCTGCCGGTGCTGATCCTGACCGCCAACGACATGGAGCTGGACGAAGTGCGAGGCCTGGAACTGGGCGCCGACGACTATGTGACCAAGCCTTTCTCGCTGGCAGTACTGCGGGCCCGCGTAAAAAACCTGCTGCGCAATCGCCGGGCCGGGGCAGAACCCCTCTACCGGCAGGGACCCTTTGTCTTTGACTTTGCCCGGCTGGAATTCTGCCGGAATGAGCAGAACATCGAGCTTTCCCGTACCGAGCAGCGTCTGCTGCGGCTGCTGGTGGAAAACCGCGGCCGGGTACTGACCCGTGCCCAACTTCTGGACGCGGTGTGGGACGGCGGCGAGTTTGTGGACGAAAATGCCCTCTCGGTAGCCATGCGGCGGCTGCGAGCCAAGCTCATCGACCCGCCCATCCGCACCATCTACGGTGTGGGCTATCAGTGGGAATGCGGGGAGGTCACCCGATGATCCCGGTGCTACTCTGTCTGGTGGGACTGGCTGCCCTGGCCGCGGGGGTCTGGTTCTTCTGGCAGGCCCGGCGCACGATGCACCGGCTGGACCGGATGCTGACCCAAGCCATTGACGGCGGTTTTGTGGAGGAATCCTACGACGAAACCGCCCTCTCCTCCCTGGAAGCCCGGATGGCCCGGCTGCTCCACGGCAGCGCCGCCGCCAACCGGGCGCTGGTCCAGGAACAGGCCTCCGTCAAGACGCTGATCTCGGACATTTCCCACCAGGCACGCACCCCGATGGCCAACGTGCTGCTCTACGCCGCGCTGCTGGAGGAGACCGACCTCTCCGAAGGGCAGCAGGCCCGTCTGGTTCCTTTGCGCCAGCAGGCGGAAAAGCTGCATTTTCTGCTGGAAAATCTCATCCGTGCTTCCCGGCTGGAAACCGGGCTTTTGCAGCTGGCCCCCACGGCCGGCCCCGTGGCAGACCTGATGGAACAGGCCGCCGGGGAAGCCCGTGCCGCCGCAAAGAAACACCTAACCCTGACGGTGCATCCCACCGAGGCCACCGCCTGTTTTGATTCCAAGTGGACCCCCGAAGCGCTGTACAATCTGGTGGACAACGCCGTGAAATATACCCCCGCCGGGGGCAAGGTTGAGCTCACTGCCGTTTTGACCGACAATTTTTGTCGGCTGGATGTGGCCGACACCGGCCCCGGCATTCCCGAAAGCGAACAGGGTGCCATTTTCAACCGGTTTGTCCGCGGCGCCGCCGCCCGGACGTCGGAGGGGCTGGGCATCGGGCTGTATCTGGCCCGGCAGATCGCCGCCGGACAGGGCGGATACATCCGGGTGCGCAGCGCGCCGGGACAAGGCAGCACCTTTTCCCTCTATCTGCCGCGGCAGGCAGTCCTTGCCGGTGCTTCCTGATTCTTTCCAAACTGTCATTTTTTCGAAAGCACGTCGACAGATTGCTGCTGTATACTGGGTATTGCAGAAAGGGAATCCTTCTGCAATACCCGTTTTTCTGTATCACAGGCAAAGGAGCCAACCATGACTATTTTACAGACCCATGCCCTGAAAAAATATTACGGCAGCGGTGATACCCTGGTAAAAGCCCTGGACGGCGTGGACCTCTCGGTGGAGGAGGGGGAATTCGTCGCCATTGTGGGCACTTCGGGCAGCGGCAAAAGCACACTGCTGCATATGCTGGGCGGGCTGGACCGCCCCACCTCCGGCACCGTCACAGTGGACGGCAAGGAGATTTTTTCCCTGAAAGAAGAGGCGCTGACCATTTTCCGCCGCCGCAAGATCGGCTTTGTGTTTCAGGCCTACAACCTGGTGCCGGTACTCAGCGTCTACGACAACATCGTGCTGCCCATCCAGCTGGACGGCGCCCGTGTGGACCGCGCCCACGTAGACCGTATCATCCAGGCGCTGGGGCTGGAAAGCAAGCTTCACAGTCTGCCGGGGCAGCTCTCTGGCGGGCAGCAGCAGCGCGTAGCCATTGCCCGTGCGCTGGCTACCAAGCCCGCCATTCTGCTGGCGGATGAACCCACCGGCAACCTGGATACCGCTACCAGCCAGGACGTGCTGAGCCTGATGAAGACCATGAGCCGTACCTTCCGCCAGACGATGGTGATGATCACCCACAATGAGGAGATCGCCCAGCTGGCGGACCGCATCGTCCGCATTGAGGACGGCCACATCGTGGCACGCTGAGGGGAGGGTCCGATATGCTCAACGTTGCCAACCGCCGCTGCATCCGGCGGCTGAGTCTGAAAACCCTGTCCGCCGTCCGCACCCGCAACCTGGTGGCCGTGCTGGCCATTGCGCTGACCAGTTTGCTGTTCACCTCGCTGTTCACCATTGCCCTGTCCATCAACGACGGAATGCAACAGGCATCTTTCCGGCAGGCGGGCGGATTTGCCCACGGCACCTTCAAGCGGCTGGAACCGGGGCAGATCGACGAACTCTGCACCGACCCGCTGATCGAAACCTGGGGCAAACGGCTGTTTGTGGGGATGCCCGAGGACGGGCCTTTCGCCAAAGCCCATGTGGAGGTGAGCTACTGCGATGCCAATGAAGCCCACTGGATGTTCTGCGACCCCGTGGAGGGCCGTCTGCCTGAGAGGGATACCGAAGCCGCCACCGACACCCGCGTGCTGGCCCTGCTGGGGGTGGAGCCAGAACTGGGGGCACAGTTTACCCTGGACATTCCGCTGGACGGGGAGGTAGTCACCCGCACCTTTACGCTGTGCGGCTGGTGGAACTACGATGAAGCCTGCACTGCCAGCAACGTGCTGGTCACCCAGTCCGCGGCCCAGGCCATGCTGGACGAGGCGGGCGTGGTCCCGCCGGGGGAGGATGGCCTGACCGGCACCTGGTCGATGGATGTGATGCTGACCCACAGGGCCCGCTCCATCGGGGAGGACCTAGCGGCCATCCTGCAAGCCCACGGCTACCAGAACGAGGTTCCCGGGGAGCGTTACATCGCCACCGGCGTCAACTGGGGCTACACCGGCGCCAGCATTTCCGCCAAACTGGACCCCACTACCCTGTTCCTGATCGTGGGCGTGCTGGCGCTGATTCTGCTCACCGGATACCTCATCATCTACAATGTGTTCCAGATCTCGGTGGCCGGGGACATCCGCTTTTACGGCCTGCTGAAAACCATCGGCACCACGCCCCGACAGCTGCGCCGCATCATCCGCAATCAGGCGCTGCTGCTGGCCGCAGCGGGCATCCCGGTGGGGCTGGTTCTGGGCTGGCTGGCCGGCTGTGCCCTGGCCCCCGTGGTGGTCGAGAATCTGGACGGCGTCTCGGTGGTGGCTTCGGCCAATCCCTGGATTTTTGTGGGAGCCGCGGTGTTCTCCCTCGCCACCGTGCTGCTCTCCTGCCTGCGCCCCGGACGGATGGCCGGGCGGGTCTCCCCCATCGAGGCCGTCCGCTATACCGAGGGCAGGGTTTCCCGCCGGGGCCATTCCTCCGCACGGAGTACCTCGCTGTTGGGGATGGCAGTGGCCAACCTCCGCCGCAGCACCGGCAAAACAGTGCTCACGATTCTGTCCCTCTCCCTGGCGCTGGTGCTGCTCACCTTTACCGCCACCCTCACCGGCGGGTTTGATCTGGACAAGTTTGTGGCCCATTACGCCACCACCGATTTCGTGGTAGCGGATGCCACCAAATTCCAGAGCGGCAATCTGTTCAGCGCCGATACCGCCCTTTCCCAGAATACCATCGATGCCATTCAGGCCCAGGGCGGCATTGCGGACGGCGGGCGCATCTACGGCAAGGCCGGCTGGATCGAGGAATTCGTCACCGAGGACTACTACCGTGCCGCCCAAAGCCAATGGCTCACCCCCGAGCAGCTGGATGCGATGGTGAACGGTATCACACGGGACGAAAACGGCCTGCTGCCGGTCTCGGCACAGCTCTACGGCATGGAGGATTTTGCCCTGGACCAGCTGAAGGTGGTGGAGGGGGACCTAGCCCCCCTGTCCGACCCGGACAGCCACGCCATCGCGGCAGTCTACACCGACGACGATTACGGTCAAGTTGTTCCGGACAGCCACTGGGCCAGGCTGGGCGATACCGTCACCCTGCGGTATGTGGACGAATATGAATACTACTACACCGACACCGGAGAGGTCATCCCCGAACTCAACGACACCGTGACCAGCGGGGACCGCCCCTGGGACAGCCGGGCGGTCTCCTACCGGGATGTGCAGTACACCGTCACGGCGCTGGTCCTCGTCCCCAACGGGCTGAGCTACCGCTACTACGGCGATGACGCCTTTGTGCTAGGGTCGGATGCCTTCATCCGGGATACCGGCACGCAAAGCGTCATGTATTATACCTTCAACACCACCGACGATGCCGCCGAAACTGCGATGGAATCCTTTCTGCACACCTATACCGGCACCGTGGATCCTTCGCTGGACTATGAGAGCAAGGCGGTCTACACCGCCCGCTTTGACGGGATGCGGCGGATGTTCCTGCTGTTGGGCGGGGCGCTCATCTTCATTGTAGGGCTGGTGGGGGTGCTGAACTTCTTCAACGCCGTTGTCACCGGCATCACGGCTCGGAGGCGGGAACTGGCCGTGTTGCAGGCCATCGGCATGACGCGCCGCCAGCTGCGTTTCATGCTGGCGACGGAAGGGCTGCTCTATACCCTGAGCGCCGCTGTCCTGACGCTGGCGCTGTCCCTGTTGCTGGGGCCGCCGCTTGGCAATGGGCTGGAACATCTGTTCTGGTTCTACACCTACCGGCTGAACTTGTTCCCATTGGCTGCCGCTCTGCCGCTCTTTGCGGTGCTGGGCATCCTGATCCCGCTGGCCAGCTGCCATACCACCGCCCGCCGCTCGGTGGTGGAGCGTCTGCGCGCCGCGGAATAACTTTTCTTCTGCAACTTACCCGCCGGGCTTGTTGGGCCCTGGCGGGTTTTATTGTTCTTCTCACTTCTTTTTCAAACCACTTTTCTTCCACTTCTCGAACAGCCGTTGTCCCTCTTCCGACTGGTAAAATGCCTGGATCTTGGGCAGCAGGAACCGGGCAAACCGTTCCAGCTCCTGCTGGGGCACGCCGTCCTCCCGGTACTTGGCGGACGCCGCTGCCTGTGCTGTTTTCTTCTCCTGCCGATCTTCCGTAGCGGCTCCCTTCTGCAGGGCTGCCCCCTGCTGCCTTATGATGTGTTCTGTCATCGGTCCTGACCCTTGGCCCGCTGGCGGCGCTGCTGACGGTTCAGCCGCTTTTCCTCCTGTTGGCGTCGGCAGATGCCCAGCACAAACGCCTGCACCTGCTCCGGTGCCACCCGCATGGCTTCCCGGTAGGGCCGGGTTTCGGTGAGCACTGCATCCAGCTGTTCCTCACAGCGACGGAGGCGCTGGCGCAGTTCCTGTTCCCTCACCGTGCTTTGCTGCAACTGCATCCGCAGACTGCGGTTTTCCGCCTGCAGCTTGCCGCTGACTTTTGCCATCTCACACAGGGTCTGGAAGGCCTGCGGCATCAGTTCCACCCGCTTTTCCAACACACCTTTGGTTCTGGCCCGCTGCTCGATGTCCGCCACATCGCGTATTGAGCCGGAAATGTTCTTTACCTGGGAGATAAGCTCCTTCCGCTGACCTTGCAGCTGTTTGGTCTGTTCAGACAGTTCTGCCACTGTCTGGCGGTCCTTCTGGACCTTATATTCCAGTACGTTCAGGTGTTCGGCATCGCTGCCCTGTACACCGCGCTCAAAGTCGGTGAATCCCGCCTGCCGCATGTGCTCGAAGAATTGCGTTTGCAGCAGGCTGTAGGAACTCACCAGCCGGGGCTTGCCGTTCTTTTTCAGCACAGGCTGGCCCTGCTCGTCGGTCATGGGGACCATCGGCCACTTTTTGCTATGGCTCACCTGCATGATCGTCTCCCGCACGGTGCCCCGCAGCGCCGGGTCCTTGCATCGCTTGGACCAGCGGATCTGCTTTTCCACCACCGGCAGGTAGACAACGTGGAGGTGATAGTGGAACACATCCCTTCCCAGCCGGTCACTGGCTTCCCGGTTGCGCTCGTCGGCGTGCATGACCGCAGAGATGATGTACTGTTCCCCGCCCGCGATCTCCTTGGCCAGCTCGTACACCTCGGCGTAGAATTGCTTGGCGTATTCATAGCCGCCGTGGCTCTCGAAATAGTCGGTGTTCACATCAAACACCAGCTCATCAAAGACGTAGGCGTCCGGTTTCAGTCCTCGGGTGGAAACGGCGCCATCTTCCACCATCCGGTCAAATTGCTGTGCGTAAGTAGCTGCCTCGCAGGCCTTGAAGGTCACATTGTTGTGGCTGTATTCCAGCAGCACATCCGGGTTGGAGTACACTTCGTTCTTGCGTTCGTTGTGCCGTTCCCGCACCGAGATGGCATTTTTACGGTAGCGCTCATTGCGCACCACGGTCCGATGGATTTTGCTGATAGGCGACTCCTTTCTTGGGTACGGTTCTGCTGCGGATGGGGTACGCAGATGCTTTGCAAAGCATCTGACCCACTATGACACTTTCCGGCGCTGCCGGCAAAGTGCCAGTGGGCCCGCTGCGGCGGGAGGGATTGGAATACGGCTGCCAACCAAAACCAATGTGCTATCTTCCCAGTTGGGCCGCCGTCGTAATGGTTGTCAAGTCTGTGGTTTCCTTTGGAAGCCAGGCGCCACAGCCTTTGTCCAGCTTTTGCAAAACGCGGAGTCAGGATGGCGACGAATTTTGAACTACCAGACGTACCTTTTCTTTGAAGGCCGCACCGAATATATCCAGGGCTACGACACGCCCCAGCATACATATCCGTTGGGTTCCCTGGTGTTCGGTGTGCTGGACCTGGATACCGCCCCCTATCTGGAGCGGAGCCACGCATTGCTGGAAAAATTCCGGGGCGTAAACTTCCCGGAAGATCAGACCATACAACAGAGTCAGGCAGCCCCTGACACCTGTGTGTACTACCAGGTAGCTTCCTTTTACCATGACTTTGCCACCGCCGTGCGGCAGGTTTCCCCCGCCCTGTTTGATCTGGTGGAAGGTTACACGCTGGCCAACTTCCGTCGCAATGAACGGGAACTGAAAAAGACGAAACATAGCCTGTATCTAATTATGTATGAACACAGAAACGACAGTTCCTATACATTTGATGAATTGCGCGCCAGAATGTCCCACCTCGGTGAATTGACCTTAACCAGTGACATCATAGAAGGGTTCTGCCGGAACTTTCCGGAGTACACCGACCAGATGAAGGTCTTTATCCAGCGTGATACCGGGGATGCCTCTCTGTGCCGGACGGCACTGTCGGTATTGGAATCCTTTGTGACCTTGCTGCAACAGTTGGTGGACGGAAAAACGGATCTGCGCCAGCTCATCGAGGCTACACTGGTAGACGAGGACGGACGCCCCAGAACAGAGCATAGCCAGCGCCCTTCGGAGCTGCTGGTAGAACTGGCCGAAAATGGCGATCCGACCTACCAGAAATACCACAAACTGGAGGACGACATCCATATCCAGACCCGGTACAAACGGCCCACAGACAACAAAAAAGGCGGCATTTCTGCCGCCACGTTCTACGCGAGCGATACGCTGCCCGCGTTACTCTTTTTGGAATTTGTACAGATGTGTGCCCAGGACCTGCCGGTCGCCCTCTGTGAGAGCTGTCACCGGCTGTTTGTGCCCTTCTCCAGCCGCGCCAAGTATTGCGAGCGGGTACTGGACCCGGAAACCGGCGCCACCTGCAAGGACATTGCCGCCAAGCTGGCCTATGCTGAGGAGCTGAAGGCCAACAAGGCCAAGGAAACTTTACAACAAGATGCGCAACCGCTACCAGATGCGCTGCTCCCGTGCACCCGGCAACCAAAAAATGCGGGATGACTACAACGCCTGGCGCAAGCAGGCACAGATGGCATTAAGTAAGTACCAATTGGGGGAGATTGGTTGGGAGGCGTTCGAGAAGGTTATTCGCAGCGAACTATAATGTCTCTCCTTGTTGGAGAATCAAATCCGCCTCCTTTTATGGATGATGGCAACGGTTTTCAATGCAATTTTTTCAGTCCCAGCAGCAGCGCCCCTGCCAAAAGTCCCAGCAGGCAGCCGCCGAACGTAAGTATTTGGGTGCCGAGCAGTTGATCGCGAATCGCATTTGTCAAGGATACAAATGCCATCAGACTTTGCTGAACAAGATTGCCCAAGTCCATCCAGAAATTCATATCCGACCATCGGCTGGGAACCAACCAGCGAGGCAAAGCAGCCAAAAGATCTGGCAGTGCCAGTGCTGCCATCAGAAGCAGCGTGAATGCAGCCACCTGACGTCCCATCTTTCCAAGAGGGGCCAGTCTCCACAGCTGATGCAGGAAGAGCAGTGCAGCAATCGCTAATGGTATCCAAGCGACAGCATTTATGATCTGACGCAATGTGCCAGTTGGCAGCAGCTCTGTGTCGTTTTCCGAAATTCCGGCACTTTGCAGAAGATTCTGTATTGTTCCGCGAGGGTTGTTTCCGTTCTTAATTTCCATGGAAGCGGCTGTATAACCAGCATCCGAGGCAGTCACATCCGGGCAAATCAGAAAACATTCTTTTCCTTCCACCACACCGGTGATACGACGTTTTTCGTCATCTACCATCAGCTTCAATCCTGTCACTTCACGACTTCCAAAAAGGGCATCTGCCAAACCGGCACTGATTGCACATCCATCCCACTGTCCAGCCCCGGGTGCGCTCCCGTACAGATAGGCCGCCGGGAAGCAGAGGGTAGGGCTGCCATACACAGAAATGCGTTGTGCCACAGAACTTCGTTCCAAATCCGTTGTAACTGTTTCTGAATCTTCTTTCCAGAGTGCGAGATTGAGGCCGAGCTCTTCTGCTGCCTTGCTGAGTGAGTTGGCTTGTAAGGCAGAGAGCGGATCTTCAAAGCGCAGCTCATATCCGTTTGCGGGAAGATCTGCCGCTAAAATAAACAGTCCACCCACTGCAAGTGCAATCAACGCCCACCCCAATATCGTGAATATCCATTTTTTCATGATTCTACCCGAACCCAGGCACCTTCTGAGAGCGGTTTGTCCGCACCGGTGACTACCTGTCCGCTGATGCTTCCAGAAACAGCTGCCATACCGTCGCCTTGCGCCTCAACCGTTACCGGCAGACGAATCAGTACATTCTGTATACCCAACAGAGTGGATTGCTCTTCCACCAAATAGACATACATACCAGAGCTGTCTGTTTGAATTGCGGTGGCCGGAAGGCATTGTTCGTACTGTCCTGCGTTCAGTTTGATTTCCACCGTAGCACTTCCCGCCTTCCAATCGCCGGAGTTTAACATAGCGGTAATTTGTATACTTCCATCTTCCGATGGATCGGACAAAGCCGTAATGGTTGTTTGCATAGATTGGCTTCCTTGCTTCACAGTGATCTGTGTTCCCACCGTGGCAAGGCGGGCCGACTCCTGCTCCAAAGAAAAGGTCAGTACACTGGCAGCGTTCTGATCCGCAAGAAGTCCTGCCACAGACGTACTGTTTTGTCCTGCCTCAAGATTCAGTTGGGTGAGTGTTCCATCCTCAGGAGCGGAGAAAATACAATTCGCCGCTTTCAATGACTGCAAGGCCGACAATTCCGTGCGTGCAATATCCAGTTGTGCTTGCGTCACCGTAGCCTGTGCCTGGTTTGCCTCATTTGTCTTGGCAACGTCCTCCGCGGACTGGCTATAAGTATGTGCAGCGCTGTTACGAGCATCCTCATAACTTTGCGCAGTGTCTGTTGCTGCCTCGTTGGCATCTTCCGCATTTTTTTGTGCCGCGGCAAGGGCCGATTCAGCAGCATCCAGCGCAACTTGTGCATCGGCAATTTTCTGTTGCCGCTCCGCCTCTGCACTTTCGGGAGTAGCAACAGGCTGATTCTGCAGGGCACTCAGTGCATTTTGGGCTGCATCCCGCTGCTGCCGTGCTTTTTCAACCGCATCTTCACCGTCCTGCCATGTTTTCTGTGCATCGGAATAGGCTCGTTCCAGTTGCTGTTGGGCTTGCTGGAGCGCAAAACTATCTGCTTCGTCCGGATCAGAGAGTTGCCTGGCGGAGACCTCCAGCTGTTTTACCTGGGCCTGTTTGGTTGCCAATGCTTGCTCCAGGGAGACCTCATCAAAGCGGGCAATAGCATCTCCTTTTGAAAGGGTCTGCCCTGTTGTGGCCGTTACCTGAGCCACCAACAGACCTTCCGGTACAGTAAGAGGTGTACCTCCCTGCACAGAAATGGTCCCTGATGACGTACTGCTTTGGGTGATCGAGCCTGCACTTGCCTGTCCCAAAGTCACGCTGGGCATACTGGCTCCGGCGATTCCCCGAGCTGTAAGCGTAAGGATGAGCATAACGGCAAAGAATGCAACTACCGTACCGAGGCGCCCAGCTTGCTTGGGATCGCTGTTCTTCCACGTGGCGAACGCGGTGCGAATACGATAGAACGGAAATCGAAACTTCATGGAAATATGTCCTTGCAATCCTTGTATTATTCTTTTAAGCCGCTTGCCTGAATTCCCAGTTCCAGGTATTGTTGCCCAAAGCGGAAAATCAGTACAGCAGGTGCCAACATTATAAGGCTGGCTACCATGGCGGTGGCCAACGTCTGACCGTTGGCATCGTTGAAAGAGGCCAGATAGAGGGATAGCGGCCATCGGGACGGATCTTTCAAAAATGTCATGGGCTGTTCGATGGTGTTCCAACCTTCCAGAAATGCCAGGACCAGCGAGGAAAGTATGCCCGGCATTCCCAAAGGCAGTCCGACGTGCCAGAATGTACGGAACGGGCCGGCGCCATCCAAAGCCGCAGCCTCCAGCAAAACCATGGGAACTGCGTCGAATCCTCGTGCCATAATGAATACGGTAAAGGCGGAAAAGCAGCCAGGCAGAATCAACGCCCAGTGCGTATCCAGCAGCCCCAGCTTATTGAGTACCAGATAGTTGGGTACCATCGTAACCTGAAAAGGCAGCAGCATCAGGATCATGTACAGGTTCATACAAATCCGGCGGCCACGAAACCGTAACCGGGACAAGGCCCAGGCCGCAGGGGTACAGAAGATGAGCTGCCCCAGGAGCTGGGGAAACACCTGGATGCAGCTATTCCAGAACATGGCAAAAAACTGAGGCGTATCCAGGAGCAATTCAACCAAAGGCTGCAGGGTAGGCCAACTGGGCAGAAATTGCCACCGCACCGCCCCGGCTGCACCGTCGCTCAAAGCCGGGCCGATGGTAGCCTCCAGTTCGTCCGCCGGGGTCAGTGCTCCAAAGAAGAGAAACCAGAGCGGCCACCAAACGCTCAAGGCGATCAATCCCAGCGAAACAGTGAGCAGCGCACGGGTCACTGTGGGTTTCACGGGTTCAGAATGGCAACGGTATCCGCCGTGAAACCGCTGTCCGTATTGCTGCCGGTGATATACACAAAGGCCTTTGCCTGCACCATATCGGCGGAACCCTCCGCCTGACTGGAACTGCCATTTCCGTCTGCGTAAATGGCAATATACCGGGTATCATCGGTACACGTCACGGAAAACACGGAGGAGGCAGTTCCCGCTTCCGCCATAACCGCTGCGCTGGCATCCGCACCTTGGCGCTGGACAACCGTCGGAGAAAGGGTAAAACCTGTATCCGCCATTTCCACCACGACCCCGGAGTAATCAACCGAAGCCGGGTCGAAAAGGGATTCTTCCACAGCCTCGGAGGATTCCGCATCCGGTGCCGGGGTGATGATTGGCGTGGCCGTCGGTTGAGCCGTGCTCTCTGTGTGAGGCGCATCCGGCTCCACAGAAGAGGTGCTGTCGGAAGCAGCCCCACAACCAGTCAGAAAGAATACGCAGGCAGCTGCAGTAATCACAAAAACAGAAAATGCCTTCATCACAAATTCTCCTTTATGGAATTATTTGTCCCGGGTCCAGATCCGCTGCAAGGCCAGGATCAGGCCGGAAAGGGCCAGCGCCATGAGCACAGCGACCGCTGTCAGCCGGGGCAGATCCAGGGACAGGAACCAGTTGTTGAACAGATGCTGCAACAGATACATACTTTCGTGGGGGTAGTTTCCTCCCACCAGGAAAGCCTCGCGGAAGGCTTTGAAACTGTTGAGCAGACTCAGCACACTTACCAAAGTCAAGGTAGGCAGCAAGTTGGGCAGTGTAATGTAAAAAAACTTTTGCCAGGCATTGGCACCGTCGACGGAAGCTGCTTCATACAGGTCAGTGGAAATTCCGTCCAGCCCTGCCAGCCAAAGGATCATGTCATAACCGGCATTTTTCCAGACGTAGGTGAACACCAATACCCAAAAGGCAGCCTCCGTGCCCATAAAATCCACTGCGTGCCCTCCCAAAAAGCCAATCACCCCATTCACCAGACCATTTTTGGCAAACAATACCTTCCACAAAATCACAATGCTTGCCACGGGGATCGCCATGGGAAGGAGGAAACTGGTGCGGAACACTTTGCCGCGCCGGGTATCCCTGCCATTCCGTTGCTTGGCCACCGTCTGCACGCCCAGGGCCAGAAAAAGGCTGCACAGCAGAAGGATCGGCACACAGGTGCAGAGAAACCGTACCGTATTGCGGGCTGCCAGTTGAAAGGCCGTGTTTTCCAGCACCGACTGATAATTGGCAAGACCCACAAACCTTTTTCCCAATGCATCGCAAAAGCTGCGCCGGACCGTTTCTGCAAAGGGGACCAACATAAAGGCTGCGGTCCCCAGAAGGCTGGGCAGCAGGAACAGGATGGCGGCCCGGCCATCCGAATTGCGGCGGGATCCGGGCATGGTATGCCGCCATGTATGCCTGTGGGGCGGCAAGGCGGGGAGATTGCTCGCAGATTTTTTCATGGTTTATCCCTGCTCTGCAAACCGCAGCGATAGATCACCGACTACGCCTTCCACCGCCTGATCCATCGTTTCACTGCCGGACAGCAGCGCCTTGGTGTGGGCAATCAGGCTGTCCTGCAGGGCTTCGTCCACCACCACGGGGGTGGAAAGCTGCGCCAGCAGCTCTTCAAAGCCGCCGGTATAACCGTTATCCTGCATGGCCGGCATATTGCGATCCAGTGAGATCTGCATGCCTGCCTTCGTCACCGGCATGCCGTCCTCCTGGAAACTGCCCTGCACCTCGTCACTGAACAAGGCTTTCAGGAAGGCCCCCGCATAGTCCGTCTGATCGCTGTTGGCGGAAACCGCCGCAAAGCAGGAAGGCAGGTAAACGCCCTGGCAAAGTCCCGGCTGCAGAATGGTCTGTCCGGAAGCACGCTGTTCCAAGTCGGTGGCTCCCAGCCAGGAGGGGGTCGTCATGCTGCCGTAGCCGAATACAGCCCGGGATGTCTGGGCATATTCCGACATTCCCGCGTACCAGACGATGGTATCCAGACCACCGAAATTGCCTGCCGTACCGCTCATGGTATCCTGCTCGGGGTAGTCCGCCATGTTGTAGTCCTCTCCCACCGTCTGGAGGAACGCCATCAGATCGCGCAGCTTCGCTTCATCCAGGCCGTCCGCCGTGAACAGCGCGGGCTGGGAGGTCTGCAGGGCGAACTGCACCAGGCTGTCCACGCTGTCAAAGCCCAGGGCATACCGCTGGGACTCGTCCAGCGGTGCCCAGCTTGCTTCCGCCGGGCGCGGTGCATATTGCTGTACCAAGGCCGCCACATCGTCCAGGGTGGAGACGCCATCCAGTGTGCCGGCTGCGCCATGCATGACCGGAACCGTAAAGCGAGCGGGCAGCGTAAAGAGTTTTCCGTCCGCATCGGTATAACGATCGGTCACAAAATCATAGAGACTGCCCGTATCCACCATCCCGGACAGATCCAACAGCAAGCCACTGCCGGAGAAGGATTCCAGATCCGCACCATCCAGAATCAACAGATCCGGGCCTTCCCCCGCCAGAAGCTCGGTGTTCAGCGTCCGCAGGGCATCGTCTTTCGTCAGTCCGGCGCCTTCCTGCAGGGCCACTTCATACTCTACTGCACAATCGGGATTTTGCTGGGTAAAGGTTTGTATCGCAGCACGGACAGTAGCATTTTCTTCCAGGCTCCAGACTTCCAGCGTGTTGGCCGGGGCCGAGAGCGTCGGATCAAAGGAATACCGGTACAGCTTTGTCTGCATGGAGCCGTCACTGACAATGGCCAGATAGCTGCCGTCCGGGGCGCAGCACAGCTGAGAAATGTAATTGCTGGAAAGAGACAGCGCCGTGCCGGTGCCGTCCACCACCTGCTCACGCAGGCTGCCTCCCTGTGCCTGCCGGTAGATGCCGGTCCTGTCGGCATAACAGATGGAGCCATCCGTTCCCATGGCAGCCTGGGCGCTGTACGGGTCCGACAGAAATCCTGTCTGCACCGTCTGGGTGGTGCCGTCCTGATCCGCCCGGCAAAGATCTCCGTTGGAAGAGAAATAATAGAGGAACGAACCGCTTTCATCACCGGCCGGCAGGATCCCTGCAATGTCATTGTCGCCGAAATAGTAGTTTTCACCGGATGCATCGGCTCCCGCCCCCATCCAGCTCTGGTTCCCGCTGCTTACCTGTACCCAGCTTTTTACCTTTTGGGCATCCACATCATAAAACAGAATATTTCCCGGCAGAGAAACACCCGGTCCGCCTGACGGGACAGCCACCAGGGTACCATCGGGCAGGAACCCCATCTGGTTGAGATAGAAATTTCCCCCGTCCACGCCCAGGTCCAGCTGAACCGGGTTGCCATCCGATTGTACGACCCACAGGGTGGAGTCGGTGGTTGTAAACGCCACGGTGCCGTCCTGGCGGGCAGCCCAGCGTGCCAGCGTGCCTGTTTTTTCGGCCCAGTCCAGAGTCTCAGACTGCCAGCTGGCGCCATTATCCGTGGAGGTGAGACGGACAGTGACCGGCATATCGGTACTCTCATCCCGGGCATACAGTACAAGACTGCCATCTGCCAGTGCGGCAGGCGCCGCGCCGAGTACCAATCCGGAGGAAATTCCGTCAGCCTGCCGTTCCACCCAGCGTCCCTGGGGGACCGCGTCCGTCTGGACGGCGCTGGAATCGGAGCCGGATGCACCTGTGCCGGATGCGGTGCAGGCGGCAAGAGAAAACATCATCATGCCTGCCAGAAGCGAGGATAGAATCGTATGTACAGATTTCATGGTTGCCTCCCGACAATTGTGTGGATTTTGGAATACCGGCATTGTAGCAAAACAATCTGGAAAAAACCTGAAAAGTGTTTTCAGGTTTTTTTCAGACTTGCTGTGTAGACTAAGAATATTCATATAATAGAGGTATACTGGATTGATAGAAACGACGGTTATGGCGGGAAGGAAATACCCATGCGAATCTTACTGATTGAAGACGACAAGGCGCTTTGCCAAGTTTTACAGCCCACATTACAGGCAGCAGGATTCGCCTCCGATTGCTGCCATACAGGTGCCGATGGTTTGCATCTTCTCAAAACCGGATACTACGATGCCTGCATCCTGGACAGGATGCTGCCGGAATTGGACGGCCTTACGCTGCTCAAAAGTGCCCGGGCCGACGGCGTAACCATCCCCGTTCTTATGCTCACAGCCTTGGGGCAGATCGGTGACCGTGTGGACGGTCTGGATGCAGGTGCCGATGACTATCTGACAAAACCCTTTGATACCCGTGAACTGCTGGCCCGGCTGCGGGCACTGGTCCGCCGGCCGGCGGATCTGAATGAGGCGGCCCACCGGATTGCCTGCGGCGATCTTGTCCTGGATACCGCTCAACTGACCTTGACGGGGCCTTCCTCCACCGTGACGCTCAGCCGCCGGGAATGTGACCTGCTGGCGGCATTTTGTCGTGCGCCCGGCCTGCTTCGGGCAAGGGCAGTCCTGTTGGGCAGCGTATGGGGATCGGCGGCCGAGATTGAGGATTGCAGTCTGGACAGTTATATCCGTTTCATCCGGCGGCGTCTGACTGCCGTGGGCAGCCGGGCAGTCTTACGGACGGTACGAGGCGCAGGCTACCGTTTTTTGCCTGATGGTGAGGAAAACGCTCATGCTTAAACACCTCCGACGCCGCCTGACAATTCTGTTCAGTATACTCACCGCTGCTGTACTGGCGGCAGCGCTGACCGCGACCTGCCGCATGGCCCAAAACGAAGCGGTTTCCGGAGCGGACCTGGTGTTTGCCAATACCGTCTCGGCAATTGAGGATGCTGTAACCGAGAACAATCTGGTTCGTGACAGTTGGCTGGCGAGTCAGGAAGCCGCTGGCCGCTTGGTTCTGTATATGGAGGACAATGGTCACCCCCTTGTATTCTCCGGTGGGTGGACACCTACCGATGAGCGCACCACACTGGTGGCGCTGGCCAAGGAACAGGCAGTCGCTGCTGGACTGAACCCGGACAGACTGCACCGTCAAAAGGTGAACTTTTCCTTGAACAGCACACAGCTCAACGGCTCCTACACCTGTACCGCAATGTTGTTGCCCAGTGAACAGATGTCAAGTGCGGTCCTTCTGTACATTATCCGGGATATGGGACCTTTGCATGACCGCCTTTGGATCATGGTCTGGCAATATACAGCCCTGTGGGCTGCGGGAGCCGCGATACTGGCATTGCTCTCCCATTGGATGGTGGATCGCGCGCTGCGCCCAACCGCCCAGGCAATGCAGAAACAGCGGGAATTTGTAGCAGCTGCTGGCCATGAACTGCGCAGCCCACTGACTGTGCTGAAGGCAAGTCTGCAAGCGGCGCAGGCTCCAGAAACAGCCAATCTGGCTCCTCAATTTTTAAGCCATGCTGCATCGGAAGTGGACCGGCTTTCCCGCCTGACAGAAGATCTGCTGATTTTGGCCGGCGGTGATGCAGGGGTACTGCGCACCTCCCTGGCCCAAATCAATACTGACACTTTTTTGGTGGAACTCTATGAAAGATTTGCCCCGGTAGCGCGTGACCACGGGCACTCCTTAACCCTTAACCTGCCAGACAATCCTTTGCCCGACCTGCACGCAGATGCACAACGGCTGGAGCAGTTGTTTGCCGTCTTGTTAAACAATGCATTTGAGTATTCCCCTGCTGGCACCCCTGTGGAAATTCTTACGGAGTTGCCGCCTTCCGGTGGTCTGCGCATCGCAGTGGTAGATCATGGTCCCGGGGTCCCCGACACAGAAAAATCCCGTATCTTTGATCGGTTTGCCCGAGGAGACCGCAGTCGGACCGACAAAACGCATTTCGGCCTTGGCCTGGGCGTTGCCAGTCAAATTGCTTCCTTGCACGGAGCGATCCTGCGTGTACAGGATACACCCGGAGGCGGGGCCACCTTCGTGGTGGAGTGGCGTAATAATCATGTTCTGGACAGAGCCGGCGTTTCATAAATACAGAATATTTTCCGAAGCAGAAAGAGCCTTGCGGTGAGGAATTTTCCTTCTGCAAGGCTCTTTCTATTTCATATTCATAAACTGCGGATAAAAAACAAATCCGAACGCACCTTCAAAAAGAAGTACGTTCGGATTTGCTTGGTATGGTGCACCATCGGGGACTCGAACCCAGGACCCACTGATTAAGAGTCAGTTGCTCTACCAACTGAGCTAATGGTGCATATGAGGATTTTCGGCGATTCAGCGTCAAATCCTGTTTTGAAAAGTTCAGTGGCTTCCAGCCTTAGTATTGGCTACTAACGCTACCAGCTGAGCTAATGGTGCATATAAGCAAACCTCCGGCTCCGGGCTTTGCGCTCGGCCCGGAGGCTGCTTTTTTGAGAAGCCGGCATCTACCTATTTTCACAGGC
>JAHYZA010000002.1 GCA_019424695.1 Oscillospiraceae bacterium
GAGCGCCACCTTGCCAAGGTGGAGGTAGCGAGTTCGAGCCTCGTCGGCCGCTCCAACAAACAGTGGAAACCGGCTCCAAAAGCCGGTTTTTCACTCATTATGGTGACGTGGCCAAGCGGTAAGGCAAGGGTCTGCAAAACCCTCATTCACCAGTTCAAATCTGGTCGTCACCTCCAAAACGCGTCACAAATTGTGACGCGTTTCTTTTTTATTGAATAAGGAGTTTCCGTTATGATTCATCTTTACTGGGGCGACGGCAAGGGAAAGACCACTGCCGCTATGGGACTGGCATTGCGTGCGCTGGGACACAACCGCCGGGTTGTGATCGTGCAGTTTCTCAAAGACGGTACCAGCGGGGAGATTGAACCGTTGCGCCGTCTGGGAGCCTGTATATATGCCTGCCCTAACGCTAAGTTTACCTGGCTGATGAATGATGCCGAACGAGCCCAGGCACGAGAGAACGCCACCGCTGCACTCCGCCAGGCTATAGCGCAGCCCTGGGATCTTTTGGTTCTGGATGAGGCATGTGCCGCTTGGGAAAATGATCTGGTAGACCGGGCGTTGTTACAGCACACCGTGATGTGCGCTGAGGCGGCCTCTGAGGTGGTTTTAACAGGCCGTTCTCCGGCAGACTGGATGAAGGTCTCCGCAGACTATTCGACCGAAATGAGAGCCTGTCAGCACCCTTATACAAAGGGCACCCCAGCCCGGGAGGGGATAGAATACTGACCGGTTCTTAAACACAAAAAGGTGGTCCTGTCTTTCGACTGGACCACCTTTTTTTCTTTAGGGTATTTCCGTGCCCCTTTACAATACGATCTGTTCCAGTTCTGCCATCCATAGCGCATTGCAAGCGTCACTGGGCATGCGCCAATCTCCCCGGGGAGAAAGCGTAACGGAGCCTACCTTCGGACCATCTGGCAGGCAGCTGCGCTTAAACTGCTGCGCAAAGAAACGGCGATAAAAATTTTTCAGCCAATGAAGCAGGACTTCCGGTTCATACTTGCCAGCAAAGGCAGTCCGGGCCAGATGATAAATTTTTGCAGGGCCGAAGCCGAAACGAAGCACATAGTACAAATAGAAATCGTGCAGCTCATAGGGACCAACCAGCTTTTCAGTCTGTTGGGCGATGGTTCCGTCTTCCGCGGTTGGCAAAAGTTCCGGACTGACCGGGGTATCCAGAATATCCAGCAGAACGCGGCTCAAAATATCATCCCCGCAGGTGTCTGCCACATACTGCACAATGTGCCGCACCAACGTTTTGGGGACACCTGCATTGACGCCGTACATACTCATGTGGTCACCGTTATAGGTGGCCCAGCCCAGTGCAAGTTCGCTCAGATCGCCGGTTCCAATCACAAAACCGCCATTCTTATTGGCGTAGTCCATAAGTTCCAACGTCCGTACACGCGCCTGGCAGTTTTCAAATGTGACATCATAGTTGGAGGCATCCTGACCGATATCTGCAAAATGGCTGTTCACCGTATTGGTGATATCGATTTCTGCAAAGCTGACCCCCAAAGCCTCACACAGGATTTCCGCATTGGAACGCGTTCGTTTCGTTGTGCCAAAGCAGGGCATCGTCAGCGCAATAATATCTTTGGGATCGCGTTCCAGGACCCTGCAGGCACGCACGGCGACCAGCAAAGCCAGACAGCTGTCCAGACCGCCGGAAATGCCCAGCACAGCGCACCGGGCGTGCGTATGCTCCATACGCTTTGCAAGACCTTCCGCCTGAATGCGCAGAATCAATTCGCAGCGTTCCGCACGCGCATCCGCATCCTGCGGAACAAACGGTGCCGGCGAAATCTCCCGGGTCAGACAAAGTTCCGCCGGCATCAGTTCAAATTCCACTGTGGTATAGCCGTCGGGCTGCGGTATGAAGGAGGTATTGCGCTGGCGTTCCTGTACCATTCTGCCCAGGTCCAGCTCCGTGATAGCTTCCTCTCCTGCAAACGGCGCAGTCTCTGCCAATACCACGCCATTCTCCGCAATCAGGTCATGCCCCGCAAAGGTCATGTCCGTGGTGCTTTCTCCATGCCCCGCATCCGCATACAGATATCCGCAGAGCAAGCGCGCACTTTGTCCCGCCACCAGGTCTTTGCGGTAAGCCGCTTTGCCGATGGTCTCGTCGCTGGCCGACAGATTCGCAATCACCGTTGCTCCGGCCAGAGCATGTGCGCAGCTCGGAGGCACAGGCGCCCACAGATCCTCGCAAACCTCTACGCCCAACACAAAATCCGGCATCTGCTTGCAGGCAAACAAAAGATTGGTTCCAATCAGCGTTTCCTGCCCGGCGTATTCTATATATTCAGCCTCCCGCATACCGGGGATAAAATGCCGCATTTCATAAAACTCACTGTAATTGGGCAGATACGTTTTGGGGACCAGGCCCAGAAGTTCTCCACCGCATACCACGGCAGCACAATTGTATAGTTTGCCGTTATGGCGCACCGGAACACCTACCACTGTCACCAGATTCAGCCCTTTGCTGGCCTGCAAAATGGTCGCGAGTGCTTTCTCGGCACCACGCAACAGGGGTGCCTGCAAGAACAGGTCGCTGCAGGTATAGCCAGTCAGGCACAATTCCGGCAGACAGAGCAGATGAACATTTTCCGCCGCAAATGCCTGCATGGCGTCCACGATCTGTTCAGCGTTGTATTCGCAGTCCGCCACACGCAAAGCCGGGCTGATCGCAGCCGCACGGATAAAACCATTCTCAAACGCGGGAAAGCTGTACTTCATAGCTCAACTTCCTTTTTCATAAATTCTAAGGGTATCATAGCACAGCACGTCCTCTGCCGCAAGTAAAACGACAATTTGTAATATATACTTGACATAATGTAAGTTCAATGCTATACTGCAACTACAGGAAGTCGACACCTGAAAGCAAGGAGGCACGAATGGCAAAAAATCTGAAGCTCAAGGCGGCGCGTGCCGAAAAAGACATGACTCAGGGCGCACTGGCTGAAGCGGTCGGCGTTTCCCGCCAGACAATCAACGCAATTGAGAAAGGGGAGTATAACCCCACGATCCATCTTTGCAGAAACATCTGTAAGGTCCTGGGCAAAACCCTGAACGATCTTTTCTGGGAGGAGTAAAGAGGATGAAGCTGAATATTTTTTCCAAAAAGAATCTGTTGGATGAAATGCAAGAGCAAACGCTTCGCAAATTGGAAAGCCGCGGATTCTGGCTTTTATGGTGGGGGCTGTTGGCCGCAATGGCCATACAGTGTCTCATGGGTACCCCTGCAAAAGAGATGGTGGCAGAATGGATTCTGTTCATGGCCACCTGCCTGTACATGCTTGTAGGATGTATTCGCAACGGCATATGGGATCGCCATATCCGCGCCAATTCCGGAGCAAATGCCGCAGGTTCGCTGGTGGCCGGTGCAGCCGTCTTTCTTTTTGGCGTAGCGGAAAGAGGCTATTGGCCGGGCGCTTTGTTCAGCGGTGTATTTACGGCAGCTCTCTGTTTTGTGGTACTGCAGATCATCGTGGCAATTTACCAAAGGCGCCACGAGCAACTTGAACATCCGAAGGAGGACGAAGATGAACACATCCACTGAAACCAGCAAACGGGAACTGATTGTGTTTTTTGCAACAGCCTTTGCGGTACCGTATCTGATGGGAATTCCACTGGCCGTCTGTCAGCGGGCCGGGTATGACACCTCCTGTTTTGCCAACGCGCAGATGCTGTATCCGGCCGCCGGTGTGATGCTGGCCTATCTGCTGGCGCGCCGGCCGACACTGCCTAGACGCTTCTATCTGCTACATATACTTTCCACTGCGGCCTGTATGATCCTCAGCCTGTTGTCGGTTTTGCTTCCGTCTTTGCCCTGGATTTTGTACATCAATATCGTTTTGGTTGTTGCTTCTGTGCTCGGATGGATTTTCCTGCTGACCGACAAAAAAGAAAAACGGAAAGCATACGGCCTTTGCTGGCAGGGAACCGTGCAAACGGCGCTGTGGGTTTGCGCGCTTTTTCTTGCCCTGAAAACCGGCATGATGTTTCTGTCCGTCTACGGAGAGGGCGGAGAAGCCTGGGATTCCTATCTGGCATATTGGCAAACCTACGTTCCATGGGTCAATACGCTGCTGATGATTCCGAACTTTTTCCTCTGCTTCCTGCCGTTTTTGGGAGAAGAGTACGGCTGGCGGTATTATCTGACCCCCATTCTCCAAAAACGTTTTGGCTTGCGCCGCGGGGTGTTATTGCTGGGTGTTTTGTGGGGCGTATGGCATCTGCCGCTCAATCTGTTTTTCTACAGCCCGGAAACCTCCCTGCAAAGTCTTGTGGCGCAGATCATCGTCTGCATCACACTGGGCATCTTCTTCACTTTCGGGTACGAAATCAGCGGCCGCAACATTTGGGTTCCCGTTTTGCTGCATTACCTGAACAATAACATGATTCTGGTCTGGGCTGGGACCGCGGACATCAGCAATCAGGTTTACACCTGGGCCGATATTGCGCTTTCTGCCATCCTGTACGGCGTCTGCTTCCTGCCGTTCCTTGCCAGCCGGGTATTCAAGAATCCCCGGATCACCTGATTTGCTTATTCATAAAAAACGACCTCCGCCGGGACTTCGGTGGAGGTCGTTTTGCTTGAGGGTATTGTTTTCTATACTTCAAATGTTTTGTGAAGTGCTTCCAGGGCCGCATCTTCATCCTGCTGGCGGATCAGCAAAGAAATATCAAGGTCACTGGTCGTAATCAGCACGATCTCAATGCCTGCTCCAGCCAGGGCGGAAAGCGCACGTGCCGCCACACCGCAGCTGGTGACCATTTCTTCGCCAAATAAATTGATCTTGCAGTAACCGCCAGAAACCAATGGAGGGTGCTGTTTGGCCGCAGCCGGCAGCGCTTTCATCACCGCCGCAAAATTATCGTAGCTGGTAGTGAAACTGAAATCTACCGCTGTACCACGAGGCGCACTCTGGCAGATCATATCCACTACAATGCCGGCCTTGGCGAATACATCAAGATGCTCCGCAAGGCTTTGAGCGCTGTACTGCGCGCCCGGGAACGTTGTGAGCAGGATATTTTGTTCGCTGCGAATTTTGCTCACGCCATACATACTGCATACACCCTTTCTGTTTTATTCATCTAAAGCAAGGAACGGTTCGTCAATTGAACTGCGCAGGGTTTCTTCGATTTGTGCCCGAGACAGAGTAAACAGCCCGTGTGCAGCGCCCAGTTCGTCGGTATAGTCTTTGTACGGATAGACCCGAATGTTCTGGTATCCATCTTCGTATTGCGTTACCACCCCATGCAGCTTTGGGTTCAGCATCTCGACTTGTACGGTACCATCCGGTTGTGTGGTTTTCTGGAACGTGATATCCAGAATCGCGCCAATCATGTTATCCGGTTGGGACTGCGCATTGATGAAATTTCCCAGGCTGTACGCCACAAAGGTTTGGTTTCCGCCTGCACCAGTCAGCCACTGCGCAGTCTGTGTCACATGCGGGTGTGTTCCAATGATCAGGTCCACTCCCTGATCCGCCAGCCATTGGGCCGTCTCCCTCTGGAATTCTGTCGTTTCATGGCTGCCTTCCACACCCCAGTGGCAGCTGACAACCAGCACATCGCAATGAGAGCGCATATCTGCGACCTGTTTGGCGATGACATCCCGGTCATCAAGATAAACGACGCCATATTCGGAATCGCTGGGTGTGGGCAGTCCATTGGTATATTCGGTGTAAGAAAGATATCCAAATGTGATGCCATTGACCGTCTGGTACACATAATCATCATAGGTATTCAGATCATAGAATCCCATGTAAGCAACGTCATCCGGCATGGAAGCCCAATGCTCCAGCGAAGAGATAATGCCTTCGGCCCCTTTGTCGTAGCTATGGTTGTTGGACATGCTGAACACACGGAAGCCGATGTCATACAGCGCGTTGGTAATATCGCCCGGCGTGGAGAAAAGGGGATAACCACTCGGCTCAAAGGCATCGTTAACTAGCGTCTCTTGATTCAGCCAATTCACATCGAACTGCGTGTAAAATTCACGCATGGGTTCGTAGGCTTCCGAAAAATCGTAGGAACCGTTTTCGCCGCGGTCCCGCGCCTGTAAAAAGATGCCGTCATGAATCAGGTCATCGCCTGTCGCCGAGAATCGTACCGTCTCTACCGTCGGTGTTGGCTCCGGCGTAGGGGCGGGGGTAGGTACAGGCGTGGGAGCAGGTGTTGCGGCCGGGACCGGCAATACAGTTGCTGCAAACGCAGTTACGCTGTTTTCCAGCGATTCTTGAAACAGGGAACCCAGCAGAACCCCACCCACGCCCACAGCAATGACAACACAGGCTGCGATCTCGTTCTTTCTCAGACGCATGGCAGTTTACCGCGCAGAAGGTCGGTCATCGTATAATAGCCGGGTTTCTGCTTTCCCAAATATAGCGCCGCCTGGATAGCACCATCGGCAAATACGCCGCGGCTGCCAGCGCTGTGCTGCAAAGTCAGCACTTCCTCCGGACCGCAGAAGAGGACCTCGTGTTCGCCGACAATTCCGCCGCCACGTACCGCGCTGATCCCCAACTCCTTGTCACCGCGTTTCTGTCGCACCTGAGAGCGGTCGTATACATACTCGTATTTGCCTCCTGCTTCTGCATTGATGGCTTCTGCAATCATAAGTGCCGTGCCGCTGGGAGCATCCAGTTTGTTGCGATGATGTTTCTCCACGATTTCAATGTCAAACTCGTCGCTCAAAACACGGGTTGCCTGACGAGCCAGTTCAATCAGAACATTGACCCCAAGGGACATATTGGCACTGCGGAAAACAGGTGTTTTCAGGCTGGCGGTTTCCAATGCCGATTCATCGTCTTTGGAAAGGCCCGTCGAGCAGATCACGCAGGGCAAGCCGTGTTCCGCACCATAAGAAGCGGCGGCTACTGCGCCCGCCGGGGAAGAGAAATCGATAATGACACCCTGATGGCAAAGCTGCGCAAAATCGGTATACACCGGAATGGCACCCACATTGCCCGCCTCGCGGTCCACACCCGCAATCACCCGACAATCTTCTCGGCCGGAAATTTTCTCTACCAGTGTCCGACCCATACGGCCGTAAATTCCTTGGATAATGATATCCGTCATAGGTTTTCAATCCTTTCCAAAATGCAAAAGCCGACCTCGCGGCAAATTATTGCCACGGGTCGGCTGCTCGTTATTTCAGCAATCCAAAATCCCGCAGCGCCGTTTCCAACCGCTCTTGTACGGCGGCCGAGGGCTCTACCAGCGGCAGACGGCAGGGGCCTGCCTGCCAGCCAAGACGGTTCATGGCCCACTTGACGGGGATGGGATTTACATCGGCAAAAAGCGCCTTGCACAGCGGCAGCGCTTTCAGCTGCATGGCCAGGCTGCCTGCTGTATCACCGGCCATCCATTTGGCACACAGGTCATGCGTATACTGTGGCGCTACGTTGGAAAGCACGCTGATCACGCCTTTGCCGCCCAAAGCCAGCAAGGGGATGATCTGGTCGTCATTGCCGGAATAAATATTCAGGTCGTCGCCGCACAGCTCCGCCACTTCTGCAACCTGGGAAATGTTCCCGCTAGCTTCTTTGACGGCATTGATGTTGGGCAGCTTTGCCAGCTCCGCCAGCGTGGCAGGCTGCAAATTGCAGCCCGTGCGGCTGGGGACGTTGTACAAAATGCAGGGCAGATCCACTGCGTTGGCAATGGCGGTATAATGGGCCAGAAGCCCAGCCTGGCTGGTCTTGTTATAATACGGTGTAACCAGCAGCAACGCATCAGCGCCGTCTGCCTGCGCCTGCTGGGACAGCTGAATCGCATAGCGGGTATCGTTGGAGCCCGTTCCGGCGATAACCGGTACGCGGCCGGCCACCTTTTTCACCGTATAACGGATACACTCGGTATGTTCTTCGTGATCCAGCGCCGGAGACTCACCTGTGGTACCACAGATCACGATGGCATCGGTGTGGTTAGCGATCTGGTCCTCGATCAATCGGCCCAGTTCCTCAAAATTCACGCTGCCGTCGGCATGCATGGGGGTGATGATGGCCACAGCGGCCCCGGTAAAGACGGGCTTTTTCATAGGACACGCTCCTTATCGCTCAGTCAAAGTAGCCTTTTGCCGCCAGCAGTTCAGCCAGCAGCACACCGCCGCCGGCCGCACCGCGCAGCGTATTGTGGGACAGACAGACAAACTTGTAATCGTACTGGGTGTCCGGACGCAGACGGCCGATGCTGACGGCCATGCCATTTTCCAGCATACGGTCCAGCTTCGGCTGCGGACGATCGTTCTCCTCAAAGTAATGCAGGAACTGTTTCGGGGCACTGGGCAGGTTGAGGTCCTGCGCCGGGCCGTGGAATTCCTTCCAGGCTTTGAGGATTTCTTCCTGGGTGGGTTTCTTCGCGAAACGAACAAACACCGCCCCCATATGGCCGTCGGACACCGGAACGCGCAGGCACTGTGCCGTGAAGCGGGGAGAATCTGCCGATACGATGCGGTCGCCTTCAATCTTACCCCACAGTTTCAAGGGCTCCTGTTCGCTTTTTTCCTCTTCACCGCCGATGTAGGGGATCACGTTGTCGAGAATATCCGGGAAGGTTTCAAACGTCTTGCCGGCACCGGAGATTGCCTGATAGGTGCACACCAGCACATCCGTGATGCCGTATCCCCGCAGAGGATGCAGCGCAGGCACATAGCTCTGCAGGCTGCAGTTGGATTTAACGGCGATAAAGCCGCGCTTGGTGCCCAGGCGCTTGCGCTGTGCCGGAATGATTTCGACATGTTCCGCATTGATCTCGGGCACCACCATGGGTACGTCCGGGGTAAAGCGATGGGCACTGTTGTTGGAAACCACCGGACACTCCGCCTTGGCGTAGGCTTCTTCCAGCGCTTTGATTTCCTCTTTTTTCATGTTGACCGCGCAGAACACAAAATCCACCTGAGAGGCAACTTCCTCCACGCGGGAAGCATCCAGGACTACCAGTTTTTTTGCACATTCCGGCATCGGTGTCTGCATCAGCCAGCGGCTGCCCACTGCTTCTTCGTAGGTCTTTCCCGCGCTGCGCGCGCTGGCCGCAACGGTCGTCAGATGAAACCAGGGGTGATTTTCCAGCAGCGTTACAAAGCGCTGACCGACCATACCGGTGGCGCCGATGACGCCCACATTATACTGTTTCATAGTTACCAGGACCTTCCTTTCGCTTGAACCCTTCCTATTTCTATGCAGCACCATCCACTTGTGTGAATAATTTGCACAGATAACAAAAAAACCGGCTTGAAAACCGGCACAAGATGCAATATAATATCATATTGCATATACACAGCGCAACACATCCTGTGGGATGTGACAGTCCCGTTCCTGTTCGGCAACGAGCCCAGGTTCGTACGTGCCGCGTACGACCTTCGGCGAAGGCCCCTTTCACCGTTCCATGCCCTGGCTGGGCTCTTGCAGAACCGGCTACTGATGGACTTCGCGCCTCTGTGTTTTTGTTTATTATAGTATGCTGTCCATCGATTGTCAACGTAAAAAGGAAGAAAACCAATGCTGAAAAAAGATTTTTGGTATGATCTGCCCAAAGAACTCATTGCACAGGAACCGGCCGACCCGCGTGACGCGGCACGCCTGATGGTACTGAACCGCAAAAACGACTCCATTGAGCATGCGGTCTTTCATGATCTGCCTCGCTATCTGGAAAAAGGCGATCTGCTGGTGGTCAACAACTCCAAGGTGCTGCCTGCCCGTTTGCTGGGCACAAAAGTTCCCACCGGTGCTGTGTGTGAACTTTTGTTGCTGCGCCAAGTAAAAGGGGACACCTGGGAGTGCCTGGCCCGCCCCGGCAAGCGCATGCAGGCGGGTACCAAAGTGGAATTCGGCGACGGCAGCCTGACGGCCGTGGTAGAGGAAACCATGCCGGACGGCAACAAGTTTGTCACCTTTACGTATGACACCGAAACGCTCTACGAGAAGCTGGATGAATTCGGCAAAATGCCGCTGCCTCCTTACATCACCAAACAGTTGGAGGACCAGAGCCAATACCAGACCGTCTACGCCAAGGAGCTTGGCAGCGCTGCAGCGCCTACGGCCGGTCTGCATTTTACGCCGGAATTGCTGGACACCGTCCGGGCTCAGGGCGTGAATATTGCGGAGGTCACGCTGCATGTGGGACTTGGCACGTTCCGTCCGGTAAACGAAGACGAGATCGAGGACCATCAGATGCACAGCGAGTGGTATTCCGTCAGCGAAGAAACCGCAGCAGCCATTCATGCCACACGTGCCGCCGGGCATCGCGTTATTGCGGTGGGTACGACCAGCTGCCGCACACTGGAAGCCGTATGGGCCAAATACGGTAAAATCGTGCCGTGCAGCGGCAACACGGATATTTTCATCTATCCCGGCATCGATCTGCATGCAATCGACGGTATGATCACCAATTTTCATCTGCCGGAGAGCACATTGATCATGCTGATTTCCGCCTTTTACGGCTACGAAAAGACGATGGCAGCCTACAAAGTGGCTGTCGAGGAGAAATACCGGTTTTTCAGCTTCGGCGACGCTATGCTAATTCTGTAAAAGTCACGCTCCGGTGTTGACTTCTGCGCTTGTTTCCTCTATAATATGGCAAGAAAAGGCGGTGCGGGGATTGCCCCTTGCACCGCCACTTTTTTGGAACTGACTATTTGGATACGGAGAGAATCATTCATGCCTTACCGCCTTATCAAACAGGAAGGTGCCGCACGCCGCGGTGAATTTGTCACCGTACACGGCACTGTACAGACCCCTGCTTTCCAGAACGTTGCTACTGCCGCCGCGATCAAGGGCGGTCTTTCCGCACTGGATCTCAAAGAGATTCGCGCTCAGGTCATGCTGTGCAACACCTATCATCTGCACCTGCGTCCCGGTGACAAGGTCGTGGCCGACATGGGCGGGCTGCACAAATTCACGCGTTGGAACGGCCCCATTTTGACCGACAGCGGTGGTTTCCAGGTTTTCAGTCTGGCCAAGCTGCGTCAGATCACCGAGGAAGGTGTCACATTCAACTCTCACCTGGACGGTCATCGCATTTTCATGGGTCCCGAACAGAGCATGCAGATTCAGGCAAACCTTGGCTCTACCATCGCAATGGCTTTCGATGAATGTGTCGAAAACCCCGCCACCTATGAGTATGCAAAAAACAGCTGTGCCCGCACGGCCCGCTGGCTGCTGCGCTGCAAAGCCGAGATGGCACGCCTCAAACATGAGGAGAAAGCCGTCAATCCTGATCAGCTGCTGTTTGGCATCAATCAAGGCTGCACCTTCAGGGATCTGCGCGTGGAACACATGAAGCAGATTGCCGAATATGATTTGGACGGGTACGCTATCGGCGGCCTGGCGGTAGGGGAACCTGCCGAGGTCATGTATGACATAATTTCTGCAGTAGAGCCGCATGCCCCCAAGGACAAGATCCGCTATCTGATGGGCGTCGGTACCCCCGGCAATATTATTGAAGCTGTCTATCGCGGCGTCGATCTTTTTGACTGCGTCATGCCCAGCCGAAACGCACGCCACGGCCATCTGTTCACCTGGGACGGCATCATCAATATCAAAAACCTCAAATACGAACGCGACGAATCTCCTATTGATCCCCATTGCGATTGTCCGGTCTGCCGCAACTTCTCCCGTGCCTACATCCGGCATCTGCAAAAAGCCGATGAGATGCTCGGTATGCGTCTGGCCGTCATGCACAATCTGTATTTTTACAATCATCTTATGGAGTGCATCCGGGAAGCGCTGGACAACGGCACTTTCCAGCAGTTCCATGATACCTACGTGCATAAGTTGGACACCCGCATTTGATTCCGGTACGCTTTTTCCCTCCGGAATTTTAGGCAGACACTTGCGTTCGGTCTGAAATTTCGATATAATAAAAGAAATTCGTTACTTTAAGGAGAGCAACTGTTATGATCCAGTTTTTGTCCCAGGAAGCCACCACCGGCGATATGATCATCAGCCTTTTGCCGATGATTTTGATTCTGGTATTTATGTTCCTGATCATCTACGTTCCGCAGAAGCGTCAGGACAAAAAGGATACCGCCATGCGCAATTCCATCGAGATCGGTGACAAGGTCACCACCATCGGCGGTATTGTCGGCATCGTCTTTGCCATCAGCGACAAGGATGATACGCTGGTTGTAGAAACCGGCAGCGACCGTACCAAAATCCGTTTCCGCCGTTCCGCCATCTCTGCAGTCGAGAAGCTGGACACCAACGGTGACGCGAAGAACACTCCCGCCAAGAAGTAAATGACATACCAAAACGCCCCCTTGCATAGTGTTTACTGTGCAAGGGGGCGTTTTCTATGTCAAATAAAAGCAAAGCCGTTCACGTTTCGCGATCCGTCCGGACTCGCAGCCGCAAGGCTAATGCGCGCACTTCCGGCGACATACTGGTCCGTACCGCAATTTATTCCTTTGTCTGCGGCACCGCACTTTGTGTACTGCTGCTGTGCGCATTTTCAGCGTTGCTGGCCAACACGCCGATTCCTCTTACTATGGTCCGCCCGTTCTCCTGTGTTGCCGCTGCAGCTGGGGTGGCTTTATCTGCTTTGCTGTTTTCCAGAAAGATGGGGCGCCAATTTTTACTCTGCGGGTTGCTTTGTGGCTTGTTCTTTGCAGTGTGCCAGCTGGTTGCGGCCTTTATCCTGCAGGGTACGGGTATTTGGCAGAACGGCTCTCTTTTACTGACGGCCGTTTTGTTGATGAGCGGTTTGTTTGGCGGGGCGTTTGCGGCAGCCCGGTCAATTCGATGATGCGCGCCGCCGCAGTCAAGCCCCGCTTCAAAGGGGGCCTAAAAAAGCATTCCGCGGTGAGATTGCCTCGCCCTCGTCCGTCAGCTTTTCCAAGAGAAGGCGTTTCAGGACTTGAAAAGCCAATTCTGTATATGTTGTTTTTTCTGGGTGGATATATTCCCAGCGTGTTTTATGGCCGGGTTCTTCAAAGTGATATCGGGGAACAGCTGGCTTCTTATTACATGAATTTTTCTGAGCTGACAGCGTGGCCCATGTCGTTTCTGAGCCAATTGGCCGCTTCCTTTTTACAGGTCCTGTTCACATTTCTGTGCGGTTTTTCCGTCTTCGGCATTGGGTTTCTGATCCTATTTTTTATCACCAAAGGTGCTTTCTTGGGCTTTTGCGCCGTAAACATCCTGACACTGGGAGGCATCAAATCACTCACCGCCTACTGGCTGTGCATCTGCCTGCCAAACGTGTTTTTGCTGATTGTGATCCTGTGGCTGGCCGGATATTCGGCGCAGCTTAGCCGAAATCTGTTCCAAAGTATTTTTTGCGGTGGCGCGCCGCGCGGCCGGTTGGAATCCTGCACACGTCGTCTTGTCGTTCGAATGCTTGTTTCCATTCCGATTTTAGGTCTGATCAGTGCCCTCGGAAGCGGGATCGCTTTCTTGGCTGCTGCTTTCTTCCCCTGAAAGTTTTGGCGCAATAAATTTCTGGCGGGCGAGGGGAGAGGCTTGCACAGCATCCCGCAGCTGTTGTTGGTTGATATGCGTATAGATCTGTGTGGTGGATACATTTTCGTGGCCCAAGATTTCTTTCAGAGCCAGCATATCGACACCACCTTGATACATGAGCGTCGCGGCTGTATGCCGCAGTTTGTGGGGAGAAAAGCCCCGGTTGTTTAAGCCGGCACTTTGCAGGCATCGCGCCACAATCTGTTCCACACGGCGAGCCGTCAAACGTTTCCCGGTCCGTTTGGAAATAAACAAAGCATCTTTGTCTACCAGTTTGGAAAGGCTTCGCCGTGCTTTGCAATAATGCTCCAGTGCTTGCTTGCAGGCGTCATTTAAATATACCAGGCGTTCTTTTCCGCCTTTGCCGGTGATACGTATGGTGTCGTCACGGAAATCGCCCAGGTTGATGCTTACCAGTTCGGCAAGGCGCATTCCACAATTCAAAAACAAGGTGATGATGCAAAAATCCCGCTCATAGAAATCGCTTTGTATATTATTTAACAATTCTCGGCTTTCAGATTCGGTCAGGTATTTGGGAAGCGCCTTTTTAAGAGCGCCAAGGCTTACATTCTCGGTAGGGTCCTGTGTGATTTTGTTCACCTGTGTGCACATATACCCGAAAAATCCTTTGAGTGCGCTGAGTTTTCGGGCGCGCGCCTTGGCTCCGTTATTGGCGCTTCTTGCATAGTCAAGATAATCAAAAATATCCCGCTTGGAGATGCTCGCGATATCCTTGGATGTGATCTGTGTCAGATCGATCTTTTCGGGCGGTTCCTTTGCGTCAGAACGCCGCCACTGGATCATCATAAAACGGAAAAATCCCCGAAGGTCCAGATAATATCCATTGACTGTACGCGGAGAACGCAGTTTCACAAAATCCAGATAGTGAAGATATTCCACCACATCGTCCGGAATATCCAGGTAAGGCGCGTGCTGTTCTGGATGAACTGTATCGATATAACTGCTCAACGCAATACCACCTCGACGAAATTAGATCCGCTTTCTGAGAAATCGGAAGGCGGATAGTTTTTTTCGGGATTTCTTTTATTTTATAAAATATATTGTAACATGTATAAGCGCAAAACGTCAATTTCACGATTTTATCGTAATTGGAAACAAACGCCAATTTACATTTTGTAATTTTTTCGTATACGCGAGTTTGTTTATGCAATGGGTGCCACTTCAACCGTTTCAGCTGCAGGCATTTTCTCCGTGCCCCCACGCGTTGGTTCGCCCTCCTATATTTCGCTAAATTTACATTTAGCGAAATAATATATATCCAGAGCATCAACCTCCCTGCCGCGCTGAAGGTCTTCATTTTACGTTTTCACTGTCCACGCAGTTGCCGTTCGGTTGGCAGTCAAACCTTCCTCTTTTCGCAGGAGGCGCAAACAAATAGGCCCATCTTTGTTTGTCAAAAAACTTAATTTCAGCATTCGTTTTCAGCTGCTGCGTTTGCCTGTAGGATGAGTCAAGCGACAGGTACAGAAATATATTTTGCAATTTATTCTTCATTTTATGATTCCCCTAAATAATGCTCGTTTGTAATCCGTGAAAAAAATTGCCGTTTTTTGGGATTATTTTGGGATTATATAGTAGGCCGCTTGTACCCTTTTGACATTCTTTTTGGACTATTTGCACAATTTCTGCCCGTTCAATTATTGCACATTGTTGTTTTCGAATAATTTTTCATACTTGTTTCGGTGAAATTTCCCCTTGTTTTTGAGTACATTTTCCATTAACATATATAGTGTCAGGCGGGACAAGTACGAAAGCCCCGTCAATCAAAAACAAAAGGAGAAAAACTATGAGAAAAGCACTTGCATTGAGCATGGCAGCTGCGATGGCCTTGAGCCTGGCTGCCTGCGGCGGTTCCGGCAGTTCCACTGCCACCACCGAAAGCACCTCTACCGGCAGCACTTCCGAAGCCGCTGAAGCCTCTACTGAAGGCGGCACTGTTGCCAACAAAGATAAGCCCCTGGTTTGGTTCAACCGTCAGCCGTCCAACAGCTCCACTGGTGAACTGGACATGACCGCTTTGAACTTCAACGAAAACACCTACTACGTTGGTTTCGATGCCAACCAGGGTGCTGAGCTGCAGGGCCAGATGGTCAAGGAGTACATCGAAAAGAACATTGATACCATCGACCGCAACGGCGACGGCATCATCGGTTATGTTCTGGCCATCGGTGACATCGGCCACAACGACTCCATCGCCCGTACCCGCGGTGTTCGCGCTGCTCTTGGTACTGGCGTTGAGGTTGACGGCGTGATCAACAGTGAGCAGGTCGGCACCAACACGGAAGGCAATTCTTCTGTCGTGCAGGATGGCTCCATTGAAGTCAACGGTAAAACCTACACCATCCGCGAGCTGGCTTCTCAGGAAATGAAGAACTCCGCTGGCGCCACTTGGGACGCTGCCACCGCCGGTAACGCGATCGGCACCTGGTCTGCTTCTTTCGGTGATTCCATCGACGTGGTCGTTTCCAACAACGATGGTATGGGCATGTCCATGTTCAACGCCTGGTCCAAGGCCAACGGCGTTCCCACTTTCGGCTACGACGCCAACGCTGACGCTGTGGCGGCTATCGCGGAAGGCTACGGCGGCACCATCAGCCAGCACGCTGACGTTCAGGCTTATTTGACTCTCCGTGTGCTCCGTAACGCTCTGGATGGCGTTGACATCGATACTGGTATCGGAACCCCCGATGACGCCGGCAACGTCCTGAGCGACGATGTTTACGTCTATAATGCCGACGAACGTTCTTACTACGCTCTGAACGTTGCTGTCACTGCTGAAAACTATCAGGACTTCACCGATTCTACCAAGGTCTATGCCCCTGTTTCCAACCAGCTCGACGCTGCCGCTCATCCCACCAAGAGTGTCTGGCTCGACATCTACAATGCTGCCGATAACTTCCTGAGCGCCACTTACCAGCCGTTGCTGCAGAACTACGACGATCTGCTGAACCTGAACGTTGAGTACATCGGCGGCGACGGCCAGACCGAGGCTAACATCACTAACCGTCTGAGCAACCCGAGCCAGTACGACGCCTTCGCCATCAACATGGTTAAGACCGACAACGCGGCTTCCTACACTGCTCTGCTGAACCAGTAATTATCTTTAGCTTACTTACAAAAATTTGACCGCTAAGTAACACGCCGCTATTAGGGAGAAGGAATTTCTCCATTTGGGAGAAGGAATTCTCCCTAATAGCGCTTTTTTATGAAATCAGGCAGGCAGCCCGGGAAGGCTGAACTGTCAATTTGCAAAACGGGAGTAACGAGAATGGCAGAAGCGAAAGATGATATCGTCTTGTCAATTCGCGGTATGTGCA
>JAHYZA010000003.1 GCA_019424695.1 Oscillospiraceae bacterium
CCTACGTTTTCCGTAAGGCTGTGTAACGGGAACGACTCTACCCCCGGCGAGTTGCAGACCCTTTCCCATTCCCCGGGGACTCTCCCGGGAGATTTATTTTTTGCGCACCACGAACGTGAACAGTGATTCCGATGTTTGTACTAAAGAAGGCGAGACTATCTATTCGATAGGCTCGCCCTTTTTTCATCTGAAGGGCAGAAACTATTTGACATATGAGGACCAAAGTGATTCTCTGTCACTTTTAATATTACGGATGTAGTCTTGATCTAAAAAGTCCATGCTTATGGGAAGATACAAATACTGTCGGGCGCACTTCACTCCGTCTTGAAACTTTATATGATAACTTCCCCAAAATTCTGGATAATGCTCAAGCCTGGGGACTTTAACCAGTAATCGCACCTCCTCTTCTGGTTCGAATTCTTTTGCCTTAAAGAAGCCATCATAAAGATAGTACATCATACAAATCTGATTTTCCCAATCATCTCTAGAATAAAAAATTTCCAGAAGAGCCTCCTTGATTAATGATTCTTTTTCATCATCATGATATAGGACTTTTTTCATGTAAAAATCAAAGAATGTCGCACTTAGAGATTTGCAAGGGTATAGTTGGTTATAATAGTTGACCCGGTGTATTCCGTTTCGCATTATATTTTGCAAAGCATGTGGATCATCCACGGCGGAAAACAATTGATCAAATCCAATAATTCTGGTGCTGTGAAAGGTACTTTTTATATGCTGATTCTTCGAATTAGTTGAAAAACAGCCGATGTAGTAATCAGTTTCTCCCACAAAACTTTTCAGCCTATGCTGAGGAGTGTGGGTACTATAATCCAAGAAGTCGGTTGAATAAATGGAAGCACCGACGGTTGTAGGAGCGTAACTTCTTATCAGATTATAAAAAGCTGCTGTTAAATGTCCTTCTTCTTTGAGCTGGCCAGCTACCTTTTGCACGGTTTCCTGAATATGCTTTCTTTCCAATGGGTCTTTTGATAAACAATCTATCCGGGTTAGGCGTAGTGAGATATTCTCATCAAAATTCTCAGCCGGATCAATGATGCCACGATATCCTGCATCATCCGTATAGTGATACAATTTCCCATCATAGGAAAGATTTTTTAGATACCAAAAATTACTTTCTATTAGACACATAATCCCTACCTCCGTAGTATTTATAAAAACAATTCTTTTAACCAAAGCAGTAGAAAACAAAAAAGTGCCAAAAATGTTTTTTCAAACATTTCTGGCACAATAGGCACTCTTTAATTCATATTTTCTTTATGCTACAATAATTTTTAGTGATTGTCAACCCTTGCATTCAATTGCCAACAGATGTTCGGAGTGTGATAAACAATGCCTTCGGCTGATATACAAAGCCTGATTCTTGCGATGCGCTCGGGCAATATTCCAGATTGCAAAATCGCTGCAAATAAATATTTTGCTTTGGGTGGAACCGCAGAATTTCTATTATCAGAATTGAATAAAGATGAAAGCCTAAATGTAGGATTCATAATATCCTATTTTATCATCGCCGGAAAAGAAAGTGATCAATCAGCCTTAGAAGCGTGGAGATATTTGCAGTCAATTTTTGTGAAGTATCCTGATCTATTCGAAATAGGAATTTCCGTTGCTCCCAAAGAACTTGGTCAAGAAGCGAGGGATATTCTTGTTGCTGCACAGAAATACTTACTTTTACCTGAAAGAATTGCTCCGTTTGTAAAAATCGCATTGGAAACATCCGAAGATCGAATTGCACGAAGAAAGAAGCTGCTTAAACTACTTGGCAAGAAAAATGCACTTAAAATAGTTCCATATGATCAGCTCGAAACGCTGAACGAGCGTTGCCTCTTTGATGTAAAGTTGCTAATCGCTAATATTTACAATCATGGAAAAGTCGAATCTGATAGTCTTGATACATTAAGTACGGAAGAAATTGATTTTGCCAGCAGGGCTGGAATGGTAGGAAATTATCCGTTATATAAGAATCTCTCTTTGTTGGCGGATACTAACGACGAATCATATCTATGCTATAATAAGTGGATCTGCAAATATTTTCTCCCATATGCCATCAAAATTGATGATGTGCACTCTCCATATATAACAAGTGAGTTGTACTATTCTATATGTGGTCGAGATGCGCACGATGAAAACGACTACGATCTACTACGTCCCATAAAATGCTCTTGTGGAACAGTAGGAAAATCTCCAGCAATCTTTTATCAATCTCCCACTGTTAAATTAAATATTGTTATAGGTGAGATATGGGAGCATTTCTGTCAGACCCTTTGTGCCAGACGACAAAAGAATGTAATCACTAATAACGATCCTCGAATCAGGCTACCTAACAATGCAATTCCTGATATTGCATACGGTGAAAATCTCAAATTTGAATGTGGACGATTGGTATTTGCCAAAACTATAATCGAATGTAAAAAGTCGCTGTATTTTATGCAAGAACGCTTGGCTAAAAATGGGGTTGGCACAATTCTAAATAATGAGACAACAGATAAATACTATGAATATTGCGAAGAATTTCAGTATTGGGTGTTAGAAAAACCCGTAAAATACTCTGAAAAATTTCCCCAAAAAGTTAAGGTTGTCTTTGCTGAAGATTTGTTAAATGATACTGAGTTGAACGACCACGAAAGAGAATATCTCACTCAGCTGTTGGCATTAGTTCACCTCAAAAACTCCAAGTTATTGCAATATATGTCTGAAGAAGAAAGATCCAAGGCTATGAAAGCAGGTGATTACTGGGATAATGAGGCTCCACAAAAATGGGTATCCGACATTAATAATGTCGCACCATTATTAAATATTTGCGTAGATGATCTCGTTGGAAAGCCAAAGGAAAAATTGCCTTTCACACCCAAAAATAAAAATGTGATTAGACAATATAATCAAAAAGGTGAATTTATCAGAGAGTTTTCTGATACACGAGAAGCTGCTCAAGAGGCAGGTGTAAGTATTGATTCTATTTGTGATGCAGCAGCTGGACGTAAAATTTCAGCAGCTGGCTATCTGTGGAGACGCTGCCCAGTAGGTAGTATAATTGAAAACATTGAACCAATTAAACCATTGGATATAACAAATCGAAAAATCTTACAAATCAATTTAAACGGAGAAATTATTGCTGAGTTTAAAACAATTGCGGAAGCCTCACGTGTTGTCTGCATTGATCGAAAAGGTATTAGAGATGTTATTTGTGGTCGTCAAAAAACTGCTGGCGGATTTTTCTGGAAAGCTATTGAACAAGATTAATACAAGTAATAATTTTCTCATTTGGCACAGTACTAACAGCCGCTTCAAAATTTCCTGGCTACATACAATCAACGAGAAATATGCCTTGATCTGAGAGAGCAGATATCGGTGTGTCGGTGCATCGTTTCCGCAACGATGGTTCTAGACATTCCGCTGGAATAATCTAGGGTTCGAATGGAGGCGGGGGAACACCCATGAAAGTGTTCCCCCGCATAGATTTTTCCCCTGGATTTGAATTGGGTAGACATTATAGATGATACCGTCCAAGACAAGATCGTATATCTTCTCGTGACATACGAGTGCAATCGAGAATTACTTCAGATAAAGTAAACTTTGTTCAAAGGGCTCGCTCTTCCGAATTTCTGCTTTGCCTTGAAGTTTGCTTTTTGCGCTTCCGAATCAATATCTTTTGCATCTGGCCGGTTTCTCCCGTGAAATCATCGATTTTTCTTTCGGCATTGGCAGCCCGGGCAAAATTGAATTCCGGCTCCTTTGCTTGCAAAGAATGATAGAGTTCCCGCGTAATCTGTTTGCGAAGTCTTACCCGCTCGTCCATAACGGCTTCCCGGTCCGGTTCGGGAATGGAATTTATAAGACCTGTAAAATGTTGCAGATCTTTTTTTAGCTGCTCCTGAAGACTGTTCCGTTGCGTATCCAACTGCTCAATCATCAGGGGAAGTTGCGCCAGCTCTTTCTCCCTTCGGGTAACATCGCTATCCTTTTTGCAATAGAGCTTTTCCATCAACATATGGCGGCGGCTTTGCAGTTCTTCCAGTTCTTCGGTCAGGGCGGCGATTTGCTCAGACAAATGGCGGTGCTTTCGGAGCTGCAGCGGGGAAAGTTTCTTTTTGTCCGCCTGTGCCTTTTGGCGCTGCAATTGGATCTCCGTCAACTGTCGGTTTGTATCGTCCACATCTTTTAAGAGTGGACGCATATAGGCCACCTCCCGTTTGTAAGTATCTGTCCGCGCCTCATTGGAAAGGACCCGGTATTGTAGCAGGATCAGATTGCTGCGCAGCTGTTCCAGCAGGACAGCCATCTTCTCTACACCTTGGCCGACCCATTCTGTCCATTTTTCCAGCTGTTCTTTCAGCGTGTGCAGCAACGCATTGTCGGCCCGAATCTGCCGATTGAGTTCGCAGCGGTCCGCAGAGATTCCCTGCTTTTCCAATTTGCGGGCGTGGTATCCTTCATGAATGGTTGGCTGTTCCGCTATGCCTTGTGCCGCATGGCTCAAATGGGTGACACGGGCTGTCTGCTGCTTTTCTTCCAACGCGTGATTGACGGCCTCTGCCCAGGCGCATCGCCATTGGAGCAGCTGCTCCTGGCTGTTCCACCGGGCACACAGCGGATTTTGTCGCCCAAATTTTGACGCTTTCGGTTGCTTCGAGCAGCGTACCCACTCGGGGTTTTGGACGGCCTGTGAGGGCGTCAGCCACGCTGTCCGGCCCTGCGGGTTCTTGTATTTATACTGTTTTTCCCAGCCTTCCGTTTTGGCTTGCAGAAATTCCTGTGCGGTAAAGCCTTGTTCCTGTCCAGCTTTGCTGCACAGGTATTCTTTTTGTGTTTTTGCCTGCCATTGCCCTTGTGTATTCAGGGGACGCATGGTGAGCAGGATGTGCGCATGAGGGTTGTGGCCATCCGGATCATGGATCGCCAGATCGGCGCACATCCCCTGGTCGACACATTCCTTTTGCAAAAAGGATCGCAGAAGCCGCAGCCAATCCTCCTGGGCAAGTTCCACCGGCAGGGCAACGATGAGCTGACGCGCCAGACGGCTGTCCCGGGTTTTCTCGGCGGTCTCTACTGCTTCCCATAAGATTTGACGTTCCTTCCAGGCAGCGGGCGCCTGGGGCGGAAGTAAAATCTCGGTGTGCAGGATACCTCCTTTTTTCCGGTAGTCATGAGTCAGGCCGTCGTATGCATTGTACAGTTTTTCGCCGCTCTGATAAGCCGCAGCGGCAATGGCCGAACGTCCTGCTCCGCGGCTGATGATTTTTGCTTCCAGGTGGTAAATTGCCACGGCGTGTCACCTCCTTCGTTTTCCCTCCCGCCGCAGCGGGCGCGCTTACCACCGCCGGCTTTGCCGGTGGTGAGTAAGTGCGCCCTTACGGGACAGTTTTCCCCTTACGGATCGTTGCGCAATCCAACCTGCAATCTTGCGGGCAGATCACACAGAGGCACGTCGCGGATTTCCGGCAGTAAACTTTCCAGAATGGCTCCTTCCTGGATCAATCGTCGTGTTCGCTCCTTTCGTTCTCTCTGGCGGTTCCTGGCTTGTGCAGCCTCCAAACGATGCCTGGCCTGTACCAGTTTTTTCTCATTTTCAGTCATAGAAACTCCTTTCCGGTATCAAAGATCGATCACATTGGTCGACGGACTTTTTGAGGGCAAAATGCAGCATCATTTTTCCTGCTTTTTGGTGTTTTTCTTTCCGGAACTGTCACCATTTTGCTGACATTTGCAAGCTATGGGAAGCAGCCGTTCCCTGCCGAAAAGCGATTTCCGGATGCGGCGGGGGCTGTGACAGCGTTTGCAGCAGGGCAGCCCACTTTTGGGGTCCAGATATTCATCCGGCTGCAACGGCCGTTCGGTTGCCAACTCCTCCAGGCATTGCTGTAAGGTTTTCATATTCCCATCAACCTCCCGCAAAATCCCAGTTTACGCAATCTGACTCTTTCGAGGCTGGGGCTTCCGGCTGAATCGACCCGGCGCTTTGCCCCATACCTGCCAGGCAACCTGCCAGAAAAAGCGGCAGTACGTCCCGCATGGCTTGCTCCACAGCGGTTACGATCTGCTGGACAAACCGTTCTTCCCGGGCACGGGTTTCCAGATAGGGGTCCTCCTGCTTTTTGTAATACCGGTCGAAATAATCCACCAGTGCAGTGGCTACTGCCTGACTGTAGGACTTGAATACCGCTTTATCCATAGTTTGCAGATATTCCCATGCCTGCCGCTGTATCGGCTTTTCAAGATTGAGCCGGAGATTGGTCGTGCGAATTTCTCCCATCTCAGGCCTCCCGCATAAGCTGTCGGTATGCCAGATATTCGTAGCCCTTGGCGGCGGCGCAAAGGTCATCCAAAATAGTAATCTGCGCCGGGTCATAGGAGTAAAAATGCTTGATGAGCTGTCCGCCGCCACCTGCAACGATCAACTGTACGGTTGCCGGATCATATTCATAGCTGCGCAGTACGGCAAAGAGTTCCTCCACATAAGCAGAAGCAACATCACAAATACAGGAAAGGTAAGCTGCGTCGATCTTGGCGGTGCCGGTACGAAAAATCTGTTCCACGGTATGGTCACTGATTTTGGTGCCGAACTTACGCAGGACGGTTTCCTTGGCGCGAATCATACACTGATTGACGCCGATTTTTTCAGTCCAGCAACGGCTTTCCTGCGGCTGGGAATCCTGCAAATACAGAAGATTCATAGTTCCATTGCCAATGTCCGCAAGCAAGTGTTCTCCCTCAAAGGTACCCAACTGCTGAACTACGGCTGCATACCCTTGGGGATAAACCTTACATCCTGTGATCCGCAGCTGAAACAAATGCCCGTTAAATCGGAAAGTGACCGCTTGCTTTTGCAACAGATATTGGCGGAAACTCTCCCGCTGACTGCCCACCCAGCTGAGCGGCAATCCCACGGCCAGACAAAGGTTGGCAGTGAAAAGCCGATACAGTTCCAACTCTTTGGCCACAGCGGCCAGCGTCAGGAGATAAAAATCTTCATCGGAAGACTTATCTGCCACAAATCCCTTATGTCCTTCGCCCACGCGGTAAAAACGTCCGTCGTATTCCAATACATCTCCTTGAAACACCGGAGCGGTATCAAAGGCGGTGATGGCGGTGGGAAAAAGGGTGTTTGCTGTTTTCATGTTGCCGTATCCCTGGTCAATCCCCACAATAGTCAGTTGATTCAGTTGCTTCATCTGCTTGTTCCTCCTTTGCTTTTTTCGCCAACTGCCGCTCCATTCTTTGAAGCAGCAGCTGGTGGGCGGTTCGCGTACCTGACGGATTTCCGTAGGCCGTAACCTCAAAAACAGCGCGGCCCACGGTATGGCGGTACGGTTTTCTCAGAACCGGATTCTGTGCTTCGATATCCATAGAAAAAGCCCCCTTTCGTTTTCCCAGGAACCAGGCACCAATTTCGAACTCGTTGGTGCTGTTTTGTTTACAGGTTCATTCTAACGAAAGAGGGGTGTTTTCTCATTGTGCGGAATTTGAGCGCAAATTGAGGATACAACGAAACCGGCCCCCGCGCATCTGCGCAGGGGCCGGTTGGAATTTTCAGGTGAGTGATTGTGGATCGGGAAGAAACTGCGCGCCAAGCATCTGCAGCAAGGTGCGGTAGAAGGCTTTCTTTTCTTCCAGAAGTTTGGGCTGGTCGGCATATACGGTCTTGAAAATCTGCCAGGCTTCTTCCAAAAAATCTTTGGCTGCCTTCGGCTGACCAGCGGCCAGATACAGCGTTCCCAGCCGATAGGTCACTTCCGCATAGTCGCTTCCTTCGGTCATCTGTTGTTGCTGATACAACTTCCGCAGCATCTGCAAATACGGAATGCCTTCTTCGGGGCGTCCCAGATTTGCGGCAATGATGGAAAAGTTCAGGATCTGTGGGATGGTGTTTCGACTCGCCTCTACCTGCCCCTCCGAAAGAAGCTGCAGACCCAACTTCATCTGCTCATAGGCTCGTTGTGGCTGCTGCAAGCGGGTGTACCAAAGGGAAAGATTGGAGGAAATATTGCAGAAAAGCTGCCGTTCTGTAGAGTTCAGCGAATCCTGCTGGTTGAGAATATCCAGCGCTTTCCGATCTAACTCGGCGGCTTCTCTATAGCGGTGGTCGTAATTGCCGGTCAATGCCGCCGTATAATCCAACAGGATGGCATGGTCCTTGGCTTTTCCGACTTTGCATCGCTCCAGAATGTCTCGGATTTCCGCCAGTATTCTGCGAAGTCGGGGTTCATCGGAGTAGTTGTCCGCATAACCGAAGACATCTTCCAGCCATAGCAGGAAATATTCGGGATCATCCCGGATGCAATGATCCAGGATACCGTCTACCGTCTGGAACAGAAGCGGCGCGAAGTCAATGGAAACACCCAACAGCAGACATTGCTTCTGGATTTCCTGCAAAATGCAACGGCAGTTGGTAACGGAAGGCTTTTCGTCGGCCAGAGTGATTTCCCGGATCAGAGGATGCATGACAAGACAATACCCTGGCTGGGGATGCAAAAATCCAGCGTCCACCAGTTCTTCCGGGGTGTTGCTGCTGGAAAGCTGCATCCACTGTACCAGACGGCGGACGGAGATTCCCTGAGGCGGAACCAGCGCCATGCAGCGCAGCACAGCTTGCTGTGGGGCGCTCAATTTATACAGCGAAAAAAGCAGATGAATGTGCTGGTAATAGGTGGCCTTTTGCGGGCGGTTGTCTTTGTTCGTGTGAATGGTTTCCTGAGATTGCAGTGCTACATTTTCGGCTTTCAGTTTCTCCAGCAACTCTTCCGGCGTCAGAATACCCTTGCCCAGCAGGCGTGCCGTCAGTTCCACGGCCAAAGTATGGGCGTGCACCGTATGGAAGATCTGTTCCAGGGCTTCCGTATGATCTGCCGCTTCCGGATAGAAGCGTTCTGCCAGCTGAAACAGCATGGCAGCATCCTGAATTTCCGTAATCTCCAATGCCGTGTAATGTCGCGGACGATAGCGGGTTGTGAAGAGGATCTGGCAACGGTATTTCAGCAAGACCGGTAAAAAGGCTTCCTCCTCGGGCGCTGTATCAAAGTTGTCCACGATCAGCAGCGTATCGGTTTGCAGGCTTCGCAGGAAGCGGTTGTGCCGCCGAAAGCGATCCTGTTCGTTTTCTTCCGGCTGGTCCTCGGCAAAATCCATCTCGGAAATATCCCGCACCAGGTTTCCCGAGTACGCTATATATAAAAGGTTGGTGTATTCCTTTTGATACCTGCTGGCGTAGGCCTTGGCAAGTTCGCTCTTTCCGATGCCGGGAATCCCATGCACAAACACCTTTCCGTTTTCTGAGAGCAGATCATGGAGCTGTTCCATCTCTGCATCTCGCCCACAAAAATAGCTGCAGGGGCGTGGCGGGTCTGCGCTGAAAATAAAATCCAGAATACTGGGGGAGAGATTTCCTGCTGCCCGCAAGGTCTTGGTGCGCGCATCGCGTTTGAGAAACTCTCGCCCTAGGGCAAAGCAGAGAACATCTGCCAGAAAGTTTGCCTGCTGCGCCGGATCGGTGCCGTTTTCTTCGAGCAGGGTCCGCTTTTTTCTTTCCGACACAGAAGGGTCCTGAAGAATCAAGTGACAAAATTCCTGTATCACCATATCCGGGTCGGAAAGATACGGGAAGATCTGTTCCCGGATGTCCGCAGCGAGCAGATCTTCTTTACACGTCAGGTAAAACCCTGTGATTTTGGGGCTGACTTTTGCCATGCCATTGAGCCACCGGCAGACCTGTCCATTATCCAGATCGAAACTGGCGGCTTCCTCACTCTGCAAAAAGCTGCGGAACAGGGCATACATCAGATCCAGCTGATTTCCCATCTGATCTTCCTGCAGATATCTGCGCAGAACCGTCATACAGGAGCAAAAGTCCACGCGTTCCATACTCTCACCTCCGGTGCTCAAAATTCCTGCAATTTACGCGCAATGTGTTTTGCGCAGTCCTTCCGTATACTGACATTATACCGTTCCGGTATGGATGATTTTTCATTATACACCGGAAACAAGCAAAAAGAAATACCATAAATAGGACAGCGACACGGAAGGAACTGTAAAAAAGAACTACACAATACCGCTGAAAAGAGGTATACTGTGAACAGGCAAACATCCTGAATCGCTGTTCGGAAAGGACGGTATATGAATCAGAAACAGCTACAGGATATCACCGCGTTATATGGCAGACTGAGCCGCGACGATGAAATGAGCGGCGAAAGCATGAGCATCCAGTCCCAGCGTGCAATTTTGGGGCAGTATGCCAAGGAACACGGTTTTACCAACTGCCGATTCTTTATGGATGACGGCTATTCCGGCACCAATTTCGACCGACCGGCATTCATCGAGATGATGGAACTGGTGCAACAGGGACGGGTCAAAACGATTCTGGTCAAAGACCTGTCCCGTCTGGGGCGCAACTATCTGGAGGTGGGGCGCTATACCGAGGTGATCTTCCCCGAATACAAGGTGCGATTTATCGCCATCACGGACGGCGTGGATTCTGCAGTCGGGGAAAACGAATTTGCACCGTTCAAAAACATTATCAATGAATGGTATGCCAAGGATATCAGCCGAAAAGTGAAATCAGCCTTTAAAGCCAAGGCGCTTCGAGGGGAGTATACCGGTGCGTATCCTCCCTATGGATATGACCGTGATCCCACAGACCGGCATAAACTGGTGACGAACCAGTACAGTTCGGTCATTGGGGAAATCTTTCGGATGGCGTTGGAGGGAAAAACCTGCGGCCAGATTGCCCGCGAACTGGAAAGACAGCAAATCCTTCGTCCGCAGGCTTACCTTCATGAGAAGTTTGGTAAGTTTGTTTCGGATCGGATTTTGCAGTACCCCTTTGCTTGGGACCACAGCTCCGTCCGAGCCATCCTGATGAACCAGGTGTATATCGGAAACATGGTACACTTCCGTACCGGCAGCAAGAACTTCAAGGAGAAAAAACTCATCTGGAAGCCGGAGACGGATTGGATCGTGGTGGAAGGTACACATGAGCCGCTAGTGGATGCCGAAACATTCTGGACTGTGCAGGAACGGGTGAAGGTAAAGCAGCCGCGCAAGCGGTGCTGCAACGCCAACATTTTCCGTGGCTTGCTGTTTTGCGGCGAATGCGGTAAACGGATGGCGTTCTGCAACCGCAAAAATGAAAAACGGCGAAAATCGCTGGGAAGTTTCAGCTGCAACACCAACCGCCGGTACGGAGGCAAGTTTTGCACCACGCATTACATCACGCTGGAACAGGTCAAAAGCATCGTTCTGGAAGATATTCGTCGGAATGCCATGCTGGCATCGGAAGACACTGGCAGATATATTGACTATCTGATGCAGCTTTCTAAAGCCGGACAGGCAGACGAAGGAAACGCTTTGAAAAAGGAGTTGGAAACTTCCAAACGCCGGCTGGCCGAACTGGCTACGTTGGTACAGCGCATTTATGAAGACCATGTTTTCGACCGCTTGCCAGAAGAATTGTACCAGACGCTTTCTGCCAAATATGAAGCGGAAACCAAGAACTTGAAAGCACGCATCGCAGAAATCCAAACGCAGCTGGCGGAGTCCGCAAGCAAAACACAAAACAGCAAAGACTTTGCTGCGTTGGTCGCCCCCTATGCCGATATCACAGAACTGGATGAAGAGCTGGTCCATACGTTGATTGAGAAAATTGTCATCCATGAAAAAGAAATTCTGGGTGGCCAGCCAGTCATGCGGATCGAAATTTATTATCGTTTTATCGGGAAGGTCCAGGATCAGCTCAGTGCGGGAAAGACGGCCAAAAACAAAACGGAACCCGCCGCTCCGGCAGATTCCATCGCTTAAAGGTATTTAACGAGTGGTGCGCAAAAAATAAAACCCCCGCGGGCTAACCAACAGTCCACTGGACTGTTGGTTCCGGCGCTGCGGCGCCGTCGCCCTGTTCGAGTCCTCCGAGCGTGCAACCAAAAGCAAAGCCCCCACGGCGGGACACGCCGTAGGGGCTTTCTTTTGGTGCACCATTCCCATCCAAAAACGAACTGAGTACTTCTTCTAAAGATACCGGGCGGCCGCCCTCCTGATAGTTGAAATTCACCACAATGCGGTCATCGAACAGATAGATCGAGTTGACAAAACAGTCGATGACCTTTTCCTGAAAGGCGATATCCGCCGGGTCGCCGTGGCGGAACTGATCGAACCAGAACAGAATTTGTTCCCGTGTAATGGGCGGCTTTTCGATTTGTTCCTGCAGGATGCTGGTTTCCAGCGCTTCACGCTGCTGTTCCAGTTCCTCCATCCGTGCCTTGGTGGAGGGCGTCAGGATGCCCTGCTCGATGGCCGCCACCAGATTGTCGATGCGGCGCTTCACCTCTTTCCGCTCCGCCTGCAAGACCGGCAGCCGGGTGTTTTCCTTGCTCTGGTATTCCAGCAGCTTGTCCGCCAGCAGGTCGATGACCCGGTCATTCAGCACCTTTTCCAGCGCCGTCTGCACCACAAACTGCTCCAGCGGCTCCTTGCGCACCGGCTTCAGGCTGCAAGCCTCCTTGCCGCTGCGTTTGCGGGTGCCGCATTTATAGTAACAGTGGACCGTGCCCGTGTGGCTTCTGCCGCTCTCCCCTGCCATCATGGTGCCGCACTTGCCACAGAACAGCTTGGTGGTGAGCAGGTAATGAACATCCGCCTTGTTGTGGGCCGGTGCCTGGCGGTGAATCTCGCACCGGCGCTGCACCGCATCGAAGCACTCCGGGTCGATGATGGCCGGAATGGCGTCCGGGATAACCGTATCCTTATAACGGTATTCGCCCAGATACCGGCGGTTCTTGAGCAGCGTCTGGAAACTGTTCTTGGTGAACGGGTTGCCCCGGCTGTTGCGGATGCCTCGGGCGTTCAGCGATTCGATGATGCTGCGGATACTCTCCCCCGCTGCATACCGTTGGAACGCTTCCTGCACCACCGGCGCGGTGGTTGGATCGATCTGGTAGTGATGCTCGCTGTCGATGCGATACCCTAGCGGCACCGGGCCGCCGTTGAACTTGGCTTTGAGGGCGTTCTCTTTGTGTCCGCGGCTGACCTTCTCGGCCAACTCCGCTGAATAGTACTCGGCCATGCCTTCCAGTAGGCTTTCCAGCATGATCCCTTCCGGCGTGTTGGAGATGGGTTCGGTCACCGACACTACATGGACCCGGTTGTTTTTGAGGATGCGCTTATAATGGGCTGAGTCGTACCGGTTGCGGGAAAAGCGGTCCAGCTTCCATACCAGCACCGCCTCAAAGGTGTGGGTGGCGCTGTCGTGGATCATCTGCTGGAACTGCGGGCGGCTGTCGGTCTTGGCGGACAGTGCCCGGTCGATGTAGGTCCGCACCACAGTGATGCCGTTCTGGTCGGCATACTCTTTGCATTCCCGCAGCTGGCCCTCGATGGATTCCTCCCGCTGATTGTCGCTGCTGTAGCGGGCATAAATCACGGCATTCATCGCGTGCACCTCCTTACTTGTGCTTCTCTTCTTCTCCCATATTGAGGATCATCTGTTTCAGGCGGCGGTTCAGCTCGCTGCCCGGCGTGAAGCAGGCTTCCACAAACTCGCTCCAATCCGGTTTGCGCTGCACCACTTCCTGCGCCCCTTCCGGCGTGACGCAGACATACCGCCCGCGGGGGTCTTCGCACAGACCGAAGATATAGTCCAGCGATACATTAAAATAGGTGGCATACCAGACCAGAATACGGTAAGGTGCCGCCGCCCGGTCGGTTTCGTATCGGTTGATGGCAGCCTGGTTGGTTCCAGCCAGCGCCGCCAGCTGGGCCTGGGTCAGTCCCGCGTCCTTGCGCAATACGCGCAGCCGGGCACCTACGGATACATCCATTTTAATTCTTCCTTTACGCAGATTATATTGATTCAAGTATAATTATTTTCTGCGTATTTTTCAAGTATTTTCCTGTTTTTTCTTCCACTCCTCAAACAGCCGTTGTCCCTCTTCCGACTGATAAAATGCCTGGATCTTGGGCAGCAGGAACCGAGCGAAGCGCTCCAGCTCCTGCTGGGGCACGCCGTCCTCCCGTTTTTTGGCGGACGCCGCTGCCTGTGCTGTTGTCTTCTCCTGCCGATCTTCCGTAGCGGCTCCTTTCTGCAGGGCTGCCCCCTGCTGCCTTGCTGCTTGTTCTGTCATCGGTCCTGGCCCCTAGCCCGCTGGCGGCGCTGCTGACGATTCAGCCGCTTTTCTTCCTGTTGGCGGCGGCAAACGCCCAGCACAAACGCCTGCACCTGCTCCGGTGCCACCCGCATGGCTTCCCGGTAAGGCCGGGTTTCGGTGAGCACTGCATCCAGCTGTTCCTCACAGCGGCGGAGGCGCTGGCGCAGCTCCTGTTCCCTCATCGTACTTTGCTGCAACTGCATCCGCAGACTGCGGTTTTCTGCCTGCAGCTTGCCACTGGCTTCTGCCATCTCACATAAGGTCTGGAAGTCCTGCAGCGGCAGCTCCACCCGCTTTTCTAGCACACCTTTGGTTTTGGCCCGCTGCTCGATATCCGTCACATCACGGATCGAGCCGGAAATGTTCTTTACCTGGGAGATAAGCTCCTTTCGTTGGCCCTGCAGCTGTCTGGTCTGGCCTGCCAGTTCTGCCACTGTCTGGCGGTCCTTCTGGACTTTATACTCCAGGACCTCCAAATGTTCAGCATCGCTGCCCTGTATCCCGCGTTCAAAGTCGGTGAACCCCGTCTGCCGCATGTGCTCGAAGAATTGCGTTTGCAGCAGGCTGTAAGAACTTACCAGCCGGGGTTTGCCGTTCTTTTTCAGCACAGGCTGGCCCTGCTCGTCGGTCATGGGGACCATCGGCCACTTTTTGCTATGGCTCACCTGCATGATCGTCTCCCGCACGGTGCCCCGCAGCGCCGGGTCCTTGCATCGCTTGGACCAGCGGATCTGCTTTTCCACCACCGGCAGGTAGACAACGTGGAGGTGATAGTGGAACACATCCCTTCCCAGCCGGTCACTGGCTTCCCGGTTGCGCTCGTCGGCGTGCATGACCGCAGAGATGATGTACTGTTCCCCGCCCGCGATCTCCTTGGCCAGCTCGTACACCTCGGCGTAGAATTGCTTGGCGTATTCATAGCCGCCGTGGCTCTCGAAATAGTCGGTGTTCACATCAAACACCAGCTCATCAAAGACGTAGGCGTCCGGTTTCAGTCCTCGGGTGGAAACGGCGCCATCTTCCACCATCCGGTCAAATTGCTGTGCGTAAGTAGCTGCCTCGCAGGCCTTGAAGGTCACATTGTTGTGGCTGTATTCCAGCAGCACATCCGGGTTGGAGTACACTTCGTTCTTGCGTTCGTTGTGCCGTTCCCGCACCGAGATGGCATTTTTACGGTAGCGCTCATTGCGCACCACGGTCCGATGGATTTTGCTGATAGGCGACTCCTTTCTTGGGTACGGTTCTGCTGCGGATGGGGTACGCAGATGCTTTGCAAAGCATCTGACCCACTATGACACTTTCCGGCGTTGCCGGCAAAGTGCCAGTGGGCCCGCTGCGGCGGGAGGGATTGGGATACGGCTGCCAACCAAAGTCGCTGTGCCATCTTCCCGGTTGGGCCGCCGTCGTAACGGTTGTCAAGTCTGTGGTTGCCTCTGGAAACCAGGCACCACAGCCTTTGTCCATCTTTTGTAAAACGCGGGGTGTGGAATTCTTTCTCTATCTCTCTTTTAGTTAGATATATCATTCTATCTTTATCGTGTCGGTTTTTCCGGCGGGTCGGTGTCGGTAAATCCGTCAACTGCCTGTCCGTTTTTCCTACAGGTCGTGCCGGATTTTCCGACGGTTGGTTACAGTTCGTTGGGTTCCTTGGGCCGGGGCAGATTGAGATAATACCGCCGGGCCTTTCCGTTTGGCTGTCCCGGCACCTTCTCCAACAAACCGCAGCGTTCCAGAGCGGCAAACAATCCTGCAGCTTTCTCCCGCTGGCAGTGCAGCAGCTGTCCGGCACTGGCCCGCGAAAGGCTCACACAGGGCCTGCCGTTGGCTTTCCAGTGCCCAGTGGTATCCTGAGCCGACAGCCGCAGCAACCCCAGCAAATGGCCGTACAGCAGCTTGCTTTCGCCGGGAAGTTCACGATAGGGCTCTTCCGACAGAAGGCTGGACGGGATCATCAGGAAACCGTCGATGCGGTTCAGGTTGTCCCCTGCGGGAACAAGTTCATGGTTCAGATGGCACCTCCTTGGGTCATGGGTTGGTGGCGGACTTTGGCTTCTGGCCTCCCTCTTTTCTGTTTGGTTTCTGTCCTCGGAAAATGTTCGATTATCCCGTTATAGATTCTTCCGACACATACAGCATACAACGTCTTGCAGTCCGTTTCAAGATGTGTTAGACTGTTTTCATGTCAGATGATTCACACACTTTTCTCGGCTGTTTCTGAAACACACAAAAACACAGAGCCTTTTTCCGCCAACTATGCTCCAACACAGGATGGTGACGAATTTTGAACTACCAGACGTACCTTTTCTTTGAAGGCCGCACCGAGTATATTCAGGGCTACGACACACCCCAGCATACATATCCGCTGGGGTCCTTGGTGTTCGGTGTCCTGGATCTGGATGCCGCTCCTTATCTGGAACGGGGCCGCGCATTGCTGGAAAGATTCCGGGGCGTAAAGTTCCCGGAAGATCAGACCATGCAGCAGGGTCTGGCCTCCCCTGACACCTGTGTGTACTATCAGGTGGCTTCCTTTTACCATGATTTTGCCACCGCTGTGCAGCAGGTTTCCCCTGCTCTGTTTGATTTAGTGGAAGGCTACACACTGGCCAACTTCCGTCGCAATGAACGAGAACTGAAAAAGACGAAGCATAGCCTGTATCTAATTATGTATGAACACAGAAACGACAGTTCCTATACATTTGATGAACTGCGTACCAGAATGTCCCACTTTGGCGAGTTGGCCCTGACCAGCGACATCATGGAGGGGTTCTGCCGGAACTTCCCGGAGTATACAGATCAGATGAAGGTCTTTATCCAGCGTGAAACCGGGGATGCCTCTCTGTGCCGGACGGCGCTGTCAGTATTGGAATCCTTTGTGTCCCTGCTACAGCAGTTGGTGGACGGAAAAACCGATCTGCGCCAGCTGATTGAGGCTACGCTGGTGGACGAGGACGGCCGTCCCAGAACAGAGCATGGCCAGCGGCCTTCGGAGCTGCTGGTAGAACTGGCCGAAAATGGCGATTCAACCTACCAGAAATATCACAAGCTGGAGGACGACATCCATATCCAGACCCGGTACAAACGGCCCACAGACAACAAAAAAGGCGGCATTTCTGCCGCCACGTTCTACGCGAGCGATACGCTGCCCGCGTTACTCTTTTTGGAATTTGTACAGATGTGTGCCCAGGACCTGCCGGTCGCCCTCTGTGAGAGCTGTCACCGGCTGTTTGTGCCCTTCTCCAGCCGCGCCAAGTATTGCGAGCGGGTACTGGACCCGGAAACCGGCGCCACCTGCAAGGACATTGCCGCCAAGCTGGCCTATGCTGAGGAGTTAAAAGCCAACAAAGCCAAGGAACTCTACAACAAGATGCGCAACCGCTACCAGATGCGCTGCTCCCGTGCTCCCGGTAACCAGAAAATGCGGGATGACTACAACACCTGGCGCAAGCAGGCGCAGATGGCGCTGAGTAAGTACCAGTTGGGGGAGATAAGCTGGGAGGATTTCGAGGAGAATCTATTGGGAAAACTGTAAATCAGCCAGATCATGTCAGCCACAAGTTTCTGACCGCTGCAGCAATCGGCGGTAGGTCATATCCACCGAAAAAGCCCCCAGCGGTGCCGTGATCAGGATGGCCAGCACCGCTACGGTGAGTACCACATGACCGCAGGAAAGCCCCATGGACAGCGGCAGGGAGCCGATGGCCGCCTGTACGGTCGCCTTCGGGGTGTAGGCGATCATGCAGAAAAGACGTTCCTTCAGAGAAAGAGTGGTTTTGAGCAGACAGACAAAGACACCGGCCATACGGAATACCAGCGCTCCCAATATGACCAGAATGGCCGCCGCACCGGAAGCCAGCGCATACTGGATGTCCACCGTAGCACCTACCAGTACAAAGAGCAGCACTTCCGCCGCCACCCAGAGCTTGGAATATTTGCTGGAAAGACGGGCAGCCACCTCCGGCCGACCACGGTTTACGGCCAGACCGCAGCTCATGACGGCCAACAGACCGGAGAATGGGATAACCGCTTTGATAGAGGTTTCCAGCGCCACCAGCAGGAAGGAGATGCTCAGAAGGGTGACCACTTTGATAGAATCCCGCACATGGATGCGGCGGTAGATTTCTCCGAAGAGGAACCCGACCCCGAGCCCCACCAGAATCCCGGTAATAATCGAGATGGGAATTTGTACAAAAGTTGTCGGCGAGACTTCCCCGCCCTGGGCCAATCCGGTAAAGGAAGAGAACATGACAATGACAAACACGTCATCCACCGAGGCCCCGGCCATGATCAGCTGGGGAATACTTTTGTCGGTGCCATAGCCGCTTCCCATCAGCTTGAGCATCTTGGGCACAATGACCGCCGGGGAAACCGCTGCCACCACAGCCCCCATGATCGCGGCATCCAGCACCGAGATGCCCAGCAGACGGGGGGCCAGCACCACCATGCCGGTGATCTCAAAGCAGGCGGGTACAAAACACATGAGGATGGCGGGCCGCCCCACCTTTTTCAAATCGTCCAGATTGAGAGACAATCCGGCGCGGGTGAGGATGATGATCAGGGCAAGCTGTCGCAGATCGGCGGAGATGCCCAGGATGGAATCATCCAACAGATCGAGTACATAAGGGCCCAGCAGGATTCCAGTAATAAGCATTCCCAGCAGACTGGGCAGGCGCAGCCGGGTGACAATGGAACCAAGGGCCATGCCCACAATAAAAATTAAAGCAAGACTTGTTAACATAGACTTTTCTCTCCCACATTATTTTACGGTAAACACTTTCTCTACTCCGCATACGGCCCAATCCGACAGAATCATCTTACTTCTGACAACAGAACAAGAACGACCGTATCAGCACATGGCATTTTGTTTTACTTCATACCGTTTCCTCCTGTCTTTGTGCGCAGAGAGAATACTATCTTTTTCCCAGATAGACAGAAAAAAGCTGATGCCCTCTGCAAGAATCGTTTAGCTTGCAGAAGTCATCAGCTGATCAGCACTTTAGGTTATAAACCAAGGGAGAACTTCATTCCCAAGTGCAGTATAACACATGGTTTCCGTTCTGACAACTGTTTTCGTATGGAAAAGCACTTTTTTGCATCATAGCCCCCGCTTACCTACCGCTTAGGGGAATCGACATTGCGCTTCTGCGGCCTTCCTGGTATGCTGAAACCACAAGGAGGTGCAATACCGTGGAACTCCAAATTGAACACCGCCCCGGCCCGGTGCGAGTCATCGTGCAGGGTCCGGAAAACAGCACCGAACTTCAGCAGATCCTGGACCTGCTGCAAAGCAGTACTGATCGCCTCTGGCTGATGAACGATGCGGAGGAAACCGTATCGGTCTCCCCTCAATCCATTTTATGGGCGGAAACAGTGGAGGAAAAAGTCTTTGTATACACCGACGATGCCGTCTATCGGGCCCCCTTCAGCTTGACAGCCCTGGAACTGCGCTGGGGCACTGTCGGACTGTTCCGCTGTGCCAAATCCACCATTGTCAATCTGAATGCGGTGCGGCGCCTGTGCAGCCGCCCGGGCGGGCGGATCGAAGCCATTCTGCCTACAGGGGAAAAAATCATCATTTCCCGACGCTATGCCCCGATTCTGCGCGCCAAATTACAGGGAGGAGATTTTGTATGAAAACCTATTTGCGTCTTTACCGCTGGTCCATGCAGATGAAAATGCACATGGCCCTGTATACCTTTGCTGCCATTTTTCTGAAGATTCTCTGCCTTTTGCTGCAAGACATCCACAGTGTGCCGATCTTCGATCTGACAACGATCTGGCTGGTTTCCCTTTTCTTTGCCATGCTGGAAACTGCAATCTTCCCGGAGGGAGCGACCTGTACCCGGCTTCGTTCTCTTCTGTGGCTGGCTGTCGGAAATCTCTGCTTTGTGGGCGGGGCACTGCTGTTCGGATGGTTTCCGAACCTTTCCGTGTGGGGCGACGCACTGCTTGTGGCCTTTTTGGAATTGGGCCTGGGGATGATGTGGTTTGGCGACCGTATCGTCCTGAAAATGGACAGCGCCCAGCTCAATGAGGAGCTGCAGCGGTATCAGGGTCACGTCAGGAAATGATATCCTCCTGACCGTTCTGCCTACACGCCGGGATATCCCAACAAACCAGAAATTGGCCACGCCGCCTGCCCCTTTTTGGGAACAGACGGCGTGGCCAATTGCATAGTGTTTACTGCACGGTGAGGAGATTGCACCGGCGGATGATGTCTTCCGGAATATCCACGCCGAGACCGGGGCCTTCGGGGATGGCGATATTGCCATGGACGGGAGAGAGATCCACCGTGCCAAGGCTGCGGGTAAAATCGCTCATGTTGCCCACATGGTATTCGTGGATGCAGAAGTTGGGGATGACCGCCTCGATCTGCAAGGCGGCTGCGTTGGAGATCGGGCCGCCACAGACATGGGTCTGGACCAGCACATCGTAAATCTGCGCCATATCACAGATCTTTTTGCCTTCGCTGATACCACCACAGTTGGCGATATCCGGCTGGATCACATCCAGAGATCGGGCCTCCAGGAAGGGACGGTATCCGTACCGGGAATAAATGCGCTCACCGGAAGCCAGCGGAATGGGGCAAATCTGCTTGAACCGGGCCATCAGGTCGGGATTCAACGGGCCAAAGGGTTCTTCCAGGTAGAGGATGTTCAGGTCCTGAGCCAGCCGGGCGATCTGCAGGGCGGCATTGAAATCGCTCTTGCCGTGCAGTTCCAGAATGATATCCACCTCATCCCCCACTGCTTCCCGGATGGCCACCAACCGATCCCGGCAGAGTTTCAGCTTGTCGGCGCTGAGCAGACCGGCGTTGCGGGCGTTCTTTTTGCCGTTTTCATCCCGTTGCAGGGGGTCCACCTTCACCGCGGTAAAACCTTCCGCCTTGGCCTTGCGGGCAGCTTCCCCGAAGGCGGTCACCCCGGGCAGAGGCTTGTTGTCCTTGTCCCAGCCGAACTGAATCTGGCTGGCATAGGCCCGGACTTCATTCCGCATCTTGCCGCCCAGCAGCTCGTACACCGGAGCATGCAGGGCCTTGCCCTTGATGTCCCACAGAGCGATGTCGATGGCGCTGATGGCCGAAAAGACCACCGTACCGCCGCCCAGACCCCAGAAGGTCTCCTTTTGCAGCTTGTTCCAGATTTTTTCGATCTGCATGGGGTTTTCCCCCACGATCAGCGCCGCAAAGTCTTTCAGCTGTCCGATGGCGGCGTTCTTGGAATTGCCATAGGCAACGCCGGCCTCTCCGAAGCCGCTGATGCCCTCGTCGGTGTTGATTCGCACAAACACCGGTTCATTGGGGGCTTCTTTGTCGTAATCCGCACAGAAGATATCCACACTTGTGATTTTCATCGGAATGCTCCTTTCCCTTGTCAAGCCTGCAGGAAATCCTCACCGGCGGCGATGGCACCGCTGTGCAGCAGCTGCACATCCGCCGGTTCAGTCCCGGTGACCAACACGATGACCGAAGGATCGTATCCCTTGGATTGTACCAGATCCCAGTCCACCTCCACAAGAGGGGTGCCTGCCTGCACCTTGTCGCCTTCCTTGACCAACAGACGGAAGCCTTCGCCATTGAGCTGAACGGTATCGATGCCCACATGGATGAGGATGTCGTTGCCTTTTTCGCTGGTCATCCCCACCGCATGGCCGGTATCGCACACCGAGGTGATGACCCCTGCCGCCGGGGCGCAGACACTGCCTTTGGTGGGACGGATGGCGGCGCCGCCGCCCAGGATTCCCTGAGAGAACACCTCATCCTTGATCTGATCCAGCGGAATCGTTTCGCCGCTGATTACGCTCCGGAGGGTTTCACCGGAGGCCGCCGGATTGGCTTCCGGCTGTGCAGGCGCGGGCTCACTTGCCGCCGGCCCCTTATCTACTTTGACAAAAATGTAGGTGAAGGCAAAAGAGAGGACCAGCGCCATGACCGCAGTGATGACCGCATTGATGATATTGCGGGGATTTTCGCCGATAAAAACCGGCAGGGACAGGAAACCTGCCGAAGCCACCGCATAGCGGACGACCCCGGTGATACCGGCGTACAGGCCGGCAATGCCGCCGGCAGCCATGACGCAAGGCAAGGCATTCTTGTATTTGAGGGTGACGCCGTACAGCGCCGGCTCGGTGATACCGGACAGGGCGGTGAGGCCGGCGGAAATGGGGATTTCACGGCGGTCCTTGCGTTCCTTGAAGGCGATGGCCAGCGCCGCGCCGCCCTGGGCCACGTTGCTGCCCAGCATGCCGGGGCCCATGAGGGTCTCATACCCGAACTGGGTTACCGAGAGCACCGCAAAAGGCGTAATGGCCAGATGCATACCGACCATGACCAGCAGCGGCGAGAAAGTACCCATAACGGCAGCCACCAGCCAGGGGATGTTCTCGTTGAGGAAGTTGATGAACCAGTAAATGCCGTTGCCCAGATAAGCGCCCAGAGGTCCGATGACGATGAGAGCCACCGGCGCGGTGATGATCAGCAGCAGCAGGGGGCGCAGCATGGTTTTGAGCATCTTGGGGACAATTTTTTCCACAATCTTTTCCAGCCAGCTCATAAACCAGACCACCAGAATGATGGGGACGACGGTGGCGTTGTAGTTGACAGCCTTGACGGGCAGACCGATAAACTGAATCGGGTCTCCCGAACTGACCAGTGCCGAGAAATTGGGGTGCAGCAGCACGCCCGCAATGGCCATGGACATCAGCTGATTGGCGCCCAACTTTTTGGCCGCGCTGTTGGCGATGAAGAAGGGCAGGAAATAATAAGGCGCGTCGGAGATCAGCGAGAGGATCTTGTAATTCTGGGAAGTGTTTTCCATGCCGCACAGCACGCAGATGGAGAGGATGACCTTGACCAGGCCGCCGGCAATGATCAGCGGCAGGATCGGTGCCATAATGCCCACAATGGTGTTCAGCAATGCCTTGGGAATTTCCTTCAGGCGGAGCTTAGGGGGCGTGCCTTCCGATTGGGTTTCGGTGCCGCCATGCTCTTTACCGCCCGCACCGCGCTGGAGCAGGTCGTTGTAGAACTTATCCACCTCGGCGCCGATGATCAGCTGATACTCCTCGCCTGCCTTCACGGTGTTCATGACACCGGGAACCTGTTTGAGCTGTTCGGCCTGAAAACGGGAAGGGTCCTTCAGTTTGAAGCGCAGACGTGTCATACAGTGGTACATATTTTCAATGTTGTCGGTGCCGCCCACATACTGTATGATCTGCTCGGAGATTTCTTTCTGGGTCATGGTCGCGCTCCTTTCCGGCTCAGTGGCCATTTTCCATCAGGTCCATCACGACGGGATCGTCGCAATATACACCCTTTGCCTTGAGTTCCTGGATCTTGTCATGGAACTGGGGCAGATACTTCTCGTGGGCTACCAGCAGTTCATCCAGCACGCGCTGAGTCTCCTCGTTGTTTTCCACCAGCGGGTTCAGCACAAAGGCTTCCAACGCCAGACCATAGTCGCCGGTCAGGGCGGCCTGGATGGTGCATTCCTCCATGGCCTTCATCATCTGGAGCCAGCCCTTTTCGGCGGGAGGCATGGTGCCCCACACCAGGGGCTGCGCACCGGTGGAGGAGATCAGAGAGGAAACTTCCACGATGGAGTCGTCGTCCAGGCAGGAGATGGCGCCGTTGTTCTGGGTGCTGACCACCATGTGGATCTTCTTGTTGCCGTAGATGGCGCGGATGCACTCGCAGGCCGCGTCGCTGTAGTAGGCGCCGCCGCGCTTGGACAGCTGGGCCGGCTTCTCATGGAGCTCGGAATTTTTATAAATTTCAAACAGTTCTTTCTCGGTCTGCTTCATCTGCTCGGCACGGGTACCGCCGTCCCGGAACTCTTCCAGCGCATGCTCCAGCATGGCCTGCTTCAGATAGTAGTAGCGGTGGTATCCGCAAGGCAGCAGGTTCATGCTGTGCAGCAGTTCCAGCGGAAATTCCGCCTGATAGATGTTGGCCGGGGTGCCGCCGTTCTTTTCGTTGATGTGGTCAATGAGTTCCGGGGTCAGGTCCTTGCCGTCCTGGTCATACACCTTGTGCCAATGGAAGTGGTTCAGGCCCGCGTAATGGTAGTTCAGTTCCGAAATGTCCTTGCCCAGGATCTTGGGTTCAGCCATCATCGAGATGGTGGGGACGTTGCACAGGCCGATGCACTTTTTCCAGCCGAAATGCTTGATGGCGGCCTCGGTCACCATGCCGCTGGGATTGGTGAAGTTGATGAGCCAGGCGTCGGGGCACAGTTCCTTCATATCTTCGATGATCTGGCCGATGACCGGGATGGTACGGAACGCCTTGAAGATGCCGCCGGCGCCGTTGGTCTCCTGTCCCAGCATACCGTGCAGCAGTGGGATACGCTCGTCCTTGATGCGGGCATCCAGCAATCCGACGCGGAACTGGGTGGTGACGAAATCGGCGTCCTTCAGCGCTTCCCGCCGGTCCAAAGTGAGATGGACTTTCACATCGTAGGGCGAGGCATCCCACATTCTCTGGGCCAGTGCGCCCACGATTTCCAGTTTTTCTTTGCCATCCTCGATGTCCACGAGCCAGATTTCCCGGATGGGAAGGTCGGTGTACCGCTTGATGAAACCTTCCATGAGTTCCGGCGTATAGCTGCTGCCGCCGCCGATGGTTACGATTTTGACAGAGTCTTTCATAGTTTTCCTCCTGATTGGCGTAGAGTCCTGTTCAAATCTTTGGAAAGGTTGCATCGTCGCGTCCCGGGCTGCGATGTCTGCGCTTTCATTGACTCCAGTATAGAAGCCCTGTCATTTTTCCTCAATAGATCGTAACAAAGCGGATAGTTTTTCCCAAAAAAAGTGCCAGGGGCCTATTGGCCTCTGGCACTTTCTGGAACTTATCAAGCTTCCGTCTCTCGGTCATCCATAAAATCAATGGACTCGGCCAGATACTCGACGTTTTTCTGCCTGTCTATGTTGTAAATACAGCCGAACAGCACATCCAGCATATATTGCATGGCAATATGGGAGGAGAACTGGGAAATGCGGTCCCGCAGGTTTTCCTGACTGCTGATGCTCAGTGCATGGGTGACATATTGGGGGAACCGATTGCTGCCCGCCTTGCCGATGAGAATGACCGGTACCTTTTTCCGGGCCAGCACCGGAAGGATGGGGCGGATAAAACTGGCCCGCCCGGAATAGGAAAGGATCACGGCCACCCTGTCCGGCGTGGCTGCCAGCACGGTGGCCCGCTGGTTATAGGAGCCCTTGGGGCAGTTGACCAACCGACCGATGGTCAGCATCTTATCCTGAAAGTTTTCTGCCACGTTCATGTTGTGCGCGTGGGTGTATACGTCGATTCCCTGCGCACGATTCAAAAGTCTGGCCACCTGCTGGATCTGCACAAAGTCGATATAGTTGTAGGTATCCCGGATCGCCGTTTCGTACAGCTTGGCCAGCTTGCGGGCCACCGGCTGGGGGCCATCATTTTCCCCGAAGGGATAATTCACGTCAATCAGTTCAATGTTGGACCGGTTCTCGGTCAGCTCCTTGGCCGCCGCCACCTTCAGTTCATTGAACCCTGCAAACCCCAGCTTCTTGCAAAAGCGATGAATGGCCGATTTGGAAACGTGAGTCTGCTCACTCAATTCCAGAATCGACAGTTCCGGGATCGCTTCCAGATGGCTCAGGATATATCTGCCCAGCTCGCTTTCTGTCGGCGTGATATGTTCGGCAAGCTGCAAAAGATTTTCCAGCGTCATTCCGTTTTGCCCCTTTACGATGTTCTGATTCTATTATAAAGGAGCTTAAACGATATCACAAGCCGTTTCCTGTTTGATTATATTTTCTGCATCTACAGATAAAAAACAAATCCGAACGCACCCTCAAAAAGAAGTACGTTCGGATTTGCTTGGTATGGTGCACCATCGGGGACTCGAA
>JAHYZA010000004.1 GCA_019424695.1 Oscillospiraceae bacterium
TTCCTACATCAGGGGGATTTTGTCTATTGTCCGTTTTTACTGGGGCGGTTCATTTTATACCGTTTATTTTTTTAGATCGCTGAACAGGTCTTTATGGTAGACCCCATCGGCCACCAGCTTGGCAAAGCTGTCGATGACGATCTGCTTGTCCTCGGCATAGGTAACACCGAACCACTTGTCGTGGGTAGGCAGCACCTTGACGCTGACTTTGCCCTCATGGAGCAGCTCATCAATATAGATGGGCAGCAGATATTCTGCTTTCAGCGGATTGGCGGGCGCGGATTTCTCGAAAAACTCCACAAAACCGGATTCCAGCAGATCCACAAAGGAGGGCGTCAGCCCCCACATATTCATCGAGACAAGGCTGTTGATGTCGATGGCTTTGCCGTCGGCGGCTGCACCGTCGGCTGTCTTTTCGATGCCGCTGGTCTCCAGTACGCCGGTCAGATAGTGCGCTTCGTTCATCTGGCAGATACCACGGGTCACGGCGCCGTTGTCGCTCAAGGTGTTTTTCAGCACAAAGCCGGCCATGCAGAGTTTGCCGGGTTCGGCAGGATCATATCCCTGCAGGAAGTCATGCAGCTGCACAAAGGCTTCCTTGCCATAGTAATCATCGGCGTTGATGACGGCAAAGGGCTCCTGCAGAATTCCCTTGCAGGCCAGCACGGCCTGACCGGTGCCCCAGGGCTTGGTACGGCCCTCCGGCACAGAATACCCGGCGGGTACGTCCTCCAGGGACTGGAACGCATAGGCCGTTTCCACACCCAGCGCCTTGCAGGTGGCTTCGATGCGGTCGCCAATAGCTTCCTTGAACGCCTGCTCAATGTCATGGCGGATGATAAAGACGATCTTGTCAAAGCCGGCCTCAATGGCATCATGGATGGAGTAGTCCATGATGATCTCACCGTTCGGGCCGACGGCTGCCAGCTGTTTGATGCCGCCGCCGAAACGGGAGCCGATACCAGCCGCCATGATAACCAATGCTGTTTTCATAGGTTCCTCCTGCTTTTCACAAAAATCTTGTGTTTTTCTATTGATCCGGCTGTTACAGAACAGGCCGGGCATTTTCCTTACCCGCCGATGTTGTACAGAAGCAGGTTCATAAAGGCAGGACCTGCCATGTACAGAAAGGCCACTTCCAGCAGCGCCATAAGCCCAAAATACAGGATGGCCGCCAGCACATTGGTGCCGCCGCTGCGGGACAGTGCTTCGGTGCGTTCCGGACCTTCGGGGCACTGGCTGCAGACATCCTCGATCCGGCTCTTGGCGTGCTTCTCATACCAGGAAACCGCAAACAGGGCCAGCACTACACGCAGTGCCCAGCTGGCAATCTCACCGATGGTGGCGGCAAACGGCAGCCATCCCAGCGGCATGCTGCCAAAAAAGCCGGGGTTATAGTAAGCGACAAAGTCCAGCAGTCCCGGCAGATAAAACACCGCCGACAGGATTGCTGTCAGAATGCCTTCTTTCCACATCTTGCGGTACAGCAGATACGCGGGGCCGAAGAAAAAGGCCGCAAAGGAGAAGGTGATGCGATGCTTGGTTTCGCTCATGCGGAAAAACTGCATGAGGTAATACATCGGGGAACGGCCCAGGAAAATCGCCCAGTGGCGGGCCTTGATGCCGTCGATGGGGTCCTCGGGACCGACCTCCCGCCGGTAGATGGTGCCGTCGGCGCCGGCACCGAAAGCGTCCATGTGCGGTCCGGGAGCCTGCCGGGCGTCCGGTCCGGCATTTGTATGGTAGGTGCCGGGGGTGCGGGCGTAGATGGGACCGGATTCCTGGGAGTGCTCCGGGTCCCGGGCGGCATCCTCCGGCCGGGGCAGGGGAATGCCGCAGTGGCTGCAGCGTGCTGCGCCGGGTTCATTGTGGGTGCCGCAGTTGGGGCAGATCGCCGCATGGGCAGCCGCCTCAGCTTCGGGGCCGAACTCCGGTTTCCATTCAAAACCGGCAGCGTGTTCCGACTGGTGCAGGCAGACGCCCACCTTCTGCCAGCAAGCGCGATGATAGGGGGTGCCGCAGTCGGGGCAAACGACGATGTCATCATCGTCGGTAAAAGCCTGTTCGCAGACAGGGCAGTGATTTCCAGTGTAACGTGCCATGTGTATGTGTCCTCCCAATAGCATAGAGCCATTATACCGCATTGTGCCCGTAAATGCAAAGAATTTTCTATGAAGTTTGCGCATTCCGGCGCCTTTTCCGAGCCCAAATCCCTCTTTACAACCCCACTGATATGGTTTATACTATTATTATGTGAATTTATGCCAACCAAGGGGTAACGATATGATCACCATTGACGAATTGAAAGCAAAACTCGGCGGCATGAAAACCTCCGTCGACGACCTGCGCGAAGCACTTTCCATCGAAGCCAGCGAGAAGCGCCTGGCTGAGCTGGAGCACCAGATGACGCTGCCCGGCTTTTATGACGATCAGGAAAAGAGCCAGCGCGTTATCAGCGAGATGGGCGAGGTCAAGAACAAGCTGGAGCGTTTCGGCAAACTCTCGACCCAGTACGAGGAAGCGCAGACGCTGCTGGAAATGATCGAAGAGGAAAACGATCCTTCGCTGACCAGTGAGGGGGAGCAGGCGGTCGAAGGGGTGGAAAAGGCCATCGACGAACTGCAGCTGATGACGATGCTCAACGGCGAGTATGACCATAGCAACGCCATTCTGACCTTCCACGCCGGTACCGGCGGCACCGAGGCGCAGGACTGGGCCGAGATGCTCTACCGTATGTACACCCGCTGGGCCGAAGCCCACGGCTACAGTGTGGAAGTGCTGGATGTGCTGGACGGCGATGAGGCCGGCATCAAGTCTGCCTCCATGATGATCAAAGGCGCCAATGCTTACGGTATGCTCAAGAGCGAACACGGCGTCCATCGTCTGGTGCGCATCAGCCCCTTTGACGCCAACGCCCGCCGTCAGACCAGCTTCGCCAGCCTGGAAGTCATGCCGGAACTGGACAACAATATCCAAATCGAGATCAACCCGGCAGATATCGAGATGCAGGTCTATCGTTCTTCCGGCGCCGGCGGCCAGCACATCAACAAGACCTCCTCGGCTGTGCGTCTGATCCACAAGCCCACCGGCATCGTGACCAGCTGCCAGACCCAGCGCAGCCAGCTGCAGAACCGTGAATACGCCATGGAAATGATGAAGGCCAAGCTGTATCAGATCGCATTGCAGCAGCATAAGGACAAGATCGACGACATCAAGGGCGTCCAGAATGAGATCGCCTGGGGTCATCAGATCCGCAGCTATGTGTTCATGCCCTACACACTGGTCAAGGACCATCGCACCAACTACGAGAGCGGCAATGTGCAGGCCGTCATGGACGGTGACCTGGATGGTTTCATCTATGCCTACCTGAAAGCCAGTTCCCGCGGTGAACTGCAGGACGTTTAATCGAAACTGAACAGCAAAACGGTACACAGTGGTTACTGTGTACCGTTTTTTGCATATTGCCGCTTTATTTGTTCACAATCGATTGGTATACTGTTACTCTATCAGGAAAGGAGCATTCGGTATGTCCTCATCCAGCGGGCTGACGTCGGCCGAAGTCGAGGCGCGGCGCCGGCAAGGAAAAGTGAATCATCCTCCGGAATCTCCCACAAAGACGGTGGGGCAGATCGTGCGGGACAATTTATGCACCTACTTTAATCTGGTGTTTGTGGTGCTGGCTGTCATGCTGGCGTCGGTAGGGTCCTGGCTCAACATGGGCTTTCTGGGGGTCGTACTGTGCAATACTTTCATCGGCATCGCGCAGCAGCTGCGTGCCAAAAAGACCATCGACGAACTGACGCTGGTCTCGGCCCACAAGGTGCGGTGCCTGCGGGACGGCGCCTGGAATCCCTGTCTTTCGGAAGAACTGGTTCAGGACGATGTGGTGGAATTCGGGGCCGGCGATCAGATCGTAGCCGATGCCGTGGTATTGGACGGCAATGTGCAGGTCAATGAATCACTGATCACCGGCGAGGCGCGGGCTGTGCCTAAAACGACCGGAGGAGAACTGCGCTCGGGCAGCTTTCTGATGGCAGGGCACTGCACGGCGAGGCTGACCCGGGTAGGCGCAGAAAGCTATGCCAGCAAGCTGACGGCCGCCGCGCAGGCCGACGGACACAAAGTCGCCAAGGGCGAGATGATGCGCTCTCTGGACAAGCTCATCAAGGCCATCGGGCTGGGACTGGTTCCGGTGGGGGTGGCGCTGTTCTGGAAGCAGCACTGGGTGCTGGAAGTGGACCTGCGCGGCTCGGTGGAAAGCACGGTGGCCGCCCTCATCGGCATGATCCCCGAGGGGCTGTATCTGCTTACCAGCGTGGCGCTGGCCATCGGTATGCTGCGGCTGGCACGGCGCCGTGTGCTGACGCAGGATATGAACTGCATCGAGACCCTGGCCCGGGTGGATGTGCTCTGTGTTGACAAGACCGGTACTATCACCGAGAGCAGCATGGAAGCCGACGATCCGGTTCCGTTGGGCAGCGGCCCGCTGGAGGACATTCTGCGCAGTTACTACGCCGCCGAAGAGCCGGATAACGATACCGGACGGGCGCTGAAAGCCCGTTTCGGCAAAGAAGGCCATCTGTGGCCGGTCACAGGCGAGATCCCTTTTAATACGGCCTACAAATACAGTGCCAAATCCTTTGGGGAAAAGGGTGTCTATGTGGTAGGTGCACCCGATATTCTGGCGGGAGACCGCGCCGCAGAATTCAAGGCGCAACTGGCGCCGCTGCTGGCGGAAGGCCGCCGCGTTCTGCTACTGGCCCGCTACAGCGGGGCACTGCCCGCCCCGCCCAGGCGGCTGGACCCGGCGCAGCTGGAGTTCCTGGCTCTGCTGCCATTACAGAACCGCATCCGTGCCAATGCCCCCAAAACATTTGCCTATTTTGCGGAGCAGGGGGTACAGATCAAAGTCATTTCGGGGGATGATCCCCATGCGGTCAGCCATGTGGCGGCCCAGGCAGGCATTGCAGGGGCCGAACGCAGGGTGGATGCCGCTACCCTGCGCAGCGAGGAAGACCTTGTCCGGGCAGCTGAAACCTGCACGGTATTCGGCCGTGTAACGCCCGAGCAAAAGCGCAAGCTGGTCCATGCTCTGCAGGCGCAGGGCCACACGGTGGCCATGACCGGTGACGGCGTGAACGATGTGCTGGCCTTGAAAGACGCCGACTGTGGTATCGCCATGGCATCCGGCGCCCAGGCCGCCAGCCAGGTGGCACAGCTGGTACTGCTGGATTCGGATTTTGCCGCCCTGCCTGATGTGGTGGCCGAAGGCCGCCGCGTCATCAACAATATCCAGCGTTCGGCGTCGCTGTTTCTCGTCAAAAATATCTTTTCTTTGCTGCTCAGCCTGGTGGCGCTCTGCCTGCCGCTGGCCTATCCGTTTCAGCCGCTGCAGCTTTCGCTGCTGTCGGCGGTCACCATCGGGCTGCCGTCCTTTGTGCTGGCACTGGAACCCAACTACGAACTGGTGCGCGGCAAGTTCATGCACAACGTGCTGCATGACGCCTTGCCTGGCGGTCTGACGGATTTTCTGCTGGTGTTCTGTGCGCAGGGGTTTGCTTATGCCTTTGATCTCTCTGCCGACGCATTGGGTACCATCAGCACCCTGCTAGTACTGGAAACCGGACTTATTGTCTTGTTCCGCGTCTGCCACCCCTTTACCCCTTTGCGCTGGACCCTGTGGGGCAGCTGCACAATTTTGGGACTGGGGGGCGCCGTATTGTTTGCCCCCTGGCTGGAACTCATCCCACTGGATCTGGGTGATACGCTGGTTCTGGTGGTGCTGGCGGCCCTGGTGCTGCCGGTGCTGCGGTCTGCAACCTGGGGGGTCGATCAGCTTTGGCGAATGGGGCGTCGCCTGCGGGATCGCAAAAAAGAGGCATGAGTGCAACAAAAATACCGCACAGGATATTTCCTGTGCGGTATTGCTATAAGAATCAGTAGGTTTCGGCGGGGCGGTTGGTCTCTTTGCGGAACATCAGACAAAGACTCACGCACAGCAGCGCACAGGAGATCCAGATCGTGCGCAGGCCCAGCGGCGTGATGCACTGGGCACCCACGCCAGCGCCCAGCGCAAAGAGAACGATCACAGCGAAATAGTGCCCGGCCTTGTTCAGCGTCTTGCGGTCGTGCAGACGTATGCCGGTAACAAGGGCATCCATCCCGCTGCGCAGATTGCCGATGCACATGGTGCTGGCAAAGGGATAACCGTGCACTTTGCGGAATGCCTGGACCTGCATGGCACAGGCGAAAGACACCAGCGCGTTAGCGGCGAGATTCAGCATCTGTGGCAGGAACCCGACCAGGAACAGCAGTACGATCTCCACCAGCAGTACCAGCTGCCGCCAGTGCAGGCGATGCCCCTCTTTGCAGAATACGCGGATCAGTTCTGCGACGGCCACGCCCAGCGCAAAGGCGAGAACCGGGACCAAATAATGGAGAAAGCGCGCCCAGTCTCCGGTGAAAAGGGACTGACCCATAAAGACGATGTTGCCGGTCTGCGCGTTGGCAAAGACACCGCCGCGCCCCAGATAGGTGTACGCGTCCTGCAGACCGCCGGACAAAGAAAGAAACAGTACGGTGCGGAAGGCTTCAGACATCTGCCGGGAGCCTTGTGAAAGTTGTTGTGCCATATACAAAACCCCTCTCCTGCACAACTGCCGCGGCTCTCTTACCGCGGCTTTTCCGTCGCCCATTATACTCCGCTTCGGGGGCGCTGTAAAGAGTTGCAAAAACCGCCTGACACGTTGTTGTGTCAGGCGGTTTTCCTTAAAAGTCCCGGCTGTGTTCTTCCGCGCGGATGTCATCCCGCTGCAACTCGGCCAGCAGTTCATCTTCGCCGGCGTGCAGCAACAGTTTCTGGCTGTACTGTTCAAACCGCTCACACTCGTTGTCCGCCAAAAACGGCGCCGAATCGGGGCCAAGAGCCAACTCGTTGACAAAGACGACCATTTCCTGCCCGTCGGGGAAGGCACGCTCCATAAAATCGAAGGCTGCTTCCAGTGCATCGGAGGCGGTAGCAACGGCGTCCTCGCGGCTGCGCACCTGCTTGTTGAAAGAGGCACGTACGGTGTCAAAAGCATCCACGGCATCCAGACTGGGCTCCAGCGCTTCGCCCCAGCGGTCCAGCAGGGCCGCCGCCCGGGTGCGGGTGGCAATCTCGGCAGGCAGCATCGTGCCGGCAGTCTTGCCCTCTTCCAGCCGCGCGCGGTAGGCTTTGCACTGTTCGGCAAAGAGCGCTGCGGGCGTTTCGTCCTCTCCGGCCTGGTTCAGCGCCCGCTTGAAGCTGCGCAGCTGCTGGTAGCAGGCATCGGTCACGGCGTCGGCTTTGCGGGCAGCTGCAAAACGGGTGTTCAGGCCCGCCAGCAGCAGACTCACCAGGCTGATGCGCTCGTCAAAGCTGGCGTTCAGCGCACGTTCCAGTACGGCGTCAAAGGGTTTGCCCTGCAGAATCTCCTCCACACCATAGTCCTGATGATATTTGCGGTAGAGCGCCCAATAGGCGGCAAAATCCCGGGCAACATCCGGGTGCCGCAGATACTGCCCGATCACGCCCTCGTCCACCGGCAAGTCCAGCTTGTCAGCCGCCTGCAAAAAGGCGGAAAGATCTTCCCAGCCGCGGGCGGTGACGAACTGCGGACCGTCCACGTCATTTTCGATCTTGTAAAAGTGCTGCGGACGCAGTTCCAGATACGCCATCACGGCAGGGTGCAGCCGGTGGGCACGGGCGTAGGTCTGCCACACGCTGAGCTTGGGTTCAATGTCGATGCGGCGCACACGGTCCAGCGTGACCAGGTCAAAGTCCCGCACGCTCTTGTTGTATTCCGGCGGGTTGCCGGCGGTCACGATCACCCAGCCGCCCGGTACCGCCTGATTGCCGAAAGTCTTGCACTGCAAAAACTGCAGCATGGTGGGAGCCAGTGTCTCGCTGACGCAGTTGATCTCATCAATGAACAGGATTCCGTTTTTCTTGCCGGTGCGTTCCATGGCTGCATACACGCTGGCGATGATCTCGCTCATTGTATACTCGGTAACGCTGCGGGTCTTGCCGCCAAAATTCCGTTCCCGGATAAAGGGCAGGCCCACGGCACTTTGCCGGGTGTGGTGGGTGATGGTGTAAGCCACCAGCGCTATGTCACACTCCTGGGCGATCTGTTCCATGATCTGGGTCTTGCCCACGCCCGGAGGGCCCATCAGCAGAATGGGCCGCTGGCGCACCGACGGAATCAGCGGGCAGCCGGTGTCATCGCAGGCCAGGTAAGCCTGTACGGTATGTTTGATTTCCTCTTTGGCACGTTGGATGTCCATGGGCACTCTTATCCTTTCGGTTGACTTAAAAATTCCTCGGGCTGCAAAACCAGCCGCATCGCCCAGGCCGGAACCTCCGGCGCAGGCTCTCCGTTTTCCAGAAACAGAAACGCCACATCAAAGGCAGGGCGTTTGGCGGGGTAACTTCCCTTGCCGTCGGTAAAATACAGAACGCCCTGCATATCCCGCAATGGTCCTTCGGCGCGCAGCTGCTCGATGCGGGCAAAAGCGGGCCGAAAATCTGTACCGCCGCCCCCCACCAGGGTGAAAGCCTCGGTGTAATGGTCCAGGGCTTCCAGATCGTAGAGCCAGGTCTCATCCCGCACAGCATTGTCCGCCTGCATGACCAGGATGCGGCACTGCCGGAAAAAGCTGTCCTGGCTTTTCAGCAGGGTAAATGTCTCCCGAAGAAAATTCTTCACAAGTTCCCCGGCGGTGGATTCGCTGGTGTCCAGCACGATCACAAAATCACGGATCTTTTTGCTTTCCCGGCTTTCCAGCGGCTCGATCAACGGCATCTTGCCGTAGGTGCGCAGCCCGTAGGTGTAATAGCCCAGGTCGAATTCATCGGGGTCCAGGTGCGGTTCCTCCCGCCACACCGCGAACCGGCGCAGAAAATCCTTGTAACTGCGGCGGCTGCGGCTGGCCTGTACCTGAGCCTGCAAGGCCCGGGCACCGTCGGTTTCTCCGGCCTGCTGCCCGGACTCCTCCATGCTCAATTCGGTCTGGCGTCCCATCTGCTCCCATTGTTTGCCCCGCACCTGTGCCGAGGGACTGTCCGGGTCGGCGGGCCACAGGCGGTGGCTGTCACAATAAAATTCCTGTTGGTATTTTTGCAGTGTGGCGGCATCGCTGCCTGTCAGGACGCGGTAGATCGGTCCGGCAGCCAGCAGTTTGCACTCCGCTTTCAACCTGGCATACGCCTGCTGCCGGACCCAGCCCACCGGACGGGTAGTGACAGGTGTCCCCAGGGAATCCAGCAGATGTTCCACGGCAATGTCACAGGCCAGTCCCCACAGATCAGGGTCCCGGCGGTCCCGCAGCCAGAGATGGCGCAGAATACAGTGAAACAGACTGTGCAGATAGGCTCTGGGCAGATACCGGCGGTTTTTGCGGTAGGTGGCCAGCACCCACTCCGGCGGATAGTAGAGCTGCGCCCCATCGGTGGCCAGTGCCGTCTGGGTGCTGTTCAGCGGAGCGGGGGGCAAAGCGCCCAGGGCGGCGTTGAGGTAGCGCTGGTCAAGGTACAACTCGCTGCGGATCTGTTCCATGACGCGGCGCGCCATCGTCTGTTCCCATTCCGTTTGGGTTTCGGTGTGCGGCATAGGGCCCCTCCGTCATACATCGTCAAAATCGTATTGCTTGGCCGCACGCTTGGGCCGTGCCAGCAAAATGGTGGCCCCTGCACTCCAACCGGCCCGGGCGCACTGGGCGGCAGCTTGCCGTACGTCCAGGCCCAGCCCGGCCAGCAACCGCAGCGCGGTTTCCTTGCGCTCGGCAATCGCCAGCGTGAAAGCCGCTTCCGGGTGTGCGGTCAGATAAAACTCATAGTCAGCGCGGGCATTGTCGCTCAGCGCAAACGGAAACAGCAGCCGGCCCAATGCCATGCGGCAAAGTTTCTCCTCGCTCTCCCCAACGCAAGCCTGGGCAAAGGTGGCATCATAGGCCGCATAGTCCACCACACCGCCCGCAAAGCATTGGCGCATCCGGTACCCTTCGCCTTCAATGCTGTGGTTGAAGATGTGGGCAGGGGTGTTTTCGTCCAGCCATTCAAAATATTCGGGGTAGAAGAGCTGCGCCCCCGGTGCCCCTAAAAATTCCACGCTGACATCGGCACTCACCGCACCCAGCAGTTTTTTCAGGCCGGTTTCGGCGTCAGGGGCAGCGCGCAACGCAAATGTGCGCAGCGCCCGGCAGTTGGTGAAAAGGTCACTGCCGAGGCTTTCCAGCCGGGGGCCGACTTCCACCCGGCGCAGACGGTGGCAGTTATAAAATGCGGCGCTGTGCAGAACCCGCAGGGAATCCGGCAAAACGGCTTCTTCCAGAAAATCCCCGGTCACCTCGTGAGTCTCCCCGGCATCGGCAGGCCAAAGAGCACCGCCCTCCATCGGACGTGCGGCGAAGCAGTAGGGCCCCAGTTCCGTGACCGGGCGGCCTTCCACCAGACCGGGCAGAACAGGGCAGGGGGAGTCCCCCAAAACGCGCAAAATACGCGCCCCGTCTGCGCAGGGCTGCCACAAAACCGCCATATACGTTCCCCCTCTTTACATTGTCGCCATTATAGCATAAAATAGGTGCGCAAGGAATACAAAAGAGGAGAAAAACAGGTTTTATTATGCGTACTGTCAAACAAACGGACATTCTGACCGGCAGCATTCCCCGCCAGCTGCTGGTTTTCTTTCTGCCCATCTGGTTCGGCACGCTGTTCCAGCAGCTCTACAATACCGCTGACACCCTGATCGTCGGCAACTTCGTCGGCACCAACGCGCTGGCCGCCGTGGGTGCCACGGGAGCTTTCGTCAATCTGCTGGTGGGCCTGTTTGTCGGTCTTTGCAGCGGCGCCGGCGTGGTGGTGGCACAGAGCTACGGTGCCCGGGACGTGGATGCCGTAGACCGGCAGGTACATACGGCGCTGGTGTTCAGCGTCGTCATCGGAGCGTTGCTCACAGTGGTGGGCCTTCTCACGGCGGCACCGGTGCTGCGTCTGATGGGTACCCCCGACGAGATCCTGGGGGACGCCGCTTTGTATCTGCGCATCTATTTTCTGGGCATGATCCCGCAGATCCTTTATAATATGGGTACCAACATCCTGCGTGCGGCGGGTGACTCCAAACGCCCGCTCTATTTCCTGATCGTGGCGTCTCTTGTCAACATCGTGCTGGACGTGGTGTTTATTGCGGTATTCCATTGGGGCGTGGCGGGTGCAGCTTTGGCCACGGTCATCAGTCAGGTGGCCAGCGCTGTTCTGACCCTGCGCTGTCTGGCCGGCTCCCAGGGGATGCCCTGGCATCTGTCGGCGGCCAAGCTGGGGATGGAACGGGAAATTCTTGTGGCCATCTGCACCATCGGCATCCCGGCGGCGGCCCAAAGCGCCTTGTACAACGTCAGCAACATGATGATTCAAAGCTGCATGAACGGCTTTGGCACAAACACCATTGCCGCCTGGGGCGTCTATGGCAAGATCGACTTCATCTTCTGGATGACCATTAACTCCCTGGGCATTGCCATCACGACCTTTGCCGGGCAGAATTTTGGCGCCAAACAGTACGACCGCGTCCGCCGAGGCACCCGTATCTGCCTAAGCATGGCGGCCGGTATCACCATTTTCATCAGTGTGGTGTTCTACTTCACGGCGGGGCCGCTGTTCCGCCTGTTCAGCCAGGACCCCGTGGTCATTGAGGTGGGCGTCGAGATGATGCACGTGCTGGTCCCGGCTTATGTGACCTATGTCTGCATCGAGATTCTGTCCGGTGCACTGCGCGGCTGCGGCGACGTGCGGGTGCCTACCCTCATTACGGTGTTCTGTGTTTGCGGACTGCGTATTCTGTGGCTGCTTACGGCGGTGCCGGTGTGGCATTCGGTAGCCACGGTGGAACTCAGTTATCCCATCACCTGGATTCTGGCCTCGCTGCTCTTTGTCATCTACTACAAAAAAGGCGGATGGCTGCGCCGCTGCATTGCGGCCCGTCACGGTGCCTGAAATCTTCCTCTTTCCCAAACCAAAAGAAAAAGGACCGACGCAGTTGCGTCGGTCTTTTGTTGTATGGCTTACAGTTTGAAGCTGTCTTTCAGCGTCACGATACGGTTGTACACACCGGGATTCTTGCTGTCCGGGGTGAAGTAACCGGTGCGCACGAACTGGAAGCGCTCGCCGGGTTTGGCATCGCGCAGGCTTTCCTCCAGCTTGGCGTGGGAGATCACCGAAACACTCTCGGGGTTCAGGTAATCCTTGAAGTCGGCATCGTCGGGGATGCTGTTCATGTTGGCTTCGGTGAACAGCTTGTCGTACAGGCGGACTTCCGCCTCCACGCAATGGGCACAGCTGACCCAGTGGATGGTGCCGCGCACCTTGCGGCCGTCGGCGGGATTGCCGTTCCTGGTCTCGAGATCGGCCTCGGCATGGATAGCCGTGATGTTGCCGGCTTCGTCCTTGTCCACACCGGTGCAGCGCACGAGGTAGGCGCCCATCAGCCGGACTTCGCTGCCCAGGGTCAGGCGTTTGAACTTCGGCGGCGGCACCTCAAAGAAGTCGCTGCGGTCGATCCAGACTTCTTTGGTAAAGGCAACCTTGCGGGTCGTGGTGTCGTTGGCGTCCCGGTTCGGGTTGTTGGGCAGGTCAAAATACTCGCAGGCATCGGCAGGGTAGTTGTCGATGATGAGTTTGACGGGGTCCAGAACAGCCACACGGCGCTGGGCGTTCAGTTCCAATTCGGCACGCAGCACGGCTTCCAGCTGGCGCATATCCACCAGGCTGTCGGCCTTGGAGATGCCGGCTTCCTTGACAAAGGTGAAGATGCTGGTGGGGGTGTAGCCGCGGCGGCGCAGACCGCTCAGGGTCGGCATACGGGGATCATCCCAGCCGTCCACGATGTTCTTTTCCACCAGCTCGCGCAGATAGCGCTTGCTCATGACGGTGTTGGTCACATTCAGGCGGGCAAATTCACGCTGCTTCGGGAATTCGGTGCCAAAAAGGTTGGTGATGACCCACTCATACAGCGGGCGATGGTTCTCGAACTCCAGGCTGCAGAGACTGAACGTGATGCCCTCGATGGCATCCTGAATGGGATGGGCAAAGTCGTACAGCGGGTAGATGCACCACTTGTCTCCCTGGCGGTGATGGGCCACGTGCTTGATGCGGTAGATCGCGGGGTCACGCAGATTCATGTTGGGGCTGGCCAGGTCGATCTTGGCGCGCAGCGTCTTTTCGCCGTCGGCGAATTCGCCGGCACGCATACGGCGGAACAGGTCCAGGTTTTCCTCCGGCGTGCGGTCACGGTAGGGGCTCGGGCGGCTGGGCTTGCCGGCATCGTTGCCGCGGTATTCCTGCATCTCCTCGCGGGTCAGGTCGTCCACGTAGGCTTTGCCTTCGCGGATGAGCTTCTCGGCATACTCATAGCAGCGCTCGAAGTAGTCGCTGCCGTAGAAGATGCCGCCGTTGGGGTCAGCTCCCAGCCAGTGCAGGTCCTGCAGGATGCTCTGCACATATTCATCGCCTTCGCGGGCGGGGTTGGTATCGTCAAAGCGGAGATTGAACTTGCCGCCGTAGTGCTTGGCGATGGTGTAGTTGATGAAAATGGCCTTGGCCGAACCGATATGCAGATATCCGTTGGGCTCCGGCGGAAAACGGGTATGCACGGTATCGACCTTGCCTTCGGCAAGGTCGGCGTCGATGATATCCGTCAAAAAGTTGGAAAATTTTTCTTCTGCCATAAATCGCACCCCAAATTTTTAGTGTCCCTTTATTGTACACTACTTCGTATAAAATGGCAAGTACGGCATTGGGAAAAACAAGACTTTACAAAAAGGTAACAAAGGCGTACAATATGTACAGAATCCGAGAAAATGTGTATAAATTACTGTCGCATTTGCCCGGACGCAATGTATGGAAGGAGAACCACTGCTATGGTAAATCGTATTGTACTGAACACCATTTCCTATCACGGCCACGGTGCCATCGAAAACATCGTGCCCGAACTGACGTCCCGCGGCTACAAGAAGGCGTTCGTCTGCTCTGACCCCGACCTGGTGAAGTTCGGCGTCACCAAGAAGGTCACCGACCTGCTGGAAGCGGCCGGTTTCGCTTATGCCCTCTACAGCGAGATCAAGCCCAACCCCACCATCCAGAACGTCCAGGATGGCGTGGCCGCTTTCAAGGCCGCCGAAGCTGACTGCATCGTTACCATCGGCGGCGGTTCCTCCATGGACACCGCCAAGGCCATCGGCATCATCATCAACAACCCCGAATTTGCCGATGTCCGCAGCCTGGAGGGCGTGGCCCCCACCAAGAAGCACGCGGTGTTCACCATCGCAGTGCCCACCACCGCCGGTACTGCCGCTGAGGTCACCATCAACTACGTCATCACCGATGTGGAGAAGCGCCGCAAGTTCGTCTGCGTGGACACCAACGATATCCCCGAAGTGGCCGTTGTCGATCCCGATATGATGGCTTCCATGCCCAAGGGCCTGACTGCCGCCACCGGTATGGATGCGCTGACCCATGCCATCGAAGGCTACATTACCAAGGGCGCCTGCACCATCTCCGATATGTTCCATCTGGAAGCCATCCGCCTGATCTCCGAGAACCTGCGCGGCGCCGTCCAGAACACGCCCGAAGGACGCGAGGGCATGGCTCTGGGCCAGTACATCGCTGGCATGGGCTTCTCCAACGTGGGTCTCGGTATCGTGCACAGCATGGCCCACGGCCTGTCCGCCCTGTACGATACCCCCCACGGTGTGGCCTGCGCCATCATCCTGCCCACCGGTCTGGAGTACAACAAGAGCGTGGCCGGTGCCCGCTACCGCGCCGTCGGCAAGGCCATGGGCGTGGAAGGCATTGATGCCATGAGCGAAGCCGAAGCCGCCGATGCCACCATCGCCGCCGTCAAGAAACTCTCTGCCGATGTGGGCATTCCCGCCGACCTCAAGGGTATTTTGAAGGAGGAGGATGTCCAGTTCCTGGCCGAATCCGCCTTTGCGGATGCCTGCTGCCCCGGCAACCCCCGCGACACCAATGTGGAAGAGATCAAGGAACTCTACCGCAGCCTGCTGTAATTTCCGATGCTAACAAAAGCGGAGGACCGTGTACACGGTCCTCCGCTTTTTGTATATACAATCAGGAATCGGAATCCAGCTTCAGAACGGCGGTGAATGCCTCGCTGGGCAAAGTCACGCTGCCCAGCTGGCGCATCTTCTTTTTGCCTTCCTTCTGCTTTTCCAGCAGCTTTTTCTTACGGGTGATGTCGCCGCCGTAGCACTTGGCCAGCACGTCCTTGCGCATGGCCTTGACGGTCTCACGGGCGATGATCTTGCCGCCCACGGCTGCCTGGATGGGAATCTCAAACAGTGCGCGGGGGATGTTCTCCTTGAGCTTCTCACAGATGCGGCGGCCCTTGGCATAGGCGTTGTCGGAGAATACGATCATGGACAGGGCATCCACAGGATCGCCGTTGAGCAGGAAGTCCAGCCGGACCAGCTTGCTCTCGTGCCAGCCCTCCCACTCGTAGTCGTAACTGGCGTAGCCGCGGCTGCGGGATTTGATGGCGTCAAAGAAGTCGTAGACGATCTCACCCAGCGGCAGCTGATAATGCAGGTCCACACGGGTCTCGTCCATATATTTCATGTCGATCATCACACCGCGCTTGGTCTGGCAAAGGTCCATCAGCGGGCCCACATAGTCGTTGGGGGTGTAGATATGGGCGTTGACGAAAGGCTCCTCCTGCTTGACAATGCGGGTCGGGTCCGGATAGGCGGCGGGGTTGTCGATGATCTCCACCGTGCCGTCGGTCAGCGTCAGGCGATACTGAACGCCGGGCGTCGTCGTGATGAGGTCGAGATCGAATTCCCGCTCCAGACGCTCGGTGATGATCTCCATGTGCAAAAGACCCAGAAAGCCGCAGCGGAAGCCAAAGCCCAGCGCCGCACTGGTTTCGGGTTCAAAGCTCAGGGACGCGTCGTTGAGCTGCAGCTTTTCCAGCGCATCTTTCAGGTCGGGATAGTCGGCACCATCGGCCGGGTAGATGCCGCAGAACACCATCGGCGTTACGGTGCGGAAACCGGGCAGCGGCTCCGCGGTGGGGTTGGAGGCCAGCGTCACGGTATCGCCTACCCGGGTATCACGCACAGTCTTGATACTGGCGGTCAGGTAACCGACCTCGCCGGCTTCCAGCTTGTCGCAGGGGGTCAGGCTGGTGGCGCCCATGTGGCCCACCTCCACCAGCTGGAACTCGGCGCCGGTGCTCATCAGACGGATGGTGTCGCCAGGCTTGACGGTGCCTTCAAACACCCGGACATAGACGATGACGCCTTTGTAGCTGTCATAAATAGAGTCAAAGATCAGCGCTTTCAGAGGCTTGTCCGCGTCGCCGGTAGGGGCGGGGATCTGTTTTACCACACACTCCAGCACATCCTTGACGCCGACGCCCAGCTTGGCCGATACGCGGGGGGCTTCCATGCAGGGCAGGCCGATCACGTCCTCGACTTCCTTGGCCACCGTGTCGGGGTCGGCGCTGGGCAGGTCGATCTTGTTCAGGATCGGCACCACTTCCAGGTTGTGGTCCAGTGCCAGATAGCAGTTGGCCAGCGTCTGGGCTTCCACGCCCTGGCTGGCGTCCACCACCAGCACGGCACCCTCACAGGCAGCCAGACTGCGGCTGACTTCGTACTGGAAGTCCACATGGCCCGGCGTGTCAATGAGGTTGAGCTCATAGGTCTTGCCGTCATCGGCCTTGTAACGCATGGTGACGGCACGGGCCTTGATGGTGATGCCGCGCTCTTTCTCGATGTCCATGTCGTCCAGGACCTGGTCGGTCATGGTGCGTTTGTCAACACTGTCGGTCAGTTCCAGCATACGGTCAGACAAGGTGGACTTGCCGTGGTCGATGTGGGCGATGATACAAAAGTTGCGGATCGTATCGCGAGCCATCAATTTTCCTCCAAATCGTTCCAGATCTTGCAGATTTTTCCGTTCTCCATATATACCCGGGGGACGCGGCGGGCGATGCCGCACACGATCTCGTAGGAGATGGTATCGGTCTTGCGGGCAATGGTATCGGCGGTGTCGGGAGCGCCGGGACCGAATACGGTGACTTCGTCCCCCATACGCACGCCGGGGATGTTGGTCACATCCAGCAGGGTCTGGTCCATACAGACGCGGCCCAGCACCGGTGCAGGCTGGCCATTGACCATCATGAGGCCCTGTCCCTGGCTGCCGGAGAGCATCCGCGGGTAACCGTCGGCATAGCCCACGCAGACGGTAGCCACCCGCATGGGAGCCGGGGCGGTAAAGGTACGTCCATAGCTGACGCTCTGGCCGGGCAGCAGGTCTTTCACAAAAGTCACGATGCACTTCAAGGTCATGACCGGCTTCAGAACGGGGAAGTGCAGCTCATCACTGGGGTCCAGGCCGTACAGAATGATGCCGGCGCGGGTCATGTCGTTGCGCCATTCGGGATGCCGCAGCTGGGCGGCGGAGTTGGCGCAGTGCACCGTGCCTGTGTCGTAGCCGTCGGCCTGCAGCTGGTCCACCACCTTGCGGAACAGTTCGTACTGGTGATCGGTGTACGTCTGGGCCTCGGGGTCCAGACTGTCTGCCACGGCAAAATGCTGGAAAACGCCACAGATGGTAAGCCCCGGCAGCGTATACAGTGATTCCAGCTCTTTCACCACCGCCTGCCATCCGCTCCGGGCAGCAAAGCCGATGCGGCCCATGCCGGTATCGATCTTCAGGTGTACTTTTACCCTGACCCCGGCGGCTACGGCGGCTGCCGAGAGCGCCTGGGCATACTCGGTGGAAAAACAGGCGGTGGCAATATCGTCCTGGGCCAGCGCGGTCGCTTCGGAGGGATCGGCATAGCCCAGAATGAGCACCGGTACCGTGATATCGTGCCGGCGCAACCGCTTGGCCTCTGCCAGGCAGCTCACCGCAAAGGCGGCAGCCCCTTCCTCCTGCAGCACACGGGCGACAACGATATCCCCGTGGCCGTAAGCGTCCGCCTTTACAACGGCGCATACAGGTCCCTGGATGGTCCGCTTGATAAAAGCGAAATTATGGCGCAGGGCATCGAGATCGATCTCGGCCCAACAATGTTTTTCCAATACAGGATCGTTCATTTGGCCCACTCCTTCTTCCGACCGGTGTGCAGCGGTTTCCAGCCGTCGATGCCGCTTTCCTGCAGAGCGTGCAGCGTCTTTTGGCGGAATGCCGGGTCCTTGCGGCTGAATTCACGGACGAATTGTTTGGTTTCTTCGCGGGTGGTCACGCCGTCGGCCGGGCAGCGGCTCTTGATGACCGGCAGGCCGGCACGCTTGACGGCGGAAGTGACCTCACTTTCCGTCGCCAGCAGCAGGGGACGGATCATCGTCAGGTCCCGGCGGGAGAGATAGGTTACCGGCGAGAAGCAGCCGATACGGCCCTCCCGCCAGAGATTCATATAAAACGTTTCCACGGCGTCATCCAGGTGGTGCCCCAGGGCCACCTTGTTGCAGCCCAGCTGCTGGGCTGCGGTGTGCAGGGTGCCCCGGCGCAGTTTGGCGCACAGGGCACAGGGATTGGACTCCTTGCGGTAGTCAAAGACAACAGGTCCGATATCGGTGCGGCGCACCTCATAAGGAATGTTTTCGGCGGCAAACAGTTCCGCCAGGGGGCTGTAGTCGGTCTCGACCCCACCAAAGCAGGGGTCCAGTGTGACCGCCTGTACCTCAAACGGTACCCCCAGATAGGCGCGCAGACGGCCCAGGGCTATTGTCAGCACAACGCTGTCCTTGCCGCCCGAAACACCGATCATCACCCGGTCACCGGAGGCGATCATTTCATAGTCCTGTACAGCCTTGCGCACCAGACCGGTAATATGTTGCATGGCGTCCATGACCGCCCTCCTTTCTTGTTCTTAACGCTTCATTATAGCACGTTCGTCGTCGGCGTACAACTCAATTTTCCTCATTCGGATCGGTTTCCGTCCAGCGTCCCTCCTGGAACCGCACACCGCCGATGCGCAGCTTGGAGTGCAGGAAGTGCTGTTCGTGATAAAGACTGAAGTAACTCGAAAGCATGTAGGATACCGCACACACCAGGGCAAACAGCGGCAGACACTGCCCGCCGAACACCTCAAGACCCAGGCAGATGGAGGCCAGCGGACTGTTGGTGCAGCCGCAGAACAATGCCACCATGCCCAGTGCCGCCCCCAAGGGAGCCGGCAGGCCCAGCAGCGGGGCTACCACGCAGCCGAAGGTCGCACCGGTAAAGAAGATCGGTACGATCTCGCCGCCTTTGTACCCGGCACCGAGGGTCAAAGCCGTGAACAGCATTTTGAGCGCGAAGGCCCAGGGCAGAGCCTGACCGGCCATGGCGGCCGCGATAACGGCACTGCCGGCACCGTTGTAATCGGTGGTGCCCAGCAGTTTGGTAAGCGCGATAATCAAAAGGCCACCCGCCACCACACGCAGATAGGGGTTGGGCAAGAATCTGGCGTACAGTTTCGGCGTGACGTGCAGAAGTTCGCAGAATACTATGCTCAGTCCGGCCAGCAGTATGCCCAGAACCACAACCTGGAGAATCGTAACGGGGGTAAGTTCTGCGGTAGCACCCAGGGTAAAAGCGGTGGGGGCCATGCCCAGCTGGCCGCTGATCCAGACCCCCAGCAGCGCCGAGACCAGGCAGGGAAGCAGGGCTGCATACTGCATGGACCCAACATTGACAACTTCTATGGTAAAGATAGTAGCAGCCAGCGGGGTGCCGAAAATGGCGGCAAACGCACCGGCCATGCCGCACATCGTCATCAGGCGGCAGTCGTGCCGGTCCAAACGCAGCAGACGCCCGAACTGGCCAGAAACCGAACCGCCGAGCAGCAGCGCCGCTCCCTCACGACCGCTGGAACCACCCAACAGATGGGTCGTCACAGTAGAAAAGAAAATCAGCGGGGCAGTGCGCAGCGTCAGGACTTTGCGTTCCCGTACCGCGGCAAAAACCTGATTGGTGGAACCGCCCCCCTCCGGGTCAAAATGGCGATAGAGAAAGACGATGACCAGACCGCCTATCGGGAGCAGATACAAAAGCCATCCCTGCACAGCGCGGGTGGCATTGGCCCAGTTCAGGGCCAGACCGAAAGCAGCGCCCAACGGACCGGTGAGGCAGCCGACCAGCGCAGCCAGAATCAGCCACTTGGCACAGACCCCAAGATACCGCAGGGTGCTGTGCAGGGCGTGTTGTAAAGTTTGCATAACAGAATCCTCCCCCTTTATAATCTTTACAATTATACCTTGTAAAAGGGCAAAACACAAGACAAACGGTTCTTCCCATTTTCGCAAGGATGTGCTATAATACACGATAAAAAGGCAGCGTTCGGCAAACGGCAATGAGGAAGGAAACAGATGAAAAAACTGGCGATTATCGGTGCGTCCTATCTGCAGGCACCGCTGATTCAGAAAGCACAGGATATGGGCTGTGAAACCCATGTGTTTGCCTGGGCGGCAGACGATGTGGGGGAGAAGATGGCGGACCATTTTTATCCCATCAGCATTGTGGAGAAGGACGCCATTCTGGATAAATGCCGGGAAATCGGTGTCGACGGCATCTGCACCATTGCCAGTGATCTGGCCGCCATTACCGTCAACTATGTGGCGGAAAAGCTGGGACTGCCCGGCAACAGTATGCGCTGCTGCGAAAAATCCACCAACAAGCATAAGATGCGGGAAGCGTTTGCAGCTGCCGGCGATCCCTCGCCGCGCTCGGTGCTCATCGGGCCGGAGACGGACCTCTCGGTGTTGGCGGGCATGCAGTACCCGTTGATCGTCAAGCCCACGGATCGTTCGGGCAGCCGGGGCATCACCGAAGTGCAGCGTCCGGTCGGCTTGCAGGCGGCCATTGTCCGGGCCCGGGAACAGAGCTTTGAAAAGATGGCGTTGGTGGAGGAGTTCGCCACCGGGCAGGAATACAGTGTGGAGTGTGTTTCCTGGCAGGGGGAGCACCATCTTCTGCAGATCACCCTCAAGTATACCACTGGTGCCCCGATGTACATCGAGACCGGACACATGGAACCGGCGCCGCTGAGCGATGCCATGCGGGAGAAAGTGCGCAAAACGGTTTTTCACGCGCTGGACACCCTGGAAATCCGCAACGGTGCCTCCCACAGTGAACTCAAGATCGACGGGAAGGGCAACATCCGCCTCATTGAGATCGGCGGCCGCATGGGCGGCGACTGCATCGGCAGTCATTTGGTTCCCTTTACAACCGGTATGGATTTCGTTCAGATGGTCGTGCAGATCGCGCTGGGGCAGGCACCGGATCTGACGCCTGGCCCACATCATGCGGCCTGCGGTGTGCGGTTTGTGTTTGGCCCCCGGGACCTGGAACTGCGGGAGGCGCTGCGTACAGCCCCCGGCATCACGATGCTGGAGGAAAGCCCTATTGACCCGATGGATCATATCGTAACGGATTCCTCCACCCGGTTTGGATATTACATTTTTGCATCGGAGGAACCGGCACGCATTGCCACCTGGATGGAAAAATAAGAGGAAGGAGCATCAGCATTTCATGCAGCTTCTCAGTTTTGTGATTCCCTGCTACCACAGTGCCTCAACCCTGGCAGCGGTCACACAGCAAATCCGAAAAACGGTTCTTGAGGATGGTCGTTATGAATATGAGATCATTCTGGTAAACGATAATCCGGCTGATGACACCTGGCGGGAAATCTGCCGCCTGAAGCAGCAGGACCCGCAGATCTTCGGCATCTGCATGTCCCGCAATTTCGGCCAGGCATCGGCGCTGATGGCAGGATACCGTCATATCCATGGCGATATTGTCGTCAGCCTGGATGACGATGGCCAGACACCTCCGTCGGAGATGTTCCGGCTGATCGACGCGCTGGACGAAGAGACCGATGTGGTCTACGCCAGTTATCCCGCCAAGCACCACAGCGCATTCCGCAATTTTGGCAGCAAGGTCAACGACTGGATGGCCACCTGGCTGATGGGCAAGCCCAAAGACCTGTACATGGCCAGCTACTATGCGGCGCGCCGCTTCATCATTGAGGAAATGGTCAAGTGCGACAATCCGTTTCCCTATGTGGATGGTCTGGCGGTCCGCTCGACCTGTCGGTTCAAGAATGTTCCCATCGATCACCAGGACCGCGCTGAGGGCGAGAGCGGGTACACTTTTGTAAAGCTGCTGCGGCTCTGGCTCAATGGTTTTACGGCGTTTTCCGTCAAGCCGCTGCGGGTCGCCACCGTGATGGGGATGGTGTTTTCGGTGGTCGGATTTCTGTTTGCCGTCCTTGTCATTGTGCGCAAAATTCTCTTGCTCGATCAGATCGACGCCGGTTGGTCGAGCATTGTTTCCGTCGTGCTGCTGCTGGACGGCATCCTGATGATGATGCTGGGTCTGGTAGGGGAGTACGTGGGCCGCATGTATATGACAATGAACAAAAGCCCGCAGTATGTCATCCGTGCCACAACAGCCGCGGCGGGGGAGAAAGAAGTCACCGCACAACCTGTAGAATAAAAAAAGACTCCCGGTTTTTCAGAACCGGGAGTCTTTTGGCTTTTCTGGGAAGAGATGTCAGGACACCGTGGGGGCTGCACCGGGCAGCAGCGTAACAACATCCCGCAGCAGTACCAGCGGATTCTCTCCTTTCTGGACGCGCAGGCTGAAGTAGGGGCGCCCCAGCGCATTGTAAAGGACCCGATGGGGGTACTGTTCCATCACGGCGGCCAGCTGCTGCGGGCCTACCACATCGGAATACAGGATCAGCAGGTCGTTCCGCTGAACGATCTCCACAATGCCCACGCGGGCAGCGGTCACGCGCACCAGGGACACGTCCACCAGTCCTTGGACGCTCTTGGGCGGGGAGCCGTAGCGGTCGATCAGTTCATCCAGAACATCCTCGGCGTCGGCGGTGGTTTCAATGGCCGCAATGCGTTTATAGGCTTCAATGCGCCCGGCGGGGTCGGGAATATACTCTTCCGGCAGATAGGCGTCGATGGAGATATCCACCAGACAGTCGCTCTTGTCGGGGGCCGGTGTCTCGCCACGGGCGGTGGCAATGGCCTGACCAAGCATTTTCACGTAGAGGTCATAGCCTACGGCTTCCATGTGGCCGTGCTGGCTGTGCCCCAACAGGCTGCCTGCGCCGCGAATCTGCAAATCGCGCATCGCGATGCGGAACCCGGACCCGAATGCGGTGAATTCCCGGATGGCCGAAAGGCGTTTGGCGGCAATCTCGGTGAGTACCTTGTCCCGGGTGAAGGTGAAGTAGGCATAGGCTTTGCGGGAGGAACGTCCCACACGCCCGCGCAGCTGATACAGCTGGGAAAGTCCCATACGGTCCGCGTTTTCAATGATGAGGGTGTTGCAGTTGCGCACGTCCACACCGGTTTCAATCAGCGTGGTGCAGACCAGCACATCGATCTCATTGTCCAGCAACTGCTGCCAAACCGAGGAGATCTGTTCCTCGGTCATTTTCCCGTGGGCGATGCCGACACGGGCGCCCGGTACCAACTTGCCGATGCGTGCGGCACACTCGTTGATGGTGTCCACGCGATTGTGCAGGTAATAGACCTGCCCGCCGCGGGCCAGTTCCTTGCGGATCGCCTCCGAAACGATGCCCTCATCGTATTCGAGAACATAGGTCTCCACCGGCTGGCGCTCAAAGGGCGGCTGCTCAATGGTGCTCATATCCCGGATGCCGGACAACGCCATATTCAGGGTGCGGGGAATCGGAGTGGCCGAAAGGGTCAGCATATCCACGCCGATGAAGGCTTCTTTGAGTTTTTCCTTGTGTTTGACACCGAAGCGCTGCTCCTCGTCGATGATGACCAGCCCCAGATCCCGGAACTTCACGTCATCCGACAGCAGGCGATGGGTGCCTACCACGATGTCCACGGTGCCGTCCTTGAGTCCGCGCAGCGTCTCTTTTTGTTCCTTGCTGCTGCGGTAACGGGAAAGCAGCCCGATGCGGATAGGATACGCCTCCATGCGGGCGATGGCGGTATTGAAGTGCTGCCAGGCCAGGATGGTGGTGGGAGCCAGAATGGCGCATTGTTTACCGCCCATCACACATTTGAAAGCGGCCCGCAGCGCCACTTCGGTCTTGCCCACACCCACGTCACCGCACAAAAGACGGTCCATGGGCCAGGGCTGTTCCATGTCATGCTTGATGTCGGCGGAACAGGTCAGCTGGTCGGGTGTCTCATCATAGGCAAAGCGCTGCTCAAAGTCGCTCTGCCAGGTATCGTCGGGCGGGAAGGCGTAGCCCTTGGCCTGCTTGCGGCGGGCGTACAGCTCAATCAGTTCCTTGGCCATAGCCTCGGTGGCGGCCCGCACCTTTTTGCGGGTCTTGGCCCAGTCGCTGCCCCCCAGGCGGCTTAGCTTCACATTGTCCCTGTCGCCCGGTGCCGTATAGCGGGACAAAAGGTCCAGCTGCGTGACCGGTACATACAGCACATCTTTTTTATCGTATTCGATGCGCAGATAGTCCTTGGTAACGCCCTGCACGGCCATCCGCTGGATGCCTGCATAGCGGCCGATACCATGGTTCTGGTGGACGACCAGATCGCCGGGCGAGATCTCGCTGAGGCTGTTCAGGGCGTCCTTGTTGCGCTTTTTCTTTTTCTGTGCGGTGCTTACGCCAAAGGCCCGCGCCGTGAATACAGCATATCGGGCAAAAGGCAGGCTGCATCCGGCAGAAAGCTGTCCCGGCAGTACCTGCACCAACCCCGCGGAGGGCGGCGCGGTCTCGTCAGTGGTGACATTCAGCCCTTTCACCCGCAGGTCGGCGGCCAGACCGGCAGCCGCACGCGGGGTGCCGGCCAACACCGTGACGGCAGCGCCGCCGTCACACAGCGGCTGCAAATCCTCCAGCAGGTGGGCAACCTCACCGTTCCAGGCCGGCAGGGAATGGGCCGGTGCATTGACAATTTCTTTCAGCGGCAGATCCGGCATGCTGCGGGCAAAGTTTTCGGCGCAGATGGTCCGGTACCGGCCGGGCTGCGTCCACAGCCAACCGGCATCGGCATAGAGGGTGTCCAGACCAGCGGCCAGTACCCCATCCTGCAGCAGAGTGGTCAGCTCTTCCCCGCGCCGGTAGGTGGTAGCACGCTGGGATTCCCGCACAGAGGCGGGCTCCTCCAACACCAGGAGCGGATCGTCGAAATATTCCAACAGTGTGGCAGGTTCCGGGTACCGTATGGCCAGGTATTTGTCCATGTTCACCGGGATGGCGCCGCCGTCCAGTTGGGCCAGTTCCGGCGCCATGCAGGATTCCAGCGCTGTGCGCTTCTTGCCCCGCTGTTTTTTCAAAAAAGCTCGCAACAACGCGGCGGCCTCAGCAGGAGCGCCAAACAGGACTTCACGTGCGGGACTCACGTAGATCTTTTCTATGGGGTCCTCGCGGCGTTGGGTGGTCAGATCGAAGGTGTGCATTGTGTCGATCTCGTCGCCCCAGAACTCCATACGGACCGGAAGTTTCATGTCGGGGGCATAGAGATCCACAATGTCGCCGCGGATGGAGAACTGACCCGGCCCGTCCACCTGCGTCCGACGGGTATAGCCGGCACCGTACAGCAGAGCGGTCAGTTCGGTGCGGGGCAGGGCATCTCCGGGATGCAGGGTGCGGGTATTGGTGCAGAAATCTGCCTTTGGTGTCGTATACTGGGTCAGTGCCTCTTCCGAGACACAGACCGCTTGCAAACGTCCGCCTACCAGGTCGCCCAATACGCCCAAACGGCGGTATTCGTATTCACGGGCGGTACCTTCAATGGGGCGCAGAACATAATCCCGCGCAGGGAACACCGCAGCCGGAATGCCTAGGGTGTTCAGATCTCCGGCAAAGCGGGTGGCTTCCGCCTCCCCGGGCGTCACAATGCACAGCGGCCGGTTCAGCGCGCGGCAAAGGGCGGCATAGACCAGCGCCCGGCCGGCCCCCGGCAACCCAAATAAGGCGCATGCCCCCGGTTCGGAGAGCGCATGCGCCAGTTTTTCATATTCCTTGGTTTGTGTAAAACGTGCAGTAAACAGTGTCATGATGATGCTTCAGGTGTCGGCTCACAGGTGCCCGCGTTGGGCGGCTGTGCAGACGGTTTGAAAAAATCAGGCGGCGTTCAGGTACTCCTTGGCAAGCCAGCCATACTGACCTTCGTACTGCACCACGACCCAGGTTTCGTCGGCGTTGGTGCCCAGGGCAGTCACAGCGGTGCTGGCCGGGATCTGGGCCACCTTGTCAAAATCGGTGCCGGGGCCGGCGCGCAGGTTCATATTGGAATCCGGCGTAACGGTGAAGTTGGGCTGCTCGCCCTCGGCATACACGGTGGCCGGCTGCTCGGACAGGCCGTCAAAATTAACGGGCGTCGGCTCCGGTGTCGGTTCCGGGGTAGGCTCGGGCGTCGCTTCGGCGGCGTCCGAAGAACCGTCGCTCTCCGCGGTGGTCCCGTCCTGGGCGGCGCCATCCTCGCTGGTCGTCACAGAAGACTCCCCCGATCCGGAAGAAGATCCGGAACTGCCGTCAAAGGTGCCGGTCAGCAGCAAAAAACTGAACACAATGGTGGCAATCAATACGAGAGCACACAGCAGCAGGCGGACCAATGCTTTTTTGCGAAGAGAGCTCATGGGTCTATCTCCTTTACTTTACCGATTGAATTTGTTTTGTGCATACTGCAAATTGCCGTCCATCAGCAGTTTGCAGGCTTGTTCAATATCCGGGTACCGATCCGTCACGGACTTGCGGTCTTCAGGCGGCAGCTTTCCCAGCACCCAGGCCGCCAGGTCGTACTGCGGATTGGGTTTGGCACCGATCCCGATACGGATGCGGTAAAAATCTTCGGTGCCAAGGCTGGCAATGATGCTTTTCAACCCGTTGTGACCGCCGGCCGAGCCGTGCGGCCGGATGCGCAGATGCCCGGGCTGCTGGGTGATGTCATCGCACAACACAATGATGTGGTTGGCAGGAATCTTATAAAAGTTGGCTGCGGGGGCAATGCTCTGCCCGCTCAGATTCATATAAGTAAGGGGTTTGAGCAAAACCACCTTGTGCTCACCGACCTGCACGGTACCGTACAGGCCCTGCCATTTGCTTTTGTTCAGGGAGCACTGCCATTGTTCGGCCAGGAAATCCAGCGCCTCAAATCCGGCGTTGTGGCGGGTCCCATCATATTTCGGTTCGGGGTTGCCCAGGCCGGCAATCAGCCAGTCGGCGCCCGAGGTAGAACTGAAAAAAGACATAAAACAGAAAAACGCTCCTTGTTGTTTTTACTTTTGCAGCAGGCATCTCAGCTGCGGGACGGGGCCTGACTTCCAGAAGGGGACCGGTCCGTCATGCAATTCTAAAGTGTTGCAGACGGAAGGGGATGTCGATAACAGTAAAGCTCAGAAGACTGCTTCACACAGCTTGGGCCATCGCCAATGGAAGAGCTGTCACGATCCACCATACCATTCTTAGTATAAAAGGGCCATGACCGAGATCATAGAGAATGCAGCCGGCCTTGCAGGACCAGTTGTGCCCGGGGCCAATCAACCTTTTTCACAAAGATCTGGTATTCGATGCTGCGGTCCATTCGCTCACCGACGGCGTACATTGTGCCGGTGCGGCGGGAAGCGCTGCTGAAATTCACGGTGCGACTGCGGCAGGGAATGCCTTCCTTCTGCAACGCCTGGAGGGAGGAGCCAAACTGCACCGCATCAAAGGTGCAGACCACTTCCCGCCAGCCGAGGATCATAAGCCAAACGGACATCATAGGGCATCAGCCTTTCTTCTTGTCGGCCTCCAGTTTCTGCTTTTTGGCAATGTACTTTTCCAGCTTGTGCTCGCCCCAGGCATCCACGTTGACCTGCTTGGCACGTTCGATGCCCAGCGCTCCGGCGGGAACATCCTTGCCGATGGTGGACCCGGCCGCCGTAAAGGCATGATCGCCCACTGTGACGGGAGCCACCAGGTTGGTGTTGCAGCCGATGAAGACATAGTCGCCGATGGTGGTATGGAACTTGCCTTCGCCGTCGTAGTTGCAGGTCACGGTACCGCAGCCGAAGTTGCAGTATTTTCCCACCGTAGCATCCCCGATATAGGTCAGGTGGCTGACGGTGTTGCCCTCGGCAAAATCGGCGTTCTTGGTCTCGACATAAGCCCCCAGATGGCAGCCCTCGGCGGTTTTGGTGCCGGTGCGCAGATGGGTGAAAGGCCCGATCTTGTTGTTGGGTCCGATGTGACTCTGGTAGCACTGGCTGGCGTTGATGGTGGAACCATCCTCCACGACAGTGTCCTCCAGCAGTGTGTTGGGACCGATAACACAGTTTGCACCGACCACGGTTTTGCCGCGCAGGATGCAGCCGGGCAGAATGGTGGAACCCGGTGCGATTTCCACTTCCGGGTCGATATAGACGTCACGGCTGATGAATTCCACACCGTTATTCAGATGGCGCTCGAAGGCGGCGGCATAGCGCTGCTGGGCCAGTTCAAAGTTTTCTTTGGCGGTAGACATAAAAATCCCCCTTATATATGGAATGTCTTAATGGTATTGTACCCCAGACAGCCCGATTTCGCAACCCGAAAAAGAGGCCGGAAAACAGGAAAAATGTAAAATGGACAAAAGAAACAAAAAAAGCGGAGTTCAGAACATTTTCCGAACTTTCCGCCCAGTATATTTTACACGTTTTTTGTGCAAATTGCAATACCCTGGGGAGAAAAGTTTGGTGGTTTTTCAGCCAAACTATTGAGCACTTTTTTAACAATCCACTGGAAATTCGTTTTAGGGTCTGTTATAATGGACTTTGCAAACACGAAACGTTGTATGCAAACACGTTACCGTTTTTGGGAGGTTAGTATGAGCAAGAAATTCTTGTACCTGTTCAAAGAGGGCCATGATGCCTTCGGCGGCGACCAGACCACCATGAAGAACATTCTGGGTGGCAAGGGCGCCGGCCTGGCCGAGATGACCCACGCCGGCATGCCGGTTCCGCAGGGCTTCACCATCACCACCGAAGCCTGCACCCAGTACTATGCCGACAACCGCGAGATCAACGAAGAGATCAAGGCGGACATCTTCAAATACATGGGCATCCTCGAGGAGCAGACCGGTAAGACCTTCGGCTCCGTCGAGAATCCGCTGCTGGTTTCCGTCCGTTCCGGCGCCCGTCAGTCCATGCCCGGCATGATGGATACCATCCTGAACCTGGGCCTGAACGATCAGGCTGTCGAGGGCCTGGCCAAGAAGACCAACAACCCCCGCTTTGCTTATGACTGCTACCGCCGCTTCATCCAGATGTACTCTGACGTCGTCATGGAGCTGGGCAAGAGCTTCTTTGAAGAGCGCATCGACGCCATGAAGGAGCGCAAGGGTGTCACGCAGGACGTTGACCTGACCGCCGATGATCTGAAAGAACTCGTCAAGGAGTTCAAGCAGATCTACCGCGAGAAGCAGGGCAGCGAGTTCCCGCAGGACCCCAAGGAGCAGCTGATCGGCGCCGTCAAGGCCGTCTTCCGTTCCTGGGACAACCCCCGCGCCAACGTTTATCGTAAGATGAACGAGATCCCCTACGAGTGGGGCACTGCCGTCAACGTCCAGCAGATGGCCTTCGGTAACTCCGGTATGCGTTCCGGCACCGGCGTTGCATTCACCCGTAACCCCGCCACCGGCGAGAAGAAGCTCATGGGCGAGTATCTGATCAACGCCCAGGGCGAAGACGTCGTGGCCGGCATCCGTACTCCTTCTCCCATCAGCAAGCTGCATGAGGAGATGCCCGAGGTTTACGATCAGTTCGTTGAGATCGCCACCCGCCTCGAGAACTACTACAAGGATATGCAGGACATGGAGTTCACCATCGAGGATGGCAAGCTCTTCATGCTGCAGACCCGTAACGGCAAGCGCACCGCCCAGGCTGCTCTGCAGATTGCCTGCGACCTCGTTGACGAGGGCGTGATCAGCGAGCAGACCGCCGTGCTGCGCGTCGAGCCCAAGCAGCTGGATACCCTGCTGCATCCCCAGTTTGACGCTGCCGCTCTGAAGGCCGCCGAAGCCATCGGCAAGGGCCTGGCAGCTTCTCCGGGATCTGCCTGCGGCCGTGTTGTCTTCTCTGCAGAAGACGCCGAAGAGAAGGTCAAGGATGAAGCCTGGAAGAAGGTCGTTCTGGTCCGTCTCGAGACCAGCCCCGAGGATATCGTCGGTATGCAGGTTTCTCAGGGCATCCTGACCGTCCGTGGCGGCATGACCAGCCACGCCGCCGTTGTTGCTCGTGGCATGGGCACCTGCTGTGTTTCCGGCTGCGGCAACGACAACAAGGTTGCCATCGACTACGATGCCAAGACCATCAGCATCAATGACCACGTCTTCCATGAGGGCGACTGGATGAGCATTGACGGCTCCACCGGTAACATCTACGAGGGCCAGATTGCCACCGTTGCTTCTACCGAAAACGCCAACTTCAAGCGCTTCATGGCGTGGGCCGACGCTGCCCGCCAGATGAAGGTCCTGACCAACGCCGATAACCCGCGCGACGCTCAGAACGCCGTTGATATGGGTGCTGAAGGCATCGGTCTGTGCCGTACCGAGCATATGTTCTTCGCCGAGGACCGCATCAAGGCTGTCCGTGAGATGATCTGCGCCCGTACGGTGGAGGAGCGCAAGACCGCTCTGGCCAAGGTCGAGCCCTACCAGGAGGCCGACTTCACTGCCATGTACCGCATCATGGGTGACCGTCCGATGACCATCCGTTATCTGGACCCGCCGCTGCATGAGTTCCTGCCCACCAAGCCCGAAGAGATCGAGGCTCTGGCCAAGGACATGGGCATGACCACCGAAGAGCTGACCAACGTGGTTGTCAGCCTGCATGAGTTTAACCCCATGATGGGCCATCGTGGCTGCCGTCTGTGCGTTACCTATCCGGAAATCGCCGAGATGCAGACCAACGCCGTTATCAAGGCTGCCCTGAAAGTCAGCGCTGAGACTGGCAAGATGATTACCCCGCACATCATGATTCCTCTGGTGGGCGAGGTCAAGGAGCTCAAGTACGTCAAGGATGTCGTTGTCAAGACCGCCGACAAGCTTATCGCTGAGGCTGGCGTTGACATGAAGTACCAGATTGGTACCATGATCGAGATTCCGCGTGCTGCTCTGACCGCTGGTCAGATCGCCAAGGAAGCTGACTTCTTCAGCTTCGGCACCAACGACCTGACCCAAATGACCTTCGGCTTCAGCCGTGACGACGCTGCCAAGTTCCTGACTGCCTACTACGACACCAAGATCTACGAGAGCGATCCGTTCCAGCACCTCGATCAGGTGGGTGTCGGCAAGCTGATCAAGATGGCTGCCCACGACGGCCGCGAGACCAACCCCAACCTGGGTCTGGGCATCTGCGGCGAGCATGGCGGCGATCCCTCCAGCGTCGAGTTCTGCCACAATGTTGGTCTGGACTACGTCAGCTGCTCTCCCTACCGCGTGCCTATCGCTCGTCTGGCTGCTGCTCAGGCTGTTATTAAAGCCCCCATGTGAGGAAAAAGTAGTTGCATAACAGTGGTGAAAACCCACGTTTGAATAAACAAGCGCACCGTCTATGGCGGTGCGCTTGTTTTCGCTTTTTGCCGAAAGCATATTCCAAAATATGGTCAGGAAACGCCGTCTTTCGCCGGAAGTTTATGCCGGTATTCGGTGGGGGAGCACCCGTTGTATTTTTTGAAGTATCGCAGCAGGCTGCGCACATCATTGTAACCGACCTTTTCGCTGATTGTGTTCAGCGGAAGATCTGTTTGGACGAGAAAATTCTTGGCGACTTCAATGCGATACAGATTGAGATAATCCGACAGGGTCTTGCCGGTAGAGAGTTTGAACAGCTTGTTGAGATACACGGGATTCAGCGCCACCGATTCGGCAATCTGCGGGATGCTGATGTCTTCGGTATAGTGTGCTTGCATATAAGCGATGGCTTTGCTGACGTGGCTGCTGGCCTCCTCGGGCAGTTTGCGGTCTGTGGTGATGACGGCCGAGAAGTAACTCAGAAGAATATCCAGACAGCTTCGAGCCGAATCCGCCCGGACGAGTTTTTTGATGGCGGATGCGGCGCGATCTGGGGCGGGGTCCAATTCCAGTTCGATCATCCGGGCCAGTGTGGAGCCCACACAAAGGATAGACAGCCGCTGCCAGGTATCCGTGCCATCCGGCGTACCGGCCAATTTGGTAAAGGTCTGGCGCAGGTACTGTTCCAGGGGCGGCATATCCTGATCCAGCACCAGATCCACGATGCGGTTGGTGGTTTTGGGATCAAGGGCGGGAATGGCGGTGTTGCGATTTTCGGCCAGCACCAGGCCACCTTGCGCATCCTCGGGGGAGAAGGCAATGTTGTTGCGCGCCTGCAGATAAGCGTGATAGGGAACCGGGTCTCCGGCAGGACAGATTCCCACAGAGAAAACCGGAGCCGGGGCGATTTTGCCACACAACCGTAGGGAAAGCTGATGGCAGGCTTGCGCCAAGGTGGCAGAAGCAACTGCCGTATGGGTATTGAGCAGAAACAGAAGCCGGTTTTCGGCCAGGGTGGCGGCATATACCAGCCCGAATTCTCCAAACAGATGCTGTGCCTCGGTACGGACAAAAAGGTTGTGCTGCTCCCGCAAAGAGGAGTCCTGCGGATTTTCTCCTGCCGGGAAAGCTGCCAGGATCACCGCAAAATTTTCATAGGGGAAGGAGAGCCCCACCGCTTCGCAGGTGCTTTGCACGGCGGAAATGTCGGTGTAATTGAGAGCCAGATCGGTGATGTATCGTTCCTGAATAAACGGCAGGTTGCGCCGAAGTTCGCCGGTCAGCAGGTCAATACAGGAATTGAGTCCCGACATGGTGTGGCGCATCCGTTCAAACTCATCCCCCTCGCAGGGGGGAGCCCCCGCCTGACGGATCAGCCGTTCCATTGGACGGAGCATAATCAGGCTGTACCCGAAAGAACCTGCCAGAATCAACACGATGGCAAGAAAAAAGGGCGGAAGAACCGTGAGAAGCGACTGCAGACATTCACTGCGGACGTAGTCGTTGGGAACCAGATAACTGCATCGAAGTTCGCTGTCCAGTGAGGAAGTGAGCAGCTGGCTGCTGCGCTGCGCACAGAGAGCATCGAGTTCCTCGACGGCGGGATAGACGGTGCCGGGGGCATAGGTGTCTGTACCGGAATACAGCACACCGCCGTTGAAATCCACCAGCAATTCGCCAGGGTAGAGGGGCAACTCATTTTGAATGATCTGACGGATGGTGTCCAGAGGAATATGAAATGCCACATATCCGTCAGGGCGGGAGTTGTAGACAGGCAACCGTTTCAGGTAGGTAACACAGGGCGTGTCGGTAGTGCTGCCATAGGGAACTGTGTAGTTCCGGCCCAACAGCCAGACTTCATAGGGCTGCGGTTCACGGATCAGATCGATGATATCTTGCCCCATGTAGTCGGCGTAGGTATACATCCCGCGTTGAGATACAAAGACCTTGCGGGTGTTTTCCATAAACAGATCCACCGAGAGATAGGAGTAGACCTCCATCGTCGAGCAGATGTCGTTGGACATGGTGATGTAGACATCCAGTTCCGGATTGGGCAGGGAGAGGGCGGCTTCCACCGAGGAAAGACTCCCCAGAGAGACGGCGTTCGTACGGGTGGCATCGAACACATCGGAAAGTGCCAACACCATATTGTTCATTTCGTCCTGCACCGAGCGCCGTACAGTGTCCCGGGTGCGCAGTACCACAGACACGGCGGTGACCGCCAGGGCAAGCAACCAAACGCCGGCCAGCACAAAAAAGCTGACGCGAAAATGTCTGCTGCGGAAAACCCGGCGCAATTTCTGGGGGCTCTTCAAGGCGGCTCCTCCTTTCAAAAAGCTGTACCTATTATACAATGGCAGAAATCCGCTTGGCAAGGCGGGCGGGGGAGGGCGCGACAGCAACATTTCAACCTGTTTTCTGCCGCAAAATTGAAATGTTGTATTCCGGCGACCGCAACAATGCAACATCGTGCAGAAAGTGTGAAAACGCCGTTGTCCCGGGGCGGTGCATCCGGTATGCTGATGGCACGGAAACGAACCCGACAAAAGCGCACCGGATGCTATGCCGGAGCAGAACCCACATGAAGGAGGAACCACATTATGCCGACGCATACAAAAGGGCGAACCGTACCAAGCATCCCACGGGCGGGTACGGTGCTCAGGCGGGCTATACGATATTTCTGGAAGCATCGCTGGCTGTATGCCATGCTGATTCCGGCCATCCTGTTTTACGGAATCTTCTGCTACGCCCCCATGTACGGCCTGACCATCGCTTTCAAGGACTTCAATCCCATTAAGGGAATCCTGGGCAGCCCCTGGGTGGGCCTGCAGCATTTCCAGCAGCTCTTTTCGCTGGACAAGTTTTATCAGGTGGTATGGAACACCGTGCGCATCAGTGTGGAACGACTGATTTTTGGCTTCCCGTTTCCCATCATCATTGCCCTGATGCTCAATGAAGTGCGCAACATCAAACTCAAGCGCAGCATCCAGACCGCCGTCTATCTTCCCCAGTTCATCTCCTGGGTGGTCTTGGGCGGCATTATGGTGAACCTGCTCTCCACCAACGGTGGCCTCATCAATGGCATCATCCAGATGTTCGGCGGTACCCCCATCGGTTTCCTGACGGATGACCGGTATTTCGAGGGCACGATGATCGTCTCCATGATCTGGAAGACCTTCGGTTGGAACACCATCATCTATCTGGCGGCACTGGCCGGTGTGGACCAGCAGCTCTATGAGGCGGCCCGTGTGGACGGCGCCAGCCGCTGGAAACAGCTGATTCACATCACGCTGCCCTGCATCATGCCGACCATTGTGGTCATGCTGGTCATGCGGATCGGCAATCTGATGCAGGCAGGCTTTGAGCAGATCTTTGTTTTGTATAATCCGGGCGTGTATGCCACTGCCGATATCATCGATACCTACGTTTACCGCATCGGTCTGCAGGACGGCATGTTTGAACTGTCCACCGCGGTTGGCCTGTTCAAGTCGGTTATCAACTTTGCGTTGATCGTATTCGCCAACAAGATGGCCCGCATGGCCGGGGAAGAGGGGGTGTACTGAATGGCCAAAGATCTCTCCGCCACGCCGCGGAAAAACCGGATCCGGCAAAGCCTTGGCAGCCGCATTTTTGATGTTGTCAATGTCACGGTGCTGGTGCTGCTGGGACTCAGTACCCTGTACCCCTTCTGGGATACGCTGGTCGTTTCCTTCAGTTCACTGCGGGGCTATCTCAGCACCAGCATTCACCTCTGGCCCAGTGAATGGTCCTTTGAGGGGTATATCTATATGCTCACCAACCGGGAACTCTGGACCTCTTACGCCAACTCCATCTTCATCACGGTGGTCGGCACCTTCCTGAATATGATCGTTACCATCATGACCGCCTATGTCCTTTCCAAGAAGGACCTGAAAGGGCACCGCGTGCTGACCTTCCTGGCCGTCTTTACCATGATGTTCAGCGGCGGCATCATCCCCACCTACATGATCGTCAAGGACGTCGGACTAATGAACTCCCTCTGGGCGATGATCCTGCCCACCGCCATCAACACTTCTTCCATGATTATCCTGCGTAACTTCTTCATGGATATGCCCCGCGCACTGGAGGAAGCCGCTCTGCTGGATGGCTGTACCGAAGTTGGCGTGCTGTTCCGGGTGGTTATCCCCAATTCCAAGGCTTCCATCATGACGGTGGCGCTGCTCTACGCGGTGGACCACTGGAACGACTTCTTCAATGCCATTCTCTATATTGTGGACCGCCCCAAATGGCCGTTGCAGCTCTTCCTTCGCACCATGCTTTTTGAAACGGAATCAGCCTATGCCAGCGGCGGACAGAGCCTTTTCCTGCTGGGACAGCCCATGAAGATGGCCGCAGTCATGATGTCGGTCATTCCCATTATGTGCATGTACCCCTTCTTCCAGAAATACTTTGCCAAGGGCGTGATGGTGGGCGCGGTCAAAGGCTGACCCGTCCCGATTGAAGCTGCGGCAAAGATCGTTTACAATACAATCATCAAAGAAAGGCAGTGTACCAAGATGAAAGTAAAATCCCTGATCGCAGGCAGCCTGGCCGCCTGCATGGCCCTCTCCATGACGGCCTGCAGCAACACCGGCGGGACCTCCGCCGAAAACGACCGCCCCACCATCAAATGGCTGACCACCGGCGATGCCTCGGCGCCCGCCATTGGCCCCGATGACCGTATCGTCGCGGCCATTGAGGATCGGCTCGGCATCAATCTGGAAGTGGTCATCGCACCGGAAAACAACACCGAAAAAATCAATGTGCAGATGGCCTCCGGTGACTTCCCGGATATCGTCACCGGTGCCTTCGGGACCTCTGCCACCCAGCAGTGGATCGATGACGGCATGGTCATCCCGCTCAACGACTACTTTGAGGCCAACCCCGACATGAAGTCCTGGTGTGAAAAGGATTATGCCTGGACGGCCACCGACGGTACCTATTACGGCGTGCCCTTTATTACCCAGTACAACGCGGCAAACAATCTGATCCTCATGCGGCAGGACTGGTTGGACAAGCTGGGGCTGAGCTACCCCAAGACGCTGGAGGAAATGAAGGCGGTTCTGGAGGCATTCACCTTCCAGGACCCCGATGGAAACGGTGTAAACGACACCTACGGCTACACGGCGGAAAAGCCCAACTCCACCTCGGGCGTCACTTCTTTCGACTGGGTGTTCTTTGCCTACGGCCTGGATTACGCCGACTACGCTCTGGATGCCAACGGCAAGGTCATTCCCTGGTTTGAAGATGCCAGTTTTGTCCCCGCCATGAACTATATCAAGGACCTTTGGGACAGCGGCGTGGTGGACAGCGAGCTCATGCTCAATGACGGCACCAAGCGGGAGGAAAAATTCTACCAGGGCCGTGCAGGCGCCATGCAGGCTCCCATGTACCGCCATGTCAGCCGCCACGAAAACAGCCTGCGCCAGGTATTCCCGGATGCCTCGGTGGTGTATGGCCTGCCCCCGGCCGGTCCCGACGGCAGTTTCGGAATCAACAAGCAGGGCAAGGACGGCTTCCTGACCTGCATCACCTCCGCCTGTGAGCATCCCGACAAAGCGGCCGAATTCATCAACTTCATGATCTCGCCGGAAGGCAACGACCTGCTGCGGCTGGGCATTGAAGGCGTGCATTACACCAAGAACGCGGACGGCACCATCGTGTTCAACGAGGAAGAGCGTGCCAAGGATGCCTTTGCTGAAAACGGCTGGGCCCATGCCCTGGCATTTGGCTCCTTCTACTGGCCTTTGGAGAGCGGGTATATGCCGGACACCGAACCGGACAAGGCCCGTGCACTGGATTCCGTCAAACTGGCGACCGAAGCCCAGAAGCCCAACCTGGTCAAAAATAAGTGCCAGGCCGAAATTGCCAGCGGCAAGGCATTGAACGACATCATCATCCAGTATTTCTCCGATATGCTGCAGGGCAAAATCTCTGTGGAAGAGGGCGCCAAGGAACTCAGTGCCAAGTGGCGCTCCCAGGGCGGTGAAGAAGTGCTGACCCAGGTCAACGAAATGTACGCGGCACAGGCAAAGTAAGCGGGCACAGCTGCCCTATGCGCAGGGAGCGGGAAGCCACGGCTTTCCGCTCCCTTTTTATAAGGAGAGCTCTTTATGGAATCAAGACCAAATATCCTTTTTGTGCTCACCGACGATCAGGGTGCCTGGGCACTGCACTGCGCCGGCAATGAGGAGATCCAAACCCCCAATCTGGACCGGCTGGCAGCCGGGGGAATGCGGTTTGAAAACTTCTTTTGCGCTTCGCCGGTTTGCTCCCCGGCCCGGGCCAGCCTGCTGACCGGTACCATTCCGTCAGCCCACGGCGTGCTGGACTGGCTGCGGGGCGGCAACCTGGACCGGAACCGGATTCCTGCCGAGGTGGCTTCAGACCCATATGCCGGTTTTGAGGATGAGCACAAGCCCATCCAGTATCTGGCCGGCAAGGTCACCTACACCGACATTCTGGCCCAGAACGGGTATACCTGCGCACTGGCCGGCAAGTGGCATCTGGGGGACAGCATGAACCCGCAGCATGGCTTCCGGTACTGGTACACCATCGGGCGGGGCGGCTGCTGCTATTATCACCCCGACATTGTGGAGGACGGCCGCCTGCATTTTGAACATGGCCGCTATGTCACCGACCTCATCACCGACAAAGCCCTTGCGTTCCTCGACACACTCAGTGAAGAAGAAAATCCCTTCTATCTCAGTGTACATTATACGGCGCCCCACGCCCCGTGGGAGGCTGAGCACCACCCCAAAGAATATATCGATCTGTACGAAGATTGTCCCTTCCACAGTACTCCCGATGTACCGGATCATCCGGGGCTGACCTGTGAACCGATGTACGGTACACCCCGCCGCAAGGAAAAACTGCGTGGATATTATGCGGCAATCACGGCCATGGACCGGGGCGTCGGGAAACTGCTGGATCGCCTGGAGGAAAAGGGTCTGGCAGAGAATACCCTTGTGATCTTTGCAGCCGACAACGGTATGAATATGGGGCACCACGGCATCTGGGGAAAAGGCAACGGTACCCGCCCGATGAATATGTATGACACCTCGGTCAAGGTGCCGTTTCTGGTGCGATGGCCTTCGGTGGTGCCTGCGGGCCGAGTCAGCCAACGGATGGTCAGCGCCTATGATTTCTTCCCGACGCTTCTTGATTTGCTGGCGCTGGATGCCCAGCAGATTCAGCATCTGCCGGGGACCAGTTTTGCCGACACTCTGCGCGGGCAGGAGGCAAGGGGCCGTCAGGAGGTCGTGATTTTTGATGAGTACGGCCCGGTACGGATGATCCGCTCCCAACGGTATAAATACATCCACCGCTACCCTTACGGACCGGACGAATTCTATGATCTGGAAAATGACCCGGGGGAGGAACACAACCGCATCGACGACAGGACCTTTGCACCGCAGATTCTGGCAATGCGCCGGCGTATGGAACGCTGGTTCAATCGATACGTGGACCCGGACGTGGACGGCAGCCGGGAGGGCGTCACCGGTTCGGGGCAGCTCTGTTCGGCCGGCACTTACGCCCAGCAACTGCAAAAATACGCGCCTCCGGGCAAAAATTCCTGAAAGGAAACGATCTATGAAAGAACGCTTTATCTTGAACGTGATCCACCGGCCGGAGATGGTGCCGGAATATGCCGAGAAGGTGACGGGTCACGGCAAAGAGGAAAACATCAGCCGTAAGGCGCTGCTGACGGAAAGCCTGGATATTTTTAAAACCCAGCAGGCCATTGCCCATAAAAACGGGATCAGGACCACCATCCAGATGACCTATGCCAGCCTTTTCAACGACGAGGCGGTGGCGCTGGCCAAGGAACATCACGCCCGGTACGGGGATGAGATCGCCCTCTCGCTGCTGGGACTGCCCTGCAAGGAGTTCCGGGACAAGTACAAGACCAAGGACTTCTGCATCTGGATGTTTTCCATGGAGGACAAGAAAGCCATCGTTACCGATGTGTTTGAAAAATTCCATGAAAAATTCGGTTTTTATCCCGAATCCACCGGAAGTTATTATCTGGACGCCGATCTGATCAGCTTCATCAAGGAAACCTATCCTATGGTGAAATGCGCGGTAGCCACCTGCTGGGAGGAAGGCCCCAAAGCCTACCATACCTGCAACAATTCCTGGTATACGCTGTTTGACGGCGGCCCGTGGAATCCCTGGATTCCCTCCAAACAGAACACCCATGCCCCGGCGGCCAATGAAGCCGAGGACAGCGGTATCGTGGCCATTCCGCACCTGTCCCGGGACCTACTGGCCTGCTTTGACGGCAACGGCTCCAACTTCGGCACCCATCCCCAGAACGTGCTGCGGGGCATGATTTACAAACCGGGCACCTTTGACGAAAACGAAAATTACGGCGGGCAGGAATACCCCTACCTCTACAATCTCATCGATCAGTACCGCAGCCTGGGCAAGTACAACGACGGCTACAGCTACAACATGATGTTTGTGGGGCCCGGCTGGATGAACAAGATGGGCCGGTGGGAAGCGCCCTACGAGCTGTTGCTCCAGAGCTATGAGGACGGCATGGCCTACTATGCCGAGCTGAAAAAAGAGGGCAAGCTGGAAGACATGACCATGGCGGAGTTCGCGGACTTCTACCGAGCCGGGCACACCTATACCCAGCCGGAGTGCGCCCTCTGGCGGGATATTCTCTACGGTTCGGACAAGCAGTATTTCTGGTATGCCGATCCCTATATGCGCTGCTGCCTGGATATGAACCAGGGCGGTGCCATGATCGACCTGCGGCCCTATGCCGCCAAACTGTACTGGCCGGTGGGCATCGGCACGCCCCATGTGCAGGATGCCAGCTATCCCTTCCTGATCCAGGCCAACTACCGGGCGGGTTACTTCACCCACTATGCCGGCGAAGGCACCATCAGGAGCTGCAAGCTGACCCATAAAGGGGAAGAGGTGGACCTCTGCCTCTGCCGTACCTGGGCACATTTTGAAAAGCAGGGAAGTGCCCGCGTGCTGACCCTGGACCCGGTGGAGATCCAGTTCGCTGACCTGACGGTGAAAGTGGTGACCACCTTCACCTTTGAAGAGGGTAGCTCTGCCGTCAGGACCACCCGCCGCCTTGTGGAAAGCAGCGACCCCTCTGCCAAAGTGGAGCTGAACGAGTACATCACGGCCTGCTATGGCACAACGGAATACCCCGAAGATATGACCGGGATCACGCTGGCGCTGCAAGGCAAGGCAGAATCCCGCTGCATCGCCTACGAATACCGCTGCCGGGAAGACCAGATGCCCGGTACGGCTGCTGTGGCGGTGGTGCCGCCGGTGGAAACCAAAGTCACCATGCAATCTGCGGAAGAAATGCAGGTCTATTATAAGGAAGGCTACGCGTTCAGCCCGATGTTCACACTGGGACTGAAAAAAGAGATTGGCCAGGATGAGGAGGTTACCACATGGCTCAAGCTGGAAAAGGCAAACTGAATTTCCGGTGCCCCGCCTGTTTTATGCGGGACCTGGACATCGACATGTTTTATGACGCCGAAAAGAAAGAGTATTACTGCCTGCGCTGCTGCTATACCGGCACCGAGGAGGACGTGCAGGCCAAAAACCAGATGGCACGCTTTCGCTACCGGGCTATGCTCAAACGGTTTGCATATTTTGACCGCAAAACAGTGACAAAGTAAAAGCTGGCGTTTCTTGGAGAGCGAATCGAGCGTTGCTATAGATATCCTTTCCAATAGAGCCGCCTGTTTTTCTCCCTGAACCGCCCCCGCAGATCCGGCAGTTTGTTGAATCTGCGGGGCCTTTTTGAAGAACGCAAGAATTACCCGATCGGAGGACTCAAATGAACTCGAATCGCCAATCCATGACCCGGGCAGAAAAGCTCAGCTCTCTGTTTTTCAGTACACTTTATATTAGTGCGTTCACTTTTGGCGGCGGTTTTGTGATCGTAACGTTCATGAAGAGAAAATTCGTAGATGAGCTGCACTGGATTGATGAACAGGAAATGCTGGATATGACCGCCCTGGCGCAGGCTTCCCCGGGCGCAATTGCCGTTAACGCCGCAATTTTGGTCGGGTGGAATGTAGAAGGATTCTTTGGCATGATTGTTGCGGTCATCGGAACGATCATTCCTCCCATGGTCATTCTTTCGGGCATTTCCTTTTTCTATGCCGCTTTTGCAACGAACCTTTATGTCGCACTGGTTTTGAAAGGCATGCAAGCCGGCGTTGCCGCCGTGATTCTGGACGTTGTTTGCGGCTTGGGAGAAAATGTACTGAAAACCAAATCCATCTTGTATATAGCGCTTATGATTCTGGCGTTTGCAGCGAACTTTTTCTTTGGTGTGAATGTCATTCTCATCATTCTGGCTGCGGCTGCATTTGGGCTTGTACGAGCACTGTTCCAGTTGAGAAAGGAGGCCAAGCGATGATTTACCTACAACTTTTTATCAGTTTCCTGCAGGTAGGGCTTTTCAGCGTGGGCGGCGGATATGCGGCAATGCCTCTGATCCAGAATCAGGTTGTCGAGCTTCACCCCTGGCTTACGCTCCAGGAATTTACTGATTTGATCACCATAGCAGAAATGACTCCGGGACCTATCGCAGTGAACTCGGCTACCTTTGTGGGAATCCGCATTGCCGGAATACCGGGTGCAATCATTGCGACCTTTGGCTGCATTACCCCTGCGTTGCTTCTCGTTTCGTTGCTTGCCTATGTCTATAAAAAGTATCGTGACATTTCTGTTCTGCAAAATATTTTGGCCTGTTTGCGACCGGTTGTTGTAGCGCTTATTCTTGGGGCCGGCTTGTCCATTCTATCGATGGTTTTGTTCGCGGGGCGGGTTCCTTCCCGCAAAACTGTTGACTGGCTGGGGGCAGGAAGTTTTCTGCTCGCGTTCCTTTTGCTAAGAAAATTCAAGTGGAATCCAATTCTCACAATATGCTTGTGTGGTGGTGTGGGGCTGGTCATCCCTCTGTTGGGTTCCATCATCGAATTATAAAAACACCTACGCCGCTGGGAGAAACGTCAATGAGTCAGATAAATTTATTGCTAAAACCTGCTTCAAGCAATTGCAATATGCGCTGCAGATACTGCTTCTATCAGGATGAAGCGGATCATCGTACACAAGCCAGTATGGGAATCATGACAGCCGGCACGGCCAAGAAACTTATAGAACAAGCATTGGCCGCTGCGGGAAAGCAGGGGAATGTCAGCATAACCTTTCAAGGCGGGGAACCTACCTTGGCGGGCCTTGCTTTTTTTGAAGAATTCGTGAAAACGGTGGACGAGAAAAACCTATATCACCGAACGGTTTCTTATGCGATCCAGACAAATGGATATGATATAGATGCGAGGTGGGTAGAATTTTTTGCGCGGAATCATTTTCTTGTTGGAATTTCGGTGGATGGGGATAAAACACTGCATGATGAGTTTCGCGTGGATGCTGCGGGAAAGGGAACATGGAATCGTGTACAAAAAAATATACACCAGCTGCAGGCAGCCGGTGTAGCGTGTAATCTTCTCTGTGTTGTCACAAAGCGATGTGCAAAAAGTGCGGTCAAAACCTATCACGCCTTAAAAAAAACAGGAATCCGCTTTCTGCAGTTTATTCCATGTTTGGACCCCATAGGGGAAGACCGTGGCCAACGACCTTGGTCGTTAGAACCGGATGATTACGGAAACTTTTTGTGTGCACTGTTTGATGAATGGTATCGTGATTGGAAACAGGGCCAATATACGAGCGTTCGCCTTTTTGATGATTATGTGCATTTGGCGATGGGTGCACCACCGTCCACTTGCGCCACTGACGGAAAATGCGGCGCGTATTATGTTGTGGAAGCTGACGGGAGTGTATATCCGTGCGATTTTTTTGTGTTGGATGAATGGAAGATTGGAAATATAAACGAACATTCGTTAAAAGAATTAGGGGAAAGGAAGTTGGCAGCGGACTTTTTGAAGGCGGGATTCAACAGGCCGAAAATTTGTGAGACCTGTAACTGGCAATCCCTTTGTTCTGGCGGTTGTAAACGAGACTGGTATACCGCAGCAAGTGGTGAGGTTCAAAATTACTACTGTACCGCTTTCAAGCGCTTTTTCAGTTATGCCGAATCAAGAATCAAAATCATCGCCTGCAAAGAGATGGCTTTGATGCAAAAGTTCAATCCATAACCCGATCTGAGGCATCCAATGAAAAAGGCGACAGCCGTTCGCCCAGAACGTTCTTTCCCCGCGGTTCAGTTTGCAGAGGCGCAGCTTTTTTCGGCGTCTGCCACCACTTTCTGATAAGGACCGATGATATACTGATTCATCTGCCCTTTCATCTTTTTCTGGACCGAGGGAATGGCAATGAGAGTCCCCACCAGCTTCATCTGCAAAATGCGCTTTTTCTGTTTCTGCGGGAAGTCATAAATGCCGTGCTCTTTATAGAATTTGTGGTCGGCCTTCATCAGCCCCTGCATGATGTAGATCAAATCCCGGAAAATCTTCATGCCGCCCACCCCATAAAAGTTGGCGGGGCGGGACAGCTTTTTGTCCAGCGCAAAGACCAGTTCGTCGGCCAGCGTGCGGAGTTCCGCCGTTGTATCGCCCTCGTCGGTGGCCACGCCGCACAGGTAGTTGCCGCCCACCTCGGCCCGGCCTTCTACGATCATCCGCAGATTGCTCTCGTACCGGTAATCGCCGCTGATCAGGTAGGCAATGGGTTTTCCCTGGGTGACGGTCCGGTGGCCGTTGCAGAACTGCCGGTCGTCATAGCACTTGAAGCTGGAATGGGTGTAATGGTCCGAGATGGTGAAGGCGTAAACAAAGGCATCTGCGTTCTGGATTTTGGTGCGAAGAAATTCGTCAAAACCATCTTTATAAACGCATTTGCCGGTGATGGCGCAGCCGAAACAGCCCAGGCATCCGCCGTCAAAGGGGAACTCCCGCAGGTTGACCACCCGGCTTTCCAGGGGCAGGGCAGCGCGGAAATCCGCGATCATGCCGCGGAGATTTTCGTCCTCCGGGGCGCAGTTGGTGACGATGACCACATCCTTCTCCGCCATTTTGGGCACAGCGGACAGCACCGGCCGATAGGCCGTTTTCTCCCGCCGGGACGCCCGGGCAGGGGGCGTAACAAACAGACCGTGCTCACAGGAAAACAGCAACTGGTCGAAGAAATTCCGGGCATCCCGCTGGCCCTGCTCGGTCAGCAGATCCTCCATGTCGGCAGAGAGGCCCCGGACCACCCGCAGCCCCAGATCCCAGCAGTTCTCCTCCACATAACGGTGGGCGGTCACATCGTAGAAGTGTTTGGAGGTGGTGATCTGGCTGGCAAATTTGCCGGATAGATCCACGCCGTCGGCCTTGATGAGTTCGATGAGCCGATGCAGCTGGTAGGGCGCGATAAAGGTATACACGGGATAGCAGAACAGCAGCAGATCTGCCTGTTCCAGTTCGGCGCGCAGCGGGGTGAAATCCTTTTCGTAGCTTTTGATGCGCTGGCCCACCGGCACAAAGGTGAACTGGTGTTCCGGGTGCAGAGCCTGCAGATACAGCGCCGTATGTACGGTGGTGGAATTGCCGCCCTTGGGGCTGGCGTTCAGTACAAGAATCTTCATGGTTGTTCCTCCAGTTCTGTGAGCAGACGGCTGTACCAGCCGATCTCAAATTCCGCGGCGGCGATGCCGTAGTCCAGGGTATATCCCTGAAACCGCAGCACGGCGGGCCAGTCGGTCCCGGCGGGCAGTGCCTCAGCCTGGATGCAGCGGAAACTTTCCCGTATTCCCAAAAGGATGCTGCGGGTCTGTTCCATTTGGCGGATATAGTCCCGGATGGCGGCTATCCGCTCCTCCGGTCGGGCCAGGCCCGCAAAGAACAGGCGGGAAAGTTCCATGTTTTTCACTCTGTCCGCCTGCATGGGCTGCGCCACCCAGGCGGAAAAAGCATCCCGCCCGGATCGCGTAATAGAAAAGGTCTTTTTGTGCCGCCGCCCTTCCGTCGTTTCCGCCGCGGTGATGCGGCCGTCTTTTTCCAGCTTGGCAAGGGCAGTCTGCATGCTGCCCGCACTGTGGGAGCAGATCAGAGACAGATTTTTTCGGATGAATTGCTGTAACTGATATCCCGTCATGGGGGAAAGCATCAGCAACCCTAGAATCAGATAGTCCATACCCCGCCTCCAATATATCTAATAGAGATATAATAGGGCTGCACGCCGCCTTTGTCAATACCGGAACAGAAGACGCCGACTGTTCTGGAGGTAGCCTGCCGGCACTCCCGTAGCCTAATTTGCGGAAAGCGGGCACTTTTGTCCGGCAATTCCAGGTATTGCAAATGCCTATAACGTTGACATTGTGCACAGTTTGGCTGTATTCTAGATTGGTTACTTAAAGGACAGGGGCCAGAAAAACCTATGAACGAGGAAATGCTGCGGGCGTTGGCCCGTGTTACCCCGGAGGAACAGAAACTGCGGGATGGGGAACCGCTGGACCGGACGCTGTACGCTACCGGCCGCGGCTTTGAAATCGATGGGGCCAAGCTGCTGCGGCAGGGGCAGCTCATCACCATCCGCCCCCATACCCGGTTTGTGGCTTTCCCGCGGCACAGCCACAACTATGTGGAGATCATGTATATGTGTACCGGCCAGACGACTCACCTCATCGGCGGCGGTACGCCGGTGCATCTGCAGGCAGGGGAGCTGCTGTTTTTGAACCAGCAGGCCAGCCATGCCATCCAAAAGGCAGAGGCAGGGGATGTGGCGGTCAACTTTATTGTGCTGCCGCAGTTCTTTGACTATGCCTTTCAAATCGTGGGGACCTCCAACCTTTTGGGCCGTTTTTTGCTGGGAACGCTGAAAAACGGCGGAACAGAAATTTCCCATCTGGTTTGCCATACAGCGGAGCTGCTGCCCATTCAGAATCTGGTGGAAAGCATGGTCTGGAGCCTTTTGCACAATGAGCCGGGGGCCCGCCGCGCCAATCAGCTGCGCATGGCGATGCTGTTGCTGGATCTGCTGAACCACCATGAATGTATCGAGGTGCAGGGCGAGCCGGGCCAGGGCAGCCCGCTGGTGCTGGCAGCCCTGCGCGAAATCGAAGATAACTGCCGCGATGCCAGTCTGTCCCGTGTGGCGGAGCAGTTCCATGTTTCGCTGCCCTATCTGAGCGCCCTGATCCGGCAGGCGACCGGCCATACCTTCAAAGAACTGTTGCAGCAAAAGCGCCTGGACCGGGCCCAACAGTTGCTTCGCAGCACAAAACTGCCTGTGCAGACGGTGGCGGAATCGGTGGGCTATGACACCACCAGCTATTTTTATGGCATCTACAAAAAAGCCTTTGGCATAACGCCAAAAGAATACCGGGATCATTTGTGCAATTCGGACAATTAAAAAGAATCCACTTAAATAAGCGCGTGATTTTATTGTAAATCACGCGCTTATTTTTTCGTTTCATCTTCACTATACTGGATTTGGAAAAAACAAAAGGAGAGGTGCGAACATTGCTGTATCATCTTGCCATCGACATCGGCGCCTCCAGCGGGCGCCATATTCTGGGCCATCTGGAAAAGGGGCGGATGGTGCTGGAGGAAGTCTACCGGTTCGATAACCGTCAAATTCATAAAAACGGCCACGACTGCTGGGACATCGACCATCTGTGGCAGGGCATTCTGGATGGGCTGAAGGCATGCAAGGCGCTGGGCAAGATTCCCACTACGGTAGGTATCGACACCTGGGCCGTGGACTTTGTGCTGCTGGACAAGGACGGGGTGCCGGTGGGCGATGCGGTGGCCTACCGCGACGCCCGCACCGAAGGCACCGACAAACTGGTGGAAGCCAAGATCAGCGCCGCCGATCTCTACGCCCGCACCGGCATCCAGAAGCAGCCTTTCAACACCATCTACCAGCTGACGGCATTGCAAAAGGAACAGCCCGAGCAGCTGGAAGCCGCCCTCAGCCTGCTGATGATCCCCGACTACTTCCACTACCGCCTCACCGGCGTGCAGAAGCAAGAGTACACCAACGCCACCAGCACGGGGCTGGTGAACGCCGCCCAAAAGACCTGGGACCGGGAGCTGCTGGACCTGCTGGGGGTACCCCGGCGCCTTTTTGGCCCCTTGTCCATGCCGGGCACCGAGGTGGGATCGCTGAAGCCGGAAATCGCCGCCGAGGTGGGGTTCCAGACCACCGTGGTGCTGCCCGCCACCCACGACACAGGGTCGGCGTTTCTGGCCGTGCCCGCCGAGGATGACCGGGCGGTGTACCTTTCCAGCGGCACCTGGAGCCTGCTGGGCGTGGAGAACGAAGCCCCCATCACCACCGAGGAAAGCCGGGAACAGAACTTCACCAACGAGGGCGGCGCCTGGTACCGCTACCGGTACTTAAAAAACATCATGGGGCTGTGGATGATTCAGTCCATCCGCCGGGAACTCAACGGCGTGGACTATGTGGCCGGCAAGGAGCGGGCCGCCTGGACGCTGGACGTGCAGCCCGGGGAAAAGCAGTGGAGCTTCCCCGACCTCATCGCCGCCGCCGAAAGCGCCGCCGATTTCCCGTCGGTGGTCAACGCCAACGACGACCGCTTCCTGGCTCCTGCCAGTATGATCGCCGTCATACAGGCCACCTGCGCTACCACCGGGCAGCCAGTGCCACGGACGGTGGGGCAGCTGATGCAGTGTGTCTACCGCAGCCTGACGCTGTGTTACAAAAACGCCATTGCCGGGCTGTCCGAACTGACCGGCAAGAGTTACACCACCATCCACATTGTGGGCGGCGGCTGCCAGGACAACTACTTAAACCGCATGACCGCCACCGTCACCGGGCTGCCGGTGTGGGCGGGCCCCGTGGAGGGCACGGCCATCGGCAACCTGGTCATTCAGATGATTCACAGCGGCGAATTTGCCGATCTGGCTGCCGCAAGACAAAGCATCCGAGAAAGTTTCGATATCAAGGAGGTTCTTCCCCAATGAGTACGTTAGTGGAAACCAAAGCCCGGGTGGGCGTGTTTGCCATCGCCCTGGGCGCCTATCTGCCCCAGTTCCCCAGCCTGGTACCGGAGTTCCAGGCCCAGTACAAGCAGTTCAAGACGATGATCCCCCACACGGTGGAACTGGTGGACGGCGGCATCGTCACCACCAAGGAGCTGAGCCAGGCGGCAGGGGATAAGTTCCGCGCCGCCGACGTGGACCTGGTGATTCTGCAGCTGCTGACCTACGCCACCTCCTACAATATGCTGCCCGCCGTGCGGGACCTGGATGTGCCGGTGGTGCTGGTGAACGTCCAGAAGCTGCGCGCTCCCGACTACGAGCACACCGACACCGCCAAGTGGCTGGGCGAGCTGTACGCCTGCGGTGCCGTAGGCGAGATGGTTGCCGATCTGGAGCGGGCCGGCAAGCGCCATGCGGTGATCACCGGCGTGGTGGAAAGGGGTGACCCCACCGTCCAGGCCGAGATCAACGACTGGTGCAAGGCAGCCCAGGTGCGCCGCCGTTTCCGGGACACCAACCTGGCCCAGATCGGCCGTCCCTACCCCGGCATGATGGACCTCTACATCGACGAGACCAACCTTTACCACCGGATGTGGCTCTACACCAAGCAGTTTGACTGGGAAAAGATGTGGGCCATTGCCGATAACATCGCCGACGAGGCGGTCATCCGCGCCAAGGCCGAGGAAATTCTCGATACCTTCGACATCGAGGGCGGCGGCACCGTGGAAAAGGTCTGGGAGATGGCCCGCTACGTGGTGGCCTTTGAGCAGTGGGTCAAGGACGAAAAGATCGCCTTCATTGCCTCCCACTACGACGGCTTCGCCCAGGGCAAGGCGGGCGTGCTGGATTCCATGCTGATCCCCGCCTTCTCGATGCTCATCAAACAGGGCGTCGCCTGCGCCGTGGAAGGGGACATCAAGGTGGCCATGGCCATGTCCATCCTCAAGACCATCTCCGGTCAGGGCCAGCTGTCCGAGATGTACTCCATCGACTTTGACAAGGACATCTGCATCATCGGACATTCCGGTTCCGGCGATGCGGCCATCTCGGCCCAAAAGCCCACCATGAAGATCGTACCGGTCTTCCACGGCAAGACCGGCGGCGGCTACCTGACCCAGTTCTACCCCCACCTCGGCCCCGTGACCTACCTGGGCATCACCCAGGACAAAGACGGCCACTTCAAGTTTGTGGTGGCCGAGGGCGTCAACGAGGAAGGCCCCATCTTCACCTTTGGCGACACCAATATGCGCACCCGCTTTGCCTGCGGCGCCCGGGAGTTCGTCAACCGCTGGAGCGAAGCAGGCCCCACCCACCACATGGCTGCCGCCTGCGGCCGCCACATCGACACCATCCTCAAAGTGGCCGAGATCTTCAACGTGCCTGTGGATGTCATCACCCGGTAAACCTGTTGCTTCCTTTGTTTCATACAAAACGAAAAAGAAATAGATTATATACAGAAAGGAAATTCATATGGAAATCTACGACATCCCCTGCGTCAAAGGCTTTATTCGCATGTGCAACGACGGCTGGCTGCAGGGCTGGCACGAGCGCAACGGCGGCAACCTGACCTACCGCATGACCGAGGAGGACGTGGCCGCCTGCCGCCCCTACTTTGACGAAACGCCCCGGGAGTGGGTGAAAATGGGCGTCCAGGCCGACAACCTGGCCGGGGAGTACTTCATCACCACCGGTTCGGGCAAGTATTTCCGCAACGTCGAACCGGACCCCATTCACTCCATCGGCATTGTGGAGATCAACGAAGCAGGGGACAGCTGGCGCATCGTCTGGGGCCTGGCGGAAGGTGCCAAGCCCACCAGCGAATTCCCCAGCCATTTCATGAACCACAGCGTGCGCAAAGCCGCCACGGGCGGCGCCAACCGGGTCATCTACCACTGCCACGCCACCAACGTCATCGCCCTGACCTACATCCTGCCGCTGACCGACCGCGCCTTCAGCCGCGCGCTGTGGCAGAGCGCCACCGAGTGCCCCGTGGTCTTCCCCGAGGGCGTGGGCGTCTGTCCCTGGATGGTGCCGGGCGGCGCCGACATCGCCATGGCCACCAGCGAGAAGATGAAGACCTACCAGGCCGCTGTCTGGGCCCAGCATGGCCTGTTTGCCTCCGGCCCCGACTACGACACCACCTTCGGTCTGGCCCACACCATTGAGAAGAGCGCTGAGATCTGCGTCAAGGTGCTGTCCATGGGCGGCGGACTGATCCGCCAGACCATCGAGGACGACGACCTGCGTGCCATCGCCCGGGATTTCGGCGTCACCCTCAACGAGGATTTCCTCAACTGAGTTCCGCTATCCCTCCCGTAAGGGGGCACCATTTGTACTCCGTCCTTCTTCGCGGAATAGAAACATACGTTTCCGGCCTTTTGCAGACACTTTGAAGCCCCGGCTTTCTGTAGTGCCGGTGTCATCCGAGGGGGCCTTGTTGGGTCAGCAGCCACGCGATCCCGGCCGCCGTGCGTTCGGCAGCATGGCTATAGTGGTTTCCCGGATTCAGCTGAAATAGCGTAGGAATCCTCTTATTACGGAAATATGAATGAATAAACTCCGTATTTTCCTGTACGGGTTTCAGCGCGGGATTCCGTGTTTTGCTTTCTTTATCCCCCAGGGAAAAGTACAGGCAATCCGGCAAACGCTTTACCTCGTGCGAAACAATGTATTCCCGGATTCCGGGAAACCAGAGGGACCCGGACACACTGGCAACTCGTGAGAACCTGTCGGTACCATACAGGGCATAAAGGGCAAACAATCCGGCCAGGGAGTACCCGGCCAGACCGCGCCAGCAGGGAGGGACGACCAGTTCTTTTTCTACCGCAGGCAGAATCTCGCCGATGAGCAGGTGTAGATACTGGTCGGCGCCGCCGGTGCAGGGGGCTGCCTCTTTGAACAATGGCGGGTTATCCCAGGGGACCATATCGTGGTTCCAGTCCAGATTGCTGATGGCAATCAGAGAAAAATCCGGCAGGCCCTCTTTACGCAATGCGGCAAAAACCTGTTGCCCCTCTTCGGAAAACGTGTTCAGATAGATAGCCGGTGCTCCCGGCGTTTTGCAGGGGAAAATGGACACGAGTTTGCCTCCGGTTGTAATTTTGCGCATAGTTGGTATCGCCTCGCTTTTTCCTGCGGTTTGAAAATTTCCGCCCCCACACAAGAAACCCGGCAGTTCTGGCGGCGGAGTGGATAAGATATTGGAATTCCCGACACAGTTGCCTGTTGCGCCGGTTCACTTCCTTAAAACTTTGTCCATGGATTTGCCTTTTGCCAATTCATCCACCAGTTTGTCCAGATATCGAATTTCCCGCAACAGGGGATCTTCGATGGCTTCTATTTTTACTCCGCAAATGCTGCCTTGGATCAAACGGCGCTTTTCATTGGGGCAGGGCGCATTCTTGAAAAAATCGCCGTAGGAAAGATCACTTTCCAGAAAGCGGTCCACCTCGTCAGCAGAGTAACCGGTCAGCCATGTTGTTACCTGGTACACTTCTTGTCTGGTCCGTCCTTTGCGCTGCGCCTTGGCAAGCAGCAGGGGAAAAACTTTGGCAAATTTCATGGTAAAAACAGTTTCTTGTTTCATAAATGACCTCCTGCAGGAGTTATTGCATCCATTATAACACACAAACGCCCTGAAAAAAGAGAAAACAACAGCCTGTTGACCATTTCCAAATATGTTCGCAGACTTTTTGTGGTATGATGAGAATAACAACTGTAGGAGCCGTGCTTGTGTCTTTTTCAGTCATCCGCGGTGATATTTCCTTGCCTGCATACAAAAGCGGCGGAAGCCTTTTAGAAGGCTTCCGCCGCTTTTGTGCAAAATATGCCAAGTGCCCCGTGCGGGCCGTCATTCCGGATCGCCGGCAAAAAACGTCTCACGGCCCTGATATTCGCTTTTCAGGACTTCAAACATTTCCTCCGGTGTTTCCCGGCATCCGTTTTGCAGCCACATTTTGATCATCTGCGTCAGCCCGCTTTTGAAAAATTCCATGTGGTAGCGGATGAAGCAATCCTGGAAGTGTTTCTTTGCCAGTTCGTCATCATAGTTGACGATCTTATAGTTGTTATCGTAGCCCAGCTTGAAGTAAGTCCGATAGAACATCTGGTTTTCCCGGATGTGACGGAACAGCTTGAGGTAGTCGTGGCTGTTTACCTTTGCGACAATTTCTTCCTGGTACAGATCAGCCAGATCGGCTTCCAGCTTATCCCGGATGGAGTCGGCCAACCCGTAAATATCCATATAATTTGCATAAAAGGTGCTTCGGTTCAGTCCGGCCCGCTTACAAATATCAGATACACGAATTTCGCTCAGTTCTTTGGTTTGCAGCAACTCCACAAATACTTTCTCGATCTTTTCACAGGACGTTCTTCTTCGTTTGTTGTTGACAGTATTCATGAAAGCCTCTTTATCCCAACAGTTGTCGGCAAATTGGTGATTGTTTTGGAACTCTTAAAAAAGTATACTACAAGCAGATTCAATCAACAATCGTTGGTTTTATAAAAAGGAGGTATTTTTATGAAAAAAAGCAGTTTTGTTGCCATGTTACTGGGAACCGTCAGCGGCGTATTCTTTGCCCTGGGCATGTGCATGGCCATGATCCCGGAGTGGAACGCGTTCCGGCCTGGTGTTGTCCTGGGGGGTGCAGGTCTGGTTCTGGGGTGTGTTACCATGATCGTATGGCGAAAAATGGAACATAAACAGCCGATTCGTATTTCCGGAAAGATCCTTGGCACGGTGGCGCTTGGCATTGTGGGAGCCCTGACCCTCGGCATGGGCATGTGCTTCTGCATGGTATGGGGCAAAATGGTATTCGGCATTTTCCTTGGGCTGGCCGGGATCGTTTTGCTGCTCTGTCTGATTCCGCTGACCAAGGGAATTCAAGGATAAGGACAGTCTCTTGCGCAGACCTGCAAACCGAAGAATTCCGGGAAAGGAGAAGATCGTATGGCAAAATCCAGTCTTGTCAGGACCAACGAGAAAATCGCAAAAAAAGTGACCGCCACATTCGGAAAAATCGAAAAGCATATTGTAGGCAGCTACACCAAAATCGAAGATGCGTTTGTGGACCGTTACCTGACCCAGGATGGCGAATCCGTGGAAGAGGCAAAGCGCCGGCTGCGGCAGGAACCGGCGCGGAAAAATCCCTGAAAGCCCCCAAACATCCGGCGCTCCCCACGGAGTGACCGCCAAAGCACAAGGTTTCCCGTTCCTGTACCGGCTCTGCTGGCCGGTGCCTAAAGCCACGGTCTCTCTGCGGCTCTACTCCTTCGCCGCATGGGGGATCGTGATTTTTTCTACCTGAATTTTACCGTGGGCCACATCCGCCATCATCAGGGTGATCTCCTGGTGAAACCGGCGCGGCCCGCAGGAGCCGGGGTTAAGCCAGAGCACACCGTTTTTCTCCTCCTGCAGATATTTATGGGAGTGACCGAACACCACCACATCCACACCGGTAAGGTCTTGCGTCACCTCCTTTTTATTATGAACCAGGAAGAAAGTTACCCCCTCCAACGTAACGGTGAGGTCGTGGGGGATTGTCTGGGCCCATTCCTTGTCATTGTTGCCCCGGACGATATAAAGGGGCGCATACGCCCGCAGCTGGTCCACAATTTCCGGTTTGTTGATGTCACCGCCGTGAAGGATGGCGTCCGTCGTTTGCAGATATTCCATCACCTGAGGACGCAGCAGGCCGTGGGTATCGGAGAGAATGGCAACTTTCATCTTTGCGCACCTTCTTCAAAACGGTCCCGGACCTCCCGGTAGAACTGCCTGGCACGCGCCAGGTCTTTGGCGTCCGGGTGGCCTTTGGAAATGCCGCCCACCAGCTTGAAGGGGCCAAAAGTGTCATATCCTCTGCAGCTGAATTCCCCCAGGATCGGACAATCCTTTTCCCGGGCAATTTCGGCCAGGACCCCGGCGCCGGTTCCTTTGGCGCCGCCGTAGGTGTAAACGAAAAAGACCGGTTTGCCGTCCGGCAGGTACTGCCGGGCAAAATCCGCCACCGCCTTCTGAAACGCAAAACCGTAGATGCCGGAGGCAAATCCGATGCAGTCATACCCTTCCAGGCGGACCGTCTGGCGGGTGGTCACGTCGATCAACTGGACGCCGCCCTCCTGCGCGATGGCGTCCAGCACTTTTCGCGTATTCCCGTGGTGGCGGGAATAGTAACAAATTGCCGTATTCATTCGTCAGCACCTCCTTGCAGGGTCCAGCCGAAGTCATTGTGATAGATCATCTGATGCGTCATGCCGCCGTCGATACAGATGTTCTCGCCCGTGAGGAAACCTGCTTTGTCGGAACAGAGGAACAGCACCATATTGGCAATGTCCATCGGGTTGCCCACGCGGCCCGCCGGTTGCTGGGTGGCGTCAGGTCCTTCATACACAGTGCAGTCAGTGTCAATCCAACCGGGGGAGATGGAATTCACCCGCGCTCTGCCTGCCAGGCTTACCGCCAGGGCATGGGTCAGGGCAGAGATGCCGCCTTTGGCTGCCGTATAGCTCTCGGTCTGGGGCTGGCTCATGCGGTCGCGGGAAGAAGAAATGTTGACAATGGAAGCCCCCGCACCGAGATACGGCGCAAACAGCTTGGTAAGATAGAACGGTGCCGTAACGCCCACCCGCAGGGCGTAGTTGAACTCCTCGTAACTGCACTGATCCAGCCCCTTCATCAGCGGCAGCGCATTGTTGACGAGATAATCCACATGGCCGTAGTCTGCAATCACCTTGCGGGCAAACCCCTCCAGGACGGACGGGTCTGCCAAATCCCCCACATAATAGTCGTTGGGCAGCAGGTCGATCACACAGACATGAGCACCTTCCTTGCGGAATTCCTCGGCAATGGCCTTGCCGATACCTTTGGCACCTCCGGTCACGACGGCAACTTTATCGGTAAACATAGCGCGCCTCCTTTAGATGATGATCCCTTCGCAGTGGTCGATCTCATGCTGGATGATCTCGGCGGTCCAGCCGGTAAAATTCTTGATCCGCTGCTGGAACTTCTCGTTCTGCCATTTCACTTTGATGGTCTTCCAGCGCTTGACGGGGCGGACGCCGGTCAGCGAAAGGCAGCCTTCCTCCGTTTCATAGGGTCCCGTCCTGCGCAGAATTTCGGGATTGAACATGACCATGGGTTGCCCTTCGTTGTCAAAGGCGATGATCCGCTTGTTGACGCCGATCATATTGGCGGCCATGCCTACGCAGCCCTCCTTGTGGTATTCCAGCGTTTCCAGCAGGTCCGCAGCCACCGGCAGATCCTCCGGTGTGGCGGGTGCTGCTTTTTGTGCCAGAAAAATCACATCTTTACAGATTTCACGAATCATGGTTCTTTCTCCTTGTTTTGCGGGGTGGCGGGCGGTTTCGTTTGGATTCATGATATAAATAGGCAATGTTCAGTTCTGCCAGACAATGGGCACTTCCCCGTGCTCCTGTAAAAAAGCATTGACTTTTCCGAATGGCGCCGAGCCGAAGAACCCGCGGTAGGCCGACAGCGGACTGGGATGGGCCGACTCCACGATCAGGACAGGACGCCGGGCAGCAGCGGTCTGAAAAATCGGCGCATATTTCTGGGCGGGCTTTCCCCAAAGAATGGCGGCCAACGGGGAAGTCCCCGAACCGGCTACATATTCCAGCGCGGCCCGGGTAAAGGTCTCCCACCCGTGCCCGGCGTGAGAAAAAGCGGCTCCCTGTTCCACGGTCAGAACGGTGTTCAGCAGCAGCACACCCTGCCGGGTCCACGGTGTCAGATCGTTATGCCGTTGGGTAGCCGGACCGAATTCCGATTCCAATTCCTTGAAGATGTTTTTTAAACTCGGCGGCGTTTTGCAGTCGTCCGGAACCGAGAAAGAAAGGCCCATGGCCTGACCCGGTTCATGGTAGGGGTCCTGCCCCAGAATGACCGCCCGTACCTGGTGCACCGGGCAGCAGCGGAATGCGGCAAAGACGTTTTCCGGAACCGGGTAGACGGTACGGGAAGCAGCGGCCGCCGTCACAAAGGCATCCAGTTCCGCAAAATACGGCTTGGCTGCCTCTCGGTCCAGGAACGGCGCCCAGTCGCTGCCGGAAAGCCGTGCGATTTGTTCCTGCAAAAGCATAAAAGTCGCTCCCTTCCTTGAATTTTCACCAGTATACCACAGGGATGCGGGGGTTGCAATGTGCTCACAAACGCGGTATAATAACGTTTATGTTGCGGCATTGTGCCGCAGGAGAGTTTATTAAAGGGGAGAATTCTCTATGCGTTCGATCAAGACCAAATTGTTGAGCCTGGGTGTGGCAGCTGCCATGCTGCTGGCTTTGGCGGGCTGCAATATCTCTACGCCCTCCAGCGTAGGCACCATCGGGAATGTGGATATCCCGGCGGGCGTATATCTGCTGGCCCAGTATAACGCCTACAACACGGCGTCCGGTCTGGCCGATCTTGCCACGGGCGAGACCGCCAATGACGTCAAAGCCGTGCTGAAAGCCGAGTGCACCGGCACCATCGGGGATGAGGAAGTCACTGCCACCGGTGCTGAATACATTGACAAGCTGACGATGCGTGCCATTGAGTATTATGCCGCAGTCGAAACCAAGTTTGCCGAACTGGGTGCCACGCTGGAAGACGCCGCCACCTCCGAAGTGGCCGACAACGTCGACAGCATGTGGGAGTCCAATGGGGATCTGTATGAAGCCAACGGCATCGGCAAGGCCAGCCTGCAGGCGTACCTGCTCAACGCGCAGAAAGCCAGCACAATCATGGACCTGATCTACGGCCCGAAGGGTACCAATCCGGTCAGCGATGAAGAGTATACCGCTTTCATCAACGACTCCTGCTACTACATCGAGAGCGTTCAGATTCCGCTGATGGATTACAGCACTTACACCATGGCCGATGATACGCAGAAAGCGCAGATTCAGCAGGTGGCTGAACAGTGCCTCCAGCAGCTGAGCGAGGAAGCCAACAGCCAGACGGTTTCCAGCAGTGCACTGTATGAAGCGGCGGCCACCTATGTGCCGCAGGCCATGGAGCTGTTGGGTGCTACCATGGAGGATGCTTCCCAGTCGGTTTACTACGCAGGTTCGCAGCTGTATACGCCGGATGATCTTTCCGGCTACGGCAGCGACGAGTACAACAACCTGACCGACCCGCTGGACGAGGCAGGCATGAACCAGTGGACGACCATCGATCTGGGCACGACGATTCTGGTGGCCCGCCGCATCGATCCGTTCAAGACCTACACCATCGCACAGCTGACCAGCATGTACGATCTGCTGACGGCGCTGAAGAGCGATGATCTGCAGAACCAATTCTATGCGGACGGCGCTGCCATGAACCACGCACTGGATGAAGGTGCAATGAATACCTACAGCGCATCCAAAATCAAAAAGAACGTCTAAGGACTGACTTGGCCGGGAGCATCATGGTGTGCCCCGGCCTTTTTGTTGCCAGAGGAGGAAAGCCATGACCCAGAATAAGACCGTCAATCTGTTGTTGGAAGTATTGGGATGCTTTATTTCGGCGGCCGGCATTTACAGCTTCGCCGTGGCTGCCGAGGTCCCGGTCACCGGTATCGCCGGTATCTGTGCGATTCTCTACCGGCTGTTCGGCCTGCCCATGGGCCTGAGCAACGTGATCATCAACGTGCCCATCATCTTTTTCAGCTACAAACTGCTGGGCCGTTCCTTCCTGCTGCGCAGTTTGCGCTGCATGATCCTGTTTGCCGTATTCACCGATTATCTGCTGCCCGTTATGCCCGTTTACACCGGCAACCGTCTGTTGGCGACCATCTGCGGCGGTGTGGTGGGCGGCATCGGCGATGCGCTGATCTACATGCAGAATTCCAGCACCGGCGGTGTGGATTTCATTACCATGGCCATCAAATCCAAATATCCCCATCTTCCTTTCGGCAACCTGACGTTTGGTGCGGCACTGGCGGTCATTCTGCTCAACGGCTTGGTTTTCCACGATGTGGATTCCATCATTTATGGTCTGATGTTCAACTTTATTGTGGCGGCGGTCATCAACAAGATGATGTTCGGCTTCTCCTCGTCCATGCTGGCTCTGATCGTCACCGACGACGGCAAGGCCGCCTGTGATGAGATCGATCGGGTAGCGGAGCGCGGCTCCACGATTCTGCAAGGCCGTGGCGGCTATGGCGGTCAGCCCAAGGATGTGGTGCTGTGCGCCTGCTCCAACAAACAGCTGTATGAGATCGAGCATGCCATGCAGGTTTTGGACCCCGGCTGCTTTATCATCATGCTGCAATCCAATGAGGTACAGGGCGAAGGTTTCCGACGCCTGGAACTGGGCAAAAACGACGAAAAATCCTCCTGAACAGGAACGGCAGGCAACCTCTCGGTTGCCTGCCGTTTTTCTTATTTTAAAATGCCCCGTGCCATATCCTGGAAGATACCCGGCGTGCTTTCAAGTTCACGGAAGGTGCCGCGCTGCACGATGCGGCCCTGGTTCATAACGAGAATTTCATCACAGTTGCGCAAGGTGGACAGCCGATGGGCAATGGAGATGACCGTTGTGCCGCACTCTTCTTTCATGCGTTCAATCTCACGCTGGATGAGTTTCTCGGAGGTGTTGTCCAGTGCGGAGGTCGCCTCGTCGAGAATCAGGATTCTGGGCTTGCGCAAAAAGATTCGGGCCAGGGCAATGCGCTGCCGCTGCCCGCCCGAAAGATTGGCTCCTCCCTCAGACAGCATAAAATCATAGGTCCCCGGGAATTTTTCAATGTCGGCGGCAATGTTGGCCTTGCGGGCGGCCTCTCGCACTTCAGCCAACGGAATTTTTTCCTGCAGCCCGTAGCAGATGTTGTGGTATACGGTGTCGGCAATCAAAAACGGCGTTTGGGGCACCAGCGCCACATGCTCCGCCAGCACCCGGCGGGAGAGGGTGGCCAGCGGTACACCGCCAAGGGTCACTTCTCCCTCGGCCCGTTCCAGCTTGTCTATGACTTTGATCAAGGTGGACTTGCCGCAGCCGCTGGGGCCTGCCACGCCAATGAATTTTCCGGCATCCATACACAGATCAATGTCTTTCAGGATCGGTTGGTCCGGCTTTTCGGGATAGCTGAACCGTACGCCGTGCAGCTGCACATCGTTGCCGGCCGGACAGGCTGCCGGCAATTCCGCGCTCTCCTCATAAGAAAAATCCAACGGCAGTTCCAGAAGCTGGAAGTAATCGTCCGCCAGCACCACACACTCGGAAAACTCATCCAGAATCCGGTGCAGTTCCCGCAGCGGGCCGGTCAGCTGTGTAAAACAGAGATAGGCAGTGAGCACGGTACCGATGGTGATGACCTGTTGGGAGGCCAGCAGCACCGAAAGCCCGATGACCAGCACACTGAAAAAAGCCTCGTTCACGAATTTCAGACAGTCGTAGAACGCCATGGCCTTGTGGTGACGCATCTCTTTTCGGCGCAGCTGTTCGGACTGGGCTTCGATGCGGGCACTCTCGGTCCGGGCGCTGTCCAGGGCGCGGATGGTCTCGATACCGCCCAGCAGTTCCACCATGGTGCCGTCCATATCGGCCTTGGTATCCATCAGTTCCACGCGGATGCCTTTCTGGGTGCTGATCTGCCGGAACACAATAAAGGTACCCACCGGAATCACCAGGATCACCAGACAGGCCACCGTGAACGGCAGCTGCCAGAAGATCGTGACGATGGCCGCCAGCCCGGTGAAAACAGCCGGAGCAAAATCCATGAACAGCAGCTTGATGAGCTTGACGGTACCTTCCAGACTGCGGTTGAGCCGGCCATGAATGTTGCCGGTCATATGGTTCCGGAAATAGGAAAGGGGTGCCATCAGCAGAGAAAGTGCCGCGCGCTGGCGGGCATTTTTTTCGGCCTGGGTGGCGGCATCCTCCACGATCAGGCGGCGAATGACCTTGATGACCTCATTGACCACATTCACCAGCAGGATCACCAGCAGGATGGGCAGCACCGAAGAAAAGGTGGCTGTCTGGGCCGCCAGTACATGATCGGTCAGATAACCCACGGCCAGCGGCGTCAGCTGGCTCAATACCGCCGAAACACCCAGAATGGCCAATACCATAAAAAATTCCAGCTTCTGCTTTTGGGGCAGCAAGGCAAAAATTTTGTTCCAGACTTTGTGGGGTTCCTTGTTCGTGCTCATACCGGGCAGCACCCTTTCCGCGAATTGCATCGCCGCGATGTTGCCTTCATTCTATCATACTTTGTTGGGCGTGAAAACGTCCTGTACGGGATTTCGGCAATAAAAATGCACAGGACGCTTTGTCCTGTGCAAAGGTGGTTCCGTTATTCGGGGCGGGTGGGCTTGTCGGGCGGGTATTCGCCCTGCATCTTCGCCTCCATCCGGCTCAGGCGGGCCTCCAGCTCCGAAATGCGGTTGCTGACGATGTCGGGCAGCGCCTGTTGGTCCAGGTCGTCGGCGGGGCAGCACTTGATGTTGCCTACGCGGACCACCTCGGCCGGCACACCCACGGCGGTGGCGTTGGCGGGCAGATTTTTCAGCACCACGCAGCCGGCCCCCACACGGACGTTGTCACCGATGTTCACCGGTCCCAGAATCTTGGCGCCGGCGCCTACCAGCACATTGTTGCCCAGCGTGGGGTGGCGTTTGCCGGTGTCCTTGCCGGTGCCGCCCAGGGTCACACCGTGGTAGATCGTGCAGTTGTCGCCGATTTCGGCCGTCTCGCCAAAAACAATGCCCATGCCGTGGTCGATGAACAGCTTGTGACCGATCTTGGCGCCGGGGTGGATCTCAATGCCCGTGAGGTGGCGGGAGATCTGGCTGATCAGCCGCGCCAGAAAGAAGAATTTCCTTTTATAAAGAAAATGTGCAATGCGATGGGTCACCAGCACATGAAAACCGGGGTACAGGATGATGACCTCCAGCACGTTGCGGGCGGCAGGGTCCTTATCCCGGATGTTTTTTGCGTCTTCCCAAAGGCCCATGATGATTTCCTTTCCATACAAATCAGATACCTATATAAATAATAGAATACTAGCACACTTTGCGGCAAAAGGCAACGCCCGCCGACAGAAGCTGACTTTTTGTCAAAATGTCCAAAAGTTGACGCAAAAATCCATAAAATCCCTCGCCTGTGAAAAAGCCGCCCTGCATTGACACATCCGCCGCGGCATGGTACAATAAGTAAAATCTGTGTAAGGGGAGAGGTGCGCCACATGCTGAGCTGTTCGATCAGCTTCAAAATGTACGGTGGGGTGTTCTTTCCTGGCACCGCACAGGGTATCGTTTTTTGACTTTTCCCTTTTTGGGGAAAAGTTTTTTTTTGCCTGCGTGCCGGAAGGGCCTGCAGGCCACACAAAGAAAAAACAGGAGGTCTTGCCATGCTGATCCGCAACGCGAAGGATTTTGACGGAAAACCCGTGGAACTCTGGCTGCGCGACGGCAAAATCGCCGCCGTAGGTCTGGGGCTGCTGGTCCCGGAAGGGGAGGAAGTGCTCGATGCCAAGGGCCGCACGGTGCTGCCTGCGTTCATCGACACCCACTGCCACTGGCGTACACCGGGCTTTGAATATAAGGAAGATATCGCCACCGGTTCCGCTGCCGCGGCCGCGGGCGGCTATACCTTTGTCAATCTGATGCCCAACACCAAGCCGGTCTGTTCTTCGGCGGAGATCGCCCACGCGGTGGAGGCGGAAGCCCGCCGCATTGGCCTGTGTGACGCCAACCAGACGGTCTCCATCACCAAGGACTTCGACGGCAAGACCATTGACCACCTGGCCACCCTGCCCGAGGACATCAAGTTCATTACCGAGGATGGCCACGGTGTTATGAACAACGCGGTCATGGCCCGGGTCTTTGCCCTGGCGACCGAGCGCGGTCTGACCGTTATGTCCCATGCAGAGGACAGCGACATCAGCCCCTGGGATTACCGTCTGGCCGAGAACATCGAAACGGTGCGCAACTGCCACCTGGCCGAATACTACGGCACCCGGCTGCATATGTGCCATGTCTCCACCAAGGAGGCCGTGGACGCTATCCGCATGAGCCGGATGCGCGGGGCCCGGGTGAGCTGTGAGGTAACGCCCCATCACCTGTGGTTTGATGACAGCCATCTGCAGTATAAAGTCAATCCGCCCATTCGCAAGGCCGACGATGTCACCGCCCTGATCGAAGCCATCAAGGACGGCACCGTGACCTGCATCGGCACCGACCACGCGCCCCACACCGCCGAAGAAAAGGAAAAGGGCGCCGCCGGTATGGTGGGGCTGGAGACAGCTTTCGGCGTCTGCTACACCAAACTCTGCCGGGAACAGTGCCTGCCACTGGAACTGCTCAGCTTCCTGATGAGCGCCGGTCCGGCCGCTGTGATGGGGCTGGCCGACCACAAAGGACTGCTGACCCCCGGCTACGACGCCGACGTGGTCCTGGTGGATATCGACCACATGTATCAGGTCAGCGCCGACGAACTGCACAGCAAGAGCAAGAACTGCCCCTACGACGGTGCCTATCTGTTCGGCAAAGTCGTTACGACCATCAAGGGCGGCAAGGTCACTTTTCAGATTGAGGAATAAGAGAACGGGGGAATCATCATGACCAACATGGATAAACTGTACGAGAGCGTAGCCGCCAACGGTCCGGTCTGCGTCGGCCTGGACACCGAGATCAGCTACCTGCCCTCCACCGATACGGCCAAGACGGCAGGGGAGAACGTGGTGGATTTCAACCGCGCCCTGATTGAAGCCACCAAGGGCGTGGCAGGCTGCTACAAGGTGCAGATCGCTTACTATGAGTCCCTGGGTATGGATGGTATGCGTGCCTACGCCGAAACGCTGAAGATGGCTCGCGCCACCGGCCTGCCGGTCATCGCTGACATCAAGCGCGGCGACATTGCCAAGACTGCCGAAATGTACGCCAAGGCGCACTTTACCGGTGACTTTGAGGCCGACATCATCACGCTGGCCCCCTACATGGGTCTGGATTCCATCAGCCCGTACCTGCCGTACTGCAAGGAGCAGGGCAAGGGCGTGTTCGTGCTCTGCCGCACCTCCAACCCCGGCGCCAAGGATTTTGAGTACCAGAAACTGGCCGACGGCCGCCACATCTACGACCTGGTGGGCGACAGCCTGACCGAACTGGGCAAGGACTACATGGGCGAGCACGGCTACTCCAGCATCGGCCTGGTCATCGGCGGCACCCACACCGAGGAAGCTACCGCCATCCGTGCCGCCTACAAAAATACCTTCTTCCTGATCCCGGGCTACGGTGCCCAGGGCGGCAAGGCGGCGGACATTGCCCAGTACCTGACCAAGGGCAACGGCGGTGTGGTGAACTCCAGCCGCGGCATCCTGCTGGCCTACAAGAAGCAGCCCGGTGTTGCCTTTGACGAAGCGGCCTACAACGAATGTGTGCGTATGCGGGAGGATATTCAGGGTGAATGCAATAAGCTGTAAGCTCCAGGTCCTGGCGCAGGAAACCCTCGCACCGGACATCCGCCGTCTGGTGGTGCAGTGGCAGGACCCTCGCCACGAACCCCATGCCGGTCAATTCTATATGCTGCGCGCCTGGGCGCCGGACGCTACGCCGATTTTATCCCGGCCCATCAGCGTCAACGACTTTGACAACCAGAGCGGCGCGCTGACCTTCCTGTATCAGGTCAAGGGCGAGGGCACCCAGAAGCTGGCAGCCCTGCAGCCCGGCCAGACCCTGACAGTCACCGGCCCTTGCGGCAACGGATTCGACGCGGCCGCCCTTGCCCAACAGAACAAAAAGATCGCGGTGGTGGGCGGCGGTATCGGTACCGCGCCGCTGCTGCTGCTCTGCAAGCAGCTCTGCCGCGCTGGGGTGCGTCCCGACCTCTATGTCGGTTTCCGGGATGAACCCTACGGCATGGAATCCTTCGTGCCCTGGTGTCACACCATCCACCTGGCCACTGATTCCGGTGCCCATGGCCACCACGGCCTAGTCACCGATCTGCTGGATGCCGCCAACTATGATCTGGTGCTGACCTGTGGCCCCATGGTCATGATGCGCGGCGTCGCCAAACTCTGCGCTGCGGCGGGCACTCCCTGCCTGGCCAGCCTGGAAAAGAAGATGGCATGCGGTCTGGGCGCCTGCCTGGGCTGCACCTGCCACACCAAAGTGGGCCCCCGCACCGTCTGCAAGGATGGCCCCGTATTCAAAGCCGAGGAGGTGTTTGACTGATGGCAGACCTGCACGTAGACTTTCTCGGCAAGCGGCTGGCCGGCCCGGTCATCGCGGCCTCCGGCACCTTCGGTTTCGGCCCGGAATATGCCGATATCGAGGACCTGCGCGTCCTGGGCGGCATCTCCGGCAAGGGCCTGACCCTCAACGGCCAGCCCGGCAACGAGGGAGAGCGCCTGTATGAAACTCCCTCCGGTCTGATGAATTCCATCGGCCTGCAGAACCCCGGTGTGCAGCATTTCATCGACCATGAGCTGCCTGCCATGCGCCAGTGCGGCACCACCGTCTGGGCCAACCTGGGCGGCCACACCATCGAGGAAAATGTGGAAGGCGTGGAGAGGCTCTGCGCCGCCGGCATCGATGTGCTGGAACTCAACATCAGCTGCCCCAACGTCAAGCAGGGCGGTCTCGCTTTCGGCATTCGTGCCCAGGACGCCAGCGAGGTGGTCAGCGCGGTGCGCAAGGTCTGCACGGTGCCGCTGGTGGTCAAGCTCAGCCCCCAGGCCGAGAGCATCCCCGAGATGTGCAAGGCAGTGGAAGCTGCCGGCGCCGACGGCATCAGTCTGTGCAACACCTTCCAGGCATGTGCCATCGATCTGGAAAAGCGCCGCCCGGTGTTCAACAACACCTTCGCGGGCCTTTCCGGTCCGGCGGTACGCCCCATTGCCCTGCGGATGGTCTGGCAGGCGGTGGGCGCCGTCAAAATCCCGGTGGTGGGCCTTGGCGGCATCCTGACGGGCCGCGATGCGCTGGAGTTCATCATGGCCGGCGCAGCCGCCGTTCAGGTAGGCACGGCCAACTTCCTGGACCCCCAGGCTTGTGTGCGCATCACGGCGGAGATCAACCAGTGGATGGACGCCCACGGTGTCAAGACCCTGGAAGAGATCCGTGGTTGTGCACGAAATTGATTCTGAATTTTTATTCATATATCTTGCAACAATATGCAGCATGTGCTAGTATAAAACTGAGTGAACATACAGGAGGAAAGTATCATGGCGAGAGAAGCAATCGAAGTTTTGAAGGAATGTGAAGCCTTCCTGGAAGGGCATTTCCTGCTGTCGTCCGGCCGCCATTCCGGTGCCTACTGCCAGATGGCATTCCTGCAGCAGTATCCTGACCGCTGCGCCGAGGTCATGGCGCCGGTGGCCGAGAAGCTGAAGGAACTCAACGTGGACGTGGTTGTCGGCCCTGCCATGGGCGGCATTGTCTATGCCTACGAGCTGGGCCGTCAGCTGGGCAAGCGCGCCATCTTCACCGAGCGTGTGGATAACGTGATGACCCTCAAGCGCTTCAGGATCGAGCCGGGTCAGCGCTGCATCATCGCCGAGGACGTGGTCACCACCGGTGTGTCCAGCCTCGAGACCAAGCGCGTCATCGAGGAAGCGGGCGGCATCTGCCTGGGCATTGCCTGTGTGGTGGACCGTACCCGCGCCGAAGCACCGTCTCCGATTCCCATCGTCGCCAGCGCCCTCAAGCTGGACCTGCCCAACTATGCGCCGGAAGAGTGCCCCATCTGCAAGGAGGGCAAGCTGCCGCTGGTTCACCTGGGCAGCCGCAAAATGAAGGAAGCGGCCAAACAGACTCTTTAATAAGAAACAGGGAGTTACAATATGCAGGCATATCTGATACTGGCAAACGGCCGGGTGTTCCGCGGGCAAAGCATTGGCTGCCCCGGCACGACCATCGGCGAAGTGGTGTTTGCCACCGGTATGGTCGGCTTTGAAGAAACGCTGACCGACCCCAGTTACTACGGGCAGATCATCACCCAGACCTACCCGCTCATCGGCAACTATGGCATGAACCATGAGGATGTGGAGAGCGGCAAGATCTGGGCGCGTGGCTACATTGTGCGCGAAGCATGCAAGACGCCCTCCAACTTCCGTAGCGAGGAAACGCTGGACGCGTTCCTGAAAAAGTACGGCATCATCGGCATTGAGGGTGTTGACACTCGCGGCCTGACCCGTACCCTGCGGGAGAGCGGTGTTATGAACGGTGCCATCACCACCGAATTCGATCCCGAAGCCGAACCGGAAAAGGTGGCAGAACTGTTGCCGCAGATCAAGGCTTATGCCGTAACCGACGCGGTCAAGACCGTGACCTGCCCGGAAGCCAGGACCTATGAGCCCACGGCACAGGGCGCCTGGGGCGAGACGCCGCTCCACGTGGCGCTGCTGGACCTGGGCTGCAAGAACAACATCGTGCGCTGCCTGCAGAAGCGCGGCTGCCGCGTGACGGTGCTGCCCGGCACCACCACCGCCGCCGAACTTGCGGCGCTCAATCCCGATGGCCTGATGCTTTCCAACGGCCCCGGCGACCCGGCAGAAAATGTGGAGATCATCCAGAACATCGGCGAAATGCTGGATTCCGGTATTCCGGCCTTCGGCATCTGCCTGGGCCATCAGCTCACCGCCCTGGCGGCCGGCGCCAAGACCTGCAAGCTGAAGTACGGCCACCGCGGTGCCAACCAGCCTGTCAGCCATATCAGCGGCAAGCGCACCTTCATCACCAGCCAGAACCACGGCTACGCGGTGGAAGGGGAGACCCTGCCCGCCGAGGTGGGCCGTGTGAGCTATCGCAACGCCAACGACGGTACCTGCGAGGGTGTCGAGTACTTCCGCTGGAACTGCTTTACCGTGCAGTTCCACCCGGAAGCCAACGGCGGTCCCAAGGATACCGAGTTCCTGTTTGACGAGTTTGTCAGCCGTATGCTGGCAGCGAAAGGAGTAATCAACAATGCCTAAAGACCCCAGTATCAAAAAGGTGCTGGTTATCGGTTCCGGCCCCATCATCATCGGTCAGGCGGCAGAGTTTGACTATTCCGGCACCCAGGCCTGTCGCGCCCTCAAGTCCGAAGGCGTCGAGACCGTCCTCGTCAACTCCAACCCTGCCACCATCATGACCGACCCCGACATTGCCGATCATGTGTATATCGAACCGCTGACAGCGGAAGTTGTCGAGCGCATCATCGAGAAGGAAAAGCCCGACGCCATCCTGCCCAACCTGGGCGGCCAGATGGGTCTGAACCTCTCGATGGAACTGGCCCGCAACGGTTTCCTGGACCGCAGCGGCGTGCGTCTGCTGGCCTGCAAGCCCGAGACCATCGACCGTGCCGAGGACCGTCAGCTCTTCAAAGATACCATGGAGAAGCTGCACCAGCCCATCATTCCCTCCAAGGTCGTGGAAGACCTGGATGACGCGCTGGATTTTGCCGAGGTCATCGGCTATCCCGTCATTGTCCGCCCGGCCTTCACCATGGGTGGCACCGGCGGCGGTATCTGCGAGGACCGGGAAAAACTGCATGAAATCGCCACCAATGGTCTGCGCCTGTCTCCCATTCACCAGATTCTGGTGGAGAAGTGCATCTCCGGCTGGAAAGAGATCGAGTACGAGGTCATGCGTGACTCTAAGGGCAACGTGATCACCGTCTGCAACATGGAGAACCTGGACCCCGTGGGCATCCACACCGGCGACTCCATCGTGGTGGCCCCCAGCCAGACCCTTTCCGATAAGGAATACCAGATGCTGCGTACCGCGGCGCTGGACATCATCACCGAGCTGGGCATCGAGGGCGGCTGCAACTGCCAGTTTGCCCTCAAGCCGGACAGCTTCGAGTACGCGGTCATCGAGGTCAACCCCCGTGTGTCCCGTTCTTCGGCGCTGGCTTCCAAGGCCACCGGTTATCCCATCGCCAAGGTGGCCACCAAGATCGCCCTGGGCTACACCCTGGACGAGATCACCAACGATGTGACCGGCGAGACCTGCGCCTGCTTCGAGCCGGCCCTGGACTACGTCGTGGTCAAATACCCGAAGTGGCCTTTCGATAAGTTCGTCTACGCCGACAAGTCTCTCGGCACCCAGATGATGGCCACCGGTGAAGTCATGGCCATCGGCAACAACTTTGAGCACGCCCTGATGAAGGCTGTCTCCTCCATCGAGTTGGGCATGGATACGCTGACCCTGCCCGACTTCGAGAACCTCTCCACCGAGGAAATTATCGAGCATCTGCATGTACAGGACTCCGAGCGCGCCTTCTGTGTGTACGAAGCCCTCAAGCGCGGCGTGCCCCACCAGACCATCTACAACATCACCAAGATCGACTGGTGGTTCCTGGACAAGATGCAGCACCTGGCTAATATCGAGCTGGGCCTGCAGCAGGGCGAACTGACCCGCGAAAAGTACCTGGAGGCCAAGAAGTTCGGCTTCCTGGACAAGACCATCCAGCGGCTGTCCGGCGTGGACGCGCTGCCCGAAGCACCGAAAGCCGCTTTCAAGATGGTAGATACCTGCGCGGCGGAGTTTGCCGCCAAGACGCCCTACTTCTACTCCACTTATGATGAGGACAACGAAGCAGCGCAGTTCATTGCCGAGCGCAGCGATCCCAAGAAGAAAAAGGTGCTGGTTTTCGGTTCCGGCCCCATCCGCATCGGTCAGGGTATCGAGTTTGACTACTGCTCGGTGCACGCCGTCTGGACGCTGAAGAACCACGGCTGCGAGGCCATCCTTGTCAACAACAACCCCGAGACGGTCTCCACCGACTTCGATACCGGCGACCGCCTCTACTTCGACCCGCTGAACCCCGAGAGCGTGGATAACATCATCGCCACCGAGAAGCCCGACGGCTGTCTGGTGCAGTTCGGCGGTCAGACCGCCATCAAGCTGGCCAAGCACATGGACGAAATCGGGCTGCCCATCCTCGGCACCCCGGCTGACGCCATCGACGAGGCCGAGGACCGTGAGCGTTTTGACCAGCTGCTGGAGCGCTGCGGCATTCCCCGTCCCGAGGGCCGTACCGTCTACACCCTGGACGAAGCCCTCAAGGCAGCCCAGGAAGTCGGCTACCCGGTCCTGATGCGGCCCTCCTACGTGCTGGGCGGCCAGAACATGATCGTGGCCTACAACTCCGCCGATGTCATCGAGTATATGGGCGTCATCACGGCCCATGTTGACATGAGCCATCCTGTGCTGATGGATAAGTACATCTACGGCACTGAGTGCGAGGTCGACGCCATCTGCGACGGCACCGATTATCTGGTGCCCGGCATCATGGAACAGATCGAGCGTACCGGCGTGCATTCCGGCGACTCCATCTGCGTCTACCCGCCCTACAACTTCAGCCAGAAGGTCATCGATACCCTGGTGGATTACACCGGCCGCTTTGCCCGCGAGCTGAAGGTCGTGGGTCTGGTCAACGTCCAGTACGCCGTGCAGGACGGCAAAGTCTACGTCATCGAGGTGAACCCCCGTTCCAGCCGTACTGTGCCGTATATCAGCAAGGTCACCGGCGTGCCGATGGTCGATCTGGCCGTGCGCTGCACGCTGGGCGAGAAGCTCAAGGATATGGGCTACGGCACCGGCCTGTGGCGCGGCGGCAAGAGTCCTTACTACGCCGTCAAGGTGCCCGTTTACAGCTTCCTGAAGCTGCACGGCGTGGACACCATGCTGGGCCCCGAGATGAAGTCCACCGGCGAGGTCCTGGGCATTGCCCCCACCTTCCACGAGGCCATGATGAAGGGGCTTGTGGCGGCCGGTTACCAGTTCAAGGTGCCGGGTCCCGGTTCCTGTGTCATTGTCACCGTCAAGGACAGCGACAAAAAGGAAGCCGCCGAACTGGCCTGGAAGCTGCATGACTACGGTTACAAGATTTACGGTACCGCCGAAACGGCCCGGTACCTGAACAGCCAGATGGTGCCCTGCAGTGTGGTCCGCCAGATGAGCGGTGCCCGTCCCAACGTCATCGATCTGCTGGAGAGCGGCCTGGTGGATTATATCATTTCCACCAGCCCTCATGGCCGTGATCCTCACCGCGATTCGGTCAAGTTCCGCCGCAAGGCCACCGAGCTGTCCATTCCGTGCATCACGGCGATGGACACCGCCCGTGTGCTGGTGGATGCGCTGCGCGGCGACCACGATATCAGCCGGATGGAGCTGGTGGATGTCGCCCGCCTGCATCAGGACGCCAAACAGGATTGATTCTATGAAAAATGTGCCTGTACCCCAGGGTACAGGCACATTTTTTGTGGATTTTAGAAAGGCTTGCCCCGGGCCTTGTACAGAAAAAGATACGATTATTCGCCGAATGACGGAATTTTCCCGGCTGTGTTTGGGAAATTTTAGACCATTTGCCGATTTCCGTCGCAATTGGTCAAAAACGCTTGATTCTGCGCGGTATTTTTTCTATAATATGGGGCGTAATAATAACAGGCACTGTGCCTAAGCAATAGGGAGTATAAAGGAATTATGACGAGATCTCAGTTGATTACCAAGGTTGCAAACGACACCGGTATGACCAGCGGCGAAGTGGAAAAGGTCATGGACTGCATTTTCGGTACCATCGGTGACGTGCTCAAGGGCGGCGACAAGGTCACGATTGCGGGTTTTGGCCGTTTTGAAATGCGGGAACGCCAGACCAAGAACTTCACCAATCCCAAGACCAAGGTGACCAGCAAACTGGAACCCACCGCCATTCCCGGCTTCAAGGCCAGCGGCCGTCTCAAGGAAAAGGTCGCGCAGTAAATCCTCTTACCCCGATATTGAAGACCGCTGTGCAGGCGGTCTTTTTTTGTTGGCAACATACAAAAGGCCCCGGCAGCAACTGCGGCCAGGGCTTTTCCTGTTATTTCAGATTGGGACGGTCCTGATCGCCGTCCGCCTTGAACAGTACAAAGTTGTCGGGTTTGTTGGTGAAATAATAATACTCGGTGTTTTCCCGCAGAGGCGGCGTCAGGTAGTTGGGTATGATGCACCCGTCTCCCTCCACCCGTTCGGTAAAACCGGCGGCCTGCCATACTTCCGCAGGAATTCCTACGTTGTAGCAGTCGATGTATTCGGCGCCGGTACGGTGCAGAATGGCATCCAGCGCACCGCCCAGCCGCGGCAGGACCCGGTCCTCGCCGATAAAGTCCACCAGCCGCACTACCGGAACGCTCCCGGTCTCCTGGGCGGTGACGGTGCGGGTGACTACGTAAGCCAGCAGTTTGCCATGCTCCCGGGCAGCCCATACATCATAGTGGAAATGGGGATAGTGAAAATACCGCCGCCGCAGATACCAGATATCCTTGTGCGGGGTATGCGGGGTAGGGGGCATCCCCAGAGGGATCAGGTCAGCGGCGGATTCGATCTTTTCCAGCCCCAGATCCCGCTGTACGGGCGGCAGTACATACCGCAGCGGTTTGGCCAGCTGATAATCGGTACGCCGTCCCAGCCGGTAGTAGTGGGGGATGCGCCCGGCCTGCCAGCCCAGGAATTGATAAAACGTGCAGGTGTTGGCGCGGATGTTATTACAGGCCAGCACATCAGCGTGCAGCAGTCCCGGCAGGGCGTTCATCAATTCCAGTCCCACACCGTTGTGTCCCCGGACGGCCACCCACACGCTGACCCACACATCGGGGCGGCGGGCGGTGTTGGCGAGTATGTATCCCGCAGCACTGAGGTATTTCCCATCCTGCTCAGCCACGGCAAACTGCGGCACACCGCCGCGCCCGGCGTAATAGTGGTGATACAGCTCCGGACGGTTCAGCAGCGGCAGGCGCATGTCGAAGTTCTCGTTGATAAAGTCTATGATGGCCCGGTCCTCACCCAGACGAGCCAGACGAAATGTCACATCAGACAATGGCCGAACCTCCCGTAACCGGCAGTGTCACGCCGGTGATAAATCCAGCCTCGTCCGAGAGCAAAAAAGCCATGGCAGGGACGACGTCCTCGGGAGTGGCGTTGCGGCCCATGGGGTTGTCGGCAGCCGCCGCCTGTACGATGAGGTCGGGGGTGTCTTTCAGGAAATTGGTCTCCATCATACTGGGGGCTACACAGTTCACCGTCACACCAAACTTGGCGTACTCCACCGCCAGGCTCTTCACCAGCCCGCCGATGGCACTTTTCGCCATCACATAGGCAGCGGTATTTTTGGGCGGGCAGCCGATGGTGTAGCTGGTCTGGATGAACAGCACCCGGCCGAACTTGGCGCGGGTCATGGCGGGAAGAATGCCGCGGCAGATGCGGATGGCACTGTGCACTTCGATTTCCAGATCCTTGTCAAAGCGGGTCTGGTCAAATGCTTTGAACTTGGTATTCACTACAGGCAGGGCCGGCAGATGGATGAAATGGGTGGGAGCCGGGGCGGAGGTGTCCAGCAGCTGCATGAAGGTATCTACTTTGGCGCGGTCCGACAGATCCACATCATAAGGACGGATCTGCCCGGGAAAACGCTGGCACAGGGATGCCAGTTTGTCCAGATCGCCGCAGCCCTGGGCCAGGACCAGGTCCTCCGGCGCGCCGTCCAGCAGGCGGGCGATCAGCGTACGGCCCACATCGCTGGTGGCGCCGGTGATCAGGTAAGTATACGACATGATGGAATCCTCCCTTATCTGGCGAGTCCGGCCTTGATGATGCCCCGGGTCACTCGCTGGCCGTTCTGGTTGGTGATGACGGCTTTGATTTCCGCTTCGTTGCCGATCTCACTGACGCGCAGGACGGTGCCTTTGACCGTCAGCGTATCGCCGATAAAAACCGGCTTGGCAAATTTACATTCCACCCCGTGGAGCAGACAATGCTCACCCGGCAGGTAGACACCGGCCAGTGTGGAAAAAAAGCTGGCCCCCAGCATGCCATAGACCACACGACCGGGATAGCCGCGGCCTTTGGCGTATTCAGCGTCAATATGGATGGGGGAGACATCCCCGGTGAGTGTGCGGAATGTGTCCATCATTTCGGCAGTGACCGTAACGGTGAATTCCTCCGTCAGGCCGGGGGTCATGTCGGCCAGCGTGTAGTGGTTCATCGCAGACTCCTTTTTCTTACTTCGAAAAAAGGCGGCACAGGGCCGCCCAAACGTTATGTGCTATAAAATTCCCGGGAAATCAGACCATGCGGGCCACCAGATCCAGCAGATCGCCCACGTTTTTCAGTCCACGGACATCCGAGAGCTTGAACTTGATGCTGAATTTCTTTTCAATAGCAGTCAGCAGGTTGATCTGTTCCAGGCTGTCCCAGTCCTCGATGTCGTCGGCACAGGTCTCGCGGGTGATGACCAGGCTGTCATCATCAAAGTTGTCACGAAAAATATCCTGCACCGCAGTCAAAATATCCTGTTCGGTCATGTTCAGTACTCCTTTAAAGCATGGTAATTACCCATACTATAGCATAAATCGCCGCCCGGCGCAAGAAAAGTTGTAAAAGATCGCCCTGGTTTTTGCCTTTCAGAAGCCATAATCTTCCAGGCGTTTCTGCAGTTCTGTTTCGTTGTAAACAGGCACACCCTGCTGCAGGGCCAGCACGTCGCTTTCGGGGAGCAGGCGGGTATAGATCTCGTCATATTGCGCCAACGGTCCGGTGCCGTCTCCGGCGTACAGCGCCACGTGGCCGGCGTTGTCTTTTAAAAGGTACATGGGTTCCGGACGCCGGGCCTGCCCGCGCAGCAAAAACCAGACACTGACCGCCAGACACAGCAAAGCAACAGCCCCCAGCAGCCAAAGATACAAAGTGGAACCGCGTCCATGCTTGTTTTCCATCCTAAGCCCTCCTTTGGCGTTAGTATGGGACGGTACATCGAGAAAAAAACAAAAACTTGTGAATTTTGCGTAACGGACTGTACTTTTACGGTGGTTTTGTGGTATAATCCATTCTATAGCATTCTGCAATTCTGTGTTACGGCTTTGGCCGGCAACGCTTTTTCGGATAGGATCAAAGGAGGCGGTTCCCATAGAACCCAAAAAGGAGCGCCATATTTCCACGGATGGCGTAAAAGCAAACAACGGAGCGACCGGGCAGTTCAACGCGGTCAACCCGCAGGACCCGAAGAAGAAAAAGAAGAAGAAACGGCGCAGTATTCCTGTCATGATTCTTCGCTTTATCGGCTGTGTGTTCTGCGTGTGTATCATGCTGGGCAGCGTAGCCGGTGTTCTGCTGTCGATGTACATTGTACAGGTCACGGCAGATGACGGCGAAGTGCTGGATCTGGATAACCAGAAAAACAAGCAGACGACCATCATTTACGACAAGAACGGCAACGAGTATGCCACCCTGACCCAGGGCGAGAACCGTATCTGGCGTGAACTTTCGGCCATGCCGGAAGATCTGCAGCATGCGGTCATTGCCATCGAGGATAAGGACTTCTACAACGAACCCGGTATCAACATCAAGCGTACCATCGGTGCAGCCCTCAACGAGTTTACCGACCACGCCATTTACGGTTCGCAGCAGGGTGCTTCCACGCTGGAACAGCAGCTCGTCAAAAACCTCACCGGCGACAACGAGGTGGACAAGATGCGAAAGGTGCGTGAAATTTTCCGCGCCCTGGGTCTTTCCAACCGTTACAGCAAGGAGACCATCCTGGAAGCCTACCTCAACACCATACCCCTGACGGGCATTGTCTGCGGCATGGAAGCCGGTGCCCAGGAATACTTCGGCAAGCATGTGGAAGACCTGACGCTGTCCGAGTGTGCGGTGCTGGCCTCCATCACCAAGAACCCCACCGCTTATAATCCTTTTACCAATCCTGAAAATCTGATTACCCGGCGCAACCACGTCCTGTATGAGATGTACACCCAGGGATATATCACCGAGGAAGAGTACAAATCTGCCTGCGCCGAGACCATCACGCTGACGGAAACCAGCAGTTCGACGGAGAACTCCACCCGTTCTTCTCAGAACTCCTACTTCACCGATGCGCTGTATTATGAACTGCTCAACGACCTGCAGGAAAAACTCAACATGACGGCAGACGAAGCCAAGTCCATGATCTTCAACGGCGGTCTGCGTGTTTACTCCACCGTAGACCCCGAGGTCCAGACCGCCATCGAAAACGCCATGTACGATGCGGATGGCAACATCCCGGCTTTGTGGCACGAGGAGGCAGTTTGCCTGCGGGATTATCCGGCGGACAGCAGCAGCTGGGACGAGGTCCAGTTTGATGAGACCACCGGTCTGCCCTTGACCAAGGACGGCCTGGCCGTCTACGGCGTGGACGATATTCCCGTCTACACCGACGACGAGCAGACGACGCTCAAGATGGGAAAATCCACCGACGACAACTACCCCAACGATGACACCGAGTATCTCTGTGTTTACGAGAGAGTCCGCACCCAGGCCGCCATTGCAACGCTGGATTACGACGGCAATATCCTCGGCATCGGTGGCGGTGTGGGCGAAAAGAAATACGACCTGGGCACCAACCGTGCCACCATCCCGCACCAGACCGGTTCTACCATGAAGCCCATCGGCGCCTACTGCCTGGCATTGGACTACAAGCTCATCAACTATTCTTCCCAGGTGCTGGATGCGCCGTTCTATTCGGCGGCCGATAAGCGGGTACTGAAAGACGAGTACTCCTATATGGACCCGTATTCCGAAGCCGCACAGTCCCGTTCCGATGTATGGCGTGCCTGGCCCACCAACTACGGCGGCGCCGGCGGCAACGGCGACCCGATGCTGGTCTACGACGCGTTGCGTCAGTCCTACAACACCGTTGCGGTGTGGGTCGGCAACATGGTCGGTGTGGACTTCCTGTATAACTTCGTCCACGATACCCTGGAATGCACCTATATCGATGCCGAGACCGATATGGACCTCGGACCTCTAGTGCTGGGTTCCCAGAGTCACGGTATGACGGTAGTGCAGCTGGCCGGTGCCTACAGCATCTTCTACGATGGCACCTTCACCACACCGCATTACTACACGGAGATCACCGACTATCTCGGCAACGAAGTGCTGGACAACACCAAGTATATCAACACCATCCAGGCCATTGACCCGACCACGGCGTATATCATGAACCGTATGATGGCCAACGTCCTGAAGAGCGGCGGTACCGCCAGCGGCATGGCGCCGGCGGGCGATATCGAAGCGGTGGCCAAGACCGGTACCACCAGTGACTACAAAGATTATACCTTTGCTGGCCTGACGCCGTATTACGTCACCACGCTTTGGTGGGGCTGCGATAAGCCTACCAGCCTGTATGAGCTGGGATCGGCGGGCCGCAGCGGCAAGCCTATCCAGCTGGTGTGGAAGGCACTTATGGAGGATCTCCAGGCGGATAAGGAAGCCGCGGAGTTCCCCATGCCCGACGGTGTTGTAGCCAAGCAGTTTGATACTTCCACCGGTGCCATTGTTTCCGGCGGCGGTGCCACCGGTTATTACACCGAGGACAATCTCCCCGACGCCAGCTACACTACGCCGGAGGAAGATCCCTATGCAGCGCTGGCACAGCAGGCTGCGGAAGGGGCAATGACCACCGATCCAGCACAGGCAGCCACAGATACCACGACCCCGGCCGCCTGATCCCCCTATAAAACAAGCAGCGACCATCACGGTGCATCGACCGTGATGGTCGTTTGTCTTTCTGTCGCGAACAGATAACCGCAGCAGAAAAACAAACGACATTCCGGTGGAACGCTGTGCAAAATGCCAAAAACACGCGGGACTCCCGCAAAAATACTTGCCAAGAGGTCTTTTCGGTGGTATGATGTTGCTTGTCGAAACTACAACTGTACGCAAGGAGGGGACAATATGCCGGATCGCCGATTCCTGCTGGTCGATGCGGACGTCCTGCCGGAAGTCTTTCTCAAAGTGTTGCAGGCAAAAGAACTGCTCGCTTCCGGTGCGGTGACCAATATTTCCACGGCAGCCCGTCAGGCGGGCATATCCCGCAGCGCCTTTTATAAATATAAAGATACCGTCTTTGATGCTGAAGCAGGCCGGGAGTCCATCACCGTTGTGGCGACTTTGCTGGATAAGACCGGCGCGTTGCAGGCGTTGCTGTCCGGCATTTCGGCTGCAGGCGCGTCCATTGTGACGATCACCCAGTCCCGACCGGAAAACGGTGCCGCCCAGGTGGAAGTCACCGTTCGCACCGGTACCATGCAGATGCCGGTGGAAGAAATGCTCACGCGGCTTTCTCATCAGCCCTGCGTGGTGGAAATCCACCGCGGCGCGTAAAAGGGCAGCCGAAAAGAGCCTGCACGGGGGACCGCTGGGCAAAGCAAGGTCCCGTATAACGAAGCAAGGGGGAACCATTTATGGCAAAAATCGCAATCATGGGCTTTGGCACCGTCGGCAGCGGTGTGCTGGAAGTCTGCCGCCGCAACGCGGCATCCATAGCCCGCCGTGCCGGAGAGCCGGTAGAGGTCAAGTACATTCTCGATGTGCGAGACTTCTCCGATTCGCCGGATGCTGCGCTCTTCACCAAGTCCATCGACACGATTCTGCAGGACCCCGAGGTCAAGGTTGTGGTCGAGACCATTGGCGGCACGAAGTTTGCCTATCCCTATGTACGGCAGTGCCTGGAAAGCGGCCGCAGCGTCTGCACCTCCAACAAGGAGATGGTTGCCACCTACGGCGCCGAACTGCTGGCACTGGCCCGTGCCCATGGCGCGGCTTTCCTCTTTGAAGCAAGCGTGGGCGGCGGCACCCCCATCATCACGCCCATGCACCAGTGTCTGGCTGCCAATCACATCAGCCGGATTCAAGGCATTGTCAACGGCACCACCAACTTCATGCTCACCAAAATGAAGCGGGAGAACATGAACTTCGAAGAAGCGCTCAAGATCGCCCAGCAGCTGGGCTATGCGGAGACCAAAGACCCCGGCGATGATGTAGACGGCCGTGACGCCTGCCGCAAAATTGCCATTTTGGCCAGTCTGGCTTGCGGACACCACGTCTACCCCGATAATATCCCCACCCGCGGTATCCGCGATATTACTGTCACCGATGTCAAGGCAGCCGAAAAGCTGGATTCCGCCATCAAACTGATTGCCTGGTATGATGAAGGCAAGGACGGCCAGATGGCCGTCGGCGTAGAACCGATGCTGGTGCCCAATTCCAACCAGCTGGCGGGCGTGGATGATGTGTTCAACGCCGTGCTCATGCAGGGAGATATGCTGGGTGACGTGGTGTTCTACGGCAAGGGGGCCGGCAAACTGCCCACCGCCAGCGCCGTAGTAGCTGACGTCATCGACGCTCTCAAGGACGGCGTCAAAGTCCACGACAGCCTGTTCTGGAAACCGGCGCCGAAGCACGAGGGCCTTGTCCCGGACCTTGGCACCTATGCGTGGTATATCCGTGTGCGGGGCGTAGCGGCGGCCCTGCTGCCCAACGTGGCAGGACCTGGCCATACGGTCCTGGAAGGAAACGGAGAAGCTGCCTACCGCATCGACGCGGCAACGGTCGCGCAGATCGAGGAGATCCGCACCAAGGTCGGCGTCCTCGGTGGGGAAGTGGCCCTGGTCCTCAAACAGCTGGCCGACTGAACAATGATTCACGAAAGAGAGGGGACTCTCATATGATACAGGTAACGGTTCCTGCCACCAGTGCCAATGTGGGTGCCGGATTCGACTCGCTGGGCCTGGCGGTTTCCATGCACAACGTCTTTACTTTTGAGGAATGCACCGGCATCCAGATTTCTTCGGTGGACGGCACCCATGTCCCGGCCGGTTCCAATAACCTCGTTTATCGCTCGGCACGGGTCGTCTACGATCAGCTGGGCATTCCGCTGCGGGGCCTGCGCATCACCCAGCGCAACGATATCCCCATGGCCCGGGGCCTGGGTTCCAGCTCCGCCTGTATCGTGGCGGGCATTCTGGGTGCCAACGCACTGCTGGGAGATAAGCTCACCAAGCGCCAGATGCTGACCCTGGCCACTGCCATTGAGGGACACCCCGACAACGTGGCCCCCGCCATGCTGGGCGGCTTCGTCACCAGCGTTATCGATGAGGGCCAGGTCTACAGCGTAAAAAAGGACATCGACCCGGACCTTGCGTTTGCGGCTTTTGTGCCGGATTTCCGCCTGCTGACTTCCAAGGCGCGCGCTGCGCTGCCCCAGATGGTCAGCCACAAAGATGCGGTGTATAACCTGTCCCGTGCGGCATTGGCCACGGCGGCTTTCTGCGACGGCGACTACGCCCTGCTCGGCGTGGCAACGAAGGATGCACTCCACCAGCAGTACCGTCTGCCGCTGATTCAGGGCGGCGACGAAGTGTTTGAACTGGCGCTGGATCTCGGTGCCCTGGCAGTGTACATCTCCGGTGCCGGTCCGACGATCATGGCGGTCGTTCATAAGGACGATACCGCATTCTTTGACCGGGCTGCAGCGGCACTGCAGCAGAGTGAGCTGCTCCGACATTTTACCGTGCATCGTCTGCTGGCGGACAACACCGGCGCGGTGGTCGAGTAAAGTGCGTGTGCATAGATAGAGGAGGAAGACGATACCTATGGCTTTGATCGTGCAAAAATTCGGCGGCACGTCGGTAAAAGACCGCAGCCGCATCTTCAACGTGGCGCGCATCGTCATGAATACGCGCAATGCCGGCAATGATGTTGTCGTGGTGGTGTCCGCCCAGGGCGATACCACCGATGACCTCATCGCCAAGGCGGCCGAGATCACTTCGGACCCGTCTCACCGTGAGATGGATATGCTGCTGGCTACCGGCGAGCAGATCTCCATCGCGCTGCTGACGATGGCGCTCCAGGAGTTGGGTGTCTCGGCCATCAGCCTGACCGGCTGGCAGGCCGGATTCAACACCGACCGCGCTTACTCCAAAGCCCGTATCAAGCGCCTGGATACCGAGCGTGTGGAAAGCGAACTGGCCCGCAATCGTGTGGTCGTGGTGGCCGGGTTCCAGGGCCTCAACCGTTCCGACGATATCACGACGCTGGGCCGCGGCGGCAGCGATACCTCCGCAGTGGCACTGGCGGCGGCACTGCACGCGGACCGCTGCCAGATCTACACCGACGTGGAAGGCGTCTATACCGCCGACCCCCGCAAGATTCCCAAGGCAACCAAGCTGAAAGAGATCACGTTTGACGAGATGCTGGAACTTGCTTCTCTGGGCGCGCAGGTGCTCAACAACCGCAGCGTCGAACTGGCCAAAAAGTACAATGTCGAGCTGGAAGTCATCTCCAGCATCAACCCGGTGCCCGGCACCATCGTGAAGGAGGAAGCCAACGTGGAAGGTATGTTGATCAAAGGTGTGGCGAAAGATAACGACGTCGCCGTAATTTCCATTAAGAATGTTCCGGATGTGCCGGGTATGTCCTTTAAGGTATTCAGCCTGTTGGCCCAGAAGAACATCAACGTCGACATCATCCTACAGAGTTCCGGCAGCGAAGGCAAGAAGGATCTGAGCTTTACGGTACCTCTGGGGGATGCCGAGGCCGCCGTTTCTGCCCTGAACAGTGCCGCTTCCCGTTTTGGCGGCGGTGAGATCAGCGTTGACAAGAACTCTGCCAAGGTCTCCATTGTCGGCGCCGGCATGCAGAGCCATTCCGGTGTCGCCTCCACCATGTTTGAGGCGCTCTTCAGCCAGAATATCAACATCAAGATGATCTCCACCAGCGAAATCAAGATCAGTGTCATCATCGATGAGCAGGATGCCGACAAAGCGGTGGCTGCCATCCACGACGCTTTCATCAACTAAGGGTTTCCGGACCACATAGAGGGGAAAGGGTAAGCCCCCGCACACCATACGGCGTGCGGGGGCTTTGTTGTACTTTTTGCTTTATTTTTACACCTTTGCCGGAACGCCGCCGAAGCAGCCGCGCCGCTTCAGATATACGAATGCGACCATGCAGATGCTGACGGACAGCAGCGAACCACCCACGGTGGCCAAGCCCATGGGGAACAGGGTATCGGGGAACCAGTTGGACATCAGATATACACCGGGAATTCGGATCAGCAAAATAGCGGCAATGTTGTGCAGGAAGGAAATCTCCGACCGGCCATAGGCACAGAAGTACCCACTGAAACTGAAGTGGATGCCTGCAAACAGGCAGTCCCAGATATAACCGCGGATATACTGCCCACCGGCCAGAATCACGACCGCATCGGTGGTGAAGAGCCCGACCACCGGTTCGGCGATCCACTGCATCACGACGCTGATGCACAATCCGAATCCTGCGGCAATCAGAATGGCGTACCGCAGCGTCAAGGTAACGCGTTCGTGTTTGCCTGCCCCGATGTTCTGCGCGCCCAGCGCCGAGACGGTGGACAGCATGGACGAAGGAACCAGGAATAGGAAGCTGATGACCTTTTCCACGATGCCTACGGCGGCGGCATCGTTCAGCCCGCGGCGGTTGGCGATGATGGTGATCACGATGAAGGCAATCTGAATAAATCCATCTTGCAGCGCTACGGGCAGACCGATTTTCAGGATCTGGCGCAATACCGGACACTGGGGCTTCAAATCTTCCTTGTGGAGGTCGATGCCCGTCTGCCGTTTGAGAATGACCGCCAGAGAAACCACCACGCTGATGGCCTGGGAGAGCGTGGTGCCCAGGGCGGCGCCGGCAGGACCGAGCCCCATTGCGCCGATGAACAGATAGTCCAGGGCGATGTTGGCCACACAGGCCACGGCAATAAAATACATGGGGCTTTTGGAGTCGCCCAGCCCACGGAAAATGGAACTGATGATATTGTACGCGGTAATACAGGGGATTCCGATGAAACAGATGGTCAGATATGCCACCGTACCGGAAACGGCCTCCGCCGGGGTGGACATGACGGCAACGATGGGACGTACCAGCAGAAGCAGCACGCCCATCAGGGCGATCGAGACCGCCATGAACAGGGAAACGGTGTTGCCGATGATGGCCGTAACACGCTTGTGCTCTCCGGCACCGATGGCGCGGCCGATGCCGACGGTAGAACCCATGGCCAGGCCGACGATCATAACGGTGATCATATGCATGACCTGGCTGCCCACCGAAACGGCGGTGGTACTGGCCGCACCCTCAAACTGACCGATGATGAACAAGTCGGCCATGCCGTACAGTGTCTGCAAAAAATAAGACAAAAGATAAGGCAGCGAAAAGTACAGTACATTGCGCAATACGCTGCCCGTGGTCAGGTTTCTTTCCATGTGTTGTGCTCCTCGGTTCCGCGCACGGTGGACACATACGGTTTGGTGCCCGGCGGGACCTGCGGCAGATTCTTCCCTCCATACCTTATATAATACCGCACATGCCCCGTCACTCGTCAATGGGTTTGTACAAAAAAATCTATTTTTCCCGTTCCATCGCTCTGTCCTTGTCAAGTTTTTTGCTGCGTTTGTTTACTTTTGGAAATGTTAGCGGTATAATACCGATATCTATCTGTTGAAAGGAATAACGATTTGGAACGGAAACAACTCGCGCCCGGGGTGTTTATCACCACGTTGGACGCTGCAAAATTCAATCGCTGCCGCATTACCATCCATCTGCGCTTTCCCGCCCGGCGGGAATCGGCGACGGATGCCGCCGTGCTGGCCCTTGTGCTGGAGCGCGGCTATGCGGCCTGCCCGGATATGACGGCGCTTTCCCGCCGTTTGGCAGAACTTTACGGTGCAGATCTCGGTGTGGACCTCTCCAACGCCGGCACCGACCGGATTCTTTCGGCCGACATCTGTGGCATCAAGGACCGTTACGCCCTCAACGGCGAAAACCTGACCGATGCCTATGCCGATATCGTGTTCGGTACGATCTTTGACCCCTACCTGGTGGACGGCGTTTTTGACGCCGAAGCCGTCCGTATTGAGACTGAAACCCAGGCCCGCCGCCTGGAAGCGGAATTCAACTCCAAGCGGCTGTACTGTGTGCGGCAGGCCCGTCGCAAATTCTTCGGGGATTCTCCTGCCGGCATTGAGCTGGGCGGCTATCCCGGGGAACTTGTCAACGTGACGCCCGCCAGCCTGAAAGCGGAATACGACCGCATCCTTGCCACCGCGACCATCGACGTTATGGTCCAGGGCGTCGATGAAGGGCGCGTCGCCGACATGCTGCTGCAAAAGCTGCAACACCTTACCCGCACGCCGCAGCCCTTCGCGGCCCCGATGGGGATGCCGCCTGCGCCGCTGCGGCATTTCAAGGAGGAAATCCCCGGTCTGACCCAGGCTAAACTGTGCATGCTGTTCACGGCAGGCGAACAGGCCAACCCGCCCAGCGTCAGCATCCTGCGGGTGGCTATGAGCGTACTGGGCGGTTCGGCTACCAGCCGCCTGTTCCGCAATGTGCGGGAAAAACAGTCCCTGTGCTATTACTGCGGTTCGGCCGCCCAGCGGGCCACCGGCGTCATGATGATCGATTCCGGCGTGGAACCCGGCAAAGAGGAACAGGCGGAAGCCGCCATCCTGGCCGAGTGGGAAGCCTTGAAAAATGGCCCCATCACCCAGGAGGAGGTGGACGACTGCCGCCGCGGGTTGCTCTCGGGCATGGACGCCCTGGGCGACAGCCTTGCTGCCCTGGAAAACTGGTACTACGGCCAGATCACCCGGGGAGAGCCGCTGTATCCGCCGGAATACGGCAAGGTCCTCACCAGTGCCGTCACTCTGGATGAGGTACGTCAGGCGCTGCAGGAATACAGTTATTCGGTCTGCTATGCCGTCACGGCCAAGCCCGGAATGCAGGGGAAAGGGGGCGCCGCCGATGTCCAATAACGAACAGTTTGCCGCCGCGCAGGCACGTGCAGCGACAGCAGTCAGCTGCCAGAAGGCGGTGCTGCCCAGCGGTCTGACGGTACTTTGCCGCACCATGCCGGGCTACAGCAGTGTGCACGCCATCTATGCCACGGCGTTCGGTTCCATCCACCGTCAGTTCCAGCTGGATAGCAAACCGGTCGCGCTGCCCGCCGGCACGGCCCACTTCCTGGAACACAAAATGTGCGAAACGCCTCAGGGTGATTCTTTCAGCTTCTATGCCAAAACCGGTGCGTCGGCCAACGCATTCACCAGCTATGACCGCACCTGTTATATTTTCTCGGCCACCCAGAAGATCGACGAAAACCTCGATATTCTGCTGGGCCTTGTGGGCAAGCCCTGGTTCACCAAGGAAACCATCGCCAAGGAGCAGGGGATCATCGGGCAGGAAATCAAAATGTACGATGACAGCCCCGACTGGCGGCTGCTCAACGCCCTCTTCCGCTGCCTGTACAACGATCATCCGCTGCGCGACGACATTGCCGGCACGGTGGACAGCATTGCCACACTGACACCGCAGCTGCTGTACAACTGCACCAAGGCGTTCTACGCGCCGTCCAATATGGTGCTTTCGGTGGCAGGGAAAATCACGCTGGAGCAGGTGGTGGAAGCCTGCAAGCGCAACGGTCTGTACCGCGCCCGCACCGCCCACGAGGTACAGTGGGACATTCCGGTGGAGGAAGGCCCGATTCCCCGCAAGGAGGCTCACTTCACGATGCCGGTCAACAAACCCTGCTTCGGGGTAGCCTACCGGGAACCGCCGCTGGCCCCCGGTGACCTCAAACGGGAATTGCTGCTGGATATGCTGGGCGACCTGGTGGTCGGCGGCCTGACCAAACTCTACCGCAAACTGTACGACGAAGCGCTGGTCAACCCCGAATTCTCCGGTGACTTTATCGCGGTGCGGGGTGCCTGCGCGGTGGCCTTTACCGGCGAGAGCGACACGCCCCGTCAGGTGACCGAGATGCTGCAGGCGGAGATCGAACGCCTGCGCACGGAAGGCGTCGACCCGGAACTGTTCCTGCTGGTGAAAAACCAGATGTACGGTGAATTGCTGGGTGACGTGGAAACGGTGGACGACGCTGCTGAAGAAGCCGCGGCTGCCTGCCTGAAAGGCCGTACTCTGGCGGACGAGATCGCCGCGCTGGCCGAACTGACCGTGGAGGACGCCAACGCCCTGATGAAGACGGCGCTGCGCGAGGAAAACCGTGCCTATGTGCAGATCGATCCGCAGTAAGGTTCCTGCAAAAGGGGACAATCTACAAGAAAACGAGGAAGTATAGCTATGGTCTACCATGTTCAATTCCCGGGACTGGGGCTGGCGTTTACCATCAACCGTGTGGCACTGTCCATCGGTGGATTCGACATTTATTGGTACGGTGTCATCATTGCCGTCGGCATGCTGCTGGCCCTGCTGTATGCTTTCCGCTACGCCACGGACTTCGGCATCGACTCCGACCGCCTGGTGGATGTCATTGCCATCGGCACGGTCATGGCCATTGTCTGCGCACGCGCTTACTATGTGGCGATGGCACCGTTTGAATACCAGAGCGTCTGGGAAATGATCGACATCCGCCTGGGCGGTATTGCCATCTACGGTGCGGTCATCGGTGCGTTTGTGTTCGGCGGTCTGGCTGCCAAGTGGCGCAAGGTGCCGCTGCTGCCGCTGTTTGACCTGGTAGCCCTGGGATTCCTGATCGGCCAGGGCATCGGACGCTGGGGAAACTTTGTCAACCAGGAAGCATTCGGCACCAACACCACACTGCCCTGGGGCATGTACAGTGAAGGTACCAAAGCCTATCTGCAGTCGGTGCAGGTCACACTGCCGGCCGGTATGACGGTAGATCCCAGCATGCCAGTTCATCCCACCTTCCTCTATGAAAGCATCTGGTGCCTGGTGGGCTTTGTCGCCCTGGCCTTGTATGTGAAACATCGCAAATTCCACGGGCAGATTTTCCTGCTCTATGCCATCTGGTACGGCCTGGGCCGCGGCTGGATCGAAGGTCTGCGCACCGACTCGCTGCTCATCGGCAACACTGGTCTGCGGGCCAGCCAGCTGGTGGCGTATATTTCGGCGCTGGTGGCGTTCTGTCTGCTGGTGGCCGGACTGCGCCGGGCCAAAGGCAAAACCCTGATGGTAACGCTGGCGGTACGGGATATCCAGAAAGCCGCCAAGGCCGGAGACCGCTTTTCGCCGGATGCGCTGCCGGCCAGCGCACCGCATGCGGAGTTCGTCGCCGCCACCGAAGCCATGAATGAACGCCTGGCCACCCTGGATCTGGATGCCCCCGACATCGAGGAACTGGAGGACCCGGAACCGGAAAATGCCCAATCGGCTTCTGAACAGGCAGATTCCGAAAGTGCGGTACCTGCGCCGGAACAAGCAGTCCCGGCCGAAGCGTCTGAAACACCGGCTGCGGGAGAGGAAGAAAAAGCATAAAGAGGGGAGAACGGTATGGAAGCAAAGATCATCGATGGCAAACTGCTGGCAGAAGATGAAAAAAGATGGGCTTTCGAAGAAAGCAAACAGCTGCAGGCCAAAGGGATTGTCCCTTGCCTGGCCGTTGTGCTGGTAGGCGATAACCCGGCCAGTCAGGTCTATGTCCGCGGCAAGATCCATGACTGCACGGAGTGCGGAATCGTCAGCAGAAATATCCGGCTGCCGGCAGAAACCACGCAGGAAGAGCTGCTGGCCCAGGTACAGGAACTGGCGCGGGACAAACGCGTGCACGGCATCCTGGTACAGCTGCCGCTGCCTGCCCATATTGATGAGAAGGCAATCATCGACGCCATTCCGCCGGAAAAAGACGTGGACGGTTTTTCCCCGGTCAACATCGGCCGGATGCAGATCGGCGAACCCTGCTTCGTCCCCTGTACCCCGGCGGGCTGTATCCGGATGATCGAGGCCACCGGCACCGAGATCGCGGGCAAACATGCCGTGGTGATCGGCCGTTCCAACATTGTGGGCAAACCGGTTGCCATGCTGTTGCTCCAGAAGAACGCAACGGTTACCATCTGCCATTCCAAAACCCGGAATCTGAAAGAGATCTGCGCCTCGGCAGATATTCTGGTAGCCGCCGTGGGGCGGGAGGGCTTTGTCACCGGGGATATGATCAAGCCCGGCGCAGTGGTCATCGATGTGGGGATCAACCGCGGCGCCGACGGCAAACTCCACGGGGATGTGGACTTCGCCGCTGCCTCCTGGAAAGCGGCCTGGATCACCCCGGTGCCGGGTGGCGTGGGACTCATGACCCGTGCCATGCTGCTGCGCAACACCATCGAAGCCGCCCGCCGCACGGTCAAGGAATAAAAAGACGCTGCAACGGTCTTGTTTTACCAAAAATTCCTTGACAAGCCGCAAAATCTATGCTATAGTTTTAGAGCCGCTTGGTATGGGCCCGAAAAGTGTGTGGTTTTGCCGCAACGCCCTACTGTCCAGCGAGACTTATTGAAAGAGGTTATCCGAATGTACGCAGTTATCAAGACTGGTGGCAAGCAGTACAGCGTCAAGGTCGGCGATGTTGTTTTCGTCGAGAAGCTGAACGCTGAGGCTGACAGCGAAGTCACCTTCGATCAGGTCCTGGCCGTTGGCGAGGAGGGCGCTGTCAAGGTTGGCGCTCCCGTTGTTGAGGGCGCTTCTGTCACCGCCAAGGTTGTCAAGAATGGCAAGGGCAAGAAGCTCAACATTCTCACCTATCGTCCCAAGAAGGGCAGCATGGTCCGCAAAGGCCATCGTCAGCCCTACACCAAGGTGGAAATCACCGCGATCAACGGCTAAGGAGGTACAGCACAATGGCACATAAAAAAGGCGTAGGTTCTACCAAGAACGGCCGTGATTCCGAGTCCAAGCGCCTCGGCGTCAAGCGCGGCGACGGTCAGTACGTTCTGGCCGGCAACATTCTGGTCCGCCAGCGCGGCACCCACATCCATCCGGGTGAGGGCGTCGGCATCGGCAGCGACGACACGCTGTTCGCGCTCGTCGACGGCCGCGTTCATTTCGAGCGCATGGGCCGCGACCGCAAGCGCTGCACGGTCAAGCAGTAAAAAAACCAGACGGGCGGGCCGGCATGGCCTGCCCGATTTTTATTACAAACGGTGCCCGGCACCGCGCGAGGTAAACTATGGCAACCAGTAATTTCATTGATACCGCGACCATCTGGCTGCACGCCGGCAAAGGCGGCGACGGCGCCGTGACCTTCCACCGCGAGAAATTCGTGGCGGCGGGCGGTCCCGACGGCGGTGACGGCGGCCGCGGCGGCGACATCATCTTTGTGGCCGATGACAATCTTTCCACCTTGATGGATTTCCGTTATAAGCGCAAGTATACCGCCCAGGACGGCGAGAACGGCCGCGCCAAGCGTCAGAGCGGCGCTGACGCGGACGATCTTGTGATCCGTGTGCCCCGGGGCACCGTGCTCAAGGAAGCGGAGACCGGGCTGGTCATTGCGGACCTTTCCGGTTCTGAGCCGGTGGTGGTGGCCCGTGGCGGCCGGGGCGGATGGGGCAACTCTCATTTTGCCACGCCCACCCGGCAGATCCCCAAGTTCGCCAAACCCGGTCTGCCCGGCGAGGATCTGCACGTTCAGCTGGAACTCAAGGTCATTGCCGATGTGGGCCTGATCGGCTTCCCCAACGTGGGCAAATCCACCCTAATCAGCATTATTTCGGCGGCACGTCCCAAGATCGCCAATTATCACTTTACGACGCTGACCCCGGTGCTGGGTGTTGTGCGTGTAGGCCCGGAACAGAGCTTTGTCTGTGCCGACATTCCCGGCCTGATCGAGGGTGCCGCAGAAGGCGTCGGTCTCGGCCACGACTTCCTGCGCCATGTGGAGCGCTGCCGTCTGCTGCTGCACGTGGTGGATGTTTCCGGCTGCGAGGGCCGCGACCCCAAGGCGGATTTTGAGCAGATCAACCACGAGCTGGCAGGCTTCAGTGCCGAACTGGCTCAGCGTCCCCAGATCGTGCTGGGCAACAAGTGCGATATTGCCACCCCGGAACAGATCGAAGACTTCAAGAACTATGTGGAGGCGAAGGGCCTGACCTTCCTGCCCATTTCGGCGGCGACCCGCCAGGGTGTGGACGGCCTGCCGGCGCTGGTGTACAACCGGTTGAAAGACCTGCCGCCCATCAAGGTGTATGAGGCTGAATACAAGCGTCCCGACAAGCGCCTGGAACCCACCCGGCCCTTCACCGTCACCCGCACCGGGGAGCATGAGTTCACCATCGACGCCCCCTGGCTGGAGCGTATTCTGGCCGGCACCAATGTGGAGGACTACGAAAGCCTGCAGTATTTCCAGACCCAGCTGGGAGATTCCGGTATTCTGGACAAGCTGGTGGCGGAAGGCGTTGAGGAAGACGACACCATCAAGATCGGTGAATACGAATTTGATTATCTGTATTGAGTATGTTGTTTGAAACGAAATCGGAAGTGGACATTCACGAAATGTCTCCGCTGGCGTTGGCCTTTGTGGGGGATGCGGTACTGGAACTGCTGGTGCGCGCCAAACTGGTGGGCACCACCCGTCTGCAGCCCAACCGGCTGCACACCGTAGCGACCCACTATGTCAGTGCCCATGCCCAGAGCCGCGAACTGGAAATCCTGGAACCCCTTTTGACGGAGGCCGAGGCCAACGTGCTGCGGCGGGGTAAAAACGCCAGCAAGGCCAGTGTGGCCAAACATGCCACCGTGCAGGAATACCGGGCTTCCACCGGATTGGAGTGCCTGCTCGGTTGGCTTTATCTGCAGGGAAATACCGCCCGTGTCCAGGAACTGTTCGACGCACTCTGGACCGGGTATCAACCCCAATGAAAAAGCCCCGGCCCCCTAGGGGGCCGGAGCCTTTTCTATGCCGCGGCAAAACCGAGGGCCGGGATCACTTGCAGTTCTTGCTCTCGGTAGTGTTGGTGGTGCGGTTGGTGCTGCGCTGCTGGGTGCCGTTGGTAGTCTTTTTCTGGGTGCTGCTGGTGGTGTTGGTGCTGCGGTTGTTCATGTTGTTCGTCTGATTCTTTGCCATGAGAGGTTACTCCTTTCGCAAGTAAAAAACGATCTGCGGCTTCCTGCCGCACTGGTAGTTTGCCCGGTCATGGCCTGTTTATGCAAGGGAGGTTACAAGATGGAATTCCCCGCCGATTTTCTTGTGCGGGAGCGCGCTCTGCTGGGAGAACGCTTTGAAGTGCTCTACACCTACGCCACACCGGAACCGGCGCGGGGAATCACCGTCAACGGGCTGCGCTGCACACCGGAACGGGTAGCAGAGCAGGCGGATTTTTCCGTCACCGCTTCGCCGTTCTGTTCTTCAGCATTTACCACAGCGCCGGACTGGCGTCCGGGCCGGCATCCCTGGCATCATGCGGGTGTTTTTTATGCCCAGGAACCCAGTGCCAGCGCCCCAGCCGCTTTGTTGGATGTGCAGCCCGGTATGCGGGTGGCAGACCTGTGCGCCGCGCCGGGAGGCAAAACCAGTCAGCTTGCCGCAGCCCTGCAGGGGCAGGGGGTGCTGGTGGCCAACGAATTTGTGGCCGCCCGGGCCGAAATTCTGCGCCAGAACCTGGAGCGCATGGGTGTGACCAACGCTCTCATCACCAACGAAGATACCGCCCGCCTGGCGGCGGCCTGGCCCGGCCGTTTTGACCGTGTGCTGGTGGATGCGCCCTGCTCCGGCGAGGGCATGTTCCGCAAGGAACCTGCCGCGGCCGCGCAGCACGAGGCGGCGCTGGTGGCCCATTGCGCGGAACTGGGAGCGGAAATCCTGGAAAATGCGGCCACTCTGCTGGCTCCCGGCGGAATTCTTGTCTATTCCACCTGCACATTTGCGCCCCAGGAAGATGAGGCCCAGATTGCTGCTTTTCTGATGCGTCATCCAGAGTTTTCTCTCTGCGATCTTTCGGATTGCGGGTTTGGCCGCCCCGGTGAAGCCAACCGCGCGCCCGATGGCTTTGCCGCCGAACGATGCCGCCGCATCTGGCCGGCCGATGGCGGAGAAGGGCATTTTATGGCCAAACTGCAAAAGGCAGCGGACATCGAAACCACCCCGCCGGGCCGCAGCAAACCGGCTCGCCCGGCCAAGATACCGCCGGAGTGGAGCATGTTTGCGGAAACCTATTTTCCCGCCCTGGCCCGGCATTCGATTGCACTGGCAGGGGAGTGGATCGTTCTGCCTCCTGATGGCAGCGAAATATTCCCCAGCGGAAAGCTGCATCTGCTGCGCGGGGGCGTGCTGGCCGGCTGTGTAACCAAGAAGCGCTTTCAGCCGGCTCACGCCCTGTTTATGGCCTACGGCCCCCAGTGCACAAACCGGGAGGAACTGACCCGGGATGATCCCCGGACCGCTGCCTGGCTGCGGGGGGAGGAGATCGCCGCCGAAACTGCGCAAAACGGCTGGTGCGCTGTCTGCGTGGACGGCTTCCCCTTGGGCGGCGGCAAGGTCAGCGGCGGCCGCATCAAAAACCACTATCCCAAAGGGCTCAGAAATCTTCGATAAATCGAGCAAAAGGACAGAAACGCGCCCGAACGGCCAGACTGCCGGCGGGAACCGCGGACCTGTCCTTTCTTTTTCGTACCAATGCAAAAAGTTTCCATAATTTTCACCGTTTTATCGCGGGCCAGACCCTTGACCGAATGTGCCCGGCATGGTATGCTTATAAATGTATGACTGTAACCATCACTTGGACGTAGCAAGTCAACAGGAGTTAATCAATGATCGAATTTGAGCATGTTTCCAAGACTTACGAGACGCATAACGATGAAAATGTTGCGCTCGAGGATATCAATATTCATATTGACGAAGGCGAATTCGTGTTTATCCTGGGCCACTCCGGCGCGGGCAAATCCACATTCCTGAAGCTGATTCAGATGGAGGAAAAGCCCACTGAGGGCCGCGTCCTCATCAACGGGCAGGATCTGACCAAACTCAAGCGCCGCAAGGTGCCCTATCTGCGTCGCCAGATGGGCGTCGTGTTCCAGGATTTCCGCCTGATTCCTACCATGACCGTCTACGAAAACGTGGCCTTTGCCATGCGGGTGACCAATATCTCCACCAAAAAGATCAAGGCCCGTGTACCGTTTGCCCTGTCCCTGGTCGGGCTGGAGGACAAGATGGACCGTTTGCCGGATGAACTTTCCGGCGGCGAGCAGCAGCGCGTGGCGGTGGCCCGTGCCCTTGCCCATGGCCCCAAGATCATCATCGCGGACGAGCCCACCGGTAACATTGACCCCGAGATGTCCATGGATATCATGCAGCTGTTTGAGGCTATTAACAAGGTCAATATCACGGTGGTCGTGGTCACCCATGAGCACGAACTTGTGCATAAGCTGGCGACCAAATACAACAACCGCGTGATCACGCTGGCCGATGGTATGGTTGCCTCGGATACCGCACATCCGGAAGTAGCGCGCCGGTATGCCGCCAAGGTGGCCGCCCGCAGCCGCGAGGAGTATGACGACGAATAACGGATACATAACCAAGAGGGGAACATCATGCGTTTTTCCAGCTTTACCTATCTGGTCGGGCAGGGCCTGCACAATCTGCGTGCCAACCGACTGATGACTTTTGCCTCTATGGGCGTACTGACGGTCTGCATGCTGTTGATCGGCGCAGCGTATCTGCTGGGGGTCAATATCGATGCCATGGTCGATTATATCGGTGACCAGAACGAGACCGTTGTCTATATGAACCTTGATGCTTCGGAAGAGCAGATCGCCGCTGCCGATGCCACCATTCGGAGCACCGAGCATGTGGTGGGGGTGACCTACGTTTCACCCCAGGAAGTGCTTTCCATCTACAACGACATGCTGGCCGATTATATTGACCTGGAATCTGCCTTTGCCAACGATAACCCGTTCTATCCCAATTACCGCGTGGTGGTGGACAGCCCCGATAACATTCCCACGGTTTCAGCACAGCTGGAACAGATCGACGGTGTCTATCGCGTCAACGCGCCACTGGAACTGTCCAACATGTTTGTATCGCTGCAAAAGACCATTACCTATGCCTGTTACGCCATTGTGGCGGTGCTGGCCATCGTCAGTATCGTGGTAATTAACAACACCATCAAGATCACGGTATTCAACCGCCGCAAGGAAATCGGCATCATGAAGCTGGTGGGTGCCACCAACGGTTTTATCCGCTTTCCGTTCTTTGTGGAGGGCGTCACTTCCGGCCTGATCGCAGCAGCCATCGCTTCCGGTGTCGTCTGCGGCGCCTACTACGCTTTGTGCCGCTGGTACGCGGAAAATCCCACCAACCTTTCCCAGATGTTCGGTGGTCAGCTCGTGCCCCTTACCGAGGTCTGGTATTATATCGTCGGCGGTTTTGCCGTGCTGGGGTTTGTCCTCTGCGGCATCGGCACCGCGACCAGCATCCGTAAACATCTGAATGTCTGATCGAAACAGAACAAGGAAAATCAAAATGAAAATTTCTCCGCTTTTGAAAAAGACGGTGTCCTTGGCACTGGCGGTTGCAATGGTCGTTACCCTGACGGTCTCCACCAATACCATGACGCTGGCGGACGATAAAAAATCCGAGCTGCAGGCCCAGAAAGACGCTGCCCAGCAGCAGCTGGAGGATATCCAGCAAAAAATCAAGGATAATGAGGCCAACAAAGCCAACGCTGAGGACCTCAAAGCGCAGTACCAGCAGCAGACCGAGGTCATCACCAATCAGATCGGTTTGCTGCAGCAGTCCATCGCCCAGGTCGAGCAGGATATCAACGATAAGCAGCTGGAAATCGACCAGAAGCAGGCCGAGGTGGATGTCAAACAGGCTGAGTATGATGAACGCTGGGCCGGTTTCAAAGATCGGCTGGGCGCCATGCAGATGCTCAACGACGGAGGTTCCATTGCATTGCTTTCCAGCGCCGACAGTCTGTATCAGCTGCTGACATTTGCCGAGTCCTTGGAGCAGATCTCCAGCAAGGATAAGGAAATCTGCCAGCAAATCGAGTCGGAACGCCAGGAACTGGAAAACCAGCGCACCGAACTGGAAAATGCCAAAGCCGAGCTGGAAACACAGCAGGCGGAACTGCAAAATCAGAACAACCAGCTGGACAGTAAGAAAGCCGAGCTGCAAACCAGTATTCAGCAACAGGACAAGACCATTTCGGATGCCGATGCTCAGGCCGAAGTCTTGGCAGCCGAGGAGGAGCAGGCCCGCAAAAACCTGGATGCGGCAGCGGCCGAACTGGATGCCTACCTCAATGCCCAGGTGAACAAATACAGCAGTGCTGCCTTGACCTGTTCGCTGAATTTTGGCCCCGCACTGCCGTCGTATAAGTACATTTCCTGCGTATTCGGTACCGGCGGACACCGCGGCACCGACTTTGCAGCAGCCGGCGGCACCGCAATCTATGCCGTGGCGGACGGCATCGTGACCGATGCCACCTACCACTACAGCTGGGGCAACTATGTGCAGATTTATCACGGCAAGGATGATGAGGGCAATACCTATTCCACGCTGTATGCGCACATGGTAAGCACGCCCGCCGTCAGCGCCGGACAGAGCGTTACCAAAGGCCAGGTTATTGGCTATGTGGGTTCCACCGGCTATTCCACCGGCAATCATCTGCATCTCGAAATGAAGATCAACGGCGTGCTGGTAAATGCCGCCAACTGGATTCCGCATTGATCGCAGGGGAGGGAAACTTCTATGAAACAGCAAAAGCATAAAACCGCCATACGGATTTTCTGCCTTGTCTTTGCCGCCTTGATGGTGCTGAGTCTGTTCAGTACTGTGATTTTTTCGTTGTCTTACGCCGCCTGACGCGGCCACCAAACAAAAAGGAGCCGTCTGATCCATGAGCAAAAAAATCAGTCTGGGCGTAGCCGCCACCATCGCGCTGATCGCGATGGCGGTCACCTTTTCGCTCACCATGGTCATCTCCATGAATATGTTTAATTCTACCGTGTCCAGCGTCAAGAACAAGGAGCGGCAGTACAATAAACTTTCGGAGCTGGACCGTTTTGTGCGTGCCAACGAGTACTTTACCATCAATGAGGATACTCTCAATGATACGATTGCCGCCGGATATGTACTGGGCATCAACGATAAGTATGCCAAATACTACAGCGCCAAAACCTACAGCGAAATGCAGGCCGTGGCTTCCGGCAAACTGACCGGCATTGGTGTCGCGGTCGTCAATGACCCGTCGTCCGGGTATGCCCGCATCATTCGGGTATATGATGGTTCTCCCGCCAGCGAAAGTGGTCTCCAGGTCCGGGGATTTATCACGGCCATCAATGGTACTTCCACCAAAACCATGGCCGACACCTCCACCATCACCTCAGCGCTGTTGGGAGAAGAGGGTACCACTACGACGATCACCTACCTGACGCCGGACCGTCAGGAGCAGACGCTGGATCTTGTGCATACCAACTACAATACCCCGACGGTTTCTTACCAGCTGACGGCAAGCACCTGCGGCTACATTCGTATTGATTCTTTTGGCACCGGTACCGCCAACGAGTTCAAGAGCGCCGTGGATACCCTCAAGGATCAGGGTGCCACCTGCTATGTGTTCGATCTGCGGGACAACACCGGGGAAAACCTTAACGCTGCGCTGGTTTCGGCAGACTACTGTGTGCCTTCCGGCCTGATTGCACAGCAGGAAAACAAGGACGGCACAACCACCGATCTGCGCATGTCCGATGAAAACGAAATTACCCTGCCGATGGTATGTCTTGTCAATGGCAACACGGCGGGTGGTGCGGAACTCTTTGCCAATGCGCTGCGCAAGATGGGCGGCGCAACGCTGGTCGGCACGACCACACTGGGAAAAGGCGTTGTAATGAGCGACGCACAGAGCTTTTCGGACGGTTCCGCCGCGTATATCACGGTAGGTCTGCTGCTGGATAACGAGGGCCAGTCCTGGAACGATACCGGTCTTACCCCGGATGTGGATGCCGCCCTGAGCACTGACGAACAGAATGCCTACTATGACTTTACGATAGATACCGACCCGCAGATCAGCAAGGCCGTGAATACAGCCATGTCGCTGACGGGACAAAACTAATCGGGAAAGGAAGAATACTGTGCCCAATCTGACCGACCTTTCCACCATCCGCGATTTGTGTGCGCGGTATGATTTTGCACTTTCCAAGGGGTTCGGGCAAAATTTCATCATCAACCCCGGCATCTGCCCCCGCATTGCAGAGGCAGCCGGGATCGGGCCTGGCTGGGGTGTGCTGGAAATCGGCCCCGGTATCGGCGTACTGACGGAACAACTCTGCCGCCGTGCTGACAAGGTGGTTTCTGTGGAGGTGGACAAGCGTCTGCCGCCGCTGTTGGAAGAGACAATGGCGGAGTTCGATAACTTCAAGCTGGTTCTCAATGATGTACTCAAGGTGGACCTGAAAGCGCTGCTGGCCGAAGAATTCGGCGATAAACCGGTGGCCGTCTGTGCCAACCTGCCGTATTACATCACCAGTCCGATTCTGATGCGGCTTCTGGAAGAGAAACTACCCATCCGCAACATTACCGTCATGGTACAAAAGGAAGCCGCACAGCGTCTTTGTGCCGCCCCCGGCACGCGGGAGGCCGGCGCCATCAGTTATGCGGTGGCCTACTACGCCCAGCCCAAACTGTTGTTCAGTGTGCAGCCGGGCAGCTTCTATCCGGCGCCGAATGTGACCAGTGCCGTTATTCGCCTGGATGTGCGCGAGCAACCTCCCGTAGCACTGGCTGCCGAACAGGAATCTGCCTATTTTGCCTTGATCCGCGCTGCATTTTCCCAACGCCGCAAGACCGCTGCCAACGCAATTGCCAACGGTCTGAAACTGCCTAAGGCGCAGGTGTTGGCGGCTCTGGAAAGGGCGGGATTGGATCAGCGCGCTCGTCCCGAACAACTGACGCTGCAGGATTACGCTGCACTGCAGAAGGCCATGCCACAGCATTGACAACTGCCCACCAAATGTGTTACACTTAACTAGTCCCGCTAGTATAGCACAATTGGCAGTGCAGCTGATTTGTAATCAGCAGGTTGCAGGTTCGATTCCTGTTGCTAGCTCCAAATGAAAACCGCCGTATCTGCGTATAAAATCGCAAACACGGCGGTTCTTTTTTGTGCCCCGGCGGGGCTTGATTTTCCTGGAATGGTCAACTTTTGGTCAACTTTCCCCGAAAAACCGCGCTTGCCTGCCGCTGATCGGCGGGACGCGCTCGGGACTATATAGGCGGAAATGTTAAGTTTTCTTAAGTTCCTGGCGCTCGGCTATATAGCCAGAAATCGTAGGTTTTGGCATTTTTGCCATATGGCAAATAGCTTTTGCTATATAGGCGGAAATCTCAGGTTTTCTCAGGTTTTCAGCAGGCCAGAGGCTATATAGAAAAAAATACAGGTTTTTGCAGGTTTTCCGCCTCCGGCACAATCCCGGAAACCGTGCAAAAAACGACACAAAAAAGGATGAAAACACCCGCCGGGGCATATATAAGAAAAAACATAGGTTTTCCCAGGTAGTACAGGCCGCCCGGCGGGCCATTTTCGTGGGGAAAAGAAATGATTTTCTGGAGCGATTCTGCGTGCCTGTTGGGCGTCCTTTCATGGTTAGATTGTTGGTTTATACTCATTTTTCATCAAGCGGGAAATATCCTGCAAATTGGTCAAGAGACATATCTAATACTTTGCAAATGCGCAAAACCTCACGAAATTGCCAGTCAGTGCGTCCGTGCAGCCGGTTGGACAGCGCCGCGCCGGTCAAGCCGATTTCTTCGGCAACTTCGTTCAATTTGTACCCGCGAGCTTTTATAGCGGCGATGAAATATGTCATAGTAATAAACCTCCTTTATGTGGATACATTCTATCACATATCATTTCAAGAGTTAACACATAAGCAGACGCCGTTCGTAAGATGGTGGACGAACTGAACAAAAAGAAAAGCCCCGGGGGCTGACCGGGGCACGCACTATTCTTTATGATCTGGGACGGTTCCGAAGAGTTCTTCCAGAATTTCAGCTCGGACTAGCAGCTTGTGCATCAGCTGCGGGTTGTTCTGGTTTTGCTGGACGATGTACGCTATTTCGATAGCATCCGGCACGTCGAAGATGAAGGCTTTGCCGATGACCTTGTCGTCCCTTGCCTTGCCGGTCATGTGCTCCACAGAAGTCAGCGCAAGGTCACACTGTACTGCGCTTGCGTCCTTCAGCAGCGCAAACAGCTGCGCAATGATTTTGTTTTTGTCCATGATCTTGCCCTCCTCTAATCACTCTTTGTCGGTCTGTTCAGTCTTGCGCCGGTAGACCGCCTCAAAGGCCCGCGCATGAATCAGAATTTCATGGAGCAACCTGGGGTTGCCCTGGGCACTTTGGATGATGTATGCGGCGCTGATCGCGTCCGGCTCCGAAAATGTGAACGTCTTATCCATGATGTGCCCCCCCTTACTCTTTGGTGGCCTGATCGGCCTTGTCCTGGTACGCTTTTTCAAAAGCCAGCGCGTAAATCATGATTTTGTGCATCATTTTCGGTCTGCTTTGCGCGCGCCGCGTGACGTATGCGGTGTTTACCGCCTCGCTCTCAGTGAAGCCGAACAGGCACATAATGCCGGTTTCGTTCTTCAGCATTGCCTTTACATCTGCGGCGAGACTGTCGCCCCCGTGAACACGCCCGGCAAGCCTTTTGTCAGAAAGTGCCTCCGCAATTTTGATGATTTCGGGGTCAGTGAAGGTGAAGATCTTGCCGGTCGGCTGCTGATCGGTGTGCAGTTTCTTCATGGTTGCATCCTCCATTAAAGCCCGTATAGCCTGATAGCACAGCTTTGTGGTTTACGCTACGCAGAAGCGCGTGGTCGTGGTGGTTTTGGTGAAACGTGCGGCCAGCTCGGGAGCGGCGGCCTTGATGGCTTTGCCGTCCAGGCGGCTTGTGGTCACGGCTTTCAGCGTGACCTTGTGGGTGCCCACGTCCATGCGCTCAACGTCCCGGCGGGCCATTTCCGCCGAGATGGTGGCCTTGATGGTGTCCATCTCTGCCTGCGCTGCTTCAATAAGCTGCTGCGCCTCCCTGTACTGTTCAACCAGGGCAAGAAGTTCTGTATTGCTCATAGCCCGCGCCCCCTTTCACGCTGCAGCCCGGCTTACCAGCGGGCCGTGCTTGCGTTCCTCTGCGCGGCGCTCGGCTGCGCTCATGCCGGACTGCCAGCAGCAGTAGCCGTCCTGGAAAGTGTAAACATAGGTTTTCATAAAGTGCCTCCTTGATGTGGAGGGCGGCCCATGCTATAATGGGGCTGCCCCTTGTTGGGTTTGGCATCGCGGTTTGCTTGGTCGGCTGGCGCGGTGCCTTTTCTTTTGCCTACTCGGTTGCAGGCGGCCAGTGCCCGATGCTTGTTTAACCCTTGCGTGCAAGTCCGTTGCGCAGTCTGTTCTCTGGCGCTTATCGGTGTTCCCCGGAGGTTTTCACCGTGCCTTGTCCCTTTCGACATTATCATTATACTATATTTACGCAAATATATCTACTGGCAAAACGCACAAACTATTGCGTAAATATATGGCTAAAATTCTATTTGCGCAAATATATATAATGTGTTATACTATACATGAGGTGATTCTATGCCATCTACAAAGGCGGGGCAGAGAGCCGTAAACAAATATATCGCGAAAAACTATGATCGCGTCAATCTGGTTTTCAAGAAGGACGCCAGCCCCACGAAAGAGGAAGTGCAAGCCGCTGCCGATGCAGCGGGGGAGAGCCTCAACGGTTATATTGTTGGGGCAGTCAAGCAGCGCATGGAGCGGGAATCCACCGGGGAGGTAGACGAATAATGCCGATGTTCACCATTGTGGGCGGAGTCAACGGCGCAGGCAAAAGCAGCCTGTCCGGCGTCCTCAAAGATTGCCTGGATGATCTGGGCGTGATCGTTGACCCCGACAAACTGACCGCCCAACTGGGTGGCGATGGATACGCAGGTGGTCAAGCAGCTATCGAAAAGCTGCAAAGCTGTTTGGAACAGTGTATAGACTTCACAGAGGAAAGCACCCTTTCAGGCAGCTTTTCCCGTAAGATGGCACGGGCTGCCCGCGATGCCGGTTATACCGTGCGGCTGTACTATGTGGGGCTGGACACGGCACAGGAATCCATACAGCGCATTGCAAACCGGGTGGCGCACGGCGGCCACAATATTGCGGCGCAAGATGTGGAGCGCCGCTTTGCCCGGCGGTTCCGTGATCTCGCCAAACTGCTGCCTTTGTGCAATGAGGCAACCTTCTACGATAACAACAACGGTTTCCGGGTCGTTGCCTTCTACCGTAACGGGGAAATTGTGACGGCAACAGAAACGCCCCCGACGTGGCTTTTGGAACTAAGGCGGGAAGTTACACTCTGAATGTCTGCAAAGTCAAGCAGAGGCCAGAATAGGCGGCGCAGGGGACACGTGCGCGTATCGTGTTGCAAAACTGGGCCGTTTTCGTTCTCAACCGGGTGCAAAGCGCCCCGTCCCCTCGCGCATTATCGTGTCATTAAACCGGGGGACTGTCGCGCGCGTTATCGTGTCCACAAACTGGTTGACCGTCGCGCGCTATCGTGTTTACAAACTCATACAGAACAGAAAAAAGCCGCCCGGCGGGTCGTGTGACCTTTGCCGGACGGCTTGCTTTGTATGCGGGTTATTTCTGCCTTGCCTGGGCTGCCAGCGCATTGAACAAGCCGTTCAGACCTTCAGACAGGCCAGAGGGGGCGGCCTTGATGGCAAACTGGGCTTTGAGCCTGGCAATTCGCGCCCGTTCCTCCCCGTTGTACTTTGTCGGTTTGGGCATTTCCATGCCCCGAATTGCCATGATCTCCGCAATGCGGGTATTGTTCGGGATGCTTTCCAGCATGGAGCGCAACCGCATCCAGTGCAGGCGTGGGGCGGTGTACAGGTCAATGCCGTATGCCTGAAGGATTCCCGAAACAATGTATTCCCAATCCTGGTTAAAATCAAGCAACTTTTTCCCGCCGGTCTTTGCGTCGGGGTTCAGCGCTGCAAAAGCAGCCTCCAGCAGCTTAACGTTCGCTGGGTGCTGTGATGCAATTACCAGGTCAAGGGCGGCGCTGATCTTGATACCGTCCGGCAATGCGGGGTCGTTCAAAACGTCCGCAGCGGCCAGCACGTTGGGCCACGCGGGGCGCAGCCTGTACGTTTTTCCGCAGTAGGAAACGGTGGAGGGTAAACCAATTCTAAACGTCTTCACTTTATCGCTCCTCCCATGCAAGTTGCTCGCCCATGTACCATGCGGTTGCGCGGGCCACTTCCCGGCCATCAATAGACACAGGCACTTCAATGCGGGCGCCGCCGGGTTTGGCTATTGTTGGCGTGATCGTGAGCGCCTGCCGTAGCCCTTCCATGCGCGTGCTATCGTGTGAGAAAACTCCCGCCGCGTCAAGTCTGCCGGTTAGAGAGGACCAGGAAAGGCCAGGGGAAAGCGGGCCGGGAATGTTTATGCCGCTTGCAAAGTCTGCCCATTGCGCAGCGCTGGCAATGCCCCGTTTGATCTTGCCGGAAACCTTCCCGGCCATAGAATCGGCGGCGCTTTCCAGCTCCGGCTCATTCGCCCGGATGCCAGCAGCAAGGCCGCGCACCATGTCGGGCATCCACGTTTCATACTCGCGCAGCGGGCCAACGTCGGGGCGGGAGAAGTGGAGAAACCCGGCAATTTTATCGGCAAGTCCCTTTGCCGCGTCCGCAACATTGCGGGCCATAGAGGTGATACCGTCAATAAGGCCCTGTACAAAGTCAGACCCCCATTGTTTGGCTTTTGCGGGCAGGGAGGTTATAAACTCCACCGCGCTGTTGAAACCGTTCACGATGGCGTCCCGAACTCCGCTCATTTTGGCGGATGCAGAGGCCGCAAGGTTCGATATGAAGGCGGACACGGCCTCTATTGCGCTTGAAATGCTTTGCTTGATACTTTCCCAGGCGCTTGCAGCCCATGCGGAAACGGTGTCCCAGTTTTGATATAGGAGCACCCCAGCGGCAACCAGGGCCGTTATGGCCGCAATCACCAACGTGATGGGGCTTGTCAGGAAGCCCACGACGGCACCGAAAGCAGCCCCGGCGGCTGTCGCTATCGTCATGCCGGAGGCGGCAAGGGTCAGGCTTGCGGAATAGGCGATAATTGCGGCAGTTATACCGGCAAAGGCGACCGCCAAAACGGTGAGCGCCGTTTGGTTTTGGCTTGCCCATTCCACAAGGCTGCGCAGCCCTTCCACGACACTTAGAGCGGCAGGGAGAAGCGCCTGGCCCAGGTCGGCGGAAAGTGTTTCCACCTCCATTTGCAAAATTCGCTGCTGGTTGGCAAGGCTGTCCGATGTTTTGGAAAAATCACCCTGTGCGTCGGCGGTGGCTTGCATGATGTACTGATAGCGAATTTCTGCTTGCGTCGCTGCGTCCAGGCTGTCAAAGCTGGCCGTCATGCTGTCGTTTACCTTGTCCTGGGCCTTTTCAACCGCAAGCTGTGCGCTTGCAATCTGGCTTGCGGACGCGGTGCCCTTTTCTTGCAGCTCATTCAGCTTCATTTGCTTTATGGAGAGTTCTTCCTGGGCCTGTTTTAACTCGTCGCTGCCTTCGGCAACATCCAGTAAGCCGTTTTCAAGAGCAAATGCCTCCAAATTGGCGACGCTCATGTTAATGCCCAACTGTTTGAGCGGTTCAGTCTCGCCGGAAATGCCGCTGCGCAGTTTTTCAAATGCTTCCGCCGGGTCAAGGTTGTAGAAACTGGCCATATCACCGGCAAGGCCGGCAAGCGCGATGGACATTTCGGTTGTAGCGTCCTCACTCATGCCCATGCTTTTCAGCATAGCCCCCAGCGTGGATGTGTACTGTTTGGCCGACAGTTCCGACAAACCAAACGCCTCTCCAGCGGATTCCGCCCACTTGTTGACTTGATCGGCACTGTCCCCAAAGGTGGTGTCAACGACGTTTTGCACCTCGTTCAGGTCGGACGCAAGGTCTATCGACTTCACGCCAAAGGCAACGGCCCCGGCGGTCATGGCGGCAAAGGATGCACCGACAACGGCGGATGCCGTTTTCCATTTGTCGGTCACGGCGTCGGCCACTTTGCTATTGGTGGCCTTTGTGGGGTCTATGCCCGCCTTGAAACCTTCGGCAAACTGTGCTCCGGCGTTCTTGCCGCCTTTCTCTATCTTTCCCTCTACTTTGTTTATGTCTTTCTCAACGTTAGAATCGTCAACGACAACTTTGTACCGAACTTCACCAACGACTGCCATTCAATCACCTACCATTCACGCCCGGCGGCCCTGTTTGGCCGCCAGTTTCTTTATTTTCGGCAATGCGGTGCCGATGATGTATTGCTTCACGTCCCGCAGCATAAAGCCCGGGAGGCCCTTGTAAAAATCGACAATAGCAAGCGTCTGATCTTCCCCGAACACGGCGGCAAAGAAGTCCAGAACGGCCCTGCCGTATGCTTCCTGCGCTTCGGTGTCCGCTGGGTTTGCCTTGATTTTGGTTTCTGCTTTGAGCATAGCGTCCAGGGCCGCGTCCATCTGACACAGGGCAGAAAGCGGGTCTGCGCACACCTGGAGGCGCAGTTTTTGGACGCCATGCTTGAATATCACAGTGTCCTTGTACGGCTTTGCAGCGGCGCGGTTTTTGTGCTCGATGATGTGCATGGTTCTACCTCCCTTCACTGGTATTTCCGGGCTTTTGCGATTTCGGCGGCCATGCGCAGCCGCAGATACACAGAATAGAAGGCCCGGGTCATGGGCGGGCGGGTGTAAACAGTCGCGCGCATATAAGTAAACTTCAGTGCCGCAGAACAGGCCAGCATGAAGGGCAAGACACGGGTTTTGGCGTAGTGGTACAGCCACACAAAAAACACGGCTTCGCCCTCTGCTGCAGTGATCCCGGCGGCATCTTCACCGAACAGCAGCGCGGATAGGCTGTTGTATGCTGCTTTCTGATCTTCTTGCGTGCCGGTTTCTATGGCTTTCCAGATTTTCCAGAAGGTCGGGGCCGATTTTCCAAAGCGCAGGCGGATCTCGTGAATACCTCCGCCGATGGTCACGGCGTCATGAAATGACAGGCCGTCAATGGCGGTCCGGTTGGTTGTCATGGAGTAGAATCTCATGTAATGCCCTTTCTGCCTATACAGGCGAAAATGTCAGGTTTTGTCTAGTTCTATGAGGTTGAATATACTTCCAAGTAATCTTGATTGTTTTATGAGAGAAGGAAACACCCACCGTTTGCCTTTACGATTTCCTCAAACTGCGACAGGTCGCGCTCTCCCTGGCCGGTCTTTTCCTTCAGCATGGCAATGCGCAAGCGCTGTTCTTCGACGGTTGCCCCGGCGGAGGTGAATTTATCAATGATGATTCCCAAAGAAACGGCAACGCTTTGTATACTTGCCCGGTTCAACTTTTCGGGGTCTTGTAATGCCTGAAGAAGCAAGCCGATAATGGCACACACCGTTTCCTTTTGCCCGTCCATATACGCTAAAATGTCCGCTGTATTTTGTTCTTTTTTACAGCGGCATTTTTCGGTAATATGGGGGTCTGCCGCAACAATGTTTCGCACTGTGTGAGGGGAGATTTTATGCTTTCTTGAAACTGCCGCATAAGTTCCTAGCACCACAAAGTCTGCGATAACTTGTTTTCTCTCTTTGTCTGTAAGATGTTTTGACATTACGCCCTCCGTTGGCGTCTCCCTTTTGCTGTGATCGTTTCAGGGTCACACGTTAAGTAGGTTTCGGTTTTCCAACGATTCTATGGTGCGTTCCTCAATGCTGCCGCTATTCTGCCATGCAAAGAATCCGGCGTTGCTCCATGCTCTAGTCGTGATGAAATCATCATGCCAGCGGCGCAGTTTTGGGTCTGCGCGCAAATTGCGGAGCGCATTATACTCTATTGCACGAACCCTTGAAAGGTCTTTGCCAACGGCGGAGGCGGTTTCCTGGTAGGTTTTATCCTGGTAAAAATGACAGCGTAAAACCTCCAATTCATCCGGCGGCAGTTTTTCCAGGGCGTTCTCCACAGCGTTGTGCATCTGCTCATGGTAAAGCCGATCTTCCACGCCCTGCATCTCTCTGGCTGCTGTCAAATCGGGGAGAAGTTCCCCAAACGTTGTGTCGCTTTCGTCGTCGGTGCCCGCCGGGGCATCCAGGCTAGTACAGTGGTTCAGAGGGTCGGCGCTGGTCGTGTGGACCTTTCCATCTGTGCCGGTGATTTTGCGCTGGTGGCCGTTGGTTAGGGCCTGCTGAATTTGCCGCTTTATGGCGTATGCAAGCCATGTGGAAAATGCAAAACCTTTCCCGGGGTCATAGCGTTCGGCGGCGTATTGGATGGCAAAATAACCCTCTTGCTCAAAATCTTCCACCGTCATGCCGTGCGCATCCGCTACTGCCTTGTTGGCCGGATACCACTTCCAAAACAGGGAGCGTATCAAGCCCTGATTAATTTCCCAAAGCTGGCCCAGGGCAAAGGCGTTGCCGGTGGCCGCTAGAGCGGCAAGGGCTGCGTTTGTTTCCTGTTGCCCGGTAGTTTTTGTTTCCATAGATTTCCCCCTTATAAGCTGGGCACAATATCGCAACGGTGTACGATTGTATACGAACGTCGACGGTCGTGCACGGTCGTATACGGTCGTATACGGTTTATGCAGCGTCTTTGTCTGGTTCACGCCAGAGGCCTGGGAAGAAAAGATGGGAAAGCGTAAACCCCAATAAACCAAGCCTTTTTTGAGAAACCCAAAAAAAGCTATCCTTTGCAAAGCTAAGCAATGCTAAGCAAAAGGAAGCATTGCCAGAAACTAATTTGCGGTGCGCCTTGCGGTTCTATATGGGCCACAACCAAAAGGGACTCTGAACATTTTGGCTGTGCCATTTTGGCATAAGCCTTATGCCATTTTGGCATATGATTGGGCAGAAAATCGGCCTTTTTCCGGTGTGCCTTATGCCATTTTGGCATAAGCGTGTACCGGCCTGCCCCTGGTTCCTTATGCCATTTTGGCATAGTATCTTATATATAGCCATATGGGGGCTTTTTATATTGCGCCTTTTATCTTCCAGTCGATCGAAAACTCGTACTCGCTTGCGGTTCTTGTGCTGCGCCCGCTTCTGCAAAGCAAAAAGCCTGCGTTGACAAGTTCTTGCACATTTCTCACAAGGGTTCTTTGCGGGATTCCGTACCGCTCGGCTGTTTTCCTGGCAAATTCAAAGCGCCGGTTGCCTTTGGCTTCTACCGTCATGGATATGTAACACAATCTCGCCCCGGCGGTTAGGGAATTAAATTCCGGTGATTGCATCAGATCGGCATATAATTGCACGAACGGCAACGGCTGCCCGCTCGGTGACTTCCCGTTGCTTTTTCCAGTGACCCAGAAAGGCGGGTCAGCCTTCTTCCTGCGCCCCATCGCTGAAAAGCTCCACTTTCATTTGCCCGGCGGGAATTTTCAAAGATTGTGCAACCGGGCGCAGCGCCGACAGCGTGCACATAGCTCGCGCACGCATGGTTTTGTAAAATGCTTGCCGCTCCTGCTGTGCCTGATCTTCGTCAAGGCTGGGGAGAAAGTAACCGCCGCGCCCGCCGGGGGTATAAAGAATTTCCGCTCCGGAGGCCCGCTCTATCGCTATACAGCGGCGCAGGCCGCGCGACGTGGTGTTTGCCATCCCGCACAAGACTGCTGCAGGCGTTGCATTTTCCCGGCCGTGTTTCAAATAATCGGATATTTTTAACATTGATTTACCCCCTTTTCGTGTGGTAAACTGGGGGCGGTGAAATTGTGCCGGATCGCATTTTTCCACCGCCGGGCCGTCTGCTATGTGCCAGCATAGCGGGCGGCTTTTTTTCTTTTGCGTACTCATTCGGGAATCCTCTGCATACCGCCACAAGTGACCGGCTCCGGCGGGTCTCCCGTGTTCAGATAGCGGGCCAGGCTGTCCAGGTTTACCAGGATACGACGGCCCGCTTTGACGTAGCGAATACGGCCGGAGGCCACCAACCGGCGCACTCGGTAGACGGCAAGGCCGGAGGCGTCGGCGGCTTCCTTGATGGTTCCCATGCGGGGGAATATGACGGTTTCACCCATTGTTTGCATCACCTTCTTTCTGTTCGTGCCCGGCAGCGTTTGCTTCACGCTCGGCGCGTTTGGCCCAGTAGCGTTCCCTGTACTCTTTGCATTTTTCCGGGTTCTTTGCCCGCCATCTGCGCAAATAGCTGTTGGCGGCTTCTTTTGCGGTCTGATTCATAAATAAGACTCCTTTCAGCGTTGATTTTTTGAAAGACAAGAGAAAGACGCTTGTCATTTTCATTTTTGCAGTTCTAATTTTACCGCTTGAGTTGAGAAAAAGGGGCAAACTTTCGTTTTGCTTTTTCTCTTTCCGTGTCAATTCTACCATGTGAAATTCAAAAAAAGGTGCCAACTTTCGTTTTGCTTTTCCCTTTTCGACTCCTATTTTACCGCTTGAGTTGAGAAAAAGGTCTCAACTTTTCGTTATTGCTTTCCTTTTGCAATTACAGTATAATCGGGGTAAAACGAACAAAACGGACAGGTTTTGCATTTCGGAGGTGATCCAGATGGCGAACATCCAGAAGCGGACAACTAAAGACGGCAAGACCACTTACCGCATCCGGGTTTATGCCGGTGAGGCCCAGGACGGCAAAAAGGTTATGAAAAGCACCACCTATTGCCCGGCGGATGGGATGACGGCCCGGCAGATCGAAAAGGCTGTGCAAAAGGCGGCAATGGATTTTGAACGCCAGGTTCAGCAGGGTGGGCTTGTGGCTGATTCCATGACGGTGGACGAACTGCTTGCAAAGTGGTTCAAGGAATACGCAGAGCCGCAACTGAAGCCCCACACGGTCAGCGACTACCGAAAGTTAGTGCCTCGCATATCCGCTGCCCTGGGGCATATCAAGTTGGGCAAGCTGCGCCCGGGACATATCATGCAGTTTTACGCCCAACTGCAAAAGCCCGGCATCCGCCTTGATGGCAAATACCAGGTGAAGCGGGGCTTTGTGGCGATGTACCCGAAGGGCAAGCGCAAGGCCCTGGTGGACGCTGCGGGCGTCGCAGAACGCACCGTAGCACGGATATGGGCAGGGGAGTGCACCAGTCTGCAAACGGCTCAAAAGCTCGCACAGGCTGCCGGGGTGCCGTTCTCCAAAGCCTTTGAAAACGTGTCAAGGAATGAAAAACTGTCCGGCAACAGCGCCCGGCATTATCACCGGCTGTTGTCCAGCGTGTTTAATACAGCGGTGCGGTGGCAACTGCTGCAGGAAAACCCCTGCTCCCGTGTGGATCCGCCTAAAGTGGAGACTCCGGAGGTGCAATACCTGGACGAATCCGGCATTGCGAAGCTGTTGGCAGCCCTGCCGGATGCCCCCACGCAGTACAGCGTGCTTGTACAGCTTGCCTTGTTTACCGGGTGCCGCCGGGGCGAACTGTGCGGCCTGCGGTGGTCTGACATTGATCTGCCCGCCGGTCTGCTGGCTGTCAATCGGACGTTGGAGCCGGTGGAGGGCAAAGGGGTGCTGTTCTCCACGCCCAAAACAAAGAAAAGCTGCCGCGTCATAAAGCTGGACGAAAACGCGGTGCAGCTCTTGCGGGACTATCAACAGTGGCAGTTGCGGGAAAAGCTGCGTATCGGATCAAAGTGGGCGCGCAAGGTGCGCATTTTGGGCAAAACGGTAGACAATGACCTGCTGTTTACCAAATGGGATGGGCAGCCCATTGACCCCAACAGCGTGACAAGCTGGTTCCCACGCTTTTTACGGGAGCATGATCTGCCGCCGGTGCGGTTCCATAGCCTGCGCCATTCAAATGCTGCGCTGCTGATCGCCGCCCATGTGCCGGTCACGACGGTGGCCGGACGGCTGGGCCATGCACAGGTCAGCACCACCACGAACATCTATGCCGGGTTTATACGTTCCTCCGATGCTAGGGCCGCCGATGCCCTGGGGGAGGCTTTCTCCCGCATCCTGCAAACAGAAACAGGCTGAAAAATCCCCGGCGGGAATGTGCCAACATCGGACACAACCCGCCGGGGATTCTTTTGTCAACCTGCCGTCGTGGTCAACTTTTGGTCAACTATTTTGCGAAACAGTGCAACACGATACAAAACGAGAGCCAATGAAAAACAGCGATATACAGTAGTATAGTGAACTACACAAAACGGTGCAAAACAGTGCGGGCACAATTTGTAATCAGCAGGTTGCAGGTTCGATTCCTGTTACTAGCTCCAATAGAAAACCTCCGCAGTCCTATAGAGGCTGCGGAGGTTTTTTCGTTATGAAATTGGGAACTTACAGCAGTTCCACGCCAGCCTGGCGACAGGCCTCTACGGTTTCCTCATCCCACAGGCTGACCTGTACTTCACCCACGTGGACTTTGCCGAGCAGCAGCATGCACAAACGGCTCTGGCCGATACCGCCGCCCATGGTCAGCGGCAACGTTCCATCCAGCAGCATTTTGTGGAAGGGGAGTTCGGCGCGCTCGGGGCAGCCCGCTTCCAGCAGCTGACGGCGCATGGCGTCAGCGTCCACGCGGATGCCCATGCTGGAAAGCTCCAGCGCACAGCCAAGGGGCTTGTGCCAGAACAGAATGTCGCAGTTCAGGGTCCAGTCATCATAGTCGGGGGCGCGGCCGTCATGGGGTTTGCCGCTTTTCAGCTTGCCGCCGATCTGCATGATGCAGATGGTCCCATGTTCCTTGGCAAAAGCATTCTCACGCTCCTTGGGTGTAAGGTCCGGATACCGGTCCTCCAGCTCCTGGGTCGTGACAAAGGTGACTTCACGGGTCAGGTGAATTTTCTTCAGCGCAGGGAACTTCCAGCGCAGTTCATCGGAAGTGGCGCACACCGCATCCACGATGTCGCGCACGGTATCCTGCAGGAAAGCGGTGGTGCGCTGCCGGGCGGTGATCACGCGCTCCCAGTCCCACTGGTCCACGTAAATGCTGTGCAGATTGTCCAGTTCCTCGTCACGGCGCACAGCATTCATATCGGTCACAAGGCCCTGACCGGGACGGAAGCCGTACTTGTACAGGGCGTACCGCTTCCACTTGGCAAGACTGTGCACGATCTCGGCCTTTTCGTCCAGACAGGGAACATCAAAGGCAACAGGACGTTCGACACCGTTCAGGTCATCGTTCAGGCCGCTGCCGTGCAGCACGAACAACGGTGCTGTCACACGCTTCAGATGCAGCGCCAGGCAAAGTTTCTCCTGAAAGATGGTCTTGATCAGACCGATGGCCTTCTGGGTGTCATACAGGCCCAGAAGGCTTTTGTAGTTGGCGGGAATGTTGACAGAACTCATGATAATACACACTCCTTATACATCCGATGGAAAAGATGGGAATCAGGCTTTGGCAAACTGGCTTTCATACAGCTGCGCGTAAAAACCACCCTTGGCGAGCAGTTCGTCGTGGGTACCGCGCTCGATAATGTTGCCGGCTTTCATCACCAGGATCTGATCGGCGTTCTTGATGGTGGAAAGGCGGTGCGCTACGATAAAGCTGGTACGACCTTTCATCAGTTCTTCAAAGGCATCCTGAACCAGCACTTCGGTGCGGGTATCAATGCTGGAGGTTGCTTCGTCCAGGATCAGAATTGGCGGACGCCGCAGCATCACCCGCGCAATGCAGAGCAGCTGTCGCTGGCCCTGGCTGATGTTGCCCCCGTCTTCCGCCACCACCGTGTCGTACCCGTTGGGCAGACGGCAGATAAAGCTGTGGGCGCGGGCACGTTTGGCGGCTTCTATGATCTCCTCCCGCGTGGCATCCGGCTTGCCGTAGGCAATGTTGTCGGCAATGGTTCCGGATTTCAGCCAGGTTTCCTGCAATACCATGCCGAGATTGGCACGCAGACTGTCACGTGTGACTCTGTCGATAGGATGGCCGTCCACTTTCAGGCAGCCGCCGTTGATCTCATAAAACCGCATCAACAGGTTGACCAGTGTGGTCTTTCCACAACCGGTAGGACCGACCAGCGCGATACGCTGTCCCGGCCAGACCCGCAGATTCATGTCCTCAATCAGCGGAACATCCGGCACATAGCGGAACTTGACATGTTCAAACTCCACACTGCCAGCCCCCATGGGCAGCACGGCGGCATCGGGCGCATCCGGAACAATGGGCGTTTCGTCAATCAGATCAAACACCCTCTGGGCGCAGGCCAGGGCATTCTGCAATTCGGTCATGACATCGGAAATATCGTTGAAAGGCTTGGTGTACTGGTTGGCGTAATTCAGAAAAACTGAAAGTTCACCCACCGTCAGGCTGCCGGCAATAGCGGCAAACGCCCCCAGTACGCCGACGGCGGCATAAACCAGTGCATTTACAAATCGGGTGCAGGGGTTTGTCAGGGAAGAGAAGAACACCGCGCGGACACCGCATTTCTGCAGATCGAGGTTGATGCGCTCAAACCGCGCCTCGGCCCGGCTCTCGTACCCGAAAGCCCGGACCAGATGTTCGTTGCCGACCAGTTCTTCCACAAGGCTGGTCATTTCGGCACGGGTCTCGCTCTGCACCTTGAACATGGAATAGGTGTGGGTGGCAATGAAGCGGGCCACAAAAATAGAGAGCGGCGTCAACGCAACCACCACCAGCGCAATGCGCCAGTCAATGGAGATCATGACCCCCAACGTTCCCAGAATCGTCAGAACGCCGGTGAACAGCTGGGTGAAGCCCATCAGCAGACCGTCGCTGAACTGCTCCACATCGGTGGTAATGCGGCTGATCGCATCACCGGGCCGATGGGCGTCCATATATTTCAGCGGCAGAATCTCCAACTGCTCAAAGGCTTTGACGCGGATATCCCGCACGACCTGAAAGGTGATGCGGTTGTTGACTACGTTCATTAGCCATTGCGCCACCGCGGTGCAAAGAATGGTGGCAGCCATCGCCGCCGCCAGTTTGGCCAGTCCGGCAAAATCTACCTGCGCCGGGCCCAGAATCAGGTCCACGGCTTTGCCGGAGATAACCGGTGCCAGCAGGGTGGTAAAGACGGTAATGACGGCAAGGGTCAGCGTCAGTGCGACCGACCCGGCATAGGGCCGAATCAGCGCCAGCACCCGCCGGATGGTGGAACGATTGAGTTTGGTGTTTTTGCTCATAGTGTCTTTTCCACCTCCTCCTTGCTCAGCTGGCTCAGGCAGATCTCCTTATAAACCGGGCAGGTCCTGAGCAGCTCGGCGTGTGGGGCGTCGCCCACCAGGGCACCGTCGTCCAGCACAAGAATGTGGTCGCCTCGCTGTACACTGGCGGCGCGCTGGGAAACGATAAACACCGTCATACCGCGGGTTTTCTCTTTCAGTGCCTTGCGCAGCGCCGCGTCGGTGGCAAAGTCCAGCGCCGAAGCGCTGTCATCCAGAATCAGAATTTTAGGTTTGGGAACCAGCGCGCGGGCAATCGTCAAACGCTGGCGCTGCCCGCCGGAAAAATTCCGTCCGGCGGTCTCCACCGGTTCGTCCAGCATACCGGGTTTGCCGCGTACAAAGTCGGCGGCCTGGGCAATTTCCAGCGCAGCCCAGATTTCCTCGTCGGTGGCGTTGGGAGCCGCCCAGCGCATGTTGTCGCGGATGGTACCGGTAAACAGCATCGCCTGCTGCGGTACAATGCCGATCAGCCGACGCAGCTGGGCAAAACCGTATTCTTTTACGTCGTGTCCGAACAGGCGGACGGTGCCCTCACTAGCATCATAGAAACGCGCGATCAGATCGATCAACGTCGTTTTGCCGCTGCCGGTACCGCCGATGACACCGATGGTCTGTCCAGATCTGGCCGTAAAACACACATCGGTCAGGCTGGGACCGCCAGCACCGCGGTAGGTAAAGGTCACGTGGTCAAAGTCCACCGCCGCGCTGCCGTCAACGGCCTCCAGTTCTGCGGAAGCGGGGTCAGGCATGGAGGACCGGGTGTTCAGAATCTCATTCACACGCATGCCGCTGGCCAGGGCACGGGTCACCGAAATGACAAGGTCTGCCACACGCAGCAGATTGAGGAGGATCTGGCTCATATAGTTGATGAGGGCAATGATCTCTCCCTGCGTCAGGTTTCCCGCGTTGACCTCACGACCGCCCAACAACAGCAGCGCAATGACTGTCAGGTTGACGACCAGATAGGTCAGCGGATTCATCATGGCAGAAATGCGTCCCGCCCTGAGCTGGATCGCCTTCAGGTGATCGTTGGTCTCCACGAAAGCAGCCAGTTCATCCGCCTGTCGGGCAAAGGCACGCACCACGCGGGCGCCTACGTAGTTCTCACGTGTCAACAGGGTGACCCGGTCCAGACCATTCTGTGCCTGGTGGTAAATAGGCACCGTGGAACGCATAATCAGCCAGATGATCAGCGAGATTAGAATGGTGGCCAGCACAAAAAGCAGTGTCAGCCGCGGGCTGATGGAAAACGCCATGATCAGCGCCCCCAGCACGATGAACGGCGAGCGCAGCAGCAGACGCAGTGTCAGGTTGACACCGTTCTGGACCTGGTTGATGTCACTGGTCATCCGGGTGACCAGCGTCGGTGTACCGATGCCATCCAGCTCGCTGTAGCTCAGCGTATCAATATGGCGGAACAGATCTTTTCGCAGCGCCGTGCCAAACCCCAGCGCAGCCTTGGCAGAAAAATACTGGGCCGTCAGACTGCAGGTCAGGCCGATCACGGCCAGCAGTACCAACAGCCCACAGCGCTGCCAGATAAAAACCGCATCGGCGTTCTTGATGCCGGTGTCAATGATGCTTGCCACCACAAGTGGCACGAACAGTTCAAAACAGGCTTCCAGCATCTTGAACAGCGGCGCCAGCAAGGCTTGCTTTTCATAGCCTTTGATATAGCGCAGCAATTTGTGCATTGGTAAAACCACCCCACTTGTTCAACGTTTTGCGTCGTAATTTTTAGTATAGCACAGTCCGCTGCATTTGTCATTGCAGGATTTGCCCCGATTCGAGGATTATTTGCGCTGCGAACGCCTATACTTGCTATGAGACCAAAACGGGAGGCACAAGGATGCTGTTTCATTGTTATAAAGGTTTTTCCCGTGCGGCAGCGCACACGCTGTACACGGCGGTCATACTGGCGGGGCGGCAGGGGTGCGCCGCAGCCGATACCGGCCATCTGCTGCTGGCCATGCTGCAGACAGCCCAGGGGCCGGCGGCGGACTTTTTGCGCCGGAAACGGGTGACGGAATCGGCCCTGCGTGCCTGTGTGCAGGCGCGCAGCTGCAATGGCCAGCCCCGCAGCCTTGGCAAGAATGACCTGGCCCCTGAAACGCGCAAGACCATGGAGTTCGCCGTACTGGGCGCCCATGCTGCCAGCACGGCGAAAGCGGAAAACGAACATCTGCTCTGCGCCATGCTAGAGGACGCCTCCTGCACGGCCAGCGTCTGGCTGGCCTCGCTGGGGATCGAGGTTCCCCAGGCTGCCCGGGAATGCCGACAACTCTCCGGGCAACTGGTGCTTCCGGCACAGCCGCGGATGGCCACCTCCCGCAGCGGAAAGCCCAGCGAAAAATATGGCCGTGACCTTACACGGCTGGCCCAGGAAGGACGCCTTGACCCGGTGCTTTGCCGGGACGCCGAACTGGACCGGATGATCGAGATTCTCTGCCGCCGGCAGAAGAACAATCCCTGCCTGCTGGGGGAACCGGGCGTCGGCAAAAGCGCGCTGGCGGAAGCGTTGGCCCAGCGTATTGCCTCGGGACAGATCACGCCGTCGCTGCGCAACAAGCGTGTACTGGCGCTGGATATGGCATCCATGGTGGCGGGCACCAAATACCGCGGCGATTTTGAGGAGCGGTTCAAAAACCTGCTGGAGGAACTCTACCGCGACAGTTCGACGATTCTGTTTATTGATGAAATCCATGTGATCGCCGGGGCAGGTGCAGCAGAAGGTGCCATTGACGCGGCGAGTATTCTCAAGCCGATGCTGGCCCGGGGGGAGATCCAGCTGATCGGGGCGACCACAGTGGAAGAGTACCGAAAAACGATTCAAAAGGATTCGGCGCTGGAACGGCGTTTCGGAAAAGTGATGGTGGAGGAACCAAGCCCGGCCGATGCAGAAACCATTCTGCGCGGGCTGATGCCCCGGTACGAGCGGTATCACGGCATTTCCATTCCACCGGAGGCCATCCATGCAGCGGTGGAACTCAGCGTGCGCTATCTTCCCGGTCGCTATCTGCCCGATAAAGCCATCGACCTGTTGGATGAAGCGGCGGCTTCGGTGCGGATCGCCTGTGCCGAAGGAGCTGTAAAGCAGAGAACTTTACAGGCGTCCGATGTGGCAAAGGTGGTCAGCAAAGCCAGCGGCGTGCCAGTGGAACGGGTAGGCGAGGCCGAGCGGGAGCGGCTGGCCAATCTCGAAAGCCGGCTGGCTGCGGAGGTCATCGGTCAGCCCAAAGCCGTGGCTGCGGTGGCGGCCGCTATCCGTCGCAGCCGCACCGGCCTGCGGGAAAGCGGCCGTCCCATCGGGGCAATGTTGTTTCTGGGGCCTACCGGCGTGGGGAAAACGCAGTTGGCCCGCACGCTGGCCAAGTGTTGGTTCGGCAGCGAAAAAGCTCTGCTGCGTTTTGACATGTCGGAATATATGGAACGCCATACCGTTGCCCGGTTGCTGGGGGCGCCACCGGGCTATGTGGGGCACGATGAGGGCGGTCAGCTCACGGAAGCCGTGCGCCGTCGTCCTTACAGTGTGGTTCTGTTTGATGAAATCGAGAAAGCACATGGAGATATCCAGAATCTGTTGCTGCAAATTCTCGAAGACGGCAGCCTGACCGATTCCCAGGGCCGCAAGGCGGATTTTTCCAATACAATTATCCTGCTGACTTCCAATCTGGGGGCCCGCTGTCTCAGTGGTCAGACCTCACCCATGGGATTTGGCGCGGCAGGCAGTGAAACCGCCCGGCGCGGCAAACAAGCCATTCAGGAGGCCAAGGAGTTTTTCCGTCCGGAACTGATGGGCCGCCTTGACGAAACGGTGCTGTTTGAACCGCTGGGACCTCAACAACTGGCGGCCATCGCCGACCGTCTTTTATGCGAACTGGAAGAGAGGGCGGCACACCAGGGGTATACACTGCACCATACAGCCGCGGCAGCCCGCTGCCTGGCAGGGGATACCGTTCCACCCTATGGGGCACGGGAACTGCGCCGCACCGTCAGCCGTGCGGTGGAGCAGGCGTTGGCTGACCGCATCGCGTCCGGAACGGCCCACGCAGGCAGTGTCTATACGGCAGATGCTGCGCCGGACGGTACGATCATACTGCAGGAAACCGATCTGGCCGCTTGCGTATAAACACACAAAGCAAAAGCCGTCCGGAAAGCACGCCGGACGGCTTTTGGTATTTATGGACAAATCACTGCGGGCTTTGCGGCATCTCCCAACCGCTGTGGTCGGTATGGAGCCATGCTTCGGCACGTTCGCTGCCGGGTTCGCCCAGTGCATCCCGATACAGCGCCTGCACTTCGGGGTTTTCGTGACTGAAGCGCAGGGTGCTGCACTGATCCAGCGCATACAAACGCTGGCCGCGCACTGCTGCACGTTCCTCGTCATCCAGATTCTGGGGCTGCCCTCCGCCACCTGCACAACCGCCGGGGCAGGCCATCACTTCCACAAAGTCATAATGCACCTTCCCCGCAGCAATGGCATCCATCAGGCGACGGGTATTGCCCAGTCCGCTGACGACGGCTGTGTGCACGATGGCACCGCCGCCCAAGTCAAATTCGGCTTCGGTCCACCCCTGGGTGAAGGCTTTGCCGCGCACGGCGGTGAAAGCGTTTGCCTTGGGATTCTTACCGTTGACCAGATAATAGGCACTGCGCAGGGCCGCTTCCATCACACCGCCCGTCGTGCCGAAAATGACGCCGGCGCCGGTGTAAGTACCCAGCGGGGAATCAAAGGCTTCCTCGGGCAGCGTTTCGGGATGAAGCCGCTCGGCACGGATCATCCGCACCAATTCACGGGTGGTCAGGACCAGGTCCACATCCGGCCCGGCCTCGGTGTGCATGGTCGGAAGATCACACTCCTGCTTTTTGGCGATGCAGGGCATGATGGAAACACAATAGAGTTTGTCGGGCGATACCCCCAGCTTCTGCGCAAAGTAATTCTTGGTCACAGCGCCGAACATCTGTTGGGGGCTCTTGGCCGTCGAAAGCCGATCGGTCCATTGGGGATAATGGCTTTTGAGGTACCTCACCCAACCGGGGCAGCAGCTGGTGAACATGGGCAGTTCACGGGTCTCGCCCGCCTGATACCGATGCAAGAATTCGGTGCCTTCCTCCATGATCGTCAGGTCGGCACTGAAAGAAGTATCAAATACGTAGTCGAATCCCAGCCGGCGCAGCGCCGCTGCCATGCGATGCACGGTGGCCTGCTCCGGTTTCAGCCCCAGATTTTCCCCCCAGGCTGTACGCACAGCGGGGGCTATCTGGACGACCGTAATTTTTTCGGGGTCCGCAATGGCATCAAAGGCGCGCTGGGTGTCGTTGCGTTCCCGCAGGGCCCCGGTGGGGCAGTGGGTAATGCACTGGCCGCACAAAGCACAGTCGCTCTCCTTGATGCGGCGGTTGCCGCTCACGTCCACGCGGGTGCGGCTGCCGGTACCGGACAGGTCCCACACGTGTACTCCCTGGACCTTGTCGCATACCTGGATGCAGCGCATACACTTGATACACTTGTTGGTGTCACGATACAGGGGAAAATCCCGCGGCCATTGCGCCCGGGCGCCGGTCACCAGATCAGCGGGGTAGGGGTTTTCCAGAATTCCAAGGTCGTTGGCCACGTTCTGCAGATGGCAGTTACCGCTGCGCAGACAGGTGGCACAGTGACAGTCGTGCTGGCTGAGGATCAATTCCACATTGATGCGGCGGGTGCGGCGTACCCGGTCGGTGTTGGTGCGGATAGATATGCCTTCAAACACCGGATTGTTGCAGCTGGGCACCAGATTGCGCTCGCCCTCGACTTCCACACAGCAGACGCGGCAGGCACCGATCTCGTTAAGTTCTTTCAGATAGCACAGATGGGGAATATCTACCCCGGCGGCCTTGGCGGCATTCAGGATGGTGGTGCCCTCCGGTACCTGGACGGCCACGCCGTTGACAGTTACGTTTACCATTGCGTCGTCCTCCCTCCCTTGAAAATACCATAACCGAAGTGATCGCACCGCAGGCAGCGGCTGGCTTCCTGCATGGCTTCTTCCTCGGTCATACCGCAGCTGGCCAGTTCAAAGTCACACCGGGCCTCCAGAGCGTTGCGGCTCTTCAGCTGAATCCGCCCGCAGGGCGGCGTGTTGGACAGCTTGGCCGGCGGTATTTTGACCGCGGTGCCGATGGTGTGGGAATACCCCAAAAAGCTGTCGATGTTGGCCGCACTGACTTTGCCGGCAGCGACCGCACGGATAACGGTAGCTGGACCGGTCACATCGTCACCGCCCGCGAATACGTTGGGGGTTCCGGGTACATAGCCGGACAGATCCGCTTTCAGGGCACCATGGCTGGTACCGATGCCGACTTTTTCAAATTCGTCGGATTCAATGCGCTGCCCGATGGCAATGATCAGATAGTCGCAGGGGATGCGGAATTTCTTCTGCTGGGCATCCCGCGGAGCAGGGCGGCCGTCACGGCCATAGCCGCCGATGATCTGCGGGCGGGTCCACAACGCGCTGACTTCGCCGTTCTCGTTGGCTTCAATGTGGTCCGGCGCCTGCAGCGGCAGAATCTGGCAGCCCTCCGCCATGGCATCCTCAATTTCTTCGGGCAGGGCGGTCATGTCGTCCACCCGGCGGCGGTAGACGCAGGTCACGCTTTCCGCCCCCAGGCGGATGGAGGTCCGGGTGGCATCCATGCTGACATTGCCGCCGCCGATGACCACAATGCGCTTGCCGGTGAAATCCGGGGCGTGTCCCTCCCCACAGCTGCGCAAAAATTCTACAGCAGACAGCACGTTTTTGCTGTCCTCGCCCTCCAGGCCCAGCTTTTTGTCGGCGTGGGCGCCGATGGCGATGTACAGGGCATCGTACTCGTTTTGCAGGTCGGAAAGCTGAATCTCTTTCCCTACACAAACGCCGGTTTTCACTTCAATGCCGGTGGCCAGAATGTAATCAATGTCACGCTGCAGCACTTCCGGCGGCAAACGATAGTCGGGAATGCCGTACCGCAGCATACCGCCCAGTTTCTCCCGCTGCTCAAATACCGTGATGCCGTGGCCCATCAGCCGCAGATAATACGCCGCTGTCAGGCCGCTGGGACCGCCGCCGATAATCGCCACCCGCTTGCCGGTACTCTCCGCCGGGGCAGGGGGCTTCTGGTCGCCCGCGTGGTCAGCTGCATAGCGCTTGAGACCACAGATATTCACAGCATCGTCCACCAGACGGCGACGGCACTGGCGCTCGCAGGGGTGCTCGCAGACATAAGCGCAGGCGTTAGGGAAAGGGTTATCCTTGCGGATAAGGTCCATGGCAGCGTCATACTGTCCCTCCCGCACCAGCGCGATATAGCCCGGGATGTCCACATGGGCCGGGCAGACTGTCACACAGGGCACCGGTTGTTTCAAAGAACAAATGCAGCGCCCATAGTGGGCGTGCTCCTCGTAATCCTCGCGGAATCCACGCACGCCCTGCAGCACCATGGCGGCGGCTTCGTACCCGATGGCACAGTCCGCCGAATCCACAATGGCGGCAGCCGTCTGTTCAATCAGATCGATGGTGCCCTCCGGGGCTGTCTGGTCCAGCACACTTTCCAGCAGGGTCTCCAGCTGGGAAAGTCCGATGCGGCAGGGAACACACTTGCCGCAGGTCTGCGCATGGCACAGGCGCAAAAAATTCAGCGCCATATCCACCGGACACAGCCCGGGCGGATTGGCGGCGATACGGTGGCCCATATCACGGCAGAGATCCTGAACGACCTGCTGCGCGCGATCCGGCGTTTCAATAGAAAGTCGTATCATAGGTGCATTTTCCTCCGTTTGTTTCGGTTCATTTGTATTCTATTATACGGGCTCACCTATGACAATTCAATAACAAATTATAAACTTGTTGTGAATTACTGTACAAAACGATGAATTTGGTAAAAATCAACACAAAATAAAAAGCGTGCCGGAAAATCTTCCTGCACGCTTGAAATGTGTATGAAAATTACGGTTTTACGCGGAATTCCTGCTCGCAGTACACGCAGCGGTACCGTCCGCTGGGGGTCAGGGTAAAGATGTGGTCGCAGCCTTCCTCAATGGAGGTCACGCAGCGGGGGTTGGTGCATTTGATCACATTCACCAGGCGCTGCGGCTGCTTGGGACGGATCTTGTTGACAATATGCCCGTTTTCGATCACGGTGATCGTGATTTTGGGGTCCAGATACCCCAGAATATCAAAGTTCAGCTTGCTGACATTGCCCTCGATTTTGATGATGTCTTTTTTGCCGCTCTTCTGGCTGCGGACGTTCTGCAGCAGGGCCACGCTGGCGTCGTGCAGCTTTTCCAGTTCCATCATATGGTACAGACCCAGGCCGGTACCGGCGGTAATGTGGTCGATGACCACGCCGTTCAGAATCTCATCAACCGTTAACATCAAAAGCAACCTCCCCGGTTTTGGGGTCTGCAAGACCCAGCAGCGTCATAATCAAGGCCATGCGCATATATACGCCGTTCTGTGCCTGCTCAAAATAGGCAGCGCGCGGATCGTCATCCACATCCAGCGTGATCTCGTTGACACGGGGCAGCGGATGCAGTACCGCCATGTCAGCGGGGGCCAGCGCCAGTTTGTCCTTGGTCAGAATGTAGCTGTTCTTCAGGCGGATGTAGTCCTCCTCGTTGAAGAAGCGCTCCTGCTGTACACGGGTCATGTACAGGATGTCCAGCTCCGGCAGGGATTCCTCCAGATTGCGGGTCTCCACGTAGTCGATGCCGTTGGGGGTCAGGATCTCGCTGATGATGTAATCCGGCACACGCAGTTCTTCGGGCGAGATCAGCACGAACCGCATACCCGGCAGACGGGACAGGCTCTTGATCAGGCTGTGCACGGTGCGGCCGAACTTCAGGTCGCCGCAGAAACCGATGGTCAGGTTGTCCAGACGGCCCTTGCGGCGGCGAATGGTCATCATATCCAGCAGCGTCTGGGTAGGGTGGCTGTGACCGCCGTCACCGGCATTGATGACCGGGATGCGGCTGTAGCGGGCCGCGCGCAGCGGGGCGCCCTCTTTGGGGTGACGCATGGCGGCAATGTCGGCATAGCAGCTGATGATCCGGATGGTATCGGCAACGGTCTCACCCTTGGAGGCACTGGAAACGCCAGCATCCGGGAACCCCAGTACCTGACCGCCCAGGTTGAGCATGGCAGCCTCAAAGGAAAGGCGGGTGCGGGTGCTCGGCTCATAGAACAGCGTCGCCAGACGCTTGCGGTAGGCCACATCCTTGTATGCGGCCGGGTCGTCGTGGATACGGTCAGCCAGATCCATCAGGCGAAGGGTTTCTTCCAGCGTAAAGTCCGCCGGATCGATCAAATGTCTCATACACATTCCCCTTTAAACTCTATTTATCTCATGGAGCCTGGGTCCCCCCGGAAAGGGAACCGCAGCACCCTATGACAGAAGTGGTAAGCACCGTCACACCAGCTGGCGCACAATGGCAAAATCGAAAAAGTCGGTGTAACAGGTCTGGCAGCACAGGACCGGTTTGCACAACCGGGAGTAGAAGGTTTCGTCCAGCTGCATCAGCGCCTGGTCGGGACGCAGCCCCAGCTGCCGCCGGATGCCCGGCGTACCGGTCACTGCGTGCACATGAGCCAGGGTCTTGGTCACGTCCACATGGCAGGAATCCGTCACGATCTCAAAAATGGGCCGTGTAAAATCCAGGGTATCCAGTCGCTGTCCGCCGAAAAGCGTCAGCGGCAGGATATCGGTGGAATACAGGACGGGGATATCGTCGGCCAGCACACGGCGGCGCACAAAAACCAGCGTCGGCTTTTCAGCCGCCGGCAAGCCCAGACGTTCCGCCAGTTCCGGGGGAGCGGTCTCCCGCGTGACCAGCAGATTATCGCTGTGGGGCTCATATCCGGCAGACCGGATCATCCGGTAGAATTCCAGTTTCTGGTCCAGGCGGTTTTCCACATTCAGCACGTCGCGGTTCACCAATGTTCCGATACCGCGGACCCGCTCCAGATAACCTTCCCGTTCCAGCAGGCTCAGTGCATCACGCACCACGGTGCGGCTGATTCCCAGTTCCCCGGCCAGTTCCACCTCACTGGGCAGCTGCGCGGCACCTGCATACAGACCGCTGCGCAGCTCAGCAACCAGCCGGTCGGCGGTCTGCTGGCTGCGCAGTTCGCCGCCCAGCGGTGCTTCAGTTGTCTTTTTCATGCAGATAGTCCTTTCCGGCCCGGCAGACATCGGCCAGACAGCATTTTTCGCAGAAAGGCGTGGTGCGTGCCGTACAGACCGCACGGCCATGATACACCAGCCGGTGGCAGAAATCACTGCCTTCCTCCGGCGGAATGATCTTCCAGAGCTCCCGTTCCACCTTGGCAGGCTCCTTGATGTTGTCCACCAGCCCGATGCGATTGCACAGACGGATGCAGTGGGTGTCGGTCACGATGGCCGGCTTTCCGAACACATCGCCCATGATCAGGTTGGCGCTTTTGCGGCCTACGCCGGGCAGGGAAAGCAGGGCATCGAAGTCGTCGGGCACCTTGCCGCCGTACTCATCCCGCAGCATCCGCATACAGGCAGAAATATCCCGTGCTTTGCTGCGGCCCAGTCCGCAGGGCTTTACGATGGCTTCGATTTCTTCCGGTGTGGCGGCGGCCAGGGCCTCCACACTGGGGTACCGGGCAAACAGATCCTGCACCACCACATTCACGCGGGCATCGGTGCACTGTGCGGCCAGACGGACCTCCACCAGCAGTTGCCAGGCGTGGTCATAGTCCAGGGTGCACTCGGCCAGCGGATATTCAGTTTTAAGGCGGTCGATGCAGATTTGCGCCAGTTCCTTTTTTGTCACAGCATTCGCTCCGTTTCACGTTCTTTCTCTTGATTCTACCACGGCTATACCTTATAATCAAGAGGAAGAGTACGGCAGTTTCCTGTACAGGGACTTAAACAAATAAAAAAAACGGGGCACACCCCGGTGATTCCGGTTACCCTATATAAAAAGGAGGGAAGACGTATGGAACCCTTGGCACAGCGGCTGCGCCCGCGCACCCTGGATGAAGTCTGCGGGCAGCAGCATCTTCTGGGCAAGAATCAGGTGTTCCGCCGCACGGTGGAAAGCGGCCGCATTCCCAATATGATCTTTTACGGTCCTTCCGGTGTGGGCAAAACCACGGTGGCCAGCATCATTGCTGCCGGCAGCGGCATGCAGCTGCACAAGCTCAACGGTACGACGGCTTCCACCAGCGACATCAAGTCGGTTCTGGCTGACATCGGCACACTGGGGGCTTCCGGCGGCATTTTGCTGTATCTGGATGAGATCCAGTATTTCAACAAACGCCAGCAGCAAAGCCTGCTGGAATGTGTGGAGCAGGGCACCGTCACGCTGATTGCCTCCACTACCGAAAACCCGTATTTTTATGTGTACAATGCGCTGCTCTCCCGTTGCACGGTGTTTGAGTTCAAATCCCTGACGGCGGAAGACATCCGCAAAGGCGTGCAGAATGCCGCAGCACGCCTGGGAGCCGAGGACAAGGTCCCCATTCTGATTCCCGATGACGCCCTGGACTATCTGGCCCAGAGCGCAGGCGGTGATATGCGCAAGGCACTGGGCAACCTGGAGTTTGCGGTGACAGCGGCGCCTGTGGAAAACGGGCAGCGCACCGTCACGCTGGATATGGTCCAGCAGGTGGCGGCCCGCACGGCCATGCGCTACGATAAACTGGGCGACGATCATTATGATATTGTCTCCGCTTATCAGAAATCCATGCGCGGCTCCGACCCTGATGCGGCGCTGCACTATCTGGCCCGGCTGCTGGAAGCGGGGGACCTGCCCAGCGCCTGCCGCCGGCTGATGGTCTGCGCCTGTGAGGATGTGGGGCTTGCCTGGCCGCAGATCATACCCATTGTGAAAGCCGCGGTGGACATTGCCAATGCCGTCGGCCTGCCGGAAGCCCGGCTTCCCCTGGCGGATGCGGTGGTGCTGGTGGCCACGGCCCCCAAGTCCAATTCGGCGCACGACGGCATCAACGCAGCCATGGCGGATGTGCAGGCCGGGCGTACAGGCCCCATTCCGCGCCAGCTGCAGAACAAGCATTATGATGGCGCCGATGCCAAAGTCAAGGGACAGCACTATCTGTACCCCCATGACTTCCCCCATCACTGGACAAAACAGCAGTACCTGCCCGACGCTATCAAGGACCGGCGGTACTACGAACCCGGTGACAACAAGAACGAACAGGCATTCGCGCAATACTGGAAGAAAATCAAAGGCGAATAGAACAAAAGGAGGCTACGATGTCGCAACTTTGCTGTGAGACGATCCGCTTTCCTTCCTCGGATACCACCCACACGATTTCAGCCCTTGTGTATACCATGCCCGATGTACCGGTTCATGCCGTGTTGCAGCTGAGCCACGGGATGTGTGAATATGTACGCCGCTATGAGCCTATGGCAAAATTCTATGCGGCCCATGGCATTGCACTGGCCGGCAACGACCATCTGGGACACGGCGACAGCGCCGCACCGGAGGAATACGGCCACTACGGGGAGTCCGGAGGGCGCTATTATCTTTTGCAGGATCTGCACAAGATGAATGAACTGCTGCACGAGGAGTTTCCCGGTTTGCCTGTGTTTTTATACGGACACAGCATGGGCAGCTTTTACGCGCGCTGGTATGCCGAGCAATGGCCCGATACCATCGCCGGCCTTATCCTTTCCGGCACAGCAGGCCCTCGACTGCTCAACACAATCGGGCAGGGGGTAGCTACGGTGCTGGCGGCCGTCAAAGGGCCGCGCACGGTGTCGCGGTTCATGATTCACGCCAACACGGGCGCTTACTGCAAGCGAATCCCCGATGCCAAGTCTCCCAACGCCTGGCTGACGCGGGACGAAGCGGTGGTACGGGCGTATGACGCTGACCCGCTGTGCACCTTTCCCTTTACGGTAGGCAGTTACCGGGAAATGCTGGCGGCCATCAACCATGTGAACCGCCCCCGCTGGGCGCAGGCGTTGGACAAAAACCTGCCGATCCTGCTGATCTCGGGGGCCGAGGACCCGGTGGGGGATTATGGGGCCGGTGTGCGCAAGGTCTGGGCGATGCTGGGAGATGCCGGCATCCGGGACCTGACCTGCCAGATTTTTGAAGACGCCCGCCATGAACTGCACAACGAAAGCAATCGGGAAGAAGTCTTTGACTATGTTCTGACCTGGCTGGAAGACCACCTCCCATAAAAAAGTCAATCCGCACGATGAAAGCCGTGCGGATTTTTTGTTTACCCTCTTGACAAGACGGAAAAATCATGTATTATTGTATTAAGCACTTAATACAATAATACAGAAAGGAGCACCGCCATGGATTGGAACATTACAGCGGGGCGTCCGGTGTATATCCAGCTGGTGGAACAGATGGAACTGGCCCTTGTAAACGGGACGTTTCCACCGGGAAGCAAGATCCCGCCGGTGCGGGAACTGGCGACACAGGCGGGGGTGAACCCCAACACCATGCAGCGCGCCTTGCAGGAACTGGAAAGCCGGGGACTTTTGCAGGCCCAGCGCACGGCGGGGCGCACCGTCACAGCGGAAGCTGACGCTCTGCAGCAGCTGCGCCATAAACGGGCGACTGCGCTGGCAGAGGAATTTCTGCGCCAGATGCAGGCACTGGGGCTGGGCCGGTTTGAGACCGAAGAACTGCTGCGGCGGACCGCAGAAAGAGGAGAAAACGATGATTGAATCTGTAATTTACGAAGCGCGCGGCTTGTGTAAACGCTATGGCCGCAAAATCGCATTGAATGGAGCCACCTTTTCCGTACAGTCCGGCAAACTGGTGGGCTTGCTGGGCCCCAACGGCAGCGGTAAGACAACGTTGCTCAAGATTTCAGCCGGTCTGCTGACGCCCACCGGCGGCAGCGTGCTGATCGATGGGCGGGAACCCGGCGTGTATACCAAAAGCCTGACGAGCTACCTGCCGGACCGGATGGCCCTGCCCACCGAAATGCGCGCCGCCGATGCCGTAAGCCTGTACGCCGATTTCTATGCTGATTTTGACGCCGTCAAAGCCCATGAGATGCTCCAAGATCTGCATATCGAAGCGCAGGACCGCATCGGTGCCATGAGCAAAGGTACGCAGGAAAAAATGCAGCTCTGCCTGACCATGAGCCGCGCCGCCAAACTGTATCTGTTGGACGAACCGTTGGGCGGTGTGGACCCGGCCGCACGGGATTATATCCTGCATACGATCTTGCGCAACTACAGCGAGGATGCTGCCCTGGTGCTTTCTACGCACCTGATTGGCGACATCGAGAAGGCACTGGATGAAGTGATTTTCCTGAAAGAGGGCGCGGTGCTGCGTCAGGTAGGAGTAGATGCCCTGCGGGAAGAAAGCGGTCAGAGCGTGGATGAATATTTCCGGGAGGTATACAAATGCTGACCAAATTGTTGAAATATGAGGGCAAAACCACGGCGCGCGTATTGCTGCCGGTAGGTGGTGGTGTGCTGGCTTTTATCCTTGTCGCCGGTATGGCCAACGCTGTGCTGAACAGCCTGAGCGGTCTGCCCGACCTGGTGGAATTTGCGCAGGCAACTCTGAACATGATTGCCATACTGGCCCTGGTTTTCGCACTGGGCGTCTGTGTCTTTGTGAATGTACAGCGGTTTTATAAACTGCTGGGTCAACAGGGCTACCTGATGCTGTCCCTGCCGGTGCCGACCTGGAAACACATTGCCGCCAAACTGATCTGTGCCTGTATCTGGTCCGTGGCGGTGGCTGCCTACCTGATTCTTTGCGGCTGCATTCTAGGGGGCAGTTTGGCAGATATAACCTTTAACCCCGGGGACGGGATCGTGCCCTTCAGCCCGGAAGGGTTTGCAATCGCATGTCTGTTTGTACTGATCCTGCTGGCGCTTCTGGCCGGGACTTATCTGGAATTCTACCTGGCTTGTGCCATCGGCGGTCAGTTCGGTCAGCAACGTCTGCTGGCCAGCATCATTGCCTATTTTGTCCTGGGCTTTGTGGAGCAGATCATCGGCGTATTCCTGGTGGTGATCGTGGCACTCAGCGCCGTGCAGGCTGATGCTGCCGGTTGGCTGGAACTCTTCTATCATGTGGACTCGTTCTGGGCGATGTTTTGTATGTTGGCCATCGTGCTTGCCTTTGCCGTTTTGGTGGATGCCATCAAATGGGCCATTACCCAGTGGCTGATGACCCGCCGTTTGAATCTTGCCTGATACTACACAATTCAAAAAAAGGAGAATGTATTATGGAAAAACATCAATATGTATGCCCCAAGTGCGGCTGCACCGAATATGAAGCCGACCGTCTGCAGGCCACCGGCGGCAACTTTGCCAAACTGTTCGATGTGCAGAACAAAAAATTCGTCACGGTCAGCTGCTGCCAGTGCGGCTATACCGAGCTGTACAAGCAACAGGGCGGCGACGGCTGGGATGTGCTGGACTTCCTGATTGGCGGCTGAACCGGAAGGGTGTGCATGGCATGAAAAAACAGAGATGGTTCCTGCTGCTGGCGGCGGTGCTCACAGCACTTATGCTGTGCGGCTGCAGCCAGTACGACGACAAATACGATGACGAGGATTTCCTGACCGACGGAATGAATCATTACACGGCGGTTATGTGGTGGGGCAATACGCAGGAAGATGGGACTTACGCCCTGGACGTGGGCAGCTTTTCCGGCGTCAAAACTCTTGGGTCCTTTACGGTGGCAGAGGATCAGACCCTGTGTGAGGTTACCTCCACCCTGGCCCGCACCAAAGGGGAAGCCAAACTCTTGCTGCTCAATACCGGGGATAAGACGTTGGCCGCCCAATGGCCGCTGGACAGTCAGGACCCTATGGCCGTTACCCTGCCGGCGGGCAGGTATGACCTGCGCATCGCCGGCAAAAGCGCCGGGTTCGAGGGCCAGGTCAGCCTGACCCTGAACGGAGAAGCGGCATCCTGGGACAATATGCTGGAAGTGATTCAAGACAGGGTAGAGGAAACCAGTGAAGGAGAACTGCAAAAAGCCTTCCGACAGGCAGCTGACTCGCTGCAGCAGACTTTTGGGGATGGACAAAATGCCGCATAAAGGTCAGCTTTACTGAAATATGAAAGATTCTTTACGGCAATGTAAAATATGGCTGTTGACAAACCCTGTGGGTGCCGTATAATGTATTCTGTGTGCATCTGGGGGTAAATTTGATCGTACCCTGCCACATTGGCGTTGTACGTGCTGCTTGCAGCGGCTTTCCCTGGCAGGAAAGACCGTGTAACAAACCTTTGCGGGGCGGCATAAAGCACGCTGACCTGCAGGGGAACGCAGGCGGCCTAAGCCGCAAGAGACTGCTGACCCGCTGCGGGAAATTCCGCAAAGGGGGATGCAGTAATATGGACGAAAATATCATCGTATCACTGAAAGACATTGTTGTCGATTTCGACGGGCAGAAGGTTCTGGATGGACTTTCCCTTGACATTCACGACAAGGAGTTTGTGACTTTCCTGGGCCCTTCGGGCTGCGGCAAGACTACGACTCTGCGCGTGATTGCCGGGTTCATCACCCCGAAATCGGGCAATGTCTTTTTTGATGGCAAGGACATCGCGGATCTGCCGCCGTACAAGCGCCCGGTCAACACGGTGTTCCAGAAGTATGCACTTTTTCCGCACCTGAATGTATTTGAAAATGTTGCCTTCGGCCTGCGGCTGAAAAAGCTGCCGGAGGAGGAGATCCGCCCCAAAGTGCTGGAAATGCTCGAGATCGTCGGTCTGAAAGGCTTTGAACGCCGCAGCATCCATCAGCTGTCCGGCGGTCAGCAGCAGCGCGTGGCCATCGCCCGCAGCCTGGTCAACCAGCCGCGGGTGCTTCTGCTGGACGAGCCCCTGGGCGCATTGGACCTCAAACTCCGCAAGGAGATGCAGCTGGAACTCAAACGCCTGCAGCGCGAAATGAACATCACCTTCGTATATGTCACCCATGACCAGGAGGAAGCGCTGACGATGTCGGATACCGTTGTCGTCATGTCGGGCGGCAACATCCAGCAGATCGGTTCGCCTCAGGACATCTACAATGAACCGCGCAATGCTTTTGTGGCCCGGTTCATCGGTGATTCCAACATCGTGGACGGCGTCATGATCAAGGACTTCCTCGTGAACTTCGGCGGCCATGACTTCACCTGTGTGGACCGGGGCTTCAAACCCAACGAGCCGGTCCAGGTCGTCATTCGCCCCGAGGACGTGCAGATCGTGCCGCCTTCCATCGGCATGCTCACCGGCCTTGTGCGGGAAGTGATCTTCAAGGGGGTGCATTTTGAGATGCACGTGGATGTGGAAGGCTACGAATGGCTCATCCACTCCACCCAGGCCAGTCAGCCCGGCGAGCTGATCGGCATGAACATCGGCCCCGACGAGATCCATATCATGGCCCGTACGGAGGTGTAAGCGATGCTCAAATCCAAAACCTCCCGCTGGCTGGCAGGCCCCTACCTTGTATGGATGGCAGCGTTCATCGTGGTGCCGCTGTTCATCGTGATCTGGTATGCGCTGACCAATTCCGACGGCCAGTTTACCCTGGACAACCTGACCCAGATCGGCCGGTATTCCAGCGTCTTTGCCCGCAGCCTGATCCTGGCGGCGGTGTCCACCGTTATCTGCCTGATTCTGGCGTTCCCGGTGGGCTATTTTCTCTCCCGCCTGCGCGCCAACAAGCAGCATATCATGCTCATGCTCGTCATGCTGCCCATGTGGATGAACTTCCTGCTGCGCACCTACGCCTGGATGACCTTGCTGGAAAAAAACGGTCTGATCAATAAATTTCTCGGCCTGTTCGGCATTGGTCCTTTCAATATGATCAACACCTCCGGCGCCGTGGTGCTGGGTATGGTGTACAACTATCTGCCTTTCATGATCCTGCCCATCTATACGGCCATGACCAAGATCGATGATTCCATCATTGAGGCGGCCCAGGACCTGGGCTGCAACGTATGGCAGATCCTCTGGCGGGTGTTGGTACCGCTTACCGGTCCCGGCATTGCTACCGGCATCACCCAGGTGTTTGTGCCGTCGGTCTCCACCTTCATCATCAGCCGCATGCTGGGCGGTGGTTCCAACCTGCTGATCGGTGACTTGATCGAGCTGCAGTTCCTGGGCAACTCCTACAACCTCAACCTCGGCTCGGCCATGAGCCTGGTGCTGATGGTCATCGTGCTGCTCTGCATGAGCTTCACCTCCAGCTTCGATGAATCGGAAATGGAAGGGGTGATGTAAAATGAATAAGAAACAGTCCATCATTTTACAGCGCACCTATATTATTCTGATTTTCTGCTTCATGTACCTGCCCATCGCGGTCATGATCGCCTTCAGCTTCAATGAGAGCAAATCCCGCGCCAATTTTACCGGCTTCACGCTGGACTGGTACAAGAGCCTTTTTCACAATGAGATGATCCTCTCGGCGCTGGGACTCAGCCTGGTGCTGGCGCTGGTGTCCAGTGTTCTGGCCACCGTGCTGGGTACCCTGGCCACCATCGGCATCAACTCCATGAGCCGCCGCACCCAGCTGATCGTCAACAACATCAGCTATGTACCGGTCGTCAACCCCGAGATCATCACCGGTGTTTCGCTGATGCTGCTCTTTGTCATGGCCCAGAACTTTGGTCTGGGCGGCGACGGCGGTTTGTTCGGCTGGCCCACGCTGATCATTGCCCACATTACCTTTAATGTTCCTTATGTAATATTCAATGTTGGTCCCAAGCTGCGGCAGCTGGACCCCAGCCTGTATAATGCAGCGCTGGACCTCGGCTGCACGCCGCGCCAGGCCTTTTTCAAGGTCATTCTGCCACAGCTTTCCCCGGCGATTCTCTCAGCGTTCCTCATCTGCCTGACCTATTCCATCGACGACTTCATGATTTCCTACTTCAACTCCGGCACGATGCAGACGCTGCCCATCGCCATCTATTCCATGACCCGCAAAAAGGTCAGTCCCGAGATCAACGCCCTGTCGGCGGTCATGTTCTGCGTGATTCTCGCCATCATCCTGATCTCCAACGCGGCGGACTCCCGCGCCTATCGCAAAAATCAGACGGCGATCCGCAAAGCTATGCAGGAAGAGGGGGCGCGCTGATAATGAAAGCTCAAAAATGGTTTGCTGCTGCACTCTCGGCCCTCTTGCTGACCGGCGCCTATGCGCCCCAGGCGTTGGCCGCAGGGGACCAGATCGTTGTCAACGACGATATTTCGGTTTCCGCGGACTATGACTGGACGCGTTTTGCCGATGACAACATCACTCTCAACGTCTATAACTGGGGCCTCTATATTTCGGATGGTTCCGATGACAGTGTGGACGTAGTTTCCGCCTTTGAGGATTTGACCGGCATCAAGGTCAACTACACGACCTTTGACTCCAACGAAAGCCTGTACGCCAAGATGAAGTCCGGCGGCGCCACCTATGACGTGATCTTCCCGTCCGACTACATGGTTGGCAAGATGGCCGCAGAAGGGATGCTGGCACCGCTGGATTTCGGCAACATCCCCAATTTTGCCGGCATCGGTGAGGAGTATCTGGGCTGGGATTTTGACCCCGATAACACCTACAGCGTGCCCTATACCTGGGGTACCACCGGCCTGATCTACAACACGACGATGGTGGACGAGGCCCCGACCAGCTGGTCCTCCCTGTGGGATGTGCAGTACGCCAACAACGTGCTGATGTTCAACAACTCCCGGGATGCCTATGCCATCGCGGCCAAAAAACTGGGCTACTCTCTGAACCCCGGTTCTGTGGAGGAAGTCGAAACCGTCATGCAGGAACTCAAAACCCAGAAGAGCGTCGTTCAGGCTTATGTCATGGACGAAATCTTCGACAAGATGGAGGGCGGCGAGGCTGCCATGGCGCCTTACTATGCAGGCGATGCCCTGACGATGATCGAAGAAAATCCGGACCTTGCTTTTGTGCATCCCAGCGAGGGCGTAAATTTCTTCGTGGACAGTATGTGCATCCCGGCTACTTCCAACAACAAAGAGGCCGCCGAATTGTTCATCAATTATATGTGTGAACCGTCGGTTGGCCTGGCCAACTGCGATTACATCGGTTATTCCACTCCTATTACAGCGGTGTGGGAGCAGCTGGATGATGATCTCAAATACAGCGAGATCGCCTATCCCGGCGAGGATGTGATGCGCAAAGCGGAAGTGTTCACGACGCTGCCCGACGAGATCAATGCAGCGCTGGATTCCCAGTGGAGCGAAATGAAAAGCTACGAGGAGGGCGGCAGCGGCTGGATGGTCGTGGTACTGCTGGCCCTGGCACTGGTGATTTCCTTCTTCAATATCTGGCGCAAACTGCGCAAAAAAGTGCGCGACGATTATTAACCCACCCAAAGAAACCGCAGGCTAGAGCCTGCGGTTTCTTTTTTGCATTTCCCTGGACAACGTGCTATAATATTGAGAATTGACAAAATCAGAGTGTTACTCGTTATCCAAGAAGGAGGGGCCGCGATGTCGGAACCGATTGCCACCTATACCCAACAATATACCGTGTATCGCCACGACGGCGACCATCATGGCAATGTAAAGCCGGGAGCGTTGCTACGCTACGGGCAGCAGATCGCCACCATCCACGCCGAGGCTGTGGGCCTCAATGACGCGTTATATGCGGCCACCCATACTGCCTATGTGTTGGCCAAACAAGCCCTGCATATCGACCGTACGCCCCGTGTGGACGAGGTTCTGACCGCCATTACCCAGCCAGAACGATGCAAGCGCGCCGTAAACAAGCGCATCACGACGTTCTATGACGAGGCAGGCAGCCAGGTAGCCGTTCTGGACAGCCGCTGGGTACTCATCGACACCGAGAAGCGCCTGATCCTGCGCAAACATCCGGAGCAGTTCAACGATCAGTGGGCCCCGGATGTGCCCTTTGAACTGCCCATGAAGATGGTCAAGGCAGACCCTGCGGAATGTGAGCCGGTAGGGGAGTGCGTAGCGACCTACTCTCGCTGCGATATGAATGGGCATATGAACAATACCCGCTATGCCGACATCCTCTGTGATGCGCTGCCGTGGGATGTGTGGGATCGGGGAGAGGTCAAGGATCTGAAGATCTACTACCATCGGGAAATCCCCCGCGGCGAATCTTTCACGTTGCTGCGTGCGCAGACAGGGGAAAAGCAGTATTATTTCTGCGGGATGCGGGAAGAAAAGTCCGCCTTTGAAGCCAGCATAGACTTTGAATAAATTTCAGATATAAAAAAATCCGGGACCTGGGCAGTGAAGTGACCCCAAAAAGTTAGACAATAATTTCAAATAAAAATTGTTCAAGCAAC
>JAHYZA010000005.1 GCA_019424695.1 Oscillospiraceae bacterium
ACCATCATCGCCGGCATGGGCGAGCTCCACCTGGAGATCATCGTGGACCGCCTGCTGCGCGAATTCAAGGTAGAAGCCAATGTGGGCTCTCCCCAGGTTGCTTACAAAGAGACCGTGCGCAAGAGCGCGGATGTGGATATGAAGTACGCCCGTCAGTCCGGCGGTAAGGGCCAGTATGGTCACGTCAAGATCATTCTGGAGCCCAACGAATCCGGCAAGGGCTACGAGTTCATCAACAAGATCGTGGGCGGCGCGATCCCCAAGGAATACATCGCCCCCATTGACCAAGGCATTCAGGGCGCCATGCAGAACGGCGTGCTGGCAGGCTACAACGTGGTGGATGTCAAAGTCACTCTGTACGATGGCTCCTATCACGAAGTGGACTCTTCGGAAATGGCCTTTAAGATTGCGGCATCCATGGCTTTCAAAGAAGCCATGCGCAAAGCGGACCCTGTGCTGATGGAGCCCATCATGAAGGTTTCCGTCATTGTGCCGGAAGAGTATATGGGCGACGTCATCGGCGACCTGAACTCCCGCCGCGGCCAGATCCAGGGCATGGAAGCCAGAAGTGGCGCACAGCAGATCGATGCATTTGTGCCGCTGAGCGAAATGTTCGGCTATGCCACCGACCTGCGTTCCCGCACCCAGGGCAGAGGCCAATACACCATGGAACCCAGCCATTACACAGAGGTGCCGAAGAGCATCCAGGAAAAAATCATCGCCGGCAAATAACTATTTTACGATTTTGTATTGCAATGCGCCTGTTTTTACGATAAAATGGGCTCATTGCAGGGCGAGAAAATTATTTTTTGAAATACTGCACGAACAAGGAGGAGTTAAAAATGGCTAAGGCTAAATTTGAGAGAACGAAGCCCCATGTTAACATCGGTACCATCGGTCACGTTGACCATGGCAAGACAACAACAACTGCTGCGATCACAAAGTATCTGTCCCTGAAGGGCCAGGCTCAGTTCGAAGCATACGACATGATCGATAAGGCTCCCGAAGAGAGAGAGCGCGGCATTACCATCAACACAGCTCACGTGGAATATGAGACCGATGCTCGTCACTATGCCCACGTTGACTGCCCGGGCCATGCTGACTATATCAAGAACATGATCACCGGTGCTGCTCAGATGGACGGCGCTATCCTGGTCGTTGCTGCTACCGACGGTCCCATGCCCCAGACCCGTGAGCACATCCTGCTCGCTCGTCAGGTTGGCGTGCCCAAGATCGTTGTCTTCATGAACAAGTGCGACATGGTCGACGACGATGAGCTGCTCGATCTGGTCGAGATGGAAATCCGTGAGCTGCTCTCCAGCCAGGGCTTCGATGGCGACAACGCTCCCATCATCCGTGGCTCTGCTCTGAAGGCTCTGGAGTCCACCTCCACCGATCCCGATGCTCCTGAGTACAAGTGCATCTGGGAGCTGATGGATGCTGTCGACAGCTACATCCCGACTCCGGACCGTGCTGCTGACAAGCCCTTCCTGATGCCCATCGAGGACGTTATGACCATCTCTGGCCGTGGCACCGTTGCTACCGGTCGTGTCGAGCGTGGTACTGCCCACGTTGGCGATCAGATGGAAATCGTCGGCATCAAGGAAGAGAAGCTGACCACCACCATCACTGGCCTCGAAATGTTCCGCAAGAGCCTCGAGTACGCTCAGGCTGGCGACAACATCGGCGCCCTGCTGCGTGGTATCGACCGTGACCAGATCGAGCGTGGCCAGGTTCTGGCTGTTCCCGGTTCTGTTCATCCCCACACCACCTTCGACGGTCACGTTTACGTCCTGAAGAAGGAAGAGGGCGGCCGTCACACCCCGTTCTTCAACAACTATCGTCCTCAGTTCTACTTCCGCACCACCGACGTTACCGGCATCATCACCCTGCCCGAGGGCACCGAGATGTGCATGCCCGGCGACAACGTCGATATGCATGTTGAGCTGATCACCCCCGTTGCCATGGAAGAAGGCATGCGCTTCGCTATCCGTGAAGGCGGCCACACCGTTGGTTCCGGCGTTGTTTCCAAGATCGAGAAGTAATTTTTCGCTCTAAAACAGCATACAGGCAGGCATCTACCGCAAGGCAGGTGCCTGCCTTTTTGTATAGTTTACTACGTTGGAAAAGCAAAACATTTTTCGGTATGCCATCTGTTCAACACCAGACCGGTATGGTATAATATTCAAAAAATACGGAAAAAGAGAAGGGAGCAATTCCATGCAGCAGGAAACCGTCATTGTCCTTGACTTCGGCGGCCAGTACAATCAGCTGATTGCACGCCGCGTTCGCGAATGCAACGTCTACTGCGAGATCTATTCGTACCGCACGGACCTCGCTAAAATCAAAGCCAAAAATCCCAAGGGGATCATCTTTACCGGTGGCCCCAATAGTGCGTATCTGCCGGATTCTCCGACAATTGATCCGGAAATTTATAGCTGGGGCGTTCCCATCCTTGGCATCTGCTATGGCAGCCAGCTGATGATGCATATGCTGGGCGGCAAGGTGACCAAGGCCCCCGAACGCGAGTACGGCAAGACGCTGGTGGATTTGGATACAACGAGCCCCCTGTTTGACGGACTTCCCGCACAGAACGTCTGCTGGATGAGCCATAACGACTATATTGAAATGGCGGCACCTGGCTTTGAGATCGTAGCCCACACCCCCAATTGTCCTGTGGCCGCTGCTCAGGATCAGGATCGCGGCCTGTACTGCGTGCAGTTCCACCCTGAAGTCCTGCATACCGAGAATGGCACCCAGATTCTCCATAACTTTGTTTATAAGGTCTGCGGCTGCGCCGGTACCTGGAAAATGGATTCTTTCGTGGAGCATTCTGTCCAGGCGCTGCGCGAAAAAATCGGTGATGGCAAAGTCCTGTGTGCGCTCTCCGGCGGTGTGGATTCCAGCGTTTGTGCCGCCATGCTGGCCAAGGCCATCGGCAAACAGCTGACCTGCGTCTTTGTGGATCATGGCCTGCTGCGTAAGAACGAGCGGGAACAGGTTTGCGAAGTTTTTGGCGAGGGCGGCCAGTTTGATATCAATTTTGTCTGTGTGGATGCGCGCGACCGCTTCTACGGCAAACTGGCAGGGGAAACGGCCCCCGAGCGAAAGAGGAAGATCATTGGCGAAGAGTTCATCCGTGTGTTTGAGGATGAGGCCAAGAAGATCGGTGCAGTGGACTTCCTGGCCCAGGGAACCATTTACCCGGACGTTGTGGAGAGCGGTTTGGGCGGCGAATCGGCCACGATCAAGAGCCATCATAACGTGGGCGGCCTGCCGGATTTTGTCGATTTCAAGGAAATCGTGGAGCCGCTGCGTGACCTCTTCAAGGATGAGGTCCGTCAGGCGGGCCGGGAACTGGGCTTGCCTGAGTACCTGGTGGCCCGTCAGCCGTTCCCCGGTCCGGGTCTGGCCATTCGTATTATCGGTGATGTTACTCCCGAGAAAGTAGCCATTGTGCAGGATGCCGATGCAATCTGGCGTGAAGAGGTAGACAAGCTGCCGATGGATCAGCGTCCTAGCCAGTATTTTGCAGCGCTGACCAACATGCGCAGTGTGGGCGTTATGGGTGACGAGCGTACCTATGACTACGCCATTGCACTGCGTGCGGTTACCACGACGGACTTTATGACGGCTGAGGTGACACTGCTGCCCACCGAAACGATCACCACCGCGGCCAACCGTATCGTCAATGAGGTCAAAAATATCAATCGCGTCCTCTTTGACTACACGACCAAACCCCCGGCCACAATCGAATTTGAATAATACAAAAAGCCTGACCGATGAACCCATCGGTCAGGCTTTTTGTATAGCATCCGGAAAAAATAAAAGGCTCTCTTTTATGCCAGGCGCAGTTTTCTATAGTAGCGGTCCACATAGACGATGTAGACGATGGCGCCAACCACGTAGGCGATTGCAGTCAGCGCAAAACCTACCGGCAGGCCCAGAGATTCCTGCATGAAACCCATCAGCAGAGAACCGATACCGATGCCGACATCATAGGAGAGCATGTAGGTTGCATTGGCCACGCCGCGCTGAGGTGCCGGTGTGGTACCGGTGACGAAAGACTGGAAGAGCGGCTGCAGAATGCCGTAGCCGAGACCGAAGAAGAAGCCGGCAGCCAGCAGATGCACACCGGTGGAGAGGAACAGGTAGCTGATCATTGTCAGAATCAAGATCAGGAGACTGATGTAGACCAGTACGCGGTGTTTGCCGGCATCAATCATCTTCTGGGTGGACAGCTTGGAGACCAGCATGCCGAGGACCAGGAAAATGTAGAAATACGGCAGGTAGGCAGACAGATTCTTTTCCTGTGCAAGGATGGAAGAGTATGCGATGACGGCTCCGTAGGGGATCATCAGGAACATCATGTTGAACATGAACGGAAGCGCCGGGCCGTAGATGGAATCCCGGATAGAGAACTTTTTGCGCTGCACCTTCGGGTATTTGATGCGGCAGCAGGAAACACAGAGGAGCGCCAGAACGGTGATACCAAAGATGGTCAGGAAAGATGCCTTGCTGCTCATATGGCTCTGGACCTGCAGACCAACATAAGGACCAACGGCCATGCCGATGGAAACGGTAAAGGCAAAGCGGCTGATACCCTCGGTGATTTTCGTCACGGGCAAAACGTCACCGGCCAAGGTCATGGTGGCGGAGCCGCAGACAGAATAGACGGCGCCCATGTACAGGCGAACTACAATCAGGGCACCGAAGAGCGGGAAAGCAATGAACGCAGGGAAGGACAGGCAGAACAGTGCCAGAAACAGCAGGTAGACGCGGTAACGGTTGAAGTTATCCAGCAGATAGCCGGCAACCGGACGGAAGAGGATGGTGGCAACGGACATGGCGGTCAGGACAATACCGACACGGGAGCCGGTGATTCCGATTTCCTGACAGTAGATCGGGATGATGGGAATGGAAGCGTAGAAGGCGGCCAGCACCAGCAGGTTTGTGATAAAAAGAAGAATAAACCTTCGGTTCCAGATTTTTTGATTTTTTTCCATATACAGGTAACTCCTTTTCCAAAAAAGAACAAAAAATATAGTGGCAATTGCCACTATATTAGAATACCACGGATTGCGTGGAACGTCAATACCGGTTGCAAATGCCACCAAAAGAAGCTATAATGACAAGCAGGAAGAACCGAAAGAAAGGGGGAAAACAACAATATGGCCTACACCACAGACAGCCCGTTCAAATCCATCTCGATTTTATACCGAAAATCACATATCTGGCTCAGTAGCGGGTGTGCGCAGTATGATCTGACCGCGGCGCAGGCACTGGTGATTTTAATTGTATGCGATTTTAAAACGTTGACGCAGGATGAAATAACCAAGCGCCTTTCTCTGGACAAAAGTGTCATTGCCAAAACGGTCAATAAACTTCTGGAAACGGGATTTTTGCTGCGGCAAACCAACGCCAGAGACAAACGGACCTATGATATCTGTCCCACAGAAAAGGCATGGGAAGCGTACCCGGTGGTAAAAGAAGAGGTGGAGCGCTGTTTTCAGCGCATGACACAGCGCATGACGGAGGAGGAGCGGGAAACGTTCCGGCGTTTGCTTCTTCTGGCGGAAGAGACAACGTTGGCCCAGGAAGAATGACGGCAACGCACAACCCGGTTGGCATTTTGCCTCAATAAAACCGCAAATAGCTAGGGGATTGTGCAATGGAATCCTGGGGTTGAATCTGCTACCATAAAACCATAGGATTCGACGGGAAGGGGACCGGGGATGTTGTATTATACAAAGTACCAATCACCGTTGGGACAAATTCTGCTGCTGGCAACGGACGAAGCCCTTGTGGGCACCTGGCTGCCGGGACAGGAGCCGGCTCAGGAACTTTTGGCTCAGGCGTGTCAGCGGGAACGGGCGCCCCTGCTGGTCCGGGGCTGCGCTTGGCTGGACCGCTATTTTTGCGGATTGCGTCCCACACCGACGGAGCTTCCGCTGGCCCCGCAGGGAAGCCCATTCCGCCAGGAAGTATGGAAACGCCTGTGTGAGATCCCCTATGGCCAGTTGGTCACCTATGGGCAGCTTGCCCGGGAAATATCTGCGCGGGAAGGCGGCAAAATGTCAGCCCAGGCGATTGGCGGTGCCGTAGGACATAACCCTATCAGTCTTATCATTCCGTGCCATCGGGTGATCGGCGCAAACGGGAATCTGGTGGGATATGGTGGAGGGCTGGCTCTCAAAAAACGTCTTTTGAAATATGAGGGCATCGACATCCGGAGCTTGCACGACCCTAAACCGAAACAAACAAAGTGAAACAGCTTTACACAGCGCGGGAGAGAATGCTATGCAGGAGATTGCAATCACAGAATGGGAACATCTGAAAATCGGACAGGCGGAAAACAGGCAGGCGGGCACAGGGTGTACGGTGTTGCTGTTTGGCAAGGACGGTGCACCGGTTGGCCTGGACGTGCGGGGCGGTGGACCGGCTTCCCGGGAAAGTGAACTGCTGAAACCCATGGCAGCGGCGGGGGTCATCCACGCCATACTGCTTTCTGGCGGCAGCGCTTTCGGTCTGGACGCGGCGGGCGGCGTGATGCGATACCTTGAAGAAAGGAATATCGGCTTCGACGTTGGGGTGACGAAGGTGCCGCTGGTGTGCCAGTCTTGCCTGTTTGATTTGACGGTGGGCGACGCGAAGGTTCGCCCTGATGCGGAAATGGCATATCATGCCTGCCAGAATGCCGAAGAGGGAAACTATCGGGATGGCAACTTCGGTGCCGGTACCGGTGCTACGGTAGGAAAACTGCTGGGGATGGAACATTGTATGAAATCCGGTATCGGCAGCTATGCCGTACAGACAGGGGAACTGAAAGTCGGTGCGCTTGTGGCTGTTAACGCTCTGGGGGATGTCTATGACTGGAGAACCGGCCGGAAAGCGGCCGGGCTCCTTGCACAGGATCGAAAGACCTTCCTGGATACCGAACAGGTCCTGCTGCAAAAGACCGAGGTAGTGGAAAACAAATTTGTCGGCAATACAACGCTGGGCGTAATTCTGACCAATGCAAAATTCGAAAAGACCAAACTGTGCAAAATTGCCGGTATGGCCCATGATGGATATGCTCGGGCCATCCGCCCCGTACACACCACAGCAGATGGCGACAGCATTTATGCCGTGTCGCTTGGCGAGGTGGCAGCCGATCAGGATGTTGTGGGCGCGTTGGGGGCGCAGGTGATGGCGACCGCCGTTCTTCGCGCCGTACAGGCGGCCCGGGCGGCGTATGGCTTTCCGGCAGCAGTTGATCTGTAAAATAGCAATAAAACGGAGCGGTTCCCGTCGTTTTACGGCGGGAACTTTTTTGTGGGCCGTTGCCTTGCCGGAGCTTTCGGAGTATAATAGGAAAACCGAAAACGGTGCGAATTTTTCATCTGCCGGGAGTTCTGGGATATGTCGAAACTGGACGAACAGAAAAAGCTATTGGTCGAATACTTTCAGGAGGGATGCAAGCCGGAAGGCAAACTCACCCTTGGACTGGAAGTGGAACATTTTGTCACCCATGCGGGCGGAGAGCCTGTTGCCTTTGCAGAAATACAGAGCGTCATGCGGCAGATGCAGCAGCCCTACGATACCCCGATCCTGATAGATGGGGAGTATATGGGCTATACGACGGAGTCGTATGGTGTTTCGCTGGAACCTGCCTGCCAGGTGGAAATCAGCATTGCGCCGCAGAACAATGTGCTGGGGATCATGGACATTTATAATCAGTTTTATCTGCAGTTGAGCATGACACTGGCAGCACGGGGGCTTCGTGCCTGGACTGTGAGTTATCACCCGACCCGCCGCGCCGAGGAACTGCCGCTGATTCCCAAACAGCGGTATGAAGCCATGGACCGGTATTTCAAAAATACCGGTTCCTGCGGAATTCAGATGATGCGTGCCACCGCTTCCACACAGCTGTCCATTGATTATTTCAGCGAACGGGATTTTGTACAAAAGATGCGTGCGGCATGCCTGCTGACGCCGTTCTTTGCGCTGCTCAGCGACAATGCGGTGCGCTATCAGGCACATCGCAACAATGCGTACAGTGTGCGCACCCGCATCTGGCAGGATGTGGACTCCGAGCGTTGCGGGGTGCCGCCCCACCTGATGGACCCGGATTTCGGGTTTGAACGTTACGCCGAAACGATTCTGACGCGGCCTTTGATCGTGGCCCTGCGCGGCAATCGGACCAAAGCTGTCGGACGCAAAAGTGCCCAGGAAATTTATGGCAGCCATCTGCTGAAAAAAGAAGTGGAACATGTTCTTTCCATGTTCTTCTTTGATGTACGCCTGAAAACGTATCTGGAAATCCGGGGTGCGGACTGCATGCCGCCCAAGTTTATTGCAGCTTATGCGCAGCTGGTCAAGACGATTTTCGGCAGCCAGGCAGCGCTGCAAAATGTACTGCGCCATTATGAAGGGGTGACCACCGGCGACATCGCCAATGCAAAAATGGCCGTCTGCAAGGACGGATTCAATGCCTGGGTCTATGGAAGGCCCATCGGTAAGGAACTGGCCTGGCTGCTGCTGCAGGCTCGCAGCCGTACCCCCTCGCAGGAGGAGCGCGCGCTGCTGGAACCGCTGGCCAAGCTGATTGTCACCAAGAAAACCATACGGGAAGAAGAATCCGAAAATGACTGAACTGCAAGCAATGAATGCGTCCTATCTGGAAAAGGCAGCTTCCGACCCGAAGCGCCTGGCGGAAGAATTTGACGCTATTACAGAATACATGAAGGCATCTACTGCCATTCATCATGGGGAATATGTGCGTACCTGCTATATGCCCAAACTTTTAACCGAGAGCATTTTTGCACGCTTCTCGGAAGATATCCGCACACTGTATGGAATTCTCGCCAAAGTCATGCAGGCGTATTACCATGACCCTGCCTACCGGGAGTTGTTTGGCTTCGACGGGATAACCGAAGCGTTGATCCTGCGGGCAGATCCGTCGCTCTCTCTTTTGCCGATGGCGCGGATCGACTTCTTTTACAATGAGCAGACCGGTGCTTACAAATATTGTGAATTCAATACGGACGGTACCAGTGCCATGAACGAGGACCGGGAACTGAACCTGGCGCAACAGCTTTCTACCGTGTACCGGGAGTTCCGGGCCGCCCATACCACCCGGACCTGTGAACTGTTTAACAGCTGGGTCCGGACGCTGGGTGCGGTGTATCGCCGGGCCCGCCATACGGAACAGCCCCCCTATGTGGCTATCGTGGACTTCATGGATTGCGGAACCGTCAATGAATTTGAGGTGTTCCAGGGATATTTTATCCAGAACGGCGTGCCGGCGGAGGTTTGCGATCTGCGCAGCCTGCGTTACGATGCCGAGGAAAAGGTGCTGTATGGACCCGGCGGGCATAAAATTGACGCCATCTACCGCCGTGCCGTTACCAGCGATATTCTGGAACGGTATGAGGAATGCGGCCCGCTGCTGGCAGCCGTGCGGGATGATGCCGTGGTGCTGGTGGGGGATTTCCACACCCAGCTTGTGCACAACAAAACCATCTTCCGCATCCTGCATGAACCCCTGACCCGGAAACTGCTGACGCCGGAAGAACAGGAATTTGTCCGGGCCCATGTGCCGGTGACCAAGACCTTTGAAGCCTCGGATATTCCCGACGTGCTGGCAAACAAGGATGCCTGGATTCTCAAGCCGCTGGATTCCTATGCGTCCCGGGGCGTGCATGCCGGTGTGGAGTCCACCCAGGAGGAATGGGAAGAAATCGTCCGCTCCACGCCACTGACGGGGTATCTGCTGCAGGAGTTTTACAAGCCGTATGTGACGGAAAACTACGGTATCGGGCCGGACGGCACATTTGGCCGAAACCGCTATTACAATTTGACGGGAGTGTACGTCTATGACGGTGTGGCGCAGGGGATTTACTCCCGCGTTTCATTGAGCCCCATCATCTCCAGCCAGTACAGTGAAAAGACGCTGCCGACTTTGCTGGTGGCCGAATAAATACCGGGTATCTCAGGCATACTAACCCCAAAACAAGGGGGGCGGAGCCGCGTGCGTGAAACATCTTATCATGCTGTGATTACGGAAATGACGGTTCGTGCCCTGTGGGAGACGCAGAATGTCATCGACTGCATCCCGGATGAAATGTGGGACAAACCCTATGGAGGATCGCCCCTGTGGCAGCATCTGTATCATATGCTGCACAGTCTGGATCAATGGTTTATCAATCCCCGAGCCAATGATTTTGTGGAACCTCCGATCCATACCCCGGACCTGCAGGATCTGGACATTTACCCGGCAACCCACCTGGACCGGGGACAGATCGATGCGTATTTCTATACGATCAAGGCGAAGTTGTCCTTGTACCTGACCTCGCTGCACGACGAGGATCTTTTGCAGCGACCGGAAAATTGTGAGTGGACACGGTTCACACTGATTTTGTCCCAGTATCGTCATTTGCACCTGCATCTGGGGATGCTGATGGGCTTTATCGTATCGGAAATCGGTCTGTGCCCGCGCACGCTGGAACCGGGAGACGAATTCCCACGTCCGCCCTATGACCCGTACCGCTGAGAAAGGGAACTTTCTATGAAAAAAAACTACTTTCTTCTACCGTTGTGCCTGCTGGTGCTCAACGGGTGTGGAGCATCTTCGGTGGATACCACTCCGGTCTGGTCACAACCACTGCCGGAAACCGGTACACAGATGGAACTGAGCAACTGTGACCTTTTGGGCGAGGAGCCGGTATACTACACCTTGGACCGGGACAGCACCGAGAAGTGGCTGGAAAAACCGGCGCTGCAGACAAGCGGCGTACCGGTTGTGACGCTGCGGGGCGTTACGGAGGACGAGGTAGAACTTCGCTTTGTGGAAAACATTGACACGCTGTATCTGTATTACGACAAGGTCATGCCCCAGCCGGATCTGGACTACATAGAGACTGAAACGGCGGACGGCAGCCTGCAGTACCGGCTTGACACCGTGTATAACTATGAGTTTGTCATCACAACGCCGGAGGGAACCGATACCATGATCCTGACCTGCCGGCGCGACGGCGTCACGAGCGTAGCACAGTAAAAAATGCACCGACGGAATATTCCGTCGGTGCATTTTCTGTGAAGATACGGTCAGTTCTTGGCAGGCATATCCAGTGTGGTGGTCGGAAAGGCAAAACTGCAGCCGGCATCGGCGACCAACTGCATGATTTCCAGGTTCAGGCGGCTCTTTTCTTGCAGAAAATCGCCGTAGGGCAACGTTGTCACATACAAGCGCACCAGAATGTCGATGCTGTAATCGTTGAATTTGTCTACGGTGACGGTGACGGTGTCGGCCCGGACAGCAGGCTGTGCCTTGAGCATTTCGGTCAGGTCACGGCAGATCTGATTCAGCTGTTCACGGGTAGTATCGTAGGTCAGACCCAAGGTGAATTGCCACAGGCGACTGCTGCGCTGGTTGCAGTTCTGGATGTATTCCGAGCAGACTTTTGAGTTTTCAATGGTGACAGCAACGTTGTCCGTTGTGCGGATGCGGGTGGAGCGGAAGGAAATGTCCTCCACGGTGCCCTCGGAAGAACCCAAAATGATGTAATCTCCGATACCAAACGGATGTTCCAGCACAAGGGTGATGCCGGCGATCAGGTTGGATAGTGTGGACTGTGCCGCCAGAGAAATGGCAAGACCTGCTACACCGGCGCCGGTCAGAAGACCAGCCACAGGGACGCCCAGACGGTCCAGCATGGCGATGCCGGTGAAAATAGCGACCAGCGCGCGGAAGATGTTCTCAAAAAAGCGGCCCATGGTGTTGTTGGTCGCAAGGTCCAGCTTGTTCTGCGCACTGCGCAGCAGCAGACGGCACATGGGGGCGGAACGCCAGGCACCCAGCCCGAGCAGGAATGTGAGGGCCAGATCAAAAAGCAAACGCAATACGGTAAGATAAGTGGGAGTGTTGAAGCCCAACGGTACTATGGCCAGCGCCAGATACAGCAACACGGCCCGCAGAATCAAAGCGGTGGGCTGCACATAGCTGTCAAACAGGATGTACAGCCATTCGGTAAGATGTCCGTGCAGTCCATCCAGGACCCGGCGAATCAGCCGCGTATAGAAAATGGGCAGAACCAGTGCGCCCAACAGGAGCAGAACGGCGGGCAGCAGATCCAATATCAGGCTCAAAGTAAATTCTTGCATAAGCGTTCTCCATCAATCACAGGTATTTGGACAAAAACAGTATACCACAGCCTCTTGCATTTTGTAAAACCTGTGGTATACTAAGCAGGTAGAAAGTCTGTTTCAGGGCGGGGTGTGATTCCCCACCGGCGGTAAACGGCCCATAAGGCCGTAAGCCCGCGACCGGCTGCCGTGGCAGCCGCTGATCCGGTGCGAATCCGGGGCCGACGGTATAGTCCGGATGAAAGAAACGGAAAGCTGTTTGCTATGCTTTTTCGCCCTGTTGCTGTCACCATACGGCAACAGGGCATTTTGTTTGCCGGCAACAAGCATAACCAGCCTCCCGCAGTTTTATCACATACAAACCGGCTTTCGCAAACTATTTTACGGGAGGAATCTTCTCATGACCAAAACGCACAACCACGTACGCGAACTGACTGTGACCGCCATGCTGGCTGCTATCGCCACCCTGCTGATGTTTATGGACTTCAGCCTGCCGATGCTCATCCCCAGTTTTGTCCAGATGGATATTTCCGAATTGCCGGCCCTGCTGGCCTCTTTCAGCCTGGGCCCTGTCTATGGTGTTGCCGTCTGCCTTCTTAAGAATCTTTTCAATCTGATCTTCCACAGCTCTACCGGCGGGATCGGTGAGTTGTGCAACTTCCTGCTGGGGGCCTTCTTTGTGGGGACTTCGGGGCTGATTTACCGTTTCCACAAGTCACGCAAAGGTGCGGTGGCCGCTTGCCTCATTGGTGCCGTGGTGATGGCGGTGGTCAGTGTCCCCGTCAACTACTTTCTGAGCTATCCGGTCTATGCGGCTATGTTCGGCGGCATTGACAGCATCATTGCCGCCTATCAGGAAATCCGCCCCGGCACCGACGGCCTTCTGGAATGCCTGCTTGTGTTTAATATGCCGTTTACTTTTGTCAAAGGCTTGATCGACGCCGTGCTGTGCTTCCTGATCTACAAACCCCTTTCGCCCATCCTGCATGGCCGTCACTGAGGTTGTATGCGCTGAAAAAAGAACGCAGAACCGACGGGGAACCCTATTGACGGGGCTATGGCATTGTGCTATAATGCAACATACAACAGAATAGCAACTTATCAAGAGCGGCAGAGGGAACAGGCCCTGTGAAGCCCGACAACCTACACGAACGTGCAAGGTGCCAATTCCTGCGGGGAACCGAAAGATAAGCGTCGGCGCGCAGTCTTTTGGCTGCGCGCTTTTTGTTCTCGTCAGTTGCGCTTCTGCTTACATTCATAAGGGAGGCTATTTTTACAATGTCCAAAGTTCTTTTTACATCCGAGTCGGTGACCGAAGGGCATCCCGACAAAATCTGTGACCAGATTTCGGACGCCATCCTGGATGCGATCCTCACCAAGGACCCCGATGCCCGTGTCGCCTGCGAGACGACCTGCTCTACGGGTCTGGTGCACATTATGGGAGAAATCACTACCGATTGCTATGTGGACGTCGCCGAGACGGCCCGGGATGTGATCCGTTCCATTGGCTATGACCGTGCCAAATACGGCTTTGACTGCGACACTTGCGGCGTTATCACCAACATCGATGGCCAGAGTCCCGACATCGCTCTGGGCACCAACGATGAGGTGGCCGGTGCAGGCGACCAGGGCATGATGTTCGGGTATGCCTGCGATGAAACGCCGGAACTGATGCCGCTGCCCATCAGCCTGGCCCACAAGCTGGCCAAGCGTCTGACCGAGGTGCGCAAGAGCGGTCTGCTGGATTACCTGCGTCCGGACGGCAAGAGCCAGGTGACGGTGGAATATGATGACGGCAAACCCGTGCGCGTGGATGCGGTTGTCATTTCCAGCCAGCACAGCCCGGAAGTCAGCCAGGAACAGCTGCATGACGACATCAAGCGGGAAGTCATCGAAAAGATCATTCCGGCTGATATGCTGGACGAAAACACCAAGTACTATATCAACCCCACCGGCCGCTTTGTGGTCGGCGGCCCGCAGGGCGACACCGGTCTGACCGGTCGTAAGATCATCGTCGATACCTACGGCGGCTATGCCCGCCATGGCGGCGGCGCCTTCAGCGGCAAGGACCCCAGCAAGGTGGACCGTTCCGCCGCTTATGCGGCACGTTGGGTGGCCAAGAACATCGTGGCGGCGGGTCTTGCCAAGAAGTGCGAAGTGGAGCTTGCCTACGCGATCGGCGTGGCTGAGCCCGTTTCCATCATGGTGGATACCTTCGGTACCGGCACGGTGGCCGATAACAAGATCGAAGAGGCCGTCAAGAAGGTGTTCGATCTGCGTCCGGCTGCGATTATCCGCGACCTGGATCTGCGCAAACCCATCTACCGCCAGCTGGCAGCCTACGGCCACATGGGCCGGGAGGACCTGGGCGTGAAGTGGGAAAATACCGACCGTGTGGATGCGCTGAAAGCTGCTTTGAACTGACACAGACGCAGCTACACCGCGGATAACGAAATCTCCAAAAATAACAAAAGCGCAGGGGTGACCCTGCGCTTTTTTGGTTTGCCAAACAGAGGCGGTTGGGGTATAATATAAAGAATATTGTGGAAGTGTGCCAAAGGGGGTGGGAAGGTGGAAAACGATACACAGACGCTGCAAAAACTGGAAGGTGTTGTGGAGCGGGTGATCTTTGAAAATGCCGATACGGGGTATATCGTATTTGAGGTCAACGTCGGCGATCAAGATATTGAAGTGGTCGGCAATGTCGGCAGTGTGGACAATGGGATGCATGTCACGGCATACGGCCATCTGGAAAAACATCCTCACTACGGGGAGCAATTCCGCGCCACCGCCTGCGAGACCAGTCTGCCCCAGGATACCACCGGCCTGCTCAGCTATCTGTCCAGCGGGGTATTGCCCTATATCGGCCCCTCCACCGCCAAAAAGATCGTCAAGGCATTCGGCGAGGACGCCCTGACGGTGATCTCCGAAACACCGCAGCGCCTTTGCGAGATCAAGGGCATCACGCCCGAAAAAGCGGCGACGATTTCCAATGAGTTCCGGCGGCTGTACGGTGTGCGGGAAGTCATCGACTGGTTTGCACGGTTTGACCTGCCGGCCCAGAGTGCGGTGACGGCGTATCAGGCATTCGGCCCCCATACGCTGGAAGCATTGCAGCAGAACCCCTATCTGCTGTGCGGCGAACCCCTGAAACTGACGGTGGAAAAGGTGGACCCCATTGCCCTCAGACTCCAGTTTGAGATGGGCAATCCCATGCGCATCACGGCGGGACTGCTGTATCTTTTGCGCCGCAATGCCGGTAACGGCCATACCTGCCTGCCCCGCGGCAAACTTACGGAAAGCACGGCCTCCTATCTGAAACTGACACTGGAAAGCGTGGAGGATGAGCTGGATGAGCTGCTGCAGTCCGGAGAACTTCGGGTGTATGTGTATGGGGAAACCGAGTATATTTATCTGCCGGACCTCTTTTCTGCCGAGCAGGATATTGCGGCACGGCTGGGGGAGATTTCCACTTTCCCTACGGAACCACCCAAAACGCTGGAAAGCGACCTTCGCGCCCTTGAGATCGTGCAGGGCTTTGCCTATGCGCCGCTGCAGAAAGAAGCCATCCGCATGGCATTGTCCAACCGGGTGATGGTGCTCACCGGTGGCCCCGGTACCGGAAAGACCACCACGGTCAACGCGATCCTGAGCCTGTATGAGGCAATGTATGACCGTGTGGCGCTCTGCGCCCCCACAGGGCGGGCCGCCAAGCGCCTGAGCGAACTGACCCACCATACGGCATCCACGATTCACCGCCTGCTGGAGGTGGATTACAGCACCGGCGCGGTGCGGTTTATCCATAACGAAAAAAATCTTTTGAAATATGACGTCATTATCCTTGACGAAATGAGCATGGTGGACGTCAAGCTGTTCCAGGCGCTGCTGGCGGCAGCCCGGTACCATTGCCGCATCATCATGGTGGGGGACGTCGACCAGCTGCCCAGCGTCGGACCCGGCAACATTCTGGGTGAGATTCTCGCGACGCAGGTGGTACCTACCGTGCGTTTGACGGAGATCTTCCGTCAGGCGCAAAAGAGTCTGATCGTCCAGAACGCCCACCGCATCGTGCAGGGGCAGATGCCCCAGAAAGGCACGGCCCAGGATGACTTTTTCATGATGGAAAAAAGCAGCTTCGAGTGCCAGCGGCTGGTGTGCGATCTTGTCAGCGTCCGTCTGCCGCGGGCTTATGGGTTTGACCCGGTGCGGGACATTCAGGTGCTCTGCCCCACCAAGATGGGCGCGACCGGCAGCATGGAACTCAACCGTTGCCTGCAGGAGGTGCTGAATCCGCCTGCCTGGGGAAAACCGCAGCTGGGCGGAGAAAACGGAAGCAAGATCCTGCGTCTGGGCGATAAGGTCATGCAGATCAAAAATGACTACGACATCACCTTTGAGCGCGACGGGGCGGAGGCCGGTGCCGGAGCGTACAACGGAGATATGGGCATCATCACCGCCGTTGATGAGGACGCGCGTTCGGTCACCGTCATGATGGATGACAGAAAATATGTTTACTCGGGCGACCAGCTGGGCGAGCTGGAACCGGCCTATGCGGTTACCATCCATAAAAGCCAGGGCTCGGAATTCCCGGCGGTCATCGTTCCGGTGGCGGAGGTCCCGGCGCGGCTGCGGTATCGCAATCTTTTGTATACCGGCGTGACCCGTGCCCGGAAACTCTGCATTTTGGCCGGAAACCATCGGACGGTGGAGCAGATGGTGCACAATGTGCGCCAGAATCTGCGCTACAGCTGTCTGCGTTATATGCTGGCAGAAGCCGCCGCGCCGGCTTCCGGAACGCCATGAGTGCGCCGGACTGGCGCTGCGCCGCAGAACAGGCGGCGGCGTGGCTGTATCCCCGGCGGTGTCCGTTCTGCAATGCGGTGCTGGGGCCGGAAGCTGTCCAGGGAAGTTTTTGCCCCCGCTGTGCAAAAGAGGAAGAACGTCTGGCCCACATGCCGCCGCGCCTGCCCCGGACGGAACATTCTTTTTACGCACTGAACGGTGCATTGGCCGCGTACTATTACAGCGGCAAGGTGCAGGAGGCCATTCTGCTTTGCAAGCGCGGATTTCATCCCTGGTATGCCAGAGAACTGGCCGACCGTATGGCGGTGCGGATCTGGGGCGCGGTGCCACCGCAACGCCCGGGGCTGCGCCCGAAAAATGAACTGTTCCGGGACATGCCGCTTTATCAGTGCATTGTTCCGGTGCCGCCCCACCAGCCGCTGCCCGGCGTGCCGGGACTTCCCTTGCTGCTTGCCAGGCGGTTGGGCATACTATTGGGGATACCGGTGGAAACACCGCTGTATGCGATACGTGGCACTGAAGTACAAAAGAGTCTGACCCGCCAGCAGCGAATGCAGAACGCCCGGAAAGCATACGCCTGCCGGACCGATGTGGACCTTGGCGGAAAACGGATTCTCCTCGTGGACGACATCATCACGACCGGTGCAACCGTTTCCGCCTGTGCCATGCTGCTGCTCAGAGCCGGCGCTGTGGAAGTCACGGCAGCGGCTGTGGCGGCCAGTGAAGAACTGCCGAAAGATAAACGAACCTCTACGGAGAAGAGCAAATGAATCAACAGGATATCGGCATTGATCTGGGTACGACCTCGATCATCATAGCAACCGAAAAACAAGGCGTGGTATTCAGCCAGCCCACTATCGGAGCGGTGGATACCCGCAGCAATACCATTCTGGCCGTGGGCGATGAGGCGCTGCGCATGGTGGGACGTGCCCCCGCCCATATCGACCTTGTCCGTCCGCTGCGTGACGGTGTGATTCAGGACCACCGTATGACCAACGAACTGATCGTTCGCTTCGTCAATGAAGTGTGCCGCTCCCGGTTCTTTAAACCGCGCATTTCCGTTTGTGTGCCGGCTGCCATCACCGGCGTGGAAGCGGACGCTGTGGTGGAATCTGTCATGGCGGCCGGTGCCAGGCAAGTGTACCTGGTGGACGAGCCGGTGGCTGCAGCGCTCGGGGCGGGATTGCAGATCCGCCAGCCGCACGGGTGCATGGTCGTGGACATTGGCGGCGGCTCCACCGATATTGCCGTCATCAGCATGGGGGGCCGGGTGCGTGCGGCCAGCGTGCCGGTGGCGGGCAATGCCTTTGACCGCTGTATCGCACAGTTTGTGCAGGAAAAATACCAGATTGCCATTGGTCCGCTGACGGCGGAAACCCTGAAAAAGCAGGTGGCCTGCTGCACCAAGAGTGAGTTTGAGGGTGTGATGGAAGTGCGCGGCCATTCGTGGGAGACCAACCTCCCTGCCCGCCGCCTGATCTACACCCATGACCTCTATGAACCGGTGCAGGAATTGGCTGCCCGCATTGCGGCAGCGGCCCGAACGGTGCTTGAAAGCACGCCGCCGGAACTGGCAGCGGATGTTTCCTCCACCGGGGTACTGTTGACGGGCGGCGGCTCTCTGCTGCGGGGGCTGGCCAGTTATCTGGCCGGGGAACTGCATGTGGATGTGGCCATTGCACCTGACCCGATCAACTGCGTAGCACGGGGAACGGCCATCAGTTTGAGCGAAGGTCAATATCTGACGGCCGGTTTCCGGGACGCCACTCCCAAAGCGTGGAAAAAGACGCTGCAGAATATACGCGACCCCTTTGCGGCCGACTGACCGGCGCAGAAGCGGCATTGGAACTGTAACTTGTAGAGAAGGGAAAACCAATCATGCCTGAGCTTACCCAGGAATATATCGCCCTGCGCGATCAATATATTGAAAGCAAATTCACCCGCCTGAATCCGGTCCAGCGGCAGGCGGTGTTCACAACCGAGGGCCCACTGCTGATTCTGGCGGGTGCCGGTTCCGGAAAAACCACCGTGCTGGTCAACCGTATTGCCAACATCATTCGTTTCGGCTCGGCGCACGGCAGCCGGGAACTGCCCCGCACGGTGACACAGCAGGACCTGGAAGATCTGCGGGCCGCTGTGGCATCCGGCCGGGATCTGCCGCGGGAAACCGCCTATCTGGCGGTCCGCCCGGCGCGTCCCTGGAATGTGCTGGCCATCACCTTTACCAACAAGGCGGCGGGTGAGCTCAAAGAGCGTCTTCGTGCCATGCTGGGGGAGACCATGGGCGGTGACGTGAATGCCTCGACCTTTCACTCGGCCTGCGTGCGGATTCTGCGCCGGGATGCCGAGCGCATCGGCTTCCCCAAAAGTTTTACCATCTATGACTCGGATGATCAGCAGCGGGTACTCAAGCAGATCTACAAAGACAAGATGATCGACGACAAGTTCCTGCCCATCAAGTCCGCCGTTGCCCAGATCAGTTCCTATAAGGATAAGCTGATGTCGGCGGAGGATGTGGCGGCAGAAACCCCGCGGGATACCAAGGCGGCCCTGATCTCCAAAATTTATACCACCTATGCGGGCCGATTGAAAACGGCGGGCGCCATGGACTTCGACGACCTGATCTTCCATACGGTCCGCCTTCTGCAGACGGACGCCGAAGCGCGGGAATACTACCAGAACAAATTCCGGTATGTGGTCGTGGACGAATATCAGGATACCAGTGTGGCGCAGTTCCATCTGGTACGTCTGCTGGCAGGCGGGACCAATAACGTCTGCGTGGTCGGTGATGACGACCAGTCCATCTACAAGTTCCGCGGCGCCACCATCGAAAACATTCTGAATTTCGAGCAGGTTTTTACCGGCGCCAAGACGATTCGCCTGGAACAGAACTACCGTTCCACTTCCAACATCCTCAATGCGGCCAACAGTGTGATCAAGAACAATACCGGCCGTAAGGGCAAAACGCTGTGGACCCAGAACGGGGATGGAGACAAGGTCCACCACTACACGGCGGCCAGCGAGCAGGACGAGGCCAGCCACATTGCCGACGTGATCGGCGAACATCTGCGGGAAGGTGCCCATCTGCGGGATCATGCCGTTCTGTATCGCATGAACGCGCAGTCCAACCCCATCGAAACGTATTTTGCCCGTGCGGGTATTCCGTACCGCATTGTGGGCGGCCAACGCTTCTTTGACCGCAAGGAAGTCAAGGACATCAACTCCTATCTGGCCGTTATCGTCAATCCGCGGGACGATGTGCGCCTGCGGCGGATCATCAATGAGCCGGCGCGCAAAATCGGCGCTTCCACGGTGGACAAGGTCGGCGAGCTGGCGGCCCGGGCCGGTGTGCCGATGCTGCAGATCATTGCTGATGTACGGCAGTATCCCGAACTGATGCGGGCAGCATCCGCACTGGAAAAGTTCTATGAGATGTACCGGGAACTGTGTGATCTTTCTGTGTCGATGCCGTTGGATGAATTCGCCGGGGAGGTCATCAAAAAGACCGGTTATGAGGCGATGCTGAAAGCCCAGAAAGAGGAGGGCGAGACCCGCCTGGAAAACCTGGGCCAGCTGGTCAGCTCGGTCAAGACCTATGCCGACCAGAATGGGGAAGACGCAACGCTTTCCGGCTTCCTCGAGGAAGTGGCGCTGATCTCGGACCTGGACAGCTACGATCAGGACGCCGACAGCGTCACGATGATGACGATCCACTCCGCCAAGGGGCTGGAATTCCCGTATGTGTTCGTTGTGGGCATGGAGGACGGGATCTTCCCCGGCGATATGGCCCGCTACAACGAGGAGGATATGGAGGAGGAACGCCGCCTGTGCTATGTGGCGATTACCCGTGCCAAGAAAGAACTGTATCTTTCCACCTCCCGCAGCCGCCTGATTTTCGGCCAGACGCGGCGCAATCCGCCGTCCTGTTTCCTGAGTGAGATCGACCCCGGCCTGCTGGAAGAGACCCAGAGCCCGGAACTGGCCTATTCGGCCGGTGGCTTCGGAGCGGGGTACGGCAGCTACAGCACCAGCGTGCCCGGCGGGCGCAGCGGCTATTCCGGCGCGTCCCGTGGGTACCTCAACGGCGAGTACAACGCCCGTCCGCGGGGGAGCTTTGGCGCCGGTTACAGCAGCGGCTTTGCCAGTGGCGGGCATGACAGCCCGAACTTCAACGGTGGCCGTCACACGGTACAAAGCAGCGGTTTTGGCGCTGGCTATGGCAGCCGTACCAATCATCACAGCGGCGCCCCGGCTGCTCCGGCGGGGGCGGGCACGTCCACCCTGGCCGGCATGCAGAATACGGCCCCGAAAAAGCAGGCTGTGCAATATGCGGCGGGCGATCTGGTCGAGCACCGGGTGTTCGGCCGCGGCAAGGTGCTCAAGGCGACCCCCATTGCAGGCGACTGCATCGTGGAGATTCAGTTTGACCGCGTAGGCGTCAAAAAGACGATGGCCAATTATGCACCGCTGAAAAAACTTACCGAAGAATGACCAAAGGAGGCGCTTACATGCTGGTCCAACTCATTGCACATACCAATGATCCGGAGAAAACGGTGGCGGCTGCCGCCAAACTGTGCTATTCGGACGCACATATCGAAACGCTGCTCGACGGCTTGACGCCGGAAAAAACAGCGGCTTTTCTGCAGAAGCTGACGGACCTGGGCCATGCCAGCCCGATCGAGCATGCCAGCTTCACGTTTGGAATCGAGGGGGTATCCCGTACTTTCCTGGCGCAGGTGACGCGGCACCGTATTGCCAGCTTCAGTGTGCAGAGCCAGCGCTATGTGCGGCTGGAGGATTTCCGTTATGTGATTCCGCCGGAGATCGAAGCGATCCCGGAGGCAAAGGCACATTTCATTGACGCCATGAACGCTGATGCGCAGAAATATCTGGACCTTGTGCAGTCTCTTGAACAGGCCCACACTGAGCGCCTGATGGCCGAGGGACTGGACGAGAAAGCCGCCCGGGCCAAGGCGTCCAAACAGGCCAACGAGGACGCCCGGTTTGTGCTGCCCAATGCCTGTGAGACCAAGATGGTCATGACGATGAACTGCCGCAGCCTGCAGAACTTTTTCCATCTTCGCTGCTGCAATCGTGCCCAGTGGGAGATCCGTGCGGTGGCCGATGAAATGCTGCGTCTGGTTCTGCCGCTGGCACCGCATATCTTTGCAACGGCCGGACCGCGCTGCCTGACGGGCCCCTGCCCGGAAGGCCGCATGTGCTGCGGTCAGCAGGCGCAGGTGCGCGAAAAATACGCCAAACTGAAGCAGGAGGCAGTCTGCCATGGGTAAGCTGATCATTTTTGAGGGACTGGACGGTTCCGGAAAAGGAACGCAGACAGCCCTGACGGCCGGAAAACTCAAAGAGCGTGGTGTGGAACTTCGTCAGATCACATTCCCCAATTATGCCAGTGATTCTTCCGCACTTGTAAAGATGTACTTGTCGGGGCAGTTCGGCGAAAAACCGGACGATGTGAATGCCTATGCGGCGTCCAGCTTTTATGCGGTGGACCGCTTTGCCAGCTATAAAACCGACTGGGGCGATTTCTATCAGGCGGGGGGGCTGATCCTCTCTGACCGGTATACCACCTCCAATGCGGTGCATCAGTGTGCCAAATTGCCGCCCATGCACTGGGATGGTTTCCTCAACTGGCTGTTTGATTTTGAATACAAAAAGATCGGGATTCCGGCGCCGGACGCCGTTATCTATCTGGCGGTGGACCCGGAAGTGTCCCAGCAGCTGCTGAAAGAACGCTATCATGGCGATGAAAGCAAAAAGGACATTCAGGAAAAAGACCGCGAGTATATTGCCCGCAGCCGGGCGGCGGCAGAATACTGTGCCAAAACGTTCGGCTGGTACCGCATCGAATGTACCAGCGGAAAAGAGCTAAAATCGATCCGTTCGGTGGAGGAGATCAATGCCGAGATACTTGCGAAAATACAGCATATCCTGTAAAATGGGGGAAACCGAAAGGGGACGTGTCTATGGTACGAACGGCGGACACTGACGATCTGAAAGCCCTGGTGGATCTGCGCTGTGCCCGCTACGGGGATTCCCGGGAGGATGCCGCCGGCTGGTTGCAGAATGTAGCGGGGCTGGAGCATATTCTGGTGCTGCAGCAGCCCGGGCAGCCACCGGCTGCAATGCTGGCGACCGTGCCGGTGCAATACAGTCACCGGCAGGGGATCTGGTTCTGCGGCGGGGCCGCCGCAGAAGGCGTATCCATGGAAAATCTGCTTCCCAAGCTGCTCAGCGGGTGTCTGCGGGCGTTTGCTTCCAAGGAATATGATTTTGCCGTTTTGGCCCCGGAAAGCGCACGGGAAGCTCAGTCGCTGGAAGCCCTGGGCTTTCGCAATCTGTTGCCCATGCGGGTGCTGCACAAGCCGATCCAACGCAATTTGCTGGCACAGGCAGAATTCGACAGCCTGACGGTACGGCATCTGCTGGAAATGCGGATGCGGTGCCAGCCCGGATGTATCGCCCTTCCGGAGGCTGCGATGAATGAAGTGATGACGCAGCTGTACCGGCGCGGTCTTACGGTGGTTTCCAACCGCCGCGGGTATGGATTGTATTTTACCCATGGCAATGAACTGCAGTTTCTGGAACTGCAGGCCGATAATGATTATTGTGCCGACACCTTGCTGCAGGCCGCGCGGGAAAAGACCGGCGCCGAAAAAGCCCGGATTTTACTGGCGGAGAACCAGACGTTGTATCTGGGGGCCGGGCGGCGCTGCGGCTATGGAATGATCGCGTTTTTGCGCGGTGAATTCCCGGTTACGGATGTGTATTTCAGGATGCTGCTGTGAGCGGCATGGATGAGCGGGTACCAGACCCGTTTGAGGAAAAGTAAGGAGAACCCTGATGAGGATCAATCGCAATGACAGTGGTGTGCCGAGCGGTGCTCCACAGGCGCAGCCGGCACCGGCCGCACCGGAGAAAAAAGCCCCGGCGGCGCCCAAGGAACCTGTGACACAGCAAAAGGCCCCGGAGTCCAAACAGAAAGCCTGGAAGGCCAAGGCTACAAAGAAAAAAGAAAAAGGTGAAGCGCGTCCCAAGCGCCGTTTCCCGCTGGGCTGCCTGATCGTGCTGATCGTGCTGGCGTTGGTAGCGTTCGGTGGCTATCAGATCATGCAGTTTTACGGTGAGATCGACGGCGGCACGGAACTGGGCGAGGAACAGACCATCACCATCGAACAAGGCTCCTCGGTCGGTAACATTGCTTCGCAGCTCAAAGATGCCGGCATCATTCAATACGACTGGCTGTTTAAAGAATATGTCAAATACAGTGGCAAGGCGGGAGGCATCCAGTACGGTGACTTTACGCTGCGCTCCGGTATGGATTACAACAGCATCATCCAGACCATTTCGCAGGAAGTGCGCCGCCCGACGACCAACATCACGATCCCGGAGGGAACCACAGCCGTTGGCGTAGCCCAGATCTTTGTGAATGCCGGTCTGGTGGATGACGTGGATACCTTCCTGAACTGTGCCAACGGCACCGACGGTTCGGATTTCAGCCAGTACAGTTTCTGGACGCAGATCCCGGATAACGGGCGTCTGATGAAGTGCGAAGGCTACCTTTTCCCGGACACTTATAACGTCTACGCCGATGAGGATGTCTATTATTATGTGGACACGCTCTATGGAGAATTTGCGGCCAAGACCGAGGGATTGACCGACACCATCAACGAAAAAGGCACCACGCTGGACGACGTTGTCAAGCTGGCCAGCTTTATTCAGGAAGAAGCCGGTGTGGAGGCGGAAGATGCCAAGGTCAGCGCCTGTTTCCACAACCGTTTGGAATCCGGCGATCCGCTGTGGTCCGAGCATAAGCTGGAGTCCAATGCCTGCAGTTATATTACCCAGGATGTGGAGAATAACTATCTGTGGAACTCTCCGACGGCGGAATATTACGGCTGGCCGGCCATCGGTGCGATCCCCGAAGATGTGCTGAATCTCTACGACACCTACCGCATCAGCGGATTGCCGGCGGGTCCCATCTCCTGCCCGGGCTATGCAGCCATTGAGGCGGCGCTGAATCCTGACCAGCAATTCATCGACGAGGGTTATTTCTTCTTCGTCACGGGTCATCCCGATACCGATGTAGCGGGGCAGTACTTCTATGCCAAGACGGCGGATGAGCACCAGGCCAACGTGGAAAAAGCGGGCTGGGCTTACTGATCGAAAACATTATGCAACAAAAGCGCCCGGCGCGTCCGGGCGCTTTTTTACAGGAGGAATATTGTATGCTGCAACAGCCGGAACTGCTGGCCCCTGCGGGCAGCCTGGAAACGTTGAAATATGCTGTTTTGTACGGCGCAGACGCCGTCTATTGCGCCTTGCCGGAATTTGGTATGCGTGCGGCCCCGGTGAATCTGACGGTGGGAGAACTGCACGAGGGCTGCATCTTCGCCCATGCCCGGGGTAAAAAAGTCTATCTGACCTTGAACACACTGCCCACCAATGAGGAAGTGAAAAAACTGCCGCAGTACATTCAGGATGCGGCAGAGGCGGGGGTGGATGCGTTCATCATCGCTGACCTGGGGGTACTGGCGCTGGCAAAGAAGTACGCCCCCCATGTGGAACGGCATGTTTCCACCCAGGCGGGCATCACCAACTATGAAGCAGCTGCCGTCGCTTATGAGCTGGGAGCCAAGCGGGTTGTGCTGGCGCGGGAACTTCCCTTGACCGAGATCGCCCAGATTCGGGACAATTGCCCTCCGGACCTGGAACTGGAAGCCTTTGTGCACGGCGCTATGTGTATGAGTGTTTCCGGGCGGTGCCTGCTGTCCAGCTACATGACGGGACGCAGCGGCAACCGGGGCGAATGTGCGCAGCCCTGCCGCTGGAAGTATGCCCTTGTGGAGGAGCATCGCCCGGGCCAGTATATGGAGATCGGGGAAAGCGAAAACGGCAGCTATATTCTTAACGCCAACGATCTGTGCACGGCGCCGTTTTTGGACCTTATCTGCAAAGCCGGTGTGGATTCCCTGAAGATCGAGGGCAGGGCCAAAACGTTCTACTATGTGGCTTCGGTCACCAGTGCATACCGGCGGGCGCTCGATCTTTACCTCAAGGACCCCTACAATGACAACTATGAGCTGCCCGATGATGTGATCGAAGAACTGAACCGCACCAGTCATCGCCACTATTCGCCGGGGTTCTATTTCGGCAAAGAGAAAGCCCTCCAGACGCCCAGTCATACCTATGTGCGGGAGTGGGATTTCATCGGTACGGTGGATGCCTGGGAGGCAGGCGTCGCCCATTGCACCCAACGCGGCAAATTTGTTGTGGGCGACTCTCTTGAGATTCTGCAGCCCGACGGAAGTGTTGTGACGTTGACGCCCGAATGGATCGAGAATGAAAAAGGGGAGCGGGTGGATGGAACGCCGCATCCGATGATGCACTACACAATTCCCTGCAGCACGCCTCTGATGCCCTACAGCCTGCTGCGCATGCAAAAGAAAGAAGAATCCGTATAAAACAAACAGCCCCGCAGAGATGCCTCTGCGGGGCTGTGACTGTATGAAGAACTTACTTGCGGTTCCAGAAAGAAGTGAGCTCGGCGCTGAGCTGCTCACAGCTGCCGACCGTGCGCAGATGATCCCAATGCGGCGGCATCAGACGGCGTGTATCCGGACTGACAAACCGGTCGTCAATCAAAAGCACTACGCCTTTGTCCTGCGGGGTGCGAATGACACGCCCGGCGGCCTGCAAAACCTTGTTCATGCCGGGGTAGCGGTAGGCGTAGTCAAAGCCGGAACCGCGTGTTTCCTCAAAATGTTGCCGCAGCTGTTCCTGGCGGGGGCCGACCTGCGGCAGACCCGGGCCGACAACGGCGACCCCGATCAGGCGGTCTCCGGTCAGGTCTACGCCCTCGCCGAACACGCCGCCGAGCACGGCAAAGCCGATCAGGGTATGGTGCGGCTCAGGGGCGAATTTGTCCAGAAATTCGGCGCGCTGCGCTTCGTCCATGCTGCTCTCCTGGCAAAGGGTCGCAAAGGCAGGGTAGCGGGCGGAGAAATCTTCCCAAACGGATTGCATATAGCTGTAGCTCGGGAAAAAGATCATATAATTTCCGGTCTTGGCACCCGCCATACAGGCAACCAGATCCGAAACCCGTGCAATGCTGTCTGAACGGTCCTTGTAGCGGGTGCTGACATGCCGGGCGCACCACAGCCCAAGGTTTGCGGCGGGGAAGGGGCTGCGCAACGCAACCGCGCGGGCGTCGGGAAGGCCGCACAGATCTTTGTAATACCCGGCGGGTGCCAATGTGGCGCTGAACAATACCGCGGCGCGTCCTTTGGAAAAATCCGCAGCCAGAAAAGCGCTGGGGTCCAGACAAAGCATGGAGGCACGCACCTCACTGCCGTGGGCAGAAATCTGAAGGACGAAATGATCGTCAAAGGTATCGGCAATGCGCAGCCAGGCGCGGGTGTCAAAATAGAGCTGTAAAAGGGCGTCGTGGGTTTCACTGGGGTCACGATGGTCGTCCAGCCATGCTTCCAAGGGTTCGCAAAGACGTGTCAACGCACGGTCCAACGCATCGGCGCGTTCGTTCTCAAAGAAGGTCTTTCCAAAACGGGCATCGCCGCATTCTTCCTCACAGCGGTGCCGCCAGGCAAGAAACAGTTCGTTGACCTTGTTCAGTGCGTTTTTTAGGCTGCTTTTTCCGGGACCCAATCGCTTTTTGGCGTCGAGAAAGGCGCTTTTGCAAAGAGAGGCACTGTGCATATCCCGCGCGCGGGAGGGAAGATTGTGCGCCTCGTCAATCAGAAACAGGTAATCGCCCCTGCTTTCAAAAAAGCGTGCCAGATGCACAACGGGGTCGAACAGATAGTTATAATCGCCAATAACCACATCGCACCAAAGGCTCAGGTCCAATCCCAGCTCAAAGGGGCAAACCCGATTCTCACGGGCCAGGGCCTGCAGCGTATCGGCGGTCAGTGACGGAACGTCCAGTGCTTTCCAGAGCGCGTCTTTGATGCGGTCATAGTAGCCGTTGGCGTAGGGGCAGGCTTCCGGGGTACATTCACGGGTCTCCTGCAGGCAGATCTTGTCCTTGGCCGTCAGGGTGACGCTGCGCAGTTTGAGGGAGGTCGTGCGGTCGCGCAAAATCGAAAGCGCCCCTTCGGCAGCGGCACGGGTGGTGCCCCGGGCGGTCAGATAAAAAACGGGACCGCCGTCTTCCATCGCCTTCAGCGCAGGAAAAAGCACGCTCATCGTCTTGCCGATGCCGGTCGGGGCCTGACACAAAAGCTGGCCGCCGCTGCGGCAGGTTTCGTATACGGCACCAATCATGGCGCGCTGGCCTGTGCGGTATTCCGGAAAAGGAAACCGCAGCGATTGCAGGCTCTCCCGGCGGTCGCTCCGCCATTGTGCGGCACGCCGGGCCCATGGGGCGTATTGGGTCAGCAAGTCCAGAACGAAAGCATCCAGGTCCTCTGCCGTGTAGTCTTTTGCAAAATGATAGGTGGTTTCCTCATCCACCTGATAATAGGTCAGGCGGACACGCATTTGGGAAAGGTGGTGCTGTCGGGCATAGATAGCGGCGTAAATTTTGGCTTGCGCCCAATGTTCCGGTGACTGTTCCCCTGTGATCTGGTCCGGCAGAAGCAAGGTGGTTTTGATTTCATCCACCGCGATCGTTCCGTCGGTGTCGGTAAAAATTCCGTCGGCGCGGCCTTCCAGGGTATATTCTATATCGCAGCAGCCATACTTCTGTGTGAGAGAAACCTCTGCCGCATAGTCAGGGAACTCTTTCACGGCGGCCCGCTGCAGTTTCCGGTGCAGACGCGCGCCCTCGTTGGCACGGTCGAACCCGGTGAAGCGACTGTCGATGCTGCCGCAACGCAATAAAAATTCCACCAGCTGCCGAATCGGTAAGGTCAATGCCAAAGATTCCGGCTGCATGGTGGTCAACTCCTTTGCTCTCAGGTGAAAGTTCAGTAGGTATGCTCACAGACCTGGGAGATTTTCTCTCTCAATGCCACAAAGTCCCCGAATACGGCGGGCTTGTTCACGGGGTAACGCAGCAGGGCGGCAGGGTGATAGGTCGCCATGAACAGTGTGCCGTGTTTGTCGAAGAATTTTCCGTGGTCGCGCGACACGGAAAAACCGGGATCTATGAGTTGCTGGGCAGCGATACGCCCCAGGCATACAATGATTTTGGGGCGCAGCAGCTGGAATTGCTGCCGCAGCCAGGGCAGACAGGCGGAAGATTCCTCCGGCAAGGGATCGCGATTCTGTGGGGGACGACATTTTACGATGTTGGCAATGTAGATGTTCTTCTCCCGGCTGAGATCCACGGCTTCCAGATAGTGGTCAAGGAGCTGCCCGCTGCGTCCTACAAACGGCTGTCCCTGTTCATCCTCGCTGGCACCGGGGCCTTCGCCTACGAATAGAACTTCCGCGTCGGCCACGCCTTGCCCGAACACCACGTGGGTACGGGACTTGCATAGACCGCAGCGGCGGCATGCCAGACATTCCTGTTGCAATGTTTGCAGATCCATGGGAAAAGCACCTCTTGATTTGAATAAGTGGGGGCGATACCGTATATGTCAATGGAACAAGACGTATTGTTAAAAGGATTGTGCCTGTTGGCCGGGTACGGCTTTGGCTGCTTCTTCGCCGCAGAAATCGTGGCACATTGCCTCGTTGGCACGGGGGCTGCTTCTGTGGGTACAGGGACCCCGGATGCGGGCAATATCGCCAGGCGGCTGGGAAAGCCGGCAGGCATCGCTGTAGTGGCGGGAGATGTGCTGAAAACGATTCTCGCCTGTTGGTTTTGCTATCGGCTGGCAGCGCCGGAACTGGAACACGTTGCCGTGCTGTATGGTGGGATCGGTGTGGTGGCAGGACATACCTGGCCGATCTGGCGGGGTGGCCGCGGCGGACGGGCGGCCCTTGTGGCCTGCGCCTGGTCCATTCTCTACTTTCCTATAACGGGGGCCCTGTGCTGCCTGGCCGGGGCTGTGGCCGCTATCGGAACGCGGCGTCAGGTCCTTGGCGTACTTTTGGCCGGGGGGCTGTCTGCTGCCGTTGCGTTTTTACAATTCGGCATACAGAGCGGATTGGGAACAGCGGCGATCGTTCTGATCCTGGCATGGCAGTACAGAAAAGAAATTTTTCAAAAGCAGCAGAAGAAAAAGAAAGATATCTCTTAAAATGCAGCACTATCATCATACCACCGGCAGGAAAATATTGCAATCTTGGATACAAAAATAACGCAGGAAAGAGGAATTATAAAAAACTTCAAAAAAGATGAAAAAAATTCAAAAAAAGCCTTGACAGATGGCACATGTTTGGCTATAATAATTGACGTTGCAGCCGCCACGGCAAACAAAACGGCGGTCAACAAGCTGGGTATGGCCCGGTAGTTCAGTTGGTTAGAACGCTAGCCTGTCACGCTAGAGGTCGTCAGTTCGAGCCTGATTCGGGTCGCCATTTGCTGCTATAGCTCAGTTGGTAGAGCGCATCCTTGGTAAGGATGAGGTCAGCAGTTCAAATCTGCTTAGCAGCTCCAGCGCAATGTCCACAGCGCAACCTTGCACTGTGGACATTTTATATAGGGGCATAGCTCAGTTGGTAGAGCAGCGGTCTCCAAAACCGCGTGCCGAGGGTTCGAATCCTTCTACCCCTGCCAAAAAGACCTGTCATTTGACAGGTCTTTTTTGTTTGTGAAATTGGAGTCTCTGTCCTCTTGATTTTTCCTTGCACCGTGCTATAATACCAAGCACGGAATCACAAGGTGTATATTTTGGGGTAGGGGAATTCGACTATGACGAAAGATTTGACAAATGGCAATCCGTTAAAAGTGATCTTGTTTTTTACATTGCCGCTCGTGTTGGGAAATCTGTTCCAACAGTTCTATGCGTTGGCGGATACCATCATTGTGGGGCGTTATTGCGGCGTCAGTGCCTTGGCGTCGGTTGGCTCCACCAGTTCCATCAATTACCTGATTCTCGGGTTCGTCATTGGCGTCTGCAATGGATTCGCCATCCCGATCGCCCAGCTGTTCGGGGCGCAGGATTTCCATGATCTGCGCCGCCATGTGGCCAATGCTGCCTGGCTCTGCCTTGCAGGAAGCGTGGTGCTGACGGTCCTTACCGTCAGCCTGACCCGTCCGCTCCTGATGCTGATGCAGACGCCGGAGGATATTCTGGATGGCGCGGCCATTTATATCGGCTGGATTTTTGCCGGAATACCCTTTATTTTCTTATATAATATGGTGGCGGGTATCATGCGCGCTTTGGGCGACAGCAAGACGCCCCTGTATTTCCTGATTATGACAAGTGCCATGAACATTGGTCTTGATCTGATTTTTGTCATTCCCCTGAACATGGGCATTCTTGGCGCGGCATTGGCTACGGATATTTCCCAGGCGATTTCCGGAGTTTTGAGTTTTATCTTTCTGTGCCGCAAATTTGAAGTGCTTCGCATGCAAAAAGGTGAGGGGCGTTTTTGCAAAAGCGCCTGCATGCGTTTGATCGGGATTGGCGTTCCCATGGGGCTGCAATGCAGTATTACTGCAATTGGCAGCGTTATCGTGCAATGGGCGGTCAATGTTCTCGGCAGCACGGCGGTAGCCGCGGTTACGGCGGCCAGCAAGACCATGAACCTGCTGACCGTGCCGCTGGAAAGCGTAGGGACCGCTATGGCGACCTATTCGGGCCAAAATCTGGGCGCAGCCCGCATGGATCGGGTGCGCCAGGGCGTGCACAGTGCCTTGCTGATCGCCACGGTTTATGCCATCGCTTCGCTGATCCTGCTGCACTTTGGCGACGTGGCCGTTATGGGCCTTTTCCTGGATACCACGACCGAAGTGGAAATTGTGGCGATGGGGCGGCAGTATCTGTTCTGGAACAGCGTATTCTTTATTCCGCTGGGGGCCTTGATCGTCTGGCGGTACAGCATCCAGGGACTGGGATATTCCAGTCTGGCCATGCTGGCCGGCGTTGCGGAAATGGTGGCGCGCACGGCGGTGGCCATCGTCCTGGTTCCGCTGCTGGGCTATTTTGGTGCGGAACTGGCAAACCCGGCGGCCTGGATTGCAGCGTGCCTGTTCCTGTATCCCGCCTACAGATGGACTTGCCGCCAGCTGGACAATCGCCTTCTGGCCGCACGGCTGCATATGAAGAACGCAGAAGCCTCCTCCGACAGTATGATTGTATAACGATGTATAAATTTGCGTGAGCACTTGCCGAATCCGGCAAAACGGTTTATAATAACTGCATTCATAACGCTCAACAGGGAAAGCCGGAAAGGAAAGAAAAATGCCGCAGAAATTGCCGTTTATTACGCTGGAACAGGCAAAGGAGATCATTGCCGATGTCCCGACACCGTTCCATTTGTATGATGAAAAAGGAATCCGGGAAAATGCACGCCGGGTGAATGAAGCCTTTTCCTGGAACAAGGGCTTCAAAGAGTACTTTGCCGTCAAGGCGACGCCCAACCCTTATATTCTGAAGATTTTGCAGGAAGAGGGATGCGGTGTTGACTGCTCGAGCTATACCGAGCTGCTGATGAGTGAAGCCTGCGGCTTCAAGGGCAGTGATATCATGTTCTCTTCCAACGATACGCCGGTGCAGGATATGCAGAAAGCGTACGAACTGGGAGCATATATCAATCTGGACGATCTGACACATGTGGAGTTTCTGCAGCAGGTGGCCGGGATTCCCAAAACCGTATGCTGCCGCTACAATCCGGGTGGTGTGTTCGACCTTGGCAATGGCATCATGGATAACCCCGGGGATGCCAAGTATGGCATGAGCGAGGACCAGATGGCCGAGGCGTACACCCGGCTGATGGAACTGGGCGCGGAAGAGTTTGGCATCCATGCGTTCCTGGCCAGCAACACGGTGACTGATGAATATTATCCGAAACTGGCGGGCATTTTGTTCCGTCTGGCAGTGCGCCTGCACGAACGGACCGGTGCAAACATCAAGTTCATCAATCTTTCGGGCGGCGTAGGCATTGCGTATCGACCAGATCAGCGCAGCAACGATATCGCGAAAATCGGTGAGGGTGTACGCCAGCAATTTGAAGAGATCCTCGTTCCGGCCGGCATGGGAGATGTGGCAATCTTTACCGAGATGGGCCGGTATATGCTGGCTCCATACGGCGGGTTGGTTACCACGGCCCTGCACGAAAAGCACATCTACAAAGAGTATATCGGTGTGGATGCCTGTGCCGCCAACCTGATGCGGCCTGCCATGTACGGAGCCTATCACCATATCACGGTCCTCGGCAAGGAGAAGGAGCCCTGTGACCACAAGTATGATATTACCGGTGGCCTGTGCGAAAACAACGATAAATTCGCCATTGACCGCATGATGCCCAAGATCGACAAGGGGGATGTGCTGTTCATCCACGACACGGGCGCACACGGATTCTCCATGGGATATAATTACAACGGAAAACTGCGCAGCGCGGAGGTCCTTTTAAAAGAGGACGGCACACACCAGCTGATTCGTCGCGCTGAAACGCCGGAAGATTATTTTGCCACCTTTGACTTCACACCGTTTTTCAAGAAAAAATGAATATAAAAAAGGCTTCCTGCCGAGGCAGGAAGCCTTTTTTGAGTTAATCCGTTTCTGCGATGATGCCGCCGCCGTACACAAGGCTGTTGCGATAGAATACAGCACTTTGCCCGGGGGCCGGAGCGCGAACCGGTTCGGGGAAGGTGACGGTTCCGTTTCCATCATAGAAGCACGGCGCCGGTTTGGCCGCGCTGCGTATCTTGACGAGATATTCGCCGGCGGGCAGCGGCAGGGCATCGGGCGTGGCCAGGTCGGTCAATGTCATACGGGTGCTGTACTCCTGGCCGGTTTCCGCCAGCTGGATGTCTCCGTTGCCCAAAATAGCTTTGACAAACAGGGGGCGGCCTGCTGCGATCCCGAGTCCTTTGCGTTGCCCCACGGTGTAATGATCCACGCCGGCATGGGGGCCGAGGTCTTCGCCCTGAGGGCCGATAAAACGACCCGCCTTGGGGATAAAACCGCGGGCGCGGATATAGGCGGAATAATCGCCGTCCGGAATGAAGCAGATCTCCATCGAATCCGGCGCGTCGGCACAGGCAAGATGCAGATCGCGGGCCATTTCCCGGATGTCATCTTTCTCGAATTCTCCCAAAGGGAGCACCAGTTTGGCAAGAATTTCCTGTGGCAGACGGTAGAGCATGTAGCTCTGGTCCCGCGCGGCGCTTTCAGGAATGGCGATTCGACTGGTTCCGCTCTCGTCCACCTGCACACGGGCGTAATGACCGGTGGCAATGAATTTGCAACCAAGTTCTGCGGCTTTTTGAGCCAGCAGATGGAACTTTACCAGGGGATTGCACATAATGCAGGGGTTGGGGGTTCTGCCTGCACAGTAGTTCTCGCAAAACGGCAAAATAACATGCTGTTCAAATGCCGATTCCGCATCGATCACATGGAGCGGAATTTTCAGCGTTTCGGCGGATTCCTTTGCGGCAGCAACCGCGGCGTCGTGTGCAGGGGAAAAGCGGATCACGGCGCCCTGTACGGAAAAGCCCTGTTCCTGCAGAATGCGGACGGCTACGCTGGAATCCACGCCGCCGCTCATCCCCATCAAAACCTTGTCCTGCTTTTCAAAGGTGTTGAAACCTTCCATGGGAGGTCCTCCTTATTGTGATAAACATTCAGTCCTGCCGGCCACCGTATCTCTTGCTCTGTTCCACAGCCATGCGGTCACAGCGCTCATTCTCCGGATGCCCGGCATGTCCTTTGAGCCAGTGGTAGGTGATTGTATGCTTCTCGCTTTCCGCCAGAAGGGGGGCCCAAAGATCCGGATTCAGGGCAGGGGACTTGTCGGCTTTTTTCCAGCCTCTTGCCCGCCAGCCTCTGGCCCAGCCTTTTTCCAATGCATTGATGACGTATTGGCTGTCGCTGTACAGATCAATGTCGCAGGGTTCTTTCAACTGCCGCAAGGCTTCCAGCAACGCTGTCATCTCCATGCGATTGTTGGTGGTCTGCGCTTCACCGCCGGAAAGCTCTTTTTCGTATACCTTCTCGCGGGTCCGGAAGCGCAGAATCGCGCCCCAGCCACCCGGTCCGGGGTTGCCGCTGCATGCGCCGTCGGTATAGATCTCGATGTGTTTCATATAAATCTCCTGGTACTGACAATAATCCTTGTACAGGAATTATACCCACTTTGTACGCTTATGGCAAGTTTGACAAGTTAGAGGAATCCGTTTATAATAAATAATAACTGCAATGATGTGTATAGACCGGGCCCGGCCGCACCTTTTCAGGTGGACTTTTCGCGCCCAACCAAAACAGGAAAGGCAAGACTGCTTTTCCGCATACATAAATCGCAAATTCAGCACAGAGCCTAAGCGGGTACTGTTTGTGTACGGCGCACTCTGTCAGAAGAGAGCATGGAGGTTTTCATGGAAGAAATCAAGCCCAAGCGTAAAGCAACGAATGGCAATCATGGACAGACTACGGGAGAACGTGCGGCATCCCGCCGCGCTCCGCGCACAGAAAAAGCCCAGCAGGGCGGCAATACGCCTCGTCGGCCGCGCCGCAGACCCAGCCATCAGCCCGCTGCCGCCGCAGAAGCGGCGAATACGGCGGCGCAGAACGTTCCGGCGCCGCGTCCCCGCCGTGGTCGGAATTCCTCGGCGCAGCAGGCGCAGAATGCCCCCGCGCCCAATGGCAAGTCCCAGCCGCGCCGTGGCCGCAAACAGCAGTCGCGCAGTTATGAAATGACGCCTGCTATCCCCATGCACATCTGTCCCTTGGGCGGCTTGGGAGAAGTAGGCAAAAATATCACCCTGTACGAATGCCAGGGGGATATGATCCTTGTGGATTGCGGTCTGGTGTTCCCGGATGCCGAGATGTTCGGCGTTGACCTGGTGATCCCGGACTTTACCTACGTGCTGGAAAACAAGGATCGCATCAAGGGCGTATTCATTACCCACGGTCATGAGGACCATATCGGCAGTCTGCCGTATTTGCTCAAGAAATTCAACGTCCCCATTTACGCGGCACGGCTGACCATCGGTCTCATCAAGAATAAACTTGAGGAACATGGTCTGGCGTCCAGCGCGGTTTTCCATGAGATCCGTCCGCGCCAGAAGGTGAAACTGGGATGCTTTACGGTGGAACCGATTCATGTGAATCACTCCATTCCCGACGCGCTGGCCTTTGCCATTGAGTGCCCGGCGGGTGTCGTCATTCATACCGGCGACTTCAAGGTGGATTATACGCCGCTTTCGGGGGATGCCGTCACGGATCTTTCCACGATTGCCGAGTATGGCCGCAAGGGTGTACTGGCTCTGCTGGCGGATTCCACCAATGCGGAGCGCCCCGGCTTTACGGCCACGGAGCAAACGGTGGCAGAAGGCGTGCGCAGATTGTTTGTGCGTGCCCGCAACCGGCGCATCATTGTGGCGACCTTTGCCTCCAACATTTATCGTGTGCAGCAGATCATTGATCTGGCCATCGAGTCCGGACGCAAGGTGGCGGTCAGCGGCCGCAGTATGGTTTCCAATACGGAAATGGCCCGGGAGCTGGGCTATCTCCATGCACCGGACAATGTCCTGATCGACATTGACGAGATCAACAAGTACCCGCCGGAGAAGGTCGTTCTGATCACCACCGGTAGCCAGGGAGAGCCGCTGTCGGCCCTTTCCCGCATGGCACAGGCCAGCCATCGCCAGGTGAAGGTTGGCCCCAACGACTTCATCATCATTTCGGCACGTCCTATTCCCGGCAACGAAAAAACGGTAACCAAGGTCGTCAACGGCCTGCTGAGCCTTGGCGCAGAGGTTATCTACGAGAACATGTATGATACGCATGTTTCCGGTCACGCCTGCCAGGAGGAGCAGAAGCTGATGCTTACGCTGGCCCATCCGCAGTATTTCCTGCCGGTGCACGGTGAGTTCAAGCAGCTCAAGCGCCATGCCGAAACGGCAGAGCACCTGGGCTATATCCCGAAGCAGAATATCTATATTGCCGAAAACGGCCAGAACATCCGCCTCTCTGCGGACGGCATGACGGTAGAGAACATCGTGACGGCAGGGGCTGTCATGGTGGACGGCTACGGCGTCGGCGATGTGGGCAATGTGGTTCTGCGGGATCGTCACCATCTGTCGGAGGATGGCATCATCATCGTGACGGCTGCCGTGGACGGTTCCAACGGCCAGGTACTTTCCGGGCCCGACATCGTCAGCCGGGGATTTGTTTATGTGCGGGAAAGCGAAGAACTCATGGACGGTCTGCGCACCCAGGTGGAAATGGCACTGGATCGCAGCCTGAGCGATAACATGCATGACTGGGCCAGCGTGAAAGCCCGTGTGCGGGAAGCACTTTCCAGCTATATCTATCGCCGCACCAAGCGCAGCCCGATGATTTTGCCTATCTTACTGGAAGTTTGAGGATTTGCCCGCCCGGCGGGAATGTGGGGTTTTCACCATGAAACACAAAGGCGGCCTGGATACGGTTGCAGTGCTTTTGCTGCTGCTGGTAGCGTTGGCGGCGATGGTCATTCCGGTGGCGGTTGTTTCCCCGAAATGGCTCATCGTGCCGTTGGTGCTGGTCGTTATTGCACTGTGTGTATTGTGGTACATGCGGCGCAGATTGCGCGCGTATGTGGCCGCGCAGTTATGCAGTACGGATTTTGAAAACAGCCGGATTCAATACAGCCTCACGGGGCTTCCGATTCCCACCGTGCTCGTTGCGGACGGTAGAATTCTGTGGTATAATGCTTTCTTCCGTGATAAAGTCCTTCGAGGAAACGATGCAGTGACACGTCCTGTGGACCGGGTCTTGCCGGAACTTGATCTGGCGGTGTGTTCCCGGCCCCACGGACAGGATCTGGTCGTGGGAGAGCGGCGCTTCACCGCATATGCCGGCTCTGCCAAGGGAAGCCGCGGTGCAAGCATCGTTTATCTTGTCGACAATACCTTTTACAAACAGACGCTTGATGAATATACCGAAAGTCGTCCGGCCTGCCTGATCATCGTAATTGACAGTTACGATGAACTGTTCGATGACATGAAGGACAGTGAGCAGGCCAAAGAACTGGAAGCCATCAACAGTCTGCTGGAAGAGTATATCGGGCGCAGTACCGGCTTTCTGCGCCGGGTCTCCAACAGCCGCTACATTGCGGTGGTGGAGGAACGGGATGTCCGTTGGATGCTGCAGGAGCGTTTTGACATTTTGGACAAGGTGCGCGCCCTGCATCCGGGCGGGCTTACGACGCTCTCCATTGGTGTCGGCCACGGAGGAAAGACGCTGCAGGAATGTCACCAGATGGCACGGGAGAGTATTGATATTGCTCTCGGACGGGGCGGTGACCAGGCTGCCGTCAAGACCGTAGACGGTTTTGAGTTTTACGGCGGCATTTCCCATGGCGTGGAAAAACGCAGTCATGTGCGCAGCCGTATCATCTCCCATGCGCTGTGCGACCTCATCCGGAAGAGCGACAGCGTCATTGTCATGGGCCACCGCATGAGTGACCTGGACGCGGTCGGATCTGCCATCGGCGCCCTGCGTATCTGCAAAATGTGCGGCGTACCGGCGGTGATCGCCATCAACAGTGATGCTACGCTGGCGGGACCGTTGCTCAAGACGTTTCTGGATGCCGGATGCGGCAAGGATTTTATCCCGCCGGACCAGACGCTGGATGTCATTACGCCCAACACTTTGCTGATTGTGGTGGACACCTACCAGAAGCGACTACTGGAGAGCCAGAAAATTTACGAAAAGTGCAAGCGGGTCGTTGTCATCGACCATCACCGCATGGCGGTGGGGCATATCGACCGTCCCTTGCTGCTGTATCATGAGCCCTATGCGTCCAGCGCCAGCGAGTTGATCTGCGAACTGCTTCAGTTTATGCCTAAGGAAGGCAACATCACACCGCTGGAGGCGCAGGCGCTGCTGGCCGGCATCATGCTTGATACCCGCAGCTTCGCACTGCATGTGGGGGTACGCACCTTTGAGGCAGCCGCCTGGCTGCGGAGCCGTGGTGCGCAGACGGCGGAAACCAAACTGCTGTTCAATACCTCGAAAGAAGAGTATGAGGCGCGCGCTCACATTGTGGAGAGCGCCTACATATACAAGGGCTGTGCTATTGCGCTGTCCGGTGAACTGGATGCCGGTATGAATGTGGTCCTGCCGATGGCAGCCAACGACTTGCTTACCATCAACGGCGTGGATGCCAGCTTTGTGGCGGTGGCCAAAAATGGCGGCGTCAATATTTCTGCCCGCAGCATGGGTGCGCTGAACGTACAGGTGATTCTGGAACCCCTGGGCGGCGGCGGTCATCTGATGATGGCCGGTGCACAGCTGCAAAATTGCACGCTGGAATCTGCCGAACGGCAGATTCGTGAACAAATTGATATCTATCGTGCTTCGCAGACAGTGAATGCTGCAGCGACACGTTAAAACTGTTACGATCGGAGGATACTCGATATGAAGATCATTCTGAAACAGGATGTAAAGACCATCGGCAAAAAGGACGAAATCCATGAGGTTTCCGATGGGTATGCCCGCAATTTCCTTTTCCCGCGCGGTCTGGCAGCGCCCGCCGACGCAGCGGCTTTGAATCAGGCTCGGACCAAGAGTGAGGCCAAGGCGCATCACGAGGCCGAAGCCCGCGCAGCGGCGGAAGCGCTGGCCGCCAAAATCAAGGACAAGACGGTGGTTGCCAAGATCAAGGGCGGCGCTTCCGGCAAGCTGTATGGTAAAGTCACCGGCAAGGAAGTTGCCGAGCTGCTGACCAAGCTGACCGGCACCGAAATTGACAAGAAGAAGGTGGAGCTGCCCTCCGCCATCAAGGAATTCGGCACCTACGACGCTACGGTGCGCCTGTACGCAGGTGTTGCTGCGGCTTTCAAAGTGAAAGTGGAAGAGCTGTAAAGGGAAAATCCTTTACATAAAAACAAGGGGAAGGAGGATGCCTGCAGTGCCACGCAATGAAGAATTAAGTCTTTCCAGTCTGGGCATCCAGATGCCCTACAATATGCAGGCCGAGCAGAGCATTCTGGGCGCGGCGCTGATGGATGAAACCATCCTCAACCGTCTGATCACCGATATGGAACCGGAAATGTTCTATTCGGATCAGAACCGTGCCGTGTACGAAACGATGCGCGCGCTTTATACCGAAAGCGAAGCGGTCGATATCATCACGCTGGTCAATGCGCTGGCCGGTGCGGGCACTTTTGCCAGTGCCGACGATGCCAAGATTTATATTACCCATATCGCTGAGACGGTGCCGGCCATTTCCAATGTCGATTCGTATTTTAAAATCGTCAAGGAAAAGTATCAGGCACGGCGTCTGATCGAGGCTGCCCGCGGCATCCTGAGCGAGACAGCCAGCGGTGAAGATGCGGACATGCTGCTGGAATCGGCTGAGCAAAAAATTTACGATATCCGCAGCGGGCGTGACAAATCGGGCGTCAAGACCATCCGGGAATCCATTCTGGAAGTCATTGACACCATGCAGAAGCTCAGCGGCGCGGACCGTGACAAGTTCGCCGGAATCCCGACAGGGTTCAATTATCTGGATACGGTTTTGACCGGATTGGGGCGTTCTGACCTGATTATCCTGGCAGCACGTCCCGGCATGGGCAAAACGAGTTTTGCGTTGAATATTGCGACCAATGTGGCGCGTCAGCAAAAAGTGCCGACGATCATTTTCAGCCTGGAAATGACCTGCGAACAGCTGACCGACCGCATTCTTTCCAGCACCGCCAACATCGACAGCCAGGCATTCCGCACCGGTCGGTTAAATAATTCCGACTGGAACGACTTTGCTCAGGCAACGTCGCTGCTGTATAATGCGCCCATTTATATGGACGACACTTCGGGCATTTCGGTGCCGGAGATCAAGGCCAAGATTCGTACCATCAATCAGGACCCGAAGAAAGACAAGATCGGCCTGGTCATCATCGACTACCTGCAGCTGATGCAGAGCGCCAAAAAGACCGAGAGCCGCGTACAGGAAATCAGTGATATCACCCGGAACCTGAAGATCATGGCCAAAGAGCTCAACGTTCCGGTCATTGCCTTGTCGCAGCTGTCCCGTGCAGCGGAAAAGACGGCCGGTCGTTCTGACCATCGGCCGCAGCTTTCCGACCTGCGTGACTCCGGTTCTATCGAACAGGACGCCGATATCGTTTTGTTCCTTTACCGTGCGGCCTATTACAATTCGCAGAACGGTGAGGAAAATCAGGCCAACGAAAACGAAGCCGAATGTATCGTGGCCAAGAACCGTCACGGTGAGACCAGTGTGGTCCGTCTTGGTTGGGATGGCGCGCATACACGCTTCAGCAATTTGGATGTGACACATGAGTTCTGAGGACGAAAAGGTAATTCAACATGTGGAAGAAACCTTGCTGACGTATTGCCGTCAACAGGGCTTGTTCAAGTCTGGCGACAGAGTCATTGCAGCCTGCTCCGGGGGAGCAGACTCTATGGCTTTGTTGCTTTTTTTACTTCGTCGGCGCCGGGATCTGGAGATCGAGGTGCTGGCAACGCATGTCAATCATGGCATCCGCGGGGTCAATGCGGTGGCTGACGCTAATTTCGTGACGGCTTTTTGCCGGCAGAATGGCGTGGAGCTGTTTCTGTATGATGCACTGCGGGAAGGCGTGGAAATCCCGCAGCAGCCCAGTGAAGAATGGGCCCGCGGGCTCCGTTACGGCTGGTTTGACCGGCTTGCCGTACAGGAAGAGGCTTTCATCGCCACCGCTCATACCATGTCAGACCAGGTGGAAACGGTACTCTTCCGCATGGCGCGGGGAACCGGCGTGCATGGCCTGGCGGGAATTCCGCCGCGCCGCGGCTACTATGTGCGCCCGTGTCTTTGCCTTACACGGGCCGAAACCGAAGCATACTGCGATGCGCTTGGGCAAAACTATGTGCAGGACGAAACCAACGAGCAGAACACCTATGCTCGCAACCGAATCCGCCATGATGCGATCCCTGCTTTGCAGTACGCCAATTCCTCGGCAGAGGTTGCCATCGCGCGGTTGTGTCGCCAGATGCGGGACCTGGATCAGTGGCTGACGGGGGAGGCGGCAGCACTTCTGCAGGCCGCTACGGTGGAGAACGGATACGGGGTCTCGGTTCTGCGCAAGGCCGAGGGCCCGGTACTGGATGCGGCACTGCATTCGCTGGTCAGCCCGGTGCGGGATGCGGAAGAGAAATATATTACGCTGTTGCGTTTTCTGCTGCAGCGCGGGGAAGGCGCTTTGCAGCTGACACCGGAAGTGACCTACAAAGTAAAGGATGGAGTCTTGTTGCGGCTGACACCCCGGGGGGTACGTCCGCCACCGGCACCGCCGCAGCCTTTCGGCGAGGGGCGTTTTTTGCTGCCGGGTGGTTATTTTGTTGAATTTCGGCGTGTAAAGTATGAAGAATTTCTAAAAAATCAACCAATTTTCAAAAAAGACTTAAACTGTTGCGCGGATTGTGCTAAAATACAGAAGAATCTACTTTTGCGCACACGCTTGCCGGGAGATTTTTTCCGCCCGGCCGGTCGTCATGTGCGCAAAACGTTGAAAAAATACTATAACGAACTCGGAATTCCGCAGGATGAACGTCCGCTGCTGCCTTTGCTGGCGGACGGAAGTGAAGTGCTCTGGCTGTGGGGCAGCGGTTTTGCCGAAGGCGTTGCTCCCGATTCCTATACTCATGAGGTATGGACGGTGCACACGGAAAAAGCCGAGGAGGATTAAGCATGCATAGCATGGATCAGGATATCGATCATATTTTGGTATCAGAGGAACAGCTGAAACAGAAGGTCGCAGAATTGGGCGCACAGATCAGCCGGGATTATGAGGGCCGGGATCTGCTGTTGGTTTCCATTTTAAAAGGGTCTGTTGTTTTTATGGCAGATCTGATGCGCGCGGTGACAATTCCCTGCGGGATCGACTTTATGGTGGTTTCCAGCTATGGCGGTGCCAACACCGAATCCACCGGCCTTGTCAAGATCGTCAAGGATCTGGATGCCGATCTGACCGGAAAAGACGTACTGATCGTAGAAGACATTCTGGATACCGGCATTACGCTGTCCCACCTGTTGCCCATGCTGCGCATGCGTAACCCCAACAGCGTGCGCCTGTGCACGATTTTGAGCAAACCCAGCCGTCGCAAGGCAGATATAGAACCGGATTATCTGGGCTTTGAAGTTCCGGATGAGTTTGTGGTTGGCTATGGTCTGGATTTTGATGAGAAGTATCGCAATCTGCCTTATGTAGGCGTTTTGAGACCCGAGATCTACAGCAAATAAAGGCTGATTCGGGCGGCCTAAATTACCCGGTGCAACACACCGGATAGGAGTTGATTTCTTGCAGCATAAACCTCGTTTCAGCGGTATCCTTGTGGTTGCCGTGCTCATGGTGTTGGTATTGTTCTTTGTCAGCCTGTCGCCGCTGCTGTCGGCCTCTGCTTCAAACCACATCAACTACTCTGAGATTTACTATTACTTTGAAAACCAGCAGGTCACTTCGTATCGTTTGGATATGGGGACCAACAAGCTGGAAATGTGGCTGAAGGAGGGGAAAATCCCCCTGCCGGAAGCGATGGCTCAAATAGAGGACCAGGAAACCGGCGGTTTGCTCAACAACCTGGGGACCTCGGAGGAAGATGAGCTTCCGGCCAACGGCGGTACGGTGTACGTAGCGTACAAGCTGCCCTATGGCGTAGACTTCAACACCGGAAAAATTTCCGACTTTGTGGACGCATACAATAAGGCAAACCCCGATGCGCCCATGGTTTTCGACTATGTTGCCGCCAAGACCAGTATTCCGTGGCTGGAAATCATCTTCTACGTGGTGATGCTGGGCAGCCTTGGCATGTTGTTCATGTCTATGTACCGCGGCGGTGCCGGCGGCGGGATTATGAACGTCGGCCGCGCCAAGGTCAAGGACCAGCAGGAAAATCAGCGCAAAGCTACGTTTGCGGATGTGGCAGGTGCCGATGAAGAAAAAGCAGAATTGCAGGAAGTGGTGGAGTTCCTTAAAGCCCCCGGCAAATTCAATTCCTTGGGCGCGCGAATTCCTCATGGTGTACTGCTGGTAGGCCCTCCGGGTACCGGCAAAACTTTGCTGGCCCGTGCCTGCGCCGGTGAAGCAGGCGTTCCGTTCTATGCCATTTCCGGCTCTGACTTCGTGGAAATGTACGTTGGTGTCGGTGCTTCCCGTGTGCGTGATTTGTTTGAAAAAGCCAAAAAGACCATGCCCTCGATCGTGTTCATCGACGAGATCGACGCGGTGGGCCGTCAGCGTGGTGCAGGTCTGGGCGGCGGTCACGATGAGCGGGAACAGACCCTCAACCAATTGCTGGTAGAAATGGATGGTTTCGATGCCAATGACGGTGTTATCGTCATGGCAGCCACCAACCGTGCCGATATTCTGGACAAGGCGCTGCTGCGGCCGGGACGCTTTGACCGTCAGGTTTATGTCGGCTTGCCGGATGTCAAGGGCCGTGAGGAAATTCTCAAGGTCCATACCAAGAACAAACCGCTCGGGCCGGATGTCAGCCTGAAGACGATTGCCCGTTCTACGGCAGGATTCTCTGGCGCAGACCTTGAGAACCTTGTCAACGAGGCGGCTCTCCTGGCAGCCCGCCGCGGCAAAAAGGCCATCACCGAGCCGGAGATCGAAGAGGCTTCTGTGAAGGTCATGATGGGACCCGAGAAAAAGAGCCATGTGGTGACGGACGATGAGCGTCGTCTGGTCGCTTACCATGAGACCGGTCATGCGATTACCGGATATTTTGGCAAGCATCACGATCCCGTTCATCAGATCAGCATCATTTCTCGCGGCGGTGCCGGCGGGTATACGATGTATCTGCCGGAAAAGGACCCCAGTTATGTGACCAAGACCGCAATGTTTGAAAATATCGTTTCGCTGCTGGGCGGTCGTGTGGCCGAACAGCTGGTGCTGGATGATATTTCGACCGGCGCTTCCAGCGATTTGCAGCGTGCCACCGATACAGCCCGCGCGATGGTTACCCGGTATGGATTTTCCGAGCGTATGGGACCTGTTGTGTATGGCAGCGACCCGGAACAGACATTCCTGGGCCGCGATTTCGGGCAGGGGAAGGGCTATTCGGAAGCGATTGCATCGGAAATCGACAATGAGATCCGGGATATTGTGGATGAAGCATATGAAACGGCACGGCGGCTGCTGACGGAGCATATGACAGAGCTGCACAAGGTGGCCACCGTTTTGATGGAACGCGAGAAAATCAGCGGCAATGAGTTCAGAACGCTGATGGAAGGCGGAACATTGCCGCCGTTTGATCTGGGCAAGGGCGAGACAGCCAAGGCGGAACCGGCAACTTCCGCACCTGTCCAGACCCCTGAACAGGAAGAAGCCCCGAAACCTGAGACTGCTGCCGAGCCGGATGCAGACCGACCGGACGCCCAAGAGTAAAAAGTAGGTGTTGGATCATGGATCAGAATTTTTCCCTGATGGCGCAGTCCCGCGCCAATTATTACACGGCCGGAAGCCCGGTCCAGTTTGTACGGGTTGAATTGCTGAAAGGCGATGTCACCGGTGAAGTTGCGGTGTGCCTGACATTCAAAAATGTGGGTACTGAACCGTTGACCGGTCTGGTGGTTCACTTCAAATGCAAGGATGCTGCCGGGCAGGTCCTGTGCGAAGACGATTTCTATTATGAGCAGCTCGACGCACAGCCGGGCGATGTATTCGGCAGCGATGATGCCGTTTATGTCAGCGACACGCCGGTTTCCAGCGTGGAAGTGGAGCAGGATCGTGCGTTCCTGAATGGCCGTGGTGTAGACCTGCGCGGCTACAAGCGTGTTCGTCTGCAGATGCCCCGCGTGCTGCCCGCCTCCATTGCCAAGACGCTGCAGCAGCGTACCGGGAACAGCCAGCTGACCTGCGTGCCGCAGGATACGGAGTACGGCTGGTTCTGTGCCTGCGGTGCGTTCCATCCCAATGAGGAAAACTGCACATTCTGCTCAGAGTGCGGCGGTGATCGTGCCGGCATCAAGGCCACGCTGACCAGCATTCTGGAAGAGGCCCGCCGTGCGGCAGAGCGCCAGCAGCAGGAGATCAATTCTGTAGCAGATAACGTTGCCCCGCAACGTGCCCCGGCCAACAACAATCCGGCGGCGACGGCGGCTGCAGCGCAGGCTGCCATCAATCAGACGGATGACGGATATGCCGATGACGCGACGGCTACGTATGATCCGAAGGGATATGTGCAGGAGCAGGAGGACGACGAAGAAATGGAACGCGTCCGTCGCTATGCCCCCAAGGGCCGTCTGTTTGACGACGATGAGGATGACGACGAAGGCACCCAGATGTATGATACCGACGAACTCGACTATGAGGACGAGGAGGAAGAGCCTCGCGGGAAAAAGCGTGGTCGGTATGCCGATGACGATGAAGCCAGTGAAGACGATATTATGGCTGAGCGCATTATCCACTGGGCTCCGCCGATTACCGCTATCGTCTGTGCGTTGATCATTGCGGTATCACTGATTTACCATTTCGTCATTGCGTAACTGGAAAATCGGGTACATCCGTTCCCATCATTTTTCAAGTCAATAAAGAGACCGCCGCTCCGAAAACCGGAGCGGCGGTTATTTTTTATTGTTCTGTCAGATGGTCAAACAGCTTTATGATTTCGGGATCGTCCAGCTTGATGACTCGTCCCGACAGATATTGCAATGTGTTCTCTGCGGGAATCCGGCCGAAAGTCAAGCGCTGGGCACAAAGCGCCTGGGTTTTCAGACCGGTACGTTCATTCATTTTTCGATTGCCGTACTTAATGTCACCCAGAACAGGGTGCCCCAAATACGAAAGATGCGCGCGGATCTGATGTGTGCGACCTGTGATCAGGCCAATTCGGCACAACGCAAACGGCCCGGACTGGCGGATAACCGTAACATCGGTAATGATCTGCTTGTAACCATCTCCCGCGCGGGCGTGAATACGGACCTTGTTGTTCTTTTCGCTGTGCTGTAACCAGGCTATATGACGCCCGGCCGGAGGTGTTCCGACGGTGATGGTCAGATACTCTTTTTTCATCAGATCGGTGCGGATGATTTCGTTGATATCCCGCAAGGCGGGATAGGTTTTGGCCGCCAGAACCAATCCCTCGGTGCCACGGTCAAGGCGGTTGCAAAGAGCCGGGGCAAAGCGTTGTTCCGCGTGGGGATCGTATTCGCCTTTTTCTTCCAGATAGGCAGCAAAGGCGTCCACCAGGTTGGGGTCACCGGTCCGGTCACTGTGGCAAAGCAAATGCGGCGGTTTGTATAGAACGGCAAAGTTCTCATCCTCATAGATGATGGTGACGGAAGGCTGTTTGCGCGGCCGCTTGGGCCTGGCGGCCACCTGACCGGCAGGAAAAAACTCGTCATTGATATAAAGCTCGATCAAATCACCGGCACAAAGCCTTGTATCAGGCTCGGCTCTCTTTCCGTTGACTTTGATACGCTTGTTGCGAAAAGCCTTGTACATCATGCTGCGCGGTAACTGCTGTGTCACACTCTCCACAAAGCGGCTCAGGCGTACACCGTTTTCGTTGGGGCCTGCGGTAAAACTTTTCATGCAATCCTCGCTTACTAAATTCACTCTTTGCAAATTGTTTTTTACAGTATATAATAAAATGAAACAAAGGTAAAGTGGAAAGCCAAAAGGATGTGGAAGCATGGACCAAAACAAGGAGCGTCCGCTGCACGAAAACCACCGGGCACGTATGCAGGCGCGGGTGGATCGTGACGGACTGGACAGTTTGGCCGAGCACGAAGCACTGGAATATCTTCTCTTTTTGGCAATACCGCGCAAAGATACCAACGAACTGGCACACCGTCTGATCCAGCATTTCGGAAGTTTTTGCAAAGTGATGGAAGCAGATCCCGGGGAACTGATGCGGGTGGATGGAATCGGTGCCAAGAGTGCACGGGTGATTTCTACCGTGATGGCATTCAGCCGCTATTACGAATTGAAAAAGAGGAAGCAACGTGTGGCACTTGACCGTGCAGAGGCCGCGGTGGAGTATGTAAAACCGTTGTTCTTGGGATTGCAAAATGAACTGCTTTACCTGATTCTGCTGGATGACAAGTGCCGCCCGGTCCGGGACCTGCGGATCGCGGAAGGCGTGCCGAATCGGGTGCATATTGATACGCGCAAGCTGCTGCGCGATGTGGCTCGCACCGACGCAACCTGCGGCATTCTGGCTCACAACCACCCAACGGGATTGGCAGTGCCCAGCGAAGCGGATCTGATTTCTACCATCGGCATTATGAGAGCGCTGGCCCCCTTGGGTGTCAGTGTGATCGATCACATCATTGTGGCGGGGGAAGATTCCTGCTCCATGCGGGAACGTGGCTGCTTGCCGGAGTATCGCGGCAATAACGATATATTAAACGCATCGAGTAAGTGATGCTCCAGCACTCTGCTGCCTGCAGGCGGCAGGGTGCATTTTTTGCAGGAGATTACACAAAATGTGGTTGCAGGGACTTTACTTATAAAAATGCCTATGCTATAATCTGTTTACAACAAAACGTTGTTAACATAAGAGAGGTTTGTTATGGATGAAGTTTTCCATCTGAAGGCTCCCTTTCAGCCCACCGGCGACCAACCACAGGCCATTGAGGCTCTGGTACAGGGAATCGAGGAAGGGGATGACGCGCAGACGCTTCTGGGCGTTACCGGTTCCGGCAAAACTTTTACGATGGCCAATATTATCGCCCGCTGCAATCGTCCTACGCTGATTCTGGAACCAAACAAGACCTTGGCCAGTCAGATCTGCACCGAGATGCGCAGCTTTTTCCCGGATGACGCGGTGGAATACTTTGTGTCTTACTACGATTATTATCAGCCGGAGGCGTATATTCCTTCGACGGATACCTATATCGAAAAGGACAGCGCGATCAACGATGAGATCGACCGGCTGCGCCATTCTGCCACGGCAGCTTTGTCGGAACAGCGCAACGTCATCATTGTGGCCAGCGTATCCTGCATCTACTCTTTGGGCGACCCCATCGATTACCGGAGTATGGTCATCAGCCTGCGTCCCGGCATGCAGATCGAGCGGGATGAACTTTGCAACCGACTTGTCAAATTGCAGTATGAGCGCAACGACATGAACTTTATCCGTAATAAGTTCCGTGTTAAAGGCGATACAGTGGACATCCATCTTGCCTATAACGATGAGTATGCCATCCGGGTAGAGTTCTTCGGCGATGAAGTGGACCGCATCATCGAATTCGACCCACTTACGGGCGAACATAAAAATGTGGTGCGCCACGTGGCGATTTTCCCGGCCAGCCATTATATTGTGGGGCCGGAAAAGATGAAAGAGGGCCTTGCCAAGATCGCGGTCGAGATGGAGGAGCAGGTCAAGAAGTTTACAGCGGAAGGAAAATTGCTGGAAGCCCAGCGGATTCAGCAGCGGACCAACTATGACATGGAGATGCTGCAGGAAGTCGGTATGTGCAAGGGAATTGAAAACTATTCGGCGGTTTTGTCCGGCCGCGCGCCGGGGTCGACGCCGACCACCTTGCTGGATTATTTTCCGGATGATTTCCTGTTGATGGTGGACGAAAGCCATGTGATGCTTCCGCAGATTCGGGGCATGTACGGCGGAGACTACAGCCGGAAAAAGACATTGGTGGAGTATGGCTTCCGGTTGCCGTCAGCCTTTGACAACCGCCCGCTTCGGTTTGAGGAATTTGAAAAGAAGGTACACCAGAAGATTTTTGTGTCGGCCACGCCGGGGGAATATGAACGTCAGCATTCCAGCCGTGTGGCGGAGCAGGTCATCCGTCCGACAGGTCTGCTGGACCCGCTGATTATGGTACGCCCCGTGGAAGGCCAGATCGAGGATCTGCTCGGGGAGATCCGCCAGCGCATCGACCGTGGCGAGCGGGCGCTGGTCACTACGCTGACCGTTAAAATGGCGGAAGACCTGACCGATTACCTTGAGGAACACGGCGTCAAAACCAAATATATGCACCATGAGGTGGACACCTTTGAACGCATGGAGATCATCAAAGATTTGCGTGTGGGCGCTATTGATGTCATTGTCGGTATCAACCTGCTGCGAGAAGGACTGGATCTTCCGGAAGTTTCGCTTATCGCCATTCTGGATGCAGACAAGGAGGGATTCCTGCGCAGCGAAACAAGCCTGATTCAGACGATTGGCCGTGCGGCTCGCAATGCCAATGGTGTGGTATTAATGTATGCCGATGAGATCACCCCCAGCATGGAGCGCGCCATCATGGAGACGGAGCGCCGCCGTGCCATTCAGGATGAATACAACCAGGAACATGGCATCACGCCGAAAACCATCGTGAAAGCCATCGGAGATGGGCTGGAAATCAGCATGAGCGAGGAAAACAAGCGGATGCGGCAACACCGCATGAGCCGTGCCGAACGCCAGCAGACCATCGAACGGTTGACAAAGGAAATGAAAGAAGCTGCACGGTTGCTGCAGTTTGAGCTGGCGGCGCAGCTGCGCGATGAAATTGCCCGTCTGGAACGGGGAGAAGACCCGACAGCAGCGGACACAAGTGAGCGGAAAGCGGCAGCCAAGACGAGAAAGGGCAGGAGGAAATATAAAAATTGAATACTGCACCGAAAGAAACCAAACGAAAATCCAAAATCCAGATTGACCCCAACAACCGCATTGTGATTAAGGGCGCGCGGGAACACAATCTGAAAAATGTGAATCTGGAACTTCCGCGCAACAAACTGATTGTCATGACAGGGTTGTCCGGTTCCGGTAAGTCCAGCCTGGCGTTCGATACGATCTTTGCGGACGGGCAGCGCCGGTATATGGAAAGTCTGTCGAGCTATGCGCGGCAGTTCCTGGGACAGATGGAGAAGCCTGATGTGGATGAGATCACGGGCCTGTCTCCGGCTATTTCCATCGATCAGAAAACGACCAGCCATAACCCTCGTTCGACCGTGGGCACCGTGACGGAAATTTATGATTATCTTCGTCTGATGTATGCGCGTATCGGTGTGCCGCATTGCCCGATCTGTGGCCGTGAGATCACCCAGCAAACCATTGACGAAATGGTAGACGAAGTCATGAAGCTGCCCGAACGTACACGGTTCCAGGTGCTGGCTCCGGTAGTGCGCGGCCGCAAGGGTACCCAGGCAAAAGAACTGGATGCGGCGCGCCGGGCCGGTTTCGCCCGTGTGCGGATCGACGGCAATATGTACGATCTCAGCGAAGAGATCAGCCTGGAGAAAAACATCAAGCACACGGTGGAAATCGTGGTGGACCGCCTTGTCATCAACGATACGGTGCGCGGACGCCTGGCGGATTCCATCGAAACCGCTTTGGCCCAGACCGGTGGTCTGGTTGTGGTGGACGTGATCGGCGGTGAGCCGATGATGTTCAGCCAGAGCTACGCCTGCCCGGAACATGGCGTCTCGGTGGAGGAACTGACGCCGCGGATGTTCAGTTTCAATAATCCCTTTGGCGCCTGTGAAAAGTGCACCGGCCTGGGCACCTTCATGAAGGTGGACCCGGCGCGGGTGATTCCCGACAAGCGCAAATCCATCCGGGAAAGTGCCATCAAGGCCAGTGGCTGGTATTATGCCGAAGGCTCGATTTCCGAGATGACCTATACCGCACTTGGCAAGCGGTATGGCTTTACACTGGATACGCCCATCAAGGATTTCAGCAAAGAAGCGCTGCATGCCCTGCTGTACGGTACCGGTGAAGAACGTATTGAGATGCAGCGGGAGAGTATGTTCGGCTCTGGAACCTACTACAACCAGTTTGAGGGGATCATCCCCAATCTCGAACGTCGTTTCCGGGAAACCAGCAGCGAATGGGTCAAAGAAGAAATTGCACAGGTCATGTCTAATGAAGAGTGCCCTGCCTGCCATGGACGGCGCCTGAAGCCGACGAGTCTGGCGGTCACAGTGGGAGGCATCAATATTGCCGATTTCTGTGACAAGAGCGTCAGCGAGGAACTGGAATTCATCAGGACGGCAAAGGTCAGCGAGCGGGACGAAATGATCGGCGCGCCCATCTTCAAAGAAGTCAAAGAGCGCCTGGGCTTCCTGGAAAGTGTGGGCCTCGGGTATTTGACACTCTCCCGTGGGGCTGCCTCACTGTCCGGCGGCGAGAGCCAGCGCATTCGTCTTGCCACCCAGATCGGCAGCGCCCTTACCGGTGTACTGTATGTGCTGGACGAACCGAGCATCGGCTTGCATCAACGGGACAATGATAAACTGATTGCAACGATGAAGCGCCTTCGGGATCTGGGCAACACCCTGATCGTTGTGGAGCACGACGAAGATACCATGCGGCAGGCGGACTATATCGTGGATGTAGGCCCCGGCGCCGGTGTGCATGGCGGCGAAATTGTTGCAGCCGGCAGTGTGGCTGACATCTGCAAGGTCAAACGCAGTGTGACCGGCGCCTATCTGTCCGGTCGCAAGTTTGTGGAGGTGCCGGAAACTCGCCGGGAAGGAAACGGCAAGTTCCTGCGCGTCGTCAAGGCACATGAGAATAACCTGCAGAATATCACGGTGGACTTCCCACTGGGCAAGATGATCTGCGTCACAGGCGTTTCCGGTTCCGGTAAATCCACGCTGATCAACGAGATTCTGTACAAAACATTGGCGGCTGCACTGAACGGCGCCCGCAGCCGTCCGGGACAGTGTGAGGAAGTACAGGGCATGGAATGGGTGGACAAGGTCATCGGCATCGACCAGTCTCCCATTGGACGCACACCGCGCTCCAATCCAGCCACCTATACCGGTGTATTCAGTGATATTCGTGCTCTGTTTGCCAGTACGCAGGATGCCAAAATGCGAGGCTATGGCCCGGGACGTTTCAGCTTCAATGTCAAGGGAGGCCGCTGTGAAGCCTGCGAGGGTGGCGGTATTCTGCAGATCGAGATGCATTTCCTGCCGGATATCTACGTGCCCTGCGATGTCTGCAAAGGCAAGCGGTACAACCGGGAAACGCTGGAAGTTAAGTACAAAGATAAAAATATTTCCGATGTATTGGATATGACGGTGGAGGAAGCCTGCAACTTCTTTGCCAATATCCCCAAGATCGCCCGCAAGCTGCAGACCTTGCAGGAAGTAGGACTTGGCTATATCCAGCTAGGCCAGGCAGCCACCACCCTTTCGGGTGGTGAGGCACAGCGCGTCAAGCTGGCCAATGAGCTGGCACGCCGCGGTACCGGGCAGACGGTGTATATCCTGGATGAACCCACCACCGGTCTGCATGTGGCGGATGTGCACCGCCTGGTGAAAGTGCTGGACAAGCTGGTAGACGCCGGCAATACGGTCATTGTGATCGAGCACAATCTGGACGTTATCAAACGTGCCGACTATATCATTGATCTTGGACCGGAAGGCGGCAGCGGCGGCGGCCGCATTGTGGCTACAGGTACCCCGGAGGAAGTGGCGGAAAATCCCAATTCCTTCACGGGACGGTATCTGAAGCCGATGCTGGAGCGGGCCAGACAGCTGCAGAAAAAAGAACAGTAAGAGCCGGGGGCATCCATGGAAAGGATGCCCCCGTTTTTTATGGAGTTTTGGCAGAGACAACCACAGGATAGCGTATGCTGCGCAAAAAAGAGAAACAACCGCTTGTACTTTTCCCGGCAATTTGCTATACTATTACGGTATATTGGATTTGTGTGCCCTTAAGGAGAATTCACTTGGAAAAACTGACTTATATCCATAATGAAGGGGCTGCTAAAACGCTGGCAGCCTACTATGAAACACCGCCTCTGGCGTTCGTGCGCAGTTACGGCTGCCAGCAGAACGTGAACGACGGTGAAAAAATCCGCGGGGTCCTGCAGGATGTCGGGTTCGGACTGTGCGATACCCTGGAAGATGCCGATCTGATCCTGTTCAACACCTGCGCGGTGCGTGAACATGCTGAACAGCGTGTGTTCGGCAACATTGGCGCGCTCAAAAAACTCAAGGAGCAGAATCCGCGGCTGATCATCGGCGTGTGCGGGTGCATGGCTCAGCAACCGCATATTGTGGAGAAGCTGCGCCAGAGTTATCCGTATGTGGATCTGGTTTTCGGCGTGGATGGCATCGACCGCTTGCCGGCCATGCTGGTGGAACGTCTGCGCCGCGGCAAGCGCTATCTGGAAAATCCGGAGCAGCGCAACGCCGTGGTGGAAGATCTGCCGATTCGCCGCGATTCCGGATTCCGGGCCTGGCTGCCGATCATGTACGGTTGCGACAATTTCTGCACCTATTGCATTGTACCCTATGTACGCGGACGGGAGCGCAGCCGTGAACCGGATGCCATCCTGGCTGAGTTCAAGGACCTGATTGCAAAAGGCTATAAGGAAATCACGCTGCTGGGCCAGAATGTGAACAGTTACGGCAAGGGGCTGGAACATCCCATCGACTTTGCCGATCTGCTCAATCTGCTCTGTGCGGTGCCCGGCGACTATCAGATTCGCTTCATGACCAGCCATCCCAAAGATGCCAGCCACAAGCTGATCGATACCATTGCCGCACAGCCACATCTGTGCAAGCATATCCATCTGCCGGTGCAGTCCGGCAGCGACCGTCTGCTGCAGCAGATGAACCGGCATTATACGGTGGAGCAGTATCTGGAACTGGTGGATTATGCCCGCAGCAAGATCCCCGGGGTGACTTTCTCCAGCGACATTATTGTGGGCTTCCCGGGCGAAACCGAGGACGATTTTGAGGCGACACTGGATCTGGTGCGCAAAGTCGGCTATATGCAGCTGTTTACGTTCATTTATTCCAAACGCAACGGAACACCGGCTGCCAAAATGCCGGACCCCACCACGCATGCCGAAAAGGCCGCCCGGATGGAGCGGCTGCTGCACACCCAGGACGAGTTTGCCTTTGCAGCGACGGCCGCCATGGCAGGGCAGACGGTGCGCGTCCTGGTGGAGGCCGCCGGCCGCACGCCGGGTACGGTAAACGGACGGCTGGATAACAATCTGGTGGTGGAATTCCCTGCACCGGAAACTCTGATCGGCCAGTGGGCGCAGGTACACCTCACCGGTTCCCGGGCAGCCCTGCTGACCGGAGAGCTGGTATCGGAAGAAAAAGAATAAAACAACAAAAGGAGTTATAGAAAATGGATTGCATGGATTTGTTTAAGAAGGCTGCGGCTGCGATGCAGACGGACCCCCGTTACCTGGAACTGGATGCGGCGCGCCGTGCCAATGACGCCGACCAGGAACTGCAGGGGTTGATCGGAGAATTCAACCTGGCCCGCCTGGACCTCAACAACGAGAGTGCCAAGACCGAGACCGATGCCGCTCGGGTAGCGGAACTGAACCAGCGCATCAATGACCTGTACAGCCAGATCATGGCCAGCGAAGGCATGGTTCGCTACACCGCTGCCAAGGCAGAGTGCGAAGCGATGGTCAGCTATATCGACGCCATCATCAACACTGCCATGAACGGCGGTGACCCCATGACGGTGCGGGAGCCTGAGGGCGGCTGCACCGGCAGCTGCGCGACCTGCGGCGGCTGCCACTGATGTATCCAGGTAGATGGATTTTTGAGAAGTGACAGGAGTGTGAAACATGGCCGAACAAGCAGTATCGCCCATGATGCAGCAGTATTTCGAGATCAAGAAACAGCATCCCAACGAGATCCTCTTTTACCGGGTCGGTGACTTTTACGAGATGTTCTATGACGATGCGTTGACGGCATCGCGGGAACTGGAACTGACGCTGACCGGGAAAAGCTGCGGCAAGGAAGAGCGGGCCCCCATGTGCGGGGTGCCGTTCCACTCCTATGAAACCTATGTGGCCCGCCTCATCGCCAAAGGATATAAGGTGGCCATCTGCGAGCAGATGGAGGACCCGGCACTGGCCAAAGGACTGGTCAAGCGGGATATTATCCGCGTGGTCACGCCGGGCACCGTCATCGAGAGCAGTATGCTGGCAGAGGATAAAAACAACTACCTGTGCAGCATTTACTGCAAGCGCCGCCGTGGCCGCTGGCAGGCAGGCATCTGCTTTGCCGATATTTCCACCGGCGAAGCCCGTGCCACCGAACTCAATGCCGAAAAAATCGGCGGTGCCATCATCACGGAACTGTGCCGTTATATGCCCAGTGAGATCCTGATCTGCCCCTCCATGCTGGATTTCAAGGACGTTACCGCCTACATCAAGCAGCATACCAGCGCGCTGGTGGAGCTGCGGGAGGAATCCTGCTATAAAGATGCGCTGATGGAGTCTACGATGGCGGGGCAGTTCGGTTCTGACTGGCGCAATACGCTGGGGTATGAAGCGGATGCACTGGTTCCCTATGCGGTTTCGGCGCTGCTCAACTATCTGCAGGAAACCCAGAAACACGGTCTGGAACGCATCAAAACCGTTGAGAATTATGCGGATGCACAGTATATGCGGCTGTCCCCGGTGACCCGCGCCAACCTCGAACTGACCGAGACGATGCGTGGACGGGAAAAACGCGGTACGCTGCTCTGGGTGCTGGATAAAACCGAAACTTCCATGGGCAAACGACTGCTGCGTTCCTGGATAGAGCAGCCGTTGGTGGATGCCCAGGCGATCAATGCCCGTCTGGAAGCCGTGCAGGCACTGTACACTGCCAACATTGCCCGTGCTGACCTGAAAGACGCCCTTTCCCACGTGTTTGATATTGAGCGGCTGACCACCCGCATTTTGTATGGCTCTGCCACGCCGCGGGAAGTGAAAGCCCTGGGGGATACCTGCGCACGCCTTCCGGAAGTGAAGAGCCAGGCGGCGGCCTGCGATGCGGCCTTGCTGAAGCAGCTGGCAGAACAGATCGACCCGCTGGATGACCTGCTTCAGAAGATCACCACAGCGCTGGTGGATGATCCGCCGGCCACACTGAAAGACGGCGGGGCAATCCGTGCCGGATATAACAGCGAAGTGGATGAACTGCGCGATATCATGCACGGCGGAAAAGGCTACCTGGCCAACCTCGAAGCCAAACTCCGCGAAGAAACCGGAATTCCCAAGCTGAAAATCGGCTTCAACAAGGTGTTCGGCTATTATATTGAAGTCAGCCGGTCGTATACAGACTCGGTGCCGGACAGCTTTACCCGCAAGCAGACCCTGACGACAGGGGAACGTTACATCACCCCCGAACTAAAGGAACTGGAAAACAAGATCCTTGGTGCCAACGAACGTCTGCTGGTGCTGGAACATCAGCTGTTTGCGGACCTGCTGGCGGATATTTCTGCCCAGATCGTGCGGATTCAGCGCACGGCGCTGGCGGTTGCCCAGCTGGATGTGCTGGCCGGTTTTGCCGAAGTGGCCGTACAGAACAACTACGTGCTGCCGGTGGTGGATGAGAGCGGCGTCATCGAAATCAAGGAAGGACGTCATCCGGTCATTGAGCAGATGCTGAAAGGAACGCTCTTTGTTCCCAATGATACCCTGCTGGATGAGGACGAAAACCGGATGCTGTTGATCACCGGTCCCAACATGGCCGGTAAATCGACGTTCATGCGGCAAAATGCGCTGATTGCCCTGATGGCGCAGATCGGCTGCTTTGTGCCGGCGTCCAGCGCTCATATCGGCGTGGTGGATGCCATTTTCACCCGCGTCGGTGCGTCGGATGACCTGGCGGCCGGACAGTCCACCTTCATGGTGGAAATGACCGAGGTGGCCGAGATTCTGCGCCATGCCAGCAAAAACAGTCTGGTGATCCTGGATGAGATCGGACGCGGCACCTCCACCTTTGACGGCATGAGCATTGCCCGCGCGGTGGTGGAGTACATTTGTGACAACATCGGCTGCAAGACATTGTTTGCCACCCACTACCATGAACTGACCAGCATGGACAAGGATATCCATGGCGTCAAGAATTACAACATTGCCGTCAAAAAGCGCGGTGAGGATATTACCTTCCTGCGCCGTATTGTGGCGGGTCCTGCGGATGACAGCTATGGCATCGAAGTTGCCAAACTGGCCGGATTGCCGTCCAGCGTGACCAAGCGTGCCCATGTGATTCTGCGCCAGCTGGAAGCCAACGCCCCGGGACGCAACCAGACCATGCAGCTGGATTTTGAAACGGTGGAAGCCTACAACAATCCCTCCGTGCCCAGTGAAGTGGTGGACAAGCTGCACAGCGTTGACATTGAAACGCTTACGCCGCTGGAAGCGCTGAACTTTTTGTATGAACTGAAAAATGTATTGGATAAAGAGTAAAGGCAGGTGATTCGCATGGCAGAAATCCGCGTACTGGACAAACACACGGCTGAACTGATTGCAGCCGGAGAAGTGGTGGAGCGTCCGGCGTCGGTTGCCAAGGAACTGCTGGAAAACGCCATTGATGCCGGCGCTACCCAGATCACGCTGTCTGCTACGCGCGGCGGTATTGCCCAGCTGCAGATCGTGGACAACGGCAGCGGTATCGAGGCAGAGTACATTGACAAAGCGTTTATCCGCCATGCAACCAGCAAGATCGCTTCGGCGGAGGATTTGAATCATATCCATACGCTGGGCTTCCGTGGTGAAGCGCTGGCCTCCATTGCCAGTGTGGCCAAGGTGGAAGTGCTGACCCGTACTGAGCAGGACGAATATGCCTGCTGTTACCGCATCGAAGGCGGCGAACCGAAGGGGATGGAGCCTGGTGCCCGCCCCGTAGGCACAACGATCACCGTCAATGAATTGTTTTATAACACCCCCGCCCGCATGAAATTCCTCAAAAAGGATGCCAGCGAGGGAACCTATGTGGCGGAAACGGTGCTCCATGCGGCGCTGTCCCATCCCGAGATCAGTTTTCGTCTGATCCGGGAAGGCAAGCAGCAGTTTCTCACGCCGGGCGACGGGAATCTTCGCAGTGCCGTGTATGCGGTGCTGGGGCGGGAATTCGCACGGGATCTTCTCCCGGTGGATGGCGGCAACGGGGTCTACCACATTACGGGTCTGATCACCCCGCCGCGGGCCTGCCGGGCCAGCCGCGGCACGCAGCACTTTTTCGTCAACGGGCGGTATGTCAAAAACCGTACCATGATGGCTGCACTGGAAAACGCCTACAAAGGCACCATGATGCAGGGCAAGTTCCCCGGGGCGGTGCTGATGCTGGACATGCCTGCCGAACTGGTGGATGTCAACGTGCACCCTGCGAAAACCGAGATTCGGTTTGCCCGGGAAAGCGACGTGTTTGATGCGGTGTACCGGTCGGTACGCATGGCACTGACGACCCCCGGCAGCGGTGAATGCCGCTTTGAGATGTCGCAGGAAGCGCCTGCGGCAAAGCCGGCGGAACCGGAAAAGCCGAGAAGCGTTCCGCCGGTCCAGACGCTTCCTCACGTGCCGGAAAAGTCCCGTTTTACAACGCTTTCGGCCGCAGAATACCGGGCGCTGAATAAACTGACGGATGGAGTTCCCGCCCGCCCGCTGCCCGGTGTGGTTTCGGTGGAATCCCCGGCACCGCATTACCAGACAGCGCCGGCCCCGAAACCGCTTGCACCGCAGCCGGCAGCGTCCACCGTGAGAAATGATACCGTACTGGATCTCTTGCCGGATTTGCCGGAAGAAAAGCCGGAAGCGCCGGCAGCTGTTCCGGAAGAAAAAACGGCTGTACCAAGCGTGCAGGAAGAACGGAAACCGATCCCGAAACCGGAGGTCGCCCCGGCACCCGAGCAGCAAAGCATGCACGCTTTGAGCGCTTTGCCGCTGGACCGGGAAGAGGCACCTCAGCAGACCACCATGGCCCCGCCGAGCGTGCGGCCTTTGCGCCTGGTGGGGGAGGTATTCAAAACCTACATCATCACCGAGCGTGAGGGAGAACTCTGCCTGATCGACAAACATGCCGCGCATGAGAGGATTTTGTTTGAAAAGTTGGCCAAAGATTACGGCAATGTACCGGCGCAGATGCTGCTGGTGCCAGTGCAGGTCAATCTGACCGCGGCAGAGAAGCAGGCACTGCTGCAGAATGTCGAAATGCTCACTGATGCGGGGCTGGAAGTGGAAGACTTCGGTGGTTCTACGGTCATGGTCCGCGCGGTACCGGCGGATGTGCCGGTAGATGATGTGGAAGATATGGTTGTGGAACTGGCAAATCGTTTCGTGGACGGAAGCCGGGATGCCCTGCGGGAGAAAACCGAGTGGGTCCTGCACTCCATTGCCTGTCGCGCGGCCATCAAGGCCGGGGACCGCACCAGTGATGCCGAAATGCTGGCTCTGGCGCAGAACATTCTGGAGGGTTCGATTCCGCCGTTTTGTCCGCACGGGCGCCCCTGCGTCCTGAAAATCACCCGGAAGGAGCTGGAAAAGCAGTTTGGACGCCTTGTTTGACCGTCCGCGTGTCGTGGCGATTGGCGGCCCGACGGCCACCGGAAAAACCGCCCTTTCCGTTGCCCTTGCCCGGCAGTTCGGCGGGGAAATCATCAACGCCGACTCCATGCAGGTATACCGGCAACTTTCTATTGGGACAGCGAAAGCGACGGAGGAGGAACGTGCAGGAATTCCCCATCATCTTCTGGATTTTCTGCTGCCGGAGCAGCCCTACAGCGTTGCGGACTTTGTGGCATCGGCCGCGGCGCTGGTTTCGCAAATCACGGAACGCGGAAACTTGCCCTTGGTGGTTGGCGGGACCGGGTTGTACATCACAAGCCTTTTGAATGGAGTCGCCTTCGCTCCGGAGCAGACCGACCCGGAACTCCGCAGGCGGCTGCAGCAGCAAGCTGAAGAAAATGGTGCCCGGTTCCTGCATGACCGCCTTGCGGCCGTAGATCCGGAGTATGCTGCAAAAGTACATCCCAACAACCTCCCCAGAGTGATCCGGGCCCTGGAATTGTTTGAACGGACCGGCCGCAGAATGAGCGAACAACAGCAAAATTCCCGACCGGAAACGCCGCCCTATCGTTCTCTTTGCCTGTGTCTAACTTGCAGAGACCGTGGGGTTTTGTATCAGCGCATCGACCGGCGGGTTGACCGCATGGTGGCGGCGGGCGTGCTGACAGAGGCGGAGCTGGTGTGGAAGAATAAAGAAAAGTATCGCACTGCGGCACAGGCCATCGGCTACAAGGAATTCTTTCCCTACTTTGAGGGGGGCCAGACACTGGCAGAGTGCACCGCCCGCCTGAAGCAGGCAACGCGGCAATACGCCAAACGGCAGCTTACCTGGTTCCGTCACCAGAACGAGGCGGTATGGCTTTATGTGGATGAGGGGGATGTCACACAGCAGGCGATACAGTTGGTACAGGATTTTTTGCAGGACTGAAAGGGGAAGGAGGCGAGGCATTGTATGAAATCTGAAAAGACACGCTCTGTGATGGGGCACCTTACAAAGGCGTTCGGCATTATCTTGCTGATAGCGGTTTCTTTGTATGTGGTCGTACAATGCTTTGTGATCTTCCACCAGTCCTATAAAACGGAGACCGCCATTGCCTCCACGATGGCGGACAGTGTTACGTTAGAGGGCGTAGTCTCCTTTGCAACGGTTCCGGTGCAGGGCAGCGGCAATCTGGGCTACCTGGTGAAAGACGGGGAGCGTGTCAGCAACGGTACGGTGGTGGCGGAATGTTATACCGACGATTCCCAGGGCCTTCTGCGGGAACGCCTTGACCGGCTGGGAAGGACGATTGATCTGCTGAGCAAGTCGCAAAATTCTACCGGCAGTGATCTTTCGGTGCTGACGACACAGACACGGCAGGCACTGTACAACCTGCTGGACAGGCTGGACACCGCAGAATACAGCGGTATTGCCGACGCGGAGGATGACTTTCTGCTGGCACAGAACCGGCTGCAGGTCAGCACCGGCCAAACGGGAGATTTCGCACAGACCATCAGTTCGCTGCAGACGGAGTATGACGAAATCAACAGCCAGCTCAGTTCGTTGCAGACGATTACCGCGAGCACGAACGGATATTTCAGCAGTACGGAAGCAATGGCCCCCATCGTTACGGATCAATCCACATTGGACAGTGCTTCGCCTGCAGAATTACAGCAGATGCTGACCGATGGATTCCCTGCTGCGGATACCAACTGTGCCGGGCAGATCGCCACAGGGTTCAGCTGGCGCTTTTATACGGTCTGTGATTTGGATACTGCCGCACGATTCGACGGTATTACGTCGGTGAAAATCAGCGTGCCCGGCAAGCAGAATACACCGTTGACGGCGACCCTCGTGGAAACGACCACCGATGAGGAGACAGGGCTGGCCAAGCTGGTGTTTGAATGTCAGACGATCAATGCGGAAATTTTGAGCTTCGGTCAGGAAACAGCGCAGATCGACATCAAAACCTACGAAGGAATCCGCATCGACAAGGAGGCGCTGCACATTGTGGATGGCGCCCGGGGCGTATATGTCAAGTACGGAAATCTGCAGCGCTTCCTGAAGATCACGATCCTGTATGAGGATGAAAACTATATACTGATTCCCGCCGATGGTGCAATCGGAACGGACAACGAAGTCCGTCTGTATGACGAGATCATTGTACAGGGAACCAACCTGCAGGACGGAAAGTTGTTGTAGCGCAGAATCTGGCCGATTGATATTGACAATTGACATAAAAAAGCAGATAATATTTAGTGAATATCGCTGTAACAGTTCCTGCGCGGCCCAATGCGCAGGTTCGACCAAAGGAGTAACGACGATGTCTATGTTTGACAGTTTGAAGAGTAAACTTGGAATCGACCCGGAAGGCGATTCGTATATAGATGATACCGAGGACGAAATCTTTGCCGGCGGCCAGGGCGCTGCGGTACAGAATTATTCTCAGGCTGAAGTCAAACAGCATAGCAACAAAGTGGTGAACATCAATGCAACCACCCAGTTGCAGGTCGTGCTGGTCAAGCCGGAACGGTTTGAAGATGCCTCCACGATTGCGGATCAGCTCAACGCCAAACGTACCGTTGTGCTGAATCTGGAATCCACGGGGAAAGAAGTTTCCCGCCGTCTGATCGACTTTTTGTCCGGTGTTGCCTATGCCAACAATGGCCAGATCAAGCGCGTGGCCACCAGTACTTTTATTATTACGCCGTATAATGTGGATATTATGGGCGATCTGATTGACGAGCTGGAGAATAATGGCGTATTCTTCTGATACCGCTGCGGTACGGGGCTTCGTCCCGCCGCAAAACGAGGAAGAGCGCAGGTTGATGCGCCGGGTCGAAGAATTGTGCCGTGTGGCGCAAAACCGGGGCATCCCCCGTTATACAGGGTTCCTCTCGGACCGGGAGCAGATTCTGGCGCAAGCTGCCTGTCACAAAGCGGATTTCGGGGAAATGCGCTTTTGGGGCGGTTATGACAATGCCGAACGCAAAGTCCTTTGCCTGGAACCGTCAGACGCCTGGCAGGAGGAGCCCCTGGGGTTTCTTCGCTTGACAGCTATGTCCGGCAGCGACAAATTGCCCGGTCACCGTGACTATCTCGGCTCGATTCTGGGCCTGGGATTGGACCGGGCCTGTCTGGGAGATTTGCTTTGTGATCCAACCGATCCCGCTGTATTCTACGCAGCGGTCCTGGCAGATAAGCTGGAGTTCATCGCCTCTGAACTGGCAAACGCGGGGCGGTGTCCGGTCCATGTTTCGGTCTGTGAACAGCTTCCAGAACATTTGTGGCAGAATCAGCAGCGTGCATTACGGGAAGCGACGGTTTCTTCTCTGCGGGCTGACGCGGTATTGGCGGCCATGATGCATACCTCCCGCACCAAAGCTGCAGACTATATTGCGGCAGGACGCGTGGAAATCAATCATCTTCCGCTGCGTGCCGCCCATGAACCGGTTTATGTCCGGGATATTTTTACGGTACGCGGGGTGGGACGTTACCAGCTTGCGGAGATCGGCGGAAAAAGTCGAAAAGACCGTGTATTTATCTCTTTCTTTCAATACTGAAGCGTATAAAATCGCTTTTGGCAGATAGCTTACCCCGGAAAGTCCGAAAACAGGAGGAAAATCATGATATCTTCTGAGGATGTCCGCCGCGTAACGTTTGAAAAGTCCATGCGCGGCTATCGCTGCGATGATGTGGACGATTATCTCAAACAGGTTGCGGAAAGCATGGAGGAATTGTCGGCTCAAAACGACGATCTGCAGAAAAAACTTGTAGTGCTTGCGCAGCGTATCGATCAGTATCGTGCGGAGGAGGATACGCTGCGCACCACGATGATCAATGCCCAGCGTCTGGGAGAAAACGTGATCCGCGAAGCCAAGCAGAAGGCGGCGGAAATTATCCGGGCCGCCAATATGAAGGCGGAGGACCGCGAGCAGCGTGCACGCGATGATGTGGAGCTGGCCAAGCAGGAAATTGTTACCCTGAAGAGTGAGGCGGACAGCTTCAAACGTTCGCTGATGGAGATGTACCGCAAGCACATCAATCTGATCAGCAAGCTGCCGGAATATAAGAAGCCGGAGGATGAACCTGTGCAGCCGGAGCCTGCACAGCCTGCGGCGGCCCCGGAACCGGTACAGTCTGCGCCGATGGAGCCTGCCTACACAGAGCCGGTGCAGCCTGTTCAGACTGCACCACAGCAGGAAGCACCGATGCAAGGGGATGCCCGCTACTATGATGCGGACAAGATACAGCAGACGGCTGCCTCTGCGGAAGAAGATGGGGAAAAGGTAGACACGGTGGAGTTTGCCATTGCACCGCATCCGGAGGAGCCGGAAGAGGTTGCGGTTCCTGTTCAGACTGTTGCGCCGCCGCAGCAGGAGGATCTTCCATTCCAGCCGGGGGCCGGATTGTATGATGAACCGCCGGTCGAAAAGCCTGCACGTAAGACCAGAAAATCCAGTACCACAAAGCGTGCATCCCGTAAGACCAAGGCTGCTGCAGAACCGCAGGAGGAGTTGTCTTCCCCCGCGTTCGATAATTTTGAAGGCGTAGACTTTGACAGTTGAGCCTGCAGATACAGAAAAGAAATTTTCTAATCTAAATAGAGGAGAGTAGGAAATCTTGCCGCAGAATTACAATGACACCATCCACAAGATGCAGACGCCCTTTGAAATGCGGGCCGGCCTGCCCAAAAAGGAACCCAAAATGCTGGAGGACTGGGAGCAGAACCACGTCTACGAGCAGATGATTCGCAATAACGAGGGCAAGCCCCGTTATATTCTGCACGACGGCCCCCCGTATGCCAACGGCAGTATCCACATGGGCACGGCTCTGAACAAAATCATCAAGGACATCATCATCCGCTACAAGAACATGTCCGGTTTCCAGGCTCCCTATGTGCCCGGCTATGATACCCATGGTCTGCCGATCGAATTGAAAGCTCTGGGCTCTTTGGGGGACAAGAAGTCCGGTGTTTCCAAGCTGGAACTGCGCAAGATCTGCAAAGAATTTGCCACCGAACATATCGGCGTTATGAACGACCAGTTCAAGCGCCTTGGCGTGCAGGGCGATTTTGAAAATCCGTACCTGACCCTGCGCCCTGAATTCGAGGCCCGCCAGGTCGAGATTTTTGGCGAGATGGCTAAAAAGGGGTACATCTACAAGGGCATGAAGGCCGTTTACTGGTGCCCGGAGGACCGTACTGCATTGGCTGAGGCGGAAATTGAGTACGCTGAGGACGAGTGCGATTCCATCTATGTCCGCTTTAAGCTGACCGGCGACCCCAAGGGCGTTCTGGCCAAGCACAATATCCCGTTGGATAAGGCATGGATCGTGATCTGGACGACCACGACCTGGACGCTGCCTGCCAACGTGGCGACCTGCCTGAATCCCGACATCGAATATGCCTTCGTCAAGATCGGGGAAGGGTACCATATCATGGCGGCGGAACTGGTCAAACCCACGATGGAAGCCTGCCATATCGAAGAATATGAAGTCCTGCCCGAGACTGTCCATGGCGATGAACTGGAGCTGATGGAATATCAGCATCCTTTCCTCGACCGCACGGGTCTTGTGATTCTGGGCGACCATGTTACGCTGGAAGGCGGCACCGGCTGCGTTCATACCGCTCCCGGACACGGTGTGGAGGACTTTGAAGTCTGTGTCAATCACTATCCCCAGCTGCCCATCGTCGTTCCCGTGGATGACGCCGGTTGCCTGACGGAAGAAGCCGGTAAGGAATTTGCCGGTCTGAAAGTATGGGCTGCCAATAAGGTCATCCTCGAACATATCAAGGAAAGCGGCCATCTGATGGGTGTGCAGCACATCACCCACCAGTACCCCCATTGCTGGCGCTGCCACAATCCGATCATCTTCCGGGCGACGGAACAGTGGTTCTGCTCCATCGATGCCTTCAAGGAGGATGTCTACAAGGCTATCGACAGTGTGCACTGGCAGCCGGCCTGGGGCCATGACCGCATGGCCGGCATGGTCCGTGACCGCAGCGACTGGTGCATCAGCCGTCAGCGCGTCTGGGGCGTGCCGATCCCGGTGTTCTACTGCAAAAAGTGCGGCAAGTATCACATCACCGACGCCTCCATCAAGGCGGTCTCCGATCTGTTCCGCAAAGAGGGCAGCGATGCCTGGTACAAGTATGATGCCAACGACATCATGCCCAAGACGGAAGTCTGTGAGTGCGGCGCTTCGGATTGGGAGAAAGATCCCGATATCATGGACGTCTGGTTCGATTCCGGCTCTACCTGGAGTGCGGTGTGCCGTGAGCGCCCGGAACTGACCTGGCCTGTCGATATGTATATGGAGGGTGCGGACCAGTTCCGCGGCTGGTTCCAGTCCAGCCTGCTGACCTGTGTGGCCACGCAGGGGATTGCCCCCTACCGCGAGGTCCTGTGCCACGGCTGGGTCGTTGATGCCCAGGGCAAGCAGATGCACAAGTCTGCCGGCAACGGCATGGAGCCGTCGGAGATCATCCGCGACTATGGTGCTGACATCATCCGCCTGTGGGTGGCTTCCAGCGACTACACGGTGGACGTGCGTGCCGGCAAGGAAATCTTCCGCCAGCTGTCGGAAGCCTACCGGAAGATGCGTAACACGGCCCGTTTCATGCTGGGCAATCTCAGCGACTTCGACCCGAACAAGGATGCCGTGGCCGAAGATCAGCTCTATGAGATTGACCGCTGGGCGCTGGAAGCCTGCAATGCGCTGACCGCTACGATGCGGGATGCTTACGATCATTATGACTTCTCCCGCGCCTATCACGCGCTGTACAATTTCTGCGTCATTGATATGTCCAACTTCTATATGGACGTGATCAAGGATCGTCTGTACTGTGCGGACGATCATGCCCGTCGCTGCGCGCAGACGGCGTTGTACCGCATTTTGGTGGACTTCACCAAGATGCTGGCTCCGATCCTGTGCTTTACCAGCCAGGAAATCTGGAGCTATGTGCCCAAGATGCCCGGTATGAAGGAGTATGTCGTCTTTGAGCAGATGCCGGAGGTCAAGCCGGCGGCTGGGGAAGCCTTCACCGCCAAATGGGACCGCATCATGGCCATTCGCGACGATGTGAAGAAGGTCCTGGAACAGGCTCGTGCAGACAAAGTGATTGGCTCTTCCCTGGAAGCAGCCCTGACGCTGTACTGCAATGAGGATGTGTATGCGTTCCTGAACGCCATCCCGATGGATGAACTGGCGGATCTGTTCATTGTGTCTCAGGTTCACCTGGAGCAGGGCGAAGGCGGCGTAAAGGGCGTTGTGGACGGCCTGGGCGTACAGGCTGAGCATGCGGCTGGTGCCAAGTGCCTGCGTTGCTGGAAGTATGATACGGCCGTTGGCGAAAATGGCCTGTGCCCGCGTTGCGCAAAGGTTCTCGGAATGTAATTTTACTTTCAGCGGTGCTTATATTCGTGTAAGCACCGCTGTTTTTTTGAAGTCACGGGGTTTCCAGATGATTTTTTCCATCTTATCTGTGTTGATTGCCGCCTTTTTGGTGGTGGCGGATCAGCTGATCAAACATTGGGCAACAGCGGTATTGCAGCCGCTGGGGGCCATCACGGTACTTCCCGGAATTCTGGAATTGCGCTACTATCTGAATGATGGTATGGCATTCTCTATGCTGGCGGGAAAGCGAGCGCTGCTGATCGGCATGACCTCCATCATGCTGGTCTGCGTGCTGCTGGTACTGCTGCTGCGAAAAATGGGAATCTGGGAGCGTATCTCCTGGACACTGATTCTGGGAGGCGGAATCGGTAATCTGATTGACCGTGCTTTGAACGGTGTGGTCGTCGATTATATCAATGTCCTTTTTGTCAATTTTGCCGTGTTCAATTTTGCAGATATCTGCATCACGACGGGGGTCATTCTGTTGGTGCTGTGGATTCTCTATGATTCGTTCCGGAAAGACAAAGCAGAAAAGGAAACCAGACAGCAAAACGAGGCTTCGGATGGAACCGCTTGAGATAATCGCAGACCCCGCAGCGCAGGGACGCCTGGACGCCTGGCTGGCTGGGCAATGCCCGACCCTGTCCCGGAACGCGCTGCAATCATTGATGGAGCAGGGACTGGTGACGCAGGAGGGGCGGGCTGTCAACAAAAAGGAAAAGGTTTGCCCCGGGGCAAAATATCTGCTTGCGTTGCCCGACCCAAAACCCATTGAAGCGATTCCTCAGGCCATTCCGCTTTCCATCGTGTATGAAGATGCCGATATCATTGTGGTGAATAAACCCAAAGGAATGGTCGTGCATCCGGCGCCGGGCAATCCGGATGGGACGCTGGTCAATGCGTTGCTGTATCATTGCGCGGGGCAGTTATCCGGTATTGGCGGGGCCATCCGTCCCGGAATCGTGCACCGCATTGATAAGGATACCAGCGGATTGCTGGTGATTGCCAAGAAGGATGCCGCACATCAGGCCCTGAGCGCTCAGATGAGCGTACACAGCATCCATCGGGTTTATCATGCGGTGGTATATGGGAATCTCAAAGAGGACGAGGGCTATGTGGAAGCATGGCTGGGACGTGATCCGCGTGACCGTAAGAAAATCGCGGTCGTTGCGGAAGGGGCAGCAGGTGCCCGCTATGCTTATACGGGGTGGCATGTACTGGAGCGGTACGGCAATTTTACCTACATTGCCTGCCAGCTGAAGACCGGTCGCACCCATCAGATTCGTGTGCACATGGCGTCCATCGGACATCCACTGGCAGGAGATGCCGTCTACGGTCCCCGTAACTGCATCAAAAGCCTGAATGGACAATGCCTGCATGCCAAAGAACTGGGGTTCGTACATCCCACAACCGGGAAATGGATTCAATTTGATTCGCCGCTTCCCCCGTATTTTACGGAATTTCTGAATCGGCTAAGAAAGGAACACCGTGCATGAAATCAGCACTCAGTGATTATCTTGTCATCTGCGATATGGATAATACCCTGCTTACTGCCAAGGAGGGATTGCCCGCCTGCAACAAGACGGTGATTCAGCTGTTCATCGAGATGGGCGGCCTGTTTACTGTGGCAACAGGCCGCCCGCCCGAGTCCATCCGTGCGGCGCTTAACGGAATCCAGCTTTCTTTGCCGGCCATTTCCTGCAACGGCGCGTTGCTCTACGACTTCTCGACGGAATCGGTGTTGCACCGTTCTACCTTGAATCGTGAGCAGGGCACGACTGCCATTGCCGATATTCTGGCAAAATTTCCGCGTATGGGTGTGGAAGTGATGGCAGGTAATGGAGAAATGTATGTCATCCGTGCCAACGAATATACCCATGCTCACCAGGTCGACGAGCATCTGGGCAGCATCGCTTGCCCGATTGAGTGTGTGCCGGATGGCTGGGTCAAAGTGGTGTTTGCTTCTGATCCGGAAACCATCCGCAAGCTGGGACAGTATGCCAAGACGAAATATTATGGGCGCGATAACTATTTCCTGGCGACCAATAATATTTATCTGGAAATCATGCCGGGAGGCGTCAGCAAGGCAACGGGGATGCACGATCTGTGTGCCCTGATGAACCGGTCACAGAAGAAAACCATTGTCATTGGCGATTACTACAATGATCTCGAACTGATGAAAGCGGCCGGTTACGCCGTAGCTGTTGCCAACGCCCCATCGGAAGTCAAAGCCACCGCCGACGAGGTGACAACTTGCACCTGTTCCGAAGGCGCTGTGGGGGAGTACTTATACAAGCTGATCCGTAAAGTCACCGATGTGTGAAAAACGGGCAAAGGGGAATAGACCATGAAAGTTAGCAAGCTGCTGGACCCCAAGGGAATTTTGTTATACGCCAATATTGATAATGCGGCGGATGTGCTGGGAATCCTGGTGGAACTGCAAGAGGGAATCGGCGTTATTACCAACGGTACCGCCTATTACAATGCGGTATGCCAGCGTGAAACATTCGGTGGTACTACAGCGATTGGAGAGGGGATCGCGCTGCCCCATGCCGTGAATGCGGGGGTATCGGCCCCGGGAATTTCGGCACTTACCCTGCGCCGTGGGGTGGACTGGGGCGCACCGGACGGCCTACCGGTGGATCTTTTGTTCATGATTGCGGTGCCGCCGGAGGAAGACGGTCTGCATCTGCAGATTCTTGCCAGACTGGTCAACCTGCTGGGGCGTAACGCACTGGTGGACGCGTTACGGCATGCCAGTAGCCCTGCCCGTTTTTTGGAACTTTTGCAAAAAGTAGAAAACGCATGTTTTGGCGATTGAGAGAGCAAAAAGGAGCAGACAGAAATTTTCTGTCTGCTCTTTTTTTGCGTGCGGAAAGATCCTGCACAAGAATCACGGAAAATGCACGGGAATTTTGTGCAAATAGCATGTTGCTTTAAAGGGGTAAAGTGTGCTATACTTTAAAGCATTAAATCGGCGAAGCGGAGGGAGTATACAGCACAAGCTGAGCGCGGCGCCGATGCAGTTTGGAGGAAGAATGATGAAAAAAGCTGTTTCCTTACTGGTTGCTGCCACTATGGCCATGAGTCTTGCGGCCTGCGGCGGGTCTGCATCTACGGCAGAAACCTCTTCCGAGGTACAGTCCGCAGCCAGCACGACTGAAACTTCCACTGTGAGTGCAGAAAACGGGCAGACCTATCGCATCGGTATCTGCCAGCTGGTGCAACATGACGCTCTGGATGCTGCGACGCAGGGCTTTAAAGACGCGTTGACGGAAAAGCTGGGGGAGGATGGCGTCACTTTTGATGAACAGAATGCCTCCGGTGACACCGCCAACTGCTCCACGATCATCAACGGCTTTGTCTCGGCGGATGTGGATCTCATTCTGGCCAATGCGACGGCACCGTTACAGACTGCTACGCAGGCGACCTCGGACATTCCGATTCTGGGCACGTCTGTTACGGACTATGCAACGGCGCTGGATATCAGTGACTGGACCGGTACGGTAGGTGGCAATGTGTCCGGTACCTCGGACCTTGCACCGCTGGATCAGCAAGCGGCCATGATTCAGGAACTGTTCCCGGATGCGGTTAATGTAGGATTGCTGTACTGCAGCGCGGAAGCAAACTCGGTATATCAGTGTGATGTGATGGAGGGCTACCTGACAGATGCAGGTTATACGGTGACACGATATGCCTTTACGGATACCAATGATGTAACTTCTGTAGCGCAGACGGCGGCAGATGCTTCCGATGTTATTTACATTCCTACCGATAATACAGCTGCCTCCAACACAGAGGCAATTGCCAATGTGGTGCTTCCGGCCAAAGTACCGGTGATCGCTGGTGAAGAAGGTATCTGCAAAGGGTGTGGCGTGGCAACGCTGTCTATCAGTTACTATGACCTGGGGTATCAGACCGGTACAATGGCGTATCAGATTTTGGCGGAAGGGGCAGACATTTCGACAATGCCGGTAGAGTTTGCTCCCAACGTCACCAAAAAATATAATGCGGCAAACTGTGAAGCTCTTGGCTTGACTCCGCCGGAAGGCTACGAGGCAATCGCTGAGTAAAAGGGAAGCATATTGACAGCGGGAAAAGGGCCTGCGCCCTTTCCCCGCTGTTTTGGTGCTATAAAAATACAGCGGACGGAGGATGTTTTTCTGATGGAATTCTTGACTTCACTGCTCAATTCGATGCCTGGTGCCGTAGCGCAGGGATTGATTTGGGGAATTATGGCAATCGGTGTTTATATTACCTACCGGGTTCTGGATATTGCGGATCTGACTGTGGACGGCTCTTTGGGAACCGGCGGCGCAGTTTGCGTCGTACTGGTGCTGAATGGCGTCCCGGTGGGCCTTGCGCTTTTGGCGGCCACACTGGCCGGTATGCTGGCCGGTATGGTGACCGGTTTGTTCCACACAGCCTGTGGAATCCCGGCTATTCTGTCTGGCATTCTGACCCAGCTGGCTTTATATTCTGTAAATCTGCGGATTATGGGCACCGGTACGGGGGGCGGTAAAGCAAATCTTCCCGTAAGTGTCGATAAGTACAATCTGCTGGTGTCCGCGCGGTATGTACGGGAAACGGCTTTGAACAATCCGCTGCTGACCCTGGTGATTTTCTGTGGGGTTCTGGTGGCCATACTCTACTGGTTCTTTGGCACCGAGCTGGGCTGCTCCCTTCGTGCTACAGGGGCCAACCAGAACATGGCCCGTGCCCAGGGCATCAATACCAGCTTCGCCAAGGTGCTGGGACTTATGATCTCCAACGGTCTGGTGGCGTTGTCCGGTGGGCTTTTGGCGCAGTATCAGGGGTTTTCCGACATCAATATGGGGCGGGGCGCTATCGTGATCGGCCTGGCCGCCGTCATCATCGGAGAAGTGATTTTCGGAAAGGTGTTCCGCAATTTTGCGCTCAAGCTGATTGCCGCCGTCATTGGCGCCATTATCTACTACATGGTCATGACCTTTGTGCTGCGTCTGGGTCTGTCTACCGATGATCTGAAATTGCTCACAGCGCTGGTCGTTGCTGTGTTCCTGACGGTCCCGTACTGGAAAGGCCGCTACTTTACCAAACCGAGCGTAAAGAAGGGGGAGAAAAACAATGCTTGAAATCAAAAATGTATACAAAACCTTCAACGCCGGTACCGTCAACGAAAAAGTGGCCCTTAATGGTTTGGATCTGAAACTGGAAGATGGCGACTTCGTTACCGTGATTGGCGGGAATGGTGCAGGAAAATCCACGATGCTCAATGCGGTGGCCGGGGTATGGCCCATTGATATGGGAAAAATCATCATCGACGGGAAAGATGTGACCCGCCTGTCGGAACACCAGCGTGCCAAATATATCGGGCGTGTGTTTCAGGACCCGATGATGGGAACGGCCGCCACCATGGGAATCGATGAAAATTTGGCCTTGGCGGCCCGGCGGGGTATGGCACGGACGCTTCGCAGCGGTATTACCAAAAAAGAACATGAGGAATATTACAAACTGCTGCAGACCTTGGATTTGGGCCTGGAGAGCCGCATGACCAGCAAGGTCGGACTTCTTTCCGGCGGTCAGCGTCAGGCCGTCACCTTGCTGATGGCAACGCTGAAGAAGCCGCGGCTTTTGCTTCTTGACGAACATACTGCGGCGCTGGACCCCAAAACAGCGGCAAAAGTTCTCGCACTCTCCGATAAGATCGTCCATGAGAACCATCTGACCACCCTGATGATCACGCACAACATGAAGGATGCGATCCGCTATGGAAATCGGTTGATCATGATGTATGAAGGCCGCGTGATTTACGATGTTCGCGATGAGGAAAAGGCTACTTTGCAAGTTGGGGATCTGTTAAAACGCTTTGAGCAGGTCAGCGATGGCGATTTTGCCAATGACCGGATGCTTTTATCCTGAGCAAAAAGGTGAAGACAGCTGTATGGCCGTCTCCACCTTTTTTCATTTGTAATAAAATTGTAATACGTTACATTTTTGGAAAATATGTATTCAAAAGATTGTTTTTATGATATAATGATTTCGTTTATACTAGGTGGGGTATGGCTTGCCATGCTCTTACGTTACAACCAAGGAGGTTACTGTTCCCCATGAGCCGTAAACAGTCCCGTGCCGCGTCCGGTCTCAGCCCCATTCAACGCAAAGCCTGTATTGTATTGGCTGTGTGCGTGCTGGCCGTGGTTATCAGTTTTGTGCTGGCGTGGATTCTGCCTCAAAGCCTGAATTTGTCCGGAGGAAAGGACTCCTACGATCCGGATCTTTACCCGTTGGACACCAGCCTGGAATCGATTTTGAAAGATGCGTCTGCGGACGATTCGTATATAACCTCCAGCTTGTTTGCCGGGGATCGTACAGCCTTGGCATTGCAAAAAGACGGCCGTATTACCCTGGATCAGTATGTGGGCAAGGATGATTTGAAAATTTCCAATTTCCTCAAGGAAAGCTGTGTTGCTTTCGAGGATGATGCCAACACCTACACGATCCCGCAGGCAATCGCCAAGATGAAAGCGCGCCGCGTATATGTCATGATTGGCAGCAAGGATGTGGATGGCTCTGTTACGGTTGATGAATTCATGAATGACTACAAACAGGCCCTGCAAAATATCAAAAACTCCTATTCGTATTGTGATCTGATTGCCTGTGCGATTCCCCCTGTCACCCAAGACAGTGAAAATGCGGCGCAGACACAGACGCTGATCGATCAGTTCAACCAGTCCATTGCAGCGGCCTGTGATGAGCTGGGGTACAAATATCTGAACCTGGCCGAAGTTCTCAAGGACAGCAAGGGATATGGAGAAGCCAGTTATGTGGACGGTTCTACCGGTACGCTGAATGCGGCGGGAGCCAATGCAGTGCTGGAGTATGTGAAGTCCCATGCGTATCAGACCGATGATACCCGTCCGGACACGAACGATATTCCCAAGCGTGCGGCCCAGGCTGCGGCGGGAAGCAGCGCTTCTCCCACACCCTCGGCCACGCCGACCAAATTTACGGCCAACTATGCGGTGGAGGATGCCTCCAAGGGAACCCTGACCGGTAACGGAAAGACCGGTGTTACCAGCCTGGAAATTCAGGCGGAGTCCGGCTCGCAGGTCAGCGTCACCGCCGTACCGGCAGAAGGATATACTTTCTATAAATGGAGTGACGGCGTCACCGACGCCACCCGATACGACGTGGTCAAAAAGGATATTTCCGTTACAGCCATGTTCAATGATGCAAGAGTGGAACTGACCCTGGATCGTGGCGATTCTACCATCAAGAAAGGGGAATCCATCTCCATTACGGCGACGGTAAAACTGGGCGGCAAGAACTACGATAATACCAATGTTCAGTGGTCTGTCAACGATGAGCTGCAGCAGAATGGCGGTACGTTTACCTTTACGCCCAGCGATGCAGGCAGTTATGTTGTGCGTGCAGGCATTGAAATCAATGGTACGTTCTCCACGGCCCAGATCACGGTGACTGTTCAGGCAGATCCGACGGCGATCAGCATCAGCGGAACCAGTACGATCACGGCGGGCGGGAGCACGACGCTGAACGCCAATGTGCAGAACAAGCAGGGTGAGGTGTCCTGGCGTTGTGATGAAACTTCCTGGAGTGCTACCGGAGATCAGGTGACCTTTACAGCCAATCAGGAGGGAACTTACCATATCCGTGCTACCAATAACGGGGCGGAGGCAGTTTTTGTGTTGAGCGTTTCGGCGGCACCTACCCCCACGCCTGCACCGGCGTCTACGCCGTTGCCCACGCCTACGGCTACGGTTTCGCCTGCTTCGTCATCGGATTCTTCCAAAGCAGAGAATTCATGATCAGTTGCGAAACGGTGCTGTGTATATAGTGCGGAACCGTGCGAATTGAGCGAGAGGAACAAAGAAGAAAATGGCAATTTACACATGCGTTTTACTGGATGTGGACAACACACTATTGGACTTTGATGCGGCGGAGCGTCAGGCTTTGACGGATATGTTGATGGAATACGAACTGCCGCATGATGCACAGACTTGTGAAGTTTACCACAAAGTGAATCGGGAACTGTGGGATGCGCTGGCAAAAGGGAAGCTGAACAAGGCAAAACTGTTCCAGACCCGCTTTTTGCGTTTCTTACAGGCGATGGGACTGCCGGATAATGGTAAGAGCCACGCCATGAATGACCGGTACGAGGAATTGCTTGCCACGCACGCCGACCTGATTCCGGGGGCACTGAATGTGCTGGAGGAATTGGGCGAGGTGGCAACGCTGGCCACCGTTTCCAATGGTGCAGCCATGGTACAGCAGGCGCGTATCCGCGACTCTGGCGTGGAAAAATACATGGATGGCATCTATATTTCCGAGAAGGTCGGTGCAGCCAAACCCTCGGCCAAATTGTTTGAACACGTGCTCAAGGACTTGGGAATTTCCAACCGCAGCCGCGTACTGATGGTTGGCGATGATCTTCTGGCCGATATCAAGGGCGGGCAGAACGCGGGACTGGATACCTGCTGGGTCAATTTCAAAAACGAAGAGAATGCAACGGATATCCATCCCAAATATGAAATCCATTCCTACGAGGAATTGTATAAAATTGTAATGGAACCAGAGGAACTGGAAAACATCGGTGTGCGCAATCGCCGCCACAGCAACGAAGCCTGAACAGCCCGGGACGGGCGGTCACGGGCTGTGTGCCGCTGCTTTTAAAAGGCAGCGGCATCTTTTGGGAGAGGGGAATCGGGAAGGAACCGTTATGCTGCTGGAACTGCAACAATTGGGAAAAAGCTTTGGCGAACATGAGGTTCTGCAGGATGTCAATGCCACAGTGGAGCGCGGCGACAGAATCGGAATCATTGGTGCCAACGGAACTGGAAAAACCACACTTCTGCGGATCTTATACGGAGAAAGTCTGCCGGATACCGGTACAGCCGCCTTTGGCAATGGCGTCACCTGCGGGTATCTGGAACAGAACGCACGTCTTGACCCGGCGCTGGATGTTTACGGAACCATTCGCCTGGCCTTTGCGCCGGCTTTGAAAGCGATGGAACGGTTGGAAACGCTTCAGAAGGAATTGGCGCTTCATCCGGAAAATCAGCGTGTGCAGGAGGACATTACCCATTGCAATGCGGTAATTGATGCAATGGACGCCTACCAGATGGATACGCAGATCAAAAAGGTGCTTAATGGTATGGGCTTCCCGGCCGATACGTGGCAAAAGCCTGCCGGTGTTCTTTCGGGCGGAGAGCAGACGCGTCTGCGCCTGGCACGTCTTTTGCTGGAAAGACCGGATCTCTTGATCTTGGATGAACCCACTAACCATCTGGATATTGAGACAATGGACTGGCTGGAGGATTACCTCAAAACATACCGCGGCGCGGTTTTGGTCGTCAGTCATGACCGGTATTTTCTGGATGCGGTCTGCACGCGAATCTGGGAATTGCGCGGGAAAAGGATCAACACGTACCGGGGCAACTACTCGGCGTATTTGCCGCAGCGTCAGGCTGCCGATGAGCGGCAGCAGAAAATGCACGATGCAGCAGTAGAAAAAGCCGCAAAACTCCAGGACTACATTGATCGGAATCTTGTTCGTGCTTCTACCACCAAAATGGCGCAGAGCCGCCGCAAGCAGCTGGAAAAGCTGGAAATTGTGGAGGCGCCTTCTGCGGAAGCATGGGAGCTGAACTTCCGTTTCGAGTATGATATCGAACCCTATGATGAACTGATCATCATGAAAAATCTGACGGTTCGTATCGGGGAGCGGACCCTGATCGACGGTCTGGATTATACGGTCCACCGCGGGGATAAGTTGATCATTGCCGGCCCGAATGGGACGGGAAAATCCACGCTTTTGCAGGTGTTGGATGGCAAACGTCGTCCCAGCGCAGGCATGGTCCGGTTGGGCAGTGGTGCCAAACCGGGGGTATTCACGCAGCAGCAGGCACGGCGTGCCGGTCGTGTTATCGATGCCATCTGGAACCAGTATCCGCGCTTTACAGAACTGGAAGTGCGCAGTCATCTGGCACGATTCGGATATCGAGGGGAAGATGTATTCAAAGACTGCGCGCAATTGTCCGGTGGAGAACTGGCCCGTCTGCGCTTTGCAGAACTGGCATTGGAACGCCCCAACCTGATGTTCCTGGATGAGCCGACCAACCATCTGGATATCTATATGCGGGAAAGTCTCACACAGGCATTGTCGGAATATGCGGGCACGCTGCTTCTGGTCACCCATGACCGGTATCTGATGCAGACACTGGCCTGCCCCATTTTGTATCTGGAAGATGGGAAAGCAAACTTTTACGCAAACTTTGAGGCGTTCAAAAACCGTAATGCGGCACCTCCGGCTGAAAAGAGCAAAACGGAGGAAACTGCAAAACGGCAGGGGTACGGCAAAGAACAGCGCCGGCGACGCGCCGAGGTTCGCGCCCGCTTGAAAGCGGTAGAGACCGAGATCGAAGAACTGGGTGCACACATTGTGGAACTGGAAAACGAAATCAATGATCCGGAAGTGCTGCGGGATCATCTGCTGCTGCGGGATAAATGTGATGAACTGGAAGACACACGCTTTCATCAACAGGAACTGTATGATGAGTGGGAGCGGCTGGCTGAGGAACAGGAACAGTTTGACGCGGACGGCGAATAAGGCGGTTACCGTTCTGTAACTTGTATTCTGACGAAAAAGCGCTATACTAAATTCTATGTATAGTCAAAGTATCGTGAAAAGCCAAGCGGTGTATGGGAAAAACCACCCGTGAGCCGCAAAAACGAAGCGGGGAGACCACTTTGCAGACGACCATAATCATTGCCACGCATAAGCCATACTGGGTGCCGGATGATCCGATGTATCTTCCGGTTCAGATGGGGCATGCCGTTCATCCGGCGATAGGATATATCGGGGATGACACAGGCGAAAATATATCGGAGCGCAATGCCAATTTTTGTGAACTGACCGGCCTTTACTGGGCCGCGCATAATATTGACTCTGATTATATCGGCATTGTTCATTATCGCCGCTATTTCGGAAGCCGAAAGAAAAGCATTCTCGCCCCCAAAAAAGAGCGTGTGATCGGACACGAGGAACTGGGGACCATTTTGGCGACAACCAATGTGGTGCTGCCGAAAGAACGACACTATTTCATCGAAACCAATTATACGCAATATATCCATGCGCATCATAAGCAGGACCTCGCCGTGACACGATCCATTATTGAGCGGAAATGTCCAGAGTATCTGCCTGCCTATGATTTGTATATGTCCAAAACACACGGTCATCACTTCAATATGTTTGTGATGAAGCGCGAACTGCTGTGCCACTACTGCACCTGGTTGTTTGATATTCTGTTCGAGCTGGAACGGGAACTGGACATGACCGGGTATTCCGATAACGACAAGCGGGTTTTTGGTTTTGTAAGCGAGCGCTTGCTGGATGCCTGGCTTATGACAAACAATATCAGTTATGAAGAATTGGACCTTGTATATATGGAACATCAGAACTGGCTGCATAAGGGCTTTTCGTTTGTAAAACGAAAGTTCTTCCCGAACAATCATGATTGAACCAATGAAGGTCGCTGCGGTGGTGGTGACTTATAATCGTCTGCCGCTACTGCGGCAATGTTTGCAGGCTTTGGCTGCACAGACGGTGCCGCTTTCTGCCATCTGGGTCATTGACAATGCCAGCACAGACGGTACGGAGCAGGCGGTTCGCGGAATGAATCTGCCCAATCTGATTTACAGAAATACAGGCCGCAATCTGGGCGGCGCCGGGGGCTTTGCTTACGGGACCCGGGAGGCTGCATTGGCCGGATATGATGCCCTGTGGCTGATGGATGATGACACTATTCCCGAGCCGGCAGCGCTGGAAATGTTGCTGCAGGCTGACCGGGAATTGCAGGGCAATTACGGGTGGCTGTCCAGCCGGGCGCTGGCGCCGGATGGCACCGACCAACCCATGAACCGGCAGCGCAGTTCCCCTTACACGGATTTGGAAAAGTATGACGGAAGAAAAATTCCTTCTGTGATGGCCAGCTTTGTGTCGCTGTTTTTGCCGGTGGCAATGGTTCAAAAATATGGACTGCCCATTGCTGCGTTTTTCATTTGGTCGGATGACTGGGAATACACACGCCGTATTTCCCGGGAGCAGCCCTGCTATGTCATTCCGGAAAGCCGTGTGATTCATGCCATGCAGAATCCCGGCACGGTAAATATTGCCACGGATGCGCCTTCCCGCTGGGACCGATATCACTATTTTTATCGTAATGATGTGGTTTTGTATAGAAGAGAAGGGATTCGTGGCTGGCTGTGGCTGCTGGCCAAAGATCTGTGGCATACATTACAGGTATTGCGTGACAGACGCGGCCATCGAATGAAGCGCATTGCAACGATCTGGAAAGGCTTTGGGGAAGGCGTCTGTTTCTTCCCGGAAATTTCTTATTTGCCATGATGAATCTTGAAAAAACAATCGTTCGCCTGGCTGCCCCCTACGACGCGGTGGCGTTCGATGTGTTTGACACTTTGCTGAAGCGGGATGTAGGCAAACCCACAGACCTCTTTTTGCTGGCTGGTGCGGAATTTGCCGCGAACCGCGTCAAAGCAGAGCAGCAGGCACGTGCTGCCGCACAACAGGAAGTGACGCTTGCTCAAATCTATGAACAACCGGTTCTTATGGGACAAGACCCATCCCGGGAATGTGCCCTCGAGGGGGAGGCAGCGGTGCCCAATCTTCCGGTTCTGGAAGCAGTCCGCGCACTGTATGCGCAGGGCAAGCGAATCTATTTTATTTCTGATATGTATTTGCCGCCGGAGCAGATTCATGGGATGCTGATCCGGTGTGGGTATGATATGCTGGAGGGCGGTTTTGTATCCTGCTCTTACGGCGTGCAGAAACGGAGCGGCGGACTGTTCCGGCGCTTTTTGCGGGAAACCGGGCTGAAAGCCAGGCAGGTTCTGTTTGTGGGAGACAGCTGGCGTGCCGACGTTTTGGGGGCTGCACTTGCGGGAATTCGCGCCTGGCATCTGCCAGCCCCGGTTCCGGTGGCCGGGTGCGTCTCCGGTAAGGATTTCTCGTCTGGTGCGGTGCGGGCCTTTGTACAGAACCGGCTGTCAGGAACTTGTTATGACGGGAAGGCACTGGGCTTTTCCGTGCTGGGTCCCTTGGAAGTGGCGTTCTGCCAGTGGGTTCAGAGATGGAGAAGGGAACAGCCAAAGGCCCGCATATTCTTTTTGGCGCGGGATATGTATTTGACACGCGCCGTCTATTCACTTTTATACCCTGGCGAAAAAACGCAATATTTGCAAATTTCCCGGCGGAGTCTGTGCCCTGCGCTTTTGGCAAAGCAGCAGTATGAACTGCTTGCGAATGCTTTACCGCGTCAGATTTTGAGCGGCACACAGATTGCCGCTTACTGCGGTACTTCCTGCCCGCCTGCGTGGGCAGAAGTATGCTTTAATCTGAAAGAACTTTGCCCTGGTCAGGTTCCGGAAAATCTGGCGGAATTGATGAAAGAATTACAGCCGCCGCAGGATGCCCTGCTGGTGCTGGAGTATTTAAAAAACAGCGGTTTGCAGGATGGGGACATCCTTGTGGACATCGGGAGCGGCGGCACTACCCAAATGTTGCTGGAGTCTCTTTGTGGAATCCGGTTGTGCGGGCTTCAGCTTTCGGGAGACGAACGGCTTCGGACACGCCTTTCCCCCGTGCGCACGAAGGTATTCCTCACCTTGGTGCAGGAGAGAAAAGGGCTATATTGGATGGGGCAGCCCTTACTGGAACGAATGATTTCAGAGGACGTTGGCGCCACCGTAGGGTATTGTCGGCAAGGAACAAGCATTGCGGTGCAAAGAGAACGCGTCACCGTCGAACCGGTTATTGCGGAGATCCAGCAGGGAGCACTGGCTTTTGTACAAGCGTGGCGTCAGAGCGTTCTGACAGAGATTCCGCTTGGCCCCGATTTGGCGATCGCACCATTTTTGCAGATGGTGGGAAGACCGAGCCGGGAGCAGGTGAACTTGTTGGGAGATCTGTCCGTTGAGGACGGCGGTGTTTATCCTTTAGCATCTCCGAAATCCTTGGGATGGTATCTGACCCATCCCGGGGCTCTCAAGAAAGATTTGTCGCAGGCCCGATGGAAAATCGGCTTTATGGCAAGATTGCTTCCGGGGCCCTTCCCCTATGACCGGCTGTATCTTGCCATGAAAAAATAAATCGGAAAGGAACGAGCGCTGGGTGGCGACACGGATCAGCATTATCATACCGATATATAACGCCGCAGCCACTTTGCAGACGGCGGTCGACTCCATTCTGGCACAGGGAATGGAAGACATAGAGCTTCTTCTGATCGACGATGGCTCCACGGACACTACGCCGTCCATCTGCCATCGGTTGGCTTCGCAGGATGACCGAATCCGGGTTGTTACACAAAAAAACGCCGGAATCTGTGCAGCGCGAAACCGCGGCCTGAGTATTGCCCGGGGCGAATATATTGCCTTCTGCGATGACGATGATAGATTTTTACCGGGGGCTTTGTTGCGTTTGTATGAAACAGCAGAGCGTGAACAGGCCGAGATCGTGCGCGGCAATTATCAGTTGTTCCGGGAAGCGGCAGACGGACGATTCTGTGAACAGAAACATGCTCCGGGAAACATCTGCCGTATGTGGCAGGATGGATATGCTGTGTTTTTGCAAAACAGCGGACCGCAATTCGTCTGGAATGCACTGTACAGCCGGGAGCTGCTGCAAGATGTCCGCTTCGATGAACGGTGCCGTTACGGGCTGGAAGATTTCATTTTCAATATGACCTTGTACGCCCAAACAGACCGGGCCGTCTATCTGCCCGATGATGTGTACCTCCACTATGAAGGCGCACAAAGCACCTCAGTCTGTCAGTCGGCTCAGGCGCTGCGGGCACGGATCGCGGCGCTGGAACCGTGGATGGCGGCCGAGTATGGTGCTGTTCAAAGCCGTTGCCCTGCATCGGAACGCAGCAAACTATGGGCGCTGCGCCGGGCAGAGGCGGTAACCTTTTTGATGCACCAGTTGCGGGATGCAAAGGCCCCTGCTGCGCTGCGCCGCTATGCCTGGCGGACGCTGCGCAAAATCCTTGCAACATACAGTGCCCATGCACTTGACTTTTGGCAAGGGACAGGGCAAAATAAAAAGAAAACGGCGGCACTGCTGCTTTATCAGCTTCATATGCAGGGCCTGTATGATCTTTTTACAAGCAAACAAAGCAGAAAATAAGCGAGGAACTGCCATGAAAACGATTTTGGTAACGGGCGCAGCGGGGTATATTGGACGCCACGTTGTAAAAAACGCGCTGGACCGAGGATATCGTGTGATTGCGTCGGATTTTGCCTTTAAAGGGCTGGATGATCGGGCAGAGTTTTGTGATGTGGCGATCTTCAGCGGAGACCGGGATATTTACCGGCAGCTGGGCAGCCCGGATATCTGCATCCATTTGGCGTGGCGCGATGGATTCCGCCACAATTCTCCGGCTCACATGCGGGATCTTTCGTCCCATGTTGTGTTCCTGAACAATCTGGTGGAAGGCGGTCTGCAGGCGCTCAGTGTCATGGGAACGATGCATGAGGTCGGCTACTGGGAGGGACCAATCAACGAAAGCACGCCCTGTAAACCGCAGAGTCAGTATGGCATCGCCAAAAATGCGCTGCGTCAGAGCCTGATGCTCTCGATGGAGGGCGGCCCCTGCAAGCTGCACTGGCTGCGTGCGTATTACATTACCGGCGACGAGGCACACGGCAGTTCGATTTTTGCCAAACTGGCGCAGGCAGAAGAAGAGGGGAAAAAGACCTTCCCGTTTACCAGCGGCAAGAATCTGTATGACTTTGTCGACGTGGAAGAACTGGCCAATATGATCGTGGCCGCCAGTGTGCAGACTGAGATCAACGGCATTATCAATGTTTGTACCGGAAAGCCGCAATCCCTGGCGGACCGCGTGGAAGGCTTCCTGAAAGAAAAACAGTATAAAATCAAACTGGATTACGGTGCGTTTCCCGACCGTCCGTATGACAGCCCGGGGACTTGGGGCGATGCCACCAAGATCAACCAAATTCTCGAAAAGGAACGGACATGAAAAGACTCGGAATCTTCTTCTTCTATGAGAAAAACGGTGATGTGGATGATTTCATCACCTACTATTTGGCCGACCTCGCAAAAAACCTGAGCGAGCTGGTGGTTGTCTGCAACGGAAAACTCAGCGACCAGGGGCGCCAGGCGTTTTCGCAGTTCACGGACCAGATTCTTGTGCGTGAAAATAAAGGGTTGGATGTCTGGGCCTATAAGACGGCGCTTGACCATTATGGCTGGGAGCGGCTCTCGGAATTTGACGAGATTGTTATGACGAACTCCACTCTTATGGGACCGGTGCGCCCCTTGAAGGAAATGTTTGACGCGATGGCACAAGAGGAGGACCTGGATTTCTGGGGTCTGACTATACACCATGGTGCCAAGACCAACCCGTTTAAAGGCAAGCATCTGTACCGGTATCTGCCGGTGCATATTCAATCCCATTTCATCGTATACCGCAAGCGCTTTATCCAGAGCGCCGAACTGCAGGCATACTGGAATGAAATGCCGATGATCGAAAGCTATACCGATTCGGTACAGCGGTACGAAGCGGTATTTACCAAGCAGTTTGCGGATCGCGGATTCAAGTGGGATGTCTATGTAAAAACAGACGATCTGAAAGAGTTCACCGATTATCCTCTTCTGGTGTGCCCGGTGCGCCTTCTGCGTGATAAGAAGTGTCCGCTGTTCAAGCGCCGCAGCTTTATGCACCCGCTGGAAGCGTACCTCAATGATACAGCCGGCGAACCGGTACGGGAACTGTACGATTATCTGCGGGATGAAACGGATTATCCGTTGGATTTGATCTGGAAAAACATGATCCGCACCATGCACCCCCATGAGTTCACCCGGAACCTGGGGTTGACCCGGATTATTCAGCCCACGGTACAGAACCCGGAACAGGCTCAGAAACTCTGCGCGCAGCGGCGTATTGCGCTGGCCATGCACCTGTATTTTATGGATATGCTAGACCAGAGCCTTGCTTTTGCAGCCAAGTTCCCGCCGCAGACCGATGTCTTTATTTCCACCAACAGCGAGGAGAAAAAGGCACAGATTGAACAGGCTTTCGCGGGCGCAAATGTGCATAGCGTGACCGTGCGGGTGGTCGAAAACCGCGGCCGGGACGTTGCGGCTTTCTTGTGCGATTTGGCTCCCGGCCTTCAAGAGTATGACTATGCGTGCTTTATGCATGACAAAAAGGCGATCCAGACCAAGCCCGGCAGTGTCGGGGCCAGTTTCGGATATGTCTGCAACGAGAACGTTTGCAAAAATGCAGCTCATGTGCTGAATGTGCTGTGCGAGTTTGAAAATGATCCGTATCTGGGCATTCTGTGCCCGCCGTATCCCACCCATGGCCTGTACTTTATGAATATGTGTTCCGGCGGTTGGGGCCCCAACTTTGAGAACACCAAAAAGTTGATGAAAGATCTGGGACTGGACGTTCCCATTTCCGGTGAAGAATCTCCCATTGCACCGTTTGGCAGCGTGTTCTGGTTCCGCCCCAAGGCGCTGGAACCGCTGTTTGCACACGGTTGGCAGCACACGGATTTCCCGCCGGAGCCGCTGCCCCAGGATGGCACGATCAGCCATGCCATTGAGCGCGTTTATCCTTTTGTGGCGCAGGCAGCCGGGTATTATCCTGCTGTCGTGATGAGCAGTTCTTTTGCAGCATTACGCAACGATACCATGCAGGCGTATGCCAACGGAATGATCCGTCCGTTGGCGCGGGTGTTCGACTGCACTACGTTCTGGGCGGCAGCAACGGCAGCGACGGCTTTTGCTGCCAAGAAGCACTGGTTTGGTGTGTATGGCCCGTATTCCAACACCCGGCGTCGCCATGCACGCAACTGGCTGCGGGACAATCTTCCGGGACCGGCATACAAGGGATTGATGGCTACCAAACGGGCTGTGTTTGGTCCGCGCCACGGCCCGTATGAGGATTGATCTCATGAAGCGGTTGGTGATCTATTTTCACTACGATGCGCAGGGCTCGCTGGACGAGCCCTGCCGCTTTGCGATTCGGGCTTTGTGTGCAGAGGCTGACCTGGTATTGGTTACGAACGGCACCCTGTCCGAAGAAAGTCGTGCCTGGGTTGTCCGGGAATCCATCCGATGGATAGAACGGCCAAATACAGGATTTGATGTGGGAGCCTATCGGGAGGCACTTCTTACACTGGGACGTGAAACCGTAACCGGCTATGAAGAGCTGATCCTCATGAATTACACCCTGGCTGGTCCGGTATGTTCCCTGCGTCCCATGCTGGATGCCATGCAACAGCGCCCGCAACTGGATTTCTGGGGCTTGACGCGGCACTATGCCATGCGCAGCCGACGGTTTGGCGGGCAGGTACCGGAACACCTTCAGTCGCATTTTCTGGCGGTTCGCCAGAAAATGCTTCGCTCGGATGCGTTCTGGGATTACTGGCAGACGATGGTGCTGCCGCGCAGCTACGAGGAATCGGTCATCCGGCATGAAACACGTTTTACCAAGTATTTTTCAGATCTTGGATATACATGGGACAGCTATGTGGATACGGAGGATTTGAAATCTGTTTTCGTGAATCCCATTATGGCCTGCCCCCGGGAATTGCTGGAAAACCGGGCCTGCCCGTTTTTTAAAAGGCGCAGTTTCTTTACGCCCTACGAGGATGAGCTGCGCCGCACCGACGGAAACGCAGCCGGGGATCTTTACGAATATCTGACGGAGAAAACGGAGTATCCGTTCGATATGCTGTTGCGGTCGCTGCTTCGCACGCAGCCGCTTTCTGCCCTGGCGAAGAATCTTCATTGGCATTACATTGTAGGGCTGGGGGAAAACGGCAAAAGTGTGGACTGGGGGGCCCAGGGCCTTCTTTTGGTCCGATTGAACGTACCGGAACGGGATTCGGTTACCGACTGGTATCTGCGACAGAGCGTACAAAAGGCGGAGGAACAGATTGAACAAGCTGTGGCACTTTTTGCGGAGAATCCGCTGCTGGGTGTTTTAAGTCCGGCCCTGCCGTTGTGGCCAAAAGCGTTGCAAGGGGTGCAGCAGGAGTGGCGTGCAATCCGACCGGAACTTTCTGAGCGGGTAGCGGTTCCTTTGAATGAAGCGCCGCCCCCGGCACCATACGCCGGTTGGGCTCTGGTACGGGCAGCGGCATTCCCGCAAGGAGTTCCTTCCAACCAATCAGACCAGGATGCCTGGCTTCTGCCGCTGCTGGCACAGAAGAATGGATATTACAGCGCTACGTTTGAAAGCGCATCGCAAGCGGCAGCGCGCACGGAATACTTGAACACATATGTTCTGGCGGCTGCCCAGCCTGGTGCGGTTGCCAAACAACTGGGGCGGCTGGTAAAGCATAAACTGAAAGGCTGAAAAGGGGAGTCGAATCATTAAAAAGCAACGGTTATTCTATCTGGATTTTATCCGCGCCGTGGCGCTCATTGCGATTTTGATCATCCATTTTAACGCGACGGTGACAGGGTATTTTACACTGCCGCACAAGCTCTTTGCCAGTGTGTTGCCATTTGGCATCTATCTGGGAGATTTTGGCTCCTCGCTGTTTTTTATGGTGTCGGGAGCGGCGCTCGCCCTGACTGTGCCGGAAACGCAAAGCCCGTTGGTGTTTTACAAAAAGCGGGCCAAAGCGATCTATCCGCTGTTCTGGCTGGCATGGGTCGTGTGCTTTTCGCTGCGCTTTCTCGCCAAACCCGGTTATTACGCGGCCGCAAAATCCCCCACATTGCTGCTTACGGTGCTGGGACTTGACAATTTTGCGGTAGCCGCCGGTTGGGTAGGCATGGATTTTGCCTGCGTGGGAGAATGGTTCCTCGGCAGCATCCTGTTTTTGTACCTTTTGTTTCCGCTGCTCTCCCGTGGGTTGCGGTACAAACCGCTGCTGACCTGGATTCTGGCATTCGCCATCTGTTTGCCGGTACATGGCAAAGGACTGGATGCCCATCTGGTTGCCATCCATATTCTGGAATTTATGTTCGGCATGCAGTACCTTTCCATGAAGAAAAACGGGAAGGTGATCCTGGCGGTGCTATGCGCCATCGGGACCGTACTGTCGGCGGGGTTTGACAGCAAAATTGCCTGTGCGCTGTTCAGTGTGGTAGCATTTACGCTGCTGGCGTGGGTGTCCCGGTATCTGGATCACAAAGGCCCTCGTGCTGTTTGTGCCAAGTTGGCAAAGATCTCCTACGCCGTATTTCTTGTGCACCATGTTCTGATTCAGCGCATGGCAGAGCAGTTTGATCTGGCTGCCTTAAGCCGCCGGGATACCGCGTTTTTGTTTTTGATCTATCTGCTGGTTGTCTGGGCCGCGGCGGAAGCGCTGCTCTGGCTGCAGAACCTCTTGAAAAAAGGCATTGCCACGATGTGTGCAAGCGCATGATGATAAAGTACCTGCCGTTTTGCGGCAGGTACTTTTTTTATCGGGAGCGGGGATGACCTCTGTACAAAAATCGGACGGTACGGTATAATAAGACTAATATTGAATACCTCACGAAAGGGGCGTTTGGTTGTGTCTGAATTCTCTGTATCCCTGGCAAAATTGGCGGAGGAAGCAAATCTGACGGTGGCATATACTCCCTGTGAGCTGGATAAAGTCAAGGTAACAGCGACGGAGGTATATCGCCCCGGTATTCTGTTGGCCGGATATTATGAAAATTTTGATAATACCCGTGTCCAGATCATCGGCCTGACAGAGATGTCCTACCTGGAAGAACTCTCTACTTCGCTGCGGAATATGCGGCTGGAGAAATTGTTTTCTTTCCAGCCGCCGGCTGTGATTTTGTCCCGGAATATGCAGCCGCTCTCCGAGATGATGCAGTATGCCAAACAGTATTCCGTGCCGCTTTTGATGTCTACCGAAATGACCTCGGCCTTGATGGGCGTCCTGATCACTACTCTGAACACCGAACTGGCCCCGCGCATTACCCGCCATGGTGTCCTGGTAGAAGTGTATGGCGAAGGCATCCTGATCCTGGGCGATTCCGGTGTGGGAAAAAGCGAGACTGCCATTGAGCTTGTCAAACGTGGACATCGTCTTATCGCGGATGATGCGGTGGAACTGCGTCGCGTTTCCTACCGCAGCATTCTCGGCACGGCGCCGGCCAATATCCGGCACTTTATTGAGTTGCGCGGCATTGGCATTATCAACGTGGCACATGTTTTTGGTATTGGCTCGGTTCGCAGCAGCGTGGAAGTGGAAATGGTCGTACAGCTGGAACCCTGGGATCGAACCAAAAATTATGACCGCACGGGCCTGGATACCGAATATTACGATATCCTGGGGGTAAAGGTCCCCAGCATGCTGATTCCGGTCATGCCCGGCCGAAATCTGGCGGTCATTATAGAAACGGCTGCCATCAACAACCGTACCAAGGAAATGGGCTATAATGCGGCGAAAGAACTGCTGGCGCAATTGGGCTTGCAGGATGATATTTCGCTGTAATGTATAAGTAAAACAGGAAAAGAGAGATACCGAATCCATGCAGATGATCGCAGACCTCCATACGCACACACTATGTGCTTCCCATGCTTTTCAAACGTTGTACGAGATGGCGGCAGCAGCCAGGCAAGCCGGGTACTGCGCGCTGGCCATTACCGATCACGCGCCGGCCATGCCGGATGCGCCGCATATTTGGCACTTTGCAAACGGTTCGGCGCTTCCCAGAACCATCGAGGGTGTAGCCATGATGTACGGCGCGGAGGTCAACGTCATGGATACCAAGGGCGGGCTTGATCTGGCCCAGAACATTCTGGCGTCCCAGGACTGGGTGGTGGCCTCCATTCACAGTCCCTGCATGCCGGGACTGCTGACTCGCAAGGAAGCAAACCGGATCTGGCTGAGCGTGGCGGAAAACCCGTATGTAGACTGCATCGGCCATTCCGAGCAGGAAAATTACCGTTATGACTATGACCTTGTGACCAAAGCCTTTGCCAAAAACCACAAGGTCGTGGAACTGAACGGTGGCTCCTTTGCGGTACGGAAAGATGGAATCCCCAACATGCGAGCCTTGCTGAAAGCCTGTCTTGCCAATGGCTGTCACATTGCAGTGGACAGCGATGCGCACAGCGCTTGGCGCCTGCAAACAGCGTTGCCGCCGCTGTACAGCTTGCTGGAGGAGTTGTCTTTTCCCCAGGAACTGATCGTCAATGCAACCCGTGAAAATCTGGTACAGGAACTGAAACTGCATGGCCGCCGCTGTGCAGAAGAAATAGGAGGCATTATATTATGAGTCAGTATACGATCGGAATTGATTTGGGCGGCACCACTATGACGGCCGGCCTCGTTAATGAAAACTATGAGATTGTAGGCAAGATCACATGGGCAACGCGGCTGCCTCGTCCGGCTGCGGACCTGGAAAAGGCTTTGGCAGATTTGTGCCGCGCTGTTGCCAAAGAGAATAAGGTGGATTTTTCCGACGTAAAATATGTGGGAATCGGTACACCGGGCAGCGTGAATTTTACCACCGGCTTTGTCGGTTACAACACCAACTTCGGTTATTACGACTGGAACCTTGGGCCCGATATGGAAAAACTTCTGGGCTGTAAGGTGTATGTCGAAAATGACGCCAATGCAGCAGCGTTCGGCGAGTACATTGCGGGCGGCGCCAAGGGTTACAAGGATGCTGTCGTGATCACGCTGGGAACCGGCATCGGCAGCGGCATTATTCTGGGCGGCAAGATCGTCCGCGGCTTTAACTTTGCTGCCGGAGAGATGGGACATACCGTGATCGTGAAAGGCGGCCGGAAATGCAACTGCGGCCGTTGCGGATGCTGGGAGCGGTATGCCTCGGCACGTGCCCTGACCGAAGACACCAAGGCGGCCATGAAGGAACACAGTGACACTCTTATGTGGAAACTGGTGCCGGACATTGACCATGTCAACGCCAAGACTTCTTTTGACGCGATGGCGAAGGGGGATGCCCTGGCCAAACAGGTCGTCGAAAACTGGATGGAGTATGTTGCCTGCGGTCTGGCCAATGTGGTCAATACCTTTGAACCTGAAGTCATTTGCGTGGGCGGCGGTGTTTCCAATCAGGGCGAGACGCTGCTGGCGCCTGTGCGTGCCCAGGTCGAAAAGGAAACCCACGATATTACCGGTGGCCGCGTGCCGGAAATCCGCGCCTGTGAATTGCGCAATGATGCAGGCGTAATTGGTGCGGCCGCACTGGAGGGTTCCATCTGAAATCTGTAATCTGTATGATTGTTTGGTAAGGGGAGTTACTATGCACGAGCAAATCAGGAAGGCGCTGCGCAGTGCCTTGCAAGGAGCAAAACTCCCTTTTGTGGAACAGGAACCACTGGCGGCACATACTACGTTCCGGATAGGTGGTCCTGCGGGATTCTGGTGCGCGCCCCAGGATGTTGCACAACTTCGTCAGACGCTGCAATACTGCAAAGAAAATGGCGCCCGTGTATACTTGCTGGGAAACGGTTCCAATACGCTGTTTGCGGATGAGGGATTCGACGGCGCCGTTGTGGACCTTCGCGGCATTGCACCTGCCGTGACGGCCATTCTCCAGGCGGATACAGTCCTTCTGACGGCCGGTGCAGGAATGACCCTGGGCCGTTTATGTGCCGAGGCACAGCAGCGGGCACTGACAGGGCTCGAGTTTGCCTGTGGCATACCGGGGACTGTGGGGGGCGCCATGTATATGAATGCGGGCGCTTATGGTGGCGAAATGAAGGATGTGGTGGAACAGGTCTCGTTTTTGGACGATGCCCTGGAACTTCGCTCCCTTCCGGTCTCGGAATTGAAAATGGGTTACCGTACCAGCATCTTTGAACAGAATCCTTCCTGGTGCATTGTCTCTGCCACGGTTCGGCTGCAAAAAGGAAATGGAGCGGAAATCCTTGCACAGATGCAGGAATACCTGGAACGCCGCAGGTCCAAACAGCCATTGGAGTGGCCCAGTGCGGGCAGCACTTTCAAGCGCCCGCAAGGCGCGTTTGCCGGACGGTTGATCGAGGATTGCGGGCTGCGTGGTTTTACGGTGGGCGGAGCGCAGATCAGCGAAAAGCACTGTGGTTTTGTCATTAACAAAGGCGGGGCAACCTGCGCGGATGTGGTGGCACTGACTGACGAAGTCAGACGGATCGTGCACGATAAAACCGGCTTTGTGTTGGAACGTGAAATTCGAGTGGTAAAATAAGGGATGGATGGAAGATGCACTTTCTGATCGTTACAGGACTTTCTGGCGCAGGCAAATCTATGGCTGTGAATGCGTTGGAAGATATTGGCTTCTTTTGCATCGACAATATTCCGGTGGCCTTGCTGCCGCGTATCGTGGACTTTGCTCTGCAAGGTGAAAACCAGCTCAGCCGTGTGGCCGTTGTCATGGACGTGCGCGGCGTGCGCAACAGCGATCAGCTGGAACAGGCACTGGCCGACCTGGACGCGAAGAAAATTGAATACGAAATTCTCTTCCTGGACGCGAACACCGGCACGATCCAGCGCCGGTATAAAGAGACCCGCCGTCAGCATCCCATCTCGGTGACGGACCACGTGTCTATCGAGGAAGCAATCGAGCGGGAACGGCGTTTGTTGCAGCCGCTTCGCAATCGAGCCAAATATGTTATCGATACTTCTCTTTTGAATGTGGCGCAAAACAAGGAGCGTGTTTGCAGTCTGTTTCTGGACAAGGGCAAAAGCCCCATGGCGCTGACGGTGGTTTCTTTTGGGTTCAAATATGGGTTGCCCCAGGAAGCGGATCTGGTTTTGGATGTGCGCTGCCTGCCGAATCCGTTTTATGTACCGGAACTGAAAAATCTGACAGGGCTGGATCAGCCGGTGGTGGATTATGTGATGGCGGCTCCGGAATCCCAAGAGTTGCTGCGCCGGTATGAAAGCATGCTGGAATACGCTCTTCCGCTGTATGTGAAGGAGGGCAAGAGCCAGCTGATGATTGCCGTCGGCTGTACCGGCGGGAAACACCGCTCCATTACATTTGCCCGGAAAATCGGTGAGTTTTGCCAGAAACTGGGATATGAGCCCAGTGTACAACACCGTGACGCAAAGCGGACGCTGTAAGTTTTTGCAGAAGCGTCAAGGAGGAACACCTGTTTGAGTTTTTCACAAGAAGTAAAAAATGAGATCCTGCGCCACAGGATCACAAAGCCGTGCTGCAACGTGGCCGCCGCTTATGCGGTGGCCTGTTTTGGTAAATATTTTGATGATCGGGGTGTCGTGCTGCAGACGGAAAATGAAGGCGTTGCCCAGTTTGCGCAAAAAGTCTATCGGCGCTGTGGCATCCAGGGCGAAATCCAGGGGAAGGAACGCCCGACGGGGGCGGTGTTTGAGTTCAGTATCAAGGAACCGGCAGAGATCCAGAAGATGCTGGAATTGTTCTGCCATTCCGGCAAAGAACCTACGCTGCGCATCCGGCCGGAAAATTTCAAATGCCAGAAATGTATGCAGACATTCATTGCGACTGCATTTTTGTGCTGCGGTACCATGACCGACCCGGAGAAAAGTTACAACCTGGAATTCCTGTCCACCCGCCATTACCTTTCCCAGCAATTGGAGGCTATGCTGGCAGAACATGATTTCCATCCCCATCGGGCGCTGCGCAAAGGCGCCAATACCGTGTATATCAAAGCGGCCGATCATATAGAGGATCTGCTCACGTTTATGGGAGCCGGCGGCGCGGCCATGCGTATCATGGACCAGCGCCTGTACAACGAGATGCGCAATAAGACCAATCGTCTTTCCAATTGTGAAACAGCCAATCTTGGCAAGAGCGTGCAGGCGGCGGTGCAGGTCCAGATCGCGATTGAGCGTCTGAAAGAGGCCGGGGCACTGGCGACGCTTCCGGAAAATTTGCGTCAGACCGCAAAGCTGCGGATGCAGTATCCGGATCTTCCGTTGGCCAAACTGGCCCAGAAGATGGACCCGCCGGTAAGTAAGGCGGGGCTTGCCCATCGGCTGAAACGCATCCAGGAGGCAGCCCAGCGACTGCAGGAAAACCAGTCATCAGAAAAGGAAACAAGCAATGCCTGAAACGACCCCGAAACAATTTACCCATCTCCACGTGCATACTGAATACAGTCTGCTGGATGGTGCCTGTCGGATCGACCGAATGTTTGACCACCTTAAAGAGATGGGCCAGACGGCCTGTGCGATCACCGACCACGGTGTCATGTATGGGTGTGTGGCTTTTTTTGATGCGGCAAAAGCGGCCGGTATAAAACCGATCATCGGCTGCGAAGTGTATGTGGCCACCCGCACCAGATTTGATAAAGTGAATCGCATTGACGGCAACAGCCATCTGATTCTGCTGTGCAAAGATGAAACAGGTTACAAAAACCTGATCAAGATGGTGTCGGCCGGTTTTGTGGAAGGGTTTTATTCCAAACCCCGCATTGACAAAGATTTGTTGGAACAGCACCATGAGGGATTGATCTGCCTGTCGGCCTGCCTGGCCGGTGAAATTCCCAAGGCTATTTTGGCCGGTGACTATGAACGGGCCAAGCGGACGGCGCTGTACTACCGGGACCTGTTCGGGGAGGGCAACTACTACATCGAACTGCAGGATCACGGTCTGGAAGAGGACCAGGTCGTGCTGCCCCAGCTCATTCGTCTTTCCCGGGAAACAGGGATTCCGATGGTGGCCACCAATGACGCCCATTATATCACCAAGGAAGATTCCAAAATGCAGAGCATCCTGCTGTGCATCCAGACCGGCAAAACGATTGCGGATGCGGACCGGATGGAATTCCAGACCGATGAATTTTATCTGAAAAGCGCGGAGGAGATGTATGATCTCTTCTCGATGGTGCCGGAAGCCTGCGAAAATACCAACAAGATCGCAGAGCAGTGCAATTTTGAATTTACTTTTGGTGAGACCAAACTGCCGTATTTCCAGGCTCCGGACGGTATGGAAAACCAGGCGTATTTCGAGAAACTGTGCTGGGAGGGCCTGGAACGGCGCTACCCGGGCAAGGTGACCGATATGCTGCGGGAACGCCTGACGCACGAAATCAACGTCGTCAAAACAATGGGGTATACCAACTATTACCTGATTGTGTACGACTTCATCAATTATGCCAAAAGCCGGGACATCCCGGTAGGCCCCGGCCGCGGTTCCGGTGCGGGCAGCCTGGCGGCGTACTGTGTCGGCATCACAGACATCGATCCCATACGGTATAATCTGATTTTTGAACGTTTCCTCAATCCGGAACGCGTTTCGATGCCGGACTTTGATGTGGACTTCTGCTATGAGCGCCGTCAGGAAGTCATCGATTACGTCAACGAAAAGTATGGCAGGGACCACGTAGCACAGATCGTGACGTTTGGTACGATGGCGGCTCGGGCGGCCGTCCGCGATGTGGGCCGCGTTATGGGGATGGCGTATCAGGATGTGGACAAGGTCGCCAAACTGATCCCCATGGAGCTGAAAATGACGCTGAAAAAGGCGTTGGAAGTCAGCCCGGACCTCAAGGCCATGTATGACGCCGACCCGCAGGTGCATGAACTGATCGATACCTCTTTGAAGGTGGAGGGTATGCCGCGGCATGCGTCCACCCATGCGGCAGGTGTCGTCATTACGCGGGAACCCGCAACGGAGTATGTCCCGCTGTCCACCAACGACGGTCTGCCGGTCACACAGTTCAACATGGTGGAAATCGAGCGGCTGGGCCTTTTAAAGATGGACTTCCTGGGGCTGCGTACGCTGACGGTCATCCATGACACTGAAATGGCAGTGCGCCGCAAGGTGCCGAAGTTTCGCATGTCGGAGATCAGCTACGACGATCCCGAAACCTATGCGATGTTGGCCAAGGGGGAGACCGAGGGCATTTTCCAGCTGGAATCAACCGGCATGACCCAGGTGCTTGTCAGCATGCGCCCGAAAAATCTGGAAGACATCATCGCGCTGATTTCGCTGTATCGTCCCGGTCCGATGGATTCCATTCCTACCTATCTCCGCAACCGCCGCGAGCCGGGAAAAATCAGCTACAAGACCCCGCAGCTGGCCCATATCCTGGACGTCACCAATGGATGTATCGTCTACCAGGAACAGGTCATGCAGATCTTCCGTGAACTGGCAGGCTTCAGCTTTGGGCAGGCGGATAATATCCGGCGTGCCATGAGCAAGAAAAAGCACAAGGTCATGGAGGCGGAACGGGAGCATTTCGTGCACGGTTGCACAGAACCCGGGAAGGAATGTGCCGGCTGCGTCAAGAACGGCATCCCGGAGGATGTTGCCAACGAGATCTATGATGAAATGATCAGCTTTGCGTCCTATGCTTTCAACAAGTCTCACGCGGCGTGCTACGCATATGTTGCCTTTCAGACGGCATATCTCAAATGTCATTACCCCCATGAGTTTATGGCGGCACTGCTGACCAGTGTGCTGGACAACACCTCCAAGGTCATTGAATACACCACTGAGTGCCAGCGGTTGGGTATCAAGGTGCTGCAGCCGGACATCAATGTTTCCCGCGGCGGCTTTACGGCGGACGGTGATTGCATCCGCTTCGGACTGAATGCGGTCAAGAGCGTGGGCCGCAATCTGATCGATGCGGTGGTAAAGGAACGGGAGGGACGCCCTTACCGTGGCCTGTATGACTTCTGCCGCAGAATGTATGGCAACGAACTCAACCGCAGAGCCTTGGAAAATCTGATCAAGAGCGGCGCCTTTGATACGTTGGAACCGTCGCGCCATGGCATGCTGGAGTGCGTGGAAGGAATTCTGAAAAGCGTTGAAACCGACATGCGCCAGAATCTGGAAGGGCAGATGGATCTCTTCGGTATGATGAGTGGGGAAGCTCAGGAGCAGGCGGCCAATGATTACAAAGTGCCGAAGCTGGCAGAATATCCGACCGGCGAACTGCTCAAAATGGAAAAAGAGGTCTCCGGTCTTTACCTTTCCGGCCACCCGCTGGATGCTTACCGCACACAGATCGCGCAAATCTCCACCTGCACTGTGGCCCAGCTGCTGGGGGAGGAAGCCAGGCAATTTGACAACCAGACGGTAACGATCCTGTGTACGGTGGTCAAGAACAAAGTCATGACCACCAAGTCCAATACGCTCATGGCGTTCACCACGATCGAAGACTTGACGGGCACCATGGAACTGCTGGTTTTCCCGCGCATTTTGGCAGAGTGCAGGGCTGCTTTGCAGGAAAATGCGGTCATCGTGGCACATGGCCGGGTATCCGTAAAAGAGGATGAGGCAGCCCGCCTGATTGTGGAGGGCATCCAGCCCATTGAAACTTATGACCCGAACAAAAGTTTCGGACGCAATCGGGTGGACCGTGTCAGGCAGGAAACACACGGGGAAGGGGCTGCAGGCTATTTCCTCACGGTGCCGGCCAGAAATTGCCTGGAAATGCGTAAGGTAGAGAATCTGCTCTGCAACATCTTTGACGGCGGAACGGTGAAAGTGTATTTCCGGTTTGCCGATACCGGGCAAAAAGCATTGGCACGGCATATGGCAGTCAGGGATGATCCGCTTTTGCGGGCGGAGCTGGTCCGTATCTTGGGACAGGAGCATGTCAAAGTACAGGGAATGGATCAGTATGCAAAATAAATCCATGTGTTTTGCGCGAAACGTCCATAATCGAAGTGCAAGAGTTGTGGTATAATGTGAATGTTCCAAGATTGTTAAAAAATTATTGTAAGTAACGCTATGTTCCCGAACAGGAGGAGCTGCTTTATGGCTAAGGAAATCAAAACAATCGGTGTTCTGACCAGCGGCGGTGACGCGCCCGGCATGAATGCTGCTGTACGTGCAATCGTCCGTGCGGGCATCAGCAAGGGATACCGCATGATGGGCATTCAGCGCGGTTACAATGGTCTGATCAACGGCGAATGCTATGAGATGAACGTCCGCAGTGTTTCTGAGATCATTCACCGCGGCGGTACGATTTTGTATACGGCGCGCTGCCTGGAGTTCAAAACGCAGGAAGGCCAGGCCAAGGGTCTGGCACGCTGCAAGGAACTGGGCATTGATGCGCTGGTAGTCATCGGCGGTGACGGTTCGTTCATGGGTGCCCGTGCGCTGGCAAACCAGGGGATTCCGTGCATCGGTCTGCCCGGTACCATTGATAATGATATTGCCTGCAGTGAATACACCATCGGCTATGACACGGCCATGAATACGGCTGTGGAGGCAATTGATAAACTCCGCGATACCACCCAGAGCCATGACCGCTGCAGCGTCGTCGAGGTCATGGGTCATCATGCCGGGTATATCGCCCTGAACGTCGGCATCGCGACCGGCGCCCTGGCGGTCCTGCTGCCCGAGATTCCCTTCGACTTTGAGCGGGATATCCTGCAGCGTATGCGCCAGACTCAGGTCACCGGCAAGAAGCACTTCATCATCATTGTTTCGGAAGGCGTGATCGGCGCCCAGGAACTGGCCAACCAGATCCAGGCCGCTACCGGTGTCGATTCCCGTGCAACGGTTCTGGGCCACATCCAGCGTGGCGGTTCTCCGACGGTCCGCGACCGTGTCAATGCCTCTTTGATGGGGTATCATGCGATCGATCTTCTGGACAAGGGCATCTACAACCGTGTTGTGGCGGTCTCCGGCGACAAGATCGTGGATTACGATGTCAACGTCGCTCTTTCGATGCACAAGACCATCGACCGCGAGATGATCGATATCGCCAACGCAATTTCGATCTGAGTTTCAAAACAGACTGCAAGACCGCATGCCCTCTGGGCGGCGGTCTTTTTTGATGGAAATTGTGACGAATTTTTTATCGGATTTTTGTGGATAAGTACTTGTCAAACCCTATTCGGGATGGTATAATACTAAAGCGTTAGTGCTGCCGGGCCACCGGCAGGATAATGACACATCATTAAACAGGCGGTCCTCTGCCGAAACTTCGGGTATGAACGTCGATACAAAATGGAGGAATTCATAACATGGACGCAATCAAGCATTTTACCGAGGGTATGATCAAAGAAAACAAGCCCCAGTTCGAAGTCGGCGACACCGTCCGCGTTTCCGTCCGCATCAAGGAAGGCGACAAGGAGCGTATCCAGGCTTTTGAGGGCACCGTCATTGCCAAGAAGCATGGCGGCATTGCGGAGACCTTCACCGTTCGCCGCACCTCTTATGGTGTTGGTGTGGAGCGCGTGTTCCCCGTCAACAGCCCGTTCGTTGAGAAGGTTGAAGTTGTCCGCCGCGGCAAGGTCCGTCGTGCGAAGCTCTTCTACCTGCGTGAGCGTACCGGCAAGGCGGCCAAGGTCAAGGCGCGTATCTGAGCATACTGAGAAAAGGGGAGGACGGTTGGCGTTCTCCCTTTTTTCGTATTCTTTTGCAGGAGGGGGCTTGGCACAGATGCTGAAAGCGCGGTACAGCCGCAATAAAGGAATTCTGGAATGGTATGATGCACTGGCGGTGGCTGTTGCGGTGATCGCTCTCATCTTTACTTTTGTGGTGCGCATCGTACAGGTGGATGGCAGTTCCATGAATCCCAGCCTGCTTGATGGGGAGCGTGTTCTGATTGCCACCTTCTTGCAGCCGGATTATGGGGATGTGGTGATCATTGACAGCTATATTCCCTATGGAAAACCCCTTGTGAAACGTGTGATCGGCAAGTCTGGCGATACCATCGACATTGATTTCCAGACGGGCGTGGTCTATCGCAACGGGCAGGCGTTGTCGGAACCCTATACGGCGGAGCCTACCTGGACCTACGAGGGTGTGGAATTTCCGCTTACGGTACCCGATGGATGCCTGTTCATTATGGGGGATAACCGCAACAATTCCAAGGACAGCCGAGACGCCGAAATTGGTTGTGTCGATACCCGCGATGTGCTGGGGGTGGCGATCTGGCGTTTGCTGCCCTTTGGCAAGATGGTAGGTGCAGAATGAGTCAAAGCGATATTATCAACAGCCGTCAGATTCAGTGGTTTCCGGGCCACATGACAAAAACACTGCGGTTGATGGAGAAAGAAATCCGCAACGTGGATTGCGTGCTGCAAATTTTGGATGCACGCATCCCGCTTTCGAGTCTGAATCCGGAAATCGAACGAATCACGGCAGGCAAACCGCATTTGTATATTTTGAATAAGTCCGATCTGGCGGACCCGGAAATCACCCGACAGTGGCTTGCGTATTTCAAGAGCGCCGGGGCCGGTTGTCTGGCGATGGATTCCAAACAAAAAGGGCGTGCAGCCGCAACCAAAGCGCCCATCGAGCACGAACTTTCCTCCTTGATGGAGCGGCGCCGTAACCGCGGCATGGTAGGCGCGGCCATTCGGGTGATGGTCGTGGGGATTCCCAACGTAGGCAAATCCACCTTTATCAATTCTTTTGCCGGTACCACGCGGGCCAAGGCTGCCAATAAGCCAGGTGTGACCCGCGGTAAACAGTGGATCTCGGTAGACAGTTTCGACCTGATGGATATGCCGGGCGTTCTGTGGAAAAAGTTCGACTCCCTGGAAACGGCGTCCAATCTGGCTTTTATCGGCTCCATCCGGGACGACATTCTGGATATTGAAGAACTGGCCTGCGGACTGCTTTCCAGTGTGCGGCAGATCTATCCGCAGCAGCTTCTGACGCGGTATAAACTGGATGAATCTGCACTGGAATTGCCCCCTTACGACTTGCTGCAGGCAATCGGTGCCAAACGGGGCATGCTGATTTCGGGCGGCGAAGTGGATACCGAGCGTGCAGCCAAGATGCTGGTGGGAGAGTTCCGTGCCAGTAAATGGGGACGGCTCTCCCTGGAACGTCCGCCGCAGCGCCATTGTGAGCAGGAGGAAACGGACGATGCCGAGGACATCGAAATCGACGAACAATAACGCGGTACTGTACGCTTTTGACGCCGAGCAGCGTGCACAATTCGGCGTGCTCTGCGGTGTGGATGAGGCGGGACGCGGCCCTTTGTGTGGGCCGGTCTGCTGTGCAGCAGTGATCCTGGACCCGGATGATCCCATTGAAGGGATCAACGACTCCAAAAAGCTGACCGGAAAGCGCCGCGAGGCATTGTTTGAGGAAATTACCAGGCGCGCAGTCGCTTACAAAGTAGTTTTCATTTCACCGCAGGAAATTGACGAGCGGAATATCCTTTGGGCCACCATGGACGGTATGGCACAGGCGGTCAACGGTCTGGACCCGCAGCCGCAGTACGTCCTGATCGACGGCAACCGCTGCCCTCCGGATCTGAAACTTCCATCCCGGGCGGTCGTCAAGGGAGATGCCAACAGCGCCAGTATTGCTGCAGCGTCCATTCTTGCCAAGGTCAGCCGTGACCGTTATATGAAAGAGCTGGATCAGCAGTATCCGCAATACCAGCTGGCGAAACATAAAGGATATCCGACAGCGCTGCATTATCAATTGATTGAACAGTATGGCATCCAGCCGTTTTATCGCCGCAGCTTTTTGAAAAAGCAGGGCTACTGGCATGAAAAATGAGCTGGGCAAAAAGGGAGAAGCCATCGCGGCGCAATATTACCGTCAGAAAGGGTATCTGCTGCTGGACCATAACTATCGCACCCGGATGGGGGAGCTGGACCTCATCGTATACAAAGAGGATGTGATCGTCTTTGCGGAAGTCAAGACCCGGGCGGGGCGGATGCTGGCAGCCCCCGCGGAAGCGGTAGACAGGCACAAACAGCACAGGCTGGTGCTGGCGGCACAGTTTTATCTGCAAAACAGCCCGTTTGCCGAAGCAACCGTGCGGTTTGATGTTGTAGAAGTGACACCTGCCGAAAGAGGGTGGCAGGTCCACTGTATCATGGACGCGTTCCAAATTTGAACATACCAGAGAAAGGGTGTATCGTATGCAGTATCAGAGTACCAGAGATTCCCAGCTTCGTGTCTCCGCTTCGGAAGCAATTGTGCGCGGACTGGCGCCGCAGAGCGGCCTGTTTGTGCCCGAAAGTTTCCCGCAGGCGGACCTGGATGCGTGGAAACATCTCTCCTACCCGGAGCTGGCCCAGAAAGTGCTGGCGGGCTACCTCACTGATTACAGTGCAGATTTCCTGAAAGAGGCGACAGAGAGCACCTACGGTGCTGCTTTTGCGGGAAATGCTGGCCGCACCGTGCGGGTTCACGACGGCTTATATGCCCTGGAACTGTGGCATGGTCCTACTTGTGCCTTCAAGGATTATGCGCTGCAGCTGATGCCCAAGCTGCTGGTGGAAGCCAAACGGAACCTGTCCCGCACCGAAACCACGCGGATTCTGGTGGCGACTTCCGGTGATACCGGCAAAGCAGCTTTGGCCGGATACGCCGGTTTGGACGGTATTGAGATCTCGGTGTTTTATCCGGACGCCGGCACCAGCGAGATCCAGCGCCTGCAGATGGTCACCCAGGCCGGGGAGAATGTGCAGGTGTATGCGGTGGAAGGCAACTTTGATGATGCCCAGACCGGTGTGAAGCGTGTTTTTGCGGATGCGTCGGCAGCGGAAGAACTGGAAAAACGCAATATTCGCCTTTCCAGCGCCAACTCCATCAACTGGGGACGGCTGGCACCGCAGATCGTATACTATTTCTATGCGTATTTCCGTCTGGCGGAGCAGGAAGCCGTCGCCTGGGGTGAACCGGTGGACTTCTGTGTGCCGACCGGTAACTTCGGCGACATCCTGGCAGGTTACTACGCCAAGCAGATGGGGCTGCCGGTGGGAAAACTGGTCTGCGCTTCCAATAAGAACAATGTACTGACGGACTTTATCCGCACGGGCACTTATGATGCCCGCCGCACGTTCTATAAGACAACTTCCCCCTCTATGGACATTCTGATCTCCTCCAACCTGGAGCGGCTGCTGTACCATGTCAGCGGCAGCAGCGAAAAGGTCGCGGCCTGGATGCAGGAGCTGGCGCAGACCGGATGCTATACGGTGGATGCCGAAACGCTGGGCAAAATTCAGCAGGACTTTGCCGCGGGCTTTGCCGGCGATGAAGAAGGCTCTACCGAGATTCGTGCGCGCTTTGCGGCGGATCGGTATCTCTGTGATACCCATACGGCTGTGGCTTTCCGGGTGGCAGAAACCTGCCGCGGCACTGCTCCTATGGTGGTGCTGTCGACGGCCAGTCCGTTCAAGTTCCCTCGCGCTGTGCTGTCTGCCCTGGGGGAACAGGCTCCGGAAAGCGATTTTGCGGCCATGACGGCCTTGACGAAAGCGACCGGGCAACAGGCTCCTAAGAGTTTGCAGGAACTGGACAGTCTGCCGGTGCGCTTCACCGAAGTAATCAAACCGGAGCAGATTCGGGATGCAGCACTTCGCTGATTCTGGAGAGCCCCCGCGCGAAAGAATAACAACGGAAGGAGCCGTATGGCTGTATTTGTAATAGGAGACCTGCACCTGTCTCTCGGCACCGACAAGCCGATGGATGTGTTTCCCGGTTGGGAGGGGTACCTTCCCAAACTGGAAGCCAACTGGCGAACTTTGGTGAAACCGGAGGATACTGTGATTCTGGCAGGCGACACCAGTTGGGCCATGAATCTGCAGGGGACCCACGCGGACTTTGCTTTTTTACAGAGCCTGCCTGGGCAAAAGTGGCTGCTGAAAGGAAACCATGATTATTGGTGGACCACCACACGGAAAATGGATGCCTTTTTGCAGACGAACGGATTTGATTCGCTGCACATTTTACATAACAATGCCTGCGTGGTGGGGCAGACGGCGCTCTGCGGTACACGCGGCTGGCCGTTTGACGATGTGGCCGCCCAGGGGGAAAAACTCATGGCCCGGGAAGCCGGGCGGCTGCGCATGTCGCTGCAGGCGGCGCAGGACGTCCCGCGCAAGATTGCCTTTTTGCATTATCCGCCGGTGTATCCCGGCGCTTCGGCGCCGGAACTGGTGGCGGTTCTGCGGGAGTTTGGCGTGACGGAATGTTATTACGGCCATCTGCACGGCAAATCCATCCGGTTTGCGGTGCAGGGGGAGGTGGACGGCATCCGGTATCGTCTGATCTCCGCGGATGGCCTGGGGTTCTGCCCCTACAAATTGGATGAAATCGGCTGATAGCCCTTTGACAGACAACCAAAAGCCGGTTTTACAGCATCCATCTGCCGGGAAAAAGCCCAAAAAGTAAGTTGAATTGTGACTTTTTTGCAAATAGGGCTGGTATTCTGTGCAGGAACATGCTATAATTACTTGTATTTTTATGTACATTTATTTTTGGAGGAATTTATAAATGAAGCTGATTTCCTGTGAAAAGCTCGAAAAGAGCATGGTCGAACTGCAGTTCTCCATCGACGCGGAGACCTTCAAATCCGCCGTCGGCGCCGCTTTCAAGCGTGAGAGCAAGAAGTACACCGTTCCCGGTTTCCGTAAGGGCCATGCCCCCCGCGCGATGATCGAGAAGATGTATGGCAAGGATCTGTTCCAGTACGACGCCATCAACGATCTGTTCCCTGAAAACTACGAGGCCGCCGTGAAAGAGGCTAGCATCGAAGTGGTCGGTGGTCCGGCTCCCGAGGTCGTTTCCATGTCCGAGGAAGAGGGCGCTGTTCTGAAAGTCAAGGTTGCCGTCAAGCCCGAAGTGGAACTGGGCGAGTACGCCGGTTTAAGCGTGACCAAAGATGTCAAGACTGTGGATGAGGCCGATGTGGACGCCGAGATCAAGCGCATGCAGGACCGCAATGGCCGTCTGCTGACCCGTGACGGGGAAGCCCAGAACGGCGACACCGCCACCATCGACTTCGAGGGCTTTGTGGATGGCAAGGCTTTCGAGGGCGGCAAGGCGGAGCACTATGCCCTGGTGCTGGGCAGCGGCTCCTTCATCCCCGGCTTCGAGGAGCAGGTTGTGGGCCACAAGGCTGGCGATGAGTTCGATGTGAATGTCAAGTTCCCCGAAGAGTACCAGGCCGACGAACTGGCCGGCAAGGATGCCACCTTCAAGATCAAGCTGCACGAGGTTCAGTACAAGGAACTGCCGGAGCTGGATGACGACTTTGCCAAGGACGTCAGCGAGTACGATACGCTGGACGAACTGAAGGATTCCATCCGCAAGGGCATTGCTGCCAACCACGAGAAGCAGGCTGAGCAGAAGATGGAAAACGACCTGATCGATCAGGTTGTCAACGGCATGAAGGCTGAGATCCCCGACGCCATGATCGAGGGCCGTATGGAGGAACTGGTGCAGGACTTCCAGTACCGCATTTCTCAGCAGGGCCTCAAGCTCGAGCAGTACCTGCAGTATATGGGCATGACCAAGGAGCAGTTCAAGGAGCAGTTCCGTGAGCAGGCCGAAAAGCAGGTCAAGATGCGTCTTGCCATGGAAGCAATCGTTGCCAAGGAAAACATCGAGACCACCGAGGAAGAGTTCGAGGCGGAAGTCAAGCGCATTGCCGATGCTTACCAGATGGAGGTCGACAAGGTCAAGAGCCTGGTGGATGCCGAAGCTGTCAAGAAGGATCTGGCTGTCAACAAGGCCATCGATTTCGTGAAGGAAAAGGCCAACGTTGTTTCCGGCGAGCCCGAGAAGAAGCCCGCCAAGAAGACCACCCGCAAGACCACCAAGAAGGCTGCGGAAAAGAAAGCGGAAGAAACCCAGAGCGAGGAGAACAAGGGCGAGTAATCTCGTCTGCGTGTAACCCCCGGAAAGTATGATAAACAGGGCCGATACGGTGTGCGTCTGCTGCCGTATCGGTTCCTTTATCCGCCTCAATCCGATTTTATCCATAAGGAGGGAACCCCTATGAGCCTTGTACCCTATGTTATCGAACAGACTGCGCGCGGTGAGCGCAGCTACGATATTTTTTCCCGTTTGCTCAACGACCGTATTATCGTGCTGAGCGAAGATGTCAATTCCACTTCGGCCAGTGTCGTAGTGGCGCAGCTGCTCTATCTGGAAGGACAGGACCCGGAGAAGGATATTTACTTCTACATCAACAGCCCGGGTGGTTCCATTTCGGACGGCATGGCCATCCACGATACGATGAACTACATCAAATGCGATGTTTCGACCATCTGCATCGGCATGGCGGCCTCTATGGGCTCTTTCCTGCTGGCCAGCGGCACAAAAGGCAAGCGTTTTGCGCTGCCCAACTCCGAGATCCTGATCCACCAGCCGCTGATCAGCGGCGGCGGTATCTCCGGCCAGGCCACCGATATCCAGATTCACGCCAATCATATCATTCACATTCGGGAACGCATGAACCAGTTGTACAGCCAGTACACCGGCCAGGCACTGGAAACCATTCAGCGTGATACCGAGCGTGATAATTATATGACGGCGCAGCAGGCCAAAGAGTATGGCCTGATCGATGATATCCTCTATAAACACTGATTCGGGGGAACAACATGGCAAATTCAACGTCCGGAATGGACGGAAAAGGACGCGAGTTGATCTGCAGCTTCTGCGGTCGCTCTCAAAATGAAGTGGAACAGCTTCTGATTGGCCCCGGTGTCAACATCTGCAAGGACTGCATTGACATGTGCTACCGCGCCTTGTACAAGGACGAGGATCGCCCCATGCCGCCGCGTGCCGGTGCGAACCGCCGCTCCGGGGCTGCCCGCAATTCCGCACAGGCGCGCTACGACGCCAATCCGTTGGAGAGCGTCAATATTCTGACACCGGCGGAAATCAAAGCCGGACTCGACCAGTATGTGATCGGGCAGGATGAGGCCAAAAAGGTGCTCGCGGTTTCGGTATATAACCACTATAAGCGTATTCTTTCCGGCAAGGAAAGCAACGTGGAACTGCAAAAATCCAATGTCCTGATGCTTGGACCCTCGGGTACCGGCAAAACGCTGCTGGCACAGACATTGGCGAAGATGCTCAACGTTCCGTTTGCGATTGCTGACGCCACTACGCTGACCGAAGCGGGCTATGTGGGTGAGGACGTCGAAAATATTCTGCTGAAGCTCATTCAGGCAGCTGATTTCGACATTCCCAAGGCGGAAATCGGTATCATCTATATTGATGAGATCGATAAAATCACCCGCAAAAGTGAGAACCCGTCCATTACCCGCGATGTGGGTGGTGAAGGCGTGCAGCAGGCATTGCTGAAAATCGTGGAAGGTACAGTCAGCAACGTGCCGCCGAACGGCGGCCGCAAGCACCCGCAGCAGGAGTTCATCCAGATCAATACCAAGAACATCCTGTTCATCTGCGGCGGCGCTTTCGACGGTTTGGAAAAACTGATCCAGAAGCGCACGGACAATGCTTCCATGGGCTTTGGCAGCCAGCTTCGCACGACGCTGGACAAGGACGAAACCCGCCAGAAACTCCTCAAAAAGGTGGAGCCGGACGACCTGGTTCGCTTCGGACTGATTCCGGAACTGATCGGCCGCCTGCCGGTGGTGACGGTGCTGGACCCCCTGGATGAGGATGCCCTGGTGCGTGTTCTGACTGAGCCGAAAAACAGCATTGTGCGGCAGTACAAAGAACTGCTGCATCTGGACAATGCGGAACTGGTCTTTACCGATGCGGCGCTCCATGCCATTGCCAAAAAGACGGTGGAACGCAAGAGCGGCGCACGCGGTCTGCGCAGCGTGGTAGAGGATCTTTTGATTCCCATCATGTATGATATTCCGTCGGATGCGTCGATCACCAAGGTGACCATCGACGCAGATACGGTGGAAGGCGGTGCGCCGCACATCGAACATGGTATGATGCGGCCGCGGTACAAAAATATCGCATTGCAGCAATAAATCAATAAAAAGGAAGGGCTTCCCATTCGGGAAGCCCTTCCTTTTTTAGGACTTAAAGAACCTCAGGCGTCGTTCTGTTCACGGAATTTCAGGCCGGTATCGCTCATCTCGCTCACGATGGCAAGGCTGGCCAGCTTATAGCCTGCGGCACGCAGTTCATCGCCGCCAGGCTGGAATCCTTTCTCAATGCAGATGCCGATGCCACCGACAACACAGCCGGACTGTTTGCAGATGTCCAGCAGGCCCTTCATGGCTTTGCCATTGGCAAGAAAATCATCCAGAATCAGGACTTTGTCGTTGGGGGAGAGAAACTTCTTGGCCAATGTGATGTCATAATCGCGGCCGTAGGTATAGGAATGGACCTTGGAGGTGTAAACATCTCCATCAATATTTTTGCTTTTTGCTTTCTTGGCAAACACCACCGGCACATCGAAATGCCGCGCGGTCATGCAGGCGATGGCAATGCCGGAAGCCTCAATTGTCAGGATTTTGTTGATGGCGTCGTTTTGGAAGATGCGATGGAATTCGGCGCCGATCTGGTCCAGAAGTTCTACATCCAGCTGATGGTTCAGAAAACAATCCACCTTCAGTACATTGCCGGGACGGACCTGTCCCTCTTGCAGAATACGCTGTTCGAGAAGTTTCATCTGCGAATTAGCCCCTTTCACGGATCATTGTTCTTTCGTGCTTCCATTATGGCAAATTCCGACGTATTTTGCAAGTTTTTTACAATAAATGGCTGTATTATTTTGTCAAGATGGCAGATTGATAACATTTTGTAACTAAATTTTATGCAAAATGGACACAAAATGGGATTTTTTACTTTCCAACACTGTAGAATTGGAACATTGCGCTTTTAAGTGTAAAAGTCTATAATTCTTTTATACTACAGCACAGGGGTGTGCGGCCCGCCGTAAGGCAATGTGCTGTAAGATTTAGGAGGGTTAGAATACCATGAAAAAATTCGTTAGTTCTGTTCTGGCGGCTTCTATGGTGCTGAGCCTGGCGGCTTGCGGTTCTACGGCCACCACGTCCGAGAGCGGCGCAGCTTCTTCCGAAGCCACTTCTACTGCCGCCGCTACCGGTGAATCTGCCGGTTCCGGCAGCTATACCGGTACCCCGATCAAAATCGGCGGCATCGGCCCCGTCACCGGCGCAGCCGCTGTGTACGGCAACGCCGTCAAAAATGCCGAGGAACTGGCCGTGAAGGAAATCAACGCCGCCAACGGCAGCGATGTCTTCGAGTGGCAGTTTGAAGACGACGAAAATGATGCCGAAAAGAGCGTCAACGCCTACAACACTTTGAAAGACTGGGGCATGCAGATTTTGGCTGGCCCCGTTACCACCACGCCTTCTGTGGCAGTTGCGGCTGAGACCGTCAACGACAATATGTTCATGCTGACTCCGTCTGCGTCTTCTCTGTCGGTCATTCAGAATGACCCCAACGATGAGAGCACGGCTCGCGGCAATGTCTTCCAGGTTTGCTTCACCGACCCCAACCAGGGTGTCGCCTCCGCCGATTATATCGCGGAGAACGGGCTGCCCACCAAGATCGGTATCATCTATGACTCTTCGGATGCCTATTCTTCTGGTATCTATGAGAAGTTTGCCGCCGAAGCTGAGGTGAAGGGCCTGGAGATCGTTGCGGCTGAAGCATTTACCGCCGACAACAAGGCAGATCTTTCCACCCAGCTGGCCAAGTGCCAGGAGGCCGGCGCAGAGCTGGTGTTCCTGCCCATCTACTACCAGGAGGCTTCTCAGATCCTGATTGCCGCTGACAAGATCGGCTATGATCCGGAGTTCTTTGGTTGTGACGGTATGGACGGCATCCTTGCGATCGAAGGCTTCGATACCTCCCTGGCTGAGGGTCTGATGCTTCTGACTCCCTTTGCCGCGGACGCGCAGGACGAAAAGACCCAGGCGTTTGTTTCCGCTTATGAAGCTGCTTACGGTGACACCCCGAACCAGTTCGCTGCGGATGCTTATGACGTCATCTACTCTATCTACCAGGCAGTCCTGGCCGGCGGTATCAACGGCGATATGGACGCCAGTGAGATCTGCGATGCTCTCAAGACGCAGTTCACCAGCATGACCTTTGATGGTCTGACCGGTACCGGCATGACTTGGGATGCTACGGGTGCGATCTCCAAGAACCCCAAGGCTGTTGTGATCAAAGACGGCGCTTACGCTGCAATGTGATGAGCCTGGTGCGGTTGTAAACTGAATTCCGTTGCCAATGGAGCTGCCGGACAGTGGGTTCGGCAGCTCTTTTTGCTATTGTGTGCTGCGAAAACCGCAGATCGGGCGGGGGACTACCCGAAAAATACATTGTTTTGTCGACGGAAGTGTGCTACTATATGACTATATTTCTGTACGTGTGCGGCCTTGTAAACGTCAGAAAGAATAGAGTGAGGTGTTTTTCGCAATGCAGTTTTTGTCCTACCTGATCAACGGTATCAGCCTGGGCAGCGTCTATGCGCTCATCGCCCTGGGCTATACAATGGTCTACGGCATTGCCAAAATGTTGAACTTCGCCCATGGCGATGTCATCATGATCGGCAGTTACGTGGTGTTCTTTACTTTCGGTACTTCCGGAATGAACCCGATTCTTTCCATTCTGCTCTCGATGGTCGTCTGCACGGTACTGGGTGTAGTCATCGAGAGAATTGCGTATCGCCCTCTTCGTGAGGCGCCTTCCCTGGCTGTTTTGATTACCGCAATCGGCGTAAGCTATCTGTTGCAGCAGGTTGCACAGCTTACCTGGTCTTCCAATCCCAAGAGCTTCATTTCGGTGATCTCCGGTATTCCGTTCCTGAAGCCGCTCAGCCTGTTCGACGGTCAGCTCACCATTTCTGCCGAAACCATCGTGACCATTGTGGTATGCGTTGTGATCATGGCAGTGCTGATCTGGTTTGTGAATAATACTTCGGCAGGTCACGCCATGCTGGCTGTTTCGGAGGACCGCGGCGCTGCCCAGCTCATGGGCGTCAACGTCAATGCCACGATCTCGCTGACCTTTGCCATTGGTTCTGCGCTGGCGGCAGTGGCCGGTGCGCTGCTTTGCTCTTCTTACCCGACGCTGCAGCCTACTACCGGCGCCATGCCTGGCATCAAGGCATTCGTCGCGGCCGTTTTTGGCGGTATCGGTTCCATTCCCGGGGCGTTCCTGGGCGGCATTTTGCTGGGCGTCATCGAAAACCTGAGCAAGGCATATATCTCTACGCAGCTTTCGGATGCCATCGTTTTTCTTGTCCTGATCATTGTGCTGCTTGTCAAGCCGACCGGTCTGCTGGGCAAGAAAGTGAATGTGAAAGTGTGAGGTGGCAGCGATGAATTTCAAAACAATGAAACGCTCCACAAAGAGCAACTTGATCACCTTCGGAATCGTGATCGCTTTTTACATCGTTGTTCAGCTGCTCTCGGCAGCAGGGTTGCTGACCAACTCTTTCTCCGGGCAGCTGGTCCCCATCTGCTCTTATGTGATCCTCGCGATCTCTCTGAACCTGACGGTCGGTATTCTGGGCGAGTTGAGCCTGGGCCACGCGGGTTTTATGAGCGTAGGAGCTTTCTCCGGCACGCTGGTGTGGGTCTCCCTCAGCTCAACAACGCCCAAACCTCTGGCATTGCTGCTCTCTTTCGTTGTGGGCGGTCTGGTTGCCGGTGCTTTTGGCTTTCTGGTTGGCGTGCCGGTTCTGCGCCTTTCCGGTGACTACCTGGCCATTGTTACCCTGGCCTTTGGCGAGATCGTTAAGAACGTTATGAATGCCTGCTATTTGGGTGTGGATGCCAATGGTCTTCATTTCTCTCTCAAGGATGCCAGTTCTCTGAACATGGAAGATGGCAAGCTGCTCATCAATGGTGCGCAGGGCATTACCGGCATTACCAAGGCATCCAACTTCACAATTGGTATTGTTCTGGTCATTTTGACGCTGGTTGTGATCTTGAACCTGGTGAATTCTCGTGCAGGCCGTGCCATCACCTCCATCCGCGACAATGAGATCGCGGCCCGTTCGGTGGGCGTTCCCATTACCAAATACAAGCTGATGGCATTTGTTACCTCTGCGGTGTTTGCCGGTATCGCGGGTGTGCTGTACTCCCTGAACTATTCCTCGCTGGTTGCCAAGAAATTTGATTATAACACTTCCATTTTGATTCTGGTGTTTGTGGTCTTGGGCGGCATCGGAAATCTGCGTGGTTCTGTCATCGCGGCAGCCATCCTGACCGTTTTGCCGGAAATGCTGCGCAGCATGAACGACTATCGTATGTTAATCTATGCGATTGTACTGATTGTGGTTATGATCTTCAACCAGAGTCCGCAGATGATCGACCTGCGCCTCAAGCTGACGGCGCGTTTCCGCAAGGACCACGGCGCCGGCAAGGCAAAACAGAAGAAGGGGGTGGCGTAACATGGCATTGCTGGAAGTCAGTAACCTTGGGATCGCATTCGGTGGTTTGCAGGCCGTGGCACAGCTGGACCTCTCCATCGAGAAAGGCCACCTGTATGGCCTGATCGGCCCGAACGGCGCCGGTAAGACCACCGTTTTCAATATGCTCACCGGTGTGTACAAGCCGACAGAAGGCAACATCGTACTGGACGGCAAAGATATTACGGGGCAGAATCCTGAACTCATCAGCCGGGCCGGTGTGGCGCGTACATTCCAGAACATCCGCCTTTTTAATGAAATGACGGTTCTGGATAATGTTAAAGTAGGGTTGCACAATCAGATCAAGTATAGCATGTGGACCGGGATTTTCCGTCTGCCTGCCTTCAAGGAAAAAGAGCACGAGATGAACCGTCAGGCGCATAAACTGCTCAAAATCTTTGATCTGGACGGGGAAGCCAATCTCAAAGCAAACCAGTTGCCGTATGGCAAACAGCGCAAGCTGGAGATTGCCCGTGCATTGGCTACCAACCCGAAACTGTTGCTGCTGGATGAGCCGGCAGCCGGCATGAACCCGAACGAGACAGAAGAACTGATGCAAACGGTCCGCAGTGTGCGGGATCAGTTTGGCATTGCAATTCTGCTGATCGAGCATGATATGAACTTTGTCATGGGCATCTGCGAAGAAATCACCGTGCTGGACTATGGTCGCGTGATTGCCCGTGGTGACGGCATGTCCATCCGCAACAACCCGAAGGTGATTGCGGCCTACTTGGGAGGTGATTGACGATGGGGGAGATGCTTTCGGTCAAGAACATCAATGTGTTTTATGGCTCCATCCATGCCATCCGTGATGTTTCCTTCCATGTCGATGAAGGGGAGATCGTCACCCTGATCGGCGCCAATGGTGCCGGCAAGACGACGACAATGCACGCCATTTCCGGCCTGCTCAAATTGCAGAGCGGCGAGATCGATTATTGCGGGCAGACCATCAGTAAGATGGAGGCGCACAAGATTATTCGTCTGGGCCTTGCGCAGGTCCCGGAAGGTCGCCGCGTATTCAGCGGTTTGACTGTGCAGCAGAATCTGCAGATGGGCGCGTATACCCGCCGCGACGGCAAGGAAGCCATTCAGAATGACTTTGATATGGTATTTGAACTCCTGCCCCGGTTGAAAGAGCGCCGCAACCAGCCGGCCGGCACTCTTTCCGGCGGTGAGCAGCAGATGCTGGCAATGGGCCGTGCACTGATGTGCAAGCCCAAGATGCTGCTGCTGGATGAGCCCTCCATGGGGCTGTCTCCGCTGCTTGTCAAGGAGATCTTCAAGATCATCCGTGAAGTCAACCGCAACGGTGTCACGGTCCTTTTGGTGGAACAGAACGCAAAAATGGCGTTGGAAGTGGCCAACCGTGCCTATGTGCTGGAAACGGGTACCATCAAGATGGAAGGCGAAGCGACCGAACTGGCCAACAACATCGAGGTTCGTAAGGCATATCTGGGCTGCTGACGGCTGTAGGATTTCCTGTATCAATAAAAACTCCCTGTAAAATGGACATTGTCCAATTTACAGGGAGTTTTGCTTTATCTGGGGGTTACAGCAACCCGACCGGCGGGCGGTCATCTTCGGTGCTGGGTTGTGTCAGCATATCCATCACTTTGGAGTAAATTTCGCTGCCGTGTGCTGTAAAATTGTTCTTGATGGTTTCAGCGGTGAGTTTGTCCGGCATGGCCAATTGCAAGCGGAAAACATCGCTGCCCAGATCACCGATGGCGCACCAGACGGTGTATTCACCGTTTTCCTCTTCCACATGGGCGCGGTTCATAGCGGCTTTGTGTCGCCAGCTTTGAATCTGCATAACGGCACGGATGGCGCTTTCCCGCACGGTGCGTGGTAAATCCAGCGCCAGTGTGTCGGCTACGGTGGAACCTTTTTCGGTAATTGCGTACTGCTGTTCTTCGTTCAAGGTGACGAGCTGCTGCTTCTCCACGTCGGCCAAGGCGTCCGCGAATTCAAAATAATTGACCAGCTGTTCCTGCAGCAGTGCACCCTGCAGCGTATCCCGCGTCAGGGGACCGGCGGTCTTGACCAGATAACATAGCAGAATACGAATCTGCGTATCATCTGTAAGGCCGCCGGGCTTTACACCCGCGGTAAATGCTTCTGCCATGGTATCACGTCCTCGCCAATCTTGTCTTTCTCTTTATTATACACGTGGTGGAGGATGGTGGCAAGACCGGGGCTGAAAAAAGTGAATCCCCCACATAGTCGCATCAAAAAATGGTTTCGATCTGCTTGCGGCTCTGCGGCGTGGAGTAGATCCACTTTTTCAGCCGGCCGCGCGTGATGAAATAATGCGGTTCAAAGCGCAGCGGCTGCGAAAGATTTTTATTGACTACAACCAGTTTGATTTTCATTTTATCCGGGAGAATGTTTTTGATGTACACGCTTACTGCCTGACCCGGACGCAAAGAGGCATCCGCTTCCGCCAGCCCAGCCAGGTTGGGGGCAATCTCAATAAAGACGCCGTACTCTTCCACACTGCGCACAATGCCGACTACGGTTTCGCCGGCGGCAAAACAGGCGGCGTTCTCACTCCAGGTGCCGAGCAGTTCGCGCAGTGTCAGCACAATGCGTCCTTGTACATCCCGGTTTTTGATAGCACACAGCAGCTGCTGTCCAACCTGAACGCGGTCATTGGGGGAAGAAATGCGGGAAACGGAGAGGCAGTCGATGGGCAGAAGAGCTGATATCCCGCATCCAATGTCACAGAATGCACCGAAATTTTCAATATGGGTCACTGTGCAGGGAATCACGCTGCCGGGCTCCAAAGTGTCGAGATACTGTCGATGGCATAAGCGCTGGGCTGCCGCGCGGGAAAGCAGGTAAGCCTCTTCACCGTTTTCATCGGTGGTCGTTCCGGTGATGACAAAACAGGTAGGGCGGCCCACCCGGGTGAGCACCGCAATGTCTTTGATCTCCTCCCCGGGGGCAACATCGAGACATTCGTCGTGCGGCATGTATCCGCGCTGCCCGCAGAGTTCAAAGCGAAGGCGCCTTTCGTTGTCGTAGGCGAGAGCGGTACTTTGCAGGATTTCTCCGGTTGCGATGCAACGGTTCAGTTCTTCTTTACTCAGGTGATTGGCGTTTCGGCAAAGGCCTTCGGCACGATATTCCAACATTTTCGTTTCCTCGATTCTTGTGATTTCCGCTTTTGCATTTCCAGAAGCGGTTGCTAAACTTTTATGCGGATGATTTGCAAAACAATACTGGCTGTACTATAATAAGAAAGCAAATTCAGATGAAAGGCGGTGCGCCGTATGGACGTACGGGTCGGAGATGTGATTCAGACCAAAAAACCACACCCCTGCGGTGCAAATCGGTTTGATGTACTGCGTGTAGGCATGGATTTTAAGATCCGCTGCCAGGGCTGCGGGCATGAGATCATGCTGCCGCGCGCCAAAATCGAGCGCAACATTAAAAAGATCCTGCGCGAAGCAGAGCAGTAGCAACACGAAAAGCTGTGAAATTTTTGTGTTGAAAGGAACTGCGAATGAGCTCTTTTTTGCAATTGCATGAGGTCGAACGACGCTATGAAGAACTGACATATCGCATGTCTGCACCGGATGCCGCTGATCATCCGGAAGAATATGCGCGTATGATGAAAGACTACAAAGAATTGACCCCCTTAGTCGAAGAATATCGCCGGTATACCTCCCTGCAGCAGGAACAGAAGGAGACTTCTGTATTGATGCAGCAGGAGACGGACCCGGCTTTCAAGGCTATGGTACAACAGGAACTTTGCGAAATTGCCCGGAATCTGGCGCAGAGCGAGGAGAGTCTGCGGCTTTTGCTGCTGCCCAAAGATGCCGATGACGAAAAAAACGTGATCCTGGAAATACGCGCCGGCGCCGGGGGTGAGGAAGCGGCCTTGTTTGCGCACAGCCTGTGGCGTATGTATACGATGTATGCGGCGAAGCGGGGATGGCATTGCGAAACCATCAGTGCCAACGAAACGGAACTGGGCGGCGTGAAGGAAATTGTATTTTCTGTAGAAGGGGCAGACGTTTACAGCCGCTTGAAATTTGAAAGCGGCGTGCATCGTGTGCAGCGTGTGCCGGAAACCGAAACACAAGGCCGGATTCACACGTCTACGGTCACGGTGGCAGTCATGCCGGAAGCCGAGGAAGTGGAGCTGGAACTGGACCCCAAGGATCTGCGAATCGATACCTTCCGGGCATCGGGGGCAGGCGGGCAGCATATCAATAAGACTTCGTCCGCCATCCGGGTGACGCATCTTCCGACTGGGATGGTGGTGGAATGTCAGGACCAGCGCAGCCAGCGGGAAAACAAGGTGCGTGCGCTTACCGTTTTGCGCAGTCGCCTCTTGCAGCAGAAACAGCAAGCCTACGATGCGGCTTACAATGAGAAGCGGCAGAGTCAGGTGGGCACCGGTGACCGCAGCGAAAAAATCCGAACCTACAATTTCCCGCAAGACCGCGTCACGGATCATCGCATCGGGTTGACCCTGCGCAACTTGCAAAGTGTCCTGGATGGCGATTTGGATCGTGTGCTGGAACCGTTGATTCTGGCAGACCGGGAAGAAAAGCTGAAACAGCATAGCGAGGAATAACTATATGAAAACACAGGTTTTGCCTGTATCGCAGGAAAGCATCTCTCTGGCAGCCAAGTTGTTGCAGCAGGGGGAATTGGTGGCGCTTCCTACCGAGACGGTGTATGGCATTGCTGCCGACGCCCGCAACGGAGAAGCTGTTCGCAAAATTTTTGAAGCCAAGGGTCGTCCCCAGGATAATCCGCTGATTGTGCATATTTACGGTATGGAGATGCTGCAGGGGATTGTTTCGGAAGTGCCGGAACGTGCGAAAAAACTGGCCAAAGCCTTTTGGCCCGGTCCGCTGACGATGGTGATGCCGCGTGGTCCGGAAGTCAGCGATGTGACCTGTGCCGGTCTGGATACGGTTGGTGTCCGCATGCCGTCGCATCCGGTGGTGCAGGCGGTCATCAAGGCGAGCGGTGTGGCATTTGCGGCACCGTCCGCCAATCTATCGGGCAAACCCAGCCCCACCAATGCCCAGGACACCCTGGCGGACATGGACGGCCGGTTGCCCCTCATTCTGGATGGCGGCGAGAGCGCCGTGGGTGTGGAATCCACAGTGGTTGCCGTAACAGGAGAGCACCCGATGCTGCTGCGCCCCGGATACATCACCAAAGAACAGATGGAAGCCGTTCTGGGGGAAGAGGTGCTGGTAAGTCCGGCCATTCTGGAAAAGCTGAAGGACGGGGAAGTGGTCCGTTCTCCCGGCATGAAATACAAGCACTATGCCCCCAAAGCGCAGGTCACGATCCTGCGCGGTGACTTTGAATCTTATCGCCGTTATGTAGCAGAGCATGCTGCCCCCGGCGTCTGGGCGCTTTGCTTTGATGGGGAAGCTGTGCAGCTTCCGGTTCCCGCCATTGAATATGGCCGCAACCATGATGGCGTTACGCAGGCGCATCATTTGTTTACCGCCTTGCGGGATCTGGACCGCCAGGGCGCGCAGATCGTCTATGCGCGCTGTCCGGAGCAGGACGGAGTCTCAATGGCCGTCTATAACCGTCTGATTCGCGCAGCGGCTTTCCGGATGGTGACATTGTGAAAATCATCGGAATCACCGGTCGTTCCGGATGCGGTAAATCCAGTGCGACAAATTTCTTGACCCGGCAGGGGTACCCTTGTATCGATGCAGATCGTATTGCACGGGATGTGTTGCTCCCCGGGTCGCCCTGCCTTGAGCAGTTGAGTGCCTATTTCGGGCAGGACATTCTGGAGGCGGACGGCTCTTTGAAACGGCGGCTTCTGGCAGACCGTGCGTTTGCGACGCCGGAGGGCACGCGTGTACTGACCCAAATCACACAGCCGGAGATCCTGCGCCGGATAGATGTATCTTTACGGCAAGTACAGCAGTCCGGCGCCAAGATGGCATTTGTGGACGGTGCGGTGATTGTGGGGACGCCTTTTGAAGCCCGGTGCGATGAACTGGTGCTTGTCACCGCGCCTTATGAGACCAGTGTACAGCGCATCTGCATCCGGGATGGGATCTCGTCGGACATGGCGCGGAGGCGGCTGGACGCGCAGACTTCGCTGGAAACGCTGCGCGCGGCGGCCACCGCCGAGATCGTGAACGATGGCACCGCAGAACAGTTGGAAACCAAGGTCAAGGCTTATCTGGAGTCCTTGGGAAAGGAGGAATATGACGAAAAAAGGTATTGTACGTAAGATGATAAAACGGGGCCTGGCAGCCTTGCTTGTTCTGATCATTGCCGGAACGGTGCTCTTTGCCCTGTTCCAGGATAAAATCGAAAAGTGGGAATATCCGATTGAGTATGCGGAATATGTCACCTACTATGCCGATAAATATGATCTTGATCCGTTGATGCTCTATGCGTTTATCCGTACCGAGAGCAATTTCAATCCCATGGCGGATTCCAATGCAGGGGCGCGCGGTCTCATGCAGATCACGGAAGTTACATTCGACTGGATCAAGTCCAAGATTGCACCGACGGAAGATTTGACGTTTGAGGATCTGTATGATCCGGAAACCAATATACGTTTCGGCAGCTATTTTGTAAGTTACTGCCTGCTGCGGTACCAGGATGATCTGGCCACAGCGGCTGCTGCCTATCACAGCGGCTGGGGAACGGTGGATGATCTGCTGTCTCAGCCGGAGTATTCAGCCGACGGAAAAACACTGGATCACTATCCGTATCCTCAGATGCGGCTGTATGTCAAGAAGATTACCAGTAGCTATCAACGCTACCAGGAAATCTATACTGCATCATGATGCACGAAAGGAATGTTCAACAATGCAAACCACAGAAGAATTGAAAAAGCTGCTTTACAAGAACGAAAAGGTTGCCGATATGGCACCGGACACCCTGAAAGCTGCGCAGGAATTCTGCGAAGGATATAAGGCTTTTCTGGATAATGGCAAGACTGAGCGTGAAACCACGGCTTACAGTGAGAAGCTGCTGGTGGAAGCCGGTTACAAACCCTTTGTCCCCGGCGAGAAGCTGGAAGCAGGCGCCAAGGTCTACGCCATCAACCGCAGCAAATGCGTGCTGGCGGCTACCATCGGTACCAAGCCTCTGGACGAGGGCTTCCATCTGAACATTGCACATATCGATTCGCCTCGCTTGGACCTGCGTCCGGTACCCGTTTTTGAAAAGGACGGATTGGGCTATCTGCGCACCCATTACTATGGCGGTGTCCGCAAGTATCAGTGGCCGACGATTCCCCTGGCCCTGCATGGCGTGGTATACCGTGCGGATGGCACCAAGGTGGACATCTGCATCGGTGAGAAAGAGGACGACCCAGTTTTCTGCATCACCGATCTGCTGCCGCATCTGGGGGCCAAGCAGAATGCCAAGCCGCTGAGCGAAGGCATTACGGCAGAGGAGCTCAATGTCCTGATCGCATCTCAGCCCATTGCCGACAAGGATGCCGAGCAGCGTGTGAAACTCAACGTGCTGGGCATGCTGAATGAAGCCTATGGCATCACCGAGCGTGATTTCACCCGTGCGGAGATCGAGGTCGTTCCGGCCCACAAGGCACGGGATATCGGCCTGGATCGCGCCATGATTGGTGCCTACGGCCATGATGACCGCGTGGATGCCTACCCGGCTCTGATGGCGGAGATCGGTGTGAAAGCACCTGCCTATACCACGGTCTGCGTGCTTACCGATAAGGAGGAAACGGGTTCTGACGGCGTGACCGGTCTGCAGAGCATGTATACCTTCCATTTCCTGCAGCAGCTGTGCCAGGCTCAGGGCGCCGATTATATCAGCGCCTGCAAGGCTGCCAAGTGCCTGTCTGCCGATGTGACCGCAGCGTTTGACCCGACCTTTGCGGATGCTTTCGAGCCGGATAACGGTACCTATGCAGGCAATGGCGTGGCGATCTATAAGTATACCGGTGCGCGCGGCAAGTCCGGCACCAGCGACGCTTCGGCGGAACTGGTCAGCTACCTGACCGGCCTGATGGACCGCAATGGTGTTGTGTGGCAGATTGGTGAGATGGGCAAGCTGGACCTCGGCGGCGGCGGAACGGTCGCCAAGTTCGTGGCCAATCAGGATATCGACACCATCGATATCGGCGTTCCGGTGCTTTCGATGCATTCGCCCTTTGAAGTTGTTTCCAAGGCGGACGTATACATGGCTTACCTGACCTTCAAGGCTTTCTGCGAAGATGCGGAGTAAGTAACAGACAAAGAGCGCAAGACTCAGACGGTCTTGCGCTCTTTGATTGTAATGGTTTCAGAAAAATCACTGCCGATCTTCCGGTGTGGTGGGGATGAGACCGCAACGAAAGGAAAAAGCCTATGTCCTACTTCTCACTCAAAGGAATCGCTCTTCTGGCGATGGCAATGGATCACCTGGGGATCGTATGGGGAACCGCCGGGTGGAATCTACTGCCGTTTGATTCTTCCATTCTGCGCGCCATGGGAAGGCTTTCCTTTCCGCTGTTTGCTTTTTGCCTTTCCCAAGGGTGGCACAGGACCCGCCACAAGAAAAGGTATTTCCGCAATTTGACCTTGGGAGCTCTGGCTTCTCAGATACCGTTCACCCTGGCATTGTATCCACCCAATCTGGCAGCCGTCAACGACGAAAGTTATTTTCTGAAGATCTCCTGGCCGCATTTATGCCTTGCTCTTGTGGCTGCGTGGATATACTGGCATTTTGTCTTGCAAAAACATGCGTCGGGCGACTTATGTCTCATCGCCTTGGCGGCCATTGTACCGGGTGTGCAGCTGAAAATCAAAGGCATCTGGGTGCTGTGTGAAAACATCAATGTGTTTTATACCTTTCTGATGGCATTCTTTTGCCTGTATATTCTTGAAAACCGCTATACCTTTGAAAGATGGGAGCGCTTTGCGTTGTTTCCGGCAATTCCGGTTTTGCTGGTCGCCTATGGGCTTCCCGCTGATTACGGTACCGATTTGCTGGGCATCGCCTTGATCGTGGGCTTTGCCCTTCTTCATAAAAGGGAATACCAGGCGGTCTTTTTATTCTTCTGGAGCATGCTGTTTTACGGGATTCTTGTGGGCAATCCCATCAGTATGTTCTCCTGCGCCTTTGCATGTGTTTTTATTTTGTTGTATCGTCCGCAGGTACCCGTGAATTTCAAGATGAAAAAGCTGTTCTATTGGTTCTATCCGCTTCATCTTCTGGTTTTGGGGGCTTTCCATATCGCGGCACAACGGTAGACCCGTACAATGACGATATCTGCGCGACTGCTGAAATCCCTTGACGGAACGACCCTAGCCCGCTATACTTACTACAAAAAACAGGAAAGGAATGATTGGTTATGCTGGAAGTTGGTACCAAAGCACCTGATTTTACACTGTTGAACCAAGAAGGACAGGAAATCCGTTTGTCGGATTTTGCAGGCAAGAGAGTGGTTTTGTATTTTTACCCTCGGGACAATACGCCCGGATGTACGCGTCAGGCATGTGCTTTTGCACAGAATTACGAAGGTTTTCGCAGCCGGGATGTTGTGGTCATTGGCATCAGCAAGGACTCTGTGGCATCTCACCTGAAATTTGCGCAAAAATATGATCTGCCCTTTATTTTGCTCTCGGACCCCGAGTTGAAGGCGATTCAAGCCTACGGCGTCTGGCAGGAAAAGAAACTTTATGGAAAGATCAGTATGGGGGTTGTGCGTTCCACTTATATCATCGACCCGCAGGGAAACATAGAAAAGGCAATGCCTAAGGTGAAACCGGATACCAATGCGGCAGAGATCCTTGCCTACCTGAACGGGGAAGTATGACATCTGAAGTGTTAAGGCCCGGTGAGGCAGGAACCGGAGGATTCGGTGCCATCCTGATCGGCTTTTATGCGCTGGAGGAATCTTCATGAGAATCATTGTATCGCCCGCCAAGAAGATGAACCGAGATACCGACAGCTTGCCATGGCTGGATTTGCCGCAATTTCTGGAGCAAACCGAACAACTGCGTATCGCGATGCAGGCCATGTCCTATGAGGAACTTCAGAAAGTCTGGAAATGCAATGACAAGTTGACGCTCCTCAACAGGGAGCGCCTGCAAAAGATGGATCTGCGCAGAGATCTGACGCCGGCGATTCTTGCCTATGAGGGAATCCAATACCAATATATGGCTCCGGGTGTTTTCAGTAAAGACCAATTGGACTATGTGCAGGAGCACCTGCGCATCCTATCCGGTTTTTACGGATTGTTGCGTCCTTTTGATGGGGTGACGCCCTATCGTCTGGAAATGCAGGCGAAACTATCCGTGGCAGATACAAAGGACGTCTATACTTTCTGGGGTTCCCGTATGGCACAAGCGCTGTTTGCCGAAACCGATTGTATCATCAATCTGGCATCCAAAGAATACAGTGTCTGCATTTCCCGATATCTACCGGACTCCGTACGCTTTGTGACCTGCCATTTTGGGGAGAAAAAGAACGGAAAAATCGTGGAAAAGGCTACCCTGTGCAAAATGGCCCGGGGTGAAATGGTCCGTTTTATGGCAGAACAGAATGTATTGCAGCCGGAAGCCCTCAAAAACTTTGACCGTTTACAATTTCACTTTTCTCCGGAAGATTCCGATGAAAAAACCTACGTGTTTGTAAAAGGAACAGCCACCAACTGAAAAAACTGCGGTGCAGACTCTGAATGGGGTCTGCACCGCAGTTTTTGCGCCAGGAAAAGATCAGACATCAAAAGCCTGATGCAGCCGCTCCAGAAACAGTTCGGCGGCGGGGGAAAAGATCTGATATTTTTTCCAGACAATGTTCAGGCCGGACTCCAGATGCGGCGAAAGCGGCCGAAAGCAGAGTTCGCTGGCGGCAGACGTGTTGGACAGATTATCCAGCGTTACGGCATAGCCGACACCGGCTTCCACCATGATGGCCGCATTATAGATCAGATTATAGGTGGAAACAATATTCAGTTTATCGAAATCCGATCCAAACCAGGCGGCAAAGGCATTCCCGTGCCGCTGAGACAGCACCGCCTGTCGGGAGCAGATCAGGGGCAAATTGCGGAGATCTTCTCTTTGTACATATTGTTTGGCAGCCAGGGGGCTGTCCTTGCGCATGATAACGCCCCAAACATCTTTCGCCGGTAAATTCAGGGAATCATATTTGGTAATATCTGCCGGCTGAATCAAGATGCCGAAATCCAGCAACCCGTTATCCAGACGATCTGTGATATCCTGCGCGTTTCCGCTGTGCATATGATACCGGATTTCGGGATATTCCTGTTGCAGCTGCCGAATAAGTTCAGCAATTTTCCGAATGGCCTGCGTCTCCCCGCTGCCGATATACACATCACCGCTGACCGTGGTTTCCAATGAACGGAATTCCGCCTCGGTCTTTTCGACCATGGTAAGGATTTCCTCGGCCCGTTTGCGCAGCAGCATGCCTTCGGGCGTAAGGGCAACACGATGGCTTTTTCGGATGAGCAGCTGCTGTCCCAGTTCTTCTTCCAGATCATGAATCTGCCGCGATAATGTGGGCTGTGTCAGATGCAGAAAATTTGCTGCAGCTGTAATACTTTCCTCTCGCGCAACGGCCAGAAAGTATCGCAGTACCCGAATTTCCATTTTAGTCCCTCCGTTTCTGACCATCATTATAACGCTTTGTGATATGCCTGTAAAGCATATTACAAAGCAAGAACTAAGTATTTGCTCTTTGCCCCGGCGGGCGGTACAATAAAGGCATCGGGGAGGGCAACCACATGAAAGAAATTCGTGAAGACCACGCATTCCGGATTCGCCGGAATATGCTGGATGCCGGTTTTGGTATGCCTGCCATCACACAATTTCTCGAGCTGGAACAAAAGCAGTGCCGCCAGGAGCAATACCGGCTGCTCTCCTGCCAGAAAGCCACATTGCTGCAAAAGCTGCACCGCATCCAGTATAAAATTGATTGTCTTGACCACTTGGTTTTTGTTATGCAACAAGAAGACGAACAGAAACGGAGGCACGAACCATGCAAAAAGCAAAGATTGTAACGCAGGAGTGGGATAAAACCTTTGCGCAGAGTGCGAAGGTGAATCACCGGAAGGTAACCTTCCATAACCGATACGGAATCGAACTGGTGGGAGACTTATACAGCCCGAAAACCGCTGCGGAACCGCTTCCCGCATTGGCCGTTTGCGGTCCTTTCGGCGCCGTGAAAGAACAGGCATCCGGACTCTATGCACAAACGATGGCGGAGCGCGGTTTCCTTGCGCTGGCTTTTGACCCCTCGTTTACCGGCGAGAGCGGAGGAGAGCCGCGTTATATGGCGTCACCGGACATCAATACGGAGGATTTTCAGGCGGCGATCGACTTCCTCTCCACACTGGATGGCGCGGACCCGGAAAAAATCGGAATCATTGGGATCTGCGGCTGGGGTGGAATGGCCTTAAACACCGCTGCGATGGATACGCGAATCAAGGCTACGGTGACTTCTACGATGTACGATATGTCCCGCGTCAACGCGAACGGTTACTTTGACGCGGAAAACTCGGCAGAGGTCCGCTATGCCAAGCGGCAGGCACTGAACGCCCAGCGAACCATCGACTACCAGAAGGGCGAATATGCGTTAGGGGGCGGCGTGGTGGACCCTCTGCCGGAGGATGCGCCGTTCTTTATAAAAGACTACTACGATTATTACAAGACTTCTCGTGGCTACCATCCGCGATCTCTCAACTCCAACGGGGGATGGAACGTCATCGGGTGTATGTCTTTTATGAATCAGCCGATCTTGCAATATAGCAACGAGATTCGCAGCGCCGTTCTGATGATCCATGGAGAAAAAGCCCATTCCTGCTACTTTACCAGGGACGCTTTCGCCAAAATGATGGAGGGTAATCAGTATGGCGAAAATAAGCAGTTGCTCATCCTTCCCGGCGCGGTACATACCGACCTGTACGACCGCACCGATGTGATTCCGTTTGATACGATTACAGAGTTTTTCCGCAAAGCAATGCAATAAGCCTGCGGAAAATCGTTGCGGGGGAAAATACGAATGACCATTGTAGAAAATCAGTCTTTTGATGAAGAACGTGCCTTGTACGGCAGTACCGACGTACGGATACGGAATTGCCGTTTTGACGGTCCTGCCGATGGAGAAAGCGCTCTCAAAGAAAGCCGAAACATAGAGGTACAGCAATGCTTTATGAATCTGCGGTATCCGTTCTGGCATGACGAAAATCTCTCGATTCGTGATAGCGAACTGACGCCGCTATGCCGTGCAGCGTTGTGGTACTCCCGCCATGTCGAGATTTCCGATACAAAACTGCATGGCATCAAGGCAGTGCGCGAGTGCAGGGATGTTTCCCTGGTCCGGTGTGACATTGATTCGCCGGAATTCGGCTGGTCCGCAGACGGAATTCGGATGCAGGACTGTACGGCGAAAAGCGAATATTTTCTTCTGCGGGGACGGAACCTTTCGCTGCAGCGCGTGAACTTCCAGGGGAAATACTCGTTCCAGTACATTGAAAATGCCACGTTTACGGATTGCAGATTTGATACAAAGGATGCTTTCTGGCACGGAAAAAATGTTACGGTGCGAAACAGCCTGATCAAAGGGGAATACCTTGGCTGGTATTCGGACGGCCTGACGCTGGAACATTGCAAAATTATCGGCACCCAGCCGTTCTGTTACTGCAAAAATCTTCGTCTGATCGATTGCGAAATGGTGAATACCGACCTTTGTTTTGAAAAATCCGATGTGGAGGCTGAAATCACAACCCCGGTTGTGAGTGTCAAGAATCCTGCGTCGGGCCACATTTATCTGCCGTCGGTGGGGGAGATTATCCGGGACGATCCGCGGTCCCAGACAAAAATTCTCGTCGGCAACCGTCAGCAGACACATATTGCCAAAGAAAAGGAGCTTACCCAACATGCCTAAAAATGTTTTGGTTGTAACTGCCAGCCTGCGCACCGGCAGCAATTCCGATGCACTGGCGGAAGCCTTTGCCCAGGGCGCGCGCGATGCAGGTCACGCCGTCGAGGTCGTCAGCCTCAAAGAGAAAAAAATCGCTTTCTGCCAAGGGTGTTTGGCTTGTCAAAAAATGCAGAGATGTGTGATACAGGATGATGCCGTTGCACTTGCGGAAAAAATCGGACATTCAGATGTAGTGGCTTTTGCATCACCTGTCTATTATTATGGGCTTTCCGGGCAGCTGAAAACGTTGTTGGATCGCTGCAATGCGCTGTATTCCAGTGAGTATGCTTTCCGCTCGGTTTATTTGCTCGCAACAGCAGCCGAGGAGGGTGCGTCTGTTGTTGATGGCAGTGTCAGAGGGCTGCAAGGCTGGGTAGACTGTTTTGAACAGGCTGCTTTGGTGCAGACCGTTTTCGCAGGAGGCGTGGCAGGTCCCGGTGAAATCAGGAATCATCCGGCACTGGAGCAGGCTTATGAAGCCGGCAAAGGGATTGTATAAACAACTTGTATTCCTGGGTCTGGCCTTTTTGCTGGCGGGATGTCAGACCAAAGCCGCCGCCAACCCTGCCAATGGTACAGATCCTTTGCCTTCAACCACCCCCATCGCCAGCCCGGAAAGCACGGAAACAAAGGAACCGGAGGGAACAACAAGCGATATGCAGCAACTGGAAATCAAAATCGGGTAGGCATCCTATACCGTCACACTTGCCCAAAACAAAACAGCAGAAGCCCTTGTGGAATGCCTTCCCCTGCAGGTGACAATGGAGGAACTGAACGGGAACGAGAAGTATGTCTATCTGCCGCAATCTCTGCCCGGCAAAGCGCAGACGGTTTCTCAAATCCATACAGGGGATCTGATGCTTTTTGGTTCGGATTGCCTTGTACTGTTTTATAAAGATTTTTCGACCACTTACCGGTACACCAAAATCGGACAGGTGGAAGATACGACGGGGTTGGCAAAATCCCTGGGAGAGGGATCGGTACAGGTTACTTTTCAAATGTCCAATCCTTCCTGAAAAATACCATAAAAAGGCACGGCGCTTTCGGCAGAAACATTTCTGCCGAAAGCGCCGTGCCTTTTTATTTCGATTTTGGATGCACCTTCTTTTGTCCGCACGATGGAGCGATTTCTCTTTTTGGAAAAATCTGGCGTCAGAGATTCGCCGAAATCACCTGATCTGGCAGCGTACGCCCCATGGCTGGCGGGATCTGGCACCTTTCTGAAAAAGGCCCCGTGCCGCACAACTCTGCCGCACGGGACCTTGCTCCTCATTGGATTTTCTATGGGATTTTCAAATCATTTTTTGACCATTGATCTCCAGTGAAAAAGTCTGTCCCAGCACTTTTGCGGCTTCCCGGCACAAACGCATACGGTCCAGAAAAATTTCAAAATAATCCATCAACGCACAGGAAGTAGTATCGATCTGCAGCTGTAAAAGGATCGTTCCATTCGCTACCGTAACCCGGCTTTCTTTAACGGCATAATTTACGCGGTCATGGATATCAAAGGTGCTGGGGTCCTGGTTTCGTACACGGTTGGTGCGCACATCGGTTTTGTCGGCGAGAATCAAGGCCGCTGCCACCGCATTGACGGGGTAGGCCGTTCCTTCATCATGGTTTCCGATTGCCGTGATTACGGTAGCAACTTCATCCGGCGCTGCGCCCATCTTGTCAAGAATGCGAAACGCCATAATGGCGCCACTCTGTGCGTGGTCGTGGCGGTTTACAATGTTTCCGATGTCGTGCATCCAACCGGCAATCGCTGCCAGTTCTGCCGTGCGTTCTTCATATCCCAAAGTGCGCAGAATTTCACTGGCCAAGGCAGATACGCGCCCGGCATGCGCATAGCTGTGCTCGGTATAACCAAGAGCCGAAAGGCTTTCATCTGCCTTTCGGATATAGCTGTTGATCTCCTCGCTCTTTTTGATCTGATCCAGATTCAGCGGCATATACGAACCATCCTCTCCATGTATCTTATCTGTATCATACTGCAAGTCTGATGCTGCCGCAAGAGGGGAAGGCGTGTGCTTGTCTTTACAAGCGGACACTTTTGCGATATACCATAACCGAAACAGCGGCAGAAATCACTTCCGTCAGCCAGAAGGCGTGCCAGACACCGACAGGCCCCAGGAGTCGGCACAGAAACCAGGCCAGCGGCATGATGACAAGGCAGTACCGGAACAAAGAAATAACCAGTGACTGAAATCCTTTCCCCAGCCCCTCCAACGCACCGGAAGTAGCGACCGAAACCGCCGAAATGATAAACCCGAAGCTGATGATCCGCAAAGCACTTTGGCCGATGGAGATGGTCTGCGGATTGGTGGTGAACAGCCCGATCAATGGATTGGAAAGAAGCAGACACAGCACCGTTCCCAGCGCCATGATGGCTGCACACAGCCATAAGGTAAGCTGATAGATTTTGCGTACCCGTCTGGATTCTCCGGCTCCGTAATTGTAGCCGATCAAAGGGCGCATCCCCTGGACAATTCCGCTGCCCGGCAGATAGAGAAAAGTCTGCAGTTTATAGTAGATGCCCAGCACAACCACATAACTCTGGGAATAGGTGGCCAGAACCGCATTCAGAAAAGAGATCAGAACCGACGGCAATGCCAGATTGAGTATGGCTGGAATTCCGATTGCGTAAAGCTGCAGATCCATTTTTTTGCTGGGACGCAGAAAAGCACGGCGAAGATGAACGGGAAGGGGCTGTTTTTTATAAAACACCAGATAAATGGAAAGGGTGAGCAGCTGTCCGATACCGGTTGCCAAGGCTGCCCCTGCAATTTCCATCCGCGGAAAGGGGCCCAGACCGAAAATCAATACAGGGTCCAGAATGATATTGCACACCGTACCCGCCATCAAGGCAATCATCGTGATTTTCATCCGTCCGATTGCCTGATACATTTTTTCAAAGGCCAGCGCGGCCATCACGATCACCGAAAAGGAGAATGCAATGGTGGCATAGGTGGTTCCCATCTGAATAACCGTGGCATCCTTGGTAAAGGCAGTCAGGAATCCGGGCGTAACCCCAATGCTCACGATTGTAATAAGGATGCCGTGCAATACAGAATACAGCATTCCGTGGGTTGCTGCAGTATCTGCCCGTCGGCTGGAACCGGCCCCCAGGTGCAAGGCGATTTGCGCGTTGATTCCCACGCCGAATCCGATGGCGATCGCGTTAACGAGATTTTGCATGGGATAGATCAGCGACAAGGCTGTCATGGCATCCTCACTGATTTGCGCCACAAAAAAGCTGTCTACAATGTTATACAGCGCATTGACCAACATGGAAAAGACCATGGGTAGCGACATCGAGGTCAAAAGCGGAAAAATCGGCTTTTCCTTCATGAAAGTTTCCTGCATGCGGTACGCTTCCTTTCTGTAAAAAAGCACACAAAAAAACCACACAATGATCTGATTTCAGACCATTGTGTGGCGAAAAGTAGCTTGACACTGTAAAAATCCACACGGTGTTTTATTGATTTCACGATACCACAGTTTTCTAAAGCTGTCAAGAGGAGAGAGGCTGCCTGGTACCGGGAAAAAATGTCAGCGTCTGCGCATGGCAAAGCCAAACCCTGTACCGCAAAGGCCCCCGATGATATGCATGAAGTTGGCAACCTGATCCGGAACAAACAGTATGGCATATACCTGTTGTCCCAGATACAGAGCAGCAACCAAAACAAGGGTCAGCGGAAGAGAACCGCTGCGCATGCCGGCCAGACTGGAGAGCATAATGAGCATGAATACAATTCCGGATGCTCCCAGCAGAGCTACTCCAGGGAACAGCACACATTGCAGAACGCCGGAAATGAATGCCGTTGCCAGAATGCCAAACAGCAGGGGACGGCTTCCGTATTTTTCCTCCATCGGCGGACCGATGACCAAAAACAACAGCATGTTGTTCAGAAAATGATCCCAGCCGGCATGGCCCAGCACATGTCCAAACAGACGAATGTAGAACAGTGGGTCCGTCAAAGAAGTGCGATAGACGCAAAAGAGATGCGTTGTTGTCCAGCCTCCGGTCACCGTATCCAGCAAGAGCGCTGCCAGAGAAAGAAAAAACAGCGTCAGGGTGACCGGCGCATTGTATTGCAGACGCAAAGTGCGATGCTTCATAAAAACCTCCTGCCTCACCATTGACGGCGAAATTCTCCCGGAGGGATTCCCTCCACTTTTTTGAAGAGCCTGGAAAAATAATTGGCGTCGTTCAGGCCGCACTCCTGTGCGATGGACTCGATGCTGTGATCCGTGAAGCGAAGCATCCGCTTGGCTTGCGTGATGCGAAGCTGCACCAGATAACTTGTTACCGGCTGGCCGAATTGTTCCTTGAAAACGCGGGTAAGGTAAAACTTGTTGATATAAAATTGCTCGGCAAGATCATCCAGTGTGATTTTTTCGGCATAATGTGCATCCAGATATTCTTTGATCTCCTGCAGATTCTGTTTTTTCCCGCGGGAAACACGCGCCGAACCGGGATGCCAGCTTTCCTCCATCAAAAGTGTCAATAACTCTACAAGTTTTCCGTAGATTTGCATATCCCGCACATAGTCATCAGAAGCGGCCAAGAGATACAATTCCTGCAAAAGATCGGAAAATCTGGTGGGTTGCTGCGGATGGAAAACCGGCTGACCGCCGCGTTCCTCATACTTTCTGTAAATGGCCCCCATGTTAGGCCCAAAAAAGTGTGCCCACCGCAAGGTCCAAAGATCGTTCCCGGTGCGATGCAGATAGGGCTTCTGGCAATCCAGAAAAACACAGTCGCCGGTAACCAGTTCATGATGCTGCCCTTCGTATTCCAATACGCCGGACCCATGTTCGACCAGAAAGAACAAATAAGAAGCAAGATTTTTGCGTGCGCTGTCATGGGGCTGACGCGCCTGCAGGCTGCCTACTTCCTGCAAATGCAACAAACTGGCCTTTGCGAAGGGGGAGGGCGTATACAGAATACGGCTGGAATGTACCAGCTCGCCGTCAAAAAGCGGTCCGTCCGTATAAAATCCCCCTCCCATTGCAAGCTGGTTTTAGTATAGCAAAAAAGTCAATATAATGCTAGTCTTTCACAAGATTTTCCCTGTCTAAGCAAAGAAAATCACGATAGAATAACAAACAGAGAACAAAATCTGTGCAGTGTATACTGTGCAAGTTTCACACAGGAAAGGCGACACAACTTATGAAAAAAGCATTGATTACCGGCGTAACCGGACAGGATGGCAGCTATCTGGCAGAATTTTTGCTGGAAAAGGGCTATGACGTGCATGGCATGATTCGCCGCTCTTCGGTGGATTACCGTGAACGAATCGCCCATCTGGAAGGCCATCCGCACTTTCATCTGCATTATGGAGACTTGGGCGATTCCATGAGCCTTATGGCTGTCATTGGTAGCGTACGCCCTGACGAAATCTATAATCTGGCAGCCCAAAGTCATGTGCAGGTCAGCTTCGATGTGCCGGAATATACGGCGGATGTCGTCGCCACCGGCGTTCTGCGTGTTCTGGAAGCGGTCCGGTTGTGCGGTTTGGCAGAAACCTGCCGGATTTATCAGGCGTCCACCAGCGAATTGTACGGCAAGGTTGAAGAAGTGCCGCAGAACGAAAAGACTCCTTTCCACCCGTACAGCCCTTATGCGGTTGCCAAGCAGTACGGTTTCTGGATCGTGAAGGAATATCGGGAAGCGTACCACATGTTCTGCTGCTCGGGAATTCTGTTCAACCATGAATCCGAGCGCCGCGGTGAAACCTTTGTGACCCGCAAAATCACCCTGGCTGCTGCTCGTATTGCACAGGGCAAACAGGATAAGCTGTATCTGGGTAACCTTTCCAGTCTGCGCGACTGGGGCTATGCCAAAGATTATGTCGAGTGTATGTGGCTGATCCTGCAGAACGACAAACCGGAGGATTTCGTCATTGCCACCGGTGTACAGCATTCTGTTCGCGAGTTCTGCCAGCTGGCTTTCCACCACGTGGGGATTGAATTGGATTTCGTGGGCGAAGGCATGGAGGAAAAGGGCATCGACCGCGCCACCGGCAAGGTCCTGATCGAGGTCAGTCCCGATTTCTACCGCCCGACGGATGTTGTCAATCTGTGGGGCGATCCGAGCAAGGCGAAGAATGAACTTGGCTGGAATCCGACCAAGACGAGTTTTGAAGAACTGGTCAAGATCATGGTGGACCACGATATGAAGAAAGTGGCCGTGGAACGTGCAGAAGAACACATTCAGACCAACCTGGCAGAATATCTGGAAAAAGGCGTTATCAAATAAAGAATTTTCTTGTGTGAATACAGAAAGAAGATAGAAATTATGATGGATAAAAATGCGAAAATTTACGTTGCCGGTCATCGCGGCATGGTGGGCAGTGCCATCATGCGGGAACTGCAGCGCCAGGGATATACCAATATTATCACCCGCACCCATAAGGAACTGGACCTCTGCCGTCAGACGGAGGTAGAGAACTTTTTTGCTTCCGAAAAACCGGAATATGTATTTCTTGCGGCGGCAAAAGTCGGCGGCATTGTTGCCAATCAGGAGGCGCTGGCCGACTTTATGTACTACAACATGACGCTGGAGATGAATGTGATCCATTCTGCGTGGCAAAACGGCTGCAAGAAACTGGAGTTTTTGGGTTCCAGCTGCATTTATCCGCGTATGGCACCGCAGCCCATGAAGGAAAGCTGTCTGCTCACCAGCGAGTTGGAAAAAACCAATGAGGCGTATGCGCTTGCCAAAATCAGCGGACTGAAGTACTGCGAGTTTCTGAATCGCCAGTATGGCACCGACTATATCAGCGTGATGCCCACCAACCTGTATGGCCCCAACGACAACTACCACCCCACGCACAGCCATGTTGTCCCGGCGTTGATTCGCCGCTTCCACGAAGCAAAAGAGCAGAATCTGCCCAGCGTTACCTGCTGGGGCGACGGAAGCCCGCTGCGTGAATTTCTGTATGTGGATGATCTCGCCAACCTGTGCGTGTTCCTGATGAACAACTATTCCGGAAACGAGACGGTCAACGCCGGCACCGGAAAGGAACTGACCATCAAAGAGTTGACAGAACTGGTCGCCAAGGTGGTCGGTTACACGGGCAAGATTGAGTGGGACACCTCCAAACCCAACGGAACACCTCGTAAATTGCTCGATGTCAGCAAGGCGACGGCGCTTGGCTGGACCTACAAGACAGAACTGGAAGATGGTCTGCGCCTTTCTTACGAGGACTTCCTGCACAATCCCATGCGTGCCGAGCGCTGAGCCTTGGAAAAAATTCATCCGTAACAATAGAAAGGAAAGCCCGTTATGCACATCATTCTGCTTTCCGGCGGCTCCGGAAAACGTTTGTGGCCGCTGTCCAATGACATCCGGTCCAAACAGTTCATCAAAATTTTCAAGACTGACCACGGATATGAATCCATGGTCCAGCGTGTGTATCGCCAGATCACCGAGGTGGACAGCAATGCCACTGTCACCATCGCTACCAGCAAGACCCAGGTCAGTTCTATCCACAATCAGCTGGGGGATGCCGTAGGCATCTGCGTGGAGCCTTGCCGCCGGGATACCTTCCCGGCAATCGCACTGGCTACGGCGTATCTGCATGATATCAAAGGCGTCTCTCCGGAGGAGCCAGTGGTTGTCTGCCCGGTGGACCCGTATGTGAACAACGACTATTTTGAAGCGCTGAAGAAACTTTCGGATCTGGCCGCGCAGGGAACCGCCAACCTGTCGCTTATGGGAATTGAACCCACCTATCCCAGCGAAAAGTATGGGTATATCATTCCGGAAACAGCGGAGCCCGTCAGCAGGGTAAAAACGTTCAAGGAAAAGCCGGATGCCAAGACGGCCGCAGAATACATTGCACAGGGGGCTCTGTGGAATGGCGGAGTTTTTGCCTACAAACTTGAGTATGTGCTGAATCGCGCCCATGAACTGATCGATTTTACTGATTATCAGGATTTGTATACCAAATATGAAACGCTGACCAAGATCAGCTTTGACTATGCGGTTGTCGAAAAAGAACCCGAGATCCAGGTCATGCGGTTTGCCGGTCAGTGGAAGGACATGGGAACCTGGAACACCTTGACAGAGGCCATGGAAGACGCCAGCATCGGCAAGGCCATCCTCAACGACAGCTGTGAGAACGTCCATGTTCTCAATGAATTGGATGTGCCGGTGCTTTGCATGGGGTTAAAGGACGTTGTCGTATCAGCCAGCCCCGAAGGCATTCTGGTTTCCGACAAGGAGCAGTCCAGCTATATCAAGCCGTTTGTGGACGCTATCGACCAGCAGGTCATGTTTGCCGAAAAATCCTGGGGCAGTTTCCGGGTTCTGGACGTGGAAGATGAAAGCATGACGATCAAGGTCACGCTGAATCCCGGTCACAGCATGAATTATCACAGCCACAGCCGCCGTGATGAGGTATGGACGGTTATTTCCGGTTCAGGCCGCACAATTGTGGATGGGATGGAGCAGCCCGTGCAGGCTGGCGACGTTGTTACCATGCAGGCCGGCTGCCGTCATACGATCATCGCCGACACAGAACTCAAGTTGATTGAAGTTCAATTGGGCAAGGAGATCAGTGTGCATGACAAACAAAAATTCCCGCTTGAAAAATAATCCCTTCCTCCTGCGCCCGGTCGGAAAAGACTATTTATGGGGCGGCAACCGTCTCAACGAGGATTTTTCCAAGGAGATTGACTTGCACCCCCTGGCGGAAACCTGGGAATGTTCTACCCATCCCGACGGCCCCAGTACGGTGGCCAGTGGCCCGTTGGCCGGACAGTTGTTGCGGGACGTTCTGCGTGATCACCCCGAATATTTGGGGACGCATCCCCGCACACAGGACGGCGAGCTGCCGGTTCTGATCAAATTTATTGACGCGAAGCGGGACCTTTCGGTACAAGTGCATCCCAGCGACGACTACGCCAGAGAGCATGAGAACGGACAGTCCGGGAAAAGCGAAATGTGGTATGTTCTCGATGCCTCCGAGGACGCAAAACTTATTTACGGGTTTAACCGTGCCCTCGATAAAGCCACCCTGCGCAAAAGCCTGCAGGATGGAACCGTGGAGCAGTACTTGCAGCAGGTACGCATCCATAAGGATGACGTATTTTATATCGAAGCCGGTACGGTGCATGCGATCGGAGCTGGTGCGCTGATTGCGGAAATCCAGGAAAGTTCCAACTTGACCTACCGCATGTATGATTACGGGCGTCTGGACAAAGATGGCAAGCCCCGGCAGCTTCATATTGACCGGGCGTTGGATGTAGCGCGTCTGGACGGCGGCGACGCGCCTCGGCAGCCAATGCGTGTTCTGAAATACACCCCGGGATGTGCCGGTGAACTATTGTGCCGCTGCAAATATTTTATGGTGGAACGCATGCTGATCAATACGGAACGAATCCGCCAGATGGCAGAATTTTCTACCGGGGAGAATTCGTTTCAGGTGCTTCTGTGCGTAGATGGCTGTGGGGTGGCTTTTCCGGAGGGCGCAGAAGCGATCCCGTTTTTCCGCGGGGATTGCCTGTTCATCCCGGCGGACTCTGTGCCAATCCGTCTGCATGGCAGAGCACAGCTGCTGAAAGTAAGTTGTTAAATGCAAACACCAGCAACACCCCCGATTACTTTTTTCGCCGCAGGGCTTGACTTGCGCGCCAAAATCTGTATAATAGTAGTGTTGCTGCTGTGTGCTAGTATGGCTCAGTTGGTAGAGCAGCTGATTCGTAATCAGCAGGTCGTCGGTTCAAGTCCGACTACTAGCTCCAGTTTAAAAAAGAAGCCGATCATGATGGATGATCGGCTTCTTTTTTGTGGTATAATTTGGATGAAAAAGCTGGTAGGGAAGGCAATATATTTCAGACCGCGCCGGGCGTATCCATACCGTTTGGGGAGAGAATCCTGGAGCAGTTCCAAGTTTACGACAATCGGCGGATTCGTGCCAATATCGGTTTTGAAAAGTTGAAACCTTTGGTGATGGAATTTTATCGCAATCTTCCCGAAACCTTCTTTTTTGTACTGCAGCTGCCCCTTACCGTTCAGGAAGAACGGCGCTATGGAACCGATCGGACGCTCCATCAGGAGCTTTGTTATCTCGACGGGCAGACCCGAGAGCAAATTGATGTGATTCTGAATTCCTATGGAGAGATTCTTCTGGCGGACGGACTTTCTCAATTTGCAATTGCCTCTCATACCAGTCACGAAGAGATAATTTCCTTACAAGGAATAGTCGCTGTAGCTTGACTTTCGTGTCAGGTGCAGAGACTGCTTTTTATGGATTTGGAACCGCGGGGAAACGATTTAGGGGTGCAATCGGTTTGTTCATAAAAATTTTATATCCAAACCCCTTGATTTTTTGCCACAAAGTGGTTATTATATGTTTAGCACTCAAGAGAACAGAGTGCTAAACTTAATTTTTAAAGAGAAATCTTTTATTAGGGAGGATCTTTCATTATGAAAATCAAACCTCTTGCAGACCGCGTTGTGATCAAGCTGGTCGAAGAAGAAGAAACCACCAAGGGCGGCCTGATTCTGTCCGGTTCCGCTAAAGAGAAGCCGCAGGTTGCCGAAGTTTTGGCCGTTGGTCCCGGCGGCATGGTCGATGGCAAGGAAGTCGAAATGATTGTCAAGGTTGGCGACAAAGTGCTGACCAGCAAGTATTCCGGCACCGAAGTCAAGGTCGATGGTGAGGAATGCACCATCGTCCGTCAGAGCGACATCCTCGCCGTGGTGGAATGATTTTTTGATCCTATCGCTTTTCTGAGATAAAAAGGAGAAATGCTTTATGGCTAAACAGATTAAACAGGGTGCTGAAGCCCGCAAGGCGCTGTGCGCCGGTATCGACCAGCTGGCAGATACCGTCAAGGTCACTCTCGGCCCCAAGGGCCGCAATGTGGTGCTGGCAAAGAAGTTTGGCAGCCCGTTGATCACCAACGACGGTGTGACCATCGCCAAGGAAATCGAACTGAAGGATGCTTTCGAGAACATGGGCGCTCAGCTGGTTCGCGAAGTTGCCACCAAGACCAACGACGCTGCCGGTGACGGCACCACCACCGCGACGGTGCTGGCGCAGGCTCTGGTTACCGAAGGCATGAAGAACGTGACCGCCGGTGCCAATCCCATGGACATCAAGCGCGGCATGCAGAAGGCTGTTACGGCTGCGGTTGAAGCCGTCAAGGCCAACAGCCAGAAGGTCAACGGCAGCAAGGACATTGCTCGTGTCGGCACGGTTTCTGCCGGCGATGCCGAGATTGGCCAGCTGATCGCCGACGCGATGGAGAAGGTCACTGCCGACGGTGTCATCACCATCGAGGAGAACAAGACCACTGCCGAGACCTATACCGAGGTTGTGGAAGGCATGCAGTTCGACCGTGGCTATGTGACCCCCTACATGGTCACTGACACCGAGAAGATGGAGACCGTCTATGACGATTGCTCCGTCCTGATCACCGATAAGAAGATCAGCGTCTTCCAGGATATCGTTCCTCTGCTGGAGCAGGTCATCCAGTCCGGCCGCAAGCTGCTCATCATTGCCGAGGATGTTGAGGGCGATGCTCTGTCCAACCTGATTATCAACCGTCTGCGTGGTGGCCTGAATGTGGTTGCCGTCAAGGCTCCCGGCTTCGGTGACCGCCGCAAGGAAATGCTGCAGGACATCGCTGTTCTGACCGGTGGTACCGTGATCAGCAGCGACCTGGGCTACGAGCTCAAGGATGCCACCATGCAGCTGCTGGGCACTGCCCGTCAGGTCAAGGTGACCAAGGAAAACACCACGATTGTGGGCGGCAACGGCGATAAGAATGCCATTGCTGAGCGTGTTGCCCAGATCCGCAGCCAGATCTCTACCGCCACCTCTGACTTTGACCGTGAGAAGCTGCAGGAGCGCCTGGCCAAGATGGCCGGCGGTGTTGCGGTCATCAAGGTCGGTGCCGCCACCGAAGTTGAGATGAAGGACAAGAAGCTCCGAATTGAGGATGCTCTGAACGCCACCAAGGCCGCTGTTGAGGAAGGCATTGTTGCCGGCGGCGGTACAGCTACCATCAATACCATTCCTGCCGTTGACAAGGTTGTTGATGCGCTGGAAGGCGATGAACGCACCGGCGCTAAGATTGTCCGCAAGGCCCTGGAAGCGCCTCTGCGTCAGATCGCCGCGAATGCCGGTTTGGAAGGCAGCGTTATCATCGACAACATCCTGAAAGCCAACAAGGCCAACTACGGCTTTGATGCGCAGAAGGAAACTTATGTCGAGGATATGATCGAAGCGGGTATCGTTGATCCTACCAAGGTTACCCGTTCCGCTCTGGAAAATGCTGCCAGCGTTGCTGCGATGGTTCTGACCACCGAGAGCCTGGTTGCTGATCTGCCGGAACCGCCGGCTCCGGCCGTCCCCGCAGGCGGTGACATGGGCGGCATGTACTAATCCGCTCGACTAGGCAATATAAAAAACCAAAAGCCCTGGGAGGAAATCTATACAAGGATTTCCTCCCAGGGCTTTTCCTGTTACGACCAAAAGGGAACAAAAATTATTCTGTTTTCTTTTCTTTGGGAAGGCTGACTTCTTGTTTTGTACCGTCATTGGCTACCGGAATGAACCGCTTTACGAATTTTCCTTTGCCGCGGCTGAGCACGTAAAAGTAACCAATAATGGAGAAAATCAAAGCGCCGATAAAATTGACAAACAGATCCTCCATGGTGTCCAGCAAACCGATATCCAGGTACCCTCCCAATCCCAAAGCGATTTGTGTGCCGTCTGCCTGTACAATGATCACATCCGTGATATTGCGCAGCACAACTGGATGATTGCCGCCGGTCGGGTCCAAAAGGATGGTACCGATGTTATGCACGATGGTATCTTTTTGCATATCCAGAAAGAAGAAGTGGTCCATCCCGCACTCGAAGAATTCCCAGACAACGCCCACCGTCATCGAAAAGCAAAATGCCACTATGGCGAGGTACAACGGAGACAGGTGAAACCTCGCAGGATTCTTGCGATTGAGGATATCCAGCAGAGAAAAACCGATGGCCGCACAAAGGAAACCGTTCAGCGTATGCAGTACCGTATCCCAATAGGGAAAGGTGACATAGTAGGCACCGATTTCCCCCAGGATCTCTGCCGCGTAGATGAACAAAAGAATGATGATCTCCAGCGTGTTGGGTAAGTCGATGTCCAGCTTCCGCTCCAGCAGGGCGGGCATCATAAATAAAATCAAGGTCAGGACGCAAAGGAACACGTTTTCAAAATTCCGATTGAAAATTTGTGCCAGCATGACAAGCACAACAGAAGTGCGCAGAAAAATATATACGATGGTTACAGCTTTCTTTTCCTGCCAAACGGTTTCCCATTTCTCCCGTTTGGTATGCTTGGGGTGTTCCATTCCAAACTCCTTTTACTCAAGCGTGAAATCTTTGGGGTCCAGTTCCGGCAGTACCTGACGGTGCGGTATGCGCATCAGCGGATCATACTTGAAGCGGCGGCAGCAATAGTAGGGGGATACCACACCTTTCAGTTTGCAGAGAACCATTTTGGGGTCGGAAGCAGGGTTCCCGTGCAGGCAATATCCGCAGGCCGGTGCAATTTTACTTCCGTAATACGTCTTTTTGAACATATCCTCACCCCAAAAACGATAAATATACTTATTTATTATAGAAGTTTTGCCGAACCTTGTAAAGGGTCGCGCACAGGAAGCAAAACACCACCACAGCCGCATCCAAGGGCACGCGCTGCATTGTGACAACGCGCTGTGACAAGGTGCTGTATACTTCCATCGTGCCAGGCAAAGTACGTACCAGTACCTGCATGGCTGCACAAAAGCAGACCAGGTGAATACCCCGGTTCAAAAGCAACAACCACAACGAAGCAGCGCCCTGCAGCAACATGGAGATTTGTGTCCATACAGAAAGTCCGAGCAAGCTCAGGCAGAGACAACACCCATACAAAGCTGCGCTTCCGCCAAGCGCTGCAAAATCTGCGCAGCCGGAACTGATCTCAAGACACGCGCTCAGCCAGGGAGCCGCGTAACGATTTGCCGGGAGGAAGGGGAGCAGCAGCGCTGCTACTGTGCGAAAGAACAGCACACAACCGCATACATGCAAGCTGCTGTTGACTGCGTTGCCGATGGCGCGCGATAAATCAGGTGCAGTTTCCACAAAGCCGGAGGTATTTGACACAAGGTCGGCTTTCGGCAGAAACGGTACGCAAAGGGCTGTGCTCAGTAAATTGGCGGCCAACTGCACTCCATATAACAGGATGCCGAGCCGTATATTCCCCAGCAACAAGCCTCCTACACAGCCGATCACAAAACCAGGACTGGAACAGCATCCCAGCATGAGTGTCAGGGTGGCATCCCGTGTGTTCAGTACCCCGCTGCGCCGAAGCGCTCCTACCATTCTGGCACACACCGCATACCCGCCAAACCAGGACAGAAAGATGACCAAGATCCCTTTTTCTTTCTGCAGGCCCAGACACTTGGCGAGCGGACGCAGCCACTTTCCCTCAAACGGGCAAGACAAGAGCACATCACATACCACGAAAAACGGGAAAAGCGCTGGCAGCACGGTTTCGGCACACAATCGTAGGCCGCTTTCAAACCCCTGGGCCGCCAGCTGTGGGTTTTGCAGGAGGAGCAGCCCCAAAAGCGCACAGATTCCGGCCGGAAAATAAAGGGTTTTCCAACGCTGACTCATAGAACCAACCTCCAAAGGCGTATATTGGGATGATCCGGTCCGGGAAGGGGAGTACGTGCGCATGAAAATACAAAAACCAAAATTCCGAAAGGCGCCTGGCGGCAAGGTGACGCTGCGGGAAATGATGGCGCAGCCGCCTGCCGGGTTTTATCAGCTTCCGGAGTTTGAACTGCGTGGCGGCTTTCTGACCACCGAAGGCTGCAGGAAGGTGCTGGACTTTGAGCCGGGAAAAATCTGCTTGGACATGGGCAACTTTCTGGTAACATTTTATGGCACGGAACTGCGAATAGAATCCTTGACGGGCAAAAGATTGATCATGGCCGGGCATATTACCGACATTGCATTCCGCAACAAATGGGAGGCACCAAAAAATGCGCCATAACGTATGGGCTATGGATCGTTTCCGGTTCCGCATTCAGGGGGAAAATCCGCAGCGCTTTGTAAATCTTGCCACGGCGCGGGAAATCCAGCTCTCTCATATCGAATGGGAAAAAGACGGTTTTACCGCACAGGGGTTCGGACGGGACCATGCTGCATTGTGCAACCTGGCCGGGCAGGGAAAGTGGCAGTTCACAGAAATCCGTCGTTCGGGACCGGGTTCTGCCCTGGAGCGGCTGATGGCTCGTCCCGGTATTCCGGCGGGAATCCTCTTGTTCTTCATGCTGCTTCCCTTATTCGGACATTTGGTGTGGAACATAGATTTTGGAACGTTGGAGGGAACGTCCCGTGACCGCATGCGTGCATTGCTGGCAGAATGCGGCATTTATGAAGGAGCTTTTTTGCGGGAGGAAACTTTGGCCTCTGCCCAGACGCTGTCTTTGCAACAGAGTGATTTATTTGGGTGGATCAGCCTGAATTTTACGGGGGGATGCCTGTATATAGAAAATACCGAGGCACAGACACAATCCATTCGCGGCGAAGCCGCCATGGAACCGCTGGTTGCAAAAATCAGCGGGACGATATCCTCCGTACAAGCCGAGAGCGGTTTTGCGTGTGTGGTTCCCGGACAGACGGTTGCACAGGGGCAGCTTTTGGTGGATGTGATTCGTCTTGATCGTGACGGAAAGGAAATCCCCCAGGGGGCCAGCGGAAAAATCCTTGCGAATTGCGAGAAAACCTACCGGGCGGAGCAGCCCCTGCAAGTCGAGACAAGGATTCCCATCGGCAAGAGCTTTTCTCAGGATACGCTGTATTGGCCCGGGAAAATGGGGGACGGTGAGTCCTCCGCACTCCAGGAAAAGGACAGTGTGATCGATGTGGAATGGCTGCCGTTGAGGTTGGGACGGATATGTTTGCCCGGATGTATCCGACGCGAAACCCTTTGGCCTCAAACAAGCCAGACTGTTTTTTATTCCGAACAGCAGGCGCAGGCGCTTGCTGTCAGAAATTGCAGGAAACAACTTTTGGAAGAATTTCCGGATGCTTTGATTGCAACGGAACAGCGCGAAACGCAAACAACGTCCGATAGCGTCATCAGTACCGTCACCTACCGTTTTTGTGCCAATATAGCTATGCCGCAAGCATAGGGGGCCGCTTTGTGGGTGTCTCAAGGCGCTGCCAAAAGAAAAACGAAAATTTTGTGCATAATAGACAATTTCTTTTGGCAAATATTGTGATATAATCTGAATGGGTTATTATGACATTCGATATACGGAGGGCATGAAATTTGGCAGAGCGTTCCATTGAATTGGACAGCATTGAACTGGCAGCCGCCATTTTCGGTAACTGCGATGAAAACATTCATCTGTTGGAAAAAGAGTTTGGCGTGACCGCCGTATGCCGCGGTTCCGAGCTTCGTTTCAGCGGTGCAGATCGTGACGTAACGGCAGCGGTCCACGCCGTTGACGGCATGGTCACACTGATGCAGAACCACACCCCGCTGGAAGAACAGACGGTTCGTTATTGCATCAGCCTGGCCCGTGACGGGGAAGAAAAACGTTTGCGGGAACTGACGGACGATTTTGTGGCGGTTACTGCCAAGGGGCGCCCGATTCATCCCAAAACATTGGGACAGCGGGAGTATCTTGCCGCGATCCGAAAGCATGCCATCACCTTCGGCGTTGGCCCGGCCGGTACGGGTAAGACCTATCTTGCTGTAGCCATGGCGGTCAAAGCCTTCAAATCCAAAGATGTAAGCCGAATCATCCTGACGCGCCCTGCGGTGGAAGCCGGGGAAAAACTGGGCTTCTTGCCGGGGGATCTGCAAAATAAGGTGGACCCGTATCTTCGTCCGCTGTACGACGGTCTGTTTGACCTGCTGGGGGCGGAAACCTTCCAAAAACTGTTTGAAAAGCAGATCATTGAAGTGGCACCGCTTGCCTATATGCGTGGGCGAACCTTGGACGGTGCCTTTATCATTCTTGATGAAGCGCAGAACACCACGCCCGAGCAGATGAAGATGTTCCTGACCCGTATGGGTGTTGGCAGCAAAGTGGTCGTGACGGGGGACGTTACCCAGGTCGACCTGCCGGATAAGGTGCGAAGCGGGCTGGTGGACGCATTGCAGGTGCTGCGCGATGTGGAAGGCATCGCCCAGGTGCATTTGACGGAAAAGGACGTTGTACGTCACCGGCTGGTACAGCAGATTGTAAAAGCATACGAAAAAGCGGCCGAGCATTCGGCCAGACAATAAAAAACAGGAGGTTGATGCCCTATGTCCAATAAGGTACTGATTACCAACGATCAGAATGTTGTAAAGGTTCCGTCCGGCCTGCGAATCCTTATCCGCCGCAGTTGCAATGCGGTTCTGGATTTTGAGAAATTCGAGGGTTCTGCAGAGATCAGCGTTACGTTTGTGGACAACAATCGCATCCATGAACTCAACAAACAATATCGTGACAAGGATTCCGCCACCGATGTGCTGAGTTTTCCGATGGGCGAAAACGGTGAGTACGATATTGATGAAGATAACGGCTGCAAGATTTTGGGCGACATTGTGATTTCCATGGAGCGCGCTATGGAGCAAGCTGAATTGTATGGCCATAGCCTGCAGCGGGAGGTCGCGTACCTTACGGTCCATTCCATGCTGCATCTGCTGGGCTATGATCACGAAGCCAGTGGCCTGGAAGCTGTGCGCATGCGGGAAAAGGAGGAAGCGGTGCTGATCAAGTTGGGCCTGCCACGCACCGTTTCGTATACCAGCGATGAAGTCTGAGATCCGTCGCTTTGGCCGAGGGTTTGTCTATGCCTGGAATGGGATCCGGGCTGCCGTTCAGGAGGAGCGCAATTTTCGTTTTCACCTTTGTGCCGCCTGTTACGTGGCGGTGGCCTGTGTCCTGGCACGGCTTTCCGCGGTGGAATGGGCTTTGATCGCTTTGTGCATTGCTGGCGTTTTGGGCATGGAGTTGATGAATTCGGCTGTTGAACGCGCCGTGGACAAGCCGGACACCACCCACTGGTGGAGCGCCGGCGCCGCCAAAGATATGGCCGCCGGCGCCGTGCTTGTTGTGGCATTGGGCACACTGGTGGTTGGCTGCTGCCTTTTGGGACCACGTATTGTTACAATTCGGGATAGCTTACTGCAGACACCTCTGACCGGGGTGTTGTGTTTGCTGGCGCTGATTCCTGCTTATCTTTTTATATTCCGTTATCATTCCTCAACACAGAAAGGCGAAACTACGAATGGCAAAACCGATTCCTGAAATGCCCAGCAGCGTATTTGTGGCTTTGGTGGGACGCCCCAACGTCGGCAAATCCAGTCTGACCAATTACCTGGTCGGAGAAAAAGTGGCGATTGTAACCAAAAAACCGCAGACTACGCGGAGCCGGATCACCGGCGTCATTACCAAGGGGCCTGTGCAGTACGTTCTGATGGATACCCCCGGTATTCATCAGGCGCGCAACAAGCTGGATGCCCGTATGACACAGACCGCTGCGGCCAGTCTCAAAGATGTGGATGTCACGATGATGCTGTTTGAACCCATGGGCGAGTTGACCGAATCGGAGTTGAAGATGATCCATGCCTTGCAGAAAGGCGGCCCCGCAATCGCCGTGATCAATAAGGTGGACTTGCTGGACAGCTTTGATGCGCTGGAACAGCGTAAACGTCAGATCTCCGATTTCGGGTGCTTTGACGCGGTTGTCACAATTTCTGCCAAGGATGGCACCGGTTGTGATGAACTCTTTGCTTTGCTCAAGCCCTATGGCAATGAAGGTCCGCATTATTTTGACGATGACGCCTTTACCGATATGCCGGAAAAAGAGCTGGTGGCCGAACTGGTGCGTGAAAAGGCACTTCTGTTCATGCGGGATGAAATTCCTCATGGCATTGCCGTGGTTGTGGAGCGTTTCAAAGAGCGCCCAGACAAAGATCTGATCGACATTGATGTGGATATTTACTGCGAGCGAAAGAGTCACAAGGGCATGATCATCGGCAAAGGCGGGCAGATGCTGAAAAAGATTGCTTCGGCCGCCCGTATGGATATAGAAGAACTGCTTGGCGTCAAGGTCAATCTACAGTGCTGGGTCAAGGTGCGGGAAGATTGGCGTGACAATGAACAGCTGCTCAATTCTCTCGGCTTCGCCAAACCCTGACCCGCTTCGCGGTGCCCCCGTTGGACAACTTTTCCGCTGATGCTGTGGTATGATGACCGCAGCGGAAAGGGGGGCGGCCTTCATGGCATGTTCAACAGGGGATTGGGCCCGTTTTTTACAGACAGGCAGCATTTATGACTACCTGAACTATAAGGCGCAGCAGTGTGTGCTGCGGGAGGATAACCATGCAGATCGCAACGACGGGCCTGGTATTGCGTCAGGTCAAAGTGGGGGAGGCGGATCAGATCCTGACCCTGCTGACTCCTGATCTGGGGGTTATCTCCGCTTCAGCCAAGGGCAGCCTGCGTCTAAAAAACAAGCTGTTCAGTGCCTCGGGATTGTTCTGTTATTCTGAATTCAGCCTGACCAGCGGCCGCAGCCATTATTTTGTGGAATCTGCTCAGGTCAAAAAAGTGTTCCATGGCATTTCAGAAAGTGTTGAGGGCATGAGTCTGGCAACCTATATGGCGGAAATCGTCTTGTCGCTGTCTCCGGCGCCGCCGGAAGCGGATGCACAGTTGCGCCTGCTTCTGAACAGCTTGTATATGATCGGGCAAAAAAAGATGCCGCTGCGGCAACTGAAAACCATCTATGAATTGCGTGCCATGAGCATGGCCGGGTATCAGCCCAACTTGCTGGCCTGTTCAGAGTGCGGACGGTATGACGGCGGAGAGTTTTACTTTGATCCTGTCGAAGGGAATCTGCTGTGTGCCGAATGTGCCGACAAAGCGCGCCATATTCCGAATCTGGATACCGGTGCCCTGTATGCACTGCGGCATATCTGTTTGGCCGAGGACCGAAAGCTGTTTTCGTTTACACTGGCTCCGGCCAGTCTGAAACATTTATCACGCGTCAGTGAGCAATATGTGCTGGCGCACTTGGAGCACGGGCTGAAAAGCCTTGATTTCTTAAAGACTGTACTCGAATAAGGAGAAGCACTACCCTGTATGGATACCGCTTATAAAACCACCCTGGAATTAGATAAAATCATTGCCCGCGCTGTACAGCTTTGTGCCTGCCGAGAAACGAAGGAAATGATGCAGGCGCTGGAGCCCTGTACAACGCCGGAGGATGAGCGCTATGCGCTGGCGCAAACCAACGCCATCAACACCCTTCTGATTCAAAATGGAAGCCCCCGATTCGGCAGTGTGTCGGAGGCCCGCCGTATCACAGCCCATGCACAAAAGGGCGGCATTCTTTCTATGGGAGAATTGTTGGAAATTGCCGCAACGCTGCGCAACTTTGCAGGACTTTCCCAGTGGTATGGGCTGAGCGATCATGAAATGCTGCCGACGGATGATCTGTTCTATGCGTTGGCACCACAGCCGGTTCTGGAAAAGCAGATCAGCGAAAGCATCCTTTCACCGGAAGAGATGGCAGACACGGCCAGCGTTACACTCCACGATCTGCGTCGCAAGATTCGCCAGACAGAAGATTCGATCCGGACTAAACTGGACAATATCATCAAGAATTCCACCACCAACAAGTTCTTGCAGGACGCGGTGGTATCGCTTCGCAACGGGCGCTACGTGGTGCCTGTTCGGGCCGAATATCGCGGTGAGGTAGGCGGCGTGATTCATGACGTTTCCTCTACGGGTGCTACGATTTTCGTGGAGCCGACCGCTGTTGTGGAAGCCAATGCGCGCATCATGCAGCTTCGTGCCCAGGAGCAGGAGGAGATCACCCGGATTCTGTCGGCCTTTTCGGCGCAGGTTGGTTCGCTGGAACCGCAATTTTCTTATAGCTATGAGGCCATGTTGCAGATCGATCTGCTGCTGGCCAAGGCGCGCTTGGCCGCGGAACAGAACGCGTTCATGCCGTCTGTAAGCGATACAGTACGCTTTCGCCTCAACCGGGCGCGGCATCCGCTGATTGATAAAAAGAAAGTGGTGCCCGTTGATATCGCACTGGGTGAAGAGTATGACACCCTTGTCATTACTGGCCCGAATACGGGCGGCAAAACGGTCTCCATCAAAACCGCCGGCCTGCTCAACGCTATGGCACAGTACGGGTTCCTGATTCCCGCTCACGAAAGCAGCGTCGTCTGCAATTTCCGTGAATATCTGGTGGATATTGGCGACGAACAGAGTATCGAGCAGAGCCTTTCAACGTTTTCCGGACACATGAAGCGTATCAGCGGTATTCTGCAGCGCGCCGGTCACGGTACTTTGACCCTGATCGACGAGTTGGGGGCCGGGACTGACCCTGCCGAAGGCGCCGCGCTGGCGGTCAGCATTCTGGAACAGCTGCGCCGGCAGGGAAGCCTGCTCATGGCAACGACCCATTATGCGGAACTGAAAGTCTATGCCCTGGAAACGCCGGGGGTGGTCAATGCCAGCTGTGAATTCAATGTGGAGACGCTGATGCCCACCTACAAGCTCAGTGTGGGCGTGCCGGGTAAATCCAATGCCTTCCTGATCAGTGCTAAGCTGGGCATTCCCCAGGAAATCATCGACGCTGCGCGGAACCACATGTCTAACGACGACAAGCGCCTGGACAGCGTGCTGGCTCAGCTGGATGATTTGAAGCTGCAGCTGAAAAATGCCCAGGATGAAGCAGAAAAAGCCCGGTATGAGGCGGAGCATGCCCTGGAAAGCGCAGAGCAAAAGAGGGACGAACTGATCGAAAAGGGCAAGCGGGAACTGGAGGATGCCCGACGCCAGGCGCACGAGCTGATGCAGCAGGTGCAAAACGATGCTTATGCCCTGACAGACGAGCTGCGTCGCATCCAGAAAGACGAAAAGGCCAGCGCGGCTCAGCGAGCTGTCCGGGCGCGAGAGATCGCGCGTAAAGATACGGAGACTTTGCTCAAGCGCACGGATGCCAAGCCGGTCAAAAAGGAATTTGTTCCGCTCAAAGAGGTTCAGATCGGTCAGGAAGTGGTCATTGCCGAACTCAATCAACCGGCTACGGTCACCGCTCGCCCCGATCGCGACGGTATGGTGGAAGTCCGGGCCGGTATCATGAAAACCAAGGTGCCTTTGAGTGGTTTGCGTGCGCCGGACAAGATGGAAAAACGGCCGCAGCGTGAACCGCGCCGTTCCAGCACGCGGGTGCAGCTGGACAAAAACCGTAAAACCAGCATGGAGCTGAATCTGCTGGGCTATACGGTGGAGGAAGCGTTGGCAGAAGTCGACAAATTCCTGGATAGCGGGATGCTGCGCGGCCAGCAGACACTGTATATCATTCACGGCAATGGTACCGGGGCGCTGCGCAGCGCCATCCAGAAACATCTGCGCACCCATAAAGCGGTCAAGAGTTTCCGCCTGGGCCGTTATGGGGAAGGCGAAAGCGGCGTGACCGTTGTGGAACTGAAATAATGCTATAACAAAAACGACCTGTCTCATGCGGGACAGGTCGCTTTTTTGTGCCTTTCACCGTTTGCGCATTTTCTTCCCACCACACCCATACACTGGTAGCAAAGTCTGCTGTGGTGGGAGGTACGCCTTTGAAAACTGTGATCTACCTGGACGTGCTGCTGCTCGTCAATTTTCTGTCGGCGTACTTTTTGCTGCTGGCGGCGGGACTGCTCAGCGGGCAGCGCGCCAGATTCGTGCGGATGCTTCTTGGCAGTGGAGCGGCAGCACTTTCCGCACTGATCCTGTTTGCCCCCGAGCAGTCTTATCCGGTTCAGCTTGCGTATAAGGCGGGGACCGCTCTGATCATTACGGCCATCACTTTTGGATGGCAAAACAAACGTCGCTTGCTCACCGCGACCTGCTGGTACGCGGCACTGAACATCGCCCTAGCCGGCCTTGCCTTGCTTGTGATCCTGCAAACCGGAACGCAGATGCTGCAAACGGGGAATCTCGTCGTATATCTTCGGGTGTCTCCGCTGCTGCTGGTGGTTCTCTCCGGCATTTGCTGCCTGGCCGTGGAGGGCGGGGCACGTCTTTTGACAAAGCGCAAACCATCGCTGCAAACGGTCGGATTGGAACTGGAATTGGGAGAATTGACCGTACATCTTCGTGCGGCACTGGATACCGGCTGCCATCTCACCGATCCCATTACCTGCCTGCCGGTTTTGGTCGTCAGCTTTCCGGATGCCAAGGATCGACTGCCTTCAGCAGTGCGGGAATATCTGAATGCGTGGTTTGCAGGTCTGGCGCCGGGAGAGCCGCCTCCCGGAACAAAGTTGCGCCTGATTCCCTGTAATACGGCAGCTGCCCGCAGTTTGTTACCGGGATTCGCTGTGAACAATATCGGGTTGATCACGCCAAACGGTATTTTGGGGCTGGGACGAAGTGCCATTGCTTTTGCACCGCAATCCTTCGGCAGCGCTTGTTATGAGGCGCTATATGGAAACGATTTTTTATAAGCAAGGGGGAAAAATGATGCAGACGATTGAGCTGGTAAACAGGACTTTGCATGCGCTGTGGCTTCGGTTGGTCTCGCCGCAGGAACTTCATTACATCAATGGTGCGGACACACTGCCGCCGCCGTTGGATGCGCAGCAGGAGCAACAGGCTCTGGCGGAACTGGCCGCTGGAAAAAGCGCAGCGCGGGATCTTTTGATCACACATAATCTGCGCCTGGTTGTGTACATTGCCAAAAAATTCGAGACCCCGTCCGCCGGCATCGAGGATATGATCTCCATCGGTACGATCGGACTGATCAAGGCAGTGAACACCTTTGAGCCATCCAAGAACATCAAGCTGGCCACCTACGCCAGCCGCTGTATTGAGAATGAGATATTGATGTATCTGCGAAAGAGTTCCAACCGTCGGCAGGATGCCAGCATTGACGAACCGCTCAACACCGACAACGACGGCAACGAGCTGCTCTTGATGGACGTCCTGACAAGCGACCAGCCTCAGGTGGGGGAGGAACTGGAGCGCAGCGCCGAGCGAGCGGCGTTGCGGTTGGCGGTGGGACGCCTGGCGCCCCGGGAACGCCGTATTATGGAACTGCGCTTTGGACTCAATCACGAAAAAGAGCATACACAAAAAGAGGTGGCAGATACGCTGGGCATCTCTCAGAGCTATATTTCCCGGCTCGAAAAGCGGATCATCAAGCGTCTGCGGCGGGAACTGGAAACAGTAGGTTAAGAATTTTCCGCCCGGGTATTGTTCACAAAGTAATAGGCCAGACCATTCATCATATTCATTTCCGGTTCTTCCGAGTAGATCAGATACTCGAAATCACCGCGTGTCCAGTATACCGCAGCACGCCGTCCGGCTTTCTGGCTTTGGGTAACGGTAACGCCGGCGATGTCGTACTGCTCCACACTTTCAAATGCGTCTGCGTAGTAGTTGTCGGGAAAGCGCATCTTCCCTCGTTTGGCAATGAACAGGGTCATATAGCGCCCCGGAACGATGCTGTAATCCAATGCGGCGATACTTTCGTCAATCAGCCACAGCCGCTGCAGGATGACCAGTTCATTGTCGGGATAGGACGTCAGCAAAAAGCCGGCCGATGTGGAGTAATTGGGCGTCAGATACTGGGTGCGGGTTTCGCGCCCGGTCGCTTTTACGTCGGTGTGCAGCACGATCATCAGTACCAGTGCCACCGAAACAGCAGCCAGAAGTATCAATACGATCACAAACCAAATGGATTCTACCATAGGGCGACCCTCCTTTGTGATCATGCTATGCTGTGCCAGCTTTTGGCGTGCGGAAGATTTTACCAAGGGGAGGGCTGTTTGCCGTCCGGCAAGCCTGACTATACTCCTCATCGACGGGAAGGAGGATGGTCAAATGTATGCAGGCAAGGTGGAACTGTGCGGCGTGGACACTTCACAATTGCCCGTGTTAAGTGAAACTGAAAAAAGCGAACTCATCCGTGCGGCCCGGGCCGGGGATGCCCAGGCGCGCCAGAAAATGATTCAGGGAAACCTGCGGCTGGTTCTCAGCGTTGTCCAAAAATTTTCCAACCGGGGAGAAAATCCGGATGATCTGTTTCAGGTGGGCTGCATCGGCCTGATCAAAGCCATCGACAACTTTGACCCGGATCTGCAGGTGCGGTTTTCAACCTATGGTGTGCCGATGATCGTCGGGGAAATCCGACGCTTTTTGCGAGACAACAATGCCGTACGGGTGAGCCGCTCCATCCGGGATCTGGCGTATCACTCGATGCGGGCCCGGGAAGCCCTGCAAAAGGAAAATGGCCGGGAGCCGAAAATCTCCGAAATTGCCGCGCGCGTCGGTTCTTCCCCGGAAAGTGTGGCAATGGCCCTGGAATCCGTTGTGGAACCGGCCAGTTTGTATGAGCCGGTTTACTCCGACGGGGAGGACAGCTTTGCCATTGTGGACCAGCTGCGGGATGCTACCGGCGAGGAAAGCTGGATCAGTGACATCATGTTCCGGGACACCGTAAAGTCGTTGTCCGCGCGGGAACGCCGGATCATCGCCATGCGATATCTGGGCGGCAAGACCCAGATGCAGGTGGCGCGGGAAATCGGAATCAGCCAGGCGCAGGTGAGCCGCCTGGAAAAAGGTGCCCTGAACCATATCAAAGAGCAGATTTCTTCCAGCTGCTGAAAAAAAGAACGTCCAACCGATCATTCGGAAGGACGTTTTTTCATTTTACTTTAATTGGATGCCGCAAGCCCCCAGCGCACGATGGAAAGACTTGGGGTTCTTATAAAGAATTCCGGTGATTCCCAGGTTGTAGGCGGCTTGTGCGTTGATTTTGTTGTCATCCACAAAGATGGATTCATCGTAGGCAAGATTGCACTTCTGCATCAGCTTGGTATAAATCTCCGGTTCCGGTTTGCACAGATGCACATCGCAGGAAGCAATTCCGCCGTCAAACAAAGCGAACCAGTCCCGCTGCCGCAGTTCGTCCATAATATCGGCAGGGATATTGGTCAGGTAGAAAAGTCTGTACCCGGCTTCTTTCAGTTCCCGCATGATTTTTACGGTCGTTTTTTTGGTGCGCAGCATGGAGGTCCACTCTTCAATAACGGTCTGCACTTCAAACTCCCGGTTCACATGGGCGGCATTTTCCATCATGATACGATTGGCTACCGCGCGGGTGATGGTGCCCCGGTCCAGATCCTGCCATTCCTGACTGCCGAAGGTCAGGTCATAGACGATTTCCTCGGCGTGTTTATTCATAAAACGGTCCATCAGAAAATTTCGGGGATTAAAATCAACCACGACGCCGCCGAAATCAAAGATCACATTTTTATACATAATACCCTCCCGGATACAGGCGCATATTTTAATCCTATTATACACGCAATCGCCTCAAGAAACAATTGGTTTTTCCCTGCATAGGATAAAACGGTATACTGCGCAAGGGAGGGATTCTGTATGACATTACACGAGCTGAGTGAGAAGGATGTAATTCAAATCAAAACCGGGGAAAACCTCGGTCGGATCGACGATATGATCTTCGATGAGCATACGGCCCAACTCCAGTCTGTTGTGCTGCGCGGCCGTGGCCGTCTGTTCGGTCTTTTGGGGTACGACGAAGATCTGATTATCCCCTGGGAATCGATTCAAACAATCGGAACGGATGTCATCATGGTCAACGCCGAGCCGCTGCCTGTGCAGCACAGGACAAAACGTTGTCAGTAAGCGGTATATTTTCTGTAAAAGCTAAGAATTCCGGGTGCATTTTTTCTTTCATCATGCTATAATAAGCACAAATATCGGAATGGGGGCTTTGCTGTGCCAAAAATTCCCGGAAGTGCTACAGCCGGATGGTTGCTTTTGGCAACGGCAGCGGCTCTTGCAGCGATTCTGTGGGGGGCCCTGTTCCTGATTGCGCCGGTCTGGCAACTTTCTCAGCCTGCGGCAGCTTATTCGCCGCCCGGTATGCAAAGCGATGCCGCCACTTCCGTATCCTCTGATGCTGCAATCATTGATGTGAATACGGCGGATGCGGATACACTTACGGCTTTGCCGGGAATCGGCCCGGCAAAAGCTGATGCGATTGTGGCCTATCGAGCGGAGAATGGTCCGTTTGCAGCGCTTTCCGATCTGGAAAAGGTAGCCGGAATATCTGCGGACATGGTAGAAAGTTGGTCCGGGCTGGCAGTTGCCGGAACATCCGACACATATACACATTGACGGGAGGAACAGGACTTTGGAAAAGCCGGAGAGTATTTTTATCAACCGAGAACTGAGCTGGCTGGACTTTGACAGCCGTGTGCTGGCACTTGCCAAAGAGAAAAATGTGCCACTTGGCGAACGTCTGAAATTTGCCGCTATTTTTGGCAGCAACATGGACGAGTTTTTTATGGTTCGTGTCGGGTCGCTGTATGACCAGACGCTGCTGAAAAACAATAAGCCTGATATTGTAACTCATATGACGGCTTCCGAGCAAATTGCTGCGATCACACCGCGGGTTGCGGAACTGCAGGCAAAATGCGATAAATACTTCCAGCATCTTGTGGACCTGCTTGCCGCCGCCGGATATAAGAAGGTGGATTTCAACAAGCTGAGCAAGCAGCAGGATCATTTTTGGAAGACCTATTTCCAGCGGGAACTGCTCCCGCTGCTCAGCCCGCAGATTGTGGACTCACGTCATCCGTTCCCGTTCCTGAGCAACAAGGAAATTTACTATATTGCCCAGCTGTATAACAAGGGGGATGGCATCAGCTTCGGCATTGTCCCGGTCAGCAGCCGGTTCGAGCGGGTTCTCTTTGTCAAAGACGGCGAAATGACTTGTTTTGCATTTATCGAGGAACTGGTGGCGCACTATGCTTCCACCATCTTCAATACCAGTACCGTGCAGAAGCAGTGCCTGTTCCGGGTGACCCGTAATGCCGATATTACCGTTGATGAAGGCATGATGGACCATGACATCGATTTTCGTGATGTCATGAGTGAACTGCTGAAAAAGCGCCGGAAACTTGCGGCGGTTCGGTTGCAGTTCTGGCCGGAAGCACCGCAGGAGATTGCCAAATTCCTGCGGGAGAAACTGGTGGTTCCGGCCTCCCGCTGCTATGCGCAGACTTCTCCGCTGGACACCGGATGTCTCTTCAAACTTTCCAGCCGCATTGCCAACGACGGTGATCATGCTGAAATGTTCTATCCTGCCGCCAAACCGATGCAGGCACCGGCAGGATATGATCTGTACACCGAAGTCCGCAAGCATGATGTATTGCTGGCCTACCCGTACCAGAGCATCCGCCCGTTTATCCGGATGCTGCTGCGCGCCGGGGCAGATCCCAACGTTGTCTCCATCAAAATGACGCTGTACCGCATGGCCAGCGATTCCCAGATCGTGGGGGCACTGATCAATGCGGCAGAAAACGGCAAGGAAGTCGTGGCGATGGTGGAACTTCGTGCCCGTTTTGACGAGCAGAACAACATCGACTGGTCCAAACAGCTGCAGGATGCCGGCTGTACGGTATTGTACGGCTTCGATGACTACAAAGTACATTCCAAACTGACACTGATCACCAGCCGCGTGGATGGCAAATACCGGTATCTGACCCAGATCGGCACCGGCAACTACAACGAAAAAACCAGCGAACTCTATACCGACCTTTCCTTCATCACGACCCGCCAGGATATTGGCGAAGAGGCAAGTGCCGTCTTTAACAACATGGCGCTCCAGCGCCTTACCAGCGAGGCCGATACCATGCTGGTGGCACCGCTTCGCTTCAAAACGGTGCTGCTGGATGAAATGGACCGCCAGATTGCGCTGGCAATGCAGGGCAAACCGGCCTCCATCATTCTCAAGAACAACTCCATCAACGACCCGCAGATCATTGCCAAGATCAGCGAGGCCAGCTGTGCCGGCGTACGCGTGGATATGATTGTGCGCGGCATCTGCTGTGTGCGTGCGGGAGTACCCGGCCGGACCGAAAATGTGCATATTCGCAGTATCGTTGGCCGTTATCTGGAACATTCGCGCATCTACTGCTTCGGCAGCGGAGAAAACATGCGCATTTATATTGCCTCCGGTGACTTCCTGACCCGCAATACGGAACGGCGGGTAGAAGTGGGTGTGCGTGTGGATGATCCGGCCATTGCCAAAAAGCTGCGTGGCATTCTGGACCTGCAACTGCGCGATACAGTCAATGCACGCGAAATGCAGCCGGATGGCACCTACACCAAGGTCAAACCGGCCCCCGGTCAGTTCCCGGTAGACAGCCAGATGGCGATGTTTGGATATTTCAAAGACGGTTTTGAGATGGAGCCGGAAAAGCCCAAACCGCAGACGCCTGCCAAAGTGGTAGCCAAAAAAGCGGTGGCCAAGCCGGTCGGGCGTCAGGCTTCTTCATTGCGTCCGTCACGTTCCGGCCTATGGCAAAATCTTTTCGGCCGCGGGAAAAAATAAGAAGGAGATTCCGGATATGAAAACCTGTGTTGTAACCGCCAGCTTCGCCTGCGATCCAGCCAAACTCTGGCTGTATTTGACTAAGCCTACACTCAATGGCTGGCGCAAGGATGTACGCGATTACGATGAAGAGGACGGTGGCCTTCATGTGATTGAACATAACACAGACGGTACCACCACCGATCTTAAATTTACCCGCCGCGAAAAGCCCCGCTGTCTGAGCTGCAACTTCCAGAACGGCAAGGTCAACGGCACCTTTACTGTGATCCTGCTGGGGGGCGGTGACTCTACCAGCCTGGAATGCACCATGGAAATTTCCGGTCTCGGTCTGTTTGCCAAGCCGGAAAAACTTTTGGTGGAACGCTTGAACATGCTGCACGCCGCATTGGGTGTTTGAATACATTTTCTTCTGTATCCGCATCGACTGATTTGTCCGTCGGTGCGGATATTTTTGTGCAGCCCCGCGTATAGATGCCATAAAGGGGGTGCTTGCAATGTGGGAAAATGCTGCTCCGACTCCACCGCCGCAGGCAGGCAGCAAGCCGTACAGGAAACATAAGACGGACAAACCGGAAGGGGACTTTCTTGTCTGGGGACAGCTGATTTTATGCCTGACGCTGCTGGCCGTCACGCTGCTGGGCCGTACCATGGGCTGGCCTTTTTATCCTGCACTTCGGGTCGCTTTCCGAGAAGCCATGCAACAGGAACAAAGCACCTTTTTGTCTGATAACCGCATGCTTTCCAAATTTACCGAGCAAACCGTGCAGACCCTCGGAAGTGCCATTCAGAACTGGCAAATGGGAGTTCCCGGTGCCTCCACGGCAGAAACCGCTCAACGACAGTCCCATGACAAAGCCCCGGCGGTTCCTTCCGGAGCCCGTCAGCAAAGCTATCTGCCGGATTTTTCTTTGGTATTTCCTTTGGCCGGGCACGTCTGCACCCAAACTTCCGGGTACGGATGGCGCACAGATCCCATGGGCGGCTCCGGTTCGGATTTTCATCTCGGCAACGACCTGGCTGCGGCTGAGGGCACAGCGGTTCTGGCGGCGGCAGCGGGGATTGTGCGTTTTGCCGGAGTGCACAGCAGCTACGGGAATTATGTACGTATCCTGCATGCAGATGGGGATGAAACGCTGTATGCCCATCTGCAATATCTGTTTGTGCATACCGGGCAGGAGGTTTCTGCCGGAGACTGCCTGGGCACAGTAGGGGAGACCGGAAATGCGACCGGGCCGCATCTTCATTTTGAATTGCTGCACAAGGGGATTCGTTATGACCCGTCCGAAGCATTGCAAACAGCATCGTAAAGCCAGGATACATTTGCGGGCGCCTCTGATAATCCTTTTTGTGCTTGCCTTTGCCCTGAGCCTGGATGGGACCGGTATCGTCCGCATCGGACTGCTTTGCGCGTTGCTGCATGAAACAGGGCATCTCTTGATGTACCGCTGGCTCTGGCACCAGTGGCCGGATTTGCGCTTGTCTCCATCCGGGATCTGCCTGATGCTGCGCGGTGCCTCCATGACAGAAGCACAGGCGTTTTTGCTGGCTGCCGCCGGACCGCTGAGTAACCTTATAAGTTGTTGCGCGGTCCTTGCCTGGATGCGTCTGGCATGGTACAGCTACTGGGGATATTGGTTTGCCAGTACAAATTTATTGATCGGTGCGTTCAATCTTTTGCCGCTTCCGGGACTGGATGGGGAGCGGCTGCTGCATTCTTTGTGGCATTCCGGTTAAACGGTTGCATTTCCGCAGCACATAGGGTACAATAATACGCAACAACGAAATAACAAGGACGGTTTAACAATATGGCGGAATTTTCCCCAAAATTCAAAGAAGCACTGAGCCTTGTACAGAAGCCGGGCCGTTACACAGGCGGCGAGCCGGGCAGTGTGTACAAAGATAAGGCGGCAGTGGATGTGCGGATGGCCTTCTGCTTTCCGGACACCTATGAGATCGGTATGTCTTTCCTTGGCGAAAAGATTCTGTACGACCTCTTGAATCGTCACGACAACTGGTGGTGTGAGCGCGCCTTTATGCCGTGGACCGATATGAAAGAGCAGATGGAGCGGCTTCAGATTCCTCTCTACTGCCTGGAAAGCAAGGACCCTCTTACAGATTTTGATATCGTTGGTTTTTCCCTCGAGTACGAGTTGTGCTATACCAACATTCTGGCCATGCTGCGCCTGGCTGGCATTCCGCTCCGTGCAGCAGATCGCGATGAGCGGTGGCCCTTGATTATTGCCGGCGGTCCCTGCGTGTGCAACGCCGAACCCATGGCGGACTTTTTCGATGTGATGCAGCTCGGCGAAGGCGAACAGATGCTCCAGGACATCTGCGCTACGGTGGAACAGGGGAAGAAGCAGGGATGGAGCAAGGAAACGCTGCTGTTGGAACTTTCCAAAATCCCGGGCGTTTATGTTCCTTCATTCTATAATGTAAGCTATCTGCCGGATGGGCGCATAGAAGCCATCACGCCCAATCATCCCGGTGTTCCCGCCCGTGTGACCAAAGCTATTGTCAAAAACATGGACGACTATGAGCCGCCCAAGAATTTTGTCGTGCCTCTGGTGGGGGCTGTTCAGGACCGCGCGTGCGTGGAAGTGCTGCGCGGATGCGTGCGAGGATGCCGTTTCTGCCAGGCCGGGCAAATCTATCGCCCTTTCCGGGAGCGCTCTCCCCAGATGATCAGTGATTGCGCCCGGGAACTCTGCCGCAATACCGGTTACGACGAACTGAGCCTGACGAGCCTTTCCACTTCCGACCACTCGCGGCTGGAAGAAATCCTGGATGCCTTGAACTCCTGGGCGGAAGCGGATCACGTCAGCCTTTCGCTGCCTTCTCTCCGCGTGGACAACTTCTCTCAGTCTCTTGTAGAAAAAACTACCAAGGTGCGGAAGAGCGGCCTGACGTTTGCGGCTGAAGCCGGCACGCAGCGCCTGCGGGATGTCATCAACAAAAATGTCACCTGGGATCAGATCGAACGTGGCTGCCGCATCGCCTTTTCGGAAGGGTATACCTCGGTAAAGCTCTATTTCATGATGGGCTTGCCCACGGAAACCATGGAGGACATTAAAGGCATTGCGGATACGGCCCAGAAAGTCGTTGATCTGTTCTATCAGATTCCCGACCGCCCCAAAGGAAAGGGCGTGCAGGTTACGATCAGCGTGGCCTGCTTTGTGCCGAAACCGGATACCCCGTTCCAGTTCTGCGCGCAGGATCGCCGCGAGACGCTGCGGGAAAAGCAGAAGTATCTGCTCAGCTGTGTGCATTCTCGCAAGATCAAGGTCAATTATCATGACAGTGCCACCAGCGTTCTGGAAGGCGTTTTTGCCAAGGGTGACCGCCGTTTGGGGCGTGTGATTGAAACGGCATTTGAGAACGGCGCCTTCTTTGACACATGGGAGGAATACTTCGACTATGACCGCTGGATGGAGGCGTTTGCTTCCTGCGGCATCGACCCGGATTTTTACAATTACCGTACCATGGAACTTGATGAGGTGACCCCCTGGAGCCATCTGGATGTGGGCGTCAGCCACGCCCATCTGGTCCGTGAATATCAGAAAGCGCTCAAGGCCGAAACGACGCAGCCCTGCAACCGCCAGTGCAGTGGATGCGGTGCCAATAAACTGCTGGGAGGACCGTGTTTTGACTACAGTAAGAATCTTCTTTGAAAAGCGCGGAGAATCCGCCTATATTTCGCTGCTGGACCTGCAGCGGGTATTTCACCGACTGCTCAAAATGAGCGGTCTCCCGGTCTGGTACACCCAGGGGTTCAACCCACACATTTATCTGTCTTTTTCCTGTCCGCTCTCTCTGGGTCAGGAAAGTCTTTGCGAAAGTTGTGAAGTGAAAACTGAGCAGGAACAGATCGATGGTGCGGCGTGGCAAAATGCGTTACAGCCTTTGATGCCGCGGGGAATCCGGATCACCAAGGTGGCGCCTGCCCGGGAAAAAGTCGGCGAGATTGCCACTGCCGCATACCAGGTCACAATGCCTGCCCAATCGGCGGCTGCCATAGAAGTCTACAATGCAGCTTCCACAGCAGAAGTTACCAAGAAAACCAAGCGGGGGCAAAAGACACTGGACCTGAAAGAGTATCTAGCCCAGATCGAGTATGAAACACAAGGGGAGATGCTGCATTTCACAGTACAGCTGCCCTGTGGCTCCGGCGAAGCCCTGAATCTGAACCCCTCCTTGCTTATGGACTGCCTGAAAGAGCACGGCGGCGCTCCCGCATGGCAGTGCCAGGTGCTCAGAACGCATCTGTATACCAAACAGGGAACGGATTTCGCATAAATACCGCTCGTTGGTATTTTTTGCAAAAAAATGCTTGCAATTTCGCAATGTGTGTGGTATTATACTACGGCAATACACACGCATTGCGTTGTTTTTTTGTGCCTTTTTTCAAACGGAAGAGGGTTAGAAAACATAAAACGCAATGCGGAGGGTAAAACTAAATTTATTGGAGGAAACAATTATGGCAGTCGTATCTATGAAACAGCTCCTGGAGGCCGGCGTTCACTTTGGTCATCAGACCCGCCGCTGGAACCCCAAGATGGCGAAGTACATCTTCACCGAGCGCAACGGCATCTACATCATCGACCTGCAGAAGACCGTGAAGAAGCTGGATGAGGCTTACAACTTCGTCCGCGACACCGCTGCTGAAGGCGGCGAGATCCTGTTTGTCGGCACCAAGAAGCAGGCTCAGGAGTCCATCCGCGACGAGGCTACCCGCTGTGGCATGCACTATGTCAACGCTCGCTGGCTGGGCGGTATGCTGACCAACTTCCGCACCATCCGCAAGCGCATCGACCGTATGGAGCAGCTGAAGAACATGCAGGCTGACGGTACCTTCGACCTGCTGCCCAAGAAGGAAGTTGTCAAGCTCGAACTCGAGATGGAGAAGCTGGACAAGTACCTCGGCGGTGTCAAGAACATGAAGAGCCTGCCCAAGGCCATGTTCATCGTTGACCCCCACAAGGAGCGCATTGCCGTTTCTGAGGCTCGCAAGCTGAACATCCCCATCGTTGCTATCGTCGATACCAACTGCGATCCCGATGAGATCGATTACGTGATTCCCGGCAACGACGACGCTATCCGTGCCGTCAAGCTGATCTCCGGCGCCATGGCCAATGCCGTTCTGGAAGGTAAGCAGGGCGTGCAGGAAGCTCCCGCCGCTGAGGCTGCCGAGAGCACCGAGGCCTGATTCAACATAGAAGCGTAAGACAGAAAGGACAAAAAGAATATGGCTATTTCTGCAAAAGACGTTATGGAACTGCGCCGCCAGACTGACTGCGGCATGATGGAGTGCAAGAAGGCTCTGACCCAGGCTGAGGGCGACTTCGAGAAGGCTATCGAGATTCTGCGTGAGCAGGGTCTGGCCACCGCCAATAAGAAGGCTGGCCGTATCGCTGCTGAGGGCATGGTCTATGCTGTTTCTTTTGACAACTGCGCTGTTGTTGTGGAAGTCAATGCCGAGACCGACTTCGTTGCCAAGAACGACAAGTTTGTCGAGTTCACCAAGGAACTGGCCAAGGTTGTTGCCGAGCAGAACCCTGCCGATGTTGAGGCCCTGATGGGCTGCAAGATGGGCGAGGGCACCGTTGACGATGCCCTGAAGGCTCTGATCCTGGTCATCAAGGAGAACATCAAGGTTCGTCGTTTTGCCCGTTACGAGGGTCACTGCGCCGCTTACGTTCACGGCGGCGGCACCCACGGTGTTATCGTCAAGTTTGAGACCAGCGACGAAGTGGCTGCCAAGGCAGAGTTCGCTGCCTTCGGCAAGGATATCGCCATGCAGATTGCTGCGGCCAACCCCAGCTACCTGAACGAGGCTGCTGTCCCGGCCGAAACCATCGCCAAGGAAAAGGAAATCATCCTCGCCCAGATGGCCAACGATCCCAAGAACGCGAACAAGCCCGATGCCATCAAGGAAAAGATGGCCATTGGCAAGCTGGGCAAGTTCTACAAGGAGAACTGCCTGGTCGATCAGGCTTTCATCAAGGACGGCAACATGGACGTCAAGAAGTATGTTGCTGACACCGCCAAGGCTCTGGGCGGCGACATTCAGATTGTCTCCTACACCCACTTCGTTAAGGGTGAGGGCCTGGAAAAGCGCAATGAGGACTTTGCTGCCGAAGTTGCTGCTGCTATGAAGCACTAATCATCCCACTTAGGAAAAAGTAAAAAAGGACTGCCGGTGAAACGCTGGCGGTCCTTTTTTGTTTAGCCTCCTGGATCTCTGCCAAGACTAGCAGTGAATGGAGGCGTTCCTTATGTCTTTACGGCGGCTGTTGTTGTTGGAGGTGGCGCTTGTTCTTGTAGCAGGAGTTGCCTTGAGCCGTGTGCTGTGGATCGGTACCGATACCATTTACGCCGCCAATGCCGGCGCACAAACGGGACATTCCACGGAATTGCCCCGCACCCGCGGGAATTTTTATGACAGGGACGGCAAACTTTTGACGGGGTACACGCCAGAATGGTATGCGTTATGTATTCCTGGAGACGCAAGCTACGCTACACTTTTTCCCTATGTTTCGTATGCCGAGCAGGCTGAACTGTATGAGAAGCGCAACACGTCTTCGCCATTTCTGATACGTGTCGGGCAGGATTTAAGTGCGAAGGGAATTCCGACCTACCAAAGTAACCGACGTTATCTGCCTGCTCCCATCGCCGTTCATCTGCTGGGGTATCTTGACGGTGAAGGACAGGGGGTTTCCGGGCTTGAGTCCGCTTATGATGATGTTTTGTCCCGTTCGGGGGACGAAGCGGTGGTTTCCTGCTTCACTACGGCACAAGGGCGACTGATGGAGGGGGACACCCCCACTTTACAAGTGCAGAGCAGGGGAACCGGTCAAGGTGTGGCTGTAACGCTGGATGCCGATATACAGCGAATGTGTGAAGCTGTTGCCGGTTTGACCATGACGCGGGGGTGCATCGTGGTAATGGATACCCAGACGGGGGATATTCTGGCCAGCGTCAGCATGCCGGCGTATGACCCTGAAAATGTGGCCAGGAGTATTCAGGCAAACGATACTTCGCTGATCAACCGGACGTTCAATGCGTTCAGTGCGGGATCTGTCTTCAAAGTGATCCTGGCTGCGGCTGCGTACGAAAAGGGTCTGGACTGGTTCACCCATGAATGCACCGGAAGTGTGGAGGTGGCGGGGCAGACCTATCGTTGTGCACAGGGGCGTGCTCACGGAGAAGTCAATTTGCGTGGCGCGCTGGAACAGAGCTGCAACTGCTATTTCGTGGAACTGGGCCGAATTTTGGGCGGCGATACCATTCTGTCCGAGGCTGAGAAGTTTGGCTTCGGAAAAGTTTGTGCGGTAGCCCCCGGTTTGAAAAGCGGTGCGGGCGTTGTGCCGGATGCCGAAGCGTTGGAAAATGCGGGGCAGCTGGCATTGTTCAGCTTCGGACAGGGCGGTTTAACGGCAACGCCTTTGCAGATCACGGCCATGATGAATACCGTAGCGGACGGTGGTGTCTACCATACACCGCGACTGGTGCGGGGCGTGGTGGATGCGTCCTTCCAACTGGTGGAACCGCTGCAGGTCCCTGAAAGCGAATCTGTCTGTAGTTCGGATACGGCACGTGTTCTGCGCAGCATGTTGCAATCTGTCGTTACGGATGGAATCGGAGCAGATGCCACGCCGCAGGAAGGAAGCGCCGGCGGGAAAACCGGAACCGCACAGACCGGGCAGTTTGACGAAAACGGAGAAGAACTTCTTAATTACTGGTTCACGGGATTTTATCCCGCAGAATCTCCCCGCTATACAATTACGGTGTTGCAGGATGGCATTCTCGAACCGGCGTATTCAAGTGCTGCCATTTTTGCCAGGGTCGTAAATTCTTTGCACGTATTTGATGGGGACGAAAACGTGCAAACGGCGGAAACCGCTGTAAAAAGCAGTTGACAAGGCTGTAAAAGGGGCATATAATGATTCTGTAAAAAGGAAAATGGCGTTGAAGGGGCTAATGCCGGCCCACACAGTCCACAGAGAGGGTCCCGTATGGGTGCAAGGCGACTCGACTGCAGTACGGCAAAGCCACCCCGGAGCTTTTGGCGCTGAGCCAAACGTATTTGCGGCGTTAACGCAGAACAAAGCGGTTGCCTGTACCTGTATGGCAGGCGACAAACCGGGTGGTACCACGGAAGCGATCAGCCTTCGTCCCTGTAGAGGGGCGAGGGCTATATTTTTTTCATGGACCTTTTTAAATGAACCTATGGATGGGAGAACGTATTGTATGCAATGGACCGGATTGAATGAACTTCGCGAAAAGTACTTGCATTTTTTTGAGACCAAAGGTCATCTGCGCCTTGGCAGCTTTCCGCTGGTGCCGAAAGACGATCCCAGCCTGCTGCTGATCAACAGCGGCATGGCTCCGATGAAGAAGTGGTTCCTCGGCCAGGAGGAGCCGCCGCGTCATCGCGTAACCACCTGCCAGAAGTGCATCCGCACCCCGGATATCGAGCGTGTCGGCATCACCGCACGTCACGGCACTTTCTTTGAAATGCTGGGCAACTTCAGCTTCCAGGATTACTTCAAGGAAGAAGTGATTCCCTGGGCGTGGGAGTTTCTGACCAAAGAGTTGGAAATTCCTGCCGACAAGCTGTATATTTCAGTGTATCAGGACGATGACGAAGCCTACGATATCTGGACCAAGAAAGTTGGCATTCCGGAAGATCATATGGTTCGCTTTGGCAAAGAGGACAACTTCTGGGAGCATGGTTCCGGCCCCTGCGGTCCCTGCTCGGAAATTTACTACGACCGCGGTCCTGAGCACGGCTGCGGCAAGCCCACCTGCAAGGTCGGGTGCGACTGCGACCGCTATATGGAAATCTGGAACCTGGTGTTCAGCCAGTTCGATTCCGACGGCAAGGGCAATTATGAGCGTTTGCCCCGTCCCAATATTGACACCGGCATGGGCCTGGAGCGCCTGGCCTGCGTGATGCAGGATGTGGGCAATCTGTTCGAAGTCGATACGGTTGCTTCTGTGCTGCATCACGTCGAACGGATTTCCGGCAAGCATTACGGCGACAGCGAAAAGGATGATATTTCCATTCGCGTGATTACGGACCATATCCGTTCGACCGTTTTCATGGTATCGGATGGCATCCTGCCTTCCAATGAGGGCCGCGGCTACGTGCTGCGCCGCCTGTTGCGCCGTGCGGCCCGCCATGGCCGTATGTTGGGCATTGATCGTCCGTTCCTGACGGAACTCGTCGACACCGTGATCGAATCCAGCGAAGCCGGCTATCCCGAACTGCGGGAGCATGAGTCCTACATCAAAAAGGTCGTGGGTACCGAGGAAGAGCGTTTTGGCCGCACCATCGACGCGGGACTCAACATCCTGAACAACATGATTGAGGAGCGCAAGGCTGCCGGAGAAACGGTTCTGTCCGGTGCGGAGGTGTTCAAACTCAATGATACGTTTGGCTTCCCGCTGGACCTGACCAAGGAAATCGCCGCAGAAGCAGGTTTCACTGTCGATGAAGAGGCTTTCCATGCGGAGATGACCAAGCAGCGTGAGCGTGCCCGTGCAGAACGCCTGGCCAAAGATATCTCCGGTTGGAGTGCCGACCTGTTCGGTGAACTTACCGCAGATCCCACGCAGTTTGATGGCTATGAAACGCTGCGTGAAAGCGCCAAGGTGCTGGCACTTTCTGACGGAGAGGAATTGGCTGACGCCATTGCTACGGATGAAGCCGGTGAATCCAAAGACGGCGTATTGGTTGTACTGGATCGTACTCCGTTCTATGCGGAAATGGGCGGTCAGGTAGCCGACTACGGTTATATTACATCCGGTGAGGCAAAACTGAAAGTGACGCAGGTCAAAAAGACCCCCAAAGGATATTTTGTTCATACCTGTGCGCTGCTGGATGGTACGATCAAGGTCGGCGATCAGGTCACCGCATCGGTAGATGAAGCACGCCGCATGTCCATCTGCCGTAACCACACGGCAACGCATCTGCTGCAGAAGGCACTTCGTGAAGTGCTGGGCGAGCATGTGCATCAGGCCGGCAGCTACCAGGATGACAAGATCACTCATTTTGACTTCACGCACTTCAGCGCTGTTACGCCGGAGGAACTGGCGGAAGTTGAACATAAGGTGAACGAGAAGATTTTTGCTTCTCTGCCCGTTGTGATTCAGAATCTGCCCATTGAAGAAGCGAAGAAGATGGGGGCAATGGCCCTGTTCGGGGAGAAATACGGCAGTGTTGTTCGCGTGGTTGATGCCGGTGGCTGGAGCACCGAGTTCTGCGGCGGTACCCACGTGCAGAATACGGCTCAGATCGGCTGCTTTAAGATTCTGAGTGAATCCAGCGTGGCTGCCGGTATCCGCCGGATCGAAGCAACGACCGGTTTTGGCGTACTGCGCCTGCTGGATGAGCGTACCGAGATGCTGAACAAGACGGCATCCGTTCTGAAGGCGAATAACCTCAAAGATGTGGCTGACCGTGCCGAATCCATGACGGCCGAACTCAAGGAAGCCAACAAGCAGCTGGATACCCTGAAAGCTGAAATGGCAGCTGCCAAGGTGGACGGTTTGTTTGAGAATGCCGCCGATGTGGATGGCGTGCGCATCATCTCCGCCTATCTGACCGGCACGGGTTCTGATACCCTGCGTGAAATGGTCGATAAAGTCCGTGAAAAGGCTCCCAACGCTGTCACGGTTCTGGTCGGCAGCGATGGAAATAAAACGATGATGGCCGTTGGCGTTTCGGCCAACGCCAAGGCACGCGGTCTGAAGGCTGGTGTGCTTGTCAAGAAGATCGCTGCAATTGCCGGCGGTAACGGCGGCGGCAAGCCGGACTTCGCCATGGCAGGCATTCGCGATACCAGCAAGATTGACGATGCCCTCAATGCCGTGCCTGAAATTGTCAGGGCAGAATTGAACCAGTAAAATATCCAACCTGTTTTTCAAATCCAGACAAAGGAGGGACAAAAGATGGAAGATTGTCTGTTTTGTAAAATTGCAGCAGGGGAGATCCCTTCCAACAAATTGTACGAGGACGAAACCCTTCTCGCCTTTTACGACATTGATCCGCAGGCGCCGGTCCACTTTTTGGTGATTCCCAAGAAGCACATCGCTTCGGCCGCTGCCCTGACCGAAGACGATGCGGCGCTTCTGGGACACATCTATGCCGCCATCGCAGAGCAATGCCGGAAACTCGGTGTTGCAGAAAGCGGCTATCGCGTTGTCACCAACGTGGGCGAAGATGGTGGCCAGAGCGTGAAGCATCTGCATTTCCACGTGCTGGCGGGCCGCAGCCTGGCCTGGCCTCCGGGCTGATTGAGCACATTCCTATCCTGATTTTTTCTACGTAGAAAGAGGTTTCCTATCATGGCAGACACCTATACACTGCACATCGCCGGACTCACTCGTGAGTTGCCCATCTGCAAAGTCAATGATCACATGGACATTGCGGCCTTTATCATGTTCAGCGATGTGGAACTGACTGAGGCTTGTGCCGCCGCACTTTTGAAAAAGGCACCGGAATTCGACGTCATTCTGACGGCGGAAGCCAAGGGCATCCCTCTCGCTTACGAGATGGCTCGTCAGAGCGGTAAATATTGGATTCCTGCGCGCAAAGGTCCCAAACTTTACATGCGCGATCCGGTTGTGATCGAAGACGAATCCATCACTACGGCCGGCAAACAGGTCCTGGTCATCGACCAGAAGGACATCGACTACATGAACGGCAAGCGCATCCTGATTGTGGATGACGTGATCTCAACCGGCGGCTCGCTCCATGCCCTGGAGACGCTGGCGTCCAAGAGTACCGGTAAAGTTGTCGGATGCTGTGCAGCCCTTGCCGAGGGAGATGCGTCCAAGCGGACCGACATCTTCTTCTTGGAGCCCCTGCCGCTTTTTATCCACTAAACGAAGATGAAACGCAAACTTGCTTGGTTTGGCCTGGCTTTTGCCCTGGCCGAGTTGTTTGCGGCCACCATGCCGCCGCTGGTTCTCGTGCCTGCGGCGGCACTTTTTGGTTTGCTTAGTTTTTTGTACTGGCATCACGATGCACGGATTCCACTTCTGGGCGGCCTATGCGGTATGGCATTTTTTGTGCTGTTCAGTGTTGCAATGGTATTTCCGGTACAAAGGCGCGCAGATCAGCAGGTGCATTGCACCGTGACGGTGGAAACGGATGCGGCCCGCTCTTACCGCGATGGTTATCTGCGCGGTACACTTCGTGTAACCCAATGTGATGGAGTTCCCTCCGACTTTCTGGTAACCTGTGCCGCCTTTCCGGGAACCGAGCCGGGGAAATGTTTCTCGGCGGATTTCCTTTTGCTGGAACTAGAAGACGATCCGTATCGAGCCTCTTACCAAAGCAGCGGTATCTATCTTCAGGCCGAATATCAGGGAAACTACCTTGCGCTTTCGGACAGTACCGCCGTCCGGTTCTCACTGCTCCGTCTGCGCCAGGCGCTTGCTGCCCTTTTGCAGCGGTGGATGCCCGCAGAAGAAGGAGAACTGGAAGCTGCTATGCTTCTGGGCTACAAGGATGCTCTGCGGGATTCGATTCAGGATAGTTTCCGGGCGGCCGGCGTTTCTCATCTGCTGGCTGTTTCAGGTCTTCATGTGGCACTTTTGTGTGGCATTTTTTCCTTTGGACGTCGGCGGCGTTTTGTGCGGCCTTTGATCCTGCTGCGTGCAGCGCTGGTTATTTTTTATATGATACTGACCGGAATGCCCGTCTCTGTTCTTCGGGCGGGTTCGGTGTTTTTGCTTGCCCTTGCCGGAGATTATTTCCTGCAGCCGGTAGACTTGTTGACCTCTACAGGCGCAGCCGCTATTCTGATCGGCTTGCAGAATGCCTATGCTCCCTGTGATGTGGGCTTTCAGCTTTCTTTTTGTGCCGTGCTCGGGGTTCAGGCAGCCGCAGCAGTCCTGAATTGGGAAAAAGGAATTTTGCTTGTTCCGGATGACCGGACCGGCCGACAACTATATGAATGTCTGTTCCGAGTGATCGAAGGGGTTCAGGTAGCATTTTTTGCCAGTCTGGCTACCGTGCCCGTTTTGGTCGCCCACGGATTGACGACCAGCGGAGTCAGCCTTTTGACAAACCTCTTGGTTGTGTGGATGCTGCAGCCGGCGCTTTTGTTGGGGGTATTTTCGTTACTCCTTGCCCCGATTGCGGCACTGGCGCCTGTCACCCATTTGCTCGGGTTGCTTCTGTCCGTGTGGCTGCACTGGATGATTGTTATAGTGGATTGGTGTGCCAATCTGCCTGTGGCACACCTTTGCCTGCCTACCCGATACACACTGTTTGTCTTTGCCATTTTGGGCATTCTGGCACTCATTTTCTGGAAAATGCGCCGTTTTGTGTGGTATGTCCCTGCAGCATTTGCCTGTACGGTGTTTGCCGTTGCGTTGGGCGTTTGGGCACAACGGGATGTCGTTCGGGTTTCTATGGTAGGCGCCGGTAATAACCCTTGTGTGGTTTGCACACAAAACGGAAAAGCTGTGATCTTATTCCGTGGAGGACAGAGCAATTTAAACGCGCTGCATTCCTATCTGGCAGACCAGGCTCAACCGGAGGTGACAACCCTTTTGGATTTGCGTCAATCTCCGTCGGAACTGGATTTCGGAACTTTCCCGGTGGAATCCATCGAAGAGCTTCCTGCCTACACCAGCCGTGGTGTTCTTGACGATTTGGCTCTGGACCTGTATCATGATGGAAGTGGCAATCTGGCAGTCCTGGAAATCGGGGATAGACATATTGCTGTAATGACCGGAAACATCCGCCTGCCGCAGCCGATCGCCGTTGATGTATTTTGCGCGGCAGGTGCCCTTTCCGATTCCGTGCAGACAGACATCATTCTCACCTGTACGACTGCTGCAGACTGGCTTTCAAAGACGGAAGGAGAAAAAGTGCTGTACAGCTCTGATGTTCCGGTTGTAACCATTCGCCCCGGAACTTCTGTTATTTACGAGGAGGTGGAGCCGCTTGCTCTACAGTGAAAAAGAACTTCAAAAACGGCTGCAATCCGGCTGTGCCTTGTATTACTTTTACGCGCCGGACGAGGCACTGGTCCGCGCAGCGGCAAACAAGGCACTGCAGGTGCTGAACCGGGATGACCCGGAAACCACAGTGCTGGACGGTCCCACCCCTACGGTAGAAGAAATTGTACTTGCTGCGGGCACCATTTCCTTTTTTGGCGGCAAACGGCTTGTCCTGATGCCCTTGATTCGGCCGTCAACGTATTCGGACAAGGATTTGCAGGAACTATGTGACACTCTCTCCGATACGGAAAACGCGGTCTTCGTCATGACCAGCGTGATGGAAGAGAAATTCGGCAAACTGCGCCCGGGCAAACGGGAGCAAAAATTGATTGCCGCCTGTGAAAAAATAGGATATTGCGTTCAGATCAACAAACCGGGCCGTTCTGAATTGCAGGCTTTGGCACGCGGCTGGGCAGAGGAATCCGGTGCTTCTTTTGCTCCCGGCGCAGAAGCCGCACTTCTGGACCGTTGTGGCGAAGACCAGTTTCTGCTGCAAAACGAAATTGCCAAACTGGCGGCGCTTGCCAATTACGGTGCCATTACGCAAGGGATGGTCCAGCAGTTGGGTACGGTTACACTGGACGCTGATACTTTTGAGATGGTAGAGCTGGTCGTCTCCGGACGAACGGAACAAGCCCAAAAGCGTTTGAAAACCCTGCTGCAATTGCAAAATGATCCGATCATGATCACCGGTGCTTTGATCGGCAACTACCTGGATCTGTATCGGGTACTGATCGGAAAGCGCGGACGGCGCAGCCTGGCAGACGTGGCCAAGGATTTTGGTTACGGTGGAAAATGGAACTACCGCCTGGGAAAGACAGAGAAAACAGCCGCCCGTTTCAAGCGACACCAGCTGGAGCAATGCCTTTGCATTTTGCAAAAACTGGATCTTGATCTGAAAAGCAGTAAGCTGGACGCGGATCTGCTGATGCAGAAAGCGTTGTGTGAACTTTCATTGGCCGGGAGGACTGCATGCTGAAACTGAAAGAGGTCCTGCTGGTGGAGGGCAAATATGATGCGGCCCGGCTGCATAATCTGGTAGAAGGGACGATTTTGACAACAGATGGATTCCGGGTGATGAAAGACCGTGCATTGCAGACTCTGCTCAAACGGATCGCCCGGACCCAGGGACTGGTCCTTCTGACCGATTCCGACGCGGCAGGATTTAAGATCCGGCATTTTGTAACCGGACTGGTAGGCGCTGAGTATGTCCTGCAAGCCTACGTTCCAGCCATTCCCGGTAAAGAAGCCCGCAAGGAACTTCCCGGTAAGGAGGGACTGCTTGGGGTGGAGGGCGTGCCGGATGGGCTCATTCTCCAGGGGCTGCAGGATGCTTTAAAAAGCCGACCGCATTCCCGTACAACCACCAACGCGGTTGTACAGCCCATTACCTATACTGATTTGTATGAATGGGGGATTTCCGGAACTGCCAATAGTGCAGAACGCCGCAGAAAACTGCTGCGACAATTGGGGCTGCCGCCGCGCCTGAGCAAAAAAGAACTTCTTGAGGTACTTTCTACGCTATACACCAGAGAGAGCCTGGTGCAACAGTTGAAGTTGCTGGAAGAAACCTAAAACGAAAGAGCCACTTTCCTTGGAAAGTGGCTCTTTTTAATCTCAGCGCTTTATTGCAAAGTACCGTCGATGACTTGACGGCAATACCAGGGCTTTTCGGCGTGGAACACACGGCCGGCCAGATAGGCAAAACGGGCATCGGCAATTTGCGAGGGGAAGCGAAGTTCCCAGGCACAGAGCGCCTGATACTTAAAATGAAGTTCCCGGTTGACGGCGTTGTTGCCGTATTTGGAGTCGCCCAAAATGGGGCATCCAATATGAGCCAGGTGGGCACGGATCTGGTGTGTGCGTCCCGTTACCAACTCCACCTCCAAGAGGGCCAGGCGACCGCTTACCGCCAGCGTTTCATAGCCGGTGATGACCTCTTTGGCTCCACCGGCAGAAGACTCGACGATTTTCACGATTCCACGCTCCGCGTCTTTGAGCAAATAGTCGTGCATCAATGCAACAGGAGGCTGCGGCCGCCCAAACGTCACACACAGATATCGCTTTTCGATATTCCTTGCCTTGATGGCTGCCGTCAGAAACTGTTCTGTTTCTTTGTTTTTGGCCAGCAGAATCAAACCGCTGGTCCCGGTGTCCAGACGATGGCAAAGCACGGCATGGCCGGATTGTTTTTCGGCAGACAATTTTGCCTGCACACGTTTCAGAAGGGTATCTGTGGCAGGTCCGTCGACTTCAATGCCGGCCGGTTTGTTGGCCACAATCATATTCTCGTCCTCATATACAAATGCCGCTTCGGGAATTGGACGATTCTCCAGTTGTTCGTCATTTACAAACAGGCGGATCACATCGCCGTTTTGTACGCGGGTGGAAAGTGGCTGCTTTTTACCATTCAGTTTGATCTTGTTTTCTCGTAACGCCTTGTTCAGCCGCCCCAAAGAAAGCGCCGGGTACTGTTCCATCAGATATTTGTCCAGCCGCACAGGCAATAAACTTTTTACATGCAGTTCTTTCATTTCGTTGTCAACTCCTGGTCCCACAAAACTGTGGCATCTTCAATTTCCAAGGTCACCATCAACCATCCCGGGTCACTGTCATCTACCAAGGTTATGGCATACTCCTGCCCGTTGGCACATATATACGCGGCATTTTCCAATTTGGAACGCGCGAAATCCGAGTCCGCGAAACAGATCGTTTTTTTGGTCGAATCCAAAACCCCCCGGTTCCACAAGGCGTCCGTATAATCTGCGATGCGAAGCGGATAGGATGCGTCATAGACTGTGCACAGATCGTCAAACGTTTTTCCCTGCAATCCCGGTGCGATCACATACCAGCTGCATGAACCGTCCTGGCAGGTGACCCGTCCGCACCACGCCAGGTCTTTCACCGGTTCAACCGCCTGCAGAAAGGCACCTTCCTCCTGAAAAAGGTAAAGGGTTTCTTGATCCGGCACTCCGGAAGCCAGCTGCCGTAAAACAGTCTCTCGTTCCGTTTCCAATGCCTGTGCATCATAGCGTGCAGCAAACGGATCGTTGGTGGTCATCTCATGATCTGCTGCATAGAGCGCCAGATGCAGTGCATCGTCCTGAAGCCCTTCCACCGATACAAGATGCGTATATCGTCCGGCTGCCTGCTTCCAAAAGGTGCTTTCAAGTTTGGAGGGGAAGGTCGCTGTCTGCATCGATACTGTCATATCTTTATGGCGCTGATACAAACCCGGGCTGACATCCCAAATTTGCACTGCAACCAAGAGAATCGTCGTCCACAACGAAGCGGGCAAACGGCTGATGCCGGCAAAGGCAGACAATACCAGAAGATCATACACCGGCCAGAACAGCCGACCGCCCGAACGGAAAACGGAGCAGAGTTCAATGACCTTGCCTGGCAACGGGATTGTGGCAAGGACCGCGCCGTTTGCAGTAATCGTATTGCTGATGGCAAATGCCGTCAAAATCACGCAAACAGCCAGTAAAGCCCAATGATCCACGATATGACGCTTGATTCTGCGCCGGGCCAATACAATGACAACCGGCAGTGCAATCAGAACGCCGAGTCCCAGATAGGCGAAAGCATCGTAATTCCCGTTCACCTGATTCTGTGCGGGAAGAATCCGACTGTACAGCGTACCGTTTACCCCGGCTGGATTCCATAGGGAATTTAGATTCATGGAGAAATAGCCGTATAGGGCTTGCCCGCCATTGGTAGCGGTACCGTAGAAAAGCCCCAGCGCCCATCCTAGCCCCAGTGTGCACAAAAGATTGGATGTCAGATACACAGCGGGACCTTTCCAGTGATGGGTACTCACCGCGTATTCCAACAGCAAGGCCAATGTAATGGCGTAGGTCATGGGCAGAAAATAGGGATGAATGCCAATGGCAACTACATTGAGAACGAACAGGGCCGGGGAAGCGTAGCGGCCCTCCCGCCTGAGATAAAAATACAAATAAAGCGCGGCCAGGATCATCCATTGCGCCCCCAGGGAGGTGTGCCGGAACGCACGTTCATACAAAATGGGGCTTGTCACAAACAGCAAATCTCCCAGCAGGGGGCGAAGCCACCCACTGCAGAACAGACTGCACAGCAAGGCGCCAAAACCGCCCTGCAGCGCAAAACACAGCAATGTGAACCATCCGAAATACTGAAAAGTTCCCCCTAAAAAGTTGGCCAGCGGACGGCACAACACCGCTGCAAGAGGAATAGAGTCCGTATAAGCAATACTTACCCCTTGCGGTACATTCATAGCGGTTGTCACACACAGCGGAAATGATAGTGCATCCTGGCGATAGAACAGCCAGCCGGCGTAATGCTGCTGGATATCTTTTTCCAGATATCCGCCGCGGCAGAACGCGTCACGGGTCACATCCAATGTTGCAGTGCCGTATATCAGTAAAAAGGCGAGAATTCCCAGCAAAGCGCCCAGCGCAAACAACGGCAGACGCCGGTTTTGTAATGTTTTTTGTATAGCCATAGCTGTGTGCCCTCATTCGTAAAATCATCAATTCAGTATACCATATCGGATGTCCATCTTCAATCCGCATTGACATTTGGGCCGGCCTGCTGTAAAATACATACAATATGCCGCCGTGGCGGAACAGGCAGACGCAAGAGACTTAAAATCTCTCGGTAGTGATACCGTACCGGTTCGATCCCGGTCGGCGGCATATAAAAATCCCGCAGCAGGGCATTTTGCCTTTGCCGCGGGATTTTTCGTTTGTTCGTTTTAGGGGAAAGAAACTTCGCCTCTGCCGGGAATCTGACTCATTTACGGTGCCGGAGGAAGAAAACCCTGAGCTTTCCGTATCCATTGGCCTTATCTGAAGCAAATTCTTCAGTGAGAACATACCGCTTGCGCAACCCGTCAAACTGTAAAGCGGTTCCATTCTCCTGTACATCGGTCAACACCCGGGGGAGGGCGGAGCGCTGACTTTCAAATTCAGGCTCCTTGTCCCAAAGAATTTTTCCTTCACGGTCAAAACCGTGCGCCCAGACACTGAATACCAAGCAGGCGGCTTCGCCATAGCAGTAACGCTCAAAGCGGATGCGCCCATCGATATAGAACAACAGACAGTCCCGGAAATGGGTTTCCAGTTCTTTTTCATAGCGTCGGCCACAGGCGGTTCCGGCAAAATCGGCGGCGTTGGCAGTCATGATAAAACCTCCCGGTTGGATATAAAAATATTATACCGCCGGATCGGAGGTTTGGCAACCGGGAACCCATCAGCTTTTCACATCGCGGTGCTTTAACAGCAGATTGGCCAGCACAAAAATGGCAATCAGCCATACTCCGCACGAAATAAAGAAGCCGCCATAATTGCCGGCCAGGATATCCTCGCTCCGGTTGGAATTCATCCCGTACTGCATCAGGGCATATGGCCAATACAACCCTTGGCCTTGACTGGCCGCCAGCAGGCCCAGGATTCCTCCCACAAGAGAAATGAAAATGGGAACCGCGAAGCTGCGGATCAGCATCGAAAAAAGCAACTGCAAAGCGATGACGCTGAGCCCTCCCAATACGCCGCGAAACAGAAAACCATCAATGCTGAGCGGCGGCCAACCCGGCAGTCCGGCAAAGAGTTTGCCGCAAAGGCAGTACAGCATAAAGATGAACAGTTGGGTCAACAGCACGAGTTTGAGCACCACGACAAACTTTGCCAGAAATAGGTCGAAGGGGCGGACGGGTGCCGACAGAAGCAGGTTCCAGTTATGGCCCAGATGCTCAAGGCGCCAGAGATAGGAGGCATAAATAGCGACCAATGCAGGGAAAAAGAACAGGGAGTAGAACAGGGTATGCTGCGTCCACAGAGAATACCAGTCGGAGCTCAGAATGTCCAGATTGTTCAGATAATTGACAGTGCCGTAGGCTGCGGATAAAACCGGCAACAGGAAAAAGAGAAACCAGATCGGGGATGCGTGCAGCTTGCGGTTTTCGGCTCGAATACAACGCAGAAGCATTCCTTATACCTCCTTTGTACGGACTGCATGCCAGGTGACAGCAAAGAAGAGCAGAGCCAACAGGGCGCTCCCGACAAGGAGCGGAAAATTGAAATCGCGAATCCCATATACGACCAGATCGGTGTCGGGGTCCCACTCTGCCAGAATATAGGTGCCCAGGGGGATAAAATAGCTCCACGGAACAAAATAACTCAGCAGCGGCGGCATGAATGCGGTGAAGAGACCGATCAGCGCACCCGCGATACCCGTGCAGAGTGCGGGCAAAGGGTTGGCAAGCAGGACGGTCAGAAGAAGCTCTGAGAAGAACAGGAGAAGGTCAACGACATACGTGCACAGGAAAAAGTAGAAAAGTTGTCCGGCAGGCGGAAAATCCGCGTATGCGTTGTACTGCCCCAGCAGCAAGGCCCCCGGCAATTCCAGAACTACGATCAGCAGGACCTCGGCACATCCCAGCAGCGCTTTGGCGGAAAACAGACTGCGTCGGCTTTGCAAGGTATACAGCAATTTCGGAGATTCGGCTTTGATTTCCACATCCCACAAGCGGCTTGCCAGCATAGCCATGCCTACCGGCATCAGCACGGTATTGATTACGGGCAGGGTGTAAAACAGTGCATGGTAGCCGCTTTGCAGGTTTTTACCGCCGTCAGGGGCGGAGTAAGCGGTCCAGACCAGAACGGCCAGCGGAATCAGCAGACAGGCCACCAGATCGTGCCGCCGTTTGCACTTTTGAAATTCGGCGCGCAGACTTCTCCACATTTCAGGCACCCTCCTTTGCGGTCTCTGTCAGACTCAGAAAAATCTCCTCCAGAGACTTGGTATGCCGTGTCAGTTCTACAACTCCGGCGCCACTATCCGCCAACGCCTGTACGAGCCCGGCCAGCAGATCATCCCGTAGCGGCGGAATGGTAAGCACGTCCGCATCCTGGCGCGGCGAAATCCCCTGGGCACGCAGGATAGGCAATGCCTTTTGGGGCTGCAGCAGGCGCATACTCAACGCGCCGCGACTGTGGCGCTGGAGTTCCCGCAGGGGCCCCTCAAACAACATTTTGCCATGGTTGATGATGCCGACCTGACTGACCAGTTGTTCCATTTCTCCCAACAGATGGCTGGAAACCAACACGGTACAACCTGTGGCGGCAGGCATGTCAGAGAGTAAAGCCCGCATTTCCTGGATGCCGGCGGGGTCAAGACCGTTGGTGGGTTCATCCAAAATCAGAAGTTTGGGGCTGCCCAGAAGAGCCATTGCTATGCCCAACCGCTGCTTCATGCCCAGAGAGTACTGCCCGACCTTTCGATTGCGGTCGCCGGTAAGATGCACGATATCCAGAACGCGCCCGATGTCCTTGTGGGGGACGCCTTTCAGGTCTGCAACGATTTGCAGGTTCTCCTGTGCGGTCAGATGCAGGTAACCGGACGGCGATTCGATCAGGCTTCCGGTCTGACGCAGCAGCGAAAGCCGATTGGACTCGGTGAGTTCTTTCCCCAGCAGAAAGACCTGCCCGGCACTGGGATGAATCAATCCCAGCAGCATTTTCATGGTTGTGCTTTTGCCGGCACCGTTGGGGCCGATGAATCCATATACACAGCCTTGCGGCACGTGCAGTTCCATATGATCTACGGCTCTATGCTTGCCGTAGGTTTTGCACAGATTTTTGGTTTCAATCACAGTTTGCATGATGTTCTCTCCTTTGCGATGGACTTTTCGGATCAAGAGCATCATACACAATGAAACTTAAGATCCCGAAAATCTGCGCTTAATTTTAGCTTAAGATTTTCGGGGTCCCATGGCCTTGGATGGTGGAGTGCTGTATAATGAGAGCGAGGTGAAATCATGCAGACGATTTATGACGCTCAAATACTGTTGGTGGACGACACTCCGGAATTGCTGGATTTGTTGTGCGAACATCTGCGTGCCGCCGGGTATTGCAAAATTGAAACGGCAGAAAACTGTACGGCTGCCCGAAAACGCTTTGCCGCGCAGCGGCCGGAACTGATGATTTTGGACATCAATCTGCCGGATGGGGATGGTTTTGCTCTGTTTCGTCAGCTGCGTGCCCAGGCGGATGTACCGGCGCTTTTCCTTTCGGCCCGGGATGCAGACGCAGATCGTCTGTTCGGCTTGGGTCTTGGTGCCGACGATTATCTGACCAAACCGTTTCTGATGCAGGAACTGCTGCTGCGTGTGCAGCACATCCTGCAGCGGGCGTACCGGGCGGAACTCCAGCGCGCTACAGGCGGGCATCTGCAACTGGGTACCCGCCGCGTCGAACTGGCTGATGCCCAGGTCCGGTTGCCGGATGGTTCGGTCTTACCGCTCACGGCGACTGAACGGGCGCTTTTGCAAAAGCTGGCGGAAAATCGGGGGCACATTATCACATACGATGCGTTGTATCAGTCTGTGTGGGGGCAGGACTATTTTGGCTGTGAAAACAGTCTGAATGTACATATACGCCATCTGCGGGAAAAAATTGAGGAAAATGCCAGCAAACCGCGCTGGCTGATAACGGTGCGGGGAATCGGATATAAACTGCTGGGAGAGGAGCGCCCATGAAAACATTTGTGCGGCTGATCCGGCGTTATGTGTTGTTGGCGGTGGGACTGTCGTTGCTGCTCATCGTGCTGGCGCTGGTGCTGATCGTCTGGATTGGTGTGCATTTTGGCTTGGTATGGCAAAAGCAGGTCAGTTACAGCTATGAGGAAATTGCCAATCATTTGCAGTTGAACAGCTCAGGAGAGTTTGCTTTTGACGAAGGACAGACAGACTATTGGCTGCAAGGCTATGAATGGGCTATGGTACTGGATGATGGAGGGCAGGTGATCTGGCAGTACCAGCTGCCCCAGGAACTGAATCGGTCCTATACAGCGCCGGAAATCGCGGCTTTTTCCCGCTGGTATCTGGCGGATTATCCGGTTTTCTGTCAGGTGCGGGATTACGGCCTGCTGGTGCTGGGAATGCCCAAAGACAGTTTGTGGAAATATAATTTCTGGACCTATCCGGACCTGATCGAATGGTTTTTTTATCGGGGTTCGAGCCTGATAGCGGGTGTACTTGTGTTAATTCTTGTACTTTGTCTGGTGTTCAGCTGGCGGGGGGCACGGTCTTTGCGGACGGTGGCAGGCGGTCTGGATGCACTGGCTGAGGGACGCACGGTACATCTGACGACCCGGGGCTTTGCGGGGGAACTGGCAGAAAAACTGAACCAGACCAGTGCCCAGCTGCAATATCGCAACGAAATTATAGAACAGCGGGACAATGCCCGCACCCAGTGGATCTCCGGTGTCAGTCATGACATTCGGACGCCCTTGTCCCTGATTCTGGGGTGGGCGGAGCAGTTGCGGCGGGATACCGCTTTGCCGGAAGCGGCCCGCCATAAGGCCGGGGGAATTCAGACGCAGAGCGAAAAAATCCGGGCGCTGGTAGAGGATCTGAATCTGACCAGCAAACTGCAATACGGTGCACAGCCTCTGCGCTGTGAAAAGCTCCCTGCGGGACCATTGCTGCGCCACCTGGTGGCGGATTTCTGCAATGGACCATTGGCAGAGCCATGTGAAGTGGAATTGAATGTGCAGCCCTCAGCAGAGACCGCCGTGCTGCAGGTTGATACGGCACTGCTGGCCCGCGCTTTTGAAAATGTCCTGGGAAACAGCGTGCGGCATAATTCGGGAACGGTCCATTGTGAAGTGACAGCATACGTAGAGGGACAAGACCTTTGCATTACCTTTAAGGACGATGGCAAGGGATATCCGGCGGCTGTTCTGGAGGCGCTGCAAACCGGGCAGACGGTGGAAAACACCCCGCATATTCTGGGACTTCATGTGGTGGAGCAAATTCTGCAGGCTCACGGGGGAAAAGCACAGTTTGCTCAGAATGTTCCGAAAGGAAGCAAAGTGGTTCTGCAGCTTCCGGTGGCATAAAAATATCCCGTCTGCCAAAAACAGACGGGATGTTTTTATGATTGCAGGTTACAAGAGGCGTCTGCGGATGTTCATAGAATAATCATTTCCGCCATAAGCAGTAGCGATTCCAGGGCTCTGGGACAACGGAAATACAAAGGGAGGACGGCTGTTCGGGTGAATGAGCTGCCCGTTCTTGCCGTTGCAAAGACAATCAAGCGAAGGGCCAGAGTAGTTCACTTCGCTGCGCTATCGGAAAGAATACGTTCAAGCAGGGAAAACAACGTTTCGGTGTTCTGCTGAAACTGTGGGTAGAAATCATCGCCCAAATCATAATCAAGATACAGAGCACGTTCGATGCGTCGCGTGGCCGTCATAAAATGCGGATTTCGGGCACCGCCGGCAGCCAGTAACTGCTCCGAAATCCGGGTACAGACCACGGCCCACCGTGCGTCAATGCCGGCACGTTCCGGGATGGCAGCGTCCTCCAGGTAATCCTGCAGGGTCCGTCCTTCGGCGCAGCGGCCGCACAGTGGCAGCTGCGGTTGATACTCGGTACGCGCAGTCACCGGGTCGATGCTCTGCCCCAGGGGATACAATGCGCAGGCCAATGGTCGAGCTTCATGAATGACACAGGCATTTCCCTCAAAAAAACGGCAGTTACCGGTCTTGGGGTCTGGTGTCAGCCGCAAGGCGGGCAGACAGCTCTGCGGGGCAATATAGCTTTTACAGAAGGCATTCGCTACAATCCGGGGAGACAGCCGAAGCCGCCGTGCAATGCGGTACAGATCATATCCGGATAAAACCAGATCCCGCCGCTGGCGGCAGCAATCTCCGCATCCGGCGCACACGAAAGAAAAATCATCCCCGGGGGCCAGGACAGGACCGAGCGACCAGGTCTCCGTGCCGCGGCCCGGCTCCACGATCACAGGCGGACCTCACAGGGATTCTCTCGCCCGGAGGTAAAATCCGCCACCGCCTCGAAGGCACTTTGCACCATGCTGGCGACATTTACATCGGTGTAAAATGCCGTGTGAGGACTGACGATGACATTGGGGTAACTGCGCAGCAGGTTCAGCTCGCGGTTGGGCAGGGCCTCGCCACAGCGATTGTAGTAGCAGATGCCGTTTTCGTCTTCCACTACATCCAGCCCGGCACCACCAATTTTTCCGCTTTCCAGGCCGTGTAACAGGGATTCGGGGTCGATCAGGGTGCCCCGGGCGGTATTGATCAGCAGAACACCGTCCTTCATTTTAGAGATGGCATCACCGTCGATCAAATGGTAGTTTTCTGCGGTGGCGTTCAAATGCAGGGTGATAACGTCACTTCGGGCATACAGTTCATCCAGGGAAACGTACTCTGCATAGGGGCGTACCGCATCAGAGGGATAAAGGTCGTACGCCAGAATTTTGCAGCCGAAGCCGGAAAGATGGCGGATGACCGTGCTGCCGATCTTGCCAGTGCCGATCACGCCGACCGTGCAGCCGGAAAGATCGCGGCCCATCTTGCCCGGCAGGGAATAATCCTGCGCCGCAGCGCGCACCATGATCTGGTTCATTTTCCGCGTGGCCATCAGCATCAGCATAATGGTGTAGTTCGCGACTCCCTCCGGCGGATAGTGGCTGTGGCTCACACGAAGGCCCAGTCGCTTGGCGGTGTCCAGCGGGATGTGGTCGTACCCGATGCTGCGGCAGGGCAGATATTTGACACCCATTTGGGAAAAGACTTCCAGGTATTCGGGGCGAATCTCGCAGGGGTTGGTGCTTACTGCGTCACAGCCTTCTGCCAAATGCAGGTTATCCGGGGTGGGGACTTCGGATGTCCACTTATAGTCGATACCGTACTTTTCACGGTTCGGTTCACAGTACTGCAGTTCGTCAAAGGGACGCAGTGCATAAAAAAGAATCTTCATACAAAGTCATCTCCTGTTGCATTATAGAAAATTAAAAAATCCCGCCGGCCATTGAGTACAAAGGCCGGTCCCGGCGGCAGTGTTGCGGCGCATAGGCGCCGGTGCGCAGCAGGGTGAATACTGGGTATCCGGTCTGTAAAAATTGTATGGCTGCCAAATCGGACTCCTGCGCGCTGCGGCGTTCAGAACCACCGCCAGGAAGAATAAGCACCACGGGGCAAATATTGCAAGCAGACCTCTCTGCAGTTTTATCGCGAAGGTGGCCGGTGTACCTGACACCGCCGGACAACGTATGGCTGTAAAACGCTTTCAGCAGAAGCCGTTCTTTCTGCACGAAAAGTGTTTTCAGCACTCCTGTCGGGGCAGGGGATGCTGTTCGATGTACTCTGCCATAATGTCGGCGGCCAGGCGCACCAGCTCGGGGCAGGGACGCTTTTTGTAGTATTCCGAGGTGCGCGCACTGGCAACCGGGCTGCCCTCGGCTTTGCTGAGCCCCAACAGTTCGCGGCAAACGATACTGCCACCGCCGTTACGTGCCTTGTACTGTTCGGCCAGGGCCTGAACTTCGGTGTAGGTCTGGGTCTTTTTGGTGGGATCGGTATTGCCGTACAGTGCGCCCAGCACCAGGGTGATTCCTGAAAAAGCACCGCATACTTCACGCATGCGGCCAACCCCCCCGCCGAATCCGGAGGCCATTTTCAAGGCTTGTTCTTCGGTAAGGCCCATTTCCGATGCAAAGGCCAGTGCCACGCACTGACTGCAATTATACCCCTTAAAAAACGCCTCATAGGCTTTGTCACCGTATTGGGACATCGTTACATCACATTCCTTTTTATGAAATTCCATGTACAGAATACCCCAATTTGCACGATTTGAAAAGGGGAAAAGCATTTTTTTCGCCAGAGGCTTTTTAAAATTTTTGTTAAAAGCATTGGAAAGACTTGCACTTTGCAGAAAAGAGTGCTAAACTACCGTTAGCAGTTAAAAACAAAGAGTGCTAATTCCGCTCTAATTCATTGCAAAAGCGAGGTCATTTTGTATGGCAATGCGTCAATTCAAGGCCGAAAGCAAAAAGCTGCTCGACCTGATGATCAATTCTATTTATACCAATCGTGAGATCTTCCTGCGTGAGCTGATCTCCAATGCGTCGGATGCTTGCGACAAGCGTTACTTCAAGAGCCTGACCGATACATCCATCGACATCACCAAGGAAGATCTGAAGATTCACATTCAGCCTGATAAGGACAGCCGCACCCTGACCATCAGCGATAACGGTATCGGCATGACCAAGGAAGAGCTGGAAAAGAACCTGGGCACGATTGCAAAGTCCGGTTCTCTGGATTTCAAGACCGAGAATCAAAGCGACAACATCGACATCATCGGTCAGTTTGGCGTTGGCTTCTATTCTGCTTTCATGGTCGCCAGCAAGGTCACGGTCATTTCCCGTGCGCAGGGCGAGGACACTGCCTGGAAGTGGGAATCCCAGGGCGTCGAGGGGTATACGCTGACCGAAGCCGAAAAAGAGGATGTCGGCACGGAAATCATCCTGGTCCTCAAAGAGGATACCGACACCGACAAGTATAGCGAATATCTGGATGAGTACACGCTGGCCGGCCTTGTGAAGAAATACAGCGATTACATCCGGTTCCCCATCACGATGTATCGTGAAAAGTCCCGCCAGAAGCCCAAACCGGAGGACGCAGGCGACGATTACAAGCCGGAGTATGAAACCTATACCGAACTCGAAACGCTGAACAGTATGGTGCCCATCTGGAAGCGTCCGAAGAGTGAGGTCAAGGATGAGGACTACAACGAGTTTTACAAGAACAAGTTCATGGATTACTCCGACCCGCTGCGCGTGATCACCAGCCGCACCGAGGGCACCGCAACCTACACGGCCCTGCTTTTCATTCCCAGCCGCACCCCCTATGACTATTACACCAAAGAGTACGAAAAGGGATTGGCGCTGTACGCTTCCGGCGTTATGATCATGGAAAAGTGCGCTGATCTGCTGCCGGACTACTTCAGCTTTGTCAAGGGCGTTGTGGACAGTGAGGACCTGAGCCTGAACATCAGCCGTGAGACGCTGCAGAAAGACAGCCAGTTGAAGCTGATGCGTAACAGCCTGGAGAAGAAGATCAAGAACGAGCTGCATGCGATGCTCGTGAATGATCGCGACAAGTACGAAACGTTCTGGAAAGCCTTTGGCCGTCAGATCAAATTCGGCATCTATGGCGACTATGGCATGCACAAAGATCTTCTGGCGGATCTGCTGCTGTTCTACTCTGCCAAAGAGCAGAAGCTGGTAACCCTGGACGAATATATCGAGAAGATGCCCGAAGGCCAGAAGTGCATTTACTACGCAGCCGGTGATGATACTGACCGTTTGGGCAAACTGCCCAATGCCCAGCTGGTTCTGAGCAAAGGCTACGACCTGTTGCTCTGCACCGAAGATGTGGACGAATTCTGCTTGCAGATGATGCGAGATTACAAGGAAAAGGAATTCAAGAACATCAATTCCGGCGATCTGGGCCTTGAGACAGAGGAAGAAAAGAAAGCCGCTGAGGAGACGGAAACCGAAAACAAGGATCTGTTTGAGGAAATCAAGAAGGCACTGAACGGCAAAGTCAAGGAAGTCAAGGTCAATCCTACGCTGCAAGAGCATCCCGTTACGCTGTCCAGTGAAGGCGGCATCTCGATGGAGATGGAGAAAGTCCTGCGCAGGATGCCCAATGGCGAGGGCGTTGAGAGCACCAAGGTGTTGGAGCTGAACCCCTCTCACGCCGTGTTTACGGCTCTGAAAGAAGCCCATGAGGCAGGCAATACCGAAAAAATCGGCAAGTATGCGGAACTTTTGTATGACCAGGCACTGCTGATCGCCGGGCTGCCCATCGAAGATCCGGTTGCGTATGCACAGCTTGTTTGCGGTTTGATGAAATAACGCCTATCATTTGAAAAGCAAGGAGTCGGGGAGTTCGCTTCCCGGCTTCTTTTTTATGGGGTTGTACTTTTTTGTCAAAAAATGTTTGCCGCGGAGCAAAAAATGTGCTATTCTAATGATAAGGACAAAAAAGGCTGTTTTGCGCAGAAGGGCAATCCAGCAAAAGGAGTTTATGATGGTTTCGGAATATACCTATTGTCCGCAGACGGATTTTTTTATTGAACGCTTGGACCGCGACTCCGGGTTTGATATGCCGAGTTTCCATATCCATCATAAGTTTGAAATTTATTATGAGATTTCCGGTACGCGCCGCTATTTCATAGAAGATTCCGCCTACATTGTAAATGCAGGCAGCGTGGTACTCATCGGTGAAAATCAGATCCATAAGACGGCGTCGCTGGGGGATACTCCCTCCAGTCGCATCGTCCTGAATTTCAGCCGGAACTATCTGGAGAAAGTGGCGGCCGTCTTTCCGGAGGTGGATTTCTTTTCCTTTCTGACAGACGAGCATAATCATCTGCTGTCCATGATCCCCGTCAAACAGCAGAACCATATTCAGAATATGCTGCAGCAAATGCTGGCACTGGAAGGAGATGTCTCTCAGGAAAGCGAAGCGATGCGCACCATGTTGTTGGGAACGCTGCTTCTGGAACTCAAAGACCTTTGCCGCCAGCAGGAGGAGCAGGGCGGGGAAAAAGGGCGCGTGACCAACCATATTGTGGAGCAGATTCAAGCCTATGTTGCCCAGCATTATCCGGAGCGACTGACCTTGACCGGGATCGCGGGCCGCTTTTATATCAGCCCGTTTTACCTCAGCCGGTTGTTTAAAAAATCTACAAACCTGACCCTGATTGAGTATATCAACAGTGTGCGTATTAAGGCTGCGCAAAATATGATCGAAAATTCCAGCGAGAGCGTGACGATGGTGGCAGAAAAAACAGGATTTACGACCACCGCACATTTCCGTCGTGTGTTTAAAGACGCAACGGGACTTTCGCCACAGCAATATCGTCAGTATTATAAGCGGGCGAACAAATAAGAAAAAACTGCCTCCCATGCCGGAGGCAGTTTTTTGTATGCCGAAAACCACTCGCTAGGCGAGTGGTTCAAAAGAAGGCTTGTGCCGATTATGCAGACAATAAAAACTCCCTTTGCTACAATAGAAGTGCGGTCAGCCAACTGCACAACGAAGCAAAGGGAGGTCATTCAAAATGAACGACGTAAATAGTTTATCGCATACAAGCTGGAATTGCAAATATCATATTGTGTTTGCCCCAAAATACCGTAGAAAAGTATTTTACGGGCAGAAGCGGCGGGAGATAGGAGAAATCCTAAGAACGCTGTGTAGCTGGAAAAAGGTAAATATCATTGAAGCAGAAGTATGCCCAGATCATATCCATATGCTGGTAGAGATTCCACCGAAGTACGCGGTGTCGAGTTTCATGGGATACTTAAAAGGGAAAAGTAGCCTGATGATTTATGAAAAATACCCTGAGTTGAAATACAAGTATCGCAACAGAGAGTTCTGGTGCAGAGGGTATTACGTAGATACAGCGGGCAAAAATGCAAAGAAAATCGAAGAATACATCCGACACCAGCTTGAATAGGACCAGGCAGGAGAACAACTGACAATGGGAAACTTCTAATAAGCCCGTTTACGGGTGGCAAGTAACAAACTCTCGCGGCTGGCAGACCGTACCAACGCGACGTGACGCGTGCGCTAGTATTCCAGGGCTTCGCCCGTCTGTGAAAAACCCCCGGCTTTGCCGGGGGATATTTATTGCTTATTCGTGTTTTCCGTGTCGTTTCAGAAAAGCGCGGTATTCCCGGAACCAACACTGGGGGCAAAGGCTCTGGTATTCCACATTGTCCACGGTGTCGATGGCGACCTGTGCACCTTCAAACACAAACTCGCCGTTGACCTTTCGTCCGTTGCAGATGGCTTTACGGCCACAGGCGCAGATCGTTTTCAGCTCTTCAATGGTATGCGCCAGTTCCAAAAGCCGGGTGGAGCCTGGAAAACCACGCATCATAAAATCGGCTCGAAGACCATAGCAGATCACCGGAATGCCCAGATCCACGGTAACCAGGAACAACTGTTCTGCCTGGGCGGGGGTGAAAAACTGGCTTTCGTCACACAACACGCAGGCGGGAGCGCCATGGGCGGCGGTGTCAGCCTTGACCAGGTCCACGATATTCATGTCGGCCGTGACAAGCACATCCACTTTACAGCTGATCCCCAGGCGGGAAACAATGGAATCCTGCCCTTTGGTATCAACAGCGGGTTTTAAAATCAGGACCCGCATGCCGCGTTCCTTGTAATTGTAGGCTACCTGCATCAAAGCGGTGGTTTTGCCGCTGTTCATTGCACCGTAGCGGAAGTACAGTTTTGCCATGAGGGCCTATCCTCCGTTAATCTTTATTGCGCAGTCGGTAACCCAGGCTCATCAGGCTGTCGCCCAGATGGACATTCTCTACGGTCAGTTCGGGGTATTCCACCGACAGATCATAGTGGCTGAAATTCCACACCCCCTGAATGCCGTAAGAGACAAGGTTTCCGGCCAGGTCGATCGCGCTCTGCCGTGGCACACACAGGACGGCTACCGCAGGGTGATGCTGGGAACAGAAAGAAGCCAGATCCCGCAGCGGGAGAATGGGGACACCGCACATTTCCATGCCGAAAAGGTCGGGATTGATGTCAAACACACCAATCAGGCGATACCCGTTGGTATCGCGGCTGATAAAGCTGGAGACCGCAGATCCCAGATGGCCGGCACCAATCAGGATGGTGGGAAGGCGCTCGCCATCGCCAAACAAAAGTTTGCCGATTTCGGCGCGCAGCACATCGACTTTATAGCCGATGCCTTGTTGCCCGAAGCCGCCAAAACAGTTGAAGTCCTGCCGCACCTGACTGGCCGTGGTGCCCATCATATGGGCCAGTTCGCTGGACGAAATTTTTTCCTTGCCGTCGGCGGACAGGTTAGTAAGATAGCGGTAGTACTTGGGCAACCGCTTGATGACCGGCAAGGAAACTTTGTTTTGAACTGCCATGATAGCATTACCTCGCAATATGCCGGCAGGAGTTCTGCACGGCGAAATTCCAAATGTACAATTTTATAATTTATTATAAATACTCTCTGTGAAATTGTCAATTTTTTATCTAAGTTTTTTGCAAAACTCTTGAAGAATCCTATGTGGCAGAAAGAAGAAAAACCTTTTGTATTCCGCGTTTTTAGATCCAGCAAGACCACAATTTTATGGAGACAATGAATAGCTGCCTTCCTGCGGGGCATACTTGCGGAGAATTCGTTACCAGGGAAGGAGCTGTTACGCTATGGAACCTACCGCGAAAAAATCCCGGGAAAAAGCTAAACTGAACCCCACTGAAAACGCTGCACTCAAGCGGCTGGAACACGACCTTATCACAGAGGACGGCATCGTGCCAGCGACAAAAGGACGCCATGCCATTCATTGCTTGACGGTGATCGGTACTATCGAGGGGCATACCCTCGCGCCGGACAGCCAAAAGACCACAAAGTACGAGCATGTGATTCCCCAATTGGTGGATATTGAAGAGGACCCCGAGATCGAGGGGCTGCTGGTGATCCTCAATACCGTAGGGGGCGACGTGGAAGCAGGGCTTGCACTGGCAGAATTGATTGCCGGCGTCAGTAAACCCAGTGCGACCCTGGTGCTGGGGGGAGGGCATTCCATTGGCATCCCCTTGGCGGTGTCAGCACGGCGCAGTTTTATTGTTCCAACAGCCACGATGACCGTGCACCCGGTACGCCATTCCGGTATGGTGCTGGGGGTGCCACAGACTCTGCGGTATTTTGAGCAGATGCAGGAACGGATTGTAGGCTTTGTAGCGGGCCATTCTGGCATTACGGCACGACGCTTTACGGCTCTCATGCACAATACCGGAGAGCTTGTCATGGATATGGGAACCGTTCTGGACGGCCGGCAGGCCGTGGAAGAAGGACTAATCGATGAGTTGGGGGGACTGTCCGATGCGTTGAGCTATCTGTACCACGAGATCGAAAGTAAAAAATAAGCAAAATAGCCAACACGGGCGTCAAAACGGGAACGCATTTTTCATTTACAACCCTTCGCATTCGTGATAAAATAAAAATCAAGTATGCGTTTGGCCCAAGGGCCGACTTGTTTTATAGAGAGTGTAAACAGAGGGGTACTATTCAGCATGGCACAATCTCGTTCCGGCAAAAGCAGTAACAAAAGAAAAACTTCGACCAGTCGAAGTTCTTCCTCTCGTTCCCGCAGTTCGGGAACCCGTTCCTCCACGTCCCGCAGCAAAAAGGCAATGTCGCGCCGGGCACAGCGGCGGGCCGAAACACCCAATCTGCTCCGCAGCGTCCTGCTGGCGGGGCTTGGTTTGCTTTGCGTTGCCATGGTGCTCGTGCCAGGGCAGAACATCTGGAAGACGATGCGGGGCGGCCTTTTCGGCATCTTCGGTATTATGACTTACCTGGTGGGCCCCTTCCTGTTGTATCTGGCGTATCTGTTGGCATCCGGCTATCGGGTCGGGCTTTTCGCCGGCAAGGTGGCCCTTATGGGAACCCTTTGCGCCAGCGTTCCCGTGGTATTTTCCAAGGTGTCGGTCAGCGATGCCAACGTCTGGGAAGTTATAAAAATGCTTTTCATGCGCGGCCAAAGCGGCTTTTGGGAGGGGGGCGTTCTCGGTGCGCCGGTTGGTGCCACGTTGCTGGCACTGTTCGGGCGTCCGGCCTCCAATTTTGTGATGCTGCTGGTATTCGCGCTGGGACTGATGGTGTTTTTTGCCATCACGCCGGTGGACGTGGTGGACTTCCTTACCGGGCAATACCAAAAGGTGCAACAGGTCCGGGCGGAGCGGGAAGCCGCGGAATCCGCCTACGATACGCAGCTGTTTGGCGGAGAACCGGAGGAGGAACCCATCGAGAATCTGACGGGAACCCTGCCCGACGCGCCGCGACGCCATCATCCTGCCTATGATGTGATCGCTGATACAGGGCACATTCCGCAGCAGGGCGCGGCAGCATCGGCACAATCTGCCAGAGGCAGTGCGGCCCCGGTCATGCCGGATCTGTCCGCCTTAGGCGCATCGAGAGCCTCGTTTGATGTGGACCTGGGACCGGGTCCGGAAACCCAGGCCCTGAAACAAGCCGTAGAACACGATCCGCTGGAACCGGTCAACATCGGGCCGGGGGGCACTTTTGGCATGGACCCGCTGTCGCACTTGTCGGATTCTCAGCGCTTCCATGCGCCGAAGCAGGCCGCCGCGCCGGCACCTGCCCCGCAGGAGGATTTTGAACTGAAACTGCAGCCCGAAGAACCGTCCCGGGCAGCGGAAACCGGCGATGAGTTGGATTCTCTGATCAATCGTGCCGTCAGCGGACATCAGCCTTACTATGGCACGCAGGATTATAACCCGCCGGAAGAAGAGCAGAGCTTCTCGGTACCGCTTCAGCCCCAGTCCGATGGATTCGATACACCGTTGGTGCCTGTGACCCCGGAACCGGCTGTAGCGCGGAGAATGGGGGATACCATGGCGTTTTCGCCGGAAGACCTCTCCGCAGGTATGTCCGGAGGGGCGATCCCGACATTGAACGGCAGCTTTGACGTAGGCCAGGCGGCCAGTGCCGCGTGGCAGTCTGGACGTCCGGTGTCGGAAGTGCTGGACAATCAGCCGGTACCGATGCAGCCCTCGCAGCCGACAGGGACTGAAAGTTCTTACATTGTGCCGCAGCGCGGAGAGGCTGCCAAACTCCAGGTCAGTACGGCAGTAGGAAACTCGGCTTCGGCGCCGATTCATACGCCGCCCTCGGCGGCAAAGGCGGACCCGGCCGCACTGCAGCTGGCCAATGCTGCCAAGGAACCGCCGAAACCTTACTGCTATCCGTCGCTGAACCTTTTCAATGCGACACGGCCGGAGGATGAAGCAGGCGCCGCGCGCGAGATGAAGAAAAACGCAGATACGCTTGTCAACACGCTGGAAAGTTTCGGCGTCAAGACCAAGATCCTCGACATCTGCCGTGGCCCTTCGGTCACGCGGTATGAATTGCAGCCTCAGGCCGGTATCAAGGTCAGCCGGATCACCAGTCTGGCGGATGACATTGCGCTGAACCTTGCCACCGCAGGCGTCCGTATTGAAGCGCCGATTCCCGGCAAGCCGGCGGTGGGCATTGAAGTGCCCAACAAGATTCGTTCTACGGTCAATATCCGTACTGTGTTTGAATCCCAGAATTACATCAATATGCGCAGCCCACTGACGATGGCCCTCGGCAAGGATATTGCCGGCACGGCGCAGGTGGCGGACCTGTGCAAAATGCCGCATCTGCTCATTGCAGGTTCTACCGGCAGCGGTAAATCGGTCTGTGTTAACTCCATCATCATCAGCTTCCTGTTCCGCTCCGGACCGGAAGACGTTAAACTCATCCTGATCGACCCCAAGGTTGTGGAACTTGCTGAGTACAACGGAATCCCGCATCTGCTCATGCCGGTGGTCACCGAACCCCGCAAGGCGGCCGGTGCACTGGGGGCCAGTGTGGCTGAGATGGAACGCCGCTACAAGCTCTTTGCCGAAAACAATGTGCGTGAGATCAAGGCTTACAACAAAATGGCGGCGCAGAAAGGACTGGAGCATCTGCCGTATATCGCCATCATCATTGACGAGTTGGCAGACTTGATGATGGTAGCGGGCAAGGAGGTGGAAGATTATATCTGCCGCATTGCCCAAAAAGCGCGTGCGGCGGGCATTCATCTGATCGTTGCGACCCAGCGCCCCAGCGTTGACGTTATCACGGGTCTGATCAAAGCCAACATTCCGAGCCGCATCGCTTTTGCGGTTTCCAGCCAGATCGACTCCCGCACGATCCTGGATTCTTCGGGTGCCGAGAAACTGCTTGGCAATGGCGATATGCTGTTCCTGCCGGTGGGCGCTGCCAAGCCGGTTCGTGTGCAGGGCACATTCGTTACCGACGAAGAAATCGGCGCGGTGCTCAGTTTTATCAAATCCACTTCCTCCTCTCAGTATGATGAAGAAATGATTGCCGAGATGGAGCGCCGTGCCGTGGCCGAGAAGGGAAGTAAGAAAGGCGATGACGACGGCGAAGGCGGTGCGCTGGACCCGATGTTTGAGCAGGCTGTGGAATGTGTTATTGATGCCGGACAGGCATCCACAAGCCTTCTGCAACGGCGCTGCAAGCTGGGCTATGCCCGTGCGGCCCGCATCATGGATCAGATGGAGCAGGAAAAAATCATCGGCCCCTATGAAGGTGCCAAACCGCGTGCCGTGCTGGTTACTCGGGCCCAGTGGCAGGAGCGTAAGCTGAATGGGCAATACGAAGAAGCGTAAACGCGGGCGCCGGCGTCCGCGCGCCAGGACCGGCTTTCGCCGGACAATCTCCTTTGTGGGGGCGCTGCTTTTGGCGGCACTTGCCTTTGTGATCGAGTATCATGGCGGAGAAAAGGGCATTCCAACCTGGTCTGACCTGTATACCATGCTGGGGGTTGCGACCGACGGCCCCGATGCTCAGCTGCTGGCAGCCAGTCCGACAACGGTATCGGTGCTGGACGTGGGCCAGGGGGATTCGGTGCTCGTCGGTCAGGATGGCCAGTACTGCCTGATCGATACCGGAACCTCCGAATCACAGGATGCACTGGTGCGCAGCCTGCGCCAGGCAGGCGTGACCGACTTGGAGTATCTGATTTTGACCCACCCGCATGCCGACCACACCGGTGGCGCGTTGGCCGTGCTGGAGAATCTGCAGGTAGATGAGTTGTTGTTGCCGGAATGGGACACCGCGGACGGAGTCAGTCCCTGGCCACGAGGAATGCTGGAGCTGGCTGCCGCCGCAGGGACGGTCGTGACCGAAACGACGGAGGGCGACCGGTATGCACTGGGCTCCGGAACGCTGACAATATTGCAGGGGGGCAGTGCCTGGATGGAAAATGCAGACGATGCCAACAATGGTTCGCTCTGTCTGCTGTTTGAGGCCGGGGCTTTCCGGTATCTTGCCACAGGGGATGCCGAAGAATCCTCGGAGCAAGCCCTTGTGGACCGGTATGGAACCGATCTGCACGCAGTCTTGTATAAGGCAGGGCATCATGGATCTTCCACTTCCAGCGGGGAGGCGCTTTTGTCGGTTGTGCGGCCACAGGCGGCTGCCATCAGCTGCGGAGTGGACAATGATTACGGTCATCCCAATGCCGCTACGCTGCGCCGCCTTGCGGACATCGGTGCAGATATTTATCGCACCGACACAATGGGGACCATTACCTTTACCTACGAAGAGGGTGTGTTGAGCGCCGTGCCTGCCTGGGAAGAAATGGACACAGCGGCTTGATATCGTTTCCGTAAAAACAGAGGGAGTATAAAAGCTATGAAGATCATGGAACAGTTCAAGGCAAAACGGTGCGTGTTTTCGATTGAGTGCTTTCCGCCCAAGCAGACGACGCAAATGGAAAAACTGCGAGCGACGCTGCATGAGATGAAAAAACTCAATCCGGATTTTATCAGCGTGACCTTTGGTGCCGGTGGTTCGGCCGGCGGCGTTTCTACCGTGGAAGTGGCAGACCTTATCCAGAATGAACTGCAGATTCCCGCGCTGGCGCATCTGATCTGCATGGGCAACGACCGCAAGAACGCAGCGAACATTCTGGATGAGCTGGAAAAGGTCGGTGTGCACGATGTGCTGGCGCTGCGCGGTGACCGCACCCCCAGCCGTCCGGAAAGCCCGGATTTTGTACATGCCAGTGATCTGACGGCTTTCATCAAGGAATACAAGCCGAACTTTTCGGTACATGGCGCCTGCTATCCGGAGGGCCATCCGGAGGCAGAAAACCTGCGCCAGGATGTGGAAAACCTTTGCATGAAGCAGTCCGCCGGTGCTGAGCACCTCGTGACCCAGCTGTTCTTTGACAATATGCACTTTTATCGTTTCCTCAACCTGGCACGCCGTGCCGGCATCACTCTTCCGGTTTCGGCCGGCGTTATGCCCATCGTCAAGCGCAGCCAGATCGAGCGCACGGTGGCGCTTTCTTCCGCAAGTCTGCCTTCGGATTTCACCCGCATGATCTCCCGCTGGCAGGATGATCCCGCAGCGCTGTATGACGCAGGCATTGAGTATGCTGTGCGCCAGCTCCGTGATCTCATCGAGGGCGGCGCAGACGGTGTTCATCTTTATGCCATGAATGATGCTGCCGTGGCCGAAAAGGTCTACGAAGGCATCCGGGACTTGCTGTAATGGTGCGGGTAAAACCGCTGCGCATCCACCGCGCCACGGCACTCCGTTATATGGGAGCGGCCGGGTGGGAGCCGGATGAAGGCTCTTCAGCTCTGCTGGATAAGGCAGAACAGCAACTGCTGGCGGTGGCCACGCCGCGCGCGGTGTGGCGGCTTCTTCCTGTGGAGGCGATATCGCTGCAAAACCGCGGCAAAGACCTGCAGCGGCATCTGTTGGGATGCGACGAAGTTCTTGCTATGGCGGCCACGCTGGGCAGCGAGGTGGATGCTATGCTGCGCCGTATGGAACTGACTGACATTGCATTGGCGGCCACAACGGATGCCATGGCATCCGTCATGCTGGAGCAGGTATGTGATGCGCTGGAAGAAGAACTGCGTGCAGACTTGCAGAAAAAGAACCGTTACCTCACGGGGCGGTTTGCGCCGGGATACGGGGACTGCCCACTGGAACTCAATGACGCGATCTGTCTGGCAACCGACAGTGTGCGCGGTTGCGGTATTGCAGTGACGTCCGATCATTTGCTGGCACCGCGCAAAAGCACAACAGCGCTGCTGGGGGTGGCAGACCATCCGGTTACCGGAACGCTGGCAGGGTGCGCAACCTGTCATCTGCGGGAGACCTGTGTGTTCCGTAAGAAGGGGACAACCTGTTTTGCCAAAAACTGATATGTATACGGGGGGATTTGCCTGTGCAGATCGAATCGATATTTGAGCGCCGGCGGTTTGTGTTTCTCGATGGCGCAATGGGGACCCAGCTGCAAAAACGCGGCTTGAAGCCCGGCCAAAAACCGGAACTCGCCGCACTGGAAATGCCGGAAATCGTTACCGCCATTCATGCCGAATACGTGGCTGCGGGGGCAGATCTGCTGCTGGCCAACACGTTTGGTGCCAATGCCCGCAAACTGGCAGGATCGGGGTACAGTGTGGCGCAGGTTGTGGAAGCCTCACTGGCCTGCGCGCGAAAAGCGGCGGAACCGACCGGTGCCCTTGTGGGACTGGATATCGGCCCGCTGGGGGAACTGCTGGCACCGGCGGGAACTTTGCCTTTTGAGGATGCCTATGATGCATTTGCGGAAATCATTCAGGCGGGCGTTCAGGCCGGCGCGGATTTCGTGTTCCTCGAAACGATGACCGACCTGTATGAGCTGAAAGCCGCTATCCTGGCGGCCAAGGAAAACAGCCGGTTGCCGGTATTTGTTTCCATGAGCTTTGAAAGCCGGGGCCGGACCTTTACCGGCTGCACGGTAGAAAGCTATGGCGTAACGGCAGCCGGGCTGGGGGCGGATGCCATCGGCATCAACTGCTCGCTGGGACCGGCCGAGATTCTGCCGTTTGCCCAGCGGCTGTGCCGCACCGTTCCCGCGGGAATTCCCGTGTTCGTCAAACCGAATGCCGGACTGCCGAACCCGGATGGCTCCTACAATCTGGACGCCGAAGAGTTTGCCCGGGAAATGCAGGCATATGCCGCCATTGGCGTTTCTATGGTTGGCGGATGCTGCGGAACAACGCCGGAATACATCGCAAACCTGCATAAAACCTTTGCGCCGCTGACACCGGCACAGAAAATTCCGCTGCGCCGCAGCTGCCTGTGCACACCGGTGCGTTTTGTGGAAGTGGATGGCATCACCGTTGTGGGCGAGCGTATCAATCCGACGGGCAAAAAACGGCTGCAGCAGGCGTTGCGGGAAGGAGACAGCGCGTACCCTTGTACGCAGGCCGTGGCACAGGCGGAAGCCGGGGCACAGGTGCTGGATGTCAACGCCGGGCTGCCCGGCATCGATGAAGCTGCGACCCTGGAACGTCTGGTCCGGGACTTGCAGGCCGTGACCGATCTGCCGCTGCAGCTGGATTCCTCCAATCCGGAAGCGCTGTCCCGTGCGCTGCGCATCTATAATGGCAAGCCGATTGTCAACTCAGTGAATGGAGAACCAAAAACGCTGGATGCCATTTTGCCCTTGTGCAAAAAATACGGTGCCGCCGTTGTCGGTCTGACGCTGGATGAACAGGGGATTCCGACCAGTGCGGAAGGGCGGTTTTCCATTGCGCGGAAAATCGTGGAAACCGCTACGGCTATAGGGATTCCCAAAGAAGATATTTACATCGATTGCCTCACACTGACGGCCAGTGCTCAGCAGGAAGGCGCTGCCCAGACGTTGGAGGCCCTGACGCGCTGCAAGCAGGAACTGGGTGTGCGCACGGTATTGGGGGTGTCCAACATCAGCTTCGGTCTGCCTTGCCGTGGCTATCTGAACACCACATTCCTGACGATGGCAATGGCGGCAGGGTTGGATCTGGCCATCATGAATCCTAATACGCCGGAAATGATGGCGGCAGCGCGTGCGTACCGCGTACTCACGTCCCAGGATAAGCAAAGTGCCGAGTATGTGGCGGCATATGCCGACGTCCAGATTCAGACCCAGCAGGTCAGCAAAACAACGATAGCGCCACAGGCAGAACAGCCGGTAGGCGATGCACTGTTTGATGCTGTGCGCCGCGGCTTGAAAGCGGAAGCCCACGCGGCTGCCGAGACGGCGCTCGCAGTTAAAGAGCCGCTGGACGTTGTCAACTCCTCTTTGATTCCAGCCTTGGATGTGGTGGGGGATGGTTTTGAAAAAGGCACGATCTTCCTGCCGCAGCTGCTTCAGGCAGCTACTGCAGCCCAGGCGGCCTTTGAGGCTGTCAAGGCGAAAATCGCTGCACAGGGTCAGCCGCAGACCAACGGAAAAGGGAAAATCGTTGTGGCAACCGTCAAGGGCGATGTACATGATATCGGCAAGAATATTGTCCGGGTCATTCTGGAAAACTACGGTTATGATGTGCTGGATCTGGGCCGTGACGTTCCGCCGGAGCGTGTGGTGGAGGCTGTGCGTACAACGGGGGCCAAGTTGGTTGGCTTGTCTGCGCTTATGACGACGACAGTCCCCAATATGAAAGCGACCATCGAAGCGCTGCACGATGCCGGGCTTGGCTGCAAGGTTTGGGTAGGCGGCGCGGTACTGACGCCGAGCTATGCAAAAGAGATCGGTGCCGATTATTATTGTAAGGACGCCAAAGCCAGCGCCGACCTGGCAAAGCAGGTTCTGGGATAAAACCGATTCCGATGGGAAAGCAGACCGCCGCCCTCTTGCAGGACGGCGGTTTTTATGGTATCCTTGTACAACAAAGCATCCGAAGGTGCCCAGGACCTTTTGGGGTTGGCCGGGAGAATAGGGAAGCAGGTGCAAAACCTGCGCGGGACCGCCGCCGTAATGGCCGAGTCCGGACCCAAGCATATGTCACTGCGTATTTTTGTTTCGTGGGAAGACACGGGTTTGGACAACGACACCAGAGCCGGAAGACCTGCCTTCAGGATTCATATGGCCGGGTAAGACGGTACAAACCGCCGTTTTATCGGGGGCAGGACCCGTGCAGCGGACGGACCAAACGTTAGCGCGGAAAACAGAAGTGCATCGTGTTTTGATGGGCGCTTTGTTTCGGTATGGGTCTGTCCGGCTGAAAAAGCCGGGACAGACCTTTTCTTTTTGCGGTGCGACGAAAAATGGTTTGCAGAACAAACGAGGAGAAACCTATGAAACAAACTGTTTTACAACGCACAGCAGCATTGGCAATCGGATGCGCACTGACACTCTGCGCCTGCAGCCAGCCGGTACCGACGGAATCCTCTGCATCGCAGGCCCCGGCACAGGCGACGGCCGAAAGTACCGGGGCTTATCCGGTCACAATCACAAACTACAATTCTGCCGGCGAGGAGGTCCGCTATACCTACACCCAGGCACCGGAACGGGTGATTGCGGTCTATCAGGGCTCCATCGAAACAATGATCGCGCTGGGGCTGGAAGACCATGTCATTGCCAGCTACGGGCTCGACAATGAGGTGAAAGAGGAGTGGAAATCCGGATTTTCGCAGATGCACTACCAGGAGGATGTCTTTGCACCGGACAAGGAAACCGTCACGATGCTGCAGCCGGATATGATCCTTTCCTGGGGGTCATTGTTTGGGGACACGATGCTGGGGGATGTGTCGGGATGGAATGAAAAGGGAATTGCCACCTATATGAATTCCAATACCCGTCCGGGCGGCTATGCCCGGACACTTGAAAATGAATACACGGATATTCTGAGCCTCGGAAAAATCTTTGACGTTGAAGAAACGGCAGAGGATATTGTGGAGGAGATGAAAACTGAAATTTCCCGCACTTTAACAGCGGCAGAGGGGCAGGCCCCGGTTCGGGTGGCAGTGGTAGAACCGATGGCAAACGCCATCAGCAACTATGGCGCGAACACATTGGCCGGCGATATGGTGACGCAGCTTGGCGGTGAACTGGTCAATCCGGACGGAAAGGAAATGGGGCGGGAAGACCTTCTGGCCTGTAATCCCGATGTGATTTTTGTGGTGTATATGGCCTATTCCGGGGATGATCCCGAAAGCGTGATTGCAGACCAACTGGCTGTTATCGAGAACGACCCTGCGTTGGCCAGCCTTTCGGCCGTACAGCAGGGCCGGGTTTATCCGGTCATGCTGGGGGATATCTACGCAGCAGGCCCCAGATCGATAGATGGTATCCAAACCCTGGCTGCCGGAATGTATCCGGAGTTATCCCGATGAAAACAGAAAAAATCGTGCGTTGCCTGCGGGGGCGGACCGCCGGGAATATCGTTCTTCTGGCGTTGCTTTTACTGCTGCCGGTATCCCTGGCGGTTGCCGTGACGTTCGGAACCATGCCGCTTTCGCTGTCAGAAGTTTATGGCGTACTCTACTATAAAGTCGCACAGCCTCTGTTGGGCGTTTCGGCACCGGAAAATCTGGCGGTCGGGTCGGCGCTGCATGATGTTGTCTGGCTGATTCGCCTGCCGCGTCTTGTGCTGGGCGCCGCGGTCGGTGCGGCACTGGCGGTCAGTGGCGTTGTGATGCAGGCGGTGGTTAAAAATCCGCTGGCAGACCCTTATATTCTTGGGATTTCCTCCGGGGCATCTCTTGGCGCTACGCTGGCGGCGCTGTTCGGAGTAGGAAGTGTTTTGGGAGCACGTTCCGTGGGGGCAATGGCCTTTGCCGGAGCGCTGCTTGTCTCGTTCGCGGTGGTTTTTCTTGCCAATCTCGGCGGAAAAGCAACGGCGGTCAAACTCTTGCTGGCCGGTTCTGCATTGTCGGCCCTTTGCAGTGCATTTTCCAATTTTGCCATCTATCTTCGGAACGATGACAACGCCCCGGCGCAGATTTTGCGCTGGACCATGGGCGGTCTGGGCGCAGCCAACTGGCCGGATACGCTTTTTTTGCTGCTGGCAACAGTGGGCGGTATTCTCTTCTTTATGACCCAAAGCCGTACTTTGAATCTGATGCTACTGGGGGATGACTGCGCAGTGACGCTGGGAACCGATCTGCATCGCCGGCGTATGGTGTACCTGACCGTGACGTCCCTTTTGATTGGGCTTGCTGTATACAACGCGGGTACGATTGGATTTGTGGGGCTTGTGGTTCCCCATGCTGTGCGACTTCTGTTGGGGACCAACCACCGGCGCCTTGTGCCGGTATCAGCGTTGGCTGGGGCCATCTTTCTTGTCTGGGCAGATGTTGCCAGCCGGACACTGCTGCCTGGCAACGAAATTCCCATTGGCATTCTGACATCCATTCTTGGCGCGCCGGTGTTCCTGTATCTGATGGTACGGCACCGCTACGGTTTTGGAGGTGCCGCCCGATGACGATGCTGGAAACTCAAAATCTCACGGTGACGCTGGGCGGCAGAAAAATTCTGGAGCATATCAACCTGACTGCAGGCAAGCAGCAGGTTGTGGGCGTTATCGGCCCGAACGGCAGCGGTAAGAGTACCCTGCTCAAATGTATCTACCGTGTGCTGCAACCGACGGAGGGTGCCGTTTTGCTGGATGGAAAAGACCTGCGCGAGTATTCGGTACGGCAAAGTGCACAGAAACTGGCTGTGGTCGCACAGCACCATGCCTGCGACTTTGATTTTACGGTTCGGGAAGTGGTGCTGATGGGGCGGTCGCCGCATAAGCATCTTCTGGAAAGTGATACGGCGGAGGACTACCGTATGGTAGACGAGGCACTGCGAACAGTGGGAATGGAAGATCGGGGAGAACAGATCTTCTCGACGCTTTCGGGCGGAGAACAGCAGCGCGTGATCCTGGCGCGGGCATTGGCACAGCAGACACCCTGCCTGATTCTGGATGAACCGACAAACCATCTCGATATTCAATATCAGCTTCAGATGATGGAACTGCTGCGTTCCATTGGACGCACGGTGATTCTGGCGGTACACGACCTCAATCTGGCGGCGATGTATTGCGATTTTCTCTTTGCCCTGCAAAACGGCAAACTGGCAGGCTGTGGCACACCGAAAGAATTACTTACGCCGGCGTTCATTCAAAAAGTGTATCATGTAAAAGCGCGTGTCGGAACAGACGAGGACGGTTTACCGTATGTGCTGTACCGCCCTGCGCGAAAGGAGTAACCCATATGAAACGAGCCCTGGTTTGTGTCAGTTTCGGCACGACGGTAGAAAATGGCCGCGTCGATTTGACGGCGGTGGAAAGGGCCCTGCAGGAAGTTGCGCCTGCGTGTCATTTTACCTGTGCGCTGACAAGTCGGATTATCCGCAAGCGTTTGGCGGCGCGGGGAGAACATGCAGACGGTCTGCCCGAGGCGCTGGAAAAACTGCTTGCGGACGGGTACACGGAAGTGGTGGTGCAACCTACGCACTTGCTTTACGGGTATGAATACGATAAAATAAAAGCCGAAATTGCGCCCTTTTCTAACCGATTTGAGCGGTTGGCCTTGGGAAAACCGTTGCTGGCAGATACCCATGATCTGCAAAAAGTGGCAAAGGTCCTGTCCCAAACTTATCCGGCTCAGGCGGGGGAAGCGCTCCTTCTGATGGGACATGGAACCGAGCATTTTGCCGGCGTGGTATACTCCGCGCTGCAAAGCACTTTTACTTTACAGGGGAGGCCGGATGTGTTTGTGGCGGCGGTAGAAGGCTGGCCTGCTTTGCAGGAAGTGCTGCCGCAAATCCAGAAGGCCGGGTACCGTAAGGCACATCTTGTGCCGCTGCTGCTGGTGGCCGGTGACCATGCCTGCCATGACATGGCGGGGGAGGCTCCGGACAGCTGGAAGAGCCAGCTGGAGGCTGCGGGCTTCACAGTACGCTGTACGCTGGAAGGACTTGGGCGCGTACCGGGCATCCGGCAGATATACTGCGAAAAACTCAAAGAAATTCTGGTGTAAATGATGGCTTTTGATCATTCCATTCGCAGCGGTCAGCGTCTGCTGCGCTGCGGGTATACCACCGGGACCTGTGCGGCTTTGGCGGCACAGGGGGCCACGCGGCTGCTTCTGACCGGGAAAACACCACGGCTGCTGACGCTGCTTACACCGAAAGGATGGGAGGTTACGGTTCGTCCGGAGGTCTGCCGCCTGCAGGGTGCAAGCGCGGTATGCAGTGTGAAAAAAGACGCCGGGGATGATGTCGACGTCACGGACGGATTGCTCATCACCGTAACGGTGACCCGGACCGAAACGCCGGATATTTTCATTGACGGAGGAAAAGGCGTTGGTCGGGTCACGAAGCCGGGACTGGACCAGCCGGTGGGGGCAGCCGCCATCAATCGTGTGCCGCGGCAGATGATTCTGCAACAGGTAAAATCCGTATGTCGTGAGGCAGAATACACCGGAGGGCTGTCTGTTCTTGTCAGTATAGAGGGCGGCGAAGAAGCGGCCCGGCGCACTTTCAACCCGCAGATGGGAGTGGAAGGCGGACTTTCAATTCTGGGAACTTCCGGTATCGTGGAACCGATGAGCGAGAAGGCCATTGTAGATACCATCGCGCTGGAAATTCACCAGCACGCGGGCCGCTCCAAACGGTTGATTTTGACCCCCGGCAATTATGGAACGGATTTTCTCCATGCACAAGGATGGGACGCCCGGGGCGTTCCTGTCGTCAAATGTTCCAACTTCCTTGGCGAAGCCCTGGACTGTGCCGCAGTGGAAGGCATAGAACAGCTTTTGCTGGTGGGCCATATCGGGAAACTTGTCAAAGTGGCGGGCGGCGTTATGAATACCCATTCCCGTTACGCAGACTGCCGCACTGAGTTGTTTTGTGCCCACGCAGCGGTCTGTGGCGCGAAAACCGAAGTCTGCCGCACTCTTATGGGAGCGGCAACGGCGGATGCCTGCCTGGAAATTCTCGACCGTGCCGGGATGCGCGAAGCGGTCATGGACTCTATTCTCGCCGCCATCCAACGGCATCTGGAACACCGCATCGGTGAAAGTTGTCGGATCGGCGCGGTGGTATTTTCCAATCAATACGGTCTGCTGGGCACCACACCGCCCGCAAAGGAGATGTTGCAACAATGGTAGATTCCCCGATTCGCGGGACGCTGTATGGCGTCAGCGTAGGCCCCGGTGATCCGGAACTCATGACCTTGCAGGCGGTACGGCGGCTGCAGACTTGCCCGGTCATTGCGGCACCGCAGACCAAAAGCGGGCAGATGCTTGCTCTGGAAATTGCGCGCGGGGCGGTAGACCTCGCCGGCAAGACCATCGTGCCGCTGCATTTCCCCATGACACGCAATGCGGAAGCACTGCTGAAAGCCCATACGGAAGCGGCGGAAATGCTGCAGCCGTATCTGGATGCCGGGCAGGACGTGGCCATGCTGAATCTGGGGGATGTGTCCGTGTACGCGACCTTCGGGTATCTGCAGGAGATCTTGCAGGCAAGAGGATATGAAACGAAGATGCTCGCAGGGGTTCCGAGTTTTTGCGCTTCGGCGGCAAGGCTCAATCAGTCACTTACCGCCGGCATGGATGAGCCTCTCACCATCGCGCCGGGGGGCGCGGCTGATGCGGTTCTGGACCATATGGGCAGTAAAGTTCTGATGAAAACCGGGCGCCAGCTGCCCCGGACACTGGAAGCGCTGGCGGCCCACGGAAAACTGGAACACAGTTCCATGGTCTGCAATTGCGGGCTGCCCCATGAGGAAGTGTGGCCGGATTTGTCGCAATATGACGCCGACCGACCGGCCGGATATTTTGCGACCATCCTGGTAAAGGAGTAAAACTATGGTTCATTTTGTGGGGGCCGGGCCGGGGGCACCGGATCTGATCACGCTGCGCGGCGCCGAACTGCTGCGCCGTGCGGATTGCATCATTTATGCGGGCAGTCTGGTCAACCCGGCACTGCTTGCTTTGGCAAAAGACGGCTGTGCAATCTATAACAGTGCCGAGATGACGCTGGAACAGGTACTTGCCGTATTGCAGGAGCAGGAGCGGCAGCAGCACGAAACCGTGCGTCTGCACACCGGGGATGCCAGCATTTACGGAGCCATCCGGGAGCAGATGGATGCCCTGGACCGGATGAAAATTTCCTATGATGATACGCCCGGTGTGTCGAGTTTCTGCGGCGCTGCAGCGGCCCTTGACGCGGAATATACCCTGCCCGGTATCAGCCAGACGGTGATCATCACACGGATGGCAGGGCGCACGCCGGTCCCGGAGCGGGAAGCGCTGGCAGAACTGGCAAAACACGGTGCCAGCATGGTGGTGTTTCTTTCGGCGGGCATGCTGCCGGCCGTGCAGAAAGAACTTCTGCGGGGGGCTTACACCGAAAGTACCCCGGCGGCGCTGGTGTACAAAGCAACCTGGCCTGAAGAAAAAGTTGTGCGATGCACCCTGGGGACGTTGGCGCAGTGCGGTGCCGCCTATGGAATCAGCAAGACGGCGCTGATTCTGGTTGGCGATTTTCTGGAAACGGCGGCCTATGACCGCAGTAAACTCTATGATCCCACGTTTACGACGGAATACCGGAAAGGGAGCGAAGCATGAGCATTGCGTGCCTTGCCTTTACCGAAAAAGGATTGGCACTTGCCCGGCAGCTGGCCCGGGAACTGGGCGGCACCGCGGCGCGAAGCGGGCAGCCGCTGGCGCTTCAGCCCTGGACGGAAGCGCATTTTCATCGGGACCGTGCACTGATTTATGTGGGCGCCGTGGGAATTGCGGTGCGCGCGATTGCGCCGTATCTGCAAAGCAAGGCAACGGACCCGGCTGTGGTGGTGGTAGATGAATGTGCAAGATTTGCCATTCCGCTGCTCTCGGGCCACCTGGGCGGGGCCAACGATCTCGCCCGGCGGGTGGCAGCCATCAGCGGCGCGATTCCCGTTATTACCACCGCAACCGATGCAAACGGCATTTTTGCGGTGGATGAATGGGCGCGCTGCCAGCAATGTGCGGTACTGCATACGCCTTGCATCCGCACGGTTTCCGGTGCCTTGCTGGCGGGACAATCTGTGCGCATCCAGTCTGAGTTTCCGATTGAGGGAGTTCCCCCGCAAAATGTTCGGGTTGTGACGGATGGAATCTACGATGTATACGTTGGATTTGCGCAGCAGCCGGAATCGGTGCTTTGGCTCGTTCCGCAGACGGTTGTGCTGGGCGTTGGCTGCCGGAAAGGTACATCCTGCGAAGCGCTGGAAACCGCCTTTGCGTCCTTTGGCCTGATTCCGCAGGCGATTTATGCGGCGGCAAGCATCGACTTGAAAGCACAGGAGCAGGGACTGCTTACTTTTTGCCGCAACCATGATTGGATGCTGCAGACGTATTCTGCCGCGGAACTGGCGCAGGCGGAGGGGACGTTTTCCGCGTCAGCATTTGTAGAAAAAACAACTGGGGTGGATAACGTTTGTGAGCGGGCGGCGGTTCTTTGCAGCGGGGGAGCCTTGATCCGCAATAAGATGGCCGGGGGCGGTGTGACGCTGGCGGCCGCGGTAAAACCCCATCACATGGATTGGAGATTTCACAATGCGTGGTAATTTATATGTGGTAGGTCTGGGCCCCGGGGATGAATCCATGCTGACCGGGCAGGCCCGTGCAGCGCTGGCTGCCTCGGATGTGTTATGCGGGTACACCGTCTATGTGGATCTGGTCAAACCGCTTTTTCCCGAAAAGGAAACCTACACCACCGCGATGCGCGGTGAAATGGAACGTTGCCGCTGGGCGCTGGAAACGGCAACGGCCGGAAAAAATGTAGCACTGGTTTGCAGTGGGGATGCGGGTGTATATGGAATGGCTTCCCCGGTATTGGAACTGGCCAAAGAATATCCGGACGTGCAGATTGAAGTTGTGCCGGGGGTGACGGCGGCGCTTTCCGGAGCGGCCGTTTTGGGCGCACCGCTGGGGCATGATTTCTGCGTGATTTCCCTGTCCGATCTGCTAACGCCCTGGTCTTTGATTGAAAAACGGTTGCAGTGTGCTGCCTTGGGCGATTTTGCGCTGTGCTTGTATAACCCGGCCTCACACCGCCGCAAGGATCACTTGCAGCGCGCAGTGGATATTCTGCTGGCCGCGGGTAAGGAGGCCGCTACTCCCTGTGCTACGGTACGCAACATTGCACGTCCCGGGCAGCAGGCACAGTTCTGTACGCTGGAAGAGTTGCGCGAGGCACCGGTCGATATGTTTACGACGGTTTTTGTGGGCAGCAGCAGTACGGTACAGCAGGGCTCCTGGATGATCACACCGCGAGGGTATCGCAAGGCATGAAGATCGTGGTTTTCTCCGGTACAACAGAGGGACGCCGTCTTTCCCGTGCGTTGGCCGATGCGGGGGCGCAGGTGCTGGTCTGTGTTGCTACCGAATATGGCGAAATTGACCAGGGGCAGTATCCCGGTGTGAAAGTACAGGCCGGGCGCCTGGACGCGGAAGATATGGCAAGGATCCTCGCAGAAAAAGACCTGTGTATTGATGCTACCCACCCCTATGCCGTGCAGGTCACTCAAAATATCCGGGCCGCTGCCCGGCAGGCGAACGTCCCCTATAAACGGCTGCAGCGCCCTGCCAGTGTATTGCCTGATTACTGTATATCCGTCGAAACGACCCAAGAGGCAGCAAAGGCGCTTTGCCAGACGACGGGAAACATTCTGCTGACGACCGGGGCAAAGGAACTGACTGCGTTTTCAGTACTTGGTGCGCAGCGTTTGTTTGCCCGGGTACTGCCGCTGGAAAGCAGTCTGACAGCCTGCAAGGCTGCAGGTATCACGCCGGCGCATATTATTGCGATGCAGGGGCCGTTCGGTGTAGAACTCAACAAGGCATTGCTGCACCAGTTTTCCATTCGGTGGCTGGTCACCAAAGACGGCGGAGCGCCCGGCGGATTTGAAGAAAAGCTCGAGGCAGCCAGGGCCTGTCAGGCGCAGATGATCGTGATTCGCCGCCCGGTGGATGAAGGCGAACCCTATGAAGCGGTATTGAATTTTTGCAAGGAGTGGATGGCGCAATGCAGGTGAGTTTACTGGCGCTGGGCGGTGGTACAGAAGCCACCCTGACCCGGCTGGCAGAACATGCGCTTTTGCAGGCTCAGCGCATCATAGGGGCACAGCGGCTATTGCAGCAACTGCCGGATGGCTGTGCACACGACCGGATGGCGGCCACCAAACCGCAGAAGATTCTGGAGGCGCTGCAAAGCATGGAATGCACACAGGCTGCGGTTGTCTACAGCGGCGATACCGGTTTTTATTCGGGATGCCGGAATCTGATTCCGCTTCTGGAAACACAAAATATTCCGTATACAGTCTATCCCGGCCTTTCCAGTGTACAGCTGTTTTCGGCTGCACTGCACCGCCCATGGCAGGATTGGCTGCTGGTGTCCGCCCATGGGGTAACCTGTGATGCCGTGGCCGCGGTCATGCAAGGCAAGCCTGCGTTTTTCCTTACCGGCGGCAGTCTGGGCGTACCACAACTTTGCAAACAGCTCACCGAAGCCGGGCTGGGAGAACTCCCCGTCACAGTGGGAGAAAATCTGAGTTATCCCGACGAACGAATTACGACCGGGACAGCCGCAGAAATGGCAACACGCAGTTTCGAACCTCTGTGCGTATTGCTGGCGGAAGCGGCACCCCAACTTCCAGCACGTGCACCGGGATGGCCGGATGAATGGTTTATTCGCGGCAAAGTCCCGATGACCAAGCGTTTTGTGCGCGCTGCTGTTGTGGCGGCATTGGGACTGAAACCCGGAGAAACCGTGTGGGATGTTGGTGCTGGAACAGGAAGCGTCAGCATTGAGTTGGCAGCCGCGGTGCATGGCGGACCGGTATATGCCATTGAGTGTGAAGAACCGGCGCTGGAATTGATCGCGCAAAATCGTCAAAAGCTGCATGCCTGGAATCTGCATATCGCGGCGGGAAGAGCGCCGCAGGCTCTGGAAGATTTGCCGACACCGGATGCGGTTTTCGTCGGCGGCAGCAAGGGTGAGATGGAGGCCATTCTTACGGCCGCGCTGGAAAAAAATCCAGAAGTTCGCCTTTGCGTTAGCTGTATTGCCCTGGAAACATTGCAAACCACGCTGGAATTCTGCCGTGCACGGGGTCTGCAGCCGCAGGTCACGCAACTGGCGGTCAGCGATGCCCGGGCTATGGGGCGGTTACACCTGATGATGGCCCAGAATCCGGTATTTTTGGTAACGGTACATTGCGATGATTGAATGTTTGATCACAGCCCCGCAATCCGGCGGCGGCAAAACGGTGATGACCTGTGCGCTGCTTGCTGCGCTGCAGCAGCAGGGCCTGACACCGTGCGCCTTTAAATGCGGTCCGGATTATATAGATCCGATGTTTCACCGCTCGGTGCTCGGCATCGAAAGTCATAATCTGGATCTGTTCCTTTCCCCCGAGAATACTGTGCAGGAACTGTTTGTCCGTTATGCTGCCGGTCATGAGGCAGCCGTCTGTGAAGGCGTGATGGGTTTTTACGATGGGCTTGGCGGGACAACCACCCGTGCCAGTGCCTGGCATCTGGCTGACGTACTGGATTTTCCGGTGCTGCTGGTCCTGCGACCCAAAGGGGCCAGTCTGACCTTGGCGGCAACGGTGCGTGGTCTGCGGGACTTTCGCGCAAATAGCCATTTGGCGGGGATTCTGCTCAATGACTGTAAGCCTATGCTGTATCAGACACTGGCGCCGATGCTGGAACAGGAAACGGGATTGCCGGTTCTCGGTTACCTGCCGCCTATGGAGGAAGCAAACTTTCAAAGCCGCCATCTGGGACTGTATACCGCAGGAGAAATCGAAGATCTGAGCCGACGTATTCAGTCTCTCGGTGAACAAGCACAAAAAACTTTGGATGTTCCCCGAATCCGGGAACTTTGTCACCGACCTGACCTGCCTCAGAAAGCAACGTGGCAGAATCCGCCCGTTCGCACCCGGATTGCGGTGGCAAAAGATGAGGCTTTCTGTTTCTGCTATGAAGAAACCCTGGATGCCTTGCGCCGGGCAGGAGCGGAACCGGTGTTTTTCAGCCCGCTGCGGGATACCGCACTTCCCCAAAGTTGTGGGGGCTTGTATCTGCCGGGCGGCTATCCGGAGTTGTATGCGCAGGCGCTCAGCCGGAATACAGCCATGCGTGTCGCTGTGCGGCAGGCGCTGCAAGAGGGCCTGCCTACCGTTGCAGAGTGTGGAGGCTTTCTGTATCTGGGGCAGGAACTGGAGGATACACAGGGCACGTCCTGGCCGATGGTGGGTGTGCTGCCGGGGCGGGGACTGCGAACAGAGCGCCTTGTGCGTTTCGGATATGCCGAACTGACGGCCAGGCAGGACAGTATGCTGTTCCGAACCGGTGAAAGCGTGCCGATTCATGAATTTCACTATTGGGACAGTACACAGAATGGGGATGACTATACAGCCCGCAAGCCCCTTGGAACACGAAGCTGGGAATGTGGTTTTGCGACCAAGAGTCTGTTTGCGTCTTTTACCCATTTGTATATGGCCGGCGCCCCGCACCTGGCACAGCGCTTTACCCAGGCAGCCGAGCAGTATGAAAGGAAGCAGAAAATATGCCGGAGCAAGGAAAACTGAAAACATTGCTGCAGAATATAGCGTTACCGGACGAAAATGCACGTGCTGCTGCACAAAAGCAGTGGGCGTCCTGTGCAAAACCCCTGGGAAGCCTTGGCTTACTGGAAGAGACCCTTACCGAAATCGCAGCGCTGACAGGCACCGCACAGATAGAACTCACCCCCCGCACGGTTCTGGTTTTGTGTGCCGATAACGGCGTAGTGGCACAGGGGGTATCTCAGTCCGACAGTGAGGTGACCGGTATTGTAGCTCATGCCCTGGCTGCAGGCCAGAGCAATGTCTGCCGTATGGCGGAACTCGCATCCTGCAAGGTACTGCCCGTTGATATGGGCATCAAGGACTTTATGCCGGAACAGGGTGTTTGCTCCTGTCGGATCGGGAACGGCACGGCAGATATGACCCTGGGGCCGGCTATGACCCGGGCTCAGGCAGAACAGGCGATTCTGGCGGGAATCGATCTGGTGCGTCGACAAAAAAAACAAGGTGCCCGCTTGCTGGCAACCGGTGAAATGGGAATCGGCAACACGACGACCGCTACGGCTGTCACCTGCACCTTGCTTGCAAAAGCTCCGGAGGAATTGACCGGACGCGGGGCGGGACTGTCGGACGCGGGACTGAACCGCAAGCGGCACGCCATTGAAACTGCGCTGGCGGTCAATCGCCCCAATGCGGCCGATCCCGTGGATGTACTTTCCAAGGTTGGTGGCTTTGATATTGCAGGACTTTGCGGGGTGTTTCTGGGCGGCGCACTGTATCGTGTTCCGGTGCTGGTGGATGGTGCCATCAGCGCGGCGGCAGCACTTTGCGCTGTGCGGCTGTGCCCAAGAGCTTCCATGGCCGTTTTTGCTACCCATCAAAGTGCAGAACCGGCGGGAAAATTGCTTTTGCAGGCGCTGCAAAAGCGTCCGTTGATCACGGCAGAAATGCGTCTGGGAGAAGGAACCGGCGCGGTTGCGGCTATGCCGTTGCTGGATATGGCGCTTGCTGTTTATCGTGGCAGCACTTTTTCAGACTATGGTATGCAGCCCTATACCCCGCAGGGAGGTCAGTGATGCTGGTATTGGTAATCGGCGGTTCGGGAAGCGGTAAAAGCGAGTACGCCGAGCAGCTGACATTACATTTGGCGGGGGAGCTGCCGCGGTTTTATCTGGCGACGATGCAGGTTTGGGACGAAGAATGTCGCGTACGTGTGGAAAAGCACAGGTGGCAGCGAGCCGGACGGGGGTTTACGACAGTGGAATGCCCCAAAAATCTGGGGAGTATAGAGAAACCACTGCTTGACATCAGTGGTACGATTTTGCTGGAGGACCTCGGAAATCTGGCGGCCAACGAATTGTACGCCCCGGGAGCCGATGCGGAAAAAGCGGAACGGGCCATTCTGCAAGGCGTCAGGCATCTTATGACGGTGTGCCGGAACCTGGTTATTGTTTCCAACGAAGTAGGCATGGGGGGCGCCGATTATGCAGGCGAGACCGAAATGTACCTGCGATTGTTGGGGCGGTTGCACCAGCACCTGACGCAGAAGGCCGATGTGGTCTGCGAGGTAGCTGCGGGTCTGCCAATCTATTATAAGGGAAGGAAACTGGTATGATTGCCATGGAAACCATCGCAGTGGCGTTCGCGATGTTCAGTGCGATTCCGGTGCCGCAGCCGACCTGGAATGAAAAAAATATGCGGTATGTCATGTGCGCGTTTCCGCTGGTAGGCGTTGTGTGCGCACTGGCGTATGGACTTTGGACGGCAGTGTGTGGAATCTGGCCGGTGCCGGAATGGCTGCGCGCTGCCGGGTATTGTCTGGCTCCGGTACTGATTACGGGCGGTATCCATCTGGATGGCTATGCTGACACCTGTGATGCGCTGGCAAGTTATGCCGAGCCTGCCCGCAAGCAGGAAATCCTCAAGGACCCGCATTGCGGTGCTTTTGCACTGATTCGGGTGTGCAGCTATTTTGTCGCTTATTTCGCCCTTTGTGCTTCACTCCCCGTGGACCGTAACACATTGACCTGCCTGGGCCTCGGATTTGTACTGGAACGGGCGCTCTCGGGCTGGGCGGTGGCTGCGCTGCCCATTGCCAAAAACACCGGTCTGGTTCATACGTTTGCTACAACGGCGGACAAAACAACGGTACGTCGTATGCTGGCTGTTTTGGCAGCCTTGTTGTGCCTTGCGCTCATTGTTATCGGCGGCTTTGCCGGGACTGCGATGGTAGCGGCTGCGCTGCTTGTGCTGTGGCGGTACCGAACCGTGGCCCAAAAACAGTTTGGTGGCATTTCAGGCGATTTGGCGGGATGGTTCCTGCAAAAAACGGAGTTGTGGATGCTGGCTGCACTGGTTGTATGCCGTATCGTGGAGGGCTGGGTATGATTTTTCTGTTTGGCCCGCTTTATGCGGGCAAGCGGGCCTTTGCCTGTAAACTGCTGCACTGTGATGAAAGGGAGCTGGACCGCTATGCAATCTGGGATGTGCAGAGGCAAGCGGCACAAGCGCCAGACCTTGAAAAACTGGCAGATAAACTGGCCGGTTATCCGGTTGTGATTGCGACAGAGATCGGTGGGGGCATTGTGCCTGCTGACCCCGAGGAGAGAGCGGCCAGGGAAGCAGCCGGAAGGCTGAATGAACTTTTGGCACAGAGGGCTGATGCCGTGGTACGTGTCTTTTACGGACTGCCGCTGATATTGAAAGGAAGTTTGTCTTTATGATTATTTATCTTCTGCGGCATGGAACAACCATCTATAACGTGGAAAAGCGCTATCAGGGTCAGCGGGACATCCCACTGTCGGAAGCAGGCCGAGCGCAGATCCGGCAGGCGGATTTTTGGACCGATGTGGTATACGTTTCGCCGCTGACACGCACCCAGCAAACAGCAAAGATTCTGTTTCCGCAGGCCAAACAGATCGTGGTAGAAAACTTGAAGGAAATGAACTTCGGCAGTTTTGAGGGGCGCAATTACATCGAGATGGAACACGACCCGGACTATCTGGCCTGGGTAAAGGCAAACTGTGAAACAACCTGTCCCGACGGAGAAAGAAAAGATCAGTTCTGTGATCGGACTTGTGCTGCCTTTGCACAGCTGGTGGATGATGCCTTCCGTGAAGGTCGGAACCAGCTTGTGATCGTAGCCCATGGTGGCACACAGATGGCTGTAATGGAGCGTTTTGCCATACCCCACCATGAATATTACCATTGGTGTGCCCCCAATGCGGGCGGGTATAAGCTGGATGCGTCGCGCTGGAAAAGCGAACGTGTGCTGACGCTGCTGGACACCGTACAGTATACGAAGGAGTCCCGGAAATGACGGTTTGCATCGCTGTTTTTCTGGGCTTTTTGCTGGATCTGTGGCTGGCGGACCCGGATTGGATGCCGCATCCGGTGGTTTTGATGGGAACGTGCATCACCAGGCTGGAAAAGGCCCTGCGGACCCGCTTTCCCGCAACGCCCAAGGGGGAACGGGCTGCCGGATATGTACTTGCCGCGGTCCTTCCGCTGGGGACGCTGCTGATAGCCGCGCTCATTTGTTTGCTGGCAGAGCGTATACACCCGCTGTTGGGATTGGCTGTGGAGACGCTTTGGTGCTGGCAGGCGTTGGCCGTCAAAGGACTGGCGGTGGAAAGCCGTCGTGTCTACAGCCGCCTTGCGGAACAAAATCTGCCGGGAGCGCGCAAGGCGGTGTCGAGAATTGTGGGCCGCGATACCCAGGCGCTGACGGAAGAAGGCGTTACCAAAGCGGCTGTCGAAACCGTGGCGGAAAATTTTTCGGATGGCGTGGTGGTACCGCTTTTTTATATGTTGATCGGCGGGGCTCCGCTGGCGCTGTGCTATAAGGCCATCAACACAATGGACAGCATGGTGGGTTACAAAAATGATCGCTATCTGCAGTTCGGCAGGGCGGCCGCCCGGTTGGATGATGTGGCCAATTATCTGCCTTCACGGTTGGCGGCGCTGTTTTGGATTGCCGCCGCAGCCCTGACGGGGCAGGATGCGAAAAACGCGTGGTATATCTGGCGCCGGGATCGCCGGAATCATGCCAGCCCCAACAGCGCACAAACGGAATCTGCTTGTGCAGGAGCGTTGAGGGTACAGCTGGCAGGCCCCGCGTACTATTTTGGTGAATATTACGACAAACCGACAATCGGTGATGCAAAGCGTCCGGTAGAGCCGTTGGACATTCTGCGCGCGAATCGGATGCTGTTTGCGGGGGCCGGTCTGGCCCTGATTTTGGGCCTTGCGCTGCGGGCCGGGGTGTTTGTTCTTTTGAGGTGACGAAATGCAGTTGGTACATGGCGGCGACTGGGCCGGATTTGAAGCAGAATACGGACAGGCGCCGCTGGATTTTTCGGCCAATGTCAGTCCGCTGGGGGTGCCCCTGGGGGTACAAACGGCCATTGATGCTGCGGCGGTGGGCGTGGACCGCTATCCGGACCCCTTGTGCCGGGCCCTCCGCAAGGCAATTGCAGAGGCAGAACAAATCCCGCCGGAGTGGATTATTTGCGGCAATGGTGCGGCGGATCTGATCTGGCGGCTGGCAGCGGCTTTGCGCCCACAAAACGCATTGCTGCCGGCACCATCTTTTGCCGAATACGCGGCCGCGCTGCGCAGCACGGGATGTCGGGTGGACCACCACGTGCTTACCGTGCACAATGAATTTGCGGTGGACGAATCCTTTCTGTCCTCCATTACACCGCAGACAGACATCGTCTTTCTCTGTGAACCGAACAACCCGACAGGGCGCACAACGCCGATGCCGCTTTTACAGAAAATCGTACATCACTGCCGGGAGGTCGGGGCCGTGCTGGTGGTTGATGAATGTTTTGGAGACTTTCTGGACGAGCCGACGGCTCATACTTTGGTGCCATTTTTGGAGCAGTACCCGCATCTTGTGGTCCTGAAAGCCTTTACCAAACTGTACGCTATGGCCGGGGTACGCCTTGGCTATGCCCTTTGCTCCGATGGTACGTTGCTCGAACGGCTGTACCATGCAGGCAGTCCCTGGTCGGTCAGCAGCCTTGCGCAGGCAGCGGGGTGTGCAGCTTTGCAGGAACAGGAATACGTGGGGCGGGTGCGCACACTGATCCGGGAGCAGCGTCCCTTTATGATGAGGAAACTGCATGAGCTGGGATTGCATGTGATTCCCGGGGAGGCAAATTATCTCTTGTTCCAATGTGCCACACCCCTTGTGGAGCCGTTGCGCAAACGGGGCATCCTGCTGCGCAGCTGTGGTAACTATCCGGGACTGGATGCTACCTGGTATCGCACGGCGACCCGTACGGAAAACGAAAATTGCCGCCTTCTGGCGGCTCTTGGGGAGATTCTTCGATGAGCAGTACAAAACGGGCTCGCTGTATTATGGTGCAGGGGACGATGTCGGGCGCAGGGAAGAGCCTGCTCTGTACGGCACTTTGCCGCATCTTTGCACAGGACGGCCTGCGTGTGGCACCGTTTAAAAGTCAGAACATGGCGTTGAACAGCTATGTCACGCGGGAAGGGCTGGAAATGGGACGCGCTCAGGTGGTGCAGGCTCAGGCCGCCGGCGTAGAACCCGATGTACGGATGAATCCAATCCTGCTTAAACCCTGCAGCGACACCGGCAGCCAGGTCATTGTTCGCGGGGAAGTGCGCGGACAGATGCCGGCAAAAGAGTATTTCCGCTACAAAAAGCAGCTGGTTCCCGAAATCCTGGATGCTTATCATAGTCTGGCCGCAGACTATGATGTGATCGTACTGGAGGGGGCAGGCAGCCCCGCTGAAATCAATCTCAAAAGCGATGACATTGTCAATATGGGATTGGCCCGGATGGTCAACGCTCCGGTACTTTTGGCCGGGGACATCGACCGTGGCGGTGTGTTTGCGCAGCTCTACGGGACGGTGGCCCTGCTGGAGCCTGAAGAACGTGCACGCATCGGGGGATTGGTCATCAATAAATTCCGTGGTGACCCGGAAATTCTTCGCCCGGGACTTTCCATGCTGGAGGAGCGCACCTATCTGCCGGTACTCGGCGTTGTGCCATATTTGGATGTGGAGATTGACGATGAAGATTCACTGGCACCGTGCCTCGATCATACATCGGTACATAAACCGATTGACGTGGTGGTGATTCGCTTGCCGCGGATTTCCAATTTTACGGATTTTGCCCCCCTGGAAAGTCATCCGGCGTTAGGGGTACGGTATGTCAGTGATCCGTCTACGCTGGGGCACCCGGACCTGATCATTATGCCCGGCACCAAAAATACGATGGATGATCTGCTTTGGCTTCGCCAGTGCGGTCTGGAGGCTTTGATCCTGAAAGCTGCGGCTGCACACACGCCCGTTTTGGGCGTATGTGGGGGATATCAGATGCTGGGACGCACGCTGCGGGACCCGGAAGGGGCCGAGGGCGGCATCCCGGGCCGTGCCTTGCGCGGACTGGAACTGCTCCCGACAGATACAGTGTTTACCGCTGAAAAAACACGAACCCGTGTGCAGGCAACAGTGGAACAGGAACCGTTGGCGGGCGCCCTGCTGGACGGATATGAAATTCATATGGGGCGTACAGACGTTGCCGGACGTCCCTTTTGCCGGTTACAGGATGGCACGCCGGAAGGTTGCTGTCAGGGCCTTGTCTGCGGTACCTATCTGCATGGATTATTTGATTCCGGAGAACTTACGGTCAAACTGGCTGACTGGCTCTGTGCGCGGAAGGGCGTGGCTCCGCAGCAAGCCATGGCCGTCAGGCATACTGCATTTCAGCAGCGGCAGTTCGATGCGCTGGCAGACGGTGTACGTGCGGCGCTGGATCTGCAGGCCGTATACCGCTTGATGGAGGACTACCAATGACGATACAACATATGCTGCCCGCCGATATCGAACGGACCAGTATGCAGATTATTGCAGAGGAACTCGCGGCGCAGGGCATTGAGATCATCCCCGAAAATGACGCTGTTGTGCGGCGGGTCATCCACACAACGGCAGACTTTGACTACGCCCGGAATCTGCGTTTTACGCCGGGGGCTGTGGAGCAGGGCGTAGCGGCGCTGCAGCGCGGCGTACCGATTGTAACCGACACCAATATGGCACTGGCGGGCGTCAGCAAACCTTCTCTGGCCGCGTTGGGGGTGACGGCATATTGCTATATGGCCGACCCGGCGGTAGCGGAGAAGGCCAAGAAGGAAAGAACTACCCGCGCGGTGGCTGCCATGTATCAGGCAGCACAGACCTGCCCGGAGGCGGTATTTGCTGTCGGCAATGCGCCCACCGCATTGCTGGCACTCTGTGATTTGATGGAAGAAAAATTGCTGAAGCCCTCTTTGATTGTTGCGGTACCCGTTGGCTTTGTCAATGTGGTGGAAAGCAAGGAGCGATTGTTTACAATGTGCATGGAGCAGGGAGTACCCTGTATTGCCGCAATGGGACGAAAAGGCGGCAGCACAGTGGCGGCGGCCATCTGCAATGCGCTGCTGTATACGGCTACCGGACGATTGAATCCGTCGGCGCGAGGATGGCAGGGGTGAAAAATATGAAAAGCACACAAAAACGTGCGGCGGCAGCGCCTGCGGTGCTCGGCATACTGTTGATTGTTGTCCTGGCGTCGTCCGTTGCGGCACTTTGCCTGGGAAGTCAGCCCTATTCCCTGGCGCAGCTGTGGCAGGCATTGTGTACGCGCGGTGCACAGGACCCTGTTTGGCGCGTGATTGCCTATGTGCGCCTGCCGCGTATGCTGGGCGGGCTGTTTTCCGGTGCGGCCCTGGCGGTGGCGGGTGTACTGCTGCAGGCGGTGCTCAACAATGCCATGGCCAGCCCCAATGTGATCGGCGTCAACGCCGGGGCGGGATTTTGCGCCCTGTTTGCGATGGTCGTGGTTCCGGCTGTGCCCGGGGCTATGCAGCTTGCCTCCTTTCTGGGAGCACTCAGCTGCTCCATGCTAGTCTACCTGCTTGCCTGGAGGGCGGGCCTTTCCCGAACCACCTTGGTATTGGCGGGTCTTGCGGTCAGCGGTATGCTGACCGCCGGAATCAACACCCTGAAACTCCTTTGGCCGGAGATTGTTGCCAGTTCTCCCGGTTTTTTGACGGGTGGGCTGTCCGGCGTCACAATGGGGATGCTGGCCGCTGCTTTCCCGTATTTTGTGATCGGGATGCTGCTTGCCTTGTTCCTGACGGTGGATTTGAATGTGCTCTGTTTAGGAGAAGAAAGTGCCACCGGTCTGGGACTTCACGTGACCCGCACCCGCTTTCTGGGAATCCTGGCCGCTGCTCTGCTGGCGGGAGCCGCTGTCAGCTTTGCCGGTTTGCTGAGCTTTGTCGGGCTGCTGGCACCGCATATTGCACGCCGCCTTGTGGGAACGGATCACCGTATTCTGGTACCGACATCGGCATTGCTGGGGGCGGCCTTTGTGGTGGTATGCGACATTGCAGCCCGATTGCTCTTTGCGCCGTTTGAACTTCCGGTAGGCATTTTGCTTTCTCTCATTGGCGGGCCGTTCTTCCTGAGCCTGCTGCTGCACCGCAAAAGGAGGCGCATCTATGTTTGAACTCCAACATGCGGCGGTCGGTTACGAGGGCGTTCCGATTCTGAAAAATGTCAGTTTCACGGTACAGACGGGGCAGATCACCACGCTGGTAGGTACCAACGGATGCGGTAAGACAACGTTGCTCAAAGCGATTGCCCGGCAGCTGCCGTTGCTGGATGGCCAGATTTTGCTGCAGGGGCGCCCCATCCAGAGTTATGACCGCAAAGGATTTGCCCGCGCCGCAGCATTTATGCCGCAGGTGCGTAATATTCCAGAGATTTCTGTGCGAGGACTGGTAAGCCATGGACGCTTTCCGTATCTGGGGCTTTCCCGCCAGATGACGGCGAAGGACCGTGCTGCCGTAGAACAGGCCATGCAGGCAACTGGCGTGGCGCGTTGGGCAGACCGGGATTTGCGCGAACTTTCTGGCGGCGAGCGTCAGCGTGTTTACCTTGCCATGGCACTTGCACAGGGGGGAGACGCCATCCTCTTGGATGAGCCCACGACCTATCTGGACGTAGCAGCCCAGTTTGAGCTGCTGGAACTGCTGCGGAAACTGGCCAATCAGGGAAAGACCGTTCTGCTGGTCCTTCACGATCTTGCCCAGGCGCTGCAATACAGTGACCGCGTGGCGGTACTTTCGGAAGGAAAACTGGCCGCTTTTGATGCGCCGCAGCAACTCTTCGAACAGAAAATTCTGGATGGAATATTCGGGGTGACCCTTTGCCGGGCACCGGAAGGAACCTACTATCTCCGGCGGTAAAATACGCCAAAACCACCCCTTGCAATTATCCCGGCAATATTGTATAATATCTTTCGCGGACAGGGCTGTATTGCGCTGTTTTGCGTACAGATGCGGGTCCCGTGCGTGGGCGGCCTGTGAACCATGTCAGGCGGGGAACCGAGCAGCATTAAGCGGCGCTCGTCCAGTGCTGCGGCAAGCCTGCATCTGTACGCAAAGCAGCGCAGCCGCGTGCTCTGCCCGCTTTTTCTGATTTTACGGGGAGGTGTGCCTATGTATCGCGCGTTGTATCGCAAGTGGCGCCCGCAGCGCTTTGCCGACGTTGTGGGCCAGCAGCCCATCGTCACGGCGTTGCAGAACCAGATCGCGGCGGGACGCATAGGCCACGCTTACCTGTTTACCGGAACCCGGGGTACCGGCAAAACGACCTGCGCCAAGATCTTTGCCAAGGCGGTCAACTGTCTGGACCATCCCAGCCCTGACCCCTGCTGTGAATGCGAGATCTGCAAGGGCATCGACAGCGGTGCCATCATGGATATCATCGAGATGGATGCCGCATCCAACAACGGTGTGGATGACATCCGTGATTTGCGTGACGAGGTAGCCTATCTGCCTTCCGTATGTCGCTATAAGGTATACATCATCGACGAGGTGCACATGCTCTCCACACAGGCATTCAATGCACTGCTCAAGACGATGGAAGAGCCGCCGGAACATGTGATCTTTATTCTGGCTACCACCGAAGTGCAGAAAGTCCCGGTCACGATTCTAAGCCGCTGCCAGCGGTATGATTTCGCGCGCATTACGGCGCAGGATATTGCCGGTCGTCTGACCTACGTGGCCGGGCAGGAAAAAATCGAGCTGGAGGCCGGAGCTGCGCAGCTCATTGGCCGTCTTGCCGACGGTGCCATGCGTGATGCCCTGTCCATACTGGACACCTGCGCAGGTGTCGACAATCATGTGGACGAAGCACTGGTACGGCGTATGGCCGGTGTCACCGACCGTGGCTATCTTTTTGAAATCAGTGATGCCATTGCGGCCAAAGATTCCGTAGGCGCCCTTGGCAAGATTGCAGAATTGCGCCAGCAAAGCGTCGATATGCGGCGTCTGTGCATGGAACTGGCCGGACATTATCGGAATCTGATGCTGTGTTCGCTGCCGGGCGGCACAGAGCTGCTGACGGGAACTTCCCCTGAGGAAGAAGCTGCCTACGCGGAGCGCAAAGATTTCCCACAGGCGGAAGCGATCCGGGCCATCAATGCATTCGGTCAGGCACTGGAAAAGATGAGCCGCGGAACAGACCAGCGCATTGAACTGGAACTGGCCGTGTTCTCTCTGACGCAGCCCCAGTCGGTGACGACGGTTGCGACCGCGATGCCTGTGCAAGCTGCACCACAGCAGGCAGCGCCGCAGCCGTTTGCCGCTGCACCAACCGCTTTTGCCACCGCACCACCAGTCGCGCAGAGCACCAGGCCCAGCGCTCCGCCCCCCACCGTGCCGACAAAAGCACAGGATGTACCGGAAGAGTTACCGCCACCTGATGATGAGCCAGAATTTTTGCAGCCGGAACTTCGTCCGGCAGCACCTGCCGTGCAGGAAGCTCAGCCGACTGCACCAGTACCGCAGCCAGCACAGCGGCGTGCAGCGCCTCATCAGGAGGCTGGCCCGCTGGAACCGTTCCCGCAGTGGGCCCTGGTTCTCGCGGATCTGGAAGAAACCGACGGCATGATGATTTCCTTCTTGCGCGGCACCCGTGCATACTATGATGGAAAGCACGTTCTTTTTGAATGCAGTGATGCCTTCCGTGATTACATCCGCAACAACCGGGAAGTCAGCAAGAAGCTGAAGGAAACGATCTACCGGGTGACCAAGATCCGATGCAGTATCGGTCCTTACGAGGCTCCGAAAGCAGAAGAAAATGGAAGCCCGCAGATGTCTCTTGACCAGACGCTGCAGAATATGCAGGCGCTGGGCGTAGATGTCAAGATTGAAGATAAATGATAGTTGGAGGATTACCCATGAAAGCAAGACTGCCGAAAGGTTATGGCCGCCCCGATCCCAACGCAATGATGCGTCAGGTCCAGAAGATGCAGGATGAAATCCGCGCCAAACAGGAAGAACTGGAAGCCAAGGAATACACTGGTACGGCCAGCGGAGAGATGGTCACCGTTACCATGACCGGCAAACATGAGATCACGGCTGTGAAGATCAAGCCGGAGGCTGTGGACCCGGAGGACATCGAAATGCTCGAGGATCTCATCGCAGCAGCTGTCAACAGTGCGGTAGCTGCTGTTGACAAGGATTCCGAGGAAGAAATGGGCAAGCTGACCGGTGGAATGAACATTCCCGGCCTGGGCTAAGAGGAAATAAGCATGCCGCAAAACGTTGAACCGCTGGAAAACCTGGTCGACCAGTTTGCGCGCTTTCCCGGCATAGGACGTAAAGGCGCTACCCGCATGGCCTACGAAGTGATGTCTATGTCCAACGAGCAGGCCATGGAACTGGCCAAAGCCATTGAGCACGCCAAGAAAGATCTGCACCGTTGTCGCATCTGTCAGGATTACACGGCGGGGGAAATCTGCAAAATTTGTGCATCGCCCAAGCGTGACCGCAGCGTAATCTGTGTTGTAGAGAGCCCGCGGGACATTAAGTCCATCGAGCGTACCCACGAATACAATGGGCTGTATCATGTACTGCATGGGCTGATTTCACCCATGGACGGCATCGGCGCAGAGCAACTCTGTGTCAAGGAGCTTCTGGCGCGTCTGAACGACACGGTCAAGGAAGTGATCATGGCAACGAGTCCGACCGTCGAGGGAGAAGCAACAGCCATGTATCTGGCGAAACTCATCAAGCCGATGGGAGTGCGCACCACGCGCCTTGCCTACGGTTTGCCGGTCGGTTCCAGCCTGGAGTATGCCGACGAGACCACGCTTTATCGCGCTATGCAGGGGCGTGGAGAACTGTAACAGTTTTTTCTTGACTTTTTCACATAGTTGCGCTATAATTTAAAACCGTTACACGCAGAGGGAGTGTGCTTTGTGGCAGAGGATAAATCCGGAAAAAAAGTAATTGCCCTGAACCGCGAGGCACGCCACGAATACTTTGTGATCGAGGCGCTGGAAACCGGCATTGAACTGGTAGGTACCGAGGTCAAAAGCCTGCGTGCTGGGGGCGTGAATCTAAAAGATTCCTGGGCCGATATTGATGATGGTGAACTGATCGTGAAAGGCATGCACATCAGTCCTTACGAGCAGGGAAACATTTTTAATAAGGACCCGCGGCGTCCAAGACGTTTATTGGCACATAAAGCCGAGATTCGGCGTCTGGGACAGCAAATCAAGTTGCAGGGATATACGCTGGTTCCGCTTTCGCTTTATTTCAAACATGGGCGAGTAAAACTGGAACTGGGACTCTGTAAAGGCAAAAAACTCTATGATAAGCGCGCAACTGCTGCGGCACGCGATGCCAAGCGGGATATTGACCGCGCTTTGAAAACGCAGCGCTAAAAGCTGTCTGCTTTTGCTTTCCCGGCAGGAAGTTTCCTGCCGAAAATGCGGGGCTGTAATGGTTTCGACGGGGAGAGAAAGGCGTGAGCAGCGGGCCGTGGCGGTGCACCACGATAAAAGCGCCAAAACAAATTAACTGACAACAATTATCCTGTTGCCGTCGCTGCCTAATTAGGCGCGACCGTCCTGCCCGCGTTAGTACCGCGCGGGGTCAGGGCGTCGATTAGGTACTGAACGTGCACGGGCTTAAGCTTTGCGGCCCGTCATGAATTTATGAAGCTACCAAGGCGTAGTGCGTGTATGTTCGCCCGCGCCAAGGGAAATCCAATAAACATACTGCGCCCGGAGATACTCTAACCGATTTCTTTTCGGACACGGGTTCGACTCCCGTCAGCTCCACCATACGAGTTATAAACAAACCCTATTTCTTCAAAAATGGCTTTGCCATTACGGTTTGGTTATAACAGACAGAGAAAGTCAGCACGTTTTGTGCTGGCTTTTTTCTTTGAAAAAACCAAAAAACCAAAAATACCATCTGTCCCAAAATTAAAAACGATAGCAGACAAAGGGTGGCAAAATGGGCTTGTCAGTGACAGACAGTATAAAAATAAAGGGTTTTATCTTGTCACAATGTTTTTTGGATTTTGGATGCACAAACCGTGGCTTTTTTGGCTTTTTGGCTTTTGTGCGGATAAAGCCTTATGCACCAACACCAAAAAAAACCAAGCATTTGGTTTTCGCTGGTTTTTCAGACAAAGAAAAGGGCAGCCCCGCCACCGGCTGCCCTCTTTTTAGATTACGAATGTTTTTCCGTCGGTCACGATCACCAGAACCCCGCCCCGGATGTAAACGGTTGCGGCCTCGCTGGGGTGACTTTCCCGCGCCGTGTAAGGCTCTGCGGGTGTGGCCTGGGTTTCTTCCTGTTTGAGCTTCAACGCCTTGCGGTAGGTCGTTTTCGTGCCGCTGGCGTGGTCTTGCAAGACGGTTTCCAGCCCGTTGGTGGTGATGGTCAACTGTTCATTGTCCAGCAGCGTGACCGTTTCCCGCACGGGTGTGGGGGTGGATGCTGGCGCGTCTTTCGGCGCTGCGGTGCATCCGGCCAGCAATGAGGCGGCCAGCACGGCCACAAGTACAAGTCTTTTCATTCCTGTTTGCCCTCGCTTTCCTCGCCCACGTTGGCGGCCTGCATCTGTTCAATGCCGCGCTCCAGCAGGCAAACCACCAATTTCACCATGATGGCGCTGCCCACTTCGATGAAGTCACGGGGTGGCTTGTTCACGTTGCAGCAGTTTTGCACCGTTTCCAGCGCATCCGCCACGATCTCATGGAGCGGGCGGGGCAGGCTCCCGGCGTTGTTTGCATCCCGCAAAAGGGCGGTCACGGCCTCCGGGTCACCGCTCCGCCGGGCACAAATTTCATGTAATACCACTCTGTTCTGCATTGCTTGAAACCTCCTCAAATCAAAGCCGGGCTTTCGATCTTTTCCCACTGGTTGCTATCATCCCAAATATCTCTGTATTCGGGGCGGGTCAAGGCGTTCCGGGCGTATTTGCCCATTGTGTCCGCTGCCTCGCTGGTTTGTTCTGTGGTAAAGAAAATGCCGTCAAGGCTGATTTTGTGCTGATCTGCATACCGCATTGTAAGCGTCTGCATCGTGTAATTGTCCTTGCTGCGGTCGAAAATCGCCTGCAAATCCTCTTTGGAAAGAGGCAGGCCGCTGCTCAAAAGGTTGGCGTCCGGGGTCATATCCTCGCCCCTAAGCTGGTTTCTGGCGCGTGCGTCGCTCTTGTACTGTTCCACAGCCTCCAGAATTGCGCTGTTCCACTTGCCGACAACGGCGGCCACGTTTGCCTTTTTCTCATCCAGTTGGGCGTTGAAATAGGTCTTTTCATAGATGTTTCGTTTCTGCTCCCATGCGTCTACTTCCTTTTGGGCGGCCTCAATTTCTTGCATGGCCTTGAATACAAGTTCTTTCATCTGTGCGGTGAGTTTCTTCATGTTACTGTGCATTCCTTTCTTTGGCGATTTCGTGTAGTTCTTCAATGATCTGGTCAAAGTTTCCATCTACAGCCATTAGCCAAATGTGGGTATCTCCCAAGATGGAAACAAGGGCGGCTTCAAAGTCGGCCCGCCGGGTGCTTTGGGCGTATTCAAAATAGCGTTGCCGTTGCGCCTCGGTCAGTTCGTCATAATATGTATGCCCGCTTATTAGCCGCTCCACATCGGCATATTTGCCGGGCTGCGGGATGGCCTCCAGCCGGTGGAGGCGTGCGCTTATATTCCTCATTATCGCATAGCGGACAGCGCCTTGCTGCCCAGTTCCTCCCAATGTTCTGCCGTGCCGTCTGCCATGTAACGGCTGCTTTGTACGGCTTTCTGTGCGGTTCTGGCCGCAAGGTCAAACGCCTGCAAAATCCCGCTGCCGTCCTCTCTGCCGTCCCGCGCAACGGCACGCAACACCATTTTGTCGGCGCGGGTGTCTGCACCGTCTGGAATCTTGTCGGCGGCGTTCTGGGCGTACTGGGCAATCAGGCGGCGCATGGTGATGTTATCCCTGTTACGCTCTGCAAGGTGCTTGTACTCTGCCGGGTTCAGAATCCCGCTTTTCAGCAGCTCCAGCGTTGCGGGGTCAAGGGCCGCCGGGTCTGCGGTGTAGTGTTTCTGCACAGCCGCCGCAAGTTCTTCACGCAAGGCGGCAAGCTGCTTTTGTACATTCCCCTGCAGGGCGGCAAGGTCGGCTTCATATTTCTGTTTGGCCTCCAGATAGTCCGCTTCGGCGCGGGCGGCTTTGGCGATCTGTGCCGCGTCTGCTTTCCACGCCCCGGCGGGTCGTTTGTTGGCTTCATAGTTGGTTTTGGCTTTCTGGAAAGTGTCCTGCACGTCGGTATAGTCCCGCCGGGCATCCAGATAGATTTTTTCGGCGCGGTCTGCGTAAGATTCAAACTTGCTCATGGTATCAGTTCCTTTCGTGATGGTGTTCTGGTTCAACTTCTTTCAGCAGTTCATCCAGCGACGGCATGGGTGAGAATTGCTCCGGGTGCTGCCGGATATACTGCAAAATCTTCCTTGTCTGTGCGTTTGGCTGCGTATCACCTAAAAGGCCGTATGCTTCAGCGGTGAAGAACGCAACCGAAAGCGGGTCACACTCTGCAAGGGTGGTGGCTGGGTCAATGTTGGGCACCAACAGGCTTTCCAATTGTTCCAATCGGTTTTTGATGTTCAATTCTGTTCACCTCTCTGGGCGGCCTCCAATGCGTCAAGCCGCTGTAATATGTCGTTTTGCTCTGTGTAGCGCAGGGCGTTGGAAAGCACCATGCTGGCGGCGTTTAATCGCACCTGTGGGGCGTTTTCCGTATCGTTGAGAATATCCCTTGCCGTGCGGATTGCATCCAGCAAAGCGCCTTGCAGCGCCCCACAAGCGGCGGTCAGATTCTCCCGGCGGTATTCGTCCACTTTTGCCTTGAATTCTGGATTGCGCAGCCGGGTGTATATCGGCTGTGTGGAGCACCCCAGGGCTTTGGCGGCGGCAGTCGGGCTGCCGTAGGCAATCAGGGCAGACAGGATGGAATCATCCGATAATTTCAAGGTTTGCACCCCCTTTCTGTGTGAGCGTTTTCAATCCCACATACCATAAACAATTACAGGATGCACTTGCCAGTTCCCGTCTTGGTTCCGACGCACATACCCGGCGGCGGCCAGTTCCTCCAAAATAGGAAACATATCTTTTGCACGTTTTACCCGGCGGCATCGGAAAAGGTGGTGCAAATCACTTGTGGTGAAGCAAACGCGCTCGGTATATTTGTTGCGCATACTTTGGGGCATTTCTTTAAGTCGCTTTACAAGGGCGGCAGCGTCGCTTGCCGTACCCGTTTCACCTGTACCGGCATACACGGAAACGCCCGTTTTCAAGTAATAGATTGCAAGCTGGATGGCCTTTTGTATGGTGTCGCTGTTTACGTCTGCCTGTGCGGCGTCTGAACCGTGCAAGGCGCAATGAAGCAGCCCGGCAAGGCGCATGACCGCGCCAAAATGTTTGCCCGCAAGATCGCTGTATTCCCGGTATGTGCTGCCCAATTCTTTCTCAAACTCGCTGAAATAGTCCGCCGATACGTTCCCGGCTGCCTCGGTCAAGCCAAGCGGCTGCGGCTCTGGGCAGGAAACAGAAAGCAGGTCATACAAAAGCGCCCTGTATTTCTCTTTTACGTTGCTGTCCAGTGGTTTGGTGTTATAGGAGCGTTCGCCCAATCGGCTGGGCGGTGTACAGTACAGGAACCGCGCACAAAGCCCGGTTTCCCGGAAAGCCTTGTTTTTGAGTACGTCAGTCAGTACACCAATTTGAACGCACAGACAACAGGTTAAGGCGGGCTTGTCGATGGCCTCCTTGCGGCCCCGGCGGTCTATGCGGATAGGGTCACCGCTGTGGGCTTTCAGAAATGTGGACAAGTTCGGCTGCCCGTTGGAGTAGCGTCCGGCTAGATTGCCGAAAATACCGCCCTCTGCCGAAAAAATGGAAAGAATCCCGTGGTTTTCTGCCAACAGACTGGCGGCCACTTCCGGGGTTACATCGTCCGCAATAATGCACACCGGCTCCACCACCGGCAATGCATCCATTTCCCGGCGCTTGTCTGCCATGCGTTCGGCCTTGTCTGGTTTCTTGTCCCGTTTGATCTTTGCTAACTCGGTTTCCAGCGCCTCACGCTGGTCTTCGTATGCCTGTATATCAAACGCCCGGCGGGCGTTCTCCTCGCTCTGAAAGCGGTACAGTGGCGCAGTCATAAGGGCAAGGGTGGCGCTTTTGCGTTCCGCCGGGTCGGCTGCAATCAGGGTATAAAGGTTGAGCGGCTCCCGGTAGTCCGGCTTTGGTTCGATCTCAAACTTCCCGGCGACGGCGGCAGCCAAGCAGGCAAGGGCCATTGTCCCGGCCATTGCGGGGTTTGTCTGTGTGGTTTCGGCAACCCCAGCGGCCATATCGCGCAGCACAGAGGGGAGGCAATCAAGGGGAAAATCCGGGAGCGCTGGCATTTCTGCGGCCAGTTCCGGCAGTTCCTCCGGCCAGCCATCGTCCACCGCTGAACGCATAAGAAATTTATTGGTGAGGTCAGCATCGACCAATTACGACACCCCCTCTCCGTGCTGTTCTCGCTCCCAGGCTTCATATTCGGCGCGGTGGGTCTTGATGTACGATTTAACCGCTGAACAGATGCAAAGGGCAAAATATTGGGCTTGCTTGTCACCTAAAACCGCTGCACCGTTTGTAAATACGGTCATGGTATTAGGCATTTGCTTCACCTGCCTTGAGCCTGTCAATGGCAGAAAGAATCTTGTCTTGCTGTTCCGCGGTCAGTTCTTTGCGAAACCACTTGCAAAGGGTGTATTCGCTAATGCCGATTGCGGCAGCAATTTCATATTGCATGAAACGGCTGCGCTTGATTGCCTGTTTGATTTTGTCATTCATAGTATTAGTACTCCTTTCATAAACGAAAGGGCTGCAGCACCTTTACTAATTAAATGATAAAACAACAATCGCTGTATTGATATAACGAAACACGCGAAATATTATTGCGAATAAAGCACGTTATTTACGCTTCTTATTCTTGAAAAACAACAAGTGTTGTAGTATAATAATAATGCAAGTTATTTTTCGGGAGGACTTTATGAAAACATTCATGGTTTTAGAAAATAGACCTTATGAATACATTAATAACGAGAGCCACGATATTGGGTTCCAACTGGTGGATTACCTTCCGCAAGAATGGGAACCTATAAAAAAGGGCGAACAGGAACATGGAATAGATATTAGAATAGAGACAAATGAAGAAGGGCTAAGTGGAGAAGAAATCATACGCCGTAATTTGGAGATGTTGAGAAATATGCGATCTGTTAAAGCGATCAGTTTTAGAGAGATCGCTTTTAAAACTCTTTTGTGTGAGTTTCTTACTTTATGTAATCAAAATATACGTTTGTATACAGAGTCGAATTTTGTTCGGGTCATGGGGATAAACGGTTTTAATATACCGAAATTTTCTTATAGAGCATTTGATTTATATAAGAAAGAAGAAGTAACTACAATATGCATAGGGCCCCAAAATTTGTATAACGTGGAAGATACAATAGATGATATACATTCTTCACCGATACAGTTTGCAAGAGTATATTCGTATGAAAAAGATGAGCAGTATTATATTGCTGTTTTATTAGAGATGATTCGGCAACGAAAATTTGTGAAACAATGCGAACATTGCAAGCGTTGGTTTGTTGTCAGTAATAAGAGGGATGAAAAGTACTGCAAACGGATAAGCCCGTACGATAAAAGCAAAACTTGCTACGAAGTTATGAAGCGCATTAGGGATGCAAAAAGAATTAAGGATGATCCACTTAAATGCGCAAAAGAAAAAGCACGAAACCGCGCGAATTCCAGAGAAATTTATCATCCGGGGGCTGCGACAGAGTTTAAAGAAATTCAGCAGGAGTGGCAGAACCTTTATGAGCACGGGAAAATTAGTAAAGAAGAATATATAGACCGGCTGAATAAATGTATGCGAAGTGGAGGAAGGATGAAAACGAAATGAACGCCGTCATATACGCCCGCTTTAGTTCCCATAATCAGACAGAACAAAGCATAGAGGGACAACTTAAGGTCTGCTATGAGTTCGCCCAAAAGAACGGCTATACAGTCGTAGGGGAGTACATCGACAGGGCGCTTTCGGGTACAACAGATGCCCGCCCGGATTTCTTGCGAATGATTGCAGACAGCGACAAAAAGGGCTTTCAGTATGTGCTTGTGTATCAGCTTGACCGCTTTGCCCGCAATCGCTATGACAGCGCAACTTACAAGGCAAAACTCAAAAAGAATGGCGTGCGCGTTCTTTCGGCCCGTGAGAACATTACAGACGATGCAAGCGGCATTCTTGTGGAGGGCTTGCTGGAGAGTATGGCCGAGTATTACAGCGCGGAACTTTCGCAGAAAATCCGGCGCGGTATGGATATCAATGCAGAAAAGTGCCTAAGCAATGGCAGCAATCCGGGTCTAGGCTATCGCGTTGACGCAGACCGGCGGTTTTATATCGAACCAGAGGAAGCGGCTGTAGTGCAAGACGTGTTTGAACGATATGCAAGCGGTCAAACAGTAACGGAAATATGTGCAGCGTTGAACGCCCGGGGAGTAAAGACTTCACGGGGGGCAAGTTTCAACAAAAACTCTTTGCGCACAATGCTGCAAAATAAAAGGTACATCGGGGTATATAAATATAGAGATAAGGAAACTCCCGGCGGGATGCCTTGTATTATTGAGGATGATCTGTTTTATAAGGTACAGGAGATTTTGCAGAAAAATAAAAAGGCTCCTGCTCACGCAAAGGCAAAACAGGAGTATTTGCTTACAACAAAACTTTTCTGCGGCAAATGCCGGGATATGATGACCGGTGTCAAAGGAACCTCCCACACAGGAACAGACTATTTTTACTACAAATGTAACAATGCAAAGAAAAAGCTGTGTGATAAAAAGGCGGTACAGAAAGACTACATAGAAAATCTTGTAATTGCCGAGTGTCGTAAACAGCTATCGACGACAAATATAGACAAGATTGCTCATGAAGTGGTGGCCCTGTGTGAGAGGGAGAAAGACACATCGGGAATTAAGCGAGTAGAAAAGGCGATCAAGGAAAATGAGCGCAAGCAAAAGAACCTAATGGCTGCCGTTGCTGAGTGTGAGATTGAGAGCGTCCGAAAATCTCTGTACGCTGAAATTTCCAGATTAAACACTGAACACGATACACTCCAGAATGAGTATGCAATCGAAAAGGCCGGTGTGGTTTCCCTTACCATTGCAGAGGTGAAGTTCTTCCTGTCACAACTGAAAAAGGGTAGGGCAGACGATATCAGCTACCGCAAAACGCTAATCAACGTCTTTGTGAATGCGTTTTATCTGTATGACGATAAACTCACAATCTTCTTTAATTCCGGGGACAAGCCTGTTACAATAGACGCGGATTTATTACAGGCAGTTGAGGAAAACAGCGGGTTTGCTTTTGAACCGAACTGCTCCACCAATACAAGCAAATCCGAACTTTGCACTGTCAGGTGCAGGGTTCGGATTTGCTGTTTCAGGACATATTGATGGTGTGAAGAGAGAGTTTCGCTGTTTTGTTGCAAATGGGAAGAGATCGTATACACGGAAAGGTCTTGAAGAGCAGATACGTTTTATAGGAAAGCGGCAGTACGGCCCGAAATCATGCCAATGGATGATGGTAAATTACCACTCCTGACGAAAGTTTAACTCGATACCTTCTGCTTTTTACGGCAGGCGGTTGCTTTTGTAATGGTTGGTGTTTTACAGACGATCTGAAGTGTATCCTGTGACCGTCTGGACAACAACCTCAAAAGGTAGTATTATCTGTTACGCGGACAGGGAAGGCATGAGAGGCGAAAGCGAAAGAGGGAAAGCGATGCCCCCTGTTAAATCAACTTGAACCATAGGAGTATATGCCGAAGGAATGCCCTGGGTACCGTATATCATATCTGAGCTGCTGCCAATTAGATAAGCTGATCGAATGCTTATAATAAAAACCAGTATCATATCAAAAAGGCAAGGAAGCAATGTACATATCGGAAAGGGCTGTAGGTACTCGTGACGTTTGGGACCGCAGCCTGAAGAGCGTTTGCGGCAAAAAATTCCAGAATTGATTGAAAGGCGGCTTTTGTTACCGCAACTTCGGTATTAAAAATTATGAAAATTGTGTTATTTTATTTAGTTACGATCAATCTGATTGCCTTTGCCATGATGGCAGAGGACAAACGACGTGCAAAACGGCATGCGTGGCGTATTCCAGAAAAAGTGCTGTTCCTTGCAGCTCTGCTGGGCGGCAGTGTTGGCGCATGGGCAGGTATGTACCTGCATCACCATAAAACGAAGCATTGGTATTTTGTAGTGGGAATACCATTGATTTTGGCGGTACAACTGATTCTGGCGTTTGGAATGGGGGGACGATATCATGCGGTTTGACAAATGGAAGAAACGAAAGCAGGAGATACAAATACCACCAGACGGAATGACCCAAGCAGATATTGCTACCCAAAGCAGTATCTGCACAGGGGAGACCTTGATCGGATTTTTAGACCCGCATACGGGACGATTGTTGCAGGCTGTTGTGGTCCGGGAGGCTGAAGATGTCGTGGCATTTTACAGAAAATACGGATATGAGCCTCCTGTTGGAATTGACAAAAAAATGCCAATCAGACTTTGACATTTCGTTAACTTTGTGAACTATCTTGCGGTTTCGCATATTTCTTGCGCAATCTGTAGCGTGAATGCGCAGATTCTTTGCAAATGACAAAATGGATGTTATAATAAACTTGTAAGTGTCGCGCTAGAAAGATCTTTGCGGATTTTTCTGCGTTGGAAAATATTGGAGGTAGTTTTTTGTATGTCCATTTTTGAAAATTTTGAAGCCAAGCTGCGTGCAGAATCCAAGTCCATCGTTTTCACCGAGGGGGCCGATGCACGCATTTTGTCTGCTGCCAGCCGTTTGCTGGCCGGCAAGACATTGCGTGTCATTCTGCTGGGCGAACCGGAAGCTGTCCGAAAGGCGGCGGCTGATGCGGGTTTTGATATTACCGGTGCAGAAATCTTGAACCCGACATCTTATGAGGGCTTTGAAGAAATGGTTACCAAAATGGTCGAGCTCCGTAAGGGCAAGATGACGGAGGATCAGTGCCGTGCGGCGCTCTCCAAGTCCAACTATTTTGGCACCATGCTTGTCAAGATGGGCAAGGCAGACTGCCTGCTGGGCGGCGCTACTTATTCTACTGCCGATACGGTTCGCCCGGCCCTGCAGCTGATCAAGTGCAAGCCCGGTATCAAATCGGTCAGCTCCTGCTTTATTCTGATGCGCGGTGACGAAAGCATCGCGATGGGGGATTGCGCAATCAACATTGATCCCAGCGAGGATGAGATTGTGGAGTCTACGGTAGAGACCGCTCATACCGCTGAGATCTTCGGCATTGACCCCCGCGTTGCGCTTTTGTCTTACTCCACGAAAGGCTCCGGCAAGGGCGAAACGGTCGACAAGATGCGTAATGCGACCGCCCGCGTGCAGGCAGCGCACCCCGAACTGAAGGTGGACGGCGAACTGCAGTTTGATGCAGCCGTGGCCCCGGAAGTCGGTCAGCTCAAGGCCCCCGGTTCCACGGTGGCCGGCTATGCCAATACCTTTATTTTCCCCAATATCAATGCCGGCAATATCGGCTATAAGATTGCCCAGCGTCTGGGCGGTTTTGAAGCCTATGGCCCCATCCTGCAGGGCTTGAATGCCCCTATCAATGACCTGTCCCGTGGCTGTAATGCGGAAGAAGTCTATAAAATGGCACTGATTACCGCTGCTCTGATCTGAGTTGATTTCTTAATACAACTACGCTCCCTTTGAGGAGACACGATGCGAACGGATGCCGTGTCCCCACAAAGGGAGCGTTTTCTATACGTGTAGGAACGAAGGCAGCGCATATAAAAGTCCCCCGCAGCAATGCCTGTTGGCATCGCTGCGGGGGATAAACCTATAATGTTGGATTGTATATCAATACCGCAGATGGTCGGCGTCCAGTGCATTCAGTACCGGCAGCATGGCAGCTGCTTCTGCACGGGCAGCAACCGGGTCCATCATCAAATAGTTGCCGCATTCCACGGCGGAAGCGCCGGGAATTTCGCCGTTGTATTCTGCCATCCAGGCAAAAGCACTGCGTACAAGATCCAGCGCTTCCGCATCAGACAATCCAGTGGTCAACAGATAAAAACCGGTCAGGCACCCCATCGGGCCGACATAGACAACACCTTTGCTGTATTGACTGTTACGTGCATAGGTGGCGAACAGATGCTCCAGTGTATGTGCTGCGGCAGAAGAAAGGTACTGCCCCTGATTGGGCTGTTTCATGCGGATATCCCAAGTGCGGATTTCCCCGTTGGGGCCATCCTGGCGGGAGAGATACATCCCGGGCAGTAACCGGGTATGGTCCACGCAAAAACTGGCAATACGTTCCATCTTATTCACCTCAGACCGGCATAGCCTGCACAACGCCGCGAGAGCAATCCATCGAAACAACCATGCCGTCCTTCAGCGTGCGGGTGGCGTTGGTGGCGCCAACGATCACGGCTTTGTCCAGCGTCAGACCGACAATGGCAGAATGGCTGTTGGTGCCTGCTTCTTCAGTGATAATACCGGCCGCATCACGCATGAACGGGAGGGCTGCGTTGGTCGTGAAAGGAACGACCAGGATCTGGCCCGGCTTAAACTTCTTAGCGGCTTCGGCAGCGCTGCGGCAAACACAGATTTCGCCCTTGGCATTGTGCTGACCGATGCCGACACCGGCCAGCAGTGTGTCGCCGACCATATGAATCTTGATCATGTTGGTCGTGCCGGACACACCAACAGGGACGCCGGCCGTGACAACAACGAGGTCCCCGGAGTGAATCAGATTAGCCTTTTCAGCGGCAGCCACAGACATGCTGATCAGTTCATCGGTGGAGTTGGCGTAGTCCATCAGCAGGGGGGTAACACCGCGGTAAATGTTCATCTGACGGCGGGTGCGCTCGTCGAGAACACAGGCAATGATTTGCGTGTCGGGACGGAAACGGCTCAGCAGACGGGCCGTTTCACCGCTCTTGGAAGCAGAAATGATGGCGGAGGCTCCGATGTCGGTAGCCGTCGTGCAGGCGGCGTGGCCAACAGCCGCACCAATGGTGAGGTGAGAATCGTGGTTGCCGGCATGATGAACCAGGCTGTCAAAGCTGGAATCGGCCTCCGTGGTCTCGGCAATGGTGGCCATTGCCTTCAAGGCTTCCACGGGGTACTTGCCGGCAGCCGTCTCACCGGAAAGCATTACGGCACCGGTACCGTCGTAGATGGCGTTGGCCACGTCGGTAATCTCGGCACGGGTGGGGCGGGGATTGATGATCATGGAATCCAGCATCTGGGTGGCGGTGATGCAGATCTTGCCGGCGCTCATGGCACGGTCAATCAGGTGTTTCTGGATGGCAGGAATCTCGGCGTAGTCGATCTCAACGCCCATATCGCCGCGAGCTACCATGATACCGTCCGCCACGGTCAGAATCTCGTCGATATTATCGATGCCTTCCTGGTTCTCGATCTTGGCGATAATGCGCATCGTGCAGTCATGCTCATTGAGCAGGTGACGAATCTCCATGATATCCTGCGCGTTACGGGTGAAGCTGGCGGAAATCAGGTCAAAGCCCTGCTGGATGCCGAACAGAATATCATCACGATCACGCTGGCTCATATATGGCATGGACAGATGCACGCCGGGAACGTTGACGCCCTTTTTGGTTTTGATCACACCATCATTCTGCACTGTGCAATGAATTTCGGTGTCGGTAACATCGTCGATCAGAAGCTCAATCAGGCCATCGTCCAGCATGATACGGCCGCCGGGCTGTACGTCATGCGGAAGTTCCTTGTAGGTGACGGAGCAAATTTCGTTGGTGCCTTCCACATCCCGGGAGGTCAGCGTAAACTTCTGGCCGGCGGTAAGGTTCTCGGAACCGTTGGCAAAAACGCCAAGGCGAATTTCAGGGCCTTTGGTGTCCAGCATGGCTGCAACCGGCAGATCCATCTCAGCGGTCAGGGCACGCAGCGCATCCAGACGGCCTTTGTGCTCTTCGTAATCACCGTGAGAAAAATTAAAACGGGCAACGTCCATACCGTTTTCCAGCAACTGGCGAAGAATACCAGGCTTATCGGTGGACGGGCCCATTGTGCAAACGATCTTTGTTTTACGCATATACTTTGTTCCTCCATGGATTCTCAAATCATAAACATTATCCAAGGTAATTATACTACAACGTTGCACAAATAGACAAGTCCCTGCTGGAGGTTTACGCGCATTTTACGGGCAATTGCCTGGAAAAGAGTTACTTTGTAAGAAAAAAGATGAAACATTTTACATTTTAAAGTCTTTCGGGTATAATGAGAAACAAGAATGGCGGATTGTAACTTTTCCGATTTTTCAGACAGGAGCGTAAGACTTATGGCAAAACGAGTATTTCTCATCGTACTGGACAGCTTTGGCATCGGGGCGGAACCGGATGCAGCCCAGTTCGGTGACGCGGGAACCAATACCCTGGCAGCGATTGCAGCTCATCCCAATTTTAAGGGAGAACACTTGGCGGAATTGGGACTATTCAATCTGGATGGTGTGACCTGTGGCAAAGCCATGGCACATCCTGTGGGCAGCTTCGCTCGTTTGCGTGAAGCAAGCGCCGGCAAGGATACGACAATCGGGCACTGGGAAATTGCGGGACTTTTGAGTGCTGAGCCGCTCCCGACGTTTCCGAACGGATTCCCGCAGGAATTGCTGGACGCGTTTACCGCCAAAACCGGATATAAGGTGCTGTGCAACAAGCCGTATTCCGGCACCGAGGTCATCCGGGATTACGGTGAGGAGCATGCCAAAACCGGTGCGCTGATCGTTTATACCTCGGCGGACAGTGTGTTCCAGATCGCGGCTAACGAAGCCATCGTTCCGTTGGAAAAACTCTACGAAATTTGTGAGCAGGCCCGTGAACTTCTGGTTGGAAAATACGGCGTCGGCCGCGTAATTGCCCGTCCGTTTGTGGGCGACTGTGCCTCCAATTTTACCCGCACGGCACGCCGTCACGACTACAGCCTGGTTCCGCCCCGGGATACCATGCTGGACGCGCTGCAGGCAGCGGGAAAGGCGACCATCGGCGTTGGCAAGATTTACGATATTTTCGCCGGCAAAGGGGTGGGAGAGACCATCCGAACCAGTGGCAATACCGAAGGCTTGCAGGTGACGCTGGAACTGGCGGACCGTGATTTTGAGGGGCTCGCGTTTGTTAACCTTGTGGACTTTGATATGTTGTATGGCCATCGCCGTGATGTGGCCGGGTATGCTGCTGCGGCGGCAGAGTTCAACGACTGGCTGCCGACATTCCGCGCCAAGATGCGCCCGGGCGACGTGCTGATGGTTACGGCGGACCACGGCTGTGATCCCAGCTATACCAGGACGACGGACCATACCCGGGAGTATGTGCCGTTCCTGATTTGCGGTGATGAGATTCGCGAAGGGGTCAATCTTCATACACGGTACAGCTTTGCCACAATTGCAGACACTGTCTGCCGAAGCCTGAATGTGCCGTATTGCCCGGCAGGCTGCGGCGTATATGATGAGATTCGCAAATAAGATGGCGCTGGTACTCCTGTACAGTCTGGCGGCGGTGCTGGTGGCCTATTCCCTGGGTCTGGCCTTTACCAGTAACTTCAACATGGGAAACCTGATGGTCTGGCTCCTGACGGCGGCGGTAACATGTTATGCGATATGGCGCAAACCGCTGCATACATGGTTTCATACAGCAACAGCCGGCCGGATCGTCTGGTGGGTCCTTGTGCTTCTTGGGATTCTGTATGCGATACTGATCGCTTTCGTTGCGGTGAGCGGGTACGCGAATCCGCCCACCGGTCAGGAAAAAGTCGTCATCGTCCTGGGGGCGGGGCTCCGAAAAGATAAGCCCAGCACCTTGCTGCGCTATCGGCTGGACAAAGCATACGAATATGTAGCAGCACACCCGGATGTGCTGGTCATCACAAGTGGCGGACAGGGCCGCGATGAATGGGTTCCGGAAGGGCAGGCCATGCGCGAGTATCTGATTGCAAAGGGCCTTGACCCCCAGCGCGTGGTGGCGGAAAACGCATCCACTTCCACGGAAGAAAATTTTTCCTTTTCGTTGGAACTTATGCAGGAATACGGATATGATGCAGATACCCCGGTGGTCTATATTTCCAATGCGTTTCATTGCTATCGGGCTGGATGCTATGCGCACAGGGCCGGATTTTCCGAAGCGACTTCGCTTCCGGCTGCCACACCGTGGCGCAGCGTACTGCCCTGTTATCTGCGGGAAGCGCTTGCGCTCGCCTATTACTGGGTTTTCAAAACTTCTGCCAGTGGTCCCATGCACGCTCTGGTAGGTTTTTTGGATTTGAATAAACGATTTTTTTATAAGTAGGAGGGAACTGCTATGCAGATCCGCTATTATAAGGAATACAGTCGTTATCTCGACCGGTTTATGGAGTTCAAGGTCTATGGGCATGCCGGACGACCGATCATGATTTTTCCCTGCCAGAGCGGCCGTTTTTACGACTGGGAAGATCGCAATATGTGCAATCTGGCAGCGCCGTGGATTGACAACGGCAAATTACAGATTTTTACCGTGGACAGCATCGATCCCGAAAGTTGGGATAACCACGGTCCCGAACGTCCGCGCATCGAAATGCAGGAACGCTGGTATAACTATGTCTGTGAGGAACTGACCCCTCGCGTTCTGGAAATCAACCGGGAGCAGGGGGAGGACCACACTGGTCGAATCCTGGTGGGCGGGGCCAGCATGGGCGCCGGACATGCGGTGAACTTCTATCTGCGCCGTCCGGATCTGTATAACGGTACCATTGCACTTAGCGGTCTGTATTCGTCCCGGATGTTCTTCGGAGACTATATGGACGATCTGGTCTATCGTAATTCGCCATGCGATTACATGCGCAATTTCCCGGAAAACCATCCCTATAAGAAGCTGTATTCCCAGGCGGATAAATTCATCCTGTGCTGTGGCCAGGGAGCATGGGAAGGGGATTTGCTTGCTTCCACCAAGGAACTGCAGGCAATTCTGGAGAGCAAGGACATTCATCCCGTGGTTGACATCTGGGGACCGGACGTCTCACACGATTGGCCCTGGTGGGAAAAGCAGTGGACTTACTTCCTGCAGATGACGCTGGGCAACCCGTGATTTTGTTACAGGAACAAAGGATTTATCGTTTATGGATTTTTGGCATGATGCAGCGGCGCAGAAGCGCTGGCTGCGCCGTTTTGTACTGCTCATTCTGATATTGCTGTTGCCTGCGGCAATCCTGGCATTTTATGCACGCCCCTCCGCAGACGATTATGTATACGCAGCACGTACACATGCCGTTGTGCGGCAGTATGGCGCGGATTGGTTTCGCCTACTGGCAGCCGCCTGGGACACAACGGTCTACTTTTTCCAAAACTGGCAGGGGCTTTATGTGGCCGGGTTCATACTGGCACTGCAGCCGGCAATTTTTGGTAATCAGTGGTACGGCCTTACCTTCCTGTGTGTACTGATACCAATGTTTTTGTGTCTGTACGCGGCGGCACGCATGGTGGTCTGCCGATTGGAACCGGCGCAGAAACGTCTGCCGCTGGCAGTGTCTGTTTTGTTCCTTTTTGCTTTTGTGGAAGGAATGCCTTCCCCGGTGGAAGGGCTCTACTGGTTCAACGGCGCCATGAATTATCTGCCGTATTTTTCGCTTTGCATTTTAAATACGGCGCTGATGTTGGCATTGGCTATGCCTGCCCAGATCACAAAAAAGCGCCGTATCATTTTTATGGCGTGTGGCGTTGTGATCGGATTTGTGATTGGCGGTGGACATCAGGTGGTTGGGGAGCTGAACCTTCTCCTGCTTCTCTTTGGTGTGATTGTATGTGCGAGACACCGCAATTTCCGGATTTGCCCGGCTCTTGCAGCGGCGATAGCAGGATTAGTCATTAACATTACCGCTCCGGGAACGCAGGTCCGCACGGAAGGCTTTGCAGGAGCGGGTCTGTTGGAGGCCATTGTCAAGAGTTTTATCTTGGCTGTCATGCAGTGGATTCGCTGGTTGGATGTTCCGCTTCTTTGCTTGCTGATTCTTTTGGCGCTGCCGTTGCACCGGTTGTCACAAAGCCAGGCATTGCCGGACCGCGTGTTCCGTTATCCGTGGATGGGAATGGCGGGAACCTTTGTGCTTGTATGGGCCATGATTTTCTTGCCTTCCTATACGATGGGCGGCATCGGTGCGGGCCGTCTCTTGAATGTGGTCTGGATGACCTTTGTATTGGGGCTTTCCGTATCGGAGTTTCTGCTTCTGGGGTGGATGGAACGCGTTTGCGGAGTCCCTTTGACGCAGGTCGAACACAAACTATGGCATTATTCTCGCTTTTTGCCCGGCACCGTAGCGGCGATGCTTATCTGCATGGCCTGCATTGGCAGTCACACGGTCAAAGAAGGGCAGGACAATTACTTCGCGACCAGTCTGGAAGCTGCCTATGAGTTGGCAAGTGGTGAGGCATCCCAGTTTGCCAGGACTCTGGATGAACGGGAGGCAATCCTCAGCGACGAATCGGTATTGGATGCACAGATCACGCCGCTTGGCGCAGAAGAACGCCCATGGTTGCTCTACTATACCGACATTTCCGTGGGGCCGGATCTTTGGGGACTGACGCCCTATTATGGAAAAAATTCTGTGATTGTGGTAGAAAAACAATAAAAAAGCAAAGCGCATGACCTGCGGTCATGCGCTTTTGCGTTTATGGGGATAGGGAGAAAAGGACCGGCACGCCAATTCCCAAAAAGAAGAACAGGAAACAAGCGCTCCCGGAAAAGACAAGGATTCAGGCGCGCTGCTGTACATAACGGATAAAGGCATCACGTTCCGACGTTGTGCGCAGATTGACCGTATACATCCGATCCCCCATGTCCAGTCGGAGCGCGAGCGGAAGCTCATCACACATTTTCATGCGGCTGCCGTATCGCGCCATAATTTGTTCATGGGTGTGTTTGTATTTGTGGCAATCCCGGCGAGAAGCATACACGCAATAGTACTTGGGACCATTCAGATTTAGGTGGCGCACTTCATCATAACAGACCATATCGGCCCAGATCTGGTAACAGTCCACCGAGTTTGCATAGTTGATCATATCGGGCGTATAGCCGCCGGCGGGGCGCATGTTGACTTCCAGGGCCACATACTCTCCTTTTTTGCCAAGACCGGGTTTATCCTCATTGAGCTGGAAGAACTCGCAGTGAAAGAACCGGCTTTTTGCTCCAAAGGCTTTGATTGTGCGGAACCCGATGTCTTTCAAATCAGCAGGAACCGTTTTTTGCGTCCAATAGGAGAGGTCCCCTTTCTGGCTGACGATATCCAGAAGTGGGGTGGGGAATACGTTGGAGGTGTAGAACAGAGGTACACAACGAGAATCGGCAACGCCGTCAAAACTGACAATCGTGCCGTTGATGTACTCTTCCATAATGTAAGGAATACTGGGCAGTTTGGCAAAGAACGCCTGCAGATCAGCATCATTCTTCAGTTTGTACGTGGCCTCGGCGCCACAGCCGTTATCCGGTTTGACGATGACAGGGTATCCAACCGTCCGGATAAAATCTCTGGCCGCGTCGATCGTGCAGACCATGTGATGCCGCGCAACAGGAACTCCGGCCGCGCGGTAGCTTTCCTTCATCTTGCTCTTGAACTTGATGCGCTCAATGAAATCGTTCTGTGCGCCGGTGGTGATGTTGAAGTCGGTGCGAAGCTGGGCATCCATCTCCAGCCAATACTCGTTGTTGGACTCCAGCCAGTCGATCTTGCCGTAATGGAATGTGAAATACCCGACGGCACGCACCATTTCGTCATAGTTGCCCAGATTGTCCACGCGGTAATATTCTGTCAGGCAGTCTTTTAATTCATAAGGGATCTCGTCAAAGGGCGCGTCGCCGATGCCCAGCACATTGACACCATTTCGCCGCAGGCGCTCGCAAAAATTCCAGTATGTTTTTGGAAAATGCGGGCTGACGAAGATAAAATTCATGGATGGTTCTACTTCCTCTCTCTCAAAGCGGACTTACACAAACTGATTGCGGGCAGGATCGTATTCGTATCCCACTTCTGCAAGGGCCGCACGAAGAGCCGCTTCATCGGTTTCTTCTTCCTCACAGAAAATCGCCAAGCTGGCATCGCGGTCGCGCAGCTTGGTGTTTACATAACTCAATAAAATAATAGGGTCACGGGGCAGCATAGCGTACTCCTTAAAATAGTTCCGGAAAAGAGAAAAAGCCGGTCACGCGACGTGACCGGCAATTTTTCTTTCCAATCAGACCGCGCGGGTAACTTTACCAGAGCGCAGGCAGCGGGTGCAGGCGTAGATATACTTCGGGGAACCGTCCACGATCGCCTTCACGCGCTTGACATTGGGGTTCCAGGTACGGTTGCTCCGACGATGAGAGTGAGAAACCTTGATACCGAACGTGACACCCTTGCCACAGCAAGAACATTTGGCCATAATTGCTTGCACCTCCTTTTCAATAGCTGTACTATTATAACGAATATTTTCCGGAATTGCAAGTCTTTTGCACAAAAAAGTTGAACTTTTTTTGTGAAAGCGTACTTTTGGATAAAATTCGGTCAAAACAATCGCACTGTCCAATTGGCAGGGCTTGTTTTGCGCCATTTTGTACGATATAATAAGATGATTCTTTAAATGGGGTGGTGTTTCTTTTGAACGGCTTGCTTTCGCCGTACCAAATCGTACAGTATCTGCTGCGGGCCGTTGTTGTGCTGATTGCCATCCCCTTTCACGAGGCAGCGCACGCCCTGGTCAGCTACTGTCTGGGGGACGATACCGCTGTACGGGCAGGGCGTTTGTCCCTCAATCCCATGCGCCATTTCGACCCGCTTGGTGCGCTTTGTATGCTGATCGGCGGCGTGGGTTGGGCCAAGCCAGTGGGCATCAATGTCCGCAACTACAAAAATCCCAAAGTCGGCATGGCGGTTTCTGCCGCTGCAGGCCCCGTCAGCAACTTTTTGCTGGCATGGCTTTCCATGATTTTGTATAAAGGCGTGATTTACAGTGGCCTTGGCGGAACCTTTCCCGCTCTGATGCTTTTTTTCTATGACATGGTGGCTATGAATCTGAGTCTGGCCGTATTCAATCTGATTCCCATCCCGCCGTTTGACGGGAGCCGCATTGCGCTTCTGTTCTTGCCACAACGGTTGTATTTTAAAGCGATGCGCTATGAGCGGGAGATTATGCTGGCGGTTTTGCTGCTTGTGTTTTTGGGTGTGCTCAACGGACCGCTGTCTGCGGTAGTCAACTTCATGTGGGACAGACTGGTGCAACTGACAGTCTTTGTGGATATACTCTGGGGGTAACTTTGCAGGAAACACTGACTTTTAAACTGGAAGATTTTGAGGGGCCGCTGGATCTTTTGCTGTATCTGGTGGGAAAAAATAAGATGAATCTCTATGATGTCAACATCATGGAGTTGATCGACCAATATACGGCTGCAATCCGTACGTTGCAGCAGAACCGGATGGATGTTTCCAGCGAATTCATTGATATGGCAGCTCATCTGGTACAGATGAAAAGTGCGTTGCTGCTGCCGCGAAGTCCGGAGGCAGAACGCATGAAGGCGGAACTGACCGGACGCCTGATCGAATACAGTACCTGCAAGGAAGTGGCGGCACAGCTGGGCAGCCGCGCGCGGGACCTGTACACGGCTGTGCGTGAACCGATGCCCCTTGTGGGAGCGGCTGAATATACACGGCGTCACGATCCAAACCTTTTGGTGCAGGCATGGTTCAACCTGATGGGACGCAGCCTGCGCAAGCGTAAGCCGACTCAGGAACGCTTTGAACCACTGGTTGCAGCCCCCTTTGTATCGGTTGCCAGCCGTGTTTCCCACATGCTGCGGGGACTTCTGCGTGGAAGCCTGCAAAAAATAAACCAGTTGTTCAGTCAGGAAGAAAGCCGAAGCACAAATGTGGCTACCTTTCTTGCCCTGTTGGAATTAATTCGTGCCGGTCGTATTCGTGTGGACGAAAACGGCACGCTGGATCTGGACCGCAGCCATAACAGACAAAAGGAGGGCACCGCCCATGAATGAAGCACAGCATATCGGCGCATTGGAAGCCATGCTGTTTGCCCATGCAGAACCGGTGGAGATGGAGCGATTGGCCGATGCGTTGCGCCTTTCCACCGTGGAGACGGAAGACCTGCTGGAGCGCCTGCAAAAGCGCTACGATGAGCAGGAAAGCGGTTTTGCGCTGCTTCGTTTCGGGCCTGACCGCTGGCAGATGACGACGCGTCCGTACTACGGCGAAATGGTCAAACGAATCCTGGATACCCGGCGCAATGCACCGCTTTCTCCGGCAGCTTTGGAAGTGCTGGCAGTTATTGCCTACAACCAGCCCGTTTCGCGCAGCTTCATCGAGCAGGTGCGCGGCGTGGATTCCTCTTCTACCGTAACAAAGCTGTTAGAAAAGGGCCTGATTGAGGAGGCTGGACGGCTGGACCTGCCGGGAAAGCCGGTGGCGTTTCAGGTCACCGACACTTTCCTGCGGGTGTTTGGCCTGGGCAGTCTGAAAGATCTGCCGCCGCTGCATGATGAGGCAGGGGAACCGAACGATGCCCAGACGGAAGAGCCGTCCGCAAGCGACGGGGAACAGCTGGAATGGAAGTGAGCGCCAATGCCTGTATTGCTTGCGATACTGAAATTTGTGGGCATTCTGCTGCTGGCAATTCTTGTGTTGATTCTGGTGGCGCTGCTGTTGCCCCTTGGATTTGCAATTGAATATCGCCCGACCCGGATTCGGGTTTGGGCCGTGTACGGACCTTTGCGCCGCAGGGTATGGTCACATCGTATGGACCATCGGATATTCCGTCCGAAATCTTCCCCTTTAAGGTCAGAAGCAAATGCGGAAGGGACGGCCTCCTCATCCAATGGACAGGACGCGGCCAAGCGGGCTTCTGCACCGGTTAGTGATGCGCCGCCGTCGCTCATGGAGGCGGAGCGGTCTTCCACGAAACCACCTCCTTTCCAGGAAGCGGCCTTGCCGGAAGAAGAGGAGGAAGAATTGCCATCCGGTGCAATGGGACGAATCGAGCGCATGCTGATGTTACTGGAGGAAGATCCCAAGGTCCTGGCCGACTGCGTGTTGGGACATATACGTTGGTTGCACCGGCATTCGTTTTTCAAAATGAGCATTCGCCATGTGGATGTTTTCTGGACGGTTACCTGCGAAGACGCAGCAGCAACAGCGATTGCATACGGCGCAGAAATGACAGCGCTGAATACCGCCCTGGCACTGGTGCAGCAGAATGTTCGCATGCAGAGCGACCGTCTCTGCCTCGAACCGGATTTTATCGGAGCACGGCGTGCCGAGCGCAGGATTTCGTGCACCATATCCGCCAGCGCAATTCTGATGGTCCATCTGCTGTATCGTATTTGGAAGGACCCGCTGCTGCAACCTGCGGCGCAACCGGAACCGCAAAACAATTGACATACATCATTTATGATTGGGAGGAGATTTTATGGCAGAACATCCGATTCAAGGTTTGATGGGGGTTACCATCGACAAAATCCGTGAGATGGTGGATACCAGCACCATCATCGGCGATCCCATCCGGGTTGACGCTGCGACCACCATCATTCCGGTATCCCGTGTTACCTTTGGTTTCGCCTCCGGCGGTTCCGATGTGGCGCCGAAATCGGAAAAGCAGATGTTTGGCGGCGGCACCGGTGCCGGCGTTTCGGTGACGCCGGTTGCTTTCCTGGTGATCTCTGGCGGCAATGTGCGCACGGTACAGTTGATCGAGAAGGTCACCGCAGTGGACAACGCCATCGCCGCACTGCCGGATCTGGTGGATAAAATCACGTCGATGGTCAAAAAGGACAAGGCCGAAGAGGCTGCATCTGAACATAAGGAGTAAGCATGGCAGAACAACGGATTCAAAAAGTTTTGGCAGATCAGGGAATTTGCTCGCGCCGCGAGGCGGAGCGCTTGATCGCCGCCGGAAAAGTCAAAGTGAATGGGCGTCCTGTCGGACTCGGAGATAAAATGGACCCCGATTACGACAAGGTCTCTATTGACGGAAAAAACGTTCGCATTGTGCGGAAACGGCAGTATACCTACATTATGCTGCATAAACCCCGGGGCTATCTGACGACTCGCTCCGATGACCGGGGAAGAAAGACCGTCATGGATCTCGTCTCGGATGTACCTGCCATGCTGCGCCCGGTGGGCCGTCTTGACAAAGACAGTGAAGGGCTGCTTCTGATGACTGATGACGGCACCTTCATCAACTTGCTGACCCACCCCTCTGGCGGAGTGGGCAAGCTGTATCGTGTCACCGTGAATCCGCGTGCCACGGAAGAGCAGGTCGTACAGATGGCTTCCGGCGTTGTATTGGACGATGGTGTTCGTACCCAGCCCTGTGTGATTCATGTAGTGACGGATGAGCCGGGGCGCACTGTGCTGGAAATCACTCTGCACGAAGGGCGCAACCGCCAGATTCGTCGCATGTGCTCGGCGGTGGGTTTACAGGTGGTGCGCCTGAAACGAAGCGCCGAAGGACCGGTGAAGCTGGGGATGCTGCAGCCGGGCGAATACCGTGAATTGAAGAAGTCGGAGGTCTCCGCGCTGCGCAATGCGGCACAGAAAACCACCCGTGCCACATCGGCAAACAAACCGGCGGCATCCCGTCGTCCAGGCCCCCTCAAACGTTTGGAAAAATGATTTTTCAATAAAGCTGCAACAAACTCCAAAAAAAGAGTGAAAAAATCCAGAAAAACTAAAGAGTTTCTACTTGTGGAATTTTACACAAAGTAGTATAATTGTGCCAAATGACATATTTTTATGAACATTTTCACAAAAAACAGTCAGTCTTATCATAGGAGGTCACTGTATGGCAGCAAACAAACCCGGCAAGGCAGAAATCCTTGCAGCATTTTTTGACGACGGCGCATTCTCGCCGCTGTATACGGAAGGCGCCGTCAGTGCGGCGTACGGCTGTGCCAATGGGCAGAGTGTGTATGTTGTGTTTGAGAATGGCGAACCTGTCGGTGTGCAGGATATTAAAAAGAATATCCGCGTACTGGAAATGGCAGCGCAGACAGGCGCACCTGTGGTAACTTTCTACAACTCTACCGGTGCCAAGCTGGACGGCGGGCTGGAACTGCTCAATGCTACGGCGGCACTGACGGCTGAGATTGCACGTGTTTCCGGTGTAGTACCGCAGATTGCGGTGATCACGGGCACCTGCGCAGGCACCAACGCCATCAATGCGGCGGCGGCCGATGTGTGTGTTATGGCCGAAGATGCAGAGCTTTTCCTCAATGCTCCGTTTACGGCGGAAGACAGCGTCGGAGGTGCAGGTTCTGCTGCGTTTGCTGCAAAGGCGGGTGTCGCGGCGGTCACAGCTGCGGATGCTGTGACGGCTGCCAAGCAGGCGGCAAGCATCGTGGCACTGCTGCCGGCAAACAACCTGGCAGGTCCGGCACTGTTTGATTTTGAGCCTTCCGGTAAGACGATCAGCCTGGCCAAGTACACGGCATCTGATGCGGTGGCGGCTTTGGCCGATGCCGACAGTGTTGTGGAACTCTACAGCGGCTACGGCAAGAATATCGTCACAGCCCTGGCCACGATCAATGGCAGCGCCGTGGGCATCGTTGCTACCGAAAAGGCCGCTATTTGCCATAAGTGCACCGCAAAGGCGGCACGTTTTGTCCGCCTTTGCGATGCTTACAGCATCCCGGTCGTAACGGTGGTCAACAGTAATGGCTTTGTGAAGAGCGAGGGCGATGATCAGGCCGGTGGTATTCGTCAGGCTGCCCGTATGGCCGGTGTCTACGCTGAGGCCACGACGGCTAAGGTTGCCGTGCTTGTGGGCGAGGCAGTCGGTCCGGTCTATACTGTCTTTGCGGCTTGTGCCGACTGGCGCGTGGCGGTCAAGGGCTGCACCATTGCCCCCTTGGCACCTGAAACGGCGGTCAGCGTTCTGTACAAGGACGAAATCTATGCTTCCGACAACATTGCCAACGCAACCAAAGCCAAGGCAGATGCGTATGCCAAGGATGTATGCGGCGCTGAAGCTGCCGCTGCAAATGGGGCTGCCGATGCTGTCTGCGATGCGGCGTCTGCCCGCGGTGCCGTCGCACAGGCTCTGGATATGCTGGCCAGCAAGCGTGCGGTGCGCCTGGCCAAGAAGCATGGCAATATTACGCTGTAAGCACCCGCTCACAGAATAAAATCATGAATCTTGATTTTTAAGGAGGAACTTCCTATGAAAAACCTGATCGTTACCGTTAACGGTGTTGCTTACAATGTCACGGTTGAGGAGGGCACCGGCGCTCCTGTTGCTGCCGCTGCACCTGCCCCTGCAGCTCCGGCTCCTGCTGCTCCTGCCGCACCCGCCGCTCCGGCTGCTCCCGCTGGTGCCGCCGGCTCTGTGGTGGTCAATGCTCCGATGCCCGGTAATATCCTGGATGTGAAGGTGAAGCCCGGTGATTCCGTCAAAGCGGGTGATACGCTGCTCATCCTCGAAGCGATGAAGATGGAAAATGAGATCAGCGCTCCGCAGGATGGCACCATCGCCAGCATCGATGTGCGCAAGGGCGACGTCGTGGATTCCGGCGCGCTGCTGTGCACCATGAACTGATCGAAAGGCGAGGTGAATGACATTGGCTAAGAAACCCATCAAAATTACCGAGGTCGTTCTGCGCGATGCGCACCAATCTCTGCTCGCCACCCGTATGACGATGGACGAAATGCGTCCCATCCTGCCCGAGATGGACAAGATTCCGTATTTCTCCGTGGAATGCTGGGGCGGTGCCACTTTCGACTCCTGCATCCGCTTCCTCGACGAGGACCCGTGGGAACGCCTGCGCATTCTGCGCAAGGAATTGCCCCATCAGAAGCTGCAGATGCTGTTCCGCGGCCAGAATATGTTGGGCTATCGCCCGTATGCGGACGATGCCGTCGAGTATTTCGTACAGAAGTCCGTTGCCAACGGCATTGATGTTATCCGTATCTTCGATGCGCTGAACGATCCGCGCAACCTGCAGACTGCCATCAAGGCGGCCAACAAGGAAGGCGCTCACGTGCAGGCTTGTATCAGCTACACGCTGAGCCCTGTACATAACAACGAGTACTTTGCCAAGTATGCCAAGACCCTGGAAGAGATGGGCGCGGATTCCATCTGCATCAAGGATATGGCCGGCCTGCTCAAGCCTTATACCTGCTATGACCTTGTCAAAGAGCTGAAGTCCACCATTAAAATTCCTGTGGACATTCACAGCCACTACACCGCTGGTCTGGCGTCCATGTCCATCCTGAAGGGCATTGAGGCTGGTGCCGACATCATCGATACGGCCATGAGCCCGCTGGCGCTGGGTACTTCTCACATGCCCACCGAGAGCCTTGTTGCCGCGCTGCAGGGAACCGATTATGATACGGGCCTCGATCTTAACCAGCTCAACGTTGTGCGTGCGTACTTTGCCAAGTTGCGTGAAAAGTACATCGCCAACGGCCAGATCAGCCCTAAGTCTTTGGGCGTTGATGCCAACACCCTGCTGTACCAGGTCCCGGGCGGCATGTTCTCCAACATGCTGAAGCAGTTGAAGGATGCCGGCAAGGAAGACAAGCTGGATGAAGTGCTTGCCGAGATTCCTCGCGTACGTGAAGATGCCGGTTATCCGCCGCTGGTCACGCCTACCAGCCAGATCGTCGGCACGCAGGCTGTCTTTAATGTCATTCTGGGTGAGCGTTACAAGATGGTTACCAAGGAGTTCAAGGGCCTGGTCCATGGTGATTACGGTAAGACTCCCGCTCCCATCAAGAAAGAGTTCAGCGATTTCATCCTGAAAGGCGAGAAGCCCATCACCTGCCGCTTTGCGGATACGCTGGAACCCGAGATGGACAAACTGAAGGCAGAAGCCTCCAAGTATGCCATTCAGGAAGAGGACGTGCTGACCTACGCGATGTTCCCGCAGGTAGCGCCGAAGTTCTTCGAGAAGCGCAATGCCCGCCTGCAGGGCGTGGATGCACTGCATGCCGACTACGAGAACAAATCCCATCCCGTCTGATTGAATTTTCTGCCGCCCCCGCGTCATGCGGGGGCGGTTTTGTGTTGCCCGTGTAAAATTTCGCCGGAAAAGATGGGGAAACGCGATATGCCACCTTGCATCTTGCCTGTAAAAATAGTACAATATACAATATATGTTTTTGTGCGACCAGGACAAAAAACACAGGCATGAGGTGTAGGGTATGGTTTTAAGCATGACAGGCTACGGCCGTGCAGGGGCTTTGCTGCATGGGCGGGATATCAAGGTGGAACTGCGCAGCGTCAACGCACGTTTTTTTGAGTATTCCTCCCGGTTGCCACGCTCCTGCGCTTTTCTGGAAGACAAGCTGAAAAAGCTGGTTGCTTCCAAAGTCAGCCGCGGCAAGGTGGAATTGAGCCTTTCCATTCAAACGGTTACGGCAGCGGATACGGTGGTCACCGTCAACTGGCAGCTGGCGCAGGGATATCGTGCGGCGCTGAATGCTATGTCGGAACGGATGGATTTGAAAAATGATGTGACCGCCGGCATGCTGGCTCGTTTTCCGGATGTGTTGACACAGACCGCTGCGCCTACCAATGAGGAAGAGCTTTGGCAGGATGTACAGTCTGTAGCACAGCAGGCTATTGAATCTTTCGTAGCAATGCGTGCCACTGAGGGAGAAAAGCTGAAAGAAGATGTATCCGGCCGCCTGACAACCATCGAAACCCTGGTCGGCCAGATCGAACAGGACAGCGCCGGCCGCGTGCAAGCATACAGTGATAAGCTGTATGCGCGTTTGCAGGAACTTCTGGGAGACCGGACCATTGATGAAGCGCGACTTGTAACGGAAGCGGCTATTTTTGCAGACAAGACCGCCATCGACGAAGAGACTGTTCGCCTTCACAGCCATGTGGCGCAGTACCGCGAGATTCTGGAACTCAACGAACCCATCGGCCGCAAGCTGGATTTTCTGACGCAGGAACTTAACCGCGAGTCCAACACGATTGGCTCCAAGTGCCAGGATGTGGCCATTACACGGTTGGTGGTAGAACTCAAGTCTGAGATTGAAAAAATCCGCGAACAGATTCAGAACATAGAGTAAGGAAAACGCTATGAAGCTGATCAACATTGGATTTGGTAACATGGTCAATGCAGATCGAGTTATCGCTGTCGTCAGTCCCGATTCGGCGCCCATCAAGCGGCTCGTGCAGGATGCGCGGGAAAAGGGGGCTTTGATCGATGCGTCCTACGGACGGCGTACACAGGCTGTTTTGATTATGGATTCCGATCATGTAATTCTTTCCGGCATTGCGCTGGACAGTGTTACGGGACGTTTTGCCCAAGAGGAATCGGCAGAGTAAAGGGGTAAGGATTTATGAAAGGCGAAAAATATCTGTTTGTTGTTTCAGGGCCCTCTGGAACCGGCAAAGATACCGTGGTGGCCAGTCTTTTGAAGAACCACCCGGAAATCCAGCACACGGTTTCGGCTACTACCCGTGCGCCGCGTGAAGGGGAAAAAGATGGCATCAACTATCACTTCATGACCGTGGCGGACTTCGAGGATCATCTGGCCCACGACCAGATTGTGGAGCACACGCAGTATTGTGGCAACTATTATGGTACGCTGCGCAGTGAAATCGAGACCCGGATGGAACGCGGGATTCCGGTGATTCTGGTCATCGAGGTGGAAGGCGCCGGAAACATCAAAAAAATGTATCCCAGCGCCACGACGATTTTTGTTTTGCCCCCCGACATGCAGGAGCTGGAGCGCCGGCTGCGCAACCGCGGCACAGAAGACGAAGAAACCATCCAGCGTCGCCTGAAACGTGCAGAAACCGAGATCGCAAACTCCATCGAGTATGACGAGCATGTTGTCAATGTACAGGTAGATACCTGTGCTGAGAGCCTGTACTCGATCATTCAGTTCCACCTCCAACACGGCAAGGACGAATGAATTTTTCCATTGCGCAGGTCGCGGTAGACAACGCGACGATTCACTTCGATAAACTGTATTCCTATAAAATCCCCGAACGGCTCGTCGCCGGTGTATGGCCGGGCAGCATGGTTCTGGTTCCATTTGGCCGGGGAGATAAGCCGCGTATGGCTGTGGTGCTCAAGGTCGAGACGGCAGATGAACAGGCAGCACCCAAACGTCTGAAAACGCTGCACGACGCTGCGCCGGAACAGGCGCGCCTGACACCTGATTTGCTGGAACTGGTTCGTTTCTTGAAAGAGCGGACGTTTTGCACCTGGTTTGAAGCGGTCAAAGCGGTAATTCCTTACGGGGCTCAATACCGGGCTGCTGTTGTAGATGGAACGCCGGTTATGCAAAATCGGCTTAGCCGGTCAACTGAGCGGGTATATACCCTGGTGGGAGAATTGCCGCAGAAGCCAAAGCCGGGGCCACGGCAGCTGGCAGCGGTGGAAGCCCTTCGCAAAGGGCCGCTGACTGCCCACCAGTTGGACGAAGTGGGTATATCCAAACCAACGCTGGACACCCTGTGTGAAAAAGGCGTGCTTGCTGTGGCTCAGCAGGACAAAACACTGGATCTGTTTGCCGCCATTCCCTTTGACCCGCAGCCCATCACATTGGCGGAAGAGCAGCAGCATGCGTATGAAGCATTACTGCCGGACCTGGAAGACAAGGCTCCTCATGCGGCGTTGCTGCACGGTGTAACCGGCAGCGGAAAGACAGTCGTGTTTCTTAAGCTGATTGAGCGAACGCTGGAATTGGGGCGAAAAGCACTGATTCTGGTACCGGAGATCAGCCTGACGCCGCAGATGATCCGCCGTTTGAAATCTACGTTCGGAAATCGGCTGGCGGTGCAGCACTCGGCGCTGAATAACACCGAGCGCCTGCTGCAGTGGCGCATGATCCAGCAGGGGAATGCGGACATCGTGGTAGGTACGCGCAGCGCCATCTTTTCACCGTTACAAAATATCGGACTGATCATCATCGACGAAGAGCAGGAGCATACGTACCAAAGCGAATCGGCGCCCCGCTATGATGCCCACGATGTAGCCAAAAAGCGCGCGGCGATGGAGAACGCATTGCTGCTATTTGCTTCGGCCACACCGCTGACGGAAACCTATCATGCTGCCGAGAATGGCAAATACAAACTGCTTACCCTGACCAAACGGTACGGCGGAAGGCCGTTGCCCCAGGTGGATTTTATCGATATGCGTGCCGAGCTGGCCTCCGGCAATCCCAGGGAAGTCAGCAACCGGATGATCCGGGAACTTCAGGAAAACCTCGAGAACGGGGAACAGAGCATTTTGCTGCTCAACCGCCGGGGATATCACACAGTCGGCATGTGTGCCACCTGTGGACATGTCCTCAAATGCCCTAACTGCAGCGTGCCGCTGGTATATCATAAACCGCAGCAGGCGCTGATGTGTCATCACTGCGGACATACCGTGCGGCCATTGCCGCAGCTTTGCCCCGAGTGCGGCGGCAAACTCAACTACAGCGGATTCGGCACCCAGCGGGTGGAGGAAGAATTGTCGGAACTCTTGCCGGATGCCCGCATTCTGCGTATGGACCAGGATTCCACGAGCCAAAAAAACGCACACGAAACGATGCTGGCGCAGTTCGGCAATCACGAATACGACATCTTGCTTGGCACCCAGATGGTCGCCAAGGGCCTGGATTTTGAAAAGGTCACCCTGGTTGGCGTTTTGGGAATTGATTCCCTGTTGTTCGGACAGGGGTTCCGTGCCTATGAAAGCGTATTCAGCCTTGTAACGCAGGTCATCGGCCGCGGTGGCCGGGCTGCCTTGCCCGGACGTGCTTTGATTCAGACAACCGTTCCCAATCATCCGGTATTGCAGCTGGCGGCCGCGCAGGATTATGAAGCCTTTTATCGGGAGGAGATCGCATTCCGCAAGTTTGGTCTGTATCCGCCGTTTTGCTCTTTTTGCGTTGTCGGCTTTGTCGGTGCGCAGGAGGGCGCAGTGGCCATGGCCGCGCATCGCTTCGGCAGTATGCTGGCTGAGCGAGCGGCCGAACATCCCAAGATGCCGCTTCGCCTGCTGGGCCCTGCGCCGATGGCCATTGCCATGCTGAACGGAAAATACCGATATAAACTTACTCTTAAATGCCGAAATGATACGGCGTTCCGGGCGCTTTTGCGCCAAACACTGGATGCCTATGCGCAGGAAAAATTGCCGCAAAAGGCGTCAGTGATTCTGGATTTCAACTCCGACGGAGATCTATAAATAATTAACTGGAGGTAATTCTCTTATGGCACTTCGTACCATCGTACAGGACGGCGATCCGATCCTGAAAAAAGTCTGCCGCCCCGTAACCAAGTTTGATGATCGTCTGGGAGTCCTGCTGGACGATATGAAAGAAACCCTTCTGGCCGCGAACGGGCTGGGCCTGGCCGGTCCGCAGGTCGGCATGATGCGTCGGCTGTTCATCTGCCTGGATGATCGTGACATGCCGGAGGAAGTTCCCGAAAATTACGAATACAAGTTCATCGAATTTATCAATCCGGAAATTCTGGAACTCAGCGATGAAAAGGTGGAACTTTACGAAGGCTGTCTGTCTTTCCCGGGTCATAACGGCGCCATTGCCCGTTCCAAACACGTGAAAGTCAAGGCTCAGGACCGCCACGGTGAATGGTTCGAGATGGAAGCCGACGATATGTTGGCTCGCTGCATCCAGCATGAAAACAACCATCTGGATGGCGTTACCATCATGGATCTGGCCACCCATTTTTATGAGGATGATTACCCCGAAGAAAACGAGGACTGATACATGAAAATCCTGTTCATGGGTACTCCCGATATTGCTGCAGAAAGTCTGGCCGCCCTTATCGAGGCCGGCCACGAGATTTGCGCAGTTTTTACCCGACGCGATAAACCGGTGGGACGCAAGCAGATTCTGACAGCACCGCCGGTCAAACAGCTGGCGGAAAAACATGGTATTCCCGTTTATCAGCCGCGAACCCTGCGGGATGGTTCTTCCGACGATGTCATTCGTGAACTGGCTCCCGATATCGTTGTGGTGGTGGCCTACGGCTGCATTATTCCGCCGCAGCTGCTGCACGTAGCCCGGTATGGATGTATCAATCTGCATGTCTCTCTGCTGCCCAAGTATCGCGGGTCGGCTCCGATCCAGTGGGCGGTGCTGAATGGTGACAGCCGAACGGGGGTGTCCATTATGCAGCTGGACGAGGGCTTGGATACCGGTGATGTACTGATGGTAGAACCTGTGGACATTGACCCGGAAGAAACCAGCGGCCAGTTGTTTGACCGCGTCAGTGCAGTGGGCGCCAAGACTCTGGTTGCCGCACTGGAAAAACTGCCCAGCGGGCAGCTCAAGCCCGTACCGCAGCAGCACGAATTGGCAACGCAGGCACCGCCGCTTAACAAAGATATGGCACGCTTTGATTTCACTCAGACGGCTGCGCATATTCACAACTGGGTGCGGGGCATGAATCCGTGGCCGGTAGCCTGGTTTGAACATGACGGAAAGCGCATCAAGGTTCTGGAGTGCCATCTGGCAAAGGAAGAACGCGGTGCGGTTCCCGGCACAGTACTGGCGCTGAAGCCGCTGACGATTGCTGCCGGAGACGGAGCTGTGGAACTTCTGACGGTAACGCCGGAGGGCGGCAAGCCGATGACAGGCACAGCCTGGGCCGCCGGTCGCCGTCTGAAAGTGGGGGACAGCCTGTGACGCCGCGCCGCCTGGCCGTTAAGGCGCTGATACATCAGGAGCAGGCCGGATACGCAAATCTGGTACTGGATGCAGAATTAAAAAAGTGTACACCTCCTTTGTCGGCGCGGGATGCAGCATTTGCGGCACGAATTTTCTATACGGTGTTGGAATATCAGCCGCTTCTGGATTTTTTGTTGGGTCATTTCAGCAAAAAGCCCATAGAAAAACTGGACGCACCGGTTCGTGCGATTCTGCGTGCCGGGTTGGCGCAGGCCCGTTTTATGGAGGTGCCTCTGCCGGCCGCCGTCAATGAGTCGGTCAAACTGACAAAAGCCCTGGGAAAAACCAGCGCAGCCGGTATGGTCAACGCTATTCTGCGCCGTGCCGCGGCATTGTCCGTCCGGGAAACGGATTTTTCGGACCCTGTGGAACGGTTGCAAATCTATTATTGTTTGTCCCGTGCGGTGGCACAGCTGCTGTATGAACAATACGGCAGGGAAGCCTTCGCCATAGCAGAAGCCTTCCGCAATCGTCCCAAATCGGCCATCCGGGTCAATACACTTCAGACGACGGATGAGGTCCTGACACAAGCGCTTCAGGCGCAAGGGTGTACGGTTGAACAAGGACCATGGAAACATGCGCTCTTGGTGGATTTTCAAGGCTCACCGGCAGGGGGACAGGCTTTTGCACGAGGGGATTACCACGTGCAGGGATTGGCCAGCCAATTTGCCGCATTGTGTGTGCAGGCAAAGCCGGGGCAACGTGTTGCAGACTTTTGCGCAGCGCCAGGCGGAAAGAGCCTGACGTTGGCTCAGGAAATGCACAATATCGGGACGCTGATCAGCGGAGAAGCGATTTCGGCGCGGGTAGCTTTGCTGGAAAAGGCATTCCAACGCTGCGGGGTGACCTGCGCCAGAGCAATGCACAATGATGCCACTGTGCCGCAAACAACCTGGGGACAGTTTGACCGTGTATTGTGCGATGTGCCGTGTTCCGGCCTGGGCGTCATTGCCAAAAAGCCGGATATTCGTTATAAAGACTTGGATGGAATGGAGAATTTGTGCGTCATTCAGCAAAAAATCTTGCAAAATGGTGCCGATTCCCTTGCCGAAAACGGCCGTTTGGTGTATTCTACCTGTACAATCAATGTGCAGGAGAACCAAAATCAGATTGAGGTATTCCTGCACCATAATCCGCAGTTTCATGTGGTAGCGCCGGAACTTTCGCTTCCCGGTATGCAGCAGGGCCCCTTCGGGACGTTGTTCCTGCCGCATAAAACCGGAACGGACGGCTTTTTTGTAGCCATTTTGGAAAAACTTTCGACATAATTTTGGTTTATACTATAAAATGGGAAAGGGGAAGCTCCCGTGAGTGAGACACAAAAAATCTGTTTGTCAGATCTGACACTGGACGCCCTGACGGCCTTTGTTGTAGGGCTGGGGCAGCCGAAGTTCCGTGCCAAGCAGATCTTTAAGTGGCTGCACCAGAAAATGGTGACGGAGTTCTCCCAGATGACGGATCAGCCCAAAACACTGCTGACGGTTCTGGAAGACCAGTGTACCATTGCGGCCCCTTCCATTCGGCGGCGACAGCAGTCGAAAGATGGGACCGTCAAATATCTGTTGCAGCTGGCCGACGGAAACTGTATCGAAACGGTCCTGATGCGGTATAAATATGGAAATACCGTCTGTGTTTCCACCCAGGTGGGCTGTGCCATGGGATGCCGGTTTTGCGCTTCAACGCAGGCCGGACGTGTGCGCGACCTTACGCCCGGCGAGATTGCATCAGAGATTTACACGGCACAGAAAGATTCCGGGGAGCGCGTTTCCCACATTGTTTTGATGGGCATCGGAGAACCGCTGCACAATTTCGACAATGTAATGGATTTCCTCGAAATCATTTCCTGCCCGGAAGGCGTAAACATCGGTATGCGCAATATCAGTCTCTCGACTTGTGGGTTGGTTCCCAAAATCGATGAGCTGGCCAAGCGTCATCTACAACTGACACTTTCCGTTTCCCTTCACGCACCGGATAACAAAGTGCGGTCTTCCATGATGCCGGTCAACGACGCCTATCCTCTGGAGGAGTTGATCCCGGCCTGCCGCCGGTACCAGAAAGAAACGGGACGGCGTATCAGCTTTGAATATTCCATGGTGCGTGGCGTCAATGACAGTTCTGAGATGGCGCAAAAACTCGCCCATCTGATTCATGGAATGGGTGCACATGTCAATCTCATTCCCATCAATCCGGTGGATGGCAGTCCTTATTCCGCCACCGACGAAGCCAATGTGCGCCGGTTCCAGCAGGAACTGGAACATTTGGGAGTCAATGCGACGGTGCGCCGCCGTCTGGGAACGGACATCAGTGCGGCGTGCGGCCAGCTGCGGCGTGAGGATGCGCAGGCAGCTACCTGAACACAGATGGCAGCAATGAATAAACCAAGGAAAGGAACGTCCTGAATGAAGATCGCCGCGATCACCGATATCGGCAGTTGTCGCCAGGAAAATCAGGATAATTACTGTGCACAGCAGCTGGCGGGCGGTACGGCCTGGGGTATTGTATGTGACGGTATGGGAGGCGTAAATGGCGGGCGCATCGCTGCCCGCATCGCAACCGATACCATGCAGCAGTATTTTGCCCGGCAGATGCGCGCCTTGCAGCCGGGAGGAGAAAAGAGCTTTATCATGCGGGGATTCGATGTGACGAACCGTGCCGTGTACGATAAAGCCACTTCCGATCCGGAAATGCTGGGCATGGGTACCACCGGCGTTTGCGCCTACGCCGGGAATGGTTACGCACACATTGTCCACGCCGGAGATTCCCGCGCGTATCTGTATCATGAGGGAATCCTTCGGCAGATCACACGGGATCATTCTATGGTACAGCAGCTCGTGGACAGTGGTCAGATCACGAGGGAGCAGGCATCCCTGCATCCGCAGAAAAATCTGATTACTCGGGCACTGGGTGTTGCCGCCAACATTGTGCCGGAATATAACCGTTGCGAAATTGAGGCCGGTGACATTCTGCTTTTGTGTACGGACGGGCTGACCAATATGATTCCGGACAGTGAGATCGCACGAATCTTAACAGAAGTACCATTCTTTGATGCAACCAGTATTCTGGTAGATCGTGCACTGCAAGCCGGTGGCCAGGACAACATTACGGTTTTGCTTATGGGCGTGGAAACAACGGAGGTCAACAATGGATAATCTGATTGGGAGACGGCTGGATGGCCGGTATCTGATTCAAAGCCTGGTCGGCGTGGGCGGCATGGCCAACGTGTACCGTGGTGTTGACGAAAAAACCGGCAATGCCATTGCGGTGAAAGTGCTCAAGGAAGAATTCCTGGACAACGAGGAGCTGGTCCGTCGTTTTAAGAATGAGTCCAAGGCCATTTCAATTTTGGACCATCCGAACATTGTGAAGGTGTACGACGTTTCGGTTACCGATAAACTCCAGTATATCGTCATGGAATATGTAGACGGTATTACGCTGAAAGAGTATCTGAAGCAGCGCGGCGGTGCCCTCACTTGGAAGGAAACGGTGCATTTTGCTACGCAGGTGTTGGGCGCTCTGCAGCATGCCCATTCCAAGGGCATCATCCACCGCGACGTCAAACCGCAGAATATCATGCTGTTGGCGGATGGTTCCATCAAGATGATGGACTTTGGCATTGCCCGTTTTTCCCGTGCGCAGAGCCAGACCGTCAGCGACAAGGCCATCGGCTCGGTGCACTATATCAGCCCGGAACAGGCCAAAGGCGATAAAACGGATGCTCGCACAGACATCTACTCGGTAGGCGTCATGCTGTATGAAATGCTTTCCGGCCGGCTGCCCTTTGATGGCGATGGTGCGGTATCCATTGCCATCATGCAGATCTCCGATAAGGCAAAACCGCTGGCGCAGGTTGCCCCCAACGTTCCGGAGGGCCTTCGCCAGATCACCGAAAAGGCTATGGAGAAAGATCCTGCCAATCGTTATCAGAGCGCGCAGGAAATGCTTCAGGCCATCGAGGAATTCAAACGGAACCCTTCGGTTCGTTTCGAGTATGAGTACAGAAATATGCAGGATAATCCAGAAAAGAACATCAACCGCGTTGTGAACAACGCCAAATCCGGGGCCAAGTCCGGTACCATCCGTACCGGGGATGCCCGTCGCGTCGGAACATCGAACCCGGGGCGGAGCAAATCTTCCAAAAAGGGACATAAGGACAAGAGGTCTTTGTCGATTCTTCCGGTATTCTTTGGTATGGCCGTGGCTTTTGTCATTGGTGCCGCCATTCTTATCTATTTGATTTTCACCAATTCCAGCAACCTGTTGTTCTCCAACCGCGCAGACGTTACGGTTATCAACTTCGTTGGTATGACGCTGGACGAATACCGCGCCTCAGATTACAACACGCTCCTCAAACTCCAGGAAGCAGAGGAGTATAATTCGACCTATCCGGCCGGCACCATCATCCGCCAGAATCCCAAGGCGGGCCGTACCGTGAAAGAGGGACAAAAAATCACGCTGACGGTGAGCCTTGGCACCCAATATGTCACGATTCCCGAAACCAAAAACATGGTGGCGGAAGACGCCGAGCAGACCCTTAAGGATATGGGCCTGAATGTTCTGCAGAAGCCCATGCAGGATAATACGGTGGCGAACGGTGCCGTGATTTATACAAGCCCCGCCGCCGGTGAAACGGTGGAAGGCGACTCGACGGTTATCCTGTATGTCAGCCGTGCCGTTATCAGCAATACCAATTATGTGCCCAGTGTGACCGGCAAGACCCTGGATGACGCAAAGAACGACCTGAAGGTGCTGAACTTCTCGGTGCGTACCATTGAACAAGCCAGTTCGGAACCTGCCGGCACTGTCCTGAATCAGACGCCGGCCGCCGGTACAGAAGCACGTGTGAGCTCCATCATCACACTGGTGGTTTCCACGGGTGTACCGGAAACACCGGCAGAAACGCCGGCTCCCAGTGGTGACGGAACGATTCAGGAGAGCTGGTGGTGGAGCAGCGACGGCAGCCACGAAATTCACCAGTTCCCGGACGGCTCCATGGTAAATGAGAACGGTGTTCCGTGTGATGCACAGGGCAACCCGATCTGACGATGGCAAATACGATGAATTATATCACAAAAGGCATTGGCGGCTTCTATTACGTCCGCACCCCGGAAGGAATTGCGGAATGTAAGGCGCGGGGCATTTTCCGCAAGCGCGGTATCTCACCGGTGGCGGGAGACAATGTGGTCCTGTCCACGGATGGAACCATGATCGATGAAATTCTGCCCCGTAAGAATGTTTTTGTACGGCCGCCGGTTGCGAACCTTGACATCCTGTTTATCGTTGCCAGCACGACCCAGCCCGTTCCCAGTACCCTGGTGTTGGACCAGCTGGCCGCGGCAGCCATTTATAAGGATGTTCAGCCGGTCCTGGTAGTGACCAAGGCAGATCTCGTCGCTGCCGATCAGCTGGCTCAGGCTTATGCAACCAGTGGAATCCCTCTGATCCAGCTTCATTATGAAACGGGGGAAGGGCTGGATACCATCCGCAGTTATATCCAAGGACATTTGTGCGCTTTTTGCGGAAACTCCGGCGTCGGTAAATCCACGCTTCTGAACGCACTGGCGCCTGAGCTCAAACGCGAAACGGGACAGATCAGCCAGAAACTGGGTCGTGGGCGACACACAACACGGGAAGTGGAAATATTTGAGATCTGCGGCGGACGTCTGGCCGATACCCCCGGTTTCGCCAGTCTGGAGGCGCAGAAACTCTGCCGCATCCCCAAGGAGGACTTGCAGCATACCTTCCCGGAATTTGAGCCGTATTTCGGTCAGTGCCGGTTTACGGGATGCTCTCACCGCAGTGAGACGGGATGCGCTGTGCGCGATGCAGTAGAGCAGGGCAAGATCAGCAAATCCCGGTATGCCAGTTATCTGGCCATGTACGAGGAGGCCAACGCCCGGAAAGAGTGGGAACGATGAGCAAACGTGCCGTTGTGTTTTCGGCCGTACCGGTGGAAGCCGAAATGGCTGTATATGTTCAGCCGGGGGATTTTATCGTGGCCTGTGACGCCGGGTATCGCAACGCGGCCCGGCTCGGATTGCGGCCTGACCTGATCGTGGGCGATTTTGATTCGGCTCCGCAACCCGAAACAGACCGGGAAACCATTGTGCTACCCCATGTCAAGGATGATACCGATACCCAGTTTGCTGCTCGGTGGCTGGTGGAACAAGGGTACGAAGAAGTGGTTCTGCTCGGCGCTTTGGGTGGTGCTCGCGTTGAACACATGTTCGCCAACGTTTCCACCGGTCTGTACCTTGCGCTGCATGGTGTTAAGGCAATTCTGGCGGATGCAAGAAGCGAAATGCACTATCTGCTGCCGGGACGGGAACTGGCCCTGGACCGCAAAGACTGGATGTATCTGTCAGTCTTTGCTTTGGGAACGCCAATGACCGGTGTCACGCTGCAAGGCGTGTATTATCCATTGCAAGATGCCACCTTGTCAGAACTGGATTATCCGCTGGGAACCAGCAATGAATTCACAGCGCCGGTGGCGCATCTGCGATGCAGCGGTGGACACGGTCTTGTTGTGCTGACACGGGCCGACGGGTAACACAGAATCCATCCGGCTGCATAGTATGGCATACATCACGGAACGAAAGTGAGGTGTATGCCATGCATGTGGTTGTGGTTCGCTGCCCGCGCGCGTTGCGCTGGTTGCTTCGCGCGGCATTTAAAGTTTGAAATGAAAATCCCTGCCGAAAGACAGGGATTATTTTTTTGCCCCGCCGCATATACATGCACCAGACAGCCAACCAAGCGATACATGGAAAGGGGCAATCAAACATGGAACTTAAGGTGTTTAAAGACACCATAGCGGCATACGGGGGCCGTTGGGAAACGCGGCTGGAACTCCCGGTAGAAACGGAAATTCTGATTCCGGACTATCTTCCGGCCGTGTTCAAAATCGTAAAGTGCCTGATCGAGCCGGTCGTGTTGCAAAACCGTGTGACGGGCACCCGCTGGCAGAGCGAAGGCTATCTGCGCTGTACAGTGTATTATCAGAGCGAAGAACCGGGTTGCCGTCTGTACCGCACGGAACAGAAGTTCGCTTTTGAGAAATCGGTCGAGCTTCCCGCCGGCACCTACGCCGAAGGACCTGCCCAAATCTGGGGTGAACCGGAATATTGCAACTGTCGGGCAGTCAGCGAGCATCGAATCGACCTGCGTGGTGCGTACATTCTGTGTGGCGCGGTGCTGGCCACCAAGGAGTGCGAACTCTTGACTTCCTTGGCGGATTGCGGGATTGAACAGCGAACGCGTGAACTGACCGGGCTGCAGCGCATTGCGGCAGAAGAAAAGACACTCACCGCTGAAACCGCCCTGTCGCTTCCCGGTGTTGGAGAATCCGTACTGGATATTGACGGCAGTTTTAGCCTGGGGAGTGTATCACTCCAAACCGGCCAGGCCAGCGTGCAGGGCACGCTGCAAATGCAGGTCTGCTATCAGCCGGAAAACTCCGAGGAGCTGGAGGTTCGCCAGAAAGAGCTGCCCGTACAGCAGACGGTGGACCTGCCCGGCGTAGCAGAGGACGATACCTGCATGGTCTGGGGACAGGTTTTGGCTGCCACGCTGACAGCCGCAGAGGAAAGCGGGGAAGCCGGCCTGGCAATTACCTGGAAACTCCATCTGGAAGTATGGCACAAAACATCCCGGACGGTGGTGGCGGATGCTTATTCCACGGTGTGCCAGACGCAAACGGTGCAGACCACCTGCAAGCTGCTGAACCCGACAGCAGATCTGACCGGACATGTCAACATCGTTCTGGAAGATGAACTTCCGGACCCGGAAGTGACCGTGAAAGGATGCCTGGTCACGCTGGGGGCTGCAGTTCCGACTCAGGAAGAAGCAGACAACGGCGGGAGAATCTGCCTGATGGGCAAGGGGACTGCCCATGTTTTTTGCGCGGACGAGCGCGGGGAACTTGTCTGTTATGACAAGCCTTTCCAGTGGCGTCCCGACGGCAGCTGGAACGGTTCCACCGCAGAGGCATGCACCTGTATGGGCGCGTCCCTGGTCCGGGTCATCAGTGGGAAAAGCGGTGCCAAGCTGCGTGTGGAATTGGAAATCGAAACGTCCGGAATGCTTTTGCAAGCTACCAACAGTGAGGCTCTCTGCGAGGTGGAACTGGGCGAAGAATATGCAGAGGGAAACGACGGTCCGGCGCTGTATCTCTACTATGCGCAAGAAGGAGAGCTTGTGTTTGACATTGCCAAGCGCTATCATGCGCGGGCCAGGGATCTGGTGGCGGCCAACCGCATGGAGAGCGACGGCAAAGCCCCCCAGGATCTCACAACGGAAACGGTATGCCTGCTGATTCCGGCGGCGCTGTAAAGGAGGAACGACCGTGACTCAGGAACAGATTTATCAGAATATTGCGCAGCGCACCGGGGGCGATATCTACCTTGGTGTGGTGGGGCCGGTGCGCAGCGGTAAGAGCACGTTTATCAAACGTTTTTCCGAATTGATGCTGCTGCCCCACATCCAGAACGACGCATACCGGGCGCGGGCCAACGACGAATTGCCGCAGTCCGCGGCCGGGCGAACGATCATGACGACGGAACCGAAGTTTATCCCCGAAAAGGCTGTCAACATTGAACTCTCGGGTGGCGGAAGTTTTCGGGCTCGCCTCATCGACTGTGTCGGATACATGGTTGAGGGAGCACTGGGGCACGAAGAAAATGATGCGCCGCGCCTGGTCAAGAGTCCGTGGTTTGACCATGAAGTTCCCTTTGATCTGGCAGCGGAGACAGGGACACGTCGCGTGATCCGGGAGCATGCCACGGTCGGTGTGGTGGTTACCACCGACGGCTCGGTGGCGGATCTTCCGCGCAAAGCCTACCAGGATGCGGAGCAGCGTATTGTGACCGAGCTGGATGCCATCGGGAAACCGTATCTGATCCTCCTCAACTGTGCAGAACCGGAATCCGATGCGGCCCAGCAGCTGGCGGCACAGATGTCAGATCTCTACCAGCACACCGTTTTTCCTATCAACTGCGTGACGATGACGGCTGAGACAGTGGACCGTTTGCTGCAGACGCTTCTCTATGAATTTCCTGTGCGAGAAATTGCCGTTCACATGCCGAGCTGGGTGACAATGTTGGAACCGGGCCACTGGCTGCAAAATGCCGTGTATACGGCTATGTTGGAGTATGCCGGCACCATCCGCAAGATGGCCGATGTTGCGGGCAAACGTCCTCAATTGAACTGCGAATACATCGTGGGTACAGCGCTCACGGGAATGGATCTGGCAACCGGGACGGTCCGCATTACGGCCAATATCGCATCCGACATTTTCTACAAAATTCTCGGGGAGCAGACGGGGCTTGATATTGTTGACGAGGCAAGCCTGCTGCCCTGTGTTGTCAGCCTGGCGCGCGCCAAACGTGCCTACGATAAGATCAAATCCGCTCTCGATCAAGTGGAGGCGACCGGATATGGCATCGTGATGCCCGGTATTGATGAACTGACGCTGGAAGAACCGGAGATTGTTCGTCAGGGCGGACAGTACGGCGTACGCCTGTCGGCCAGCGCACCGAGTTTGCACATCATGCGTGCCAATATCCATACCGAACTTTCACCCACAGTTGGCAGCGAGCAGCAGGGGGAAGAACTGATCAAAAGTCTTCTGGCAGATTTTGAAACCGATCCCGGAAAACTTTGGAGCACCAACATTTTTGGAAAGAGCCTCAATGAACTGGTCAGCGAAGGCGTGCAGGCAAAACTGCTGCACATGCCCCAGGAGGCTCGCAACCGACTGCAGGTGACGCTGGAGCGCATCATCAACGAAGGCTGTGATGGTCTGATTTGTATTTTGCTGTAAGATGGGGGAGAAGCCTGTGTTCAAGCGAATGACCCGCCAGGAAAAAGAGCGGCGTGCCGCCCAGTCAGAACTGAAGACGGCGATGCAGGAATTGCGCGCCAACGAGGTGGCCTTTGAGGAGGCACAGGACCCGTTTTATATCGAGCAGCTGACTTACCAGCACGCCGCACTGATGTGCCGTTGCCGCGCTTTGCTGCGCCTGCTGCGCTCGGGAGGTGAGGACCCATGACATCCTGGTGGATTTGGGGCGGCGCCGGAATCTGTCTGCTGGTGGCAGCCCGATGTGCGGCCCATCAGCGGCATCCGGTCCTGACTTTGCTGGGGGCAGCCGTCTGCGGGCTTGGTGCTATGGCGGTTCTGGCTCTGCTGGAACCGGTGACAGGCGTTTCCTTGCCGCTCAATCGTTTTACGGGATTCGTGGCCGCCGTACTTGGAGTGCCCGGCGTTATAACACTTCTGCTGTTGCAGCTTTTGCTGTGATACTTGCCAAGGAAGAGAAAGTATGCTATACTAAGCCGAAAACGAGTGGAACATACGGCGGCGGGACAGTTCGCAAGAGCTGCCTGAGGAAAGTCCGGGCTTCACAGAGGCATAGCAACTGCTAACGGCAGCCGGGGGTGACCCCAGGGATAGTGCAACAGAAAGAAACCGCCACACTTCAGGTGTGGTAAGGATGGAAAGGCGAGGTAAGAGCTCACCAGCGCACTGGCGACTTTGCGGCTATGTAAACCCTGCTTGAAGCAACATCCGTATGGGACATTATGCGGAGCCTCGCGCGTCCCGGTGATGGCGTGAGCCTTGCGGCGACGCAAGGCCAAGATAGATCGTCGTTTGATACAGAACCCGGCTTACGGTCCAGTCGTTTTTATGAACGTTCCGGCACGCCCGCAGCGTCACTGCGCGGGTGTGCCATTTTTGTTGCCTGCGATGCCAAACATTGGGTTTGCATCACGGAAACCTTTGTGTTATAATAACCGTATATGGGTGCAAAAGGAGGACGCACGAGCCAATGGAACTGCGTTATGTCGTGCCGTCCAAAGCTGAAGGCCAACGCCTTGGGCTTTTTTTGCGTACCTGCGGCGTAACTGCCGGCTTGATCAAATCCGTCAAGCATACAGGGCAGGGATTTTTTGCCGACGGCCGGGTCATACATACCGATCAGCCGGTACATACCGGACAATGTATTTCCTTTGTTTTGCCGCCGGAACCGCCTACCAGTGTTGTGCCGCAGCCGATCCCGTTGTCTATCGCTTATGAAGATGATTTTGCTGTCGTGCTGGATAAACCGGCCGGTTTGGCAGTTCATCCCACACTGAATTATCCGGACCATACCCTGGCAAATGGCTGGATCTATTACCTGCAAAGCCAGGGAAAAACCGGCGTTTTTCGGCCTGTAAACCGGATCGACAAAAATACCAGCGGCCTTGTGCTTTGTGCGCAGAATGCCTTTGCTGCACCGCTTTTGGCAAACCATGTGCAGAAATGTTATCTGGCAATCGTGCAAGGGTCCCTGCCGCTGGGACCGGGACGGGTCGAAGCCCCAATTGGCAGACGAGGCGATTCCATCATTGGTCGCTGTGTGACACCACTAGGGAAAGAAAGTCTGACCGAATACACAGTTCTTGCTTCCGGGCCACGACACAGCTTGCTGGCTTGTACGCCGCGGACAGGGCGAACCCATCAGATTCGGGTGCACATGTCATATATTGGGCATCCGCTGGCAGGGGATACACTCTACGGTGGAAGCACAGAACTGATCAGCCGCCATGCACTGCATTGTGCTGTGATGCGTTTTGTCCATCCCATGAGCCGTGAAACTGTCAGAGTGGACAGTCCGGTGCCACCTGACATGCAGAACCTATTGCAGATGGAGAAAATGCTCGGCGGTTGGGACCTTAGTGAGTTTTGAGTGTTTTTCCATGGCGGAAACACACCTTGTCTTTGCCACGTTCTTACGCGGAAAGGAGACCCCGTACCTTGAATTCCACCCAGACTGATAAACAACCGAATCAAAAAAAAAGAAGCAGCCTGTCGCAGCGTCTGGACGACTGGCGCTGTAAGCGCACGGTGCGCGCCTGGCACCGCAAAAAGAGACGAGAAAGCCATCGCCGCCGGATAAACGGAATCTTTGCGAAGATTCCCTACAGCTATGTGATAGGCAATTTCCTGTATATGGTCGGCTTTTGGGTCGAGTATGCGGGCGTTTGCGCATGGCGGAAGGTCCGCGTGATCGTGGGTGCCATTGCAGCCACGGTAGGGAATCTGCTGTTGATGATCGTCCGACCCTTTGTGTTGGGCATTATGACGCTGGTGGAAGACCTTACCAGTCCGTTCACACGCATGGCTTCGGGAATCCGACATATCCGGGAACTGCCGGAGGTCCTTGAGGAAGAGGATGCCAGTCAGATCCGCGCGGCAAAAGTGCAGTATTTTCGCCGCGGCGTCAAAAAATACTATCCCATTGTCTGGAATGCCATTACTTACTTTTTACCTGCCCTTGCTGCGGCGGCTCTCGTTGTCATTGTGCGCAACGGATTGAACCTCCGCTTTGTGCTGGACGTTCAGGTAAATGGCGAAAGCGTTGGCTACGTGGCCAACGAACAGGTATTTGAAAATGCCCGTGACGATGTGCAGTCCCGTATCAACACCGCCAAAAGCATGCTGGTGGAAAGCGGGGCCAGCGTACCCGACACCCAGTGGGATGTAGCTCCGACCTATACGCTGGCAGTTTCCGGCCAGACGATGACCGAGAGCGAAATTGCCAACGCCATTCTGCGCACCGCCAGTGATGAAATCGTGGACGCCACGGCTGTCTATATTGACGGAGAACTGCGTTTTGTCACCACCGAGGGCGATCATCTGCGGACCTATCTGGAGAGTATCAAAGAACCGTTCGAGGACACAACGGACCCGTCGGTGTATACGGCCTTTGCCCACGAGATCCGTCTGCTGGACGGCGTATATCTGAATGAATCCATCAGTTCCTACAGTGACATCATCAACGAATTGAATGCAGGGTCCGGTATCAAAACCTACACTGCAGTCGATGGCGATACCGTACAGAGCATCGTGGATACGACCGGTGTATCCTTTGACTCGTTGGCACAGATGAATCCCGAACTTCTTACCCTTGACCAGGAAGTCGACGCCGGCACTGAACTGATCACAGGTGTGGGATCGGCGGAACTGCTGAAAGTTAAAGTTGTGCGTCAGGAAACCGAAACGGTAGCCATTCCCTTTGATACGCAGAATTCGGAGTCTTCCGAATATGATTTCGGCAAGATTGTCACTTTGCAGGAAGGCGAGGACGGTTCGGAGGATGTCACCTATGAGGTGACAATGATCGACGGCGTTGTTACCGACCGTCAGGCAATCTCGTATACGGTGACCAAGGCAGCCGTACCGGAAATCACAGTGACTGGCACACGGCTGAAGAGCGGTATGGTGGCACAGGTTGGTTCCGGCAACTTCATTTGGCCGGTTCCCAATTACACCTATGTAAGCCGCTGGATGAGCAGTGGACATCGTGGTGCTGATATCTGTGCGCCATACGGAACCTATATTTACGCGTCGGACTCCGGTACGGTCATCGCAGCCGGTTGGCATTACTCCTACGGAAACTACGTAGAGATTGACCACGGCAACGGATACAAGACATTGTATGCGCATATGTCGGCCATTTCGGTAACCCAGGGACAAGCCATCGGACAGGGGGACAAGATTGGCGAAGTGGGATCGACCGGCAACTCTACCGGTAACCATTGCCATTTTGAAATGTACTACAACGGCAGTTTGTTCAGTGCCCAGACTTTGTTCCCCAACATGTAAGGCCGCTCAAAAAAGTGGCTGTACACCGTCAAACACTGGTGCTTTTTCACAAAGTTTTTGCATTTGTGATGGGGAATGCTTTTCAAATACAGTGTAATGGTGTATAATTAAGCAAAGTGCGCAAAGATATTCTGATAAGGTTGAGGAATCTTGCACAGAGTACCGCGCAAAGGAGAGCTACATTTGGAAAAATTTGTGATCCGCGGGGGAACCCCGCTGCAGGGTGATGTGAATATCGGCGGTGCCAAAAATGCAGCCGTAGCCATTTTACCTGCCACGATTTTAGCTGCTGATAAATGTCTGATTGAAAATCTTCCCTGCATCAGCGATGTGATGGCATCCCTCCAGATTCTCAGTGAATTGGGCGCCAGCATCCGGATGGTAAGCCGCAGCACCTACGAAATCGATACCACCCATCTTGACTGTACCGAAGTTTCCAATGAATTGTCCCGCCAGATGCGTGCCAGCTATTACTTTCTGGGCGCACTGCTCGGACGGTTCGGTACCGGCCAGGTTGCTATGCCGGGTGGCTGCAATCTTGGTCCACGCCCGATCGATCAGCATTTGAAAGCCTTTACGGCTTTTGGGGCCGATGATTCGGTGGAATATGGTCAGATTCATGTAAAGGCGGATAAACTGGTGGGAGGCCATGTCTTTTTTGACACGGTTTCTGTAGGCGCAACGATGAACGCCATGCTTGCGGCCGTTCTGGCGGAAGGCACAACCGTTCTGGAAAACGTTGCCCGTGAGCCGCACATCGTGGATCTGGCAAACTTCCTTAATATGATGGGGGCTGATGTACACGGTGCGGGCACCGACGTCATTAAGATTCATGGTGTTCAAAGCCTTCACGGATGTAATTACGCCATCATCCCTGATCAGATCGAAGCTGGCAGTTACATGGTGGCAGCTGCCATCACCAAAGGCGATGTGATGCTGCACAATATCATTCCCAAGCATCTTGAACCGATTACGGCCAAACTTCGTGCCGCCGGATGTACGATTCAGGAATATGATGATGCTCTGCGTATCACCCGTACCGGAACGCTGAAGCCGCTGAAAGTCAAGACGATGCCGCATCCCGGATTTCCTACTGACATGCAGCCGCTGATGACCGCCCTGCTTACTTTGGCGGATGGCACTTCCATCGTGACCGAGGGAATCTGGGAGAATCGTTTCCGCTATGTGGATGAACTCATCCATATGGGGGCTAACATTCAGGTGGATGGCCAAGTGGCTGTAGTTGAAGGCGTGGAAGAGCTTCGCCCGGCACCGCTGCGTGCCACAGATCTCCGCGCTGGCGCAGCCATGGTTGTGGCTGCCCTGGCTGCCAACGGTGTAAGTGAGATCGATGAGACGATCCACATTGAGCGCGGCTATGAAAATATCGTAGAAAAGCTGCAGCTTTTGGGAGCGGATATTCGCCGTGTAGAAATACCGGCCAATGCCGTCACCCGCGCAATCTGAACAAAAACAAGTCATGGGCCGCCCAACGGCGGCCCACTTTTTATGGCATTTGAAGCAAAAAGGAAAGGGTAGAATGGCACTATTTACCACCTTGTATTCGGGATCATCCGGCAATTGCGGGCTGGTGTTACAGGATAAAAAGTATCTGCTGGTTGATATGGGGAAAAGTTGTCGCACAACACTCACGGCACTGCGCAAGCTGGATCTCGCCATCGGTGACTGCGCGGGAATTCTGATTACCCATGAACATTCTGATCATGTGGCGGGCCTGGACACATTTTTAAAGAAGCACCCTGTTCCGGTGTATGCCAGGGCGGATACGCTGGATACGCTGGAATCCCGGGGAACATTGCCCCCCGCCGTGGAACGGATGGCAGTGGACGGAGGACAGGCGTTGGATGTGGGGCCCTTCCGTGTGACCGCTTTCCCTACCAGCCATGATGTTCCTTGCTGCGGATATCGCATTGTAACGCCGGATCAGCACCGTATGGCCATTGCTACCGACCTGGGGGTACTGACTCCCGTCGTGGAAGATAACCTGATGGGGTGCGATCTTGTTGCGCTGGAAGCCAACTACGACGCCTTCAGCCTCCACGGAGGACCTTATCCCTATTACTTGAAGAAAAGGATTGCCAGTGACCGAGGGCATCTTGACAACAAGGCTTGCGCCGCGGCTATTCTGGATTTGATTCAGGAAGGGTGCAAAAAGTTTGCACTGTGCCACCTGAGCCAGACGAACAATTCGCCGGAACTGGCGCTGACAACGGTATATAGCGTGCTCCTTGCCGCCGGTATTCAGCCGGGGCGGGATGTGACCATTCAGGCACAGACACGTAATGACATCAGCCCGTATCTGGAATTTTAAAGGCGGAGAACCATCATGCAGAACGTGGATTTGATTTGTGTTGGAAAACTCAACGCCAGCTACTTTGCGGCAGGTGTGGCGGAATACCAGAAACGTCTGGGCGGATTTTGCAATTTCAGGATTATAGAATTGCCGGAAGCGGCTATTGCAGACAAAAATGCCAGCGATAAACAGATCCAACGGGCGCTTCAAAAAGAAGGGGAGGCCATCCTGCATGCTGTGCGGAAAGGCGCGTATCTTGTGGCGCTTTGCGTAGAAGGCAAGCAGATTTCCAGCGAGGAACTGGCATCACTGCTGGCCCAACGCGCCGGCAGTGGTGCAGGGGATGTTGCCTTTGTCATCGGCTCTTCACACGGTTTGGATGAAACTGTAAAACGTGCAGCGCAGGCTCGCATCAGCCTGGGACGCATCACACTGCCGCACCAGCTGGCAAGACTGGTTTTGACAGAGCAGCTCTATCGCGCCTGCACCATCAATGCCGGTATGAAGTATCACAAATAAAAACAACATATAAAATGCGCCCCGCACAAAGTATCGTGCGGGGCGCATTTCCGATTGGCGGCTTTAAAAGGAGAGGGGGACTAGCCGGTGTTTTGGCTTGGTCAGATTTCCATATGTACGTCCCCTTCGCTGCTTATCAGTATTAAGGAAACTGCTCAAAAGACGATATTTAAATAATCCGAAGCGATTTTTCTGTGCATGTTTTTTCGTTTTTTTATCTTTTTATAGTGGTCCGCTAAAGAAAATGCTTGTTTCTTTGATGCAAATCGTATATAATGTAGTGTATGCCTGCGACTGCGTCAAAATAGAGGGGAGCCAGCAGGAAACTATATTATAGGGGGAAATGATATGGCAGACTATCTCACAATGGACCGCGCTGCGCTTACCGCCGAAAAGGAAAAACTGACGGCAGAGTACAAGAAGTTTCAGGATATGGGTCTGAAGCTGAATATGGCCCGCGGCAAACCGGGCCCTCACCAGATGGACCTGGCTATGGATCTGCTGAAAATGGACGACTATACCACCGATGATGGTTTTGATGCCCGCAACTACGGCAATCTCGAAGGTCTGTACGAAGCGCGCGAACTTTTTGCTGATGTGATGGGTGTCAAGCCGGAGGAAGTTTTTGTAGGCGGCAACTCCAGCTTGCAGCTGATGTACAACCTGATGGCGATTGGATATATGTTCGGCTATCCCGAATCTCCCTGCCCGTGGTCCCAGGTCGAAAAACGCAAGTTCCTGTGCCCGGTTCCTGGCTATGACCGTCACTTTGCCATTACCGAAGAGATGGGATTTGAGATGATCAACATTCCCATGTCGGAGGATGGCCCTGATATGGACATGATCGAGAAACTTGTTGCTGAAGATGATACGATCAAGGGAATCTGGTGCGTGCCGCAGTATTCCAACCCCGACGGCTACACCTACAGCGACGAAACGATTCGCCGCCTTGCCGCCATGAAAACTGCCGCTCCCGACTTTAAAATCTTCTGGGATGAGGCTTACATTGTCCACCATTTGACGGAGGAAATCATCGAGACCCCCGTACTGCTGAACGAAAGCAAGAAGTATGGTCACGAGGACCGCGTTTTCATGTTCACTTCCACGAGCAAGATCACGTTCCCGGGAGCCGGTGTTTCTGCGGTTGCCTGCAGCGAAAATGCCATGAAGTACATCTGCAAGCGTTTCTCCGCCATGATTATCAGCTATGATAAGATGAACCAGCTGCGTCATGTTCGCTTCCTGAAAAATAAGGAAGGCGTGCTGGCACACATGGCAAAACACCGTCGCCGTCTGGTGCCCTGCTTTGACGCAGTCAAGACCGCTTTTGCACAGAAGCTGACGCCCTGCGGCAATATTGCGCACTGGACCAACCCCAAGGGTGGTTACTTCATCAGTCTGTATGTGATGCCTGGCTGCGCCAAGCGTGTAGCCCAGCTCTGCAAGGACTGTGGTCTGACCTTGACTGGCGCCGGTTCTGCCTATCCGTACCACAAGGACCCCGACGACTCTCATCTGCGTATTGCGCCCACGTATCCGAGCCTGGACGAGGTCGAAACCGCTTCCGCACTGCTGTGCGTCTGCGTACGCCTGGCTGTGGTCGAAAAGCTGCTGGCTGATCAGCAGTAATAAAGTATCCCGCCCACCGGTGTGGGCATATTGTTGGAGGTTTCTATGAACAAGAGAGGGAAGTCATGGCCGTTGTTCGTCGTGGCGATTTTGATTGTTGTATTTTCCCTTACGGCAATCTTTGGTGTCAGCTATCAATACGGCGATACCAAAAATGTCTATGTTAAGGGCGCTTCGGACATCCGTTTCGGCATTGATATCCGCGGTGGCGTGGACGTCACGTTTATGCCGGACGGCGATGTAGATGCTACCCCTGAGCAGATGACTGCTGCTAAAACGGTTATCGAAGATCGTCTTGTCGGCTTGGGCATTACCGATTACGAAAGCTACGTCGACAGCAACAAGGATCGTATTATCGTGCGGTTCCCGTGGAAAACCGGCGAGTCTGATTTCAATCCGCAGACGGCGATTGATGAAATCGGAACAACCGCCCAAATGGTGTTCCGTAAAGGTTCCACTGCGGACGGAGAAGAAATCCTTAGCGGCGATGATGTAACCTCGGCTAACGCAGCCTACAGCGAAACAGACGGCTGGGTCGTACAGCTGAAGTTCGGCAGTGAAGGGGCACAGGCTTTTGCTGATGCAACCACCGAACTGGCGGCCAGCGGTGACCCGATTTCCATTTGGCTGGACGACGAGAACATTTCGACGGCTTCGGTCGACGAAGCCATTACCGGCGGCGAGGCTATCATCAAGGGCAACTTTGATCAGGACAGCGCTGCCACCCTTGCTAACCAGATCAATTCCGGTGCTCTTCCGTTTGCGCTTTCCGCCGAAAGCTACTCCACTATCAGCCCTACGCTGGGCGCCCGCAGCCTGGAAGTCATGGTTTTGGCCGGTGTGGTTGCTTTTATCCTGGTTGCTTTGCTCATGATCCTGCGGTACCGTCTGCCCGGCACCATTGCAACACTCTCTCTGCTGGGCCAGGTCTGTGCAACGTTGGCGGTGGTTTCCGGTTACTTTAGTGTATTCCCTGGTTCCACGCTGACCCTGCCTGGTATTGCCGGTATCATTCTGGGCATCGGCATGGGCGTGGATGCCAACGTTATCACTGCAGAACGTATCAAGGAAGAGCTTTCCAAAAATAAAACACTGGATGGCGCTGTCAAGAGTGGTTTCAAGATGGGTCTTACGCCCATCATCGATGGTAATGTTACCATCGTCATTGTTGCGGCCATTCTGATGGGTGCCTTTGGCCCCACTGACGGATTCTGGGCCAAGGTATTTAATCCGATTTTCTTCTGGTTTGGACCTTCTACCGCTGGTACGATTTATTCTTTCGGTTTCACCTTGCTGACCAGCGTGCTGCTCAATTTCGTCTTTGGCGTTTGGGCAACCCGCGTAATGATCCGTGGCGCGATTCATTGCAAAGCGCTGCGCAACCCGTGGTTGTACGGCGGCAAGAAAGAGGGCGGCGCCGAATATAAGACGCCGAAGATCAACTTTGTGGGCAACCGCAAAAAGTTCTACACCTTCTCCTGCGGTCTGATTGCAATTGTTCTGATTTTCTCCGCCGTGTTCGGCGTCCGCATGGATGTGGAATTCAAAGGCGGTTCCATGATTACGCTGGCCTATGAGGGCGAGGCGGATACGGATGCCCTGAAGGATACCATTGGTTCTGAATTGAATCAGAGCAACCTGACGCTGCAGACCGGCGCCGATATTTCGGGCGGCCAGACCCTGACGATCACCCTGCCGGGCAGCGAGACGCTGACGACCGAGCAGCTGGACAATTTGCTCACCACTTTGAACGAACAGTACCCCGAGAATCAGTTTGTCCAGAATGAAGTCAGCAACGTGGATGCTACCATCGGTAAGGAATTCCTGCTGAAGAGCCTGGTTGCATTGCTTGCCGCCTGCGTTTTGATTTTGCTGTATGTTGCCTATCGTTTCCGCCGCATCGGCGGTCTGAAGGCCGGCGCCACCGCTGTTGTCGCATTGCTTCACGACATGTTCATTATCTTTGGCGTGTTTGTGTTGCTGCGAATTCCTCTGAACGGCAACTTTATTGCTGCAATGCTGACGATTCTGGGTTATTCCATCAATGATACCGTCGTCATCTACGACCGTATCCGTGAGAACAGCGCTCTGTTCGGCAAAAAGCAGATGAGCCTGCCTGAATTGGTCAATCTTTCTGTGAATCAGAGCTTCTCGCGCTCTCTGATGACATCCATCACGACCTGCCTGGCATTGGGTGTCATTTGCATTGTGTCGGTGGTGTATCGCCTGGACAGCATCTATACCTTTGCCTTCCCGTTGCTCTTTGGTATGATCAGCGGTGTTTACAGCACGATCTGCATTGCCACGCCGCTGTGGGTGGACTGGAAGATGCACAAAAAGGGTTCTGCCAGAAAAAAGGCTTGATTTAGGACGAAGAGGAGAAATCTGCCATGAAGTGCCCGTACTGCGGTGAAGTTGATTCCAAGGTTATTGATTCCCGTCCGACGGAAGATGGCGAAAAAATTCGTCGTCGTCGTGAGTGCTTGAATTGCAAAAAGCGGTTCACCACCTACGAAATTGTGGAAACGGTTCCGCTGATGGTCGTCAAGAAAGACCATTCCCGGGAAGTGTTCGACCGTCAGAAGCTGCTGAATGGTATGCTGCGTGCCTGCGAAAAGCGTCCCGTCAGCTACCAGCAGTTGGATGATGCTGTCAGCCGCATTGAACAGATGCTGCTCAATTCCTATGACCGTGAAGTTACTTCCATCCATATCGGTGATCTTGCGATGCAGGAACTGAAAAAGATGGACGATGTTGCCTATGTGCGTTTTGCCTCCGTGTACCGCCAGTTCAGTGACGTCAACACCTTCATGGAAGAACTCAAAGACATGTTGGACACCCGGTCAAAACCAGCTGAAAAATGACTGTCGGATCTGCCGCACCTGGGTACAGGCGCGCGCAGTTTCCACCGCCAGATCCGCCATGTTTTCCCGGGACACATAGGAGGGAATTGTTGCCAGCGTTTGATTGAGTTGGTCAACAAGACTGCGCCGTATAAGCAAGAACCAAATTTTGCTGCTTTCCTCTGCTTTGTCCGCTGCTTTCTGAAATGCCTGCTCAGCGGCAATATAAGCGCCGGTTTCTGCGTCGCGATACGCTGCGCAAAGATCCTGCTCTAACTTCTGAGTGCTGGCGTTTATATAGCGCCCTGAGAGATAAAGCGTCAGAGCGAGAAAAACCAACAATATTCCCGCATACCAGTTTCGATTCACGTTACAAGATCCTTTCCGGACCACCCTTAGGGTGGTCTTTTTTTTGTACCAGCAAAAAGGATTTCCCGTTGTAAAGCAGCACAAGCACTTGCTCTCGTGTCAGTCCGGTTTCGGCAAGATGATGCTCCAGCCAAGTCTCATCCAGATGCAGCGCCGTAAGATTTTCTTTGTACACCTCGTTGTCGATCAGTAGCGGAAGCATCGGCGCACTCTGTTCCTGTCCGGGCATCATCGCTGTACTGATGTGTCCGTTTGGTTCCACAACCCCCCAGAGTACATCCGTCGGAGAAAAAATATCCTTGCCGCGCAGCGCTTCCATCAGATCCCCCGCGGTGATCCGAAGTTTAGGCAGTGCCTCCTGCACAATTTTTCCGTTGCGGATCACTGTTATGGGGCGGCCGAACAGGAGCCTGGCATATGCCGGATTCAGGTATGCAAGTGTAGAACTGAATATCTCCAGAGATGTAAGCAGAACGATCAGTACCAAACTGGACAGAAGCGGCAAGTCGGGTTCATCGATACAGATGGACGCCACATTGGAGACAAGTAGAGTTGTTACCAATTCGGACGGCTGCAGTTCGCCCAGCTGACGTTTCCCCATGAGGCGCAGTGCCGCCACTACCGCACTATATACAATGATCGTTCGGAAAATTGCAGCCAGCATTCAGCCGCCTCCTCATATTTTTTGATTTTGTGGCAACACTAATGCCTGATGGGGGAGGAATCCTATGCAGCACACAAAATTGGCGTATTCCTTAAAGAAGAACCTACAGATTCTGGAAACTATCTTTGGCGATTCCGGAGACTTCTATACCAAGGAACTGGCGATCAGCGGAATTCCCTGCGCCATTGCCATGTTCACCGGACTTTCTTCTCCGGAAAAGCTGTGCCACTTGGCGTTGGAAATGCTGGACCGTGACCCGGTTCTGATCGGCGGAAGCGAAGGACTCTGTGATTATTTGCTGACGCAGAGTCGGGTCCCGGCAGAATCCACGCCAGTGGAAGATTGGACAACCTTTGTAGAAATGCTATGCAATGGCATGACGCTGTTGCTCATTGACGGGTGTAGACGTGCCGTCGTTTTTTCCACGCAGGAGATGCCACAGCGCTCAGTCAGTACACCGACCGGGGAAGGGAATATGCGGGGCTCTCAAGAAGCCTTTACCGAGTTGCTTCGCAACAATATTTCTCTTTTGCGCAGACAATTCCGCACCGAAACCTTTGTGGTTGAAATCGAGACCGCAAACACACGGTCCAAGACGGAGTACTGCCTTTGCTATGACCGCGCACTCGCCCCCAAAGAAACGATTGATGCCCTGCGGCAGCGGCTTTCGGAGATTGAAATGCCGGTTTTGCTGGACAGCGCCTATTTTGCTTCCTTTCTGAAACAGGATAAGCTGAATCTTTTTCCGGCGGCTGCCTACACCGAACGTCCTGCCACGGCCTGTGCACGGATATGTGAGGGAAAGGCGGTTGTCCTAGTTTCCGGATGTCCGTATGCTCTTGTGGTACCCAGTTTTTTTGCGGAGCACTTCGAGTGTCTGGATGACTACGCATCGGGGGCGGTTTTTTCCGGCTTGATCCGGATTTTAAAATATCTCGCTTTTCTGCTTTCCGTATTTGGCCCGGGACTCTACGTCATGGCGGTTGCTTTTGCACCGGAAATCATTCCCGTACAGCTCCTGACAAAACTGGCCCAAGCAGAGATCGCGACGCCGCTGCCTCCGGTGCTGGAAATGCTCAGCGTCACGCTGTTGTTGGAAATTGTCCGGGAAGCCGGACTTCGTGCCCCCCAATCCATCAGCCACACAGTCAGTCTGGTCGGTGCGCTGATCATAGGGGAAACAGCGGTTTCTGCCGGGATTGTCAGCGTTCCCGTACTCACAATGGCCGCTGCTGCCACGATTGCCACGCTGGCGGTGCCATCGCTGTATGAACAATCGATTTTGTTTCGCTTTGGAGTGATTTTGCTGGCTGGAACCTTCGGAGTGGTCGGACTGGCCTGTTCAGCTCTCATCATTCTGGCAATGGCTTGCGGCAGTGAACCTTTCGGGTATGATTATCTGTATCCGCTGATGCCTTTGAGCCGTACGAGCTGGCGCGACGGTTTTGTTCGCAGCATCTGGTCCGATCTGGCTACACCGGGGGAGGTGATCGGCAACCATGAAACGTGATTGCCCAAGCCTTCTCGCCGCGCTGATCGTGGGCGTTCTCGTGAACGTACTGCTTCGGAGCCAAAGCGCTTACTGGCCGCGTGCAGGCGCCGCCACAGCGCTGCTTTGCGCACCGCTTCTGGCGATTGTCGGGACGATTTTCGCCCGTGCCTGGCATGGTGGCGCAAGCCCGTTGCTCCGTTTGCTGTTTGCCGGACTTCTATTCTATACGTCTTCGCTTGAACTGCTGCACTTCTGGGACTTGGCCCAAAGACTGTACCCGGGCACCCTTTCTATGACGGCGCTGTGCCTGATGACACTGCTCCCGGTTGTATATCTTCGTCGGGTATCGACCATTTCTCAAACAGCCCATGTGGTTTTATGCCTGCTTGTTCTGGCATCCGGATTCATGCTTTTTACGGTACTGCCTCGCCTGAAAATCACCAATTTGCAGATGGTCCTGCTGCAGCCATCGGATTTTGTGACTGCGGCCAAGGAACAGCTTACCTTGTATCCAGAATATCTTCTTCCGGCATTATGGTCACAAAAAAAGAGCGGAAAGCATCGTCATCCCCTGCTTCGTCTGGCAATGTTGGCACTATGGTTTGACGTGGGAATCCACTTGGTGCTGGAACTCTTCTACGGAGCCGCTATGCCGAGCCGTATTGATCCTGTCCACGCGGTAGCGCGATGCGGGGCCCTGTCGATATTCAATCGGCTGGAAAGCCTGCAGCTCATTCTATGGGTTATGGCCATTACGCTGAAACTCGCGTTGTACCTGTATGCAATCAGTCTTCTTCTTGCAAAAAGCTCACAACAGAGTAACTCCATTCAATTGAGAAACTTTCCGGTTTATCTGGGAGGAATTTGGCTCTTGTGCGCTTTGCTGCAAAAGACCGACATTCAGGCCGCTTTGCAGATGCGAAGCGCTTTGACCTGGGCCATTGTATTACTGACAGGAATAGGAGGTGCAGCTGCGTGGCTTTGTCAAAAAATAAGGCGATGCTCTTAAAAGGATGTTTGCTTATGAGTTTATTGTTAAGCGGCTGCGGCGGTCAGGCTTTGTCGGAGCGGGAAATCGTACGGGGGATTCTTTTTACCCGTCAGCAAAATGTTTTTTCGGTTTGCTTGGTTCTGGCGGATCAGAACTCAGAGCAGAACGTCAGTGGAGATAAGATTTCCGCCGCACAGGGGAGCACGCCTGTCCAGGCGTTAGAACGTGCAGAACAGGCGCTATACGGAGATGTGTATTATGGCCTGTTGGATTTAGCGGCGCTGCCAGCTGACGTTGATTGGGCTACCGCACGAGAGATTGGTGAACTTATATACGACAATGCCCAACCCGCACCGGAACTATCTGTTTTCGTATTGGATACAGCGCCTGTTACAAGCTGGGCTGAAGAGGGAAGCACCCTTTATCAAAATATGAAAGCGATGGAAAAGACGTACAAGGTGCACTGTGGCCTGCAGCAATTGTTTTCCCAGGAAGAAATCTGCGCCATCCCGGGATATATTTCCGGTGGCGGATACGACTTTGTTTTGCTGCCGCAAAATGGCATCCCCGTACGTTGCCGTGGTCTGGGCGAGGCGCAGCTTGCAGCAGTTCTGTGCGGGCAAACCTCGGTCCTGAAAGGGACCTTTGCTTCTGGCCACGCTGCCTGCGAAGCCCGTGCCCAAGTGGTGGCAGAGGGACAAAATCTGCAGCTTCATTTGCGGGACACAACTCTTTCCGCACTGGATGCCGCTCTTTCAGAGGATTCTTTGCATCCAACTTTGCAAAAGGAATTGCGCGAGGCATTTCTGCGGTTGGAGCAACAAATGCTGCGCAGTGGTGCCGATCCGTTCCACCTGCGTTTCTGGCAGGCTTGTGAGTATGGCCCAAATTTTGCTTTCCAACCGCCGACGCTGGAAATTGTATTTGATTCTTAAAAAACACCGCCTGGGCAATGAGCCCAGGCGGTGTTTTGGTAAAAATATTACAAAGAACTCGGACGCGAAATGTTGATTAGATTTTTATCTGCAATAAAAGTCTGGAAATTGTACAGAATCAGGATTTGATCGTATCCTTCTTTCTCGATGGTGGAGTCCAGGCCATATCGGAAATTCCGGAAATCAATCACACCGATTTTGGCGTAATTTTCTGTGAGGTAGGGTACAAAGCTGTTTGCATAGCTGTCTTTCACCACCAGAATACTGCCGGTGCCGTTTCCTTCAATAACCGAATATCCATTATTGCCATCCAGAAATGCAGCATACTTGTCACGGGTGTCAAATTTTTCTGTGTTAATCAGGTTTTCTGTTCTTTCGGCCTCAAACTGCGCTTCTCCGACTACATTATAAATTGTCATCGGATTATTCAGGGGGTAGTATGTGATGGAATCGTTTTCTACGTTCCAAAGGCGTGTGGAGGAGTAGTGTGTCCCCTGGAAATCCTCAATGGTCACCGGCTCATGGGCTGCACAGTCGAACGGAGTGAGTCCTTTAAGGCCACAGAACTGTTCGTATGCCAGATAGGCACCATTTGGCGTCCAGTGATGGTCAGTCTTGAAATAAAGATATTCCCCCTTGTTGGCGGCAAATGTGTCCCGCAAGTCCAGAACTTCTGCTGTTTGGCCGATTTCCGCAAAGATACGATCCAACATGGAATCTTCATCGACCATCGGTGTGCCGGCCGGAAGCATTTCCGGATAGATCACACTGGCGGAAGGGGCCAGCAAAAATGAGACCCGGCCTGGATATTTGGCAGCAAACTCTGCGACGGCCTGAACATTTTTGTCCAGTTGCTTATTGGTGGCTTCATCCACCGTAAATAGTTTTGTAAACATCCAGTGGTCTTTGCCCAGCAGGATGCCGCCCTCTTCTACTTTTTGGAAAAGAATTTCATCTGTGGCGCGCTGTGTGTTGATCCATTGATCCCGAAGGATGAATTGATCTTGCATCCAGTTGGAAAAGGATTGTTGCCAGCTGCCGTCCAGCAGATTGGAAACCGTAGGAGCACGCAGCTGCGCTGCGTTACGGTTTTCTAATTCAATCAGTGTTCTCTTGGGCCAGAACAGGTTGACGACAGAAAAACCAAACAGCAGCAATGCCGCACACGCCAGAACAGGGTATACCGCCCGACGTCCGGATTTCCGATAAATCACTTTTGACATACGGTTGCCCTCCTCCTCAGAAATTAGCATACAGGGCGGTCGAGTTGGTAGCGGCCACTACGTATGCAATGCACATCAGCAGCAAAATCGCAAAGAACAGAACCTTCAGCGGTGGCACTTTGCTGATTTTTTCCCACAGCCAACGGGGAAGTACAGACGAGCAGAGGCATCCCAGCACCAGAAAGACGCCATAGTTTCGCAGATAATACAGTGGACCGATGCCGCCTTGCGGTACAAAAAGTTTCTGCAGCAGAAGTCCCAAGGGCGCACCTGGCTGATTGGCTGTAAAAATGCCCCAACCAAGGATCACAAGAAAGAGGGTGTACAGATGCGGCCAAACACGGCCTTTTTTCAGATATTTCAGCAGGAACAGCTTTTCGATGGTCAGGAGCACAAAGTAATACAGTCCCCAGCAGATAAAATTCCAGCTTGCCCCATGCCAGATACCTGTGGCGGCCCACACGAACAGCATGTTGAGCAGTTGACGTGCCTTTCCTTTTCGGTTGCCTCCCAGCGGGATATAAATATAGTCGCGGAACCAGCTGGAAAGAGAGATATGCCACCGGCGCCAAAATTCCGTGATGCTGCCGGATATATAGGGCAAATCAAAGTTCACAGGACAATCGAAGCCCAACATGGCGGCCAGGCCGTTGCTCATTTCACTGTAACCGGCAAAATCAAAATACAGCTGCAGGGAATAAGCAATGATTCCAAGCCATGCCAAAGGTGTTGATACATTGGCAAGACCTACACCGCCGGTGCCGATCACATCGGTCCACAAGGCGCCGATGGAATCTGCCAGGATCACTTTTTTGGCCAAACCGAATACAAACAGTTCTGCGCCCCGTTCAATTTGTGCCAGACTGCAGCGGTCTGCGGTTTTGTGCAGCTGGTCGGCCATATCCCGATATTTGACGATGGGCCCTACGATCAACTGGGGAAAGAACAGCACATAACAGGCAAAGGTGATAGGGTTCTTTTCTGCTCTGACTTTGCCGGTGTAGACATCCACTTCATAGCTTATGATTTTGAAAATGTAATAGCTGATCCCCAGGGGCAACACATCGCCAATATCCAGCGTTGCCAACCCAAAGTTTGCTACCTGGTTCAGCGTTTCAATCAGAAAATTGGCATACTTGAAGTAGATCAATACGCCAAGGTTGACCAAAACGGCTGCCAGCGGTAAAAAAATACGCAATTTTGCCTTGGCCGTCGATGTCAGCAGCCCCCACAAATAATTGAATCCAATCAGACAAACGATCAGCGGCAGGAAAGCAACGCCCGTCCAACAGTAAAAAAGCAGGCTTTCTGCCAGAAGGACAACGTTCTTCGCGCGGCCCGGCGTTATGTAATACAGAATAAGCGCCAGGGGCAGAAACGCAAACAAAAACACAACGCTATTAAAGACCATGTGTGCTCCTCTTTTTCAAAAATGAACGGGCCGTTACCAAAGCAGGTAACGGCCCGTAGGGATTTGTTGCACAGGGAAATCAGAAGTTCAATGCCGTTTCCAATGCTTTATCGATCTCAGTGTAATCGCCTACATCGATACTTGCAATCACCATTGCAACATAGTTTCCGTTGCGTACAATACGCGCATCTTTCGCAAGCGCCATCTTGTCGGCAAACTCTACATACATATCGTTGGCCGTCAGGCTGTCCTTGTATGCCTGCAGTTCCGCTTCCACAGCTTCTGCCTTTCCGTCCTTGGCCTGAGCAACAAACACAAGTCCGCAATCCGACTGGTTGTTGCTCACATCCCCCTTGTATGCCACCAGGTTGTCGAGGGTAAGCATCAGGGTGTTCTCTACATCGAAGTCCGTATAGGCGAGCGGATTATCGATCGGATTGACCACTTCCAACGCCGAAACAGCACTGTCAAGGTTGGCGGTCTGTGCTTCCTCCTCAGCACCGCTCTGGCTCTCCTCAGATGCGGCTTCAGAAGTTTCCTCAGCGCTTACCGCCTCCGATACGGAAGAGGCTTCACTGTTGGAGGAAGTACCTTCGGATTCGGCAGACTTGCTGCAGCCGGCAAGAAGAATCGCGGCACACAGAAGAATCGGGAGTAACTTTTTCATGGGAACAAATCTCCTTTTTATTTCAAAAATCAGATTTTGAGATGCGTCCGGATGTCTGTCGGATTGCATCTCATCCGTTTCCGTAAAAAACTCGGAATACGTTATTAGAATACACTATTTCAGTGGCTTTTTCAACCCGTTTGCGTCGAAACCGCAAGTTAAAATCCCGTAATCCTTGTAAATTTTTTATGGCCTTGACAAATGCAGCAGATTTGACGTACACTCGCAAAGAGAGAAACACGCAAAGGGGAGAAGCACGTTGCGGAACGCAAGAGTAAGAGAGATCGCACTGACAGGGATGCTTTTTTCCCTTGCAATCGCACTTTCGTGGCTGGAATCCTGCATTACACCACTTTTAGGGCTGATTCCTGCATTAAAACTTGGTCTTTCCAATATTGTAGTCATGTATGCACTGCTGTTTCTGCAGACACGGACGGCCTGCGCTTTGGTTATGATGAAAGCTCTCTTTGCCTTTTTGACTCGCGGTGCGACTGCCGGCATTCTTTCCGCCTGCGGTGGAGGAATGTCGCTGGTTGTTTTCTGGATTCTGCTGCATCTTCCTTGTCCTGTCAGTGGGTATATCTTCTGCGTTTGCGGCGCGTTAGCACACAATTTGGGGCAACTGGCCGGCGCTACCGTGATACTGTCCAGCGCCATGGCGTTAGCCTATGCTCCGGTTTTACTGGTTGCAGGTGTTTTTGTCGGTGCTGTAAGCTGTGTTTTGACCAAGGCGCTTTTTGCTTCCTTGCCCCAGCCGTTGCGTCACGCGGGCTGCAAAAACAACCCTTTTACAAATAAGAATTTTTCTTAAATTTTAAAAAACTCTATTGACATTGTAGGAATAAGCCGCTATAATAGCAGCAAAGACACAGGAATGCGTCTTAGGAGCAACAATACATAACAGGAGGCTATACATTATGACGAAATACGTTTGCACTGTCTGCGGCTACATCGCCGAAGGTTCCATCCCTGAGTTCTGCCCCGTCTGCAAGGCGCCGGCTTCCAAGTTCATTGAAAAGAAAGATAACACCTACGTGACCGAGCATGTTGTCGGCATCGCGAAGGATGCTCCGGAGGAAATCCTCCAGGGCCTGCGCGAGAACTTCAACGGCGAATGCAGCGAAGTTGGCATGTATCTGGCCATGAGCCGCGTGGCTGACCGCGAGGGTTACCCCGAGATCGCCGAAGCCTGGAAGCGCTACGCTTTTGAGGAGGCTGAGCATGCTTCCAAGTTCGCGGAGCTGCTGGGCGAAGTGCTGACCGACAGCACCAAGAAGAACCTGCAGATGCGTGTTGACGCCGAGTGCGGCGCCTGCGCGGGCAAGATGGACATTGCCAAGAAGGCCAAGGAGCTGGGCCTGGATGCTATTCATGACACGGTTCATGAGATGGCCAAGGACGAAGCTCGTCATGGCCGTGGTATGCAGGGCCTGCTGGACCGCTACTTCAAATAATTTACTCCAAAAGGCGTAAAACCGGGCCGGGGCATCTGCTCCGGCCCCTTTGTTATCCCTTTATATTCATGCACCGCGGCACGCAAAAAAGCGCCCTTGTTTGTCACAGGCCGCATAAAAAACTTCAGAGCGCTGTCCGATGCCCGCTTGATGCAGCTGGGCATCCAGCCATTTTTCGTCTCTTCCTGCGGCTTTCAGGTTGTCTGACATGAACCGACCATCCAAAATCAGGTCATACCAGGCACTGGTCGGTTCCGGATTCATGGAGAGGTCCTGCGGCGTGGCGGGTCGGTTTTCACTTCTGGGCAGGAAACTGATCTGCCCGTTGTTTTCCAGAATAGCCGTCTGAATCTCGTTAGGGTCAAAGTATCCGGCAATGCGCGCCTGCCCCAAAAATTCGTTCAAATCGATGGTAGAACGCCGCAAATTTTCTTTAAGGATCACACCGTTGTTCATAAGAATCACCGAGCGGCCGCTCCAGAACGTCCGCAATGCAATGCTTTTGCAGGCGGATACCTCCACCGCCCAGGTGACCACGCCATATACAAGCAGCGCCGTAAACGGGCGATACCACGCCTCCAGGTTGGTCGCCATTTCCGCCGCAATTGATCCGACGGTAACGGCGTTCAGATAATCAAAGGGACTCATCTGGGCAATTTGTCGTTTTCCGCCCCAGCGTGTGATCAAAAACATCATCACGAGAGATAAAATACTTGTTAAGGCTACTTCGCCAACTTCTTCAAAAATTTGCTGCATAAAACATCCTCCCGTCCGGATTATTTTGGGCAGCGGGCTAACAGTTTATCCCACCCTCTTGCACTTTTCCCAAGAAAAAGTTACAATAAATACTACTTGTATCTATACAATGGAAAAGGGGGCGGCTGCGATTCGTTATCTGTTTGTTATCAATCCAACCGCCGGGAAGGTCGACGCCAGCGTCGCCTTGCTGCCTCGTATTCGCGCGGCAGCACAGCGGGCAGGGATCGAGCCTTCCATCGTGGTGACCCGCAGCGCAGGCCATGCCCGTGAGGTTGCTGCGGCCTGCGCTGACGGTACAGAACCGGTACGGATCTACGTATGCGGCGGCGACGGCACGCTCAACGAAATCTTGCAGGGAGCCGCCGGGAGTGAGCATCTTTCTGTGGGATGTATTCCGTGCGGAAGCGGCAACGATTATATCCGGAATTTTGGGACACAATCCGATTTTCTGGATCTGGATGCCCAGCTGGCTGCAGAAGCCTATCCCGCAGATCTGATCCGCACACCGCAGGGGTATGGCATCGATATCTACGCAGCGGGAATCGACGCGCAGGTTGCCAACGGAATTCCCAAATGGCGCCGAGTACCGCTGTGCGGTGGTACAACAGCGTATACACTTTCCATTTTGGAAGCTGTCTGCAGTACGTTTCGCCACAGGCTGCGTGTCCAAGCAGATGATGTGGAGATGGAAGGAACTTTCATGATGCTTGCCATCTGCAATGCGCAGATGTATGGCGGCGGATATTGTGCCGCACCGTACGCAAGCATCGACGACGGTTTGCTGGATGTTGTTCTGCTCAAGCCGGTTCCCAGACTCCGCCTGGCCGGCCTCCTGAAAGGGTATCGGCTGGGTCAGCATCTCACACCTGACGGACAGGTGACAGAACCATTCCGTCCTTACATGACCTTTTTCCGCACAAGTTCCATTGATATTCAGGTATTGGATCAGCGTCCCTTGATCACAACCCTGGACGGTGAATGTTCCCCCCAGATGAATCTGCACGCAGAGGTGGCGCGGCGCAGCATTCGTATTCTTTTGCCGCCAAAACTCGCACAAAATGCGCCTGTACTCCAGGCTATGGGAGAGTAAGCATGTCTGAAAAAGTCAAAGTTAAGATTGCCCGGAACGTGATCCACCTGCCGGCCATCGCGCTGCGCGGGCTGGTCGTGTTCCCTAACAATATTGTCCATTTTGAGGTGGGGCGGCCCAAATCCATCGCCGCCATTGAGTCTGCCATGCACAGCAACAGCAACGTTTTTCTGGTTGCACAGCGGGAAATGGATGTGGAAGACCCTGCCATACGGGATCTGTATTCCTATGGTGTGATCGCTGAGATCAAGCAGGTCCTGCGGGTGTCGGATGATCTCGTCAAAGTACTGGTGGAAGGCAAAACCCGTGCCCGCCTGCTGGAACTGGACGAGGGCGAAAAATACCTGCAGGCAACGGTTCGCCCGGTGCCCGTTCGCGGCATTGGTGCCGACAAGCGAACCCAAACCGAGGCTTTGGTCCGCAGCCTGAAAGAGTGCTTTGAGAACTATCTTTCTTATAGCCCGCAGATTTCCAAGGATGTGGTATACAACATTGTGACATCCACCAGTCCTTTGTATCTCAGTGAGTACATGCCTGCCAATTTGCTGCTCAAATATGAGGATAAGCAGGCCATTCTGAATGAATCCACACTGCTGGGCCGCCTGGAAAAATTGCTGACTCTGCTTCGTCAGGAATGCCAGGTCCTCGAAATCGAACGTGATCTTGATGACAAGGTCAACGCGCAGATGGACAAAGGGCAGCGGGAATACTATCTGCGGGAGCAGATGCACATTATCAGCGAGGAACTGGGTGACGCAGAGGATACCCGGGCCGAGGCGGAGGAATACCGCAAAAAGATCGAAGCGCTGAAGCTCGACAGCGAATCTACGGAAAAGCTGTTGAAAGAATGTGACCGCCTGTCCCGCATGCAGGGCAATTCTGCAGAAAGCGGCGTCATCCGCAGCTATCTGGATGCTTGCCTGGCGTTGCCCTGGCATATCACAACCGAAGATAATCTCGACCAGGCCCATGCCCGAAAGGTGCTGGACCGGGAACACTATGGTCTGCTGAAAGTCAAAGAGCGGATTCTGGAATTGCTGGCGGTACGCAAACTCAATACAGACGTCAAGGGACAGATCGTCTGCCTGGTTGGCCCTCCGGGTGTTGGCAAAACCAGCATTGCACATTCGGTCGCCGAATGTATGGGCCGTAAGTTTGCCCGGATGAGTCTGGGCGGCGTACATGATGAGGCGGAAATCCGCGGACATCGCCGCACCTACATCGGCGCCATGCCGGGCCGTATCATCAGCGCCATCACAACAGCCAAGTCCTCCAATCCCGTCATTCTGCTGGACGAGATCGATAAACTGGCAGGGGATTACAAGGGTGACCCTTCCAGTGCATTGCTGGAGGTATTGGACCCTGAGCAGAACTGCTCGTTCAAGGACAACTATCTGGACATTCCCTTTGACCTGAGCGAAGTGCTGTTTATCACCACCGCCAACGACGCTTCCACAATTCCCGGTCCGCTGTATGACCGAATGGATGTCATTGAGCTGCCCAGTTATACCCGTACTGAAAAATTCAACATCGCCAAGCGTCATCTTCTTCCCAAACAGCTGAAGAACAATGGCCTGGAGGGGCGTGTATCACTTACCTCCAGTGCGCTGTATGAAATTATCGACGGTTACACCCGCGAGGCAGGCGTACGTACACTTGAACGCACCATCACTTCGGTACTGCGCAAATGTGCCCAGCGTATTGCTGCAGGCGAGAAGGAAAAAATCAGTGTATCGGCTTCTACCGTGAAAGCTCTGCTCGGCCCCGAAAAGGTAAAACCGACCTTTATTTCCCGCAAAGATGCCGTCGGCATTGCCAATGGTCTTGCCTGGACCAGCGTCGGCGGCGAAATGCTCCCTGTGGAAGTGGCCGTGATTCCGGGCGGCTCCGGAAAAATCGAAATTACCGGCAGCCTGGGCGATGTTATGAAAGAAAGCGCCAAGTTGGCCATCAGTTACGCTCGGGTTCACGGTGAAGAGTATGGCATCACCGCAGACAGCTTGAAGAATGCCGACATCCACATCCATGCGCCGGAGGGTGCTGTCCCGAAAGATGGTCCCTCTGCCGGTGTCACTTTGACCACAGCATTGATTTCGGCTCTGTCCGGCATCCCGATCCGTCACGATCTGGCCATGACCGGCGAGATCACGCTGCACGGCAATGTATTGGCAATCGGTGGTTTGAAAGAAAAGAGCATGGCTGCATTCCGCGAGGGAATTTCTACAGTTCTGATCCCCAAGGATAACGAGAGCGACCTGTTTGAGGTGGATGCTGAAGTGAAACAGAAAATCCACTTTGTCCCCGTGGAGCACCTTTCCCAGGTTCTGAAGCAGGCGCTGCTGATGCCTGGTCATGCTTCTTCCCGTGGGGCGCATGGTGTCCCGCAGGCCACCAGCCTGATTGCCAACGACAAACCGGCCAAAGAGCCGGCGGCCGTTATGTGAAAGGAATCTCATGAATTATAATAACTGCGAATTCCTGGCTTCTTATGGACTTTCGCGCCAGTTGCCGGACAGTGACCGGCCGGAAATCGTTTTTTCCGGCCGCTCCAATGTGGGCAAATCCAGTTTGATCAACAAGCTGTGCAACCGCAAAAACCTGGCTCGCGTCAGTTCCACGCCTGGCAAAACCGCCACCATCAATTTTTATAAGGCGGACACCGCCTATTTTGTGGATCTGCCGGGGTATGGGTATGCCAAGGTTTCCAACGCAGACCGCGCCCGCTGGGATGAGCTGATCAACAGCTACTTTGAGGCGGACCGCGCTGTCTGTCTGCTGATTCAGCTTCTGGACTGCCGCCACGCGCCCAGCGCGGATGATGTTCAGATGTTGGAATATCTGCATTACCACGGCATCCCCTTTGTGGCTGCACTGACAAAAGCTGACAAGCTGAAAAAATCCCAGCTGGCAGCCTGCCAGGCCGAGTTCGAGAAACTCTGCGCTCCGTATGGCTGTCAGGGGGTATACCTTACCAGCGCGGAAAATGGTTACGGTATGGACGCCCTGCGTGCCTGTCTGGAGCAGCACCTGAATGGAGACGCCGGCCATGGCGTATAATGAGTTTGCCTATTTTTATGATGAGTTCAACGGTGCTGCCGACTACGAGGCGCTTTTCACTTATATTCAGAAAGAGCTTGCGGCCCATGGCGTTACGGACGGCATTCTGGCGGACCTGGGGTGCGGTACGGGTGATCTGACCCTGATGCTGACACAGGCCGGCTATGATGTCATCGGCATTGACCGGTCGGAAGAAATGCTCAGTGTGCTGCGTGAGAAGGCGGACGAGCTCGGGCTGACGGGGCGGCTGTTGTTGCTGCGCCAGGACCTGCTGGAACTGGACTTGTACGGGACCATTCGGGCTGCCGTATCCACATTCGACACCTACAGCCATATTGGCCCTTTGGACAATTTTGAAAGGGCCATTCGGAACGCCGCTTATTTTATGGAGAAAGATGGCGTTTTTGTGTTCGACCTGAACACACCATATAAACACCGGCACATTTTAGCAGGACAGACTTTCGACATTGATGCGGAAGACGCCCTTTGCCATTGGACCAATCGGTATGACGAATCTACCGGGCGGGTGGACATCTCAATTGATATTACCTACCGTGATACCGGGGAGCATTTCAAGGAGTCTTTCTGCGAGTACAGCTATCCGCTGGAAACAGTAGAGGCCCTTCTGCAGCGTTACGGTTTTTCTGTAACACGCGTATCAGACGGAGAAGACTTTGGCCCTGTACGTCCCGACAGTCCCCGGTGGATCATCACTGCCATCAAGCAATATACCCAGGAGGAAAAAGCCTAAATGGAACAAAATCATAACATGCTGCGCGGCATCTCCGAAAACGGCGGCATCGTATTTTACGGCGTAGATTCTACCGAAATGGTTCGGGAGATGGAGCGCCTGCACAAGACCAGCGCAGTAACCACCGCGGCCCTGGGACGGCTTTTGACAGCCACTTCCATGATGGGCATTATGCTCAAAAGCACACAGGATTCCATCACAGTGCAGATCAAAGGCGGCGGGCCTGCCGGTCGGCTGCTTGCTGTTTCGGACGGTACCGGAAACGTTAAAGGCTATGTGGAACATCCTATCGTGGAATTGCCGCCGCGTGAGGACGGCCATTTGAACGTGGGGGCTGCCGTCGGCAAGGATGGGACGCTGGATGTTATTCGCGATCTGGGGCTTCGTGAACCGTATGTGGGGCAGGTACCTTTGACTACCGGTGAGATTGCCGAAGATATTACCTCTTATTTTGCAATCAGCGAACAGGTGCCTACCGTCTGCGCCCTCGGCGTATTGGTAGACACTGACCTCAGTGTGCGCTGCGCAGGCGGCTTCATCGTGCAGCTGCTGCCGGGCGCTACTGAACAGGAAATCGACCATCTGGAAAAGAACATCAAATCCATGCCCAGTGTGACGGCAATGCTGGAGGCCGGGAAAACGGTACGGGATATGCTGGACATGGCGTTGGATGGTTTCCAACCGGATATCCTGGATAGCTACCACGTAGCCTACCATTGCGACTGCAGCCTGGCCCGCGTGGAGGGGATGCTGCATAGCCTAGGGAAAAAAGAAGTCGAAAACCTTCGGGATGAAGATCCGATTGCAGAGGTGAATTGCCAGTTCTGCGACAAGATTTACCGGGTAGACCTCAACAAGCTCCTGGAAAATTGGCCATCCATCGACGAAAATTCGCCGACCCAAAAAGTTTGAAAAAAATTGCAAAAAAATCGGAAAAAGTAGTTGACAAATGCGCCGGGGTTGTATATAATAATACCCGTCGCCCGGAGAGAGCGGCTGAGCAAAACTCTCCGATACATGCGGCCGTAGCTCATCTGGTAGAGCGCCACCTTGCCAAGGTGGAGGTAGCGAGTTCGAGCCTCGTCGGCCGCTCCATTGCGGAAGTTTAGCTCAGCTGGGAGAGCATCTGCCTTACAAGCAGAGGGTCAGCGGTTCGAGCCCGTTAACTTCCACCAAATGTGGCCCGGTAGTTCAGTTGGTTAGAACGCTAGCCTGTCACGCTAGAGGTCGTCAGTTCGAGCCTGATTCGGGTCGCCATTTGCCTCTGTAGCTCAGTCGGTAGAGCAGGGGACTGAAAATCCCCGTGTCATTGGTTCGATTCCGATCGGAGGCACCAAGGTTCTTGTACATTCTTTCCTTAAGAATGTACCTTATGCGGCCGTAGCTCATCTGGTAGAGCGCCACCTTGCCAAGGTGGAGGTAGCGAGTTCGAGC
>JAHYZA010000006.1 GCA_019424695.1 Oscillospiraceae bacterium
GGACAGCTTGAATATAATACCACCGGAAAACTACTTTGTCAACACCTTTTTTCAGATTTTTTGACAAATTTCAAAAGATTCCTTGCAGAGGACGATATATCGTCGTTTCTCTCGATGGTAGGCGTATCATACCACATCCTTATGTTTTCTGTCAATACGGACTTCTCACTTTTGGTAACACGCACAATCCGCAAAGAAAAAAGCGTGCACTTTGACGAAGGTAGGTCCTTCCTGCACGCTGATTTGTTCCCTTATAACGCCGGGAGGCTTTCCCCCAGCAGTTCTGCCCGCATCCATTTGAGGACCTTTCGTTCCCGCCGGGAAACCTGTACCTGTGTTGTACCAAGCACTTTGGCTGTCTCGCTTTGGGTACGACCACCAAAAAAACGCAGCCGAATCATCTGCCGATCCTCCGGCGACAACTTGTCCATCACTTCTGCCAGGCCGATCCGATCCGAAAGGCTCTCCTCCGGGGAATCCACCGGCACATCCCATTCCCGCTGTCCATCCTCCTCGTCGGTGGGCGTCAGTGAGATAGCGGGCAGCGAAGCACGAATCGCCAGCGCGATCTGTTCCGGTGTAGTCTGTAAAGTTTCCGCCAGTTGGGTCACACCCGGTTCCTGCCCGGTCTTTTTCAGGCAGCGTTCCCGTTCGGCGTTGATCTTCAGGCTCAGCTCTTTCAGGGAGCGGCTGACTTTGACCGTGCCTCCATCCCGGAACAGCTTTTTGATTTCTCCCAGAATGACCGGCACCGCATAGGTAGAAAAGCAGACGCCCCGCCCGGTATCAAACCCATCGCAGGCTTTCACCAATCCCAGACAACCGGCGGCATACAGTTCCTCATATTCAATGCCCCGGCCTTTAAAGCGTCCGGCACAGGCATGGACCAGCCCCAGGTTCTTCTCAATAAACTCCGCGCGCGGCAGAAGCTCAATGCTTTGTGCGGGCATAGTGGTTCCCCCTTTACTGTATATGTAAGGGTCACTCACGCGCTTCCAGCCGTTTGGTCAGTGTGACCCGGGTCCCCTTGCCCGGCGTGGAGGACACCCGCACCTTATCCATAAAACTCTGCATCACGGCGAACCCCAGACCCGCCCGCTCCGAAGGGTCCCCGGTGGTGTACATCGGCTCCATCGCCTTGGGCACGTCATCGATGCCAACACCGCGGTCGCTGATCGTAATGCGGACGAGGCCGCCTTCGTACAGTCCCGCCGTCATTGTGATGGGGCCGATGGCATCCGGATAGGCGTGCACGATGCAGTTGGTGACCGCTTCGGACACCGCCGTTTTCAAATCCGCCAGCTGCGGCACCGTGGGGTCCAGCTGCACCAGAAAGGCCGCCAGCGCCGCACGGGCGAAGCCTTCATTGACAGAGCGGCTTGCAAATGTGATCTTTACCTGATTGAGCATTTTCATGGCTATTTCCCCTTAGGCATATGTAATACGGGCCAGATCCAGCATCCGGCGCACCGCGGGCGGCGGATTTTGCACCGTCAGACGGCCACCCAGCGATGCAATATGCCGGTCCCGCCCCAGAATAAGGCCCACGCCGGATGAATCCATAAAGGTGACGCCGGAAAAATCCAGGGTCAGCAGTTCGGGCAGACGATCATCCACCTGGGCGTCGATCTCCCGCCGAAGGGATTGCGCAGCATGGTGGTCGATCTCCCCGCTGAGATAGGCTGCCAGGGTGCCACTGCCCGGCACAAAACACACCTTTGCCATAAGGTCGTCCTCTTTTCGTTTACGGATTGGGCGGCACCGGAAAGCGCCGTTGCCTGCAGGCAGACATACAAAAAAGCCTGTACCTTTACGATACAGGCTTTGCAGCAAATATTTTGTTGGAACGGGGCGACCGCGGATTATTTTTCCGCTTCCTTCAGCAGCCAGGGACGCGCTTCCGCCGCCAGATACAGCGAACCGCAGACTACAACACCGGCCAGGTTATGGTCCTCGGCATAGCGCACAGCCGCACGCAGTGCTTCAGGCACGCTGCCGGCGGCTTCCGCGTCGGTATGGAACCGTGCTTCACGCTGCAGATCCTCAGCACTGAGGGCACGGGGACAGTTGGGCGTAACGGTATAGACCTTGGCAAAGCAGGGAGACAGGATCTCCAGCATCTTTTTATAGTCCTTATCGGCCAGCATCCCCAGTACGCCCACAAGATTCTCTTCGTACTTAGCTTTCTGCAGCGTTTCCGCCAGGGCACGGGCACCATCGGGATTATGGCAACCGTCCAGCAGCAACAGCGGATGACGGCGCAGCACCTCGATGCGGGCAGGCATCCGGGCCGCAGCCAGGCCCTGCAGAATGGCATCATCGGAAATTTCATACCCGTATTCCCGCCACAGCGCCAGGGCGATTTCCACCGCCATGGCGGCGTGATTGGCCTGATGCGCCCCAGGGAATCCCAGCGCCGCTTCGTATCCGCCGTAATCAATGCGGTTTTCCAGGGTCTTACCGGGCAGCTGACGAATATCCTCCAGCTCCGGCGTGATAATACTGGTATGCGCTTCGGCGGCCGCCGTCAGAATGGGCCCCATCGCCTCGGCCGGCTGGTCGGGATAGCACACCACGGCGCAGCCTTCCTTGATGATGCCGGCTTTTTCGGCGGCGATCTTGTCCAGCGTATCGCCCAGCAGCTCCATATGGTCATAGCCGATCTTGGTGATGGCCGCCACCAGCGTGTGCGGCACCACATTGGTGGCATCGAACCGGCCGCCCAGGCCCGTTTCCAGCACCACAAGGTCGCACTTTTCGCGGGCAAACCACAGCAGCGCCAGCGCCGTGACTGCCTCAAACTGCACGGGGGCCTCTCCCCCCTCCTGCCTGATAGCGTCCATGGCCTCCAACACTTTCTGGGTCAGGGAAGCCAGCGTGCGGGGCGGGATCATCTCGCCGTCGATCTGGAAACGCTCCCGGAAGTCCACCACATAAGGGCTGATGGTCAGCCCCGTTTTATACCCGGCCGCCGTCAGGATCGACGCCGTCATGGCCGCCAGGCTCCCTTTCCCGTTGGTACCTGCGATATGCACGCATTGCAGATCCTTTTCAGGGTTTCCCAGATGATCCAAAAGATTTCTCATCCGTTCCAGTCCCGGTTTGCCGCTGCCCAGACGCGGCAGCCCATGCAGCGCTTCCATTGCTTGTTGGGTCGTCATTCCACCTGTTCCTCCTCGTCTTCCTCCCATTGGGTTTCCGGCGCTTCGGTGTGCCCCAGCTGGGCCTCATGCGCACGGTGAGCCGCACGTTTCGCCAGCCGTTCATGTTCCTGTTCCTGCTGGGCGCGGCGCAGCTGCTCCCGTTCCTCCCGCAGCGCGCGGTTTTCCCGTTTGATACGGGCAAAAGCCATCACCGCCCGGACGATGAGCAAAATAATCAGCGCCACCAGCAGGCCCGCCACAACCCCCAGCATATCGATCCAGACGTCGGTGACCATGGAGGTGCGGTTGGGAATGAACAGCTGGAGGGTTTCATCCATCAGTGCCGTGCTCATACCGATCAGCAGCGGCCAGCTCATGTGCCGCACAAAGTGGGCCGTATACACCCGCAGGCAGAGCATCAGCAGAAAGCCTTCCATGGAAAATTCCAGGAAGTGCGCGATCTTGCGGATCACGTGTTCCGACAGCGGGCCGAGATGTACCCGCCCCAGAATCTGATTTACTTCCAGCATGGCTGCCTGGCTGCGCAGCGAAGACTCCGCCCCCGTCTGCAGCGAATTGCGGAAAATATAGGCAATACAGGCCAGCAGCGCAAACGTAAAGATGACCCGAAAAGCGATCAGCCACGGACTTGTTTTTTGTGTTTGCATAATTCTCCTTTTTATAGATACAGCAGAATACTCCTCTGTAACTGGATATTATAGCATTCCTCCGCCGCTACGGCAAGCCACCCCGCCGAAAAACTGCATTTCACCGCCGGGGGCTACGGGATTTTTTACTTGACAACCGGGAATAGGTGCTGTAGGATACATATTATATAAATGCGATGAGAAAGAGTGCGCTTTGCTCCGCTTTTGCAGAGAGCCGGCGTCGGGTGTAAGTCCGGCAAAGCAGACAAGGCAGCTGTCACTTTTGAGCAGGCACGGTGAACCGACAGGCTAGCTGTGCACGGGTTTGCCCCCGTTATCCGGGCAGGCAGAGGGGGTTCTCTGCCGCAAAGCGGCCTTTGCAAAAAGGCAACTTGGGTGGTACCGCGACCTGAAACCTACTTCAGGCCGTCCCATGATCGTTCATGGGGCGGCCTTTTTTCTTTGCAAAAAGCAGCCCCGCAACACAGACCAGGAGGTTATCTTTATGCCGAAAGAACTCGCCAAACAGTATGCGCCCCAAGGCGCCGAAGATCGCATCTATCAGAACTGGTGCGACAAAGGGTATTTCCATACCCAGATCGACCGCAGCAAGAAGCCGTTCACCATCGTGATGCCGCCGCCCAACGTTACCGGTCAGCTGCACATGGGCCATGCCATGGACGAGACCTGGCAGGATATCCTGACCCGCTACAAGCGGATGCAGGGTTATGCCGCCCTGTGGGTGCCGGGCACCGACCACGCTTCCATCGCCACCGAGGCCAAGGTCGTGGCCAAGATGCGCGAAGAGGGCCTGACCAAGGAGATGGTGGGCCGCGACGGTTTTCTGGAGCGCGCCTGGGACTGGAAGAACACCTACGGCAACCGCATCGTCAGCCAGCTGAAAAAACTGGGCTGCTCCTGCGACTGGCAGCGGGAACGCTTCACCATGGATGAGGGCTGCTCCAACGCTGTGAAGGAAGTGTTTGTCCGCCTGTATGACAAGGGCCTGATTTACCGCGGCAACCGCATGGTGAACTGGTGCCCCCACTGCAACACTTCGATTTCCGACGCCGAGGTGGAATACGAGGCCAAGGAAGGCAGCTTCTGGCATCTGCTGTATAAGGTAAAGGAGACCGGTGAAACGCTGGAGCTGGCCACCACCCGTCCCGAGACGATGCTGGGCGACACCGCCGTGGCCATCAACGCCGAGGACCCGCGCTACGCCCATCTGCACGGCTGCCACGTGATCCTGCCGCTGCTGGGCCGGGAAATTCCCATCGTCTGCGACGAGCACGCCGACATGGAGAAAGGCACCGGCGTGGTAAAGATCACCCCCGCCCACGACCCCAACGACTTTGAGGTGGGCAAACGCCACAACCTGCCCATGATCCGTGTGCTGACCTACGACGGCCACATGACCGGTACCGCCGACAAAGCCGCCGCGGATGCCGAAAAGGCCGCCGGACGGGCTGCCGCCGATGAGCCCGATGTGCTGGACTGCGGCAAATACGCCGGCATGACCGCCATGGAGGCCCGCAAGGCCATTCTGGCCGATCTGGAAGCCTGCGGCGCCCTGAAAGAGACCGAGAGCATCACCCACGACGTGGGCACCTGCTACCGCTGCCACTCGGTCATCGAGCCCATGGTGTCCAAGCAGTGGTTCGTCAAGATGGAGCCGCTGGCCGGCCCTGCCATCGAAGCCGTGGAAAAGGGCGACATCAAGTTTGTGCCCGAGCGCTTCACCAAGAACTATATCAACTGGATGAAGGGCGGCCGTGACTGGTGCATCAGCCGTCAGCTGTGGTGGGGCCATCAGATCCCCGCCTGGTACTGCGACGACTGTGGCGAGACGGTGGTCGCCAAAGAGGCGCCGTCCGTCTGCCCCAAGTGCGGCAGCACCCACCTGACCCAGGACCCCGATACGCTGGACACCTGGTTCAGCTCCGCCCTGTGGCCCTTCTCCACCCTGGGCTGGCCCAACGAGAACGCCGAGGATTACAACTATTTCTATCCCACCAACACCCTGGTCACCGGCTACGATATCATCGGTTTCTGGGTTTCCCGCATGATCTTCTCGGGCCTGGCCTACACCGGCAAAGCCCCCTTTGACACGGTGCTGATCCACGGCATCGTCCGTGACAGCCAGGGCCGCAAGATGTCCAAGAGCCTAGGCAACGGCATCGACCCGCTGGAAGTCATCGACCAGTACGGTGCCGACGCCCTGCGCATGATGCTGATCGTTGGCTCCACCGCCGGCAACGATATGCGCTACAGCGACGAAAAGGTTACCGCCAGCCGCAACTTTGCCAACAAGCTGTGGAACGCCGCCCGCTTTGTGCTGATGAACCTGCCGGAGGATTTCCGGCCCGGTATGCCGGAAGAATCCCTGCTGGACATGAGCGACAAATGGGTGCTTTCGGAACTGGCCAAGGTAGCCGCCGAAGCCACCGCCAACCTGGATAAGTACGAACTGGGTCTGGCCGCCGAAAAGGTGGAGAACTTCATCTGGGAAGTCTACTGCGACTGGTATATCGAGATTTGCAAGTCCCGCCTGAACAGCGAGGATGCCGTCCAGGCCGACACCGCCCGCAAAGTGCTGGTCTATGTGCTGGACAAGGCCCTGAAATTGCTGCATCCTTTCATGCCCTTCATCACCGAGGAAATTTACCAGGCCCTGCCCGGCAGCGGTGAGACCATCATGCTGGAGACCTGGCCCGGCAATCTGGCTATGCCGGTCTGGGAGGATGAATGTGCCGACTTTGAGAAGCTGATGGACTACATCAAAGCCGTGCGTGCCATGCGCAGCGAGATGAACGTCCACCCCGCCAAAAAGACGACGATGGTCATTGAGACCGCCTCTCCCGCCGCCTTTGAGAAAGGCAGCGCCTATCTGGCCCGCTTCGCCTTTGCCACCGACGTGACGGTGACCGCCAAGTACGAAGGTTCCACCGAGGGCATGGTGACGGTAGCCACCCCCGCCGCCAAGGGCTTCATCCCGATGATGGAGCTGATCGACCGGGAGAAGGAACTGGCCCGTCTGAACAAAGAGCTGGCCAAGGCCGAAAAAGAGATGGGCATGTTCCAGAATCAGCTGAACAATCCCAAGTTCGTGGAGAAGGCCCCCGCCAAGCTGGTGGAGGAGACCCGCGCCAAGCTGACCGCCGCCCAGGAAAAAGCCGCCAAGATCCAGGAATCCATCCAGGCGCTGGGCTGACCCGCCATTTTGCAAAGGAGCGATAGACTATGGAAGCAGGTATCACACGGGAACACGCCTGGGCCCTGCTGCGGGAATACAACCAGGAGCCCTTTCACCTGCAGCACGCCCTGACGGTGGAAGCCGTCATGCGGTGGTTTGCAAACGAGCTGGGCTATGGTGCCGACGCCGATTTCTGGGCGCTGTGCGGTCTTTTGCACGATGTGGATTTTGAGCGGTTTCCTGAGCAGCACTGCACAAAAGCTGCCGAGATCCTGCCCGCCGCCGGTGCCGGCGAGGCGCTGACCCATGCGGTGTGCAGCCACGGGTACGGCCTGTGCAGCGAGGTCAAGCCGGAGCATGAGATGGAGAAAGTCTTGTTTGCCACCGACGAGCTTACCGGCCTGATCGGTGCCGCCGCCAAGATGCGTCCCAGCAAGAGCTGCACCGACATGGAGCTGTCCAGCCTGAAGAAGAAGTTCAAGGACAAGAAGTTTGCCGCCGGTTGCTCCCGGGATGTGATCCGCCAGGGCGCCGAGATGCTGGGCTGGGAGCTGGACACGCTGCTGGACAAAACCTTGCAGGCCATGCGCGCCAGTGAGGCCGAGATCCAGGCCGCCATGCAGACCCTGTAAAACACCGCCGCTTATTCCAATCCGTAAAAAACACGGGATGGTTTTCCCCTTTGGGGAGAGCCATCCCGTGTTTGTTTTTACTTTCGCCTGCAAAAAAAGTGTTGTTTGGCAGCCCGAATTCCGGGGCCGAAACGGCTGGTCATCAGCACACCCAGCAACAGCAGCCCCAGCGCCGCACCCTGCCCGAAACCCGCCAGCCAGCTGCAGAAGGGGCTTTCCCATTCCATGTATTGCAAAAAGGCCGAAAGCGCCAGTACCGCCGTCCCAAAACACAGCAAACGGTTCAGGCGCCTGGCCATCGCCTGCTTTTCCTGCTCCGTATAGTCTGCAATTTTCTCCACGGTTTTTTCTTCCGGGGACGGCGCCCCTTTCCTCTCCCCGTCCAGCAGTTCATCCACCGTAACGCCGTACAGTTCCCCCAGCTCGATAAGCAGGGCGAAATCCGGCATGGTACGCCCGGTCTCCCAACGGCTGACGGTGCGGTGATTCACCCCCAGCCGCTCCGCCAGCTGCTCCTGGGTCATCCTTTTTTCTACGCGCAGCGTTTTCAAAAAGCCCCCGATTTTTTCCTGATTCATTGCATCAACCTCCCTTTTTTTCTTTTTCATCCTACCACAGTGAGCTTCCCGCCACCAGGACAGAGAGTGAGAATCCCGCTGTCACGCGCAAAAAAGACCCCCGCACCTTACGGCACGGGGGTCCACTCGTTCCAACACAAAAATGCAAAGGGGCAAATCGCTGCAAAGTCCCAATTACTTGCGGTTCTTCTTGGCAGCGGGTTTCTTGGCGGCCTTCTTGGATTCCGCCGGCTTCTTGGCCGCAGACTTCACAGCCTCGCTGGCAGCCTTAACAGCCTCTTTCACCACGGGCTTGGCCGCTTTGACCGCTTCCTCGACCACCGGCTTGGCCGCCTTGACAGCCTCATTGGCAGCCGGCTTGACGGTCTCGGTCACCGCCTTGACGGTATCGTTGACAGCTTTGACTGCCTTCTTGGCCGCGGGCTTGGTGCTGGCGTTCTTGACTGCCTTGACTACCTCTTCGGTGGCATCCACGGCTGCATCCGTCACGTTGCCGACCACGGCGCTCAGCTCCGCCTTGGCCTTGGCGGCGCTGGCTTTGGCGCTGGCCTTGGGCTTGCGGGTCACTTCGCTGATGGTCCAGTACTGGGTGGTGCCGTTCTCATCGCGCCAGATCTGCAGCGCAGCGCCATTGTTGGTGTTCATGCCGACCACATCCAGCAGCTTGCCGGCCAGGTTGGATTTGATCTTGACGGTGCCGTCGTTGGAAGGCTCCACGACCCACAGCTGGCTGGACGCCGGAGCGCCCTCCCACTGATGAACGCGGGTACCATCGCTGACGCCGCCGCAGTCCAGGTCCAGCATCTTGCCGGTGAAACGGTTCTGGATGCGATAGACGCCGTCGCCGGCGGCAACAAAGTTCCACTGCTGCCATTCGGCGTTCACATTGTCCCACAGCTGGATCTTGGCGCCATTATCGATGTTATAATCAGCGACTTCCACGACCTTGCCGTTGGCAGCGCTGATGGTATAGAACTTACCGTCGGTAAGTACGGTCTGGGATACTTTCTTTTTGGGTGCCATATCGGAATTCCTCCTAATACGTTGCGCGGCCTACACAGTTGATTCTGTCCCTCGGGCCGCAATATGTTCCACAACAAATTTGCGTGGCTACGTTCTCTATTATAGCCACTTTTTTCCAATTCGTCAACTTTTTGGCGCTGTTGCGGCATTTTGCACAAAAAAGCCGGAATGGCACAAAGCCATCCCGGCAATTTTGATTGATTCAGAGGGAACTTTTACCGATCTTTTACGAGTTTTCGGCAAAATTGCCGGTGTACAGACGATAATAGCGGCCCTTCTGGGCGATCAGCTCGTCATGCGTACCGCGCTCGATGATACGGCCCTGTTCCAGGACCATGATGCAGTCGGAGTTGCGGACCGTGGAAAGACGGTGGGCAATGACAAAGGTGGTACGGCCATACATCAGGCCGTCCATGCCATCCTGGACCAGTTTCTCGGTGCGGGTGTCGATGGAAGAGGTAGCCTCATCCAGAATCAGTACCGGCGGATCGGCCACGGCGGCACGGGCAATGGCCAGCAGCTGGCGCTGGCCCTGGCTCAGGTTGGTACCGTCACCGGTGAGCATCGTGTTGTAGCCATCGGGCAGATGCTTGATGAAGCCGTCGGCATTGGCCAGACGGGCCGCCGCGATGCACTCTTCGTCCGTAGCCGTCAGACGGCCGTAGCGGATGTTCTCCATGACGGTGCCGGTGAACAGATGGGTATCCTGCAGCACAATGCCCAGAGAGGAGCGCAGCGCATCCTTCTCGATGGACTTGATGTCGTGACCGTCGTACAGGATCTGGCCTTTCTGGATGTCGTAGAAGCGGTTGATCAGGTTGGTGATGGTCGTCTTGCCGGCACCTGTGGAACCGACAAAGGCGATCTTCTGTCCCGGACGGCCGTAGAGGTTGATGTCATGCAGGACGATCTTGCCCGGATCGTAGCCGAAGTCCACGTCCTTGAAGACGATGTCGCCCTTGAGTTCGGTATAGGTGCTTTCCCCGTTGGCATCGGTCTTTTTCCAGGCCCAGGTGCCGGTGGGTTCGCTGGCCTCGGTCACACTGTTGTCCGGCAGGTATTTGGCGTGAACCAGCGTGATGTCGCCCTCATTGGTCTCCGGCTTTTCATCCAGCAGGGCAAAGATACGCTGACCGCCGGCCAGAGCCATAACCACAGAGTTCAACTGCATGGAGATCTGGGTAATGGGCTGGTTGAAGTTGCGGGTCAGGACCAGGAAGCTGGCCAGTTTACCCAGGGTCAGACCGCCGAAGCTGTTAATGGCCAGGGCACCGCCGATGATGGCGCACAGCACATAGCTGAGGTTGCCCAGCTGGCCGTTGACAGGCATGGCCACCAGAGAGAAGGCATTGGCCTTATCGGCGCTGTGGAACAGTTCGTCGTTGAGTTCATCGAAGCGCTCGATGGCGGCTTCCTCGTGGCAGAAGACCTTGACGACCTTCTGGCCGTTCATCATCTCTTCGATATAACCGTTGACGCGGCCCAGTTCCCGCTGCTGGTCCACAAAGAACTTGCCGGAACGGCCGGTAAGGAACTTGGTGCAGAGCAACATGACGGCAACCATAAACAGCGCCACCACCGTCAGCGCCGGGCTGAGCACGATCATCGAGATCAGCACGCTGACCACCGTGATGCAGGTGTTGACCAGCTGCGGCAAGCTCTGGCTGATCATCTGGCGCAGGGTGTCCGTATCGTTGGTGTAGATGGACATGATGTCGCCGTGGGCATGGGTGTCGAAGTACTTGATGGGGAGCGTCTGCATATGGGTGAACATCTCATCACGGAGATTTTTCAGCGTACCCTGGGTGATACGGGCCATCATGCGGTTCTGCAGGAAGATGGCCACAATGCCCACCCCGTAGAACAGTGCCACCCGGGTGATGGCATGGATCAGGCCGGTGAAGTCGCTGCTCTTTTCCAGCAGCATGGGGGTGATGTAGCCGTCGATCAGCGTCTGCATGAACAAGGTACCTTGCACCTGGGCAAAAACGCTGATAAAGATGCAGCACAATACCCCGATGACCGGGAACTTATAGAGGTGCATGACATAGGCAAGGATGCGTTTGAGGATCTTGCCGGGATTTGCCACTTTGGGGCGCGGGCCGCGGTTACGGCCGGCGCCAACGTTGACCACTTTCGCCTGCTGTGCCATTACGCCTCGCCCCCTTTCTCATCAAAGTCACCGGAGCCTTTGGTCTGGCTGTTGTACACATCCTGGTAGATGGCGTTGTTCTTCAGCAGATTTTCCGGCGTGTCGAAGCCGCTGATGTGACCGTTATCCAGCACCAGCACATGGTCGGCATTCTCAACGCTGGAGACACGCTGGGCAATGATAAAGACGGTGGTGCCGGGGATCTTTTCGGCAAAGCTGTGGCGGATCTTGGCATCGGTGGCCGTATCCACCGCCGAGGTGGAGTCATCCAGAATCAGGATCTTGGGCTTCTTCAGCAGCGCACGGGCAATGCACAGACGCTGTTTCTGACCGCCGGAAACGTTGGTACCACCCTGTTCGATGTAGGTTTCATACCGGTCGGGGAAGCGCTCGATGAATTCATCGGCACATGCCTGTTTGCAGGCATCCTCGATCTCGGCATCGGTGGCGTTGGGATTGCCCCAGCGCAGGTTCTCCGCGATGGTGCCGCTGAACAGTTCGTTCTTCTGCAGCACCATGGCCACGCTGTTGCGCAGCGTCTCCAGGTCGTAGTTGCGCACGTCCACGCCGCCGACCTCCACACTGCCCTCGGTCACATCATACAGACGGGGCAGCAGCTGCACCAGGCTGGACTTGGCCGAACCGGTGCCGCCGATGATGCCGATGGTCTCGCCGGATTTGATGTCGAGGTTGATGTTTTCCAGCGCCTTCTCGCCATCCTTCTTGTAGGCAAAGCTGACGTTGTTGAACTTCACGGAGCCGTCCTTGACTTCCATGACCGGGTTTTCGCCGTTGGCCAGGTCGGACTTTTCGTCCAGGACTTCGGCGACACGCTTGGCGGAAGCGGCAGACATGGTGATCATGACGAACACCATGGAGAGCATCATCAGGCTCATGAGGATGTTCATGCAGTAGCTCAGCATGCTCATCAGGTCACCGGTGGTGAAGCTGGTGGAACCGGAGAGCACGATCAGGCGCGCACCCAGCCAGGAGATGATGAGGATGCAGCTGTAGACCGCCAGCGTCATAAGCGGCGCGTTCCAGGACAGGATGAGTTCGGCGCGCATCAGCAACTGGCGCACATTCTCACTGGCCTTGCGGAATTTTTCGCCTTCAAACTTTTCCCGCACATAAGCCTTGACGACGCGAATGGCGGAAACGTTTTCCTGCACGCTCTCGTTCAGGTCATCGTACTTGCGGAAGGCACCGGTGAAGTAGTTGGTGGCATGCACCATAATGTAGATCAGCGCACAGCCCAGCAGCACAACGGCCACCAGATAGACGCTGGCCAGTTCGGCATTGATGGCAAACGACATGAACAATGCCACGATCATGCTGGCGGGCGCACGGATGGCCATGCGCAGCATCATCTGGTAGGCGTTCTGGATGTTGGTCACGTCGGTGGTCATGCGGGTGACCAGACCGGCCGTGGAGTACTTGTCAATGTTGGCAAAGCTGAACGTCTGGATGTTGCGGAACATGCCGCGGCGCAGATTGCGCGCAAAGCCCGTAGCCGCATGGGAACCAAACACCGCCCCCAGGATGCCGACCAGCAGGCCGATGAGCGCGGCGACCAGCATTTTGGCACCGACCGAATAGATGACGTCCATGTTGCCGGCGGAAACACCGTCGTCCACGATGGTCGCCATCAGTCTGGGGATGATCATTTCCATGATCACTTCGCCAATCATGCAGATTGGCGTCAGGATCGAGACCAGGCGTATTCCCTTGGTCTCACGTCCAAGTGTCTTGAACAAGATTGATTGCTCCTTTCTACCTTTACATACTGCCCTTCCCTGACGGGAAAAAACGGGCTTGCGCCCGCGTCAGCCTTTATCGGTGGTCACGCCATCCGGAGCGGACCGTGTCTCACCCGCCATGACCTGGGCATTGGCCAGGACCTGTTCCAGCACCGCCCGGGCCACGGCCTGCCGCTCCGGCGCAACGCCGCGCTGCAGTTCGCGCTCAAAAGAATCGATGCTGAGGCGGATGCGCTCATGATAGGCTACCCCTTTGGGGGTGGCGCTCAGACGCTTGAGCCGGGCGTCCTTTGCCACAGAACAGCGCGTGATAAAACCGTCCTGTTCCATCGCCTGCAAAACCGCGGTTACACTGGAGCGCCGGATCTGCATCCAATGCTCCACATCGCGCTGATATACGTCGCGGTTTTCCTTGTTGGCGCGCACGATCTCTCCCAGCAGCATGCCCCGTACCCCGGTCAATTCCGGAGTTACTTCGGCCGCAATGCGTGTATCCATCGCGCGGCGGATCACGCGGAAGGCTTGGCCGACCAGCGCGCCGAAGTGTTCTTCGCCGCAGCAACCGGTCATACAGCCAGGCTGTTGTGTCTTCGTGTTCGTCACCTGCCCTCCCTGTTTTTTGTTAGCTGTCGAACTGTTCACATACTAACAGTTCATTGGCGTACCTAATCAGTATAACACGCCTTTATCAATTGTCAATAGAAAAGAACGTAAAAAAATCTCTGCCGTTTTCCCCACCCAAACAAAGCACCGGGACACCTTTTTATAAAGGTATCCCGGTAGGTTTTCCGATATTTTATTCGGGGGCTTTCATGCTCTCCACCATGGAGATCTTCTTCAGTGTGCGCCCCATCACAAGGTTGACCAAGGCACTGAACAAAAGGGTCAGGGCAATGGCGTATACAAAACTCACAGGCTGGATATCCCGTCCGAACATGACCGCATCCACCTCCACCGTGACGATGATGAACCGGTGCAGCGCGATACCGCCGAACACGCCGAACAGGGTGCCGATCAGCGTCAGGGCCACGCTTTCACGGTTGACGTAGGCAAACACCTCGCGGTCGTAGAAGCCCAGCACCTTGATGGTAGCGATCTCCTTGATGCGCTCGGCAATATTGATATTGGAAAGGTTGTACAGGACCACAAAGGCCAGACAGGCGGCACAGACAATGATCAGAACCACCACGGCATCAATGGAATTGAGCATGTTCAGCACCTGGGCCACACTGTCCCTCGTAAATGTCAGGCTGGCCACCGCGTCCATATCCAGCAGTGTGGAGGAAACCGTATCATGGGCAGCCTCGCTGTCATCGGCCATCTTGCTGATGACTGCATTGTAGCTGACCCGCTGGCCGAACCCTGCGGCATAGGTGGCAGCGCTCATGTAGACATAATTGCTGACATAGTGCTCGCAGACCCCGCTGACCGTAAAGGTACCGGTATCACCATCGCCGTTTTCCAGGGTCACGGTGTCACCGGCCTTCACATCCAGCAGCTTGGCCAGTTTCTCGGTCAGGACCACGCCCTCCTCGCCCAGCGGTGTGGGTTCACGGCTGATGCGCTCATGCAGATCCAGGAAGTCGGCGAACCGCCCTACATCCTGTGGAATCATCAGGTAGACATCCGCCTCGCCGTCTGCCACTGGCTGGCGGGTCGTTTCCACCGATACCGTCAGCGATTCGGTAAAGGCATCGCTGCGGAACAGATAGTCGTAGACCTCACCCTGTCCGGTGGCTTCCTCTTCCGTGACAACGGTCATCAGGTCATAGTGGGAAACGTCGCCGAACTGTTTGGTAATGATGGCATTGAGGGAATCCGAAATGCCGAAACCGCACACCAGCAGCGACATACAGCCTGCCACGCCGATGACCGTCATCCAGAAACGTTTTTTGTAGCGCAGCAGGTTGCGGCAGGTAACTTTCCAGGTAAAGGGGAATCGGCGCCACAGCGGTGTGATGCGTTCCAGCAAGATCCGCTTGCCCGCCTTGGGGGCGCGCGGCAGCATCAACGTAGCCGGAACCTCCCGCAGGGAATTGCGGCAGGCCAGTGCCGTAACGCCAAGGGAAAGCACCGTGAGGGTCCCTCCCGCAAAAACGGCCTGCATTGCACGCCAGGGGGTATAAATGGCAGGCATATAGTACATCATGGCGTACGCCGACCAGATGATGGCCGGGAACGCCCGGAATCCCACCGTCAGGCCCACCACGGTACCGCAGACAGCCGCCGCGAAGGAGTACCACAGATACTTTCGCATGATCTCCCAGGAGGTATACCCCAGGGCCTTGAGGGTGCCGATCTGCAGGCGTTCCTCCTCCACCATGCGGGTCATGGTAGTGGAAACCACCAGCGCCGCCACCAGGAAGAAGAACACCGGGAAGATGGTGGTAATGGCCGTGAGTTTGTCAATGTTACCGGTAAAGGACGTATAGCTGACATTGTTGCCGCGATCCCAGACATACCATTCCGGCATCTCGATGTCATCCAGTTCTTTCTGCCCGTCCTCGATTTCCGCACGGGCATCGGCCAGTTCCTGCTCAGCTTCCGCTTTGGCATCCTCGTACTCCATCTCGCCGTCCCGCAGCTTCTGCGCGTTCTCGGCAATTGTAGCACGGGCATCGTCCAGCTCGGCACGGGCCTCGGCCAGTTCGGCCTTGGCATCGTTGATCTGCCGCCGGGCATCCTCCAGTTCCAGCTGTTTGTCGGTCAGGGTAGCCCAGCCTTCGTTCAGCTGCGCACGGCCCTCGGCCAGTTCCTTCTTGCCGGCCTCATACTCAGCCACACCATCGTTATACGCTTTCCAGCCGTCATCCAATTCCTTCCTGGCGCTTTCCAGCTGCGGGACACTGTCCTCCAGTTGTTTGCGTCCATCCGCCAGTTTTTGTTTGTTGGCCTCATATTCTGCCCAGCCGGCATCCAGTTCCTGACGGCCGGTCACCATCAGGGCCAACCCGCTGACGGCCTCCCCCATTGTCTGGCTTTCCAGTTCCAGTCCCTGCAGGCCGCCCTCCACCAACTGCCCGAACCATGCCACTACCGTGGGCAGCGCTTCCTGCCGCTGTACCCACGCCTGTGCATCGGTCAAAACCGTTTCCATCCGGGAGCGGTCCGCCTGCACGATAGCCGTCAGCTGTGCGATCAGCTCCGCCATCTGTTCCGGCGTAGGCTGTGTTTCTGCGGGGGGAATCTGCCCCTCGGCCAGGGGGGCTTTTTGCTTGGAAGCAAGTTCCGCGCGTCCGGTCTCTGCCTGCGCTTCCACAGCTGCCCCCGCTTCGGCAGAGGGGAGGTCCTCCGCCGGTGGAATCCCCTCTTCCGGGGCCGCTGTCGCTTCCTCTTCTTCCGAGGAACTCGGCGTCTCCGCTTTGTCTTCCTGGGGCTGCGTCGCATCGGACGGTGCCGGTTCTTCCGCTTCCGCCGCCGGTGCTTCTGTCGCGGGAGTTTCTGCTGCAGGTGTTTCTGTCGCCGATTCTTCTGTCAGCGGTTCGGGAGCGGCTGCTTTCGGTGCCTCCTCCGTCAGATCTTCTGTGGGAACCGTGTCCGTATCAGGAGATTCGGTCGCAGTCGTTTCTTCCGCCCCGGGTTCCTGGGGCAGCGCCGCCAGGGAATCCAGCATCTGCTGCGCCTGTTTCTGGACTTCACGAGCCGTAGAAGTCAAACCTGCCTTTTCAGCCGTGAGATTGAATTGCTGCAGATAGACGTCCAGAACATCCAGCAGTTCGTCGTAGCTCTGGGGAGCGTCATATCCGTTTTGTCCCATCCAGTCCACAAAGTTTCGGATATCCTGTGCCGCTACCGTCAGCGGCAATTCCGGATTGCTTTCCTGGAGTTTTGCCGTGATTTCCGCGGCCATCTGCTCCAGACCCGCTGCGTACTCGCTTTCCTTCTGATCCAGAAGGGCTTTGCCATCCGCCAGCTGCTGTTCTCCGGCCTCGATCTGGGCCAGCGCATCCTGGTACTGCTTCAGCCCGGCATCGTATTCCGCCTGGCCATCCTCCAGTTTCTTGCGGGCCTCTGCCAGTTTCGGCTCATTGGCGGCCAGTTCGGCTTCCCCTTCCTCCACTTTGGCCTGGTTGTCCAGCAATTCCTGGCGGCCTTCTTCCAGCTGTACCGCACCGTCATAAATCTTGACCTCGTTGTCAGCCACTTCCTGCACGCCGTCGGCATATTCCTGCTCGCCTTCCCGGTATTCCTGTTCGCCGTCGGCCAGTTCCCGGCGGCCATCCTCCAGTTCCTGTGCTGCATCCGCCAGTTCCTGCTGTGCCTCGGCTTCGGCATCGTAGTATTCTGCCCAGGCATCGTCGATCTCCGCCTGTGCATCGGCGCGGATTTCATCGTACCGTGCCTGGCAGCGTGCATCCTGGATGGCTTCCACCTTGTCCTGCACCGCTTCCACGGTGGCGTCGTACTCGTCCTCCATGCTGTTTTGCGCCAGCGCACCTTCCGCCGTCACATAGACCTCCGTGTAGGTCTCGTAGGCGAAATCCTCCGGCAACAGATACATGACCAGGTCTACCGTACCGTTGCCCACGCTGGCAGGTTCCCGCTCAAAGCTGAAATAGTTGGTATTATGTACAATACCGACCACCGTATACTCGGTACAGGACAGTTTGGTATCCAGATCCTCATTGTCCCTGCCGCTCACCGTCAGCCTGCTGCCGATGGGATAGTTTCCCCCACTCAGACTGTCGGCAGCCTCCACCACACACTCCCCGGAAGTCTCCGGCAGACGTCCTTCCGCCAGGACCAGTTTGTTGATGGCCTCGTCACTGTCCGGCGGCAGGCTGTGCAACCGGGACACCACCACGTCATCCCCGGCTTCCACCAACAGGTCCGCCGAATAGGCCGGCTGCACCGTCTGGATGCCCTCCAACTGGCACAGCGCGTCCACATCGCTGTCGGTCAGGCCCATTGTGGAGACAATGCGCAGATCATAAAAGTTTCCGTCATCCAGATACCGTTCCATCGACTCTCTCATGTCGGTGGGGGTTGCATTCAGACCTGCCAAAAAACCGACGCCGAGCGCAACAATGGAAAAAATTGCCACAAAGCGGCTGCGTGCACCTTTAAAGGTGCGCAGGATATTTTTTCGGTAGGTTCGCGTCATTTACCATTCGATCCTTTCCACAGGCGTGGGGTGAGGGTTGATTTTTTCTTCAATCACCCGACCACTGTTGATACGGATGACCCGGTCAGCCATAGCGGCCAACGCACTGTTATGGGTAATCACAATAACCGTGCGCCCCTTCTGGCGGCAGGTGTCCTGCAAAAGCGCCAGCACCTGCTTGCCGGTCTTGTAATCCAATGCACCGGTAGGTTCGTCACACAGCAAAATTTTCGGGTTCTTGGCGATGGCCCGCGCAATGGATACTCGCTGCTGTTCGCCGCCCGAAAGCTGTGCCGGGAAGTTGTTACGTCGATCTGACAGGCCCACTTCCTCCAGTACGGTGTCAGCGTCCAACGGGTCGCGGCAGATTTCGGCCGCCAGTTCCACATTTTCCCGGGCCGTCAGGTTCTGTACGAGGTTATAGAACTGGAACACAAAGCCCACATCATACCGCCGGTAGGTCGTCAGGCGCTTCTGGCTGAAGTCGCTGACTTTTTCCCCATCCAGCAGGATTATCCCCTCATCGCAGGTATCCATGCCGCCCAACATATTGAGTACCGTGGTTTTGCCCGCGCCGGAGGGACCGAGGATGACGCAGAATTCCCCTTTTTCAATGGTAAAGCTCACGTGATCCGATGCGGCGATGCGGGTATCGCCCATCTGATAATATTTACAAACATTGTCGAACACGACAAAGGGCTGGCGCCCGGTTCCTGTGTTGGCCATTTTACGCTCCTGTAACTTTGCACACTTTGTTTAGTGACATTATACCAGAAACTTCACGCAAATTCCCGTACATTTTCTGAACATTGACAAAATACGCAGAATTTTCACTTTCTTCTTTATATAGCTTGCGCCCCGGAGCCAGCCATAAAGGCAGCTCCGGGGCGCCGTGTTTTTAGTATGCTTATGCAATCATGCCGTGTTCTTGTTCAGGCACCTTCCCCCGCGTCTGCCGGGGTTGGCTCTACTTCCGGTTCGATGCCAAGATATGGTAATGCCTTGGCCAGCACCTCGGCACACACCGGTCCCGAAAGAGTCCCTCCGCTGGTGGTCCAGCTGTGGGGTTCGTCCAGACAGACCAGCACCGCCAGTCGCGGTGCGTCGATGGGTGCCACCGCCACAAAGCTGCTGATGCGGGCCCCCTCATTATCGCTGTCCAGTTTCTGGCTGGTACCGCTTTTGCCGCCCACAAAATAGCCGTTGACCGCCGCGTGTTTGCCGGTCCCCTCGGTGACAACGCCCTCCATCAGTTTGCACATGGTAGCGCTGGTCTCCTCGCTGATGACCCGGTGCCTGACCATTGGTTCAATTTCTTTCAGCACGGTGCCGTCCGGGGCCTGGATCTTCTGCACCACATAGGGCTGCATCAGGTTGCCGCCGTTGACCACCGCGCACACCGCGGTAAGCATCTGCAGATAGCTGACCTTGCTGCTCTGCCCGAAAGCACAGCTGGCCAGCTCCACCGGACCCGCCTGGTACGGGGATTTGTACTATAAGTAATTTTATATTTACATCTAAAGCGAAATTAGAAAAATCACGGTTTCAAGCAGGTGGTGTCAGCAGTTTTACGCAAATTGGTTCGCAACCCCTGCATAAATGAAGCTAACCAACAATGGAGATATCCTCAAGGGCCGCTTCCAAGTGTTTCATGTTAATGACATTGTTGGTACGAATACGAGCTCAATGCTCACTGGGAAAATCGCAGTAAGTTTGGGGCTTCTCAATGCCCTCCTCTTCCTTTTTTGCAATCTCTTTCAGCTTCATATAGCATGAAGTTCTTCGATTTTTTTCATCTACTTTTCAATTTGGAAAACTTATTCTGCCTTATCACACTTACGGGCGGATTTGTTGGTGCCAGCGTCTACCGATCCGTAACAGTACCTGCAAAAACGATTATGTCAGCAAAATAACGATAAAGACCTTGATCTATCTGTTTGCTGTGATAAGAATCATGTAGATTTATTTTTTGGGATGTTGATAGTTGAATGTTTCTGCGCGGCTATGAAGCGTAAAGGGGAGCTCCTATGCGGATTAGCATGAGTTTACACCAAAAAGCTTCTTTAAATTTATTTTCCGACGCAACATAATTGTAACATAATAAATTAGGTAAGCTAGTACTAACGAAATCAAATAGTACAGAACAAATCGTTTGGGCTCAGCAAGGTTGGTAAAACAGTAGTTAACCAATTCCCCTGTTTTTACATGAACCATAAAAACAATCACGCTAATCTTACCGAATTCTAAACAAATTGTATTTATAATTCCAGGGAGACGAACCGGGTGCCCAAAAAGGAGGCACAAATATAAAAACATTACAAGGATAAAAGCCAGATCATTGTAGCCAGAACTATTGGCAAAAATCAAAACGATTGCACCAATAAGAAGCGCCATTCTTATAATGTGGAGGAACCATAAACCGCGTTTTGAAAAATTTAGTTTTGAAATGCCCTCGGAAATTTCGAAAACGGTTGCCCCCAAAAACATATCGCCAATTGCAATAAACAAACCGCAGAGAAAATTATTGTACATGATTATGCCTGCGGCAGAAAAAGAACCGATTTGAAAATAAACAGATCCCAAGGAAAATAAGCCAAGGATTGGCGCAAAAATCATTGTGAATGTGTTACCGTATTTGAATATTAGAGCATATAAGAGCGGAGATACTATGAATAAAGCGCTTATATACCACTGTACTCCTGTTACACAAAGGGACGGAAAATTTTCTATCTGGAGAGGAAGAATATCAAAGAGGCTATTGTAAAAGTTCCAAAGAACAACCGTGAAGTTGGAAACTTGATGGACGATATTATACACCACAAAACTGTAGATAAAAGCAATCAAATAGAAGGGGAAAACTCAAGTAGTCTTTTGATAAAGTGATTAGTGATGTTTTGAGGGGAACTGGACACTGAACGAGTTTTTATCGCTTCACGAGTAACAAAATATCCGCTGACTAGGAAGAAAAATTCTACACCTAAATATCCAGAACTGATCAGGCGAAAAGAAAAGCCGCATGCATTTGAATGAACGCCTATAATTCCCAGTGCAAACAAAAATTTCAAAAAGTCCAAGTATCCGTTGTGCTTTAAGTTTTCTTTCATGAAGCGGACTCCTTTCTATCAAAAGAGGAGAGTGCAATATTCAAATATGGTGTTATAGAAATCCATACAAACAGTTTCTGTTGTAAAAAGCAATACGTTAAAAAGGCTCTGCCGTTCCGCGCCGGGAATCGCGGAACGACGGAGCTTTTTTACGTTTTACAAACCGAACACAAGAGACAAAAACGTAAATTAAGAACGATAATAAGCCGATGGGTCGATAATTCGACTTGGTTAAACACCATCCTCTTCGTCAAAATTGATACGTTTTTCCTCAACCACAAGCGGGCGGTTCATGATACGGGTATTCATGCTCATAACATACTCTGCCAGCAGACCCAGGAAGGCTAGCTGGACACCGCCCATGAAAAACACTGCGATCATGGTGGGGGCATATCCGGCAGAAAAGCTGTTCCACGAAACGAGTTTTGCGATAAGGTAAAACAAACCCACCATAAAGCTCAGCAAAGAGATCAGGAAGCCCACAAAGGTAGCCATCCGCATCCCCACCTTGGTATAGCTGGTAAAGCTGAGCATGGCCGCGTCAAACAGCGTATAAAAATTGTTGTGCGTCTTGCCGGCACGCCGTTTCTGCTGTTCGTACTCGATTTCTTTGCGCTCCGGTCCCAGTTCGGCCACGATACCGCGGATAAACGGGGTGGGATCGTGCAGCTGGCGCAGTGTCTCGATAAAGCTCTTGTCGTACAGGCCAAACCCGGTAAACTGTTCGATCATCTCGACGCTGCTCATCCGCTTGATGGTCTTGTAGTAGCAGCCTCGCAGGAAATACATAATGGGATTTTCCTTGCTCTTGGTCTTGCGGCCGATCACAAGTTTGTATCCCTTTTCCCATTCCGACACAAATACCGGGATCAGTTCCACAGGGTCCTGGAAATCGGCACACAGCGGGATCGTGCAGTCGCCGCTGGTGTGGATCATGCCATAGTACGGGCTGTTGAACTGGCCGAAATTCTTGCAGTTGAAGATTGCCTTAACCTTTTTATCCTGGGCGCAGATATCTTCAATAATTTCCCGGGTATGGTCTTCGCTCTTGTTGTCGATGAAGAGGATTTCGTAATCGTAATTGGGACATTTGGTTTTGATCTCATCCCGCACCGCCTCGTAAATGGGGCGTGCATTTTTCTCTTCGTTGTATGTGGGGATCATAACCGAGATAACTTTCTTTTTGTTATCTTGCATTTCTCGTTTCTCCTTCTGCCTGACAAAGGGAGGGCACAGGACTTTTACAAAAAGCCCTGTCCCCTCTTATTCTGAATTCAGTCCGTTATACTTCCGGCCAAAGGGGAATGAGCATGATACGCTTAAGTTCCTCCCGAGGCAGGAAAGGTGCCAGATCTTCCAGCGGCGGCGAAACCAGCGTGCCATCTTCCAGGCGCTTCGTGGCGCTCTTGGGCTCGAACTTCTGGTTCAGCGTCACAAAGATCTCGCACATCACAAAACCGGGCGTTGCCAGCGTTGCACGCACGCCCTCCGGCAAATCCTCATTATGGGTGATCTTGCGGTAGGGGATGCCGTAGGCGGCGGCAATGCGCTCCATCGACGGGAAGCTCAGATCGCCGCTTTCGGGGCCCACGCCAAAGCGCGGATGCTCCGAGAAGAGGTTGCCCTCGGTCTGCCGCATGGAATGGTAGCCCTGGTTATTGATCACAAAGATCTTGATGGGCAGCTTATGGAACACGATGGTCTGCAGTTCCTGCAGGTTCATCTGGATGCTGCCGTCACCGGTAATGCAGATGGTCTCCCCGCGGTTTTCCGCAAAGCAGGAACCAATGGCCGCCGGCAGATCATAGCCCATGCTGGCCGCGCCGCTGTTGGAAACAAAGCGGGTGCCCTCCTTGATGATAGAGGCCTGGCTGCCTGCCACATAGGCCGTACCGTTGCCCACCACGATTTTGCTCTGCGGGGGCAGCTGCTTGGTCAGCACATCGATGAAGCAATAGGCATTGGCGAGCTCGCCCTTCTCATAGTGCTTTTCCGTCACCACGGGATACTGCTTCTTCCACTGCCGGCAGATCTCCATCCATTCGGTCTTGGGGGGCAGCGTCTCGCCGTTCAGCACGGCCAGCATCCGCTGCAGGAACACCTTGGTGTCGGCCTGGACCGGCAGCTCCACATGGATGCTGGGCTTGCGCAGCTCGTTTTTGTCCACATCCACCATGATGACAAAGCTTTCCCGGGCCCAGTTCTTCACATTATAGCCCACCTGACGCACGCCCAGGCGGCTTCCGATGGAGAGAAGCAGGTCACTGTTCTGCACCGCCCAGTTGCCTGCACGATCGCCCATCAGGCCGCCGCGGCCAATGTACAGCGGGTTGTCCGCGGTAATGGTGTCGATGCTGTTGAAGCCGGTGACCACCGGAATGTTCAGCTGCGCCACCACCTGCTGGAACTCATCGTAGGCATCGGCGATCCGGATGGCGTTGCCCGCATTGATGACCGGCCGTTTTGCCTTGCGGATGCGGTCAATGATCTCCTGCAGCACCGCATCACTGGGCACAGGGGGCAGCTGGTCCTCCAGTTCCGCCGGGTTGAATTCCACGAACTCTTCGGGATCGATCATGGCCGACTGAATGTCCAGGGGTACATCCAGCCACACCGGGCCGGGCCGGCCATGCTGTGCCAGGTAGAGCGCCTTCTGCAGGTGGTACTTGGCCATTTTGGGATTGGTGATCATGACCGCATATTTGGTCATGTGGGCCACCATCGGCGTAATATCGAACTCCTGGTCGCCCATGGCGCGCACTGCGATCTGGTTGGCGCGGGCCGTGGTCGCATAGCGGATCTGACCGGAGATCACCAGCATGGGGATGGAATCCAGCCAGGCACCCAGCACGCCGGTCAGCGTATTGGTACCGCCGGGGCCGGTGGTGCAGCAGATCAGCGCCAGCTGGTTATGCATCCGCACATAGGCTTCTGCCGCGATGGCGGCCGCCTGCTCGTGCTGCACATAGATGCACTCAATGTCGGGGTTCTGGGCGAAGGAATCATTCAAATACATGGCACCGCCGCCCGGAACGGTGAAATTGTGCTTGACGCCGTTCTTGGCCAAGTATTCTGCAAGATAATCAGAAACGCGCACTTTCATATTTTCCAATCCTTTCACACACAACCCGCATCAGATCTTCTGGAACAGATACAAAACCGCGTCCTCGACTTCTTCCGGCTTCATATCGTGCACGATCTGAAGATTCATCTCCCGGTCAAACAGAACCGCCGTCAGGTCGGTTCCCACCTGTTTCTTGTCTTTGCGGATGGCCGCCATGATGGTGCCCATATCCGCTTCGGTCAGCCGCTTGTCCACATGGATGATCTTCTGCAGGACACGTTCCATTCTCGCCGCCAGTTCAGGATCCAGCCAGCCGCGCCGGACCGAAACACGGTTGGCCGCAATGGTACCCATGGCCACCGCCGTGCCGTGGGGGAACTCATAGTTGCTGGCCACTTCAAAAGCATGGCCGAAGGTATGGGCAAAATTCAGATGGATGCGGACGCCGCGGTCGAATTCATCTTCCTCGATGAAGCGCTTCTTGAACTGCAGCGACTTTTCCACACAGGTATTCAGTTCCTGGGGGTCCCGTTCCAGCAGGCGGTCGATGCAGTTTTCAATGTGGGTGATCCCTTCCTCACCGAACATGACATTGAACTTGACCACTTCGCCCAGGCCGCTCTCGAAGTCCTTTTCGGTCAGGGTCTTGAAGAATTCAGGGCAGATGTAGATCTCATCCGGTGCAAAGAAGGTGCCCAGCAGATTCTTGTACTGTTTATAGTTCAGGGACGTTTTGCCGCCGATGCAGCTATCACAGGCCGCCAGCAGGGTGGTGGGGACAAATGCCCAGTGGACACCGCGGTAGAGGATGTTTGCCGCAAAGCCCGTCACATCCTGGGTGATGCCGCCGCCGAAAGAGACCAGCCATGCGTTGCGCTTGGCGGGGATCTCGGTCATCACTTCGCAGATCTTCAGCGCCGTGTCAATGGTCTTGTTGGGTTCCAGCGCCTCCAGCAGCATGAGCCGGTTTTCGGGGATGTGTGCAAACAGGCGGTCATGATACAGATCATACACGGTCTTGTCGATGACGAACATGGCGTTGTCCCGCTGCAGCAGCGATTCCACAAAGCTGAAGTCCCTGACGATATTTACCTCATAGTCTTTGGTACTGGATTTGATAATCATTTTTCTGTAAACCCTCCATCCACGGCAATCTTCTGTCCGGTAAGATATGTGTTCCGTTCACTGGCCAGGAAAAACACCACTTCCGCAATTTCAGACGGCTGTGCCATTCTTCCCATGGGGATCTCCGCGGAGATCTCCCGGATCTGTTCGTCGGTATTGTTTTTCTTGGTCAGCTCGGTCATGGTAAAGCCGGGGCAGACCGTATTGACCAAAATGTTGTAGGGAGCCAGTTCCACGGCCAGGGTGTTGGTCACCCCGTGGATGCCGTTTTTGGTGGCGCTGTATACACAACGGCCCGCCTTGGAGACCACCGCCCAAATGGAGGCGATGTTGACGATCCTGCCAAAACGCTTTTCCTTCATTTTAGGGGCCAGAGCCCGGGCGATCTTGATGGGCGCGACCAGATTGATTTGCACCATCTGGTCCAGTTCCCGGTCCGTCACGTCTTCAATGTTATGGATGTCATTGATTCCGGCGTTGTTGACCAGGATGTCCACTTCCAGGTCGGGATGCTGCGCAAAGAATCGACTGATGGATTCATTGTCGGACAGATCCAGTTCCTGCCGGGTGGGGGTCAGCACCTGATAGCTTTCCCCTTCCTGGCGGAACCGCTCGGCAATGGCCGCGCCGATGCCGCGGGAGCCGCCGGTGATCAGAACGGTACGCATACACTCACCTCCGTTACTTTTCATAGTGGGATTCTGTGATGAATTTCACCTGGAGCTGGTCTTTGTTGGCCTGGAAGAAATCCTTCGCATACTGGTTCAGGATGTCCGCTTTTTCCTTGATGTAGCTGTACTCCATGTTGACATCCAGATAGTTGAGATTGTCGGGGGTATAGCCGTCGAAGCCGGCCAGGGCGCAGGCTTTCACGCCGATCTTCATCAGCAGTTTCAGCAGCATGACCATGGAGTTGTCCACAATCTCGGCTTTCTTGTCGATCAGCGAGCTGTAGTTGACCACAAAGGGGAAGCTTCCGCCGGAGCGGGTCACATTGGAAGTGGCTATGATGGGCAGGTTCTGGTAGGCTTCCTCGGTGAGTTTGTGGGCCATCTGGAGGTAGCGGCGGGAATTGGTCAGGAAGAGATAATCCACGGGGATCTTGTCCGGGATATAGTTGACTGCCACCACCAGGGGATGCTGCCGGGCAATGTAGTCACAGATTTCCGCTTCCTGGGTCTTGGCGGTGGTGCCGGGGCCCAGCAGCAGGATGGATTTGTCCGCAAAGGCCTTTTTCAGGGCTTCCAGGGCCGTCTCGTCATTGCATTCGGTCTCCTGGTATTCGATATACAGCTGCTCGATCAGCGCCATATTCTTTTCCAGTTTCTGGTCATCGGGAATCTTCTGGAGGATCTCGTTGACCGCCGTGATGGACAGAGTGCGCTTGTTCATCAGGAAGGAAACATAGTTGGGGTGGCACTTGTTGGCTGCCGCAATATAGAAGAACAGCGTGTAACCCCAGGGAATTTTCTTGTAAATATCCAGAATGCTGGTGGAGATGGCCTCCTGCATCTGGGAAATGTCGTACTGGGCACCGAACTGCGCGTTCATGTACATGGCGATCAGCTCAATGGGGGCGTTGCCGGCGCTCTTGCCCATGCCGTACAGCGACCCGTCTACCAGCACATCCCGGCTCAGGGGTTTGTTCAGCATGGACACAGCGTTGGCGTAGCCCAGCTGGAAGTTGTTGTGGGCGTGGTAGCCCAACGTAATGTCCGGCAGCAGGTTGCCGTCGATCACCGAGATGATATGCCCCAGGGATTCCGCATCCAGCAGACCGTAGGTATCCACCATGGAAAGGGCATGGGGATGGATAGCATTGGCCAGCTCGATCAGCTCGCACAGTTCCTCGTCGGTGTAGCTGGTGATGGACACCGCCTGCACAAAGACCTTGTAGCCCAGGTCCTTGATCTGCTTGCTGAACTGGATGGCCGGGCGCATATTTTCTTTTTTGAAGATCACACGGATGCCGTCCAGCCAGCATTCACTGCAGGGCTGAATATGCTCAATGCCGCAGGTGCCGTAATCGATCATAGCCACCTTCATGGCGCCGCAGCTGTCCAGGTTGCCGAAGATCCGGTTCACAGATTCCGTATCGGGCATGATCGTCCGATTCGGGTCAAAGGGGCGGCGCTCGTCCAGGAAGCCCACTTCAATGGCGTCCACCCCGGAACTTGCGATTCTCTCAAAGATATAAGGAATGTAATCTTTACCGAATTCCCAGTCGTTCACATAGCCGCCGTCGCGCAGCGTGCAATCCAAAAGGGAGCGTTTGCGAGTATTCATTTGTATTCCCTCCAATTTTTCAAGTTTTTATTTTGGGGACAGTTGCCTTTTTTGCACCCATTCAATCAAAATATAGAAGCTGTATGTTTTTGTTCGATCACTTCCCGGACGGCAAAAAAAGCGAATCTATTCTCCGGCAAACCGTTGTTACCGGCTTTGTTCTCATGATCCGACTTTCAAGGGCCTGCCGTGCAAAATCTATGACTATGCCAATGGAGAAGATAAATGCAGTTGCAATCATGATGTATGCCACAAAACGGACCGGAGATACATAATACCAAGAAGAGGTTTTAATAAATCTCTGCCAAACAACCGGCCGAAAGAAATTGTGGTCATGGTAGAGCAAAATACCGAATGTGGTGGTAGCAATGGCATTGATCTGCGGAACGTACGGCATTTTGATATCTTTTACCAGCAGGAAAAGCGATAACCCCGCCAAAATATTTCCCAAGCAAGACTCATTGCTGGTGATTCCCACACCAAACAAGAACAGTTCCGACTCTGGGTATAGCGCATTTCCGATCCAGGAAACCGCAATAAAAAACCATGTAAACATCACGGTAAAACACAGCAACGGTTTGCATTTTTGGATTTTGGTCGGCCATCGCTTCAGATACAGCGCGATATAATAAAAAAGCACAAAGAGCAGTACTTCACTGGGCATAGGCTGAAAATAATGGGTGATATTTCCAAGGAGTGACGAAAAGACCTGTATGCCGAACAGAAGGGATACAAACAACTCCGTCTGCTTTTTGGTCATCTGATGTGCAAGCATTCCCAAAAAAGGGACCAGAAAATAGTACATCGCATAAGATGCTGCAAAGCCGTGGGAGTTTCCCAGCATGGGGAACAAATTTCCGATCCAGCTTCTCACGCTTACGGGTGTAGTATACCCTTGCCCCAGTTGGACTGTCAACGCCGTAAAAACAAGATTATAGAACAAAATTTGAAGCCAGATTTTCACAAATCTGCTAGCCTTGAATTTTGAATCTACCGTATACCAGGCACTGATTGCAATAAACGCATCAAAACAGATTTTGCCGGCCGGCAAAATCATCATGGAAATCCATTTATTAATTCCGTTATCCATTGCATAAGCGCCACCGTGGAAGACACAGTGGTGCGCAATGATCAACAGCATACAGACGATTCGGAACAATTCAATGGTCGTATTGCGCGCCTTCTTCGGCGCAAGCGTTACTGACATACCTTTCACCTTTCTTCCAATCCCTGGCCTTTCCTGCGGAAGTTCTTCCTCTTGCGCAGGATTCCCTTTTCCGGTGCCGGGGCAAAGCCGCCCCCCTGGCCAGCCGGGGATTAGAAATGACCTTTCTTTCTGGACTGACCTATCATCGGCCCACATGCAGCGTATACTTTTCTTGCCTTATGGCAGCCCTGTTTTATGGGAAAAGATTGATTCTTTAAATTTTTCTGCTGCAAATGTACCTTGCTGCCACAAAAAATCACCGAGGGTCCTCCCCCCTTTCTGTTTCGGCCTGGCGGAAAACAGGGTCCCCACAATTATGGCCCACAGCAAACACAGCAAAAGCGCTTGGAACGTAAAAAAGCAGCCCTTGGCAAATTCCGTATATTCCGGCGGTACATGCCAAAAAGATGCATACCCTGCATAAACATCATCTTTATATGCATAAAGCATACATTGAAGGATAACGGGATGATACAAATAAATCGGAAGCTGAATCACCGGGAACCGATTGATGATTCCCGCCACCGCCCCCCCTGCTTTTGTCATGGAAAAACGGCTTTGCCGGCCGGTACGGCAGATATCAAACAGATAGATATAAATTGCTGTGGTTATGCAATACCCTGTGGGAAACACATACTGGTACAGCTGCATATAAAAGCTGTTGGCCGCATAATTTCCCTCATAATAGAGTTTGCTGTTAACCAGGATCAAACCAAGGATCAAAAGAAAGGCAAATACTCTGCCGGGTACCACAAGAGTTCCCTTTTCTTTGTATGGCATTCCGCCCAGCAAAAAGCCGCAAAAAAACAGATCCAGATTAAAATAAAAGGGAACGTATACCTCAAAATCCCAACTTCCGGAAGTCCGCAAGATATAACTGCGCATCCAGACTCTGGCAGCCAGACCGGCCAGCAGCAGGACGAAAAACAGAACCAGGTTCATCCTGCGGGACTTTATTTTTTTCAGCAGGAGAAATACGAGAGGTGCCAGGATATACAAGCGCATCATGGTGGTAAGATACCACGCCACGCCGAATGTATCGGTATCAAAGTCTGACCGATAATTGAAAAAAAGCAAAGAGCAAAGCTGCGGGATACTTTCTTTCGTGGGTGTCAACAGCGCCGGCTCCGTGAACAATGCGACTGAAAAAATATAAAACCAATATACTGGAAGGATTTTAGCGATCCGTTTGATCCAATACCGCAGGATCTCCTTTGCTGAGACTTCATACCTTCCTGAGTAAAATCCTCTGCCGATCCCGTAGCCAGACAGGATCATAAATATCCAGACAGCCCCCCAGGCCGGGGTCCACAATACCCATGCCCATGAAACATTTTCGTTCCAGGCCATAGGAAGAAACAGTTTTGTGTGCAGCAAAAAAACACACACAAAGGCCAAAATGCGAAGGACATTCAGTCCATCCACTATGTTGCCTTGTCTGTCTGCTTGTTTCACATCCGTACCCCTTTTTTACCGCCCCATACCGTCTATCTCGTTTTTCGGTCTGTTTTCCCCTGCTTATTTTACAGGGCTATTGCATTTCTTTTCTGTTCAGAAAGCCTGCTTTTTCTGAGCTTTCTGTCTGCCGCAAGCAATCCTAAAAGAACGACAAAACTCAATACGCTGACTGCCACCCCAAGGTAAAAGGCCCGAGGCTTATACTGCAGAGATACATGGATCACACGCCCTTTTTGGGCATCTGTAAGCCGGACTCCCAGCAATCCCAGATTCACACATTCCGTAGACACGTTCTCGCCGTCGATTCGGATCTGCCAGTCCTTATCATAGGGCATGGTCAGATTCAGATACTGCGCATTCGGTGAAGCCTCCAGTTCAAACTCCACACGATCTCCTTCGAACGAGACCAGCGTAAAAGCCTGCTGCTTTTCCTGCGCCAGGGTGACCACATCCCGCAGTGACCCGTCAAATGGTTCCTGCGCATCATCGACAACGGTACTGTTGAGGAGAACCGCCTCTTTTCCCGCCCCATACAAAGTCATGAAGTCCGATTGAGAAACCGTCTGATCGCTTTCAAACGCCAACGGGTAGCAGGCGTGGTTCTCATAGATATAATACCCGTCTTGTTCTTTCAGCAAAGAAAAATAGTCCGGCAGATCTTGTGATTGATCTTGGGTGATAAAATATTTTACCCCTAGATACCCCATCAGGTCATAGTGGTCATACACACCCAAAATATAGTTAAACGCTGCACCGCTCAAGTCGGAAATCTGTTTTACCGAAGCCTGAATCTGTGCCGAATGATCCTGTGCACAAGTCACAAACAGGCGGTCGTCTTCCGTAAGGGCGATCCGGTAATATCCATCTTGAATTATTCCCTCTTCCCGGGGCTCATCCAATTTGCTTACCCCCACAAGCGTAAGGGTAAATGTGTTGGGTCCCTTTACCTTTTGCTCCTCCACGCAGAGGCTCAAAAAGCCATCGCTTTCCCGGGGGGCGCTGGTCAGGGATTTTCCATTCTGTGCCGACTCGATGTCCACCAGGCGGTTATCCTGTGTGTTGATGGAAATATTCCACTCCTGCGCCGCCGTTGCATCATACCGCGGCTCGAACAACGCTTCCGCCGAGTCTTCCTGCAGTGTAAGGACTTCCCCCTGCCGATTCAAAATCAGATAGGTTCCATTTTCCGTTTTCCGAATCTGCAGAATCTGGGATTCATACTCCTGCTGGAATTCAGCAAAAGGATAACATGCCAAATCCATGTCTACCAAAAATTTCGTGTACTCTGCATTGTTCAAAGAGCAATAGGATTTCAGCCCGTAGTACCCCTGTGCCATGGCATCATTTTGCGATTCGATCCCATCCGCATTTACTACGGGGTCAAAATCCTTGTGGATTCTATAGAAACCCGTATCTTCTGCCATAAGGCTTTGCACGACCTGCGCATCCGCGCCTTCATAAATACTTTCATCCTTATGATATCCCATCAGATTCGGTTCGTCATGGTACCAGGGGAGGTAATTTGCGTTTGCTTCCAACAGCATGGCCACAACGGCCACACAGGAAATCAGCCTGATGGAAAAAGCCTTACGCCCCCATACACTGAGATACAGATCCATCAGAACAAAAAAGGCAAACACCAATATCACGCAAAGCCAGGCCTTTTTATCGGAAAACACATCCTGATCTGCCCAGCTGCGCATCATATAGGTGGCAGCAAGCACCACTTCCAGAGCACCGATCAAACTCAGATAAAGTGGGATCCTGTAAAATCCCCGGTGCTCAATCACAGCCTGGATGCCCAGCGCACAGCCCAATGCAAGCAGCAGATTGATGATGAACATCCACCGATAGTTGATGGTGGAGAAAGAGTTCATCACAAAAGCAAACAACGGCACCGAAATGCAGGCTCCGCAAAGGAGTGCGATGCCAACGAACCATGCCCGGGCCTTTTTGCCGGCGCCCATCCAGAACTGTACCATCAGCGGAATGGCCGCCGCAGTAATATAGGTTGTGAACTGGAAATAGTCGTCGTACTTTCCCACATACTTCTGGTTTACGCTGTCCCCCAGCAAATTCAGCTGGAAGGTTCTAGACAACGCGGTAAAGAAATTTTTCCAGTCCGGCTTCAACAGCTCCCAGGAAAGCACCACATCCTTTCCCGATGTGGTGCGAACGCTGTTGGAGGCCAGTTCGATCTGGGGGAAGAGAATAAAGGCCGAAAGCCCCACACACAGCAGGCCGATGCCCAGCAAAAACGCCAGGGCAAGGAAAATCTGCCGCGTCTTTTTTATGCCCAGCATCAGGGCCCGCACCACCAGGTAGATGGCACACAGCAGGCCTGAAATATAGAAGAAATAGTAAGAATACAAACAGGTTGCCAGCAGGCTGAAAAAAGCCAGCCGCCAGTCTTTTTTGACCAGCAGATGCTCTATACCCAGCAAATACAGTGGACAGTAAACGCAGATCGTTCCCAGCGCAAAATTATTGGAGAATATCTGGATTCCGCTCAGGGCATACAGATTGGCGCAGAGCACGCAGACCCGCCAGTCCAGTTTGAACCAGGAAAGATACAAATAGGCTGCCACTGCGGCGCATACCGTCTTGCATACGGGGATCCACACGAACATGTCCGGAATATTCTCCCGCCCGCCCAAGAAGACAAGGTAGGTGAACGGATCCATTACTACGTCCGCATGGGTGAACATGCTGGCGCCAATTCCAATGTGCCAGGTCCAAAAGGAACCTCCGGCCGCTATATTGTCGTACAGCTGATAGTAGGTAGGCAAATTGGCCCGGACCAGATCGCTCATAATCCCTTTCGACAAGAGATAGTACTCCTGCAAGAAAAAGGTTCTAAGCAGAAAAAGAATCGAAACAGCAGCCAAGCCTGCGGTCAGCAAAAGATATAAATAGCGATTTCTTTTTTTACTCTTCATGAAATTCAGTTTCCTTTTACTTACTGTTACTCCGTGCCCACTCCACGGTTTCCCGGATGCCTTCTTCAAAGGAATACTGCGGGACAAAGCCGGTATCCTCGGTCAGGTTGGAAATATCCGCTTCCAGATGCATGACCTGGTTGGGATAATAGGGCAGTTCGCCCAGACCGACTTCCAGTTCGGGGTTCACCGCATCCCGGATGGCCAGGATGTAATCTTTCAGCAGCCGGGGTTTGCCGGTGCCGAAGCAATAGATGCTGCCGTCCTTGCCCTTTTCGGCCACCAGGCGGAAAGCCCGGGCGGCATCCTTGCTGTAAATGTAATCCCACACCTGGTCGCCCTTGGTGTACTGGGGCCGCTCGCCCCGCAGCATTTTATAAATGCCGCTCATGACCATCGTGTACTGGCCGTCAAAGGGGCCGTACAGGCTCACGATCCTGCACCATTCGTGGCGGATGCCCAGCTTGCGGCATTCCAGACGGCTCATCCGTCCGGCATCCAGTTTGGCAATGCCGTAGCCGTTGTCCGGCGTGCAGAGCATATCCGGGTGCAATACCCCTTCCACATGGCCGAACTCACTTTGGCTGCCCGCCCCCACAAACACCGAGCAACCGGCTGCATGGGCCAGATGCACCGCATCCAGGGTATACAGGATGTTGTTTGCCTGCCGGTACAGGTCCTGGCGCGAGTCGCCATAGGTACCGTCCCAGGCAAAATGGTAGAAGGCGTCGTAGTCGTGGTCCAGCTGATCTTTCAGGGTAAGCAGCTGGTCCACGCCGCATTCCACGATCCGCACCAGGGGATGCTTCGGGATGGAGCCCAGCCGCTTGGAGGCCGGGCGGCAGATCGCCGTCACTTCAATGTTGTGAGCGATCAGCTCCTGAATCAAAGAGACTCCCACTGCACCGGTGGGGCCGGTAATGATGACCTTTTTCATGTGAAACTCCTCTGCCTTTTCTTCTGATTACGCTTTGAACGCCCAGAATTTATTCAGCACAAAATTGAGCGGGATGGTAATGACCATATTGATCCAGGGGGCGATCCATTCCGAGACCCCCAGCACCTGCACCTGCAAGGCCAGCAGGATGCTGCCCACGATAAAACTGCCGCCGTAGGCGATGTAGGTCCGGATCAGCTTCTGCCACCAGGAGAATTGCGAATCCCGGAAGACAAACCGGTTGTTCCAGAAGAAACTGTTGAAAACGCTCACCACCCAGCCCACGACATTTCCGATGAAATAGAGCTTGGGGTCCACCCAGACAAACAGATAATATACTGCGGTGGAAATCAGTGTGTTGGAGGCGCCGATCAACCCGAACTTGATGAACTGGACCAGCGTTTCTTTCCAGTTGTCCTTATTGATGCCTTTCAGCGTATTCAAAAGTTCGCTCATTGCTTGTTCCTTCCTGTGGGATAACGCCGGGCGGCGCCCGGCCAGGGCTTTGGGGCCGGAAGGTTCACTGGGAATCCGGCTCGTAAGTCACCGACTCCAGACCGAAATACTCTGCCACATAGAGATTGATTTCATTTTCCGGATCGGGGGAAAGATAGAAGGGTTTGATCTCCTCAATGGAGGGCGGCAGATAGGTCACCGTCGCCTGCTCCCCCTTCTTTTGCCGGGAAAGCTCGTCCATCACGGCCTCGCTCTCACGGCAGTACTCCGCGATAGTCCGGTCGGTCAGGTGCCGCAGGGTCCGGTAGGCGGCCGATTCGTCGGGCAGCCGCAGGATGCCCGCAATCGCCAGCACGGCAATGACCACCGAAGCAGCCACGGGCAGCGCTTTTTCTCCGCGCCCTGCCAGCAGACGACCGGCCAGGCAGCCCAGCACAAACGCCCCCGCCAGCAGCGCCAGGGCGGCAAGGGAGGTCGCCGCCCACAGGCATCGGTTGGGGAAATAGCCGCCGCCGTATCCCAGGCATACCGGGAAAGCCGAAACATACGGCGCCGCCGCGCAGGCAACCAGCAGCAGAAGTAATTTCCAGGTCTGCGGGCGGATTCGCTGATGCAGATGAACCCCCAGCACAAAAATGCCCACCGCCAGGGCCAGCACCCAGGCATGGGTCAAAAGGGAGGTCCACACCGTATTGCCCCACTGGATGATAAAGGGAAAGGCAATTCCCGGGTGGAATCCGGTGGGGTCCAGGCTGTCCCGCCGCACATAGTTGCCGGGCGCCGCCACATTGATCAGCGCCCCCACAAAGGCCGCCCCAAAGACGATGCCGTCCGCCGGTTTGGCAAATCCCTGCAGGAGCTTGATCAGCAGGATCACCAGCAAAAGGCTGCAGATGCCGCCGGTGATCTGCAGCGTGCCGCCTGAAGACAGGAACGCGCAGACTGTGGCCACCACCGCCCAGCGCCGGGAAGCGGCGGCCCGGCGGCAGAGCAGCGCCGCGGCGATCATACCAAAGATCGTGGGCAGGCCGTAGGCATTGAATCCCGAGATCCAGTTGTCGATCTCGGGCCAGACCTGGATGTCGTATACGCAAAACAGCGACGCCGCCCCAAACAGCAGCGCCACGTTCCGTTCCGAGCGATCGCGGCAAAGACCCGCACTGCATGCCGCGGTCATGACAAAACCGACCCAGGCCGCCATCAGCAGCAGGGTGAGTACCACCATGAGCGCCGGCAGAGAGAACCATCCCTCCATAAAGGCAAAAATCAGCCCATTGCCCAGGAAGAAACTGGTATAGGCGCCCATGTGTTCCAGATAGGCACGGCCGGTCAGTCGGGCGGCATTCTGCAGGATGCTGCCCAGGCCGCCGCCCTCCTGATATTCGATCAGGGAGCCATAGTCATCGGTATTGATGAGGGTGTGCGCTGCCACCGCCAGAAAAACGGCGGCAAAAGCGACCATGCACAGACACAACACCGCGGTAACCAACGGGCTGCTTTTCCAGCAGAAAGTGTCTTTTTCCCTGCTCTTTCCGCCCATAGTCATGCCCGGTCCTCCTGCAGGAACTCCCGGATCTCCCGTTCCATCTCGGCGGGCACATCGCCGCCGTTCAACCATACTTTGCTGAAAGCCACAGTCTTGTCCATGCACTCGCCGATATGCCAGCGGGGCGTCCAGCCGAATGTGGTCTTGAGCTTGCTGCAATCCAGCTTGAGGAAGTTGGCCTCATGGGGCGCATTGGCCTCGGCCCGGTTTTCCCACCGGGCTTCGAGCCCCCAGCAGCGGCAGAACAGATCCACCAGATCACCGGTGGTGACACAGTCGCAGTCATCGGGGCCCACGTTGTAGTACCCTGCCAGAGCGGGGTTTTCGTACTGTTTCTGGGCGATCATCAGATATGCTGCCAGCGGCTCCAGCACATGCTGGTAAGGCCGGGTGGAATAGGGGTTGCGCACACCGATGGCCTCTTTCTTTTCCATGGCGCGCACGCAGTCGGGGATGATGCGGTCATTGGCAAAGTCGCCGCCGCCAATGACATTGCCGGCCCGGGCGGTGGAGATGGCAATGCTGCCGTCCGCAAAGAAGCTGTTGCGGTAGCTGTGGGTGACAAGCTCCGAACAGGACTTGGAGTTGCTGTAGGGATCAAAGCCGTCCAGGGGTTCGTTTTCCCGGTAGCCCCAGGCCCATTCGTTGTTGTGGTAGACCTTGTCGGTGGTAACATTGAGCACCGAGCGGGGTGCCTTGCCCTGCGCCGCAGCCAGCCGGACGCACTCCAGCAGGTTGACGGTGCCCATGACGTTGGTTTCGTAGGTATAGCGGGGATCTTTGTAGCTGTCCCGCACGATGGGCTGGGCCGCCAGATGGAGCACGATCTCAGGGCAGGCTTCATCGTAGGCTGTTTTCAGGGCCTCGAAATCCCGGATGTCGCCGATGACGCTGTGGATCTGTCCCTCCACCCCGGAGATCGAAAACAGGTCGGGGTCTGTGGGCGGCTGCAGGCTGTAGCCGGTCACCTGAGCGCCGGCCATCACCAGCATCTTGCACAGCCAGCTGCCCTTGAAACCGGTATGTCCGGTGACGAAAACACGCTTGCCCGCATAGAAGGCGGGATCAAAATATGCCATGATTCAGTCCTCCCATTTTTTCCAAGGAGCAGCATTCTTTGCGAGGAGCTTTTCCAGCAACTGCTTTTCCCGGATGGTATCCATGCACTGCCAGAATCCCTTGTGGGTGTAGCTCATCAGCTGGCCGTCGGCGGCCAGCCGCTGCATGGGCTCTTGCTCGAACACGCAGTCATCCCCGGTGAGGTAATCGAAGATGGCGGGTTTGAGCACCATATACCCGGCGTTGATCAGCGAGCCGTCCACATTTTTCTTTTCCCGGAAGGCGCGCACGGTGTTGTCATCGTCCACATCCAGCACGCCCTTCTGCTGTTCCTGCATGACGGCAGTCAGCGTGGCGATCTTGCCGTGGCTTTTATGGAATGCCACCAGCTTGGCAATGTCCACATCGCAGACACCGTCGCCGTAGGTCATCATGAAATCTTCATCGCCGATGTAGCGCTGGATGCGTTTGATGCGTCCGCCGGTCATGGTATCCAAGCCGGTATCCACCACGGTGACTTTCCAGGGTTCGGCATGATGGTTGTGCACGATCATCTCATTCTTGCCGTGGGTGAAGTCGAACGTAATATCGCTGGTGTGCAAGAAATAATCGGCAAACCATTCTTTGATCATGTGCTGTTTATACCCCGCACAAATGACAAAATCATGGAATCCGTAGTAGGAATATTCCTTCATGATATGCCACAGGATCGGCATGCCGCCAATCTCGATCATCGGCTTGGGTTTGTACACACTCTCCTCACTGATACGGGTCCCCAGACCACCGGCCAAAATCACAACTTTCATTGTAATTACCTCCTGGCTTCTATATATCTACCTGCAAGCATTGCATTTGGGATGCTCAAACTCTCATACTTTGACATTTTTAATATTATCATACTCAACATAATAATTCAAGCCACAAGCCGCCCGTTCTAGACAAGCGCTTTATGTTTCAGTTACTTTTATTTCAACATTTCTATGGCATCAAACAATAATAGTATGCATAATTATGCCTGTTTGTTTAGTGATACGCACTTCCACTTTGCACCACATTTCGCACACGGAAAGGGAAAAAATATGCTGTATTTTAGTGTTTTCCCTGATGAGCACCAGGATTTTCCTACAATCCTGAAACCATCCGAAGTTGCGGAGTTATTATGTATACATAAAAATACCGTCTACAAACTGATCCGCCGAGGCGATTTACCTGCTTTTCGTATAGGAAAATCCTGGCGTATTGAACGTAACGACCTTTTCCATCTATTGGGCCGATCCGAGTCCGAGTAAAAATGACTTCCCCCACAACCCTTCCATTCTCCGGTATCTATTCAAAAACTTCATAGGTTTTTTCCATATATTATAATAATAGAGCCATGCAGAAGGTGAACAGGTCCAGTAAAAACGGACAGTGACAAAAGGCCCCCTGATGTAGGAAAATAGACTACATCAGAGGGTTTTGTCATGAAGAAACGAAATTACACACACGTTCAAATGCTTTTGCCAGAGATCAAGGCCATGTTGGCAAAGGGGAAAACACAGCGGGAAGTCGCAGAATACTATGGCTTCCGGGATAAGCAGGTGGTAAAAGACTACTTGAGCGTGAGCGCCGAAAAGAACGAAAGCTGGAGGCCGGAATCCGCCCACAGCCGAAAGGACGGCCGAGAAAAGATGCTGCGCCAAGAGATGTTGTGGCAGAGCAGGCCTATGAGATCCAACGGCTTCGCATGGAAAATAAACTACTGCGGGATTTTCTGCGCTTCACAGAAAGGAAGTGAGAGCAAAGGTAAATTATCATATCATCTATCGTCCATAGGGCAGAGTATCCAGTGGAAGTCATGTGCAAATTCTTTGGAGTGTCCAGAAGCGGCTACTATGCTTTTGTCCATCGTCTGGGTAGGCATGAACAGGACGCGGCTCTTGCGGAAGTGATTGCACAGCAACGGGAACTCAGTTTTCGCACCTACGGTTATCGGCGGATGTAGCTATGGCTGAAACACCAAAATATTTTCTGCAATCCAAAAACTGTGCTACGGATTATGAAGAAGTATGATCTTCTCTCTGAGATACGCCGTCGCAGGAAATGGCAGCAGATGGGCAGCAGGCACACAAGTACAAGAATCTGCTGAACAGGTACTTTCACGCAAGCAAACCAAACAGCAAATGGGTAACGGACATCTCTTACATCCACACCAAGCAGGGCGTGCTGTACCTGTCCATGATCCGGGATCTCTATGACAACAGCATTGTGGCCTACAAAACCGGAACGGAACAAACGGTGAATCTGGTTCTGGACACCATTCGTCTGGCAATGAAGCAAGAGAAGTCAGGACCCCCGGCTAAGCCGGGGGCTTGTGTAAGCCCTAGAAGGGCATCGTACCGGCAAGCCTCTCAAGAGGCACTGAAAAATCTGCCACTCGCATCACTTGCCCCACAGCCCGTAAACGGGCGCTGTTTATCTAAGATCAACTTTCTTGACAATAGTAAAGTTGTTGATCTCTTCTCGCTTCGCTCGATGCTTGAAGCTAAAGCTTTTTTACTCTCCCCTGCAGAGCTGGGGGTTCTCATTTTGCTAAAGCATACAAGAGAAGGTCGCTGCGGAGTTGCAGCTCCACAGCGACCAGGGTGCTCAGTACGCCTCACAAGCATATTTTGAGCTAACTCAAACATACGGCATTACACCGTCTATGTCAATACGTGGAACCCCCTATGACAATACAATGGCGGAGAATTTCTTCTCTATCCTCAAAACAGAGTGTATTTACCGTCACAAGCCGGCTACCTTTTCGCGGGCCAATGAGTTGATTGATTGCTATATTTACTTCTACAACCATGAGCGCATCCAGTTAAAAACTAGAGAGACGCCGCTGGTGCGACGCCTCTCCGCTTAAAACTTAATCTTTCCTACTAAGGGCTCTTTTTTGTACTGTCCGCACAATCTGGGGCAGTTCAGTTTTTGTGGGGTATCCTTTTCAGTAGGTCCAGATAATCCAGAATGGAGAAGGGCTCCAGAAATTCAATGCCCATACAAAGATCAATGAGGTTGGCCAGACAATACTCCATCTTTAGGAAGGACAGACCATGCCGCTCCCAAATGTCATTGAATATAAATCGGCACTCCGTAAAGATATCGCTTCTGCAGTCTGTGATTACCAAATACCCAAGTTCGCCATGCACCATGATCTGTGGGTTTACAAGCATTTTCAAACTTTGCCCGACACTATTATTCAGGATTTCTGCTCTTAAACCGTGACAAAGAGTAAATTGATAATGATTATGGCTATATCTCCTGCATTTTCGGGTCAAAAACTGCCATACCCTTTCGACATGCTCATATCGATTAGATTCTGAGAAAAAATAGAGTAATTCAAAAGTATGAATTCCTACTTCTCTGTGATATAAACCACAAGAAGGAATAGCAAAAAGACCCCGGCTATTTTCGAGCATAAAAATCCTCTTTTCTATCGGAATATATAGGCTTCCAGAGAATTACCATCTGAAAAACAGAGAAAATTTCAGACAAAAAGGACTCCATAATAGGTAAAGAAAGAAAGCCGGCTGAACCACTCCACAAAATTGCGGGTTGGCTTAATCGGCTTCTTTGTCAGGGTCTATGAAGTTAAAGGTGATGGTAATATGCTTGTGAGCATCCACCTCCACACGGCGTACCAGCTGTTGCAGCTGTCCTTTTTCCAGATGATCGAATTGCAGAAACGCCCGGATCTTTTTTTCGATGGCATCCGTCTGGTCCAAATTGTTTTCCAGGTGTGTCAGTTGTTCCAGTTCCTTTTGGCAGCGTTCCTCCTCCTTACGCAAGTTCCGGGAGATATAGGCGAACTCATCTTCACGCAAGATCCCGGTGGCTTTATCCTTGTAGGCACCCAATCGGGTTTTGCGTGCCGATTCCAGCTGCCGCTCCAGTTTGCTGCGACGGCTTTTCAGATTCTGCTGTCCCTGCTGCTTTTGAGCACGCTTGCGGGCCATTGCCTTGGAATCCACCTGATTCTCTGCCAATGCACACAGCGCATCCACCACCGCCTGCACCACCACATCTTCCCGGATGCTGTGCGAGGTACAATAATGTGCTGTGGGGTCGCGATAGTACCCATAGCAGTTCAGATACCAAAACTTTCCCCTCTTTTTGGCATAGAGGGGACTGCCGCAGTCGGCACAGTAGGCAATGCCGGTGAGCAGATGGGGATGGTCGGTGGTTTCGTATGTACGGACTTTCTGCATCTGCTGCGCCAGGGCGAAGTCTTCCCGGCTGACCAGCGGCGTATGAGTGTTTTCCACCACAATCCAGTCTTCGGGATCAACCCGGCGGCGATTGTGCACCTTATAGTTGATCGTGCGGGTAAACTGCTGGACCATATCCCCCTGGTACACCGGATGGCTCAGGATTCGCCGGATGATCTCTGCATTCCACAGCCCCGTGAAATGGCGGCTCTTGTCTGTCATCTGCTTTTGGGCAGCCGGTGAGGGAATTTCCTCCCGATTGAGGACCTTGGCAATCCGGGTACGGCTGGCCCCGCCCAGAAACAGCTCAAAGATGCGCCGCACCGTGGGAGCCGTCTCTTCATCGGGCAGAAGATGATATCTGTCCTTAGGGTCGATGCGGTACCCATAGGGCGCCTGCCTGCCCAGGAATTTGCCCTGCCGCTTGAGGATGCCCAGCGAGGTCCTCACCTTGGCACTGGCATCGGCGGCATATAAATCGTTGAATACATTTTTGAATACGGCCATCTGCTGGACACTGTCGGTGTTGCTGGCAGAGTCGTATTGATCGTTGATGGCGATGAACCGGATTCCCAAACGCGGGAAGATTTCTTCCAGATATCGCCCGGTCTCGGCATAGTTGCGTCCCAGACGGGAAAGGTCCTTGACGATGACGCAGCGCACGCTGCCATCCATCAGGCATTGATTCAGTTCCTGAAAACCGGGACGCGCAAAGTCTGTGCCGGTGTGGCCATCGTCCACAAATTCCCGGACAATGGCAATTTCATGTTTTTGTGCCCATTCCCGCAGGAAGGAGCGTTGGTTCTGGATGGAGTCCGATTCCGCTTCCGGGCCATCGGCCGAGGAAAGCCGCAGATAGATCGCCGCTTCCTGCCGACAGACAGACTCCCGCATTCCACTTTTTTTCACAGGTCATCTCCCTCCGTTGCTTCCAGGTTCAGGTTGCTCAGCAGCTGCTCCAGGCAGTCCGCCAGTGTTCTGTTTCCCGCTTCGGTGGAGAATGTGACCGTAACGTATTGTGTGCCCATACTTGGCACCTCCTTTTCAGTACGCAGCGTTGCAGGGTTTCTTTAGGCAATAATATGCGGAACTTTCCTGCGGTATTTTCGATTGCTGAGGCAATCGTCACTGCGATTACTGGTAGCTCTTACGGCCGTATATTTTTTTATGAACTTTAAGGCTGACGTCCGTCGAAGGGTACCGGGATCTGTTGTTCAGACCGTAATAAAAATTTACATTTTCCTGCACCATCCTCTATTATATATGCAAAACATTCATATTATAATTTAATCTAATAAAAGATATAAACTATATTTTTTATATTTTGGGTATTGTACAAAAGGAGGCTATTCGATGCCGGCTGGAGAGTTATACATCCTCCCCCCTTCCGAAGCAGCAACAGTGAGTTCAAAAAATTTCTGGCAAATCCCGGATTGATGGCTGCATGGGAGGAAGCATACGCTGCCCCAGATCAGGAGGTCTCCGTCAGCTCATCTTCACGAGATCAACGGTCACGAAAGGTGAACCAGCAGTTGGCCCATGCAGTCCCCGCCCCCTGTATACTTGGCGACAGCCCGGACACAGTCTGTAAATTTTCAGAATGGTTTTACTGGATCGGCCAGCTCAAGTATGTTTACCATATTCGCAGTTTGGATAAAGACACGATCCCTGTGGAATTTCCAAATGGCCTTTCCATCGAAGGCCTTTCCTACTCTGTAGGGGAGAATAAATCCAAAGCCTTCCACTTTTGCCCGATTGCCATTTTTCGATCTTCCGACCAACCCTTTGGCTACACTTCTTCGGTAATGATATGCCTGTATCGCACCAAAGCCCGTCGCCTGTCCTCCCGTGAAGAAATAGAGCACGCTGCCCGCCAGGCGCAAAAGTAACAGTAAGCTGTGAACCGGTTGATTTCATCTTCCTGCCCACGCTGCAAAACACCCCGCTTACGAGACTTTCCCAAAAACTTGCTCAGTACGGTATTAGAGTCCAGAAACTGTCCTCTCTGCGTAAGCTCCTGCAGGAGCAAATCTATCTGCTGTTTGGAATTGTCCCATCCTTTCTCTTCCTGGGGAAAAACACCAAAAAGCTGTCGGTCACCATACAGTTGCACCCTACCGTCGCATATTTTTGGTTCTTGGGGCTGCACACCCAGGGGTGGGAGCTGTGCCATAAGCAGATTCATTTTGCACCCGAACCCGCAGCCGGATCGTTTCTGACACCAGAAGAAGAGGAGCGCTTAAAACGGCAAACATTGGCTGAAAGAGATAGCTGCAATTCTTTCGTCACCACGCTCTATCACCAATACCTGGCCGTCCAAAACTCTCTGACAGGTTTTCTGACACACTGCTGTATACAGCCGGGTATAAGCCCTCCGGACGGCATACAAACCGAGGCTGCCTTCCTTTGGGAGCAGTATTCCCTGGAGACAATCTATCCTTTCCTCCGGTACCCGTTTTGCTTCCGCCCTTCTTTGTGGAGGAACACCAGTAGGCACTCCTGACGAGAGGCCTCACCCAAAGCGCTCAGAAATGGCTGCTCTACGCCAGCCGCAATAATAGCTGCACTTTTCTCACAGCGGCATTGCTGTATGCCGTCTGCTGCAATTATCTCCCCGGTGCTTTGCTGCTTCACACCGAACTGAAAGATGCCATTCCTTTACTGAAAACAAAGCCTTTTCTGACGCTGGAAGATTTCCCGGCGCCAGAGAACGCTTCTTCTCCGCTTCTGCAAAGCAATTCTTTCTGGCAGGTTTCCATAGAGAAGAAAGATGCTCCCCTGGACCGCCTCTTCACACGCCTTTCCAAGGTTTCCCGCAAACTGTGCATCGTATTGTTTCAGGAACCGCGGACACTCACCGTCTATGATTGTTTTTCTTTACTGCCCTACGCCCCTACCCTGTTGCTGGGCAATGTGCGGCTGCCAGAAGAATATCCCTCGGCTTCCATTTCTCTCCGCGAACTAGGCACTTTCCGGGGAGAGGGACTGACCGACGATCAAAATTCTTCGGCTGTTTATTTCCCGAACCAGGACGACTTGCTTTCCTTACAAATGATTGCGGACCGGCTTATCAATTTTTACGCCTGGGTCGAAGCCAACCACCACATGCTTCAGATTCATTGGAAAGCCAGCAAGACCCTCGACAAAATCCGTTCCACGGACACAGGTTCCGATGATACTATCCGTCGTTTACAATTCTATAGGCGTATCTCGCTTGCCATAAAACGCAGCAAAAATGATCCAAAAAGCATTCTGCGTATCCCGGCGGATACGACCTTCGCTCTGTTTTCAAAGCGGTGTTCTGAACAGGATTGCAAACCATATCTGTCACATCTCAGCATGATTCTTTTGCTGAGCCAATCCCCAGACGTTTTGGATCACATGCCTACAATCCCTGTTACAGTACCAAAGGGTCTGACTTTCGGGGACTTCAGCGGGTATTTTTCGGAGCTGAATAAGATTCTCCCGCTGCGCAAAACACTTAGCCGGGAAATCTGGCCTTATCTTGCAAACTATTTCTTGCAGTTTTGCCGCAGTCCCCACATCCCGGACGGTTCGAAGATCATCTTCCAGAGCAAGGAAGAATATCTGCACTGTACAAATGCAAACCGCCTCGGATGGGTAGAGGATGGCAAGCTGTACCTTGCCTACGACCGCTATTGGGATGCCTTCATCCATACAACGCCCTGGTCGTCAGCTTTGAAGGATTGCCGCAATCGCTTTCAGCGGGAAATTCTCCAACCTGTACTGGGCAAGGCACTGGTTCGCGAAAGCGAAAAAAGCACCCGCTGGTACTGCCGTCCCACCATCATGGAAGATGGGAAACAGATACGCATCGGGAACTTTCTGGTACTGCGCTGGGATGCTCTTCCCCGGTATTTAGGCTAGCAGTCGTCACGAGGTCCGACGCCTTGGTGACCTCATCACGGTAAAACGGATTTTTGTCCGGTATACTTCCTTGCAGTAATTGCAAGGAGGTTTTCCATGAATTCAGGGAAAAAGCGCCGCAAGGCCGTTGTGGAAGAACTAGATTGTGTGGCCTGCGGCTGTTGCGCGAAGTTTTGTCCGACGGGAGCCATCCAGGTGCTCCACGGCATCACCGCCCGCGTAAATCCGGACAAGTGCGTGGGCTGCGGGAAATGTGCTCAGGAATGTCCGGCCAGCGTGATTCAGCTGCAGGAGGTGGAAGCATGAAAAAGCACTGGTATGACTATCTGTGGATCGTTTCGCTGCTCTACCTGGTGCTGGGCTTCTTCAACATTCTGTTTGCCTGGCTGGGTCTGGCCTGCTTCTTTCTGCCGCTGCTCATCTCGATCACAACGGGCAGCAAGGCGTACTGCAACCGCTATTGCGGCCGGGGCCAGCTCTTTGGATTGCTGGGCGGCCGGTTCGGGTTATCCCGCAAACACGATATTCCCCGCTGGATGAAAAGCAAGGCATTCCGCTACGGCTTTCTGGCCTTTTTCTTTGTGATGTTCTTCGTGATGCTCTGGAACACCTGGCTGGTCTTTGCCGGTGCCCAGAATCTCAAACAGGTCGTCACCCTGCTGTGGACCTTCAAGCTGCCTTGGCAGTGGGCTTACCACGGCACACTGTTCCACCCCGGCGTGGCCCAGTTCGCCTTCGGCTTCTACAGCGTCATGCTCACTTCCACCGTTCTGGGCCTGGTGACCATGGCCCTCTTCAAGCCCCGTAGCTGGTGTGTCTACTGTCCCATGGGCACCATGACCCAGCTGATCTGCAAAGCCCGAAATCCGGTCCGCTAACCCGCTTTTCCGCCGGGCAAACGGGCCTTCCACACCGAAAAAGGATCGCTCCTGCGTTTTATCGCGCAGGAGCAATCTTTTTTCTCGTTTATACGTTATTTTTTACGGTCCAAAACTCTGTACCAGCCCCATCCGGTCGGCGGTATAGTATTCGCTGCGCTTGATCTCGCCCGGCAGGTCAATGCCGGTGGCCTCCCGCAGGCCGAAGGCTTCAAAGTAGTTGCAGAAATTCTCCTTGCCCAGCCGCGCGCCGATCTGGATAAAGCAGGGATTGCAGCTGACCGCCAGACCCTGGGCGAACGTTTCCACACCGTGGACGTGCCCGTTGGCGCAGCGGAACCAGGTGCCTGCTACGTTGATCTTGCCGGCACAGACAAAGGTATCACTGGGCGTGCAGACGCCGGTGTCTAATGCCGCAGCCGCGGTAATCAGTTTGAACACGCTGCCCGGTTCATACAGATCGCTGATGGCCTTGTTGCGCCACTGGGTCTGCTGCGCCTTCTGCAGGGCCGCACTGCGTTCCTCCCCCGTCAGGGCATCCACGGCAGCACGTGTTTCCTCATTGATGATCTGCCGGGGCGTATTGGGGTCGTAGTCCGGCTGGCTGGTCATGGCCAGGATAGCGCCGGTTTGCACATCCATCACGATGCCCACGCCCCTCTGTGCCACGTTGTGCTCCCGCACGGCGGCATCCATCGCGCTTTCCAGCCAGTGCTGGATGTTGGCGTCAATGGTCAGCGTCAGCGTGTTGCCGGGCACCGCCTCCACCAGCGTCTGGTAATGGGTAGGCATATCATACCCCCAGGCATTTTTTGCTGTCAGGATTTCGCCGTTCTGTCCCGTGAGTTCGTCGTTGTATTCCAGCTCCAGCCCCCACAGTCCGGCATTGTCCACATCGGTAAAGCCCAGGATGCCCCCCATAAAATCGCCCTGCGGATACACCCGTTTCGTATCCTGCCGGATCTGGATTCCCTCCGCACCGTTTTCGGTGCACCAGCTGCGCACAGCATCCGCAGTTTCCCGGTCCACGCGACGGCTCAGCAGGCAGTCGTTGGAGGTGCGCTGGCTGAACTTTTCCAGCGTTTCCGAATAATCAATCTCCAGAATCTCGCTCAGGGCCCGGGCGGCCGGTTCCACCAGCGCATCGTCCAGTTCCCGGGGCGACGCCCGAATGGTCCAGCAGGTTTCGCTGGCTGCCAGCAGCGTGCCGTCGGCGGAATAGATTTCGCCCCGGGCCGCCGGCAACGTGGCCCCGCGCAGCTGCTGGTCCGCCGCCCGGGCCGCATAACCGCCGGGGTCCAATACCTGCAGCACAAACAGCCGGACAAGCAAACCGCCAAAACAGACAAGGGCCAGCACTGCCGCCAGAAAGCGGGCGCGGCGGCGCATCAGACGATTTTGCTGCGGGGTGAGATGACGCATATCGGTACCTCCTTTGGGCGCAGGAATTCTTCCTTTCGCCGTTGTTTCACCCTATGCCCTCCCTTCCGTCAAAATGCCGAATTTGCGCCCGCAAATTCTCCCTATCGCCGATTGACGTTTGTACAAAGGTGGGGTATACTGTAAACAATCACATTGACAATTTCTTGTCAATTTCGTTAGGAGGTCATTCCCATGGCAAGATTTACCTTACCCCGTGACCTGTATCACGGCCCCAACGCGCTGGAAGCGCTCAAGACGCTCCCCGGCAAGCGCGCCATGATCTGTGTCGGCGGCGGTTCTATGAAGCGCTTTGGATTCCTGGACCGTGCCGAAGCCTATTTAAAGGAAGCCGGCATGGAAGTTGCCCTGTTTGAGGGGATCGAACCCGACCCGTCGGTGGAGACCGTCATGAAGGGCGCCGCGGCCATGCAGGAATTCCAACCTGACTGGATCGTCGCCATCGGCGGCGGCTCCCCCATCGACGCGGCCAAGGCAATGTGGATCAAGTACGAGTACCCCGACATCACCTTTGAGGATATGTGCAAGGTATTCGGCATTCCGCCGTTGCGCCGCAAGGCACATTTCTGCGCGATTTCCTCCACCTCCGGCACCGCGACCGAAGTGACGGCGTTCTCCATCATCACCGACTATGCCAAGGGCATCAAATATCCCATCGCCGACTTTGAGATCACCCCTGACGTGGCTATCGTCGACCCCGAACTGGCCCACACGATGCCCAAGAAGCTGGTGGCCCATACCGGTATGGATGCCATGACCCACGCCATCGAAGCCTATGTTTCCACCGCGAACTGCGACTTCACCGACCCGCTGGCGCTGCATGCCATCGAGATGATCCAGGCGGATCTGGTCGGCAGCTACAACGGCGATATGGACAAGCGCGACGCAATGCACAACGCCCAGTGTCTGGCCGGCATGGCGTTCTCCAACGCGCTGCTGGGCATCGTCCACAGCATGGCGCACAAGACCGGCGCAGCCTTTGCCGACTACGGCGCTCACATCATTCACGGCGCGGCCAACGCCATGTACCTGCCCAAGGTCATCGCGTTCAACGCCAAAGACCCCACCGCCAAGAAGCGCTACGGCGTGATTGCCGACAAGATGCACCTCGGCGGCGAAAATGATGATGAAAAGGTCGCCCTGCTCATCAAGTATCTGCGCGGCATGAACGATGATCTGAACATTCCGCACTGCATCGGCCACTACGGCCCGGACTCCTTCCCCTGTGAGAAAGGCTTTGTGCCCGAGGAAGTGTTCCTCGAGCGCCTGCCTGAAATCGCCAAGAACGCCATCGGCGATGCCTGCACGGGTTCCAACCCGCGTCAGCCCTCTCAGGAAGAGATGGAAAAGCTGCTGAAATGCTGCTACTATGACACTGAGGTAGACTTCTGATCCATACATGCGTGCGGCAGGTCTGACCGCCGTACCACGGGAACACGCTCTCTGCAAACCGGAGGGCGTGTTCTTTTTTTGCTTTCAGGCGGTCACCGTCGAAAGGGGACTTTTCTTGACAGATTCGGTCTATCGTGATAGACTTTTTTTGTAAAAGCGGTCTATCCAAATAAACTACCTGTTTGTACAAGAGGTTGTTCCATGGTTTCTATCAAACGCTGTTCTGCCGTCCTGGCGGCCCTCCTTTTTGCCGTGCTGATGCGCTTGCCTGCCGAGGCTGAGGACCGCAAGCAGACGCTGACGAATCAGCAGGCCCAGGCCCAGCAGGAATACGAAAATGCCCAGAAAGAACTGGAAGAGATACAGTCCCAGCAACAACAGACTGAATCCCAGATCGGCCAGCTGGAAGGGCAGGCGGCCCAGGTGGCGGCGCAGCTGCAGAAGGTATACACCTCGTTGCAGGACGCCGAGCGGGAGCTGTTGACCCGCCAGGCAGCCGCCGATGCCGCCGCCCAGGCGCTGGCCGAAAAGCAGGCGGAGTACGACGCTTGTTTTTCCCGCAGTCAGGAACAGATGCGCGCCATGCAGTTGTTGGACGGCGGCGGTGCCATCGGTTTGTTGACCCAAGCCAAAAGTTTGTACCAGTTGCTGACCTTTGCCGACGTTTTGCAGCAAATTTCTTCCAAAAACAGTGAGATCCTTACGGTATTGACCGAACAGGCCCAGGCTTTGTCGGAAGCCCGGCAGGCAGCCGAAACTGCCCGGCAACAGGCGGAAGCCGCCAAGGCGGCGCTGGACAGCCAGCAGGACCAGCTCAGCCGTACACAGACCCAGTTGGGAGATGCCTTGCAGCAGGCCAACGAGACGTTGAGCGAGCAGGAATCAGCCGCACAAGCCCAGGCCGTGGCCACCGAAGCGGCCAAGCAAGCCTACGAAGAAGCCACCGCAGCGCTGGACGCCTATGTGCGGGCCCAGAGTGACCGCTACACCACCACCGACCTGGTCCTGACCAGCCTGGAATTTCGTTGCCCGCTGGACAGTTACAGCAGCATCACCACGCAGTTCGGGGAGGCCGATCCCTGGGGCATCCCCCACCGCGGCGCCGACTTTGCCGCCCCCAACGGCACGCCGATCCATGCCATTGCCGACGGCGTCATCAGCGCCGCCGGCCCGGTGAACAGTTACGGAAACTGTGTGCAGGTCAGCCACGGCACCGCCAGCGACAGCAACCGCTACGACAGTCTGTACGCCCACATGAGCAGCATTGCCGTCAGCCAGGGGCAGACCGTGCAAAAAGGCGAAGTGATCGGGTATGTGGGCAACACCGGCAACGTGTTTGGTGCCAACGGCGGCTATCACCTGCATCTGGAACTGCGGGTCAACGGCAGCCGCGTCAATCCGCTGGCCTATGTGCCCCGCTGACCGCCCGGGAAAGGAGGATTTGGCGAATGTTTTCCCGCCTGCTGGAAAATCCCGTGGGGGATTTTTTGTATGCCGTCGGTTTTTTTGTAGAATACAATATCGTCCGCCTGCTCCGGGGCCTGTCCGCCGTCTGGCGGTGGTTGCGGCGTTCCCTGGGCAATCTGCTGCTGTTGGCGCTGCGTCCGCCGGTGCAGGCTTTGCTGGACCTGGTCGCTGCATTACATTCCCCGGGACGTTTTTTTCTGGGGTATCTGCTGCCGGTCGCCGCGACCGCCGGTTTGCTTATTCTCGTCCGTGCCGGGATCTCCCTGCCGTTTGCGCTGCGCGTGACCGTCAACGGACAGACCGTCGGCTATGTTGCCAGCGAGGAAGCCTTCGACAACGCCCGCGCCGATGTGCTGGCTCGTGTCAATTCGGCCCGGGAACTGCTGGCCGCTGACAGTGAGACCCTTTCCTGGGACGTGGAACCCACCTACACCCTCTCCATCAGCGCCGAGACCATGACCGAGAGCGAAGTTGCCAACGAGATTCTGCGCATCAGCGGAAGCGAGATCAGCGAGGCCACCGCCGTGTATATCGACGGCGATCTGCGCTATGTCACCACCGAGGGCGACCATCTGCGCAGCTATTTGAACCGCATCAAAGCTCCCTGGGAAGATCCGACCAGCCAGACGACCCGGGTGAGTTTTGCCCACGGGCTGCGGCTGGTGGACGGCATCTACCTGACGGATTCCGTGGTTCCTTACGCCGATGTGCTGGCAGGATTACAGGCCAACGAAAGCGAGGCCCTGCAGGTGAAAGTCAGCGAAAGCGTGACCGAGACCCAGGAAATCCCCTACGATACCCAGACCCAGGAAGACAGCGAACTGGATTTTGGCAAAAGCGAAACGGTACAGCAGGGCGTGCCCGGCAGCGAAGCCGTCACACGGGAGCTCACCTATCTCAACGGAACACTTATCGACGACCAGGTGGTGGACGTCCAGGTGCTGCAGTCCCCCACGCCGGAGATCATCCGCCGGGGCACCCGGTTGAAAAACGGCATGATCGGCAAGTTGGGCACCGGCACCTTCATCTGGCCGGTACCCCAGTACAAGTCCATCTCCCGCTGGGCCAACCTGCAGGTACGGGGCGGCCACCGCGGCGTGGACATCGCAGCCCCCTACGGCACGCCAATCTGTGCCTCCGACAGCGGTACCGTCGTGGAAGTGGTCAACATGCACCCCAGCTGGGGCAACTATGTGACCATCGACCACGGCAACGGCTACAAGACCCTGTACGCCCACATGTCCAGCTTTGCGGTACAGTTGGGCGATACCGTCACCCAGGGACAGGTCATCGGCTATGTGGGTTCCACCGGGGATTCCACCGGCAACCATTGTCACTTTGAAATGAGCTACAACGACGTACTGTTCAGCGCTTACGACGTATTCCCCAATATGCCGACCAAAAATCCAGACTTCTAAGCAAAAATCCCCTGCCGCAAGGGCAGGGGATTTTCTCGTCTTTATTTGGCGCCGCGGCCCGCAAAGACCACGACCACCGTTTTGAGCAGGATTTTAATGTCGTTCCACAGCGACCAGTTGTCGATATACCGGACGTCCAGCCGGACCACTTCCTCGAAGTTTTCGATGTTGCTGCGCCCGCTGATCTGCCACAGACCGGTGATGCCGGGCTTCATGCTCAGGCGGCGCTTGTGGTGGCTTTCGTACTGCTTGTACTCGTCCACCGTGGGCGGCCGGGTACCCACCAGGGACATCTTGCCCATGAGTACATCAAAGAACTGCGGCAGCTCGTCGATGCTGGTGCGGCGGATGAAGCGGCCCACTTTTGTGATGCGCGGATCATCCTCCATCTTGAACATCAGGCCCTCCATCTCATTCTGAGACATCAGTTCCTTTTTGCGCGCTTCGGCATCTACATACATGCTGCGCAGCTTGTGGATATAGAAATACCGGCCGTTGAGCCCCACCCGCTTCTGCCGGAAGATCAGCGGCCCGGGACTTTCCAGTTTGAGGGGGATCGCCACAATGGCAATGATGGGAATACTGATGATGCACCCCACCAGCGCGCCTACGATATCCATGATGCGTTTGAGCATCATATCCCGCAGTTCCAGCTCGATGGTGCCCATCGTCACAATGTTGCCGCCCGCACAGCGCCCCAGGTCCCGGCTCAGCCGGGCGGCGCTGGTCTCGTCACAGCAGACCTCCTCGATGCGGTCCAGCATCTTGAGCCGGAAATGCACGGTCAGACCCATGCTTTCCATCTCTTCCAGGTACGGAATAAAGGATTCGCCGCTGTCCATGGGAATATCCACATAAATTTCATCCAAAGCGGCCCGCCGAATCCAGTCCATGAACGCATCGAAGGTCGCACGCACCGGCACGCCCTCAAACTCCTGGCCGACCTCCTCTTCTGGGGCATCCAGCAATACCACCCCGCACACGCGCTTGGACCAGTCGTCCCGCAGCTCGTGGATGACCGCCGCCGCATGGTCCACCGTAGACAGGATTCCCACAAGGCTTTCCATGCCGCTGCGGTTCTGGGAGTGCAGCAGATACCGTTTGAGCAGCGTATGGGCCAGCGGCATCATCAGGCCATTGACCATGGGCACCGCCACCGCAAAATAACGGGAATCCAGCATTTCCGCCTTGGCCAGCAGCATCAGTGCCGAATACACCGCCGCCATCAGGACGTTGAACCGGATGGAAATTGCCAGTTCCCGCCCCAGGGTGCGGGTGACGATATTCTCCCGCTGGTTGAAGAAGAAAAACGTCATGATAAAAGCCACGACCACCAGGCAAAGCGTCTGGACCCAGTCGCTGACACTATAGGGGACGATTCGCCCCAGCAGGCCGTCCGTGATGAGCCAGGCCAGCAGCACGCTGAATCCCAGCGTCACAAGGTCCAGCGCGAACACATAGGCATATTGCAGTTTTTCGCGTTTATTGATCATTCCTGTTTCCTGTTTCCCTCTCTGCCCCATACGCGCAGAGAGCCTATTATCCATATTATCAGTATATTGTATCATGTTTGGCCCGTTTTTTCAATTCCGGCCCCCGGATTGTCAGCAGAGTGTCATTTTTTCATCCGGGCACGCCAGGCCCTGCGCCGTTTTTTGTTTTCTTTTGTGCGCAGCTTTACTTGGCGCGGCTCTTGTGATACAATACTTTCGATAATAAAGCCGCCCGGGTCCTGTTTCCGAGCCGGACGCCGCAAGGAGTTTTCTGTCATGGACCATATAGATAGAAAAATCATCGACATTCTGCAAAAGAACGCCCGTGCCCCGCTGAAAGAGATTGCTGACCATGTGTTTCTTTCCAGCCCGGCCGTTTCCGCACGTATCAGCCGGTTGGAGCACGCCGGCATCCTTTCGGGGTACCAGGCCCAGATCGACGCCCCCAAGCTGGGGTACATGGTCAAGGCTTTCATCAATCTGGATATGGACCCCCAACGCAAACCGGAGTTTTACCCCTATATTCAGCAGTGCCCTCAGGTCGTGGAGTGCAACTGCGTGACCGGCGACTACAGCATGCTCATCGAAGTGCTGTTCGGCACCACCCAGGAGCTGGACCAGTTCATCAACCATCTGCAGCAGTTTGGCCGCACCCACACCCAGATCGTCTTTTCCACCCCGGTGGAACACCGCGGGGTGCCAGTCGCCGAACCTGACAGCGAAGAATAACCTCGCCTTTTGGCCCGCCTTGCAAAAAGGCGGGCTTTTTTATTTGCCTCTTGACAACTGTGTATATTGCGTATATACTGTAAATATCGAATATGTACAGTTCGATGATAAGGAGCGCTTCATGGAAATTTATCTGTCCAATTCCGGTCAGGAGCCGATCTACGCGCAGATCACGCGGCAGATCAAGGAACAGATCCTGTCCGGTCAACTGCACGCGGGGGATGCTCTGCCCAGCATCCGGCTTCTGGCCAAGGAGCTGCGCATCAGCGTCATCACCACCAAGCGTGCCTACGAGGACCTGGAATCCGCCGGGTTCATCCTCACCCAGCCGGGCCGGGGCAGCTTTGTGGCTGCCCAGAACCCCGCGCTGGTCCGGGAAGAACATCTGAAAAAAGTCGAGAGCAATCTGCAGGGCGCGGTGGATGCCGCGCGGCTGGGCGGCATCGACTACGAAGAAGTATGTGAAATGTTACGCCTTTTATGGGAGGGCTGACTATGGCAAGCGAAGCTGCCATTCTGCACGGTGTGCAGAAACAGTACAAAGATTTTACGCTGGGCCCCGTCGATCTGACGGTTCCTGCCGGCACTATCGTGGGCCTGGTGGGAGAAAACGGTGCCGGCAAAACCACCACGCTGAAGCTGCTTTGCGGCGTAAACCCTGCCGACGGCGGAGAAATCACGCTATTGGGCAGCAAGCCGTCCGATCCGGCCGTGCGTGCCCGGTTGGGTGTGGTGTTTGAGGATGCCTACTTTTACGGGGGACTGAATGCCGGGCAAATCGGAAAAAGCATGGCGGGGATCTTCGGTCCCCGCTGGAACGCCGCAGCCTATGCCAACCTGTTGCAGCGATTCGGGCTGGATGTGCGCAAAAAAATTTCGGAATACAGCCGCGGCATGCGGATGAAGCTGAGCCTGGCCACTGCCCTGGCCCACGCCCCCGACCTGCTGGTGCTGGACGAAGCCACCGCCGGACTGGACCCGGTGGTGCGCAGTGAGATGCTGGACCTGTTCCTGGAATTCATCCAGGATGAGCAGCACAGCATTCTCATGAGCAGCCACATCACCAGTGACCTGGAACAGGTGGCGGATTCCATCGCCTATCTGCACCGCGGGCAGCTGCTGTTCCACGAGGACAAAGACGCCCTTTTGCAGGAGTACGGCCTGCTGCGGTGCAGCCGTGCCCAGTTGGAGAAACTTCCTGCGGGCTGTGTGGTCTATACCAAAGAAAACGCCTTTGGCTGCGAGAGTCTGGTCAAAGGACGGTCGACGGTGCAGCACCTGCTGCCCGACGCCGTCTGCGACCCGGCCTCCATCGACGATATCATGCGCTTTTACAGCGGGAGGGATGCACAATGAAGGGCTTGCTTTACAAGGACTGGTCGCTCATCGCGGGCGGATACAAAACCAACTTCCTCTTTCTGCTGGTTTTCTATGGATTGCTGACTGTGGTTGCCCGTATGAGCTTTCTGGCCTATGCCATGGTCTTTGTGCTGGGTCTGTACGCTTCTTCTACCATCAGCATGGACGAAAACAGCCATTGGGATGCCTACGCCCACACCCTCCCTGTCACCCCCGGGCAATTGGTAGCGGTAAAATACTGGCTGACCCTGATTCTGACCACGGCCAGCATTCCCCTGGCCTTTCTGCTTCTTGCGCTGATGCCCGATTCCAAGCCTTCGTCTTTTGAAGCTGCGCTGGGGCTGGCGGCAAGCAGCACCGTGACACTGATTTATTTTTCTTTTGTCATTCCCCTGTCCTACAAATTCGGGGCAGCCAAAGCCCGCAGCTGGGTCTCCATCTCCATTCTTGTGGTGGCATTTGGTCCGGCAGCTCTGCTCGCCCTGATGCCGGAGCAAGTTACCCTCCCCATCAAAAACGCGTTTTCCTCCCTGGACATCAATATCACTTCCACCTGGTCCGAGTCATCCTTTACCGCAGCTGTAATTGGTGCTTCGCTGCTCGTTTCGCTGGTATGTATGGTCATCAGCTGGGCCGTCAGCGTCCGCATCTACACCCGCAAAACCTATTGAAACAAAGAGCGGCGTGCTTTCCTTCCGGGAGCACGCCGCTCTTTCTATATAAGTAAGGTCACAACCAGCCGCCACTGTGCAGAACAAAGATCCAGCCGGTGAGCGTCAGGGCCGAGAGCAGCGTCGTCGCCGCGATGGCACTGGCCGTCAGCACACCTTCGTGACCCATGTTCTTGGCCATAACGTAGGAACTGGGGGTGGTGGGGCTGCCCAGCATGATGAGCAGCGCGATGAGTTCCTTTTCCCGGAAGCCCAGTGCCAGCGCGCAGGGGATGAAGATAGCCGAAAGTCCCACCGTTTTGATCAGCGCCGCCACCAGTGTGGGGCCGGCTTTTTTCAATGCTTTGGGCCCTTCAAAGCTGGCGCCGATGGACAGCAGCGCCAGCGGTGTGGTCAGCGAGGCCAGGCTGTCCAGCGTCTTGTCGGCAATGACCGGCAATTCCACCGGCAGCAGACTGAAAACCGTACCGGCGATGATGCCCAAGAGAATGGGATTGGTGATGACGCCGCGGAACATCTGTTTCAGGCTGGGGGCGCTGTGCTGCTCCTGGGGAGATTCGATCATCAGAATCAGCACCGCAAAGATGTTGAACAGCGGCACGCTGCCCAGAATCATCAGTGGTGCCATGCCTGCTTCGCCATAGATGTTCTGGATAAATGCCACGCCCAGCACCGCGGCGCTGCTGCGGTAGGACGCCTGCACAAACTCGCCGATGATGGATTTGTCCCGCATGAAAGTCCGGGCCAGTGCCCAGATCACCAGGATGCTGATGAGCGTTGCCCCGGCGCAGAACAGCACAAACCTCGGCTCAAAGTCATGGACCATATCCACATCCGCCATATCCAGGAACAGCATGATGGGCAGGGTCACTTTAAACGTCAGTGTATCGGATACTTTGCAAAACGCTTTGGGCAAAAAGCCCAGTTTGCCCAGAATACCGCCCGCTACCATGACCAGAAAAACCGGCAGCGTGGCATCCAGACTGAAAATCAGATTTTCCACGATCCATTTCCCCTCACATAGAAAACAGGGCCTGTGTGGTCCTGCCGTTTTATGGTATCATGGAACCCCCGATTTTGCAACCGGATGAGGAAACGGCGCAATTTTCGTCCATTTTTCTGCGTACAGCGCACAAAATCAGCCCTTTCACCCTTGACAAAAAACGGGTAGCTTGCTATAATTAGTTGCTGTGCCAAACGGCACAGTTATCCTTGCCCTTTGCATGGGCAAAGGGCCATACGTCCAAAAGGAGGTGCACAGAATATGGCTAAGTACGAAACCATGATGGTTACCACCGCCAACCTCGACGAGGAGGCTTCCGCCGCTCTGATCAACAAGTTCAAGAACCTGATCGCGGCGAATGGTACGATCGATTCTGTTGATGATTGGGGCAAGAAGCGTCTCGCCTATCCCATCAACGATGAGACCGAAGGTGTGTACACGGTGATCAAGTTCACCAGCGAGCCCGATTTCCCGGCCGAGCTGGATCGTATCTACAAGATCACCGAAGGCGTTCTTCGCAGCATGATCATTGCTGAGGAGGAGTAAGGAGTACCGAAAATGCTGAATGTTGTTGCAATCATGGGCCGCCTTGCCCGCGACCCCGAACTTCGCCAGACCACGTCCGGCAAAAGCGTGGCATCCTTTACCATTGCGTGTGACCGCAACGGCAAGCGGGATGCCAGCGGCCAGAGCCAGGCTGACTGGATTCCCGTCACGGCGTGGGACCGCACGGCGGAATTTGTGTGCAAGTACTTCCAGAAAGGTTCGCTGATTGCCGTGGACGGCCGTCTGCAGAGCCGGTCCTACCAGGACAAGAACGGAAACAACCGCACCGCCATCGAGATCGTGGCCAACAACGTCAACTTTGCCGGACCCAAATCCGCCAACGCCGCACCCGGCATGGGCGGCGCCAACTACGGCGCGCCCATGGCAGAACCCGCCGCCCGCCCCGCTGTGCAGCAGGCACCTGCGCCGAGCTATTCCGCCGGCAGCAATGATGACTTTGCACTGATCGAGGATGAAGGCGACCTGCCGTTCTAACAAATCGATTGTAGAATTCCAACAAGGAGGTTACCACAATGGCTATGGATCGTTCTTCCCGCCCGATGCATCGTGGCCGCAAGAAGGTTTGCAGCTTCTGCGTCGATCGCGTTGAGCACATTGATTACAAGGATCTGCCCCGCCTGCGCAAGTACGTGAGCGAGCGCGCCAAGATCATTCCCCGCCGTGTGACCGGTACCTGCGCGTTCCATCAGCGTGAGCTGACGGTCGCCATCAAGCGTGCCCGTTATATGGCGCTGATGCCCTACGTGAGCGACTAATCGCCCCGGCATCCCAAACGTGCAAAAAAGAGCAGCTCTTATGAGCTGCTCTTTTTCTTTTGCTTGTTGCTACACAAAAACCGGGCGGTCCCGAAGGGCCGCCCGGCTGTTTTGTGTAATCAGGAGCTGAACCGGTCACGCAGGTTCTTGAAAAAGCCCTTGCGCTTCTCGTAGTTCTCATCTTTGAGGCTGTCCTCAAAGGCTTTCAGGGCTTCGCGCTGGGTGCGGTTGAGTTTCTTGGGGATCTCCACCTCCACGATGACATACTGGTCACCGCGGCCCCGGCCGTTCAGGTACTGGATGCCCTGACCGCGCAGGCGGAACTTGGTGCCGCTCTGGGTGCCTTCCGGGATCTTCTGGGCCACCTTGCCGTCCACGGTGGGCACCTCGATCTCCGCCCCCAGAACCGCCTGGGAGTAGGTGATGGGCACACGGACATAGACGTCGTAGCCGTCACGTTCAAAGACCGCATCGCGCTTGACTGTCACATGGACGATCACATCACCGGCGGGTCCCCCGTTGCTGCCTGCATCGCCCTGGCCGCGCAGCGCAATGTTCTGATCGTCGTCGATACCCGCAGGGATCTTGACTTCCAGCGTCTTGCGGGCGCTGGTCTTGCCGGTGCCGCGGCAGGTCTTGCAGGGGTTCTTGATGATGGTGCCGCGGCCACCGCAGTGCGGGCAGGGCTGCTGGCTCTGCATCACACCGAAAGGCGTGCGCTGCGAGGTCACCACATAGCCGCGGCCACCGCACTGGGTACAGGTCTCGGGGCTGGAGCCGGCCTCGCAGCCGCTGCCATTACAGTCGGGGCAAGTCTGCTGCCGGTTGAGCGTGATCTTCTTGGCGCAGCCGTGGGCCGCTTCCTCGAAGGTCAGAATCACGCTGGCCTGGATGTCATGCCCCTTGCGCGGCGCGTTGGGATTGGCGCGGGCCGAACTGCCGAAACCGCTGAATCCGCCGAAACCACCGCCGAAGATATCGCCGAAGATGTCGCCCAGGTCCACACCGCCGGCACCACCAAAGCCACCGAATCCGGCACCGCCGCCCTGGCCGGCCCCATAGTTGGGGTCGACGCCGGCAAAGCCAAACTGGTCATAGCGTTTGCGTTTTTCCGGGTCCGAAAGAATATCGTGGGCCTCGTTGACCTCCTTGAACTTTTCCTCGGCGGTTTTGTCGCCGGGGTTCAGGTCGGGGTGGTACTTTTTGGCCAGCTTGCGGTAGGCGCTTTTGATCTCGGCATCGGTGGCATTTTTGCCAAGGCCCAGCACCTCATAATAATCACGTTTTTCTGCCATAGAATCAATCCCCTCTATTTGGGCTTTCTCTCAATTAACCCCGCAAGGGCCGCCGCCTTGCCGGGCGGCGGCCTTTGTTTCAGGGTTCAGATTGTAAAATCAGACTTCGTGGAAGTCGGCATCCACAGCGCCGTCATCCTTGGGCTGGCTGCCGCCCTGGGCACCGTTGTCGGCACCGGGCTGCTGCTGGGCACCCTGGCTCTGCGCGGCCTGCTTGTAGACCTTCTCGCTGATGGCGTAGAACGCCTTCTGCAGATCGTCCTGCTTTGCCTTGATATCGTCGATGGAACCGGACTTCAGGGCCTCTTTCAGGGCGGAGAGCTTGGTCTCGACGTCGCTCTTCTCCTCGGCGGAAACCTTGTCGCCGAACTCGTTCATGGCCTTCTCGGTCTGGAACACCATCTGGTCGGCGTTGTTGCGGACATCCACTTCCTCACGGCGCTTCTTGTCCTCGGCAGCATACTGCTCGGCATCCTTGACAGCCTTGTCGATGTCGTCCTTGCTCATGTTGGTGGAAGCGGTGATCGTGATGCTCTGCTCCTTGCCGGTGCCCAGATCCTTGGCGCTGACATGGACAATACCGTTGGCATCGATATCGAAGGTGACTTCGATCTGGGGCACGCCACGGGGCGCCGGAGCGATGCCATCCAGGTGGAAGGTACCCAGGCTCTTGTTGTCCTTGGCAAACTCACGTTCGCCCTGCAGGACGTTGACCTCAACGCTGGGCTGGTTATCCGCAGCGGTGGAGAAGATCTGGCTCTTCTTGGTGGGAATGGTGGTGTTGCGGTCGATGATCTTGGTGCATACGCCGCCCAGGGTCTCGATGCCCAGGCTCAGCGGGGTAACATCCAGGAGCAGCAGGCCCTTGACGTCGCCCTGCAGAACACCGCCCTGGATGGCAGCGCCGACGGCAACACATTCGTCGGGGTTGATGCCCTTGAACGGCTCGCAGCCCAGTTCCTTCTTGACCGCGTCATAGACGGCGGGGATACGGGTGGAGCCACCGACCATCAGCACCTTGGCCAGGTCAGAAGCCTTCAGACCGGCATCGGCCAGAGCCTTGCGGACAGGGGTCATGGTGCGGTCCACCAGGTCAGCGGTCAGCTCATTGAACTTGGCGCGGGTGAGCGTCATATCCAGATGCTTGGGGCCGTTGGCGTCGGCGGTGATGAAGGGCAGGTTGATGTTGGTGGAAGTGGCGCTGGACAGCTCGATCTTCGCCTTCTCGGCCGCTTCCTTCAGACGCTGGGCAGCCATCTTGTCCTGACGCAGGTCGATGTTGTTCTCGCGCTTGAAGTCCTCGGCCATCCAGTCGATGATGCGCTGGTCGAAGTCATCGCCGCCCAGGTGGGTATCGCCGTTGGTGGCCAGAACTTCGGTCACGCCGTCGCCCATCTCGATGATGGAGACATCGAAGGTACCGCCGCCCAGGTCGTAGACCATGATCTTCTGATCGGCTTCCTTATCGATGCCATAGGCCAGAGAAGCGGCCGTGGGCTCGTTGATGATACGCTTGACGTTCAGGCCCGCGATGGTGCCGGCGTTCTTGGTGGCCTGACGCTGGCTGTCGTTGAAGTAGGCAGGAACGGTGATGACAGCCTCGGTGACGGGCTCGCCCAGGTAAGCCTCGGCGTCCGCCTTCAGCTTGGAGAGGATCATGGCGCTGATCTCTTCGGGGGTGTAGTCCTTGCCGCCGGCATGGACCTTCTCGGCCGTGCCCATCTTACGCTTGATGGAAGAAATGGTGTTTTCGGGGTTGGTGATGGCCTGACGCTTTGCGACCTGGCCCACCAGGCGCTCGCCGGTCTTGGTGAAGCCGACGACAGAAGGCGTGGTGCGCGCGCCCTCGGCGTTGGCGATAACGACGGGCTCGCCGCCCTCCATAACGGCAACACAGCTGTTGGTGGTGCCAAGGTCAATACCAATGATTTTGCTCATACTATAAAACTCCCTTCAAAAGAACTTTGAATGTGGTGAATGTCTGTTTATCTGAAACGGGCGCTGCCCGGTTCATGCGTTATTCCGCGACGACCACCGTTGCATGACGGATGATCTTGTCGCCGATCTTGTAGCCTTTCTGGAAGACCTGCACGACGGTGCCGCTTTCCTGCCCTTCGGCGGGCGGGACCTGCTGCACGGCGTTCATGAAGTTGGGATCAAAGGGCTTGGAAAGGGCTTCGATCTCGGTAATGTGGAGATTTTCCAGCGCCTTGGCGGCTTTGTCCAGCGTCATCATGACGCCTTTCTTGTAGTTTTCGTCGCTGCAGGCGGCATTGGCGGCCATATCCAGGGTATCCAGGATGCCCAGGATCTGGGTGACGGCATGGGAAATACCGTCGTTGAACTTCTGGTCCGCCTCACGCTGGGAGCGCTTGCGGTAGTTATCATACTCGGCCGCGGTGCGCAGCAGCTGATCTTTCAGCTCGGTATTCTTCTTCTCGCTGGCTTCCAGCTTGGCCTGCAGCGCCGCTTCCGCGTGATGGTGTTTCTCTTTCTTCTCTGCCTTGGGTTCCGCTTCGGCGGTTTTTTTCTTGGCTTCGGTCTCGGGGGCCTCGGCAGCCTGTTCAGGCTGGGTCGCCGTGTTCTTTTCTTTTTCGTTCTCGTGGCTCATTGCGGGTCCTCCTTATCTGTTTATTGGCCCTGCCCGGCCATGCTCTGTCCCAGCTTGACGGCGAAGTAATCCAGGATCGGCAACAACCGCCGGTATTCCATCCGTGTGGAACCGATCAGGGCTACCGAGCCGGTGAGGCCGCCGCCCGCCAGATATCGTTTGCTGACGATGCAGGCGCCCGGCATCGCGGGGTCCAGATCGCTGCCCAGTGTAGCGGTGATCTTGCCGCCGTCGGGCCGGAGCAGCTCGGTGGCTGCTTCGTTGTCGGAGAAGATCTCCAGCAGCGCGCCCAGGTTTTCCCGCACATCGGGCATCTTGGCCAGATATTGCGCGCCCTGCAGACAAGCCTGCGGGCCGGTGGTGACCAGTGCCTGGGCCGCCAGCACCACCGGTGCCAGCCGCTCCCCTGCCGCCAGCACCATACTGGCTGTCAGCATCGGGCTCAGGTCCTGGGGTGCCACAAAGGTCAACCCGCGGTTGAGCAGCTGGGCCAGGTTGGCGGCATCGTCCCGCGTAAGGCCGGTATCGACCCGGGCCACCCGGGTGCGGACGCCGCCCGCACTGGTGACTGCCAGCACCGCCGCCGAATAGCGGCCCACCTGCACGACCTCGAAATGGGCGATGCAAAGATCCGGTGCCTGGGGCGTGGTGACCGCCGCGGCACATTCGGTCAGATCGGCCAAACTGCGCGCCGCCGCCGGGGCAAGTTTTTCGGGCTCCACATCCATGCCGGCAAACAGATCGTCGATATGCTCCTTGTCTGCTTGCGACAACTGGTTGTCGCCCTGGGCGTCGATCAGGTGATCGAGGTAATAGCGGTAGCCCTGGGCGCTGGGTACGCGCCCGGCGCTGGTATGGGGCTGTTCCAGCAGTCCCAGCTTGGTCAGAGCCGCCATCTCATTGCGCAGGGTGGCACTGGACAGTGCCATATCAAAGTAGCTGGCCAGCAGACCCGAACCCACCGGTTCGCCGTCGCTGGCATACAGGGCAACAATAGCTTCCAGGATTCGCTGCTTGCGCGCGTCCATCGCCATGTCGCTCATCTCCTTTGTTGTTCCCTTTGGTTCGTTTTAGCACTCCTTATCTCTGAGTGCTAAATTTATTATACCCTCCTTTTTTCGCCTGTCAAGGGGTTTGGCAAAACTTTTTGCAAGTTTAACAGTTTCGACACAATCGGGTATTCGACCCGCCTTGACACCATCCTGCCCCGGATTTATACTACTCTATAACCTTATTATAATGTAAAGAAGGTACCACTGCGATGCAAACCCATTCCGACGACAAAGCCTTTCTGGCAACCGATCCCCTTGGCAGTCTGCTGCTCCGGCTGGCACTTCCCACCGTAGCCGCGCAGCTGATCAACATGCTGTACAACATTGTGGACCGCATCTACATCGGCCACATCCCCGAAATCGGCGCACTGGCGCTGACCGGCGTGGGCGTCTGCCTGCCGCTCATCATGATCGTTTCGGCCTTTGCCGCGCTGGTGGGCAACGGCGGCGCTCCCCGCGCCACCATTGCCATGGGGCAGGGCAACAAACAAAAGGCCGAGGAGATCCTGGGCAATTGTTTTGCCCTGCAGATCGTGGTCTCGGTCCTCCTGACGGTGATTCTGTTTTTGGGGGACCGCACCTTTTTGCTGGCTTTCGGCGCCAGCGCCAATACCATTGAGTATGCGGTCGCCTATATGGACATCTACGCGGTGGGCACCATCTTTGTACAGATGACCCTGGGCATGAACGCCTTTATCACCGCCCAGGGCTTTGCCAAGGAAGGGATGCTTTCGGTGCTGATCGGTGCCGTTGCCAACATCATCCTGGACCCGGTGTTCATCTTTGGCCTGAACATGGGCGTGCGCGGCGCCGCCCTGGCCACCGTCCTCTCCCAGGCGTTGTCCTGCATCTGGGTGCTGGCCTTCCTGTTCGGCAAACGCAGCTTTTTGCGGCTGCGGGCCGCCACGATCCGCCTCTCCCCCGCTGTGCTGCTGCCCTGTGTGGCACTGGGCACCGCCACCTTTATCATGCAGGCCAGTGAGAGTGTGATCTCGGTGGCCTTCAACTCCTCGCTGCTGCAGTACGGCGGCGACATGGCCGTAGGCGCCATGACGATCCTTTCCAGCGTCATGCAGTTTGCGATGCTGCCGCTGCAGGGCCTGGGCCAGGGCGCCCAGCCCATCATCAGCTACAACTACGGCGCCGGAAAGCGGGACCGTGTGAGAAAAGCCTACTTCCTGCTGCTGCGGGTCAGCCTGCTCTACTCCTGCCTGCTGTGGCTGCTGGTGGAGTTGTTCCCCCAGGCGTTCGCTTCCCTGTTCACCAGCGACGCCGCGCTGGTAACGTATACCGGCAACGCCCTGCGCATTTATGTGGCGGCGCTGTTCCTGTTCGGCATCCAGATGGCCTGCCAGATGACCTTTACCTCGCTGGGCAAGGCCAAGCAGTCCATTCTGGTGGCTGTCATGCGCAAATTCATCCTGTTGCTGCCGCTGATTTACCTCATGCCGATGCTCTTCCGCGCCGACCAGGCCCGCGCCGTCTATATGGCGGAACCGGTGGCCGACACCCTGGCGGTGCTCTTCACCTCGGTTTTGTTCTTCTTCACCTTCCGCAAGGTGCTGCGTCAGATGGACAAAACCGCCTGAGAGTCATTCCTCCATCCAGCGGGAGAGGAAATTGGCCGCCGTGGACAGCACCTGCACGGCATCCTGCCGGGGTGCGGCATCCCGCGCCGTGCCGGGCAGCAGGATACCGCCTTCAATGTCGCCGTGGGCCACGATAGGCGCCGCGCAGAGGATCTGCCGTTCGCCGCGCTCAAACAGGCGCAGACGCTTGGCCGCATTTTCGGGGGCCACATAGACCGCCCGGCCCGCCAGCAGGTGTTCCGTTTCGGGGGAGATCTCCCGTCCGAGCATATCCCCTTTGCCGCTGCCGGATGCCGCCGTGATGCAGGTGCGGTCGCACACCAGCACCGTACAGCCGAGACTTTTGGCCAGCACATCGGTGTAAAGGGCCGAGATCTGGCCCAGTTCCACCAGCGGAGAATACTTTTTGAAGATCACTTCCCCGTCGGCCGCCGTGTAGATTTCCAGCGTATCCCCCTGACGGATGCGCTGGGTGCGGCGAATTTCCTTGGGGATGACCACGCGCCCCAGTTCATCGATGCGGCGCACAATTCCTGTTGCTTTCATACTGTTTCCCTCCGCGATGATTTTATGGTAGTATCTGCTAAAAATACCGATTTATGTACAGGAGACCTTTTCTATGGAGTTATTGCGGACGACCCTTTGCTATCTGGAACAGGATGGCTGTTACCTGATGCTGCACCGCGTCAAAAAGAAAAAGGACGTCAACCACGACAAGTGGATCGGCGTGGGCGGCAAGTTTGAGCCCGGGGAAACCGCTCTGGCCTGTGCGCTGCGGGAGGTACGGGAGGAAACCGGCCTGACGATGCAGAGCCCCCAATACCGTGGCATCGTGGATTTCTACTGTCCCCCCTGGCCGGCCGAACGGATGCACCTGTACACCTGCACCGAGTTCACCGGCACCATGACAGACTGCGACGAGGGTGCCCTGGAATGGGTCCCCAAGAACGCTGTACAAAACCTGCCCATCTGGCCGGGGGACAAGATCTTCTTCCGGCTGCTGGCCGAGGACGCGCCGTTTTTTCATCTGGAACTCACCTACGACGGCGACACGCTGACCCGCGCTGTACTGGACGGCCGGGATTTGCCCTTATGAAACAAAGATGCCCCGCACGGGAAATTCCCGTGCGGGGCATCTGCTTTTTGGAATTACAGTTCGCAGGCTTTGAAGCCATCCTTGCCCAGGACCTGGACTTTGGAGTAGCCCAGCGCTTTCAGCTTGGCAGCCGCTTCCTCGTAACCGAAGGTCAGCGCCTTGGCATCGTGAGCGTCTGCGGTGATGACCACATTGCCGGAGAGTGCCAGCCAGTCCTTGAGGATCTCATCCGAGGGGAAGAAGTCCTTGCGGAAACCGCGGAACACCGCCGAGGTGTTGACTTCCAGCACGCAGCGGTTGCGGGCAGCCGCCATCAGCGCGCTGTCAGCCGCCGCTTTGTAGCGGGGGTCCTGCTCATCGAAGAACTTGCCGTCGCCGTTGATCTTCTTGATGAGGTCAAAGTGGCCGAGGATCGTGGGTTTCTTTTCCGCCACCTTGGCCACGTTGGCGAAGTAGGCTTCCACCACCGCCAGGCCGTCGCCGTCAAAGTCATCGGCAATGCAGGCGGCCAGATCACTCTCGCGCCAGTCGATCTCATAATATTTGCCGGTCTTGGGTCCCTGGACGTAGTGGCAGCTTCCGATGAAGTAATCGTAATCCGCCGGGTTATCGTCGCTGAAGAGGTCCCACTCCAGTCCGCAGAGGATATCCATTTTGCCGGCATAGCGCTCCTTGAGCTTGGCGATCTGCGCCTTGTAGAGCGCCGTGCGGCTCTTGGTCATGCAGTATTCCAGATCGCACGGGGTGTGGCTGTGGCCGCTGAAGCCCAGCGTCTGCAGCCCGGCATGCCATCCGGTGACTGCCAGCTCCTCCAGGGTATTTTTTCCGTCGCACAGCTTGGAATGTACGTGGACGGAACTTTTCAGGTATTCGCCCGCCATAGTTACTGCATCCTTTCCTGCTTTACTTTATGGTCGATCACATGCCGTTTTTCCAGCTCTTTGGTGATATCCTCCACCGAGATGCCCAGTTCGATCATAAGCACCATCACATGGTAGGCCAGGTCGCTGATCTCGTAAATGGTTTCTTCTTTGTCGCGCTTCGCACCGGCAATGATGACCTCGGTGGATTCCTCGCCCACCTTCTTGAGGATCTTTTCCAGGCCCTTGTCGAAGAGGTAGCTGGTATAGCTGCCCTCTTTCGGGTCGGTCTTGCGGCCCTCGATCAAATCATACAATCCCTGCCAGGTAAACTGCTTGAGTTCATCCGACACATAGACGGGATTGAAGAAGCAGCTCTCGGCGCCGGTATGGCAGGCCGGACCTTCCTTGATGACGTCGATGACCAGCGCGTCCTTGTCACAGTCCGCCGTGATGGAGACGACCCGCTGCACATTGCCCGAAGTCTCGCCCTTGCGCCAGATTTCCTGGCGGCTGCGGGACCAGAACACCGTGCGACCCTCAGCAATGGTCAGCGCCAGCGTCTCGGCGTTCATATAGGCGAGGGTCAGCACCTCTTTGGTATAATGATCCTGCACGACGGCCGGAATCAGCCCGTGGGAATTGAAGTGGAGCGATTGGGAATTCTGGGTGATTTCCATGTGAGAAACCTCCTGCTCGATAACGTTTGGTGCGGGCCGCACCGTTGGCACCGCCCGCCCAAAGAAAATATATGTATAGTGTACCTGTTTTTGCCGCGTTTGGCAAGGGGTCAAAGGCGCATTTCGATGCCGTTTTGCCGCAGATAGTGTTTGAGATCGCGGATTTCCACCTGCTTGGTATGGAAGATGGAAGCAGCCAGCCCCGCATCCACCCCCGGGTGGTCCCGGAACAGCGTGAGGAAATCCTCCTGGCAGCCCGCACCGCCCGAAGCGATGATGGGCACGGCACACCGGGCGGCCACCGCGTCCAGCAATTCGAGATCAAAGCCGTTCCTGACGCCGTCGGTGTCGATGGAGTTGACCACCAGTTCCCCGGCGCCGTTCTTCACGCCCTGTTCCAGCCAGTCCAGGGCGTCGATGCCGGTGTTTTCCCGTCCGCCTTTGGCAAAGAGCATGAACTTGCCGTCCACCCGCTTGATGTCGGCAGAAAGCACCACGCACTGGTTGCCGTATTTCTGGGCTGCCGCCGGGATGATGCCGGGGTCGGCGATGGCACCGGAGTTGACGCTGACCTTGTCGGCGCCGCACTTAAGGACCCGGTCGAAGTCCTCCAGCGTGCGGATGCCGCCGCCCACCGTCAGCGGAATGAAGATCTGGCTGGCGACCTGACGCAGAATGTCGGTGAAAAGGGTACGGCCTTCGACGCTGGCGGTGATGTCATAGAACACCAGTTCGTCGGCGCCCGATTCATTGTAATACCGGGCCATTTCCACCGGGTCGGCCATATCCTGCAGCCCCTCGAAGTTGACGCCTTTGACCACACGGCCGTTTTTGACGTCCAGACAGGGAATGATGCGTTTGGTAATCATGCTGCGCCCTCCTCAGTCCTGATAGCGCCCCACGGCCTCGGCCAGGTCGATGGCGCCGGTATAGATGGATTTGCCCAGAATGGCCGCGTGGCAGCCCATGTCCTGGAGTGCCGCCAGTTCCTCCATGCGGGCAATGCCGCCGGAGGCCGTGACTTCGATGCCGGGGATCGTCAGCAGTTCGCGGTAAAGGTCCAGGTTGGTGCCCTGCATGGTGCCGTCCCGGGAGATGTCGGTGGCGATGATAGCCCCCACCCCGGCGGCGGCGCAGCGGCGGCAGAAGTCCACACCCGGTTCGTGGGTGACTTCCTTCCAGCCGTTGACGGCCACATACCCCTGCTTTATATCCACGCCCACGGCGATACGTGCCCCGTAGGTGCGGGCCATTTTTTCGGTAAAGGCAAAGTCTTTCACCGCGATAGTGCCCAGGATGCAGCGATCCACCCCCAGGTCGAGATACCGCCGGATGCGTTCCTCGTCCCGGATGCCGCCGCCCACCTCGATTTTGAGGCCGCCCAGTTTGGCGATGGCCGCAATGGTCTGCAGGTTGGCGGTGGTGTCATCCTTGGCGCCGTCCAGGTCCACCACATGGAGGTATTTTGCCCCCGCGTCGATGAAGGCCCGGGCCTGGGCCACGGGGTCGGCATTATACACGGTCATCTGATCGTAGTCGCCCTGGTAGAGCCGCACGGCCTGTCCGCCCCGCAAATCAATGGCAGGATAGAGTTTCATAACGGTTCCCTCCTTACAGTTCGGCGAACGCCTGGAGCAGGCGCAGGCCGGTATCGCCGGATTTTTCGGGATGGAACTGGGTGCCGTAGACATGGCCGCTGCGCACCGCCCCCGTGACCGGGATGCTGTAGTCGCTGGTGGCCAGGGTGGAGGCGGCGCAGTCCTTGGCGTAGTAGCTGTGCACGTAGTAGACGTACTCCCCGTTTTTCACATACCGGAACAGCGGGTCGGTTTCCCGGCCCGGCAGGATATCCAGGGCGTTCCAGCCGATGTGCGGCACCTTCAGCGCCGGGTCTTTCAGGTCGTCGGCCAGCGGGCAGACCGAACCGGGAATGAGCCCCAGCCCCGCGTGCTCGCCGTATTCGTAGCTTTTTTCAAACAGCAGCTGCATTCCCAGGCAGATGCCCAGCAGGGGTTTGCGCTGCACTTCCTCCTTGAGCACCGGGACAAGGCCGGTGGCTTCCAGCTTGGCCATGGCATCGGCAAAGGCGCCCACGCCGGGCAGCAGGATATGGCTGGCCGCCCGCAGGTCCTCGGCCTGGCCGGTGACCCGCACCTCGGCGCCCAGGCTCCGCACGCTGGACGACAGGCTGAACAGGTTGCCCACGCCGTAATCCACAATGGCAATCATGGGGTGTTCCCTCCTCTTGATGATGTTTTACTTCTGCGGCAGGATGTCGTCCAGTGCCGCGAAGAACCGCTGCATCTGTTCCGGCGTGCCGATGGTGATGCGCAGCCAGTTGTCGATGCGCGGCGCGCTGAAATGACGAATCAGGATGCCCCGTTCCCGCAGTTTTTCAAAGATGGTTTTGCAGGGCATCCGGTCGGTGGTGACAAACAGGAAATTGGTGGCGGAATCCAGCACCGTGAAGCCCCGGGCCCGCAGCTTTTGGGTGGCATCGGCCCGGGTGGCCAGCACTTTGCCGGTCACTTCCCGGAAATAGGCTTCGTCCCGGATGGCCGCGGTGCCCGCCGCCTGGGTCAGGGAGTTGACATTATAGGGGCTGTAGCTGAATTTGACGCGGTTCATATCGGCGATCAGTTCCGGCCGTGCCAGACAGAAGCCCAGCCGCGCCCCCGCCAGATTGTGGGTCTTGGAGAAGGTGTGGGTAATGACGAGATTCTCGTACTTTTCCAGCAGCGGCAGGCAGGTAGAGCCCGCCGGGGCAAACTCTATGTAGGTTTCATCCACGATGACGATGTTGTCGGGGTTGGTGCGCAGCACCTCCTCGATGGCATCCACCGGAGCCAGCAGGCTGGTGGGCGCGTTGGGATTGGCAAGGACAATGGTCTCATGTAGCCCCTGATACTTGCGCAGGTCGATGGTAAAATCCTCTTCCAGCGGGAGAATGTGCTGCGGAATGTGCAAAAGGTCGCACAGAACCGGGTAGAAGCTGTAGGTGATATCGGCAAAGGCCAGCGGGGTGTCCTCGTCGCAGAAAGCCCGCAGCGCCAGCAGCAGGTTTTCGTCGCTGCCGTTGCCGCAGAGCACGTTTTCGGGCTGTACGCCCCAGTGGTCTGCAATGGCCCGGTTCAGTTCGGCGTTGGTCAGATCGGAATACAACCGCAGGCCCGGCACCGCCGCCGCCACCGCCGCCGCCACACCGGGGGCCGGCGGGTAGGGGTTTTCGTTGGCGTTAAGTTTGACGAGATTGTGGATTTTCAGCTGTTCACCGGGGGTGTAGGGCTCCAGGGCGGCCAGCGTTTTGGTAAAATAACGGCTCATCGGCTTGCCCTCCCGCTCACTGGTCCTCAAACCGGATGGTCACGCTCTTGGCGTGGGCGTGCAGACCCTCGTGCTCGGCAAAATTGGCGATGCGCTGCTGCACCTGGCCCAGTGCTTCCCGGGTGTAATAGATAAAGCTGGATTTCTTGACGAAATCATCCACGCTCAGGGGACTGCTGAACCGGGCCGTGCCGCTGGTGGGCAGCGTGTGGTTGGGGCCGGCGAAATAGTCGCCCAGGGCTTCCGGCACATTCTTGCCCAGGAAGATGCTGCCCGCGTTCTCGATGCGGCCCAGCAGCGAGAAGGGATCGTCCACACAGATTTCCAGATGTTCCGGCGCAATGATGTTGACAGCCTCGATGGCCTTGTTCATATCGTCGGTGACGATGATCTTGCCGTTGGTGTCCACACTGGCCCTGGCAATGGCCGCCCGGGGCAACTGGGGGATCTGCACTTCCAGTTCCGCCTGCACCGCCTTGGCCAGATCCCAGCTGTCGGTGACGAGCACCGGCGAAGCCAGCTTGTCATGCTCGGCCTGGCTGAGCAAGTCAGCCGCCACCCAGGCCGGGTTGCAGCTGCCGTCAGCCAGCACCAGAATCTCCGACGGACCGGCGATCATATCGATGCCCACCTTGCCGAACACCTTGCGTTTGGCGGTGGCCACATAGATATTGCCAGGACCGACGATCTTATCCACAGCGGGCACACTCTCGGTGCCGTAGGCCAGGGCCGCCACCGCCTGGGCGCCGCCCGTCTTGAAGATCTTATCAATACCCGCAATGACCGCCGCCGCCAGGATGCCCGCATTCACCTTGCCGCCGGGACCGGCCGGGGTCGTCATGACGATTTCTTTGACACCGGCCACCTTGGCGGGGATGACGTCCATCAGCACCGTGGAGGGGTAGGCCGCCGTGCCGCCGGGCACATAGACGCCTGCCCGCTGGATGGGGGTATATTTCTGGCCCAGCACCACACCGGGCTGATCGGTGAGGACAAAATTCTTGTGGAGCTGCTGTTCATGGAAGTGGCGGATATTATCGGCCGCCATCTTCAGCGTCGTGATGAACTCGGGGTCCTGGGCTTCCAGTTCGGCAAACGCCTCGTCGATCTCCTGCTGGGTGACCTGCACAGACGGCAGCTCCGCGTGGTCGAACTTGGCCGCATACTCGATCAGGGCCGCATCCCCCCGGGCACGCACATCGGCAATGATGGCATCCACCGTCGCTTCCACATCGGCTTCGGCACGGATGTCGCGGTTCAGGATCTCCTCGGGTTTGACTTCGTCAAAATCATACAGGCGGATCATTGGGCAAGGGCCTCCTTCATTTTATTGAGCAGCTCGCTCATCTGCTGGTATTTGAACTTGTAGCTGGCTTTGTTGGCGATGAACCGCGCCGAGATCGGCATGAATTCCTCGATGACGGCCAGGTTGTTTTCCCGCAGGGTGGTACCGGTCTCCACGATGTCCACAATGACATCGGACAGCCCCAGAATGGGCGCCAGTTCAATGGAGCCGTTGAGTTTGATGATGTCGATGTCCCGGCCCCGGCGCTCGTAGTGGTCCCGGGCGATGTTCACGAACTTGGTGGCTACCCGCAGTGCCCGGCTCTCATCATCCACAAAGTTTTTGGGACCGGCCACACACATCCGGCATTTGCCCATGCCGGTATCCAGCAGTTCATACACATCGGCATCGGATTCGGCCAGAATGTCCTTGCCCACGATGCCGATGTCCGCCGCGCCGTGCTCCACATAAATGGCCACGTCGCTGGGCTTGACGAGGAAATACCGCACCCCGGCTTCGGGGTTTTCCACCACCAGCTTGCGGGTGTCGTTGTAGTCCTCGTTGGCGCGGTACCCGGCTTCCGCCAGCAGTTTGTATGCCTTGTCGCCCAGGCGGCCCTTGGGCAGCGCAATGTTGAGCCAGACCTTTTCGGTACTGCCGGCGGGCGCTTCCCCGTTCTGTGCGGTCAGCCGTTCCAGCTCATCCAGATACATGGCAAAACCGATGGCGTTTGCTCCCGGCGTAAAGCGCTGCATCAGGTAGTCGTACCGGCCGCCCTTGAGCACCGCCCGGGGCACCCCGGCCACATAACCGGTGAACACCAGGCCGTTGTAGTACTCCATTTCATCGGCCATACTCAGGTCCAGCTGGGTGCCGCGGCCCTCCTCTCCCAGCTGATTCTGCAGCGCCTGCAATTCTTCCAGCGCCGCCCGCTGGGCTTCACTGCGGCAGCTTTTCCGGGCCGCCGTCAGCGTGGCGCCCAAAGGACCGTGCAATGTCAGCAGCCCGCACAAGGCGTCGGCCGCCTCCGCGTCCAGCCCTTCGGCCAGCGCCGCCGCGTGGAGTTCATGGGCGTTTTTCTCGTTGAGCAGTTCCAGCAGCCGTCCGCGGGCCGCCTGCGGTACCTCCAGCGCGTTCAACAGGCCGGTCACATAGCCCATGTGGCTGACTTCCAGCACCGTAGGCACCTGCAGCGCCGCCAGGCTTTGCAGCGCCAGCCGCACGACCTCAGCCTGGGCTGTGCCGTCCACCGCGCCCATACATTCCAATCCCATCTGGTGGATGGTCTGGAAGGTGTGACTTTCCCGGCTGGCACGGCAGACTTCCTCATTATAATAGAAGCGTTTGCACTCGCCGGGCGCGGGCTGCGCCGTCTTGGCAATAGACAGCGTCACATCCGGTTTGATGGCCCGCAGTTTGCCGTCCAGATCGGTGAACGTTACCACCTGGGAGTCCGGCAAAAAGCGCTGGTACTCCTGATACAGCGCGTACTCCTCAAACCGGGAGCAGCGGTACTTGCGGTACCCTGCCTGCTCATACAAAGCGCGCAGACGGAACGTTGCCTGTTCCGCGGGGGTGAAATTCTGCAGCTGGATCTCCATGTTCATTCCCTGCCTCTCCATACATATAAAGACATTATACTTTAGCGCAGTAAAGATGTAAAGCGCATTTTTATACAGTAAAATACAAAAAGGGCGCACCTTTGCCTTCACAAAGATGCGCCTGAAGCGTTTGGTGTATCAACCCTTGCAGCCCTGTTCGTCCCAGTCACCGAAGTCCGCGGGGTCCGCGATCTTGGTGGCGTCGTACTTGCCGTCCGCCGTCTTGGGCACTTCCACGGCACCCAGCTCCACCGGGTTCGCGTTGGGGGTGTCGTCGCCGGTCTCCACTGCATGGGCGGCTACGGGCGGCTGATATACGGCATCGGTCTCGGGGGACGCGGCAGCGGGGGCCTGTGCAGCCTCGGCAGACGCATCGTCTTCGGGCTCGGCGTTGGTTTCAACCTCGTCCGCCGGGCCCACAATATGCTCGTACTCTTCCCCGTGCTCGCGCTTGTGCAGCACGTACACAGCGGCGCCCACAGCAGCAGCGCCCACAGCCAGTCCGGCCAGTTTCTTCAGCAAAGACATGTCAAAACCTCTTTTCCCATTCCCAATATGGTTTTTGGTTAGTATACCACACTCTGCAACAAAATACAAGTATAGTTATTTTTCACAAATCTTTCTTTCGGTAATTGTAGAATGTGTCGAAAGGTGGTATGATAGGGCAAGTTCGTTTGCAAAATGAGGGAGTGCGTATGAAGTTTGTCTTTCAATTCGCCCGCATCGTGGGATTCTGCCTTGTGGGCGAGGTCCTTTCTGCCCTGCTGCCCCTGCCGATTCCGGCCAGTGTCTATGGCCTGCTGCTGATGGCCGCCGCACTGCGTCTGGGCCTGCTGCGCCTGGATCAGGTACGGGAGGCCGGCCTTTTTCTGACGGGGATCTTCCCGCTGCTGTTTGTGCCCGCCGCCAGCGGTGTCATGGAACTGGGCGGTGAACTCATGGAGGTATTGCTGCCGGTTTTCATCGCCATTGTGCCCATCACGGCGCTGGTGATGGCCGTGACCGGCTGTGTGGCCCAACATTTTACCGGTGCACGGGAGGTAGAAAAAGATGACTGAAATTTTGCAGCATTGTGCCAGCTGGGGCGTGTTTGTAACGCTGGTAGCCTATGCGGTGGGCGTGGTGATCAACCGCAAAACCGGGTGGGCCCTGTTCAATCCGTTGCTCTTGGGCAGCATCTTCGTCATGGTATTTTTGCGGTGTTTCGCCATTCCCTACACCGAATACAGCACCAGCGCCGCACCGGTCAACTGGTTGATGGCTCCGGCCACCGTCAGCCTGGCCATCCCCTTGTATGAAAAATGGGAACTGCTGGAGAAAAACGTGGGCGCCATTCTGGCAGCCATCTTCGCCGGTGTCCTCACCAGTCTGGGCAGCGTGCTGGCCATGGCCTGGGTGCTGCGGATGGAGCGCGCCAATGCCGTGACGCTGCTGCCCAAGTCGGTGACGACCGCCATCGGTATGGACATTGCCGAAACGCTGGGCGGCACGGCCGCTCTGGCGGGCGCCGTCATCATCCTCACCGGTATTGCCGGCAGCCTGCTGGCGGAGACCGTCTGCAAGGTCTGCCATATCACCCACCCCATCGCCAAAGGGCTGGCGCTGGGCACTTCCGCCCATGCAGTGGGCACCAGCAAAGCCCTGCAGATGGGGGAAGTGGAAGGCGCCATCAGCGGTCTGGCCATTGCGGTGGCCGGTGTGCTGACCGCCCTGCTGGCCCCGATGGCCGCCAACTTTCTGCCCTGAATCATAACGCCAAAGCGGCACCCGCAACGGGTGCCGCTTTTGTGTTTGTTCAGGTATGGCGGGCACAGCGGCGCTGCACCCACTTGATGCCTTCCACAACGGGAATGACCAGCACGGCCAGCGCCAGGGCGATCAGGTATTCTTCCAGCGATACCGGCGTAAAGCCGAACATCCGGGCCAGGGCCGGGATCTCCAGCACGGCGGTGGTAAGCACCAGGCTGCCCAGCATCGCCCCCCACAGCACCACATTGTGGGTATGCAGGGTAAATACGCTCTTGCGCTGGCTGCGCAGGTTGAAGCTGTGGAAGATCTCGCACATACTCATGGTCAAAAACGCCATCGTCATACCGTCGGGGCTGACGCCCTTGGGCATTTCCAGGGCACCGGCCTCGATACAATGGCCGATGATATAGGAAGTCATTGTAATGGCTGTAATGAGCACACCCTGGTAGGCGATATCGAACCCGAGGCCCCCGGCAAAAATGCCGTCGGAAGCACGGCGGGGCGGGCGGGACATGGTATCGGGTTCGCCCGGTTCCATGCCCAGGGCCAGGGCCGGGAAGCAGTCGGTGATGAGGTTGATGAAGAGCAGATGCACCGGGTTGAGCAGCGTGAAACCCAGCAGCGTGGCGCCGAACACCCCCAGCACCTCGCTCATGTTGGAGGCCAGCAGGAACTGAATGGATTTGCGGATGTTGTCGTAGATGCGGCGGCCCTCCTCCACCGCCGCCACGATGGTGGCAAAGTTATCGTCCGCCAGCACCATATCGGCCACGTTCTTGGTCACGTCGGTGCCGGTGACCCCCATCCCGATGCCGATGTCCGCCATTTTGAGAGACGGCGCATCGTTGACGCCATCACCGCTCATGGCCGTGACGGCCCCCTGACTGCGCCAGGCCGACACGATGCGGGATTTGTGTTCAGGCTGTACGCGGGCGTACACGCCGTACTGCTGCACGGCCCGGGCCAGTTCTTCCTCCGAGAGGGCATCCAGTTCCGCACCGGTCACCGCCTGGGCGGGATCGTCGATGATCTGCAGCTGCTTGGCAATGGCCACTGCGGTGTCCTTGTGGTCACCGGTGATCATCACCGGACGGATGCCCGCCCGGCGACATTCGGCGATGGCATCCTGTACTTCGGGGCGCACCGGGTCGATCATACCGGTAAGCCCCACAAAGCAGAGGTCCTGTTCCAGTGTTTCCGGTGTGTGGAACACCGGTTTTTCCGGCCAACGCCGTTCGGCCGCGGCCAGTACCCGCAGCGCCCGGTCGGCCATCGCCTTGTTCTGTGCCAGCAGTTCGGCGCGCTTTTCCTCCGTGAGGGGGTGTGCCACGCCGTTTTCCATGTAGGCAGTGCAGCGCTGCAGCACCACATCGGGTGCGCCCTTGGTATATTGGATATACCCCTTTGCCGTCCTGTGCACGGTGGACATCATCTTGCGCCCGGAATCAAAGGGTGCCTCCCCTACCCGGGGTTGCGCCGCTTCCAGTTGGTTCTTGGGCAGTCCCTCGGCCGCCGCGAAGTTCACCAGGGCGGCTTCGGTAGGTTCTCCCTCTGCCTGGCCCTCCTCGTTCAGCACCGCATCACTGCACAGCGCCATGGCCGCAGCCAGTTCCCGGGTATCGCCGTGGTGTTCCACCACCGTCATCCGGTTCTGGGTCAGGGTGCCGGTTTTGTCGGTACAGATGACCTGGGTACAGCCCAGTGCTTCCACCGCGGTCAGGCGGCGGATCACCGCTTTGCGCTTGCTCATGTTTGTCACGCCGATGGACAATACCACCGTGACCACCGTCGCCAGCCCTTCCGGAATGGCTGCCACCGCCAGCGATACCGCCACCATAAAGGTGGAGAGCACACTTTCCAGCGTGAAGGCCCCCGCTGCCACCAGGTCAAACACAAAGATAAAGACGCAGATGCCCAGCACCAGCTTGGACAGCGTTCGCCCCAGCTCATCCAGGCGGCGCTGCAGCGGCGTCTGCTCGTCCTCAGTGCCGGCCAGCGCCCCGGCAATTTTGCCCATCTCGGTCTGCATACCGGTGGCCGTGATCACCGCGCGGCCGCGGCCATACACCACCGTAGACCCCATATAACACATATTTTTGCGGTCGGCCAGCGGTACCTCCCCTTGGCCGGGGGCCAGCCCCAACAGTTCCATGGTCTTGGTGACCGGGACGCTCTCCCCCGTCAGGGCCGCTTCCTCGATTGTAAGGCTGGCGCTCTCCAAAAGGCGGCCGTCGGCAGGCACACTGTCCCCCGCTTCCAGCACCACCACGTCACCGGGCACCAGTTCTTCACTGTGCAGCACCGTCTGGTGCCCGTCCCGCAGCACCTTGCAGGTGGCAGCCGTCATCGTCTGCAGCGCTTCAATGGCCGCCTCGGCCTTGCTCTCCTGAAATACGCCCAGCAGGGCATTGAGCAGCACCACGATGAGGATGATGGCCGCCTCGGCAAAATCCTCCCCGGCCAGATAGTTGGTCACCCCCGACGCCACCGCAGCCGCCAGCAGAATCACCAGCATGGGATCTTTGAGCTGGGCCGCAAAGCGCTGCAGCAGCGTGGGCTTGGGCGCACCGCGCAGCTTGTTGGGGCCGTATTGCCCCAGGCGCTCTTCGGCCTGGGACCGGGTCAGGCCGTTTTCCGAAGTGTTCAGCTGCCGCAACAGATCGGCAAGGGGTTGGGTGTATGCCTGTTTCATCGCGGGTCGCTCCTTTCGGGATAAAAAAACTCATGCACAGGGATTTCCTGTGCATGAGTCTCATTCTATGATTCCGGCGGTCCGGGCCGGTGGGCCGGGTATGGCGAACACGCCGCGCACCATGCGGTGCGGAATTACTCCCTCATGGTACTTTCATTGTACGCAGAGAGGCCCCTGTTTGTCAAGCATAACCCGGGGAGAAAATGGCGTCAGCCCGTTTTTTCCACTGTGATCCCCGTGACCGTGATGGGGGTATCGTCCAGCGTGTGCACCGCGGTGGACCAGTAGTATAGCGGCGCCCCCGTCGTGAAGGTGAACGTCATGGTCTCCGGATCGATGCCGGTAAATTCAATGTCCAGTTTGTAGGTTTCCTGGTTGATAAGACCATGGCGTGCGTAGATGTAGCTGTGGTCAAATCCGCTACCCGTCAGCGTCACGGAGTAGCTGCCCGGGAACAGCATCCACTGTTCGGTCAGCATCTCGCCGCCGGCGCCCAGTTCCACCCCGTTGGCGGTGACTGTGCCGTTGGTCACATCGGACAAAGTCAGGTCCATGGACCGGGCATCCGCTGCAGGGGCCGGGTCCTGGGGCAGATCCAGCGGTTCCACGCTGCCGATCAGAATACCATTCAGCCGGTAATAATACAGGCCAAAAGAATCCCGGGCCAGCTCGTCCTCATCCACAAAGGCATACAGCGTATCAGCAGAAAGGCTGTTCATCTCCCCGGCCAGCGTTACCGCCGCCAGATTGCCATCCATGTGGCCCATATAAAAGCTGTTGGTCGTCCAGCCGTGGTCAGCCGCAAAAGCCGCCAGATCCCAGAACTCCTCATGCTCAAAGTCAAAGCTGACAAAGGCCAGATGGCGGAACTGTCCGCTCTGCGCCAGTGCCTCCCAGGCCGGGTCGGTCAGAAGAGTCTGGTCGGCATAGGTTTCCGGGGCATGGTACTGCGCAAACCGTTTGGCCAGTTCGTCCCGCTGGCCATAAGCCTGCACCAGAGCGCAGACCGCCAGCAGCACGGCGGCGACCCGCCCGCCGCACAGGCGCAACACAACCCCGCAGGCCAGCAAGGCCAGCAGCATGCCCGCCAGCCAGGCCAGCCGCGCGCAGGAGGAAAACATAGCCCAGAAATCCATCAGCCACTGCGGGATGGGCACCGTGCCCAGGCTTTTGCCCCCCAGCGCGATCTGGTTGCCCATTGCGGCCACGGCGTCCAGCACCAGTACCACCCCACCGGCGATGAGCCAGGCACGATGGCGGCGGCAGAATCCCGGCAGATCCACTCTGCCGCGCACGCAGGCGGCCACCAGGCAGATCACCGCCAGCCCCAGCGCCAGCACGGCACCAAGGCCGATATACACATTCTGTTCCCAGCTGGCGGCCAACCCCGGCACGACCAGGTTGAGCAGGTCCGCTCCGTTCAGGTAGCCGTTGGAGTAACCGGCGAAGTTGGAAGCAAACGCCCCCAGCACCACCAATTCTGCCAGAGCCGCCGCGCAGAAACAGACCACCGGCAACACCACCGCGGCCACGCCGCGCTTTTGCAGGCCGCGGCGCACCGCATAGCCCACCAGCACAAGACCGACCATCGGCAGATAGTACAGATGAATCCCGGCGCACAGGATGCCCATACCGGCCCAGGCCAGGCAGGCCCGGCGGGTGGTGGGCAGCAGTTCATCGCTTTGCAGCCACAGCCAGACTGCCAGCAGCACAAGCCAGTTGGCGGCCAGCGCGGTGTGGGCAAACATCCGCATCGTCAGGGCGGGGAAAAGCACCAGCACCCCGGCCCCTGCCACGCTGGCCCAGCAGCGGGCCGTCTGGTCTGGGCGCACACGTCCCACCCGCGCCAGAATGGACTGGGCCAGGCCGCCCTGCAGGGCATAACACAGCAGGCCCCACCAGCCGAAATACTGGAACCTGCCCGGCAAAATGGGACTGAGCAGCTTGCCCAGCAAGGCCAGCAGCGGAATGGAATCGGTAAACAGAATACTGGTACGGTAAGGATAGATGACGCTGTAGTTGGCCCCCAGATAGGGCAGGCGCACCGCGCTGTTGCGGAAAAACGCCCAGCCGAGGTAGTGCTGGGAGGGGTCGGGGCTGGGATTGTTGAGAATCCAGTCCACACAGGTGGGGTCCAGCACACGAATGCCGTATAAAGCCACAAAGACCAGCGCGCCCAGAAGCGCGCCGGTCAGGGGCCAGCGACAGGTACGAATCGCAGTCTTTTGCATGGAAAGTCCTCAGCGCACAAAGGTGGTGGACAGGGTGGTGGACCAGCTTTCCCCGCGCTGGAGAGAAGCCGCGCAGGGGCGCTGCTCCCATTCCAGCGGACCGTTCTCCTCGCCCGGCAGACTGTGCCAGGGTTCGATGCAGACAAAGTGCAGCGGCTTTTTGGGGGCCGACCAGATCAGCACATAGGGGTACCCTTCCACATCGCAGATGACGCTGCGGCCGGTATCCTTCTCCACAATGGAAACATGCTGGCTGCGCAGATTCACCATGCAGTGGCTGTCGTTGTCGAACAAATCGTCGGTGAGCGGGATGGCCTCGGTGTTGCGGGCCAGATAGTAGCTCCGGCCGCTGAGCAGACCGTTGGGCAGCGCACTGACGCACAGCGGCGATTCGATGCCGTCGAAGCGGATCTCGTAATCCTCGGTGGTGTGGCGGTCATCGAAGGGCAGCGCAAAGGCGGGATGATACCCGATGCCGAAACGCAGCTGCTCCTCCACGGGATTTTCCACGCAGAGGGTATGGTGGATGGTCTCCCCGTCCAGCACAAAAGTGGAGCGCAGCACAAAGGCATAGGGCCACTTGGGCAGCGTCTGGGCATTGGCATGCAGCTCGAATTCCAGCGTATCGTCAGTCCGGCGGGTCAGCGTATGCTCCACATCCCGGGCAAAACCGTGCTGGCCTCCCTGATACTCCACACCCTTGGCGATCATCTTGCCGCCGGTCAGTTTGCCGGTATAGGGGAACAGGATCGGTGCGTGGCGGCCCCAGACAGCGGAGTCCCCGCACCAGAGCAGTTCCGCCCCGGTGGGTTTGTGAATCACGCTGACAGCCTCGGCGCCGTGGGTGTCCACCGTCAGGCGCAGAATGTCATTTTCAATGGTATGCTGCATAGCTGTTTTCCTCCCATGTCCTATGTTTGCCCGTAGTTACGGGCGCAAGGGTGTTTTTACAAAGCGACCATCTGCAAAAGCATGCCGGCCACCGCGCCGATGGCCCACAGCAGGCCGGTCATAAACAGATTCTGCTTCCAGCTGGGATTGACCCGCCACAAGACCGCCAGACCCACACCGGCACCGGCGGTAAGGCCGGCAAACAGGCTGCCGAAAGAGATCGCCCCCTGGATATACAGCTGGGCCAGCAGCACGCTGGCGGCACAGTTGGGCACCAGGCCCACCAGAGCGGTGAGCATCGGCTGCAGAACGCCCATCCCGGCCAGGGCCGAGGTAATGGCATCCTCCCCGATGCCGGCGAAAAGCAGCCCGATGAGCAGACTGAACAGCAGAATAAAAACGAAAATCTCCAGCGTATGGCGCAGCGCCGCCATCCAGATGCCACAGTGTTCCTCATGCTCCTCGTGGCAGTCCACCTCATCGGCATGGCCGGCGTAGCCGCCGTACAGGGATTTGGGCAGCAGATGGCGCAGCGGCACATCCAGCAGCGCCCCGCCCACCATACCGAACACCGCCTTGCACACCAGCAGCACCACCAGGCTGAGCCACTGGGACGGTTCCGCCGCCAGCAGCGGCACGGCCTCATCGCTGGTGGCAATGAACACCGCCAGCAGCGTACCGGGGGTGATGACCCGGCTGGCGTACAGGTTGGAGGCCACGGCACTGAATCCGCACTGGGGCACACACCCCAGCAGCGCGCCCGGCACAAAGCCCCAGCGTCCGCCGCCGGCCAGCGCGCCCTCGATACGGGCCCCGTGGTGGCGTTCCAACCACTCGATCAGCAGGTACGCCAGATACAAAAAGGGCAGCATTTTGACGCTGTCGATCAGGGCATCCAGCAGCGCATCTACAAACAATTCCATAAAACCTCTATATACTTTTTATCGTTCAGCGAAAGCTGCGCAGCAGCTTCACCGCCGGGCGCACGGCCCTGTCGGGGATGCGGGCGCGGAACCGTGCCACCGTCCGTGCCGAAAACGGCATCGCATCGGTGAAGGTCTCCATGCCCAGAAAATACTGCAGGTAGGGACTTTCCTGCACCAGTGAAACCACTTCCCGGTCCGATACGCGGTAGTGCAGCTGGATGATGCGGCATCCCAGCGCAATGCGCGCCGAGATGGCCGCCTTGCCGCCAGGGGCAAACAGTTCACTGTAGGATTTTTCAAACTGATCCCAGTCGATGGCGTCTGCCAGCAGCATCCAGCGGTTGCGTCCGCTGAGTTCCCCGTGGTACGGCGGCAGATAGTCATAGATGGACATTTGCTTTTCCCGGGCACGATACACAGCCAAAGCCCCTTTCCGTTCTGGGGCCCCTGCCCCGGTTTCCGCGCCGGACCCGCCCGGGTCTGCGCATTCCTGTCAATATTGCTGCAGCAGCGGGAAGATCAGCGCCAGCACACACCACATGGCCTGGTACAGCACAAAGGCTGCCAACGGCAGCGTGGTCAGACCGCCGGTCAGCGTCAGCAGTACGCCCAGCACACAGCCGAACAGCGCCGCCGCCGACACCAGGACCGAAGCCTTATGCTCGCCCTCCGCCGCACCGGCCGCCGCTTCCAGACCGCCCACAAAGCTGGCAAAGCTGCCCAGATGCAGCATGTTGCCTTCACTTTCCGGCAGCCAGGCCACCGCCGGGTCCAGCGTCTTGCGTTCCTGTGCCGTGAGCACCTTGACGGACCCCGCCGGCAGACTGTACGCCGCTTCCAGCAGCTGTACATCACAGTTGAAATCGTCACAGTCCACCACCAGCGAAAGGCCCGTGCGCCGCAGGCTGTCCAGCACCACGGCGGTATCGGGGTCACGCTGATAGGCGACCTGGAACATGGCAAACATCTTGCCGGACACCGCCAGATAAATCACCCGGCGCTGGTTGACGGTATGATGCTGCTCGTATTCCAGGCTGGGAATCTTGACGCCGTAATCCTGCATCAGGGCACGGTTGCCCACCAGGACCCGACGCTTGTTGATCCACCCCACATAACCCTTGCCATAGACGGTCTCCCGGTCATCCACCTGAGCCAGCAGACTGCGGTTTTCGCCCAGCATGCCCAGAAATACCTCCCGCAGCGTGGGACCCGCTTCAGCCAGAATGGAGGCCGCATAGACAATAGCCAGATCGATATGTTCCGGCTTGACGGGTTTGATGCCGGACAGCGTCACACAGCCCGTGGGGAAAAGATCCCGGGCCGTGACCTGGATGACGTTGATGCGGCCCAACTGACGGATGTCCTTCCAGCCCGGGATCACCGCGCCCACCTGGGCGGCACTGCGCTGCATCATACGGGCAGGCAGCGCCGACAACAGCGTGCCCGCCAGCGGCGCGCCCAGGCAAAGTACGCTGGCCAGCACCATCATAGCGGCGGCGCTGTCCCTGGTGCGGATCAGTGTGATCACCATGGCCACCAGGGCACAGCCGCCTGCCAGCCAGGCAAACTGCTGCTGGTTTTTATCGCTGGTGCCGGCCGCAGCACTGTTGTGCAAAAAGCTGCGGAACACCTGCGTCGGCCGGTTGATGAGCACATTGGGGTGGGGTTCCGCCAGGCCGTTGGTAATGGCCCGCAGGGCACCGGCATCTTTCAGCCGGTAGGCCACCGAATGTTCCACCTTGGCGCTGACCAGGCGGAAGTTTTCCTGCACGGTGCAGGCGTTCATCCGCTTGCCGATAATGTTCAGGCAAAGTACCAGCACGGCAGGCCCGGCCAGCAACGTGACATCCGAAGTATAGTTGCCGGCGATCAGCAGCACGATGCACTGCACAGCTGCCCCCAGCAACGGCAAAATGGCAAGGCTGTCCGGCGTAGGACGCTTGGCCAGCCCCACAAGGCCGCTGACCACCGTGCGCCAGCAGATGCCGCCGGCGGCAGCCAGCAGCACCAGCACAACCGCCGGGTAGACCGTCGGGTCCGCCAGCGGTCCGGGCAGCGACGGCATGGCCGCCGCCATCAAACCGAGAATCAGCAGCACCGCCGTGATAGCCGCCGTGACAAAGGTGGCCGTGGTATAATACAGTACCTGTTGGCTCAGTTCCCGCCGCACCACCGGCGCATCCTCGGCGCGTTCATATTCATGGTGATGGATAGGCGGGATCTCCGCCGTTTCAAAAGGCTGGGCAGCGGCATCCCGCTGCTCGTCGCCGGGTTTGCCGGTCAGCCGCATCATGCCTTTGGCAAGCCGCCGGGCACGCTTGCGGCCACGGGCCGGCTCCGCCGCTTCCTCCTGCAAGGACTCGGTCAGACGGGCGGCCGCCGTGTCAAAGCGGGCCGTCCCTTCGGGTACGGCGCCCCGGTTGATGGCCTGGGCAATGTCCTGCACAAAGGAAGCCGTGCCCGGCTCGGCGGGTTCTCCGCCTGCCAGATTCTGGGTGAATCCGGTAGGCGCATCCGCCGGGATTTCCCCGCCCAAATTCTGGGTAAAGCCGGTGTGCACCGGGGATTCGGCCACCGCACTGCCTCCCAGATCCTGGGTGAACCCGGTATGGGCAGGGGCTTCAGGTGTCAGGCGGATCTTGCCGGTCAATGTATCTACCAGCTGGTCCACATCATCCGGTTCCCGACGTCCCAGCAAACCGCCTTCCGGCGGCAGCCCCACGACCTGGGTATCTGCATAGGGATCTCTTCCGGGCTGCGGCGGAGTCGATTGCGTCTGCCCGGTCGGCATCGCCTGCTGGGGCCGGGTCTCTTCCGCCGTTTGGCGGGAGGGCGTCTGCCGGGCCGCCGGACGCGGCTCCGTGCGCGGACGCACCGCGTTGTAGGCGTTCATGAAATCCTGCGTGCTGTCCACCGGGGCGGCATCCAGGGCGCCCAGCTGCATGGTAAAGCCAGTGCTGGCCGCTTTGCGCTCGGGCAGATTGATCGGTTCTCCCACCGGTTCCCCGGCCGGAGTATCGGGCATCGCCTGGGCAGGCGGCGCCGTGCGGACCTTCTGCCCCGGCGTGAATTCTACGGTATTCCGTTTTTTACGATAGATGGTGCTCGTCACGCTGGCGTCCCGCAGATTCTGCTGCACGCCCCGCAGAATTTGGATCGTATCGCCTTCCGGTTCAGCGGGAGCCGCCGTCCGGGTATACTTGCTGTGCCAGACATTTTCCACCGTGTCGCCCTGGGGTTCCTCGGGCTCCGGGGCCGCCGTCCGGGCCCCGCGATAGGTCACGGGCGGCTCCTCCTGCCGGGCTTCGGGAATCACGATCTCCTCGGTCGCGGACTCCCGTCCGCCAAACAGTCCGCCCAGCAAGCCATGCTTTCTGGCCGGCTGGGGTTCCGGCTGCACCGGCTCCCGATCCGGGAAATATTCCTCCTGCTGTACCGCCGGCGTCTCCGCCTGGGGCTCCCCTGCCGGGAACGAGGCCCCCCCGCCCAGGGAAACATTGATCGGCACAAATTCATCGGTGTCCTCGGCAGACTTTAAACCGAAGAGCCCCCGCTTCTTTTTGCCGGGTTCCCGGATCTTCCCCTTTTCGTCGGGCACGACCGCCACCGAGTCCCGGAAAAACTTCTGGAACTGGTTTTTTCCCTGGTTCAGCGCATCGGTATCGGCACCGGCATCCGGCGCCATTTTGAGCAGAAATCCCTTGATGATGCCGGTACGTGTGGTATCCGTCAAAGTACCGGTGTCGGTAAGCCGCGGTTCCGGCTGCACAGGGCGCGCCGGCTCCACCGTCCGCGGGGGCTGCGCAGCCTGCGGGGCCGCCTGTGCGGGCTGGGCCGGCTGGGCCGCAGGGCGGGACGCGGTCGTCCGGCCGGGGGCCGGGGACGCCGTCTGCCGCGGCTGCACCGGGGCGGGGCTGCGCAGATCATCGAATCCGTCCAGATCATCCAGGCCCGAAAACGCGATCTTGTGATCCTGTTCCGGGGTACCGTGCAGCGGTGTGGTGGAAATGCCCACGCTGCGCAGGATCTCATCCACCTGATGGTCGGTCACAGTATTCTGCACACCGGCCGCCGTCTGCTGCTGGTTGAGGTCCTGCAAAATGCGGTCCACTGAATCATTGGTACGTTTGCTTGGCATGTTTGATTGCTCCCTTTACAGAAAAGGTGAAATTTCACTTGGCCGTACGGCGGCGCAGCACATCATAGCACAGGATGCCCGCCGCCACACTGACATTGTAACTGTCCACACCGGTGGCCTGACCCGGGGCCATCTCCAGGGTAACCGCCGCATCGCAGAGTTTGCGGGTCAGGGCGCCGGGGCCGCCGCCCTCACTGCCCAGAACCAGCGCCACCGGTCCGGACAGATCGGTGCGGGAAAGCGGCGCACCGCCCAGATCGGCGCAATAGACAAACACGTTGTGTTCCTTGATGGTGCGGATGGCCTGGGCCAGATTGGTCACACGGGCCACCGGCAGACGGGCGGCCGCACCGGCGCTGGCCTTCATGACGGTACCGGTCACGCCGACACCGCCCCGCTTGGGAATGACCACCCCGTGGGCGCCGCACAGATAAGCCGAGCGGATGATAGCGCCCAGGTTATGCGGGTCCTCGACCCCATCACACAGGACGAGGAACGGGGCTTCCTGCTTTGCCTGCGCCGCCGCGAACAGATCTTCCAGCGCCGCGTACTGCACCTCGGCCGCACGCACCGCCACGCCCTGGTGGTCCTGCGTACCGCAGAGCTTTTGCAGCTTATTGCCCGGTACCCGCTTGACGACGGCGCCGCACTGCTTGGCCAGGGCCGTATAATAGCCCGCCACCGCCTGGGGCAGCGAGTCCGACAGATAAAGAGTGTCCACCGCATCGCCGCTTTTGAGCAATTCGGTCACGGGGTTTTTGCCCCATACCAGCGTGTCGGTGTGCTGCTGTGCCGGTTCACGACCCGTTCTTTCCATCCCATACCTCCTGGGGGGACGTTCCTGTCCCCTGCCTGTATCTTTCTTATTGGTAATGCTGACTATACAGATTACAGTATAGCACACAGGCCGCGGTTTTGTCACCTTTTTTTGCAGTTTTTGTCGGGTCCTGGCGCTGTTTTTTACATCTGCCAGATACTCATGCGCCAAAAGTGCAAATGCCGCCGGCGATTCGTCGTTGTATCATGCTTTATACGTTTTGTAGAGGCTTTGCAGTTTTCCCTTGTTGAAAACTCTGTTGAAAGTGTGGAAAACCCGCATTCCCATCCACTTTTCCACCATTTGCCACCCGAGTTTTGCACAGGCGGTGGAAAAGTTTTCCCTATAACAGCCCGGATAACCTCCGTTGTCAAGTGGGCAAAAGGCATCAATTTTTTCTGGAAAATAGGCAGAATTTCCCGCGGAATTTACAAATTCTTCCGCTCTTTCTTATTTGGCGGCAAAATGGGCAAAAAGTACATATACCTCGACGAAAAAAGCTGTTGCTTTTTTGTCAAAGTCAGGGTATAATGAAACCAACGGCACACCGGGGGTCGGTGTGTCCTTTTCCAACAAACATCATGTGGAGGTATGTGATATGCTGGTAAATGCTACCAATATGCTGCTGAAAGCACGCGATGGCCACTATGCGGTGGGCCAGTTCAACATCAACAACCTGGAGTGGACCAAGAGCATCCTGCTGACCGCGCAGGAACTCAATTCGCCCGTGATCCTCGGTGTTTCCGAGGGCGCCGGCAAATATATGACCGGTTTCAAGACCGTTGCTGCGATGGTCAAGGCCATGGACGAGAGCCTGGGCATCACCGTTCCCGTGGCCCTGCACCTGGACCACGGCACCTATGAGGGCGCCAAAGCCTGCGTCGCCGCCGGCTTCACCTCCATCATGTTCGACGGCAGCCACTACGACATCGAAGAGAACGTTGCCAAGACCACCGAGCTGGTCGCTCTGGCCCACGATCACGGCCTGTCCATCGAGGCCGAGGTCGGTTCCATCGGCGGCGAAGAGGACGGCGTTGTGGGTATGGGCGAGATCGCCGATCCCGAGCAGTGCGCCAAGATCGCCGGCCTGGGCATCGACTTCCTGGCCGCCGGCATCGGCAACATCCACGGCAAGTACCCCGCCAACTGGAAGGGCCTGGACTTTGACGCCCTGGACAAGATCCACGGTGCCACCAACAACATTCCCCTGGTTCTGCACGGCGGCACGGGCATCCCGGAGGATATGATCAAGAAGGCCATCAGCCTGGGCGTTTCCAAGATCAACGTCAACACCGAGTGCCAGCTGAGCTTTGCCGACGCGACCCGCAAGTATATCGAGGCCGGCAAGGACCTGCAGGGCAAGGGCTTTGACCCCCGCAAGCTGCTGGCCCCCGGCGCCGAGGCCATCAAGGCTACCGTTCGTGAGAAGATCGAACTGTTCGGCTCTGCCAACAAAGCCTGATTTTTCACCCTGTAAAAAAGTATGGCTCAAGGCCGGTGGGAGAAATCCCACCGGCCTTTTTGTTTTTCCTTTCGTCACCTCCTGCCCTGCTGCGGCATAGCGTGTGGGCAGGAGGTGTTTGTATGCCCAATGGAACTTTACGCGTGTACGCGTCGGTCGCCGAGCAGGCGGCTCCGCTGGCCGGTGTCAGCGTGGCCGTGCTGGACGAATCCGGCGCTGTGCTCGCCCGTCTGACCACCGATGCGTCGGGTGCTGCCGGTCCGCTCACTCTGACCGCTCCCGACCCCAGCTACAGTCTGGATGAAAACAACCGCACTGTGCGCCCTTATGCCGTCTACCGTCTGGTTGCCGACGCCACCGGCTGGCAGAGCCAGATCCTGGACGGCGTGCAGGTTTTTGCCGGGCAGGAGACCGTGGCCCGGCTTTCTTTCCTGCCCGCTTCCCCGGCCGATGCACCCACCCTGGCAGATACCCGCACCGAGGAGCAGAACGTGGAAGTCACCACCATCCCCCCTCATGCACTGTTTGCCGGTGGCGGCGGCAGTGGCCCCACGCCGGAGGAAAATCTTAACGCCCGGGTGCTGACCGAAGTGGTCATTCCCAAAAAGATCACCGTACACCTGGGCAAGCCTTCCGCCAACGTCAGCAATGTGACGGTGGGATTTCAGGAATATATTGCCAACGTGGCCTCCAGCGAGGTCTACCCCACCTGGCCGGAAGAGGCCATCCGTGCCAACATTCTGGCACAGATCAGTCTGGCCCTCAACCGTATCTGGACTGAATGGTATCCCAGCCGGGGCTACGCTTTCAACATCACGGGTTCGCCGGGGTACGACCAGGCTTATGTGGCAGGCCGCACAGTCTTTGCCGTCATGGAGCGGCTGACCGCCGAGCTGTTCAATACCTATGTGCGGCGTTCCGGCGACCAGGAACCCTATTTTACCGAATACTGCGACGGCAAGCTGGTCACCTGTCCCGGCATGAAGCAATGGGGCACCGTAGACCGGGCCAACGAAGGCAAAAACGCGCTGCAGATCCTGCGCTATTATTACGGCGACCGTGTCCAGCTGGTGACCACCAACAACATTGCGGCCATTCCGTCCAGCTGGCCCGGCGTCACTCTGAAGCGGGGTTCCACCGGCACCAGCGTAAGCATTCTGCAGCGGCAGCTTTCCCGCATTGCCAAGGATTACCCCTCCTTCGGCAAACCGGAAGTCACCGGCACCTTTGACGCCGCCACCGAACAGTGCGTCAAGAACTTCCAGAAGCAGTTCAGCCTGACGGCCGACGGCCTGGTGGGCAAAGCCACCTGGTACAAGATCAGTTACATCTACGTCAGCGTCAAGGATCTGGCCGAGCTGACCAGCGAGGGTGAGACCGCCACCGGCACCGAGAGTTCCGGCACCTGGCCCGGCGTGGTGCTCAAACGGGGTTCCACCGGCAGCGAGGTGGAGCAGGTACAGTTCTGGCTTTCGGAACTGGCGCAGTTCAACAGTGCCCTGCCGAATCTGACGGTGGACGGCAACTTCGGTGCTGCCACCGAGCGAGCCGTAAAAACATTCCAGCAGGAGCAGGGTCTGACCGCCGACGGCATCGTGGGGCAGGCCACCTGGGATGCTCTGTATGCCGCCTGGCTGGATACGCAAAGCGACCTGGGCGGCACTGCCTGGCCCGGCATTGTGCTGCGGCGCGGAGATACCGGCATGGAGGTACGGCTGGTGCAGTTCTGGCTGCGGCTGGCAGCAGACAATTACACTTCGCTGGCTGCCGTCAGTGTAGACGGGAATTTTGGTGCCGCCACCGAGAAAGCGGTGACTGCTTTCCAGAGCCTGTTCGGCCTGACCGCCGACGGAGTTGTGGGGCGCGCCACCTGGGACAAACTCAACGAAGTGGCACTGGCCGTGGTCAACGAAATCGTGGACCCCAATGTAGCACCCGGACAGTTCACTACCACCGTGCGGGAAGGCAGCCGCGGCACCGCTGTGCGGGCTGTACAGTACTATCTGCGGCGGCTGTCGGCCTATTACAACGATATTCCGTCGGTGACAGTGGACGGCGTCTTTGGCGCAGCCACTACCAAAGCTGTCAAGGCATGGCAGGCCCGGGCCGGGCTGACGGTGGACGGCGTGGTGGGCCGCCTGACCTGGAACAGCCTGTACAAAGCCGTGCAGGACCTGGCCACCAGCGGCCCGGTGGTACGCACAGCCTCGCTGCCGGCGCCCGCTTCCACACTGCAGCCCGGGGATTCCGGCGCGTCTGTGCTGCGGCTGGACCGTCTGCTGCTGTTCCTGGGGCAATGGCTGCCGGAGATCAACTTCCTGGGCAGCACTACCCCCAGCGACGCGTACTCCGACGATCTGGAGATCACGGTACGCAGCGCGCAGCGGTATTTCGGCCTGCCGGAGACCGGAGAAGTCACCACCGCCGACTGGAACGTTTTTCTGAAAGCCGCACAGGCGCTGGCCGAGGTGAATCCCGCGGCTGCTGCGCCGGAGCCGGACGGCATCTGGCCTGCCTCGGCGCTGACGCTGGGCAGTTCCGGCCCGGCTGTGCTGCAGGTGCAGCGCTGGCTGAATCTGATCGCCTCGGTGGATCAGGGGTACAGTTTTGTTCCGGAGACCGGCGAACTGGATACCGCCACCCAGGAGGCGCTGGAGAATTACCAGCTGACCGCCGGGCTGCCCACGCTGGGCGTAGTGGACACCGCCACCTGGGAAAGCCTGCGCACCGCCGCCCAGGCACTGTGCAGTACCTGTCAGAGCAATGAGGAGGGGTAATACCATGGCGAAAGTATTTGTCTATGATTCCTATACCAACCGATTCTACACCTACAACCTGAGCGAGAACGATGCCATGCCCTACAGTTCCGGCACAACGCTGCGGGTGCGGGAGTTCCGTGGTTCCAGCAACGCCAACGTGCTGTGGACCACAGTGGCTGCCATGGAAGCCTGGAACCTGACCCGCCGCAACTACGGCAGCGGCATCCCGGTGGGGTATGCCTTCAAGCGTATCTGGGAGGGCGGCCACGGCACCACCAGCCAGCACTATGCAGGCGTGGCCTTTGACGTGGGGCAAAGCCTGAGCAGCAGCGACCGCAAAAAGATCTACAATACCGCCGTAGCCACCGGCGCCTGGGGCTATGTGGAGCCTCTTTCGATGACTCCCACCTGGGTGCACTTTGACCGCCGCTACGGTACCCCCGCCTGCCCCAACACCACCGCCGGTTACCCCACCGTGCGCCGGGGCAGCCGCAACACCTACGTGCTGATCCTGCAGGACGCGCTGAACGCTCTGGGCTATCCCAGCGGTTCCCTGGACGGCGTGTTCGGCGCAGCCACCGAGAGCGCCCTCAAAGCCATCCAGAAAGATTTCTCGCTGACGGCCGACGGCATCTGCGGCTGCAGCAGCTGGAAGAAGATCGCCTCGGCAGCCCTGGGTGTGGGCCGCACCTCCACCGTCGTTGATAAATGATGTTCCACCTGTTATAATGAAGAAAAAACAAAAGGACGTGACCGACTGTGGAAATGATGGAATTCTTGCGCACCCGCCGCACCTACCGCCGCTTTGAGCAGCGCCCTGTGGCACCGGAGATCCTGACCGAAGCGGTAGACGCCGCACGCATCGCCAGCTGCGGCAACAACCGCCAGACGCTGAAATATATCATCGTGCAGAGTCCCGAGGCGGTGGCCGCTGTACAGCCGCTGGTGCACTGGGCAGCCAGCCTGCCGCCGGAACTGGGTTGTCCCAAACCCGGCGAACAGCCGGTGGCGTTCATCGCCGTGCTGCAGGACGAACAGCTGCCCGGCTGCAGCGACACCGATACGGGTCTTGCCATGGGCAGCCTGACGGCTGCCGCCTGGGCCCATGGGGTGGGCAGCTGCCTGATGGGGTCCATCGACCGTCCGGCGCTGACCGAACTGCTGGGCCTACCGGAAGGCGTGACGTTGCGGTATATGGTGGCGCTGGGCTACCCCAGCCATAAAAGCCACCTGGTCACCGCCCGGGAGGGTAACACCAAATACTACCTGGACGACGCACATGACTACTGTGTGCCCAAGCGTCCCATGGAAGAAGTGCTGCTGAAAACACTGTAAACGCACAAAATCACCCCCGGCCCGCAGGCCGGGGGGATTTTTATGCAATTGTACTCAGCTGGGGATGGCGCGACTCCGGGGATAAATCTCATAAAAGACTGCGTATTTGAGCCATTGCTTCCTTGCAGACCCCCTGACCGTTCGACAAGGGTTGCCACGTTTTTTATACTTGGCACCCCAAAGTGTCTTGTCAGTCACGCATTTTGAACAAAACCGCCTACATATTTTTTACTTTTTGCATAAATATTCGTCATTTCTCCAAATTATTAATAAATTATTGACACAGCCACATCAGCGCGCTAAAGTAATGAAGCAAGCGATTGTAAATCTACTGTAAGAAAAGAGGGAGTCAAATCATGAATACGCTTGTGATCGTCCTGATCGCAGCGGTGTGCCTGGTATGTGCGTACGCCGGGTATGGCCGCTGGATCGCCAAGAATTGGGGCATCGACCCCAACGCCAAAACTCCTGCTGTGCGGCTGGAGGATGGCAAAGACTATGTACCTACCAACGGCTGGACCGTGTTCAGCCACCAGTTCTCCTCCATTGCGGGGGCAGGCCCCGTTACCGGCGCCATCCAGGCGGCCGCTTTCGGCTGGCTGCCGGTGCTGCTGTGGGTGCTGCTGGGCGGCATCTTCTTCGGTGCCGTGACCGATTTCGGCGCGCTGTATGCCAGTGTCAAGAACGACGGCAAATCTATGGGCATGCTGATTGAAAAATACATCGGCAAACTGGGCCGCCGCCTGTTCCTGCTGTTCTGCTGGCTGTTCACCCTGCTGGTCATCGCGGCTTTTGCCGATATGGTGGCCGACACCTTCAACGCCTACACCACCGTGGACGGTGTCACTTCGCTGTCCGCTGCCGCCACCACCAACGGCGCCGCCGGCATGGTCTCCATCATGTTCATGGTGTTCGCCGTGGTTTTCGGCCTGATCCAGAAGAAGTTCAACTTCAGCGGCTGGAAAGAAGCCGTCCTCGGCATCGTTTTTATCGTGCTGTCCTTCGTCATAGGCTCCAACTGCCCCATCATCCTGGCCAAAGAAGGCTGGATCTACATCACCTTCGTATACATCTTCTTCGCGGCGGTGCTGCCCATGTGGCTGCTCAAACAGCCCCGTGACTACATGACCACCTTTATGTTCATCTTCATGATCGCCGGTGCGGCCGTCGGCCTGCTGGTGGCTCATCCCACGATGAACCTGCACGCCTTTACGGCCTGGAACGTCGTAAAGGGCGAAAACGGCAGCCTCATCAGCGGCAGCCTGTTCCCCATCCTCTTCGTCACCGTGGCCTGCGGTGCGGTGTCCGGTTTCCACAGCCTGGTTTCCTCCGGCACCTCCTCCAAGACCGTGGAGAATGAAAAGGATATGCTCAAGGTCGGTTACGGTGCCATGGTGCTGGAAAGCCTGCTGGCGGTGCTGGCCCTCTGTGTGGCCGGCGCTTCCGCCGCTGCGGACGGCACTCCCGCCGCCGGCACCCCGTTCCAGGTGTTCAGCAACGGCGTGGCCGGTTTCTTTGAGATGTTCGGCGTGCCCGTCTACGCCGCCACCGTCTTTATGACGATGTGCGTTTCCGCCCTGGCCCTCACCAGCCTGGACGCCGTGGCCCGTATCGGCCGCATGAGCTTCCAGGAGCTGTTCAGCGTGGACGACATGGAACACGCGGAAGGCTGGCGCAAACTGTTCTGCAACACCTATTTCTCCACCATCATCACCCTGGCCTTCGGCTTTATCCTGGCCAAGATCGGCTACAACAACATCTGGCCGCTGTTCGGTTCCGCCAACCAGCTGCTCAGCGCGCTGGTGCTCGTGACGCTCTGCGTTTTCCTGAAAGTGACCGGCCGCAGCAACAAGATGCTGTTCCCGCCGCTCATCATCATGCTCTGCGTGACCTTCACCGCGCTGGTACAGATCCTGGTGGGCTGCGTGCAAGCCTATACCGCCGGTACCGCCACCTTCCTGATGCAGGGTCTGCAGCTGATTCTGGCCATCCTGCTCATCGCGCTGGGCGTGATCATCGTGGTCAACTCGCTGCGTGTGTATGCCGCCAGTGAGAAGAACAGCGAAAAGGCCGCCGCCCAATAATTGAACGGTGTACCAATATTTGATGGACGCTTGACAAAGCAGAGTCGATAGCGTACAATACCGGTATGGCCGCAACGGCGCGGCTGCACGCTGTGCCGTTTTGCTGCCGGGATTTGTAGCTTGAACCCCGGTATTCCGCAAGAATACCGGGGTTTTTAGCGGTATTTGAGGGAATTGAAAAAAAGGAGGAGCCCCTTATCATGAAACTGAAAAAGACTTTGAGCCTGGGCCTGGCTGCCGTTCTGGCCGCCGGTCTGGTCGGCTGCGGCAGCACCGCCAGTGCCCCCGCCGGTGACAGCACCGCTGCCACCAGCGAAGCCGCCACCGAGGCGGACGCTACTGCCGCTCCCGACGGCGACGGTGACCCCACCACGCTGACCGTGGCAATGGAATGTGCCTACGCCCCCTACAACTGGACCCAGAGCGATGATTCCAACGGTGCCGTGCAGATTCGCGATTCCAGCGACTACGCCTACGGCTACGACGTGATGATGGCCAAGAAGATCGCCGAGGCCCTGGGCCAGGACGTCCAGATCGTCAAGCTGGACTGGGACAGCCTGATTCCCGCTGTCATGACCGGTGACGTGGACTGCGTCATTGCCGGCCAGTCCATCACCAGCGATCGCGCCCAGCAGGTCGATTTCTCCGACCCGTACTACTACGCTTCCATCATCACGCTGGTGAAGAAGGACAGCAAGTATGCCAGCGCCCAGAGCGTGGCCGACCTGAGCGGTGCGGTCTGCACCAGCCAGCTGGGCACCATCTGGTATGACAACTGCCTGCCCCAGATTCCCGACGCCGACATTCTGCCCGCCCAGGAGACCGCCCCTGCCATGCTGGTGGCGCTGAACAGCGGCGCCTGTGACGTGGTCGTCACCGACCGTCCCACCGCCCAGGCCGCTCTGGTCGCCTACCCCGACTTTGTGGCTCTGGATTTCGGCGGCGGCGAGAATGACTTCCAGGTCAGCGACGAGGACATCAACATCGGCATCTCCATGAAGAAGGGCAACACCACCCTGAAGGATGCCATCAACGGCGTGCTGGCCACTATGACCACCGACGATTACAACACCATGATGGATGAAGCCATCAGTGTGCAGCCCCTGAGCGAGTAAAACCATCTTTCCGTTGCCCCAGACGGTCCCCCGACTGTCTGGGGCCGTGGTGGTTTCGGGCCTTTGGTGCTGATAAGGATAAAGGAGTTTTCCCCATGCAAGACTTTTTCACAAATTGTGCCACCATCCTGCAGCGGTACGGGTTTTCCTACCTGCGCGGTGCGGGCACGACGCTGGTGCTCGCACTGGTGGGCACCTTCTTCGGCTGCCTGATCGGCTTTGCGGTAGGCGCCCTGCAGACCATTCCGGTGGACAAACAGCGGGACCCCGCCTGGAAGCGGGCGCTGATCAAGCTGCTGCACGGTGTGCTGCGCTGCTACGTGGAGCTGTTCCGCGGCACGCCCATGATCGTGCAGGCGGTGTTCATCTACTACGGCCTTTTGATGTTTGACATCAAGATGGGGATGTGGACCACCGGCTTCCTGGTGGTTTCCATCAACACCGGCGCCTACATGGCCGAGACGGTCCGCGGCGGCATCGTCTCCATTGACCCCGGCCAGACCGAGGGTGCCATGGCCATCGGCATGAACCACTGGCAGACCATGCTCCACGTGATCCTGCCCCAGGCCCTGCGCAACATCATTCCCCAGATCGGCAACAACTTCATCATCAACATCAAGGATACCTCGGTGCTGTCGGTCGTTTCCATCACCGACCTGTTCTTCGTCCACAAGAGCGTGGTGGGCGCCCTGTACACCTACTTCGAGAGTGCCACCATTGTCATGATCATCTACCTGACGATGACGCTGCTGGCCAGCTATCTGCTGCGCCTGTGGGAGAAGTCCCTGGACGGCCCCCTGAACTACGACCTGAACACCACCGACACCCTGGCCTACACCAGCGGCATGTACAATGCCCCCGACCCGGTGCACGAGCCCCAGAATCTGGATATGAAAGGAGGCGCCGCCCATGTCTGAGTCTGTGATTCAGGTACGACACCTCTCCAAGAGTTTCGGCACCCACGTGGTGCTGCGGGATGTGGATTTCACCGTCAACACCGGCGACGTCACCTGTGTGATCGGTGCGTCGGGCAGCGGCAAGTCCACCCTGCTGCGCTGCATCAACCTGCTGGAAACGCCCACCAACGGCGATGTGCTGTTCCACGGCCAGGAGATCACCGCCAAGGGGTTTGATCCCTGCGCCTACCGTGCCAAGGTGGGCATGGTGTTCCAGAGCTTCAACCTTTTCAACAACATGACGGTGCTGGACAACTGCACCGCCGGTCTGCGGTACGTGCTGCATCAGGACAAGGAGACCGCCCGCCGCACCGCCCTGGAAAACCTGGAAAAGGTCGGCATGGCCCCCTACATCCACGCCAAACCGCGGCAGCTTTCCGGCGGCCAGAAGCAGCGTGTGGCCATTGCCCGGGCACTGTCGATGCAGCCCGAAGTGCTGCTCTTCGACGAACCCACCTCCGCCCTGGACCCCCAGATGGTCGGTGAGGTCCTGTCCGTTATGCGGCAGCTGGCCGCCGACGGGCTGACGATGATCGTCGTCACCCATGAGATGGCCTTTGCCCGGGATGTTTCCAGCCATGTGGTGTATATGGCCGACGGCGTCATTGCCGAGGAAGGCACGCCCGCCGACATCTTTGAGCATCCCCAGAATCCTCGCACTGTGGAGTTCCTCTCCCGGTTCCGTCAGCAGTAAAAAGCAGGAAGGCCGCCCGGCAATGAACCGAACCAGATTGTGCGGACAGCACAAAAAAGAGGCCTACAAGAGTAGAAT
>JAHYZA010000007.1 GCA_019424695.1 Oscillospiraceae bacterium
ACCCCACTTGTTATTCAGTATACCATACTGTCTAACAAATGGGGTGCAGTTCACAGGTCCCGGATTTTTTATGGTACTGGCGTATGGATAAACGGCAAAACCTTGTATCATGCCATTTTGTTGCAATGCTGTCAGGAACGGCAAAAGCGCGCCATAGATCTCAATCGTTATCAAATACAGAAAGCCAATCGGTGGTAAACTCCTGCGCATTGTCCTTCTGCACCTTTGCTTTCTGGTTTTCAATGACGCTGAAAGGCATCAAAAGTGCATTTTCAATTTCCGACTGGAACAGCAGCTTGGGATTTCGGATGCTGTCATCCCGGTTCACCTTTTTCCAGTAAGTGTCATAATCATAGGTGATGGCCAAAGCCTCCAACAGGGGCGTCAGCGTGCCGTATTTCAAAATACACTTGTTCAGACTGCCCAAAAACTGCATGTTGGCTTTCCCGTCCATCATGCCTTCATCCTTGCTTTTGACATTTCGGCGACAAAAATAAACGCACAGATGAAGAATATCCTCGTAGGCTTCTTTTTGCCCGGCCGTCAGCGTTTCATCCAGCTCCTTTTCGTCGATGAAACGCTGAAGTGCCTGCAACATGCTCTTCTTTGTGTTGGCATCCTGAGGGACCAGTGTGCTGCCTGCGTCCTCCTCGTGATCGGCCTCCACAAAGTTCGCTTCATAAACGGCGTCATCCTGTGTGCCATTCCGGCCGGCTTCGCCTGCTGAACCGGACGTATACAGGCGATAATTGTCCATATCTTCCAGGATGGATTTCCAGAGATACAGAACAGGGGACGTCTTGGTTTTGGCTGTAGGAATCACAATTTTTGCATACCGGTTGGCGATGCCCAGGAACCACCGCCGCAGACCTTTGCATTCATAGATGATTTCATTCATCAATTCAAAGAACTGCTGATCCCCGCCATCGATCAGCGTGTTCTTTCCGCGCGATTTTCCCGCCATATTGGCCATGGTGTTGATGACAACCGTTACCGCTTCCAGTTCGGCAGCGGTCAGTTCCCGTTTCAGGCGGTCCATCTCTGCGCGAACCTTGATCTCCTCTTTCAGTTCCGCGGGCTTCTGACCAAAGGAATAGGGAATTGTCGTTTCGGGAGAGGAAACATACCCGAGAGACATGACGCTGGAATCCTCGTCAAAACATTCATCCTCCACCGGCAGATGGACTTTCCTCTTTTTCCTTTTCGTGATGGTAGAGGCAATGTCGGTAAGATTTTGGGCCGCTTCGCTTTGTGCCACAGGTTCGATCTTTACCGCAATTTCAATGACCTTGGACTTGGCCTTTTTGTACACCTCATAGTCAAAAATAATATCCGTATGACCGTTGATCTCACTTTTGGCCTTATCCAGCACCGTTCGGCGGATATGGGCCCAGTTGGTTGCCGTGCAATCCACCTGCTTGCGCAGATTGTCAATGTCCCACACAAGCGGTTTACCTTTCGCTTTATTCTGCAGGTACAGATTCTGATAACTCTTGCACAATTCGTAAATTCTGACGCTGTACTGACTTTTCATCAGCATGATGTAGGTGACATCCATCGTCGTATAGAATTCTTTGAGCTGGATCAGGTGCGGTTTTAGAAAAGGACTCAGGGTGAGGGTGATTTTTCCGGTTCGCTTGTCGATCGTTGTTCCGTCGATCCAGCGAAACATGGTGATTTTCTGCGTTCCCTCAATCCGGATCCATTGCACCGGTGTATTGGCAATATCCGAAATATTCTTTTTGACCTGATTATACATCGACCCATTATGGGGGTCTACGCCGCAGAGCTTCAGAAATTCATAAATGGACATTTCGTATCGGGGAAGCTCCGTATCGGACGGCTTTATCATTGCAAAAATGTGGAGCATCAGCTTCTGTTGACTGAGCGTCAAGCTATACATCGCATTTTGAATGAGTTCATTGGATTTGCGAACGACTGTCTGGTTGCCGCGTTCACCATAAGTCGCAACAGTTTGCTCTCTTTCTTCAGGGTCTTCTGCCACCAGGGAAGTGAACTCTGTAGAAGTTTTCCGGTTTGCCACGAGCAATGCTCCTCACATGTATTTATTTTTTGACCCGCAAGATAATACCACATTGTGCTCTCTTCGTCAATTATTGTAACTCTCAACACATTTTCAACATTTCACGACTTTTCGCTATTTGTGTTTCTTTATGTCTTATTAAAAATTATTATTTTAGATTTATAAAGTATGATGTGCAGTAAATAACAACCGCAATATGTCGAGATTTACAATGACATTGTGCCGCAAATAACAATGCAACTGTTCTGAAAATTCCAATGTGTGAATAATAACAACGGCCCAATCGTTGGCGGAAATGTGTCTTATATAACAACGCAGCAGCCGAAAAAAAGCAGAGAAATGTGCTGTGAATAACAACTTTTGAAAAAGAAACGTTAATGCGATCATTCAAAAACGAAAAAGGAATGGGAGATATGCTGAAAATAACAACATGTCCTGAAAAAGGAAATGTGCAGAGTATAACAACTAAAGAAAAAAGTAGCAAAAGGAGAATGGAAAAATCTATTGTGCTATATATAACAATAAAAAAGAGAAACTTATTGTGTCGGAAATAACAACAGATTTTTCCTGGATTGCCTTCGGGAAAAGGCCGGAAAGCAAAAGAAGAAAAAGCAGAAATGTGCTGCAAATAACAATAGAGGGAATATGAAAATGTGCTGCGAATAACAACAGGCGAAGAAAACAGAAAAAAGCAGGAAAAAGCGAGTAAAAAATACAGTAATACGAAAAATATTTTTGGGAGGGCACAGATCTTTTCCGGCCAGATGTGTTGTGGATAACAATCATGCCCAAATAAATGTGCTGTGAATAACAACAGATATACAAAAGAATAGAATTGTGCTCTAAATAACAACAAGGATTTTTTATATCCTGTAAAAGCGCAGCAGGTTTTGAAAAATGCGAGTTGTTATTTAGAGCACAGGAGGGAAAGGAGATGTGTGTTTTATAACAACATTGTAAAACGATCATTTTTTGGGTGCTGCATTAAACAAAAAGCAAAAGTGTGTTGTAATTTATGACACAGTAGGGAAAGGTTACGGTAATGCAACTTTATAGAATTGTAGAGCTGCAGACAGTCAGAATAAGAAGCAGCTTTCTTTTGTATTGCACGGTTGCTTTTCAATTTTCCTTTTTGGAAAGATCCTGCGGAATGGAGAGATTTTGTTGCTTTTCCTGGAAGAGAAAATCACAATTTCGCACCAAAGACATTACTGTCCAGAAGAGAAGCTGTCAGAAAAAGCGTAAGAGAGCAAGGTCGGAAATCATTTTTACAGAAGCGAGGGGGATTTTTCAGGGCAAATCGGACAAAACAATTGGTTGCTTTTTGTGTTTTTGGACAAAATAAAGTGTCACTTTTCAAAAATTACAAAATGTTAACAATTCGCCCTTGACAACTGATGACAAAACAGTTACAATTTAGTTGCAAGCTAAGCAACACCCCAAGGTTGCGAAGCCCCAACCAATGATATTTTCTTAATTTTTTCATGTGTTCTTCTCCTCCTTTCTTTGAAACCCCCGCCCATCCCTCAGGGCGGGGGTTTCTCTTTGTTTTTTGGGAAAATTCTGATTGTCCTATTGCAAAGTATAATATTATATGATATATAATATATAGTGCCATATAGGATAAGAAAAAGCAACGCCACCGCTGAATGCAGCGGTCCACAAGGGTGTTGATCTGCGCTGCGGCAGGAAAGGAAAGGGCAAGACGGATTGTTCCACCATATTTATAAAGGAATAGGAAACTTGCGATAAAATTTTGACAGGACGGGAATGGAGGCCGGCAAATGGCAATCAATACCGGTGCAGCACTGCTGGATGCTATTGTTCTGGCGGTGGTTGCGCGGGAAGAATACGGAACCTACGGGTATAAGATCACGCAGGAAGTGCGCCAGGTACTGGATTTGTCAGAGTCAACTCTGTATCCTGTATTACGCCGCCTGCAAAAGGATGGTTGTCTGACGGTGCGGGACGAAGCCTGCAATGGTCGTAACCGTCGATATTACGAAGTGACTGCGGCCGGGCGCACCAGGCTGGCGGAATTCAAGACAGAGTGGGATGCGTATACCAATCAGATCGATGCACTGTTCAGGGGGAAAACGTCATGAGGAAGTACGCTTATTTAGCCAAACTGGAAGAACTTCTGGCCGCGCTGTCTGCCCAGGAACGGCAGGAAGCCTTGAATTATTATGAGGAATACTTTGATGCGGCGGGAAGTGAGAACGAGGAAAAAACGGCCCGGGAATTGGGTGACCCTGCGGAAGTAGCCCGCAAGATTCTGGAGGGGGAAGGAATCGACCCGGACGCGGTACAAGTGCAAGCCCCTGCGGAGTCATCACAGAAAGGCTCTGCCACCGGAGCACCCTTGCCGCAGACGGCGGAAGAGGTGATACGTCAACCGGCAGGACCGGAACCTCCGCCCCTCGAGGCCCCGGACGATTATCCCACACAGGGCATCACGGAAAAAGCTGTGCCGAAAAAACGTCGTTTGTGGGTGATTTATTGGCTTTTGGTTGTACTTGCCATCGTGATACAGATCAGCGTTTTGCAGTTTGGCCTGCATGGAAAGAGAACCTACGGAGGAGAAACCGCGTTTATGGCGGTGAGCGCCGCCGCTTCCGAGGCGGATAAGCCGGCTGTGACGCCCATCCCAACAGAACCGGCGGGCTTGGACGCAGCGGGGATGGTTACCTATAGCGGCACTTTGGAAACACCCGGCAGAGGCACGCTGTTTGTGAATCTTACCCATGGCAATGTAGCATTCCGTACAGGAGACAAAGCTACCGTGGAAGTCCGCAATGTGGACGTGAAGAATAATGTCAGCTATGGACAGACAGTGGATTACGGGTATTCGTTTGTATGCGAAAGCGCCGACCCGAATACCCATGTGACGATTACGCTGCCCCCTGACGCGTATGACAAACTTGAGGTTCATATCGCAATCAGCGGTGCTATCGAACTTGGCGACCTGCAGATCGAAGAAATTACCGCATACACGGCCAGCGGTCCTATCCAGTCCGGGGAAATCTGCGTAAGAAACTTGGATGTCAAAACAGACATCGGGAATATCTGGATGGAAAGAATATCGGATGGTGCCGGATATCGGACAGAGGATGTCACACTGCAGGCGCCCAGTGGCTATGTGGCGGCCAAGTTCCGTGCTGCCAGGGATGAGTGGGAGAGTGAGATTCTGGCACCGGACGGGCTTTCAGAAACAGGAGCCCCGGAAACGATGGACCAGAAGGTCGTGCGCAAACTCCATGTGGAGGCAGGTAACACTGCCAATGTGCAGTATGGTGTACAGTGAAGCGAAAGAAAAATGACCAAAACAATACGTGCCAAATTGTGCAAAACGACGGTTGACAACCATGCTTCAATCTGATAAAGTAAACGTATCGAAAAAATGCAGTGATGGGGAGAAAGCAATTCCCAGACCGTTCCAGAGAGCCGCCGGTTGGTGCAAGGCGGTGCGGCAGGTTTTGCGTCACTGGCCCCGGAGCAGCCGTGTTGATGGCCTTTTGGCTGTAGGTGCGGACGGAACCTGACCGTTATCATACAGGCGCGATTCGCCTTAAGAAGGCCGATCGTACAGAGCGGCCGCCCCTATTCAATGTGGCGGCAATGAGAGTGGTACCGCGGGTACAGCAATTTGCATTTGCTCCCGTCTCTCAAAGGCAATCGCCTTTGAGGGACGGTTTTTTATGCCTCCTTCAAGGGCACAGGAAACCTTGAAGGAGGCATTTTTTATGATGGACGCAACCAAGTATGCAGTAGGGTACTATCCGCCGCCGGTCGAACCCGGTCACGTATTTGAGTGGACCAAGAAAGACCACATTGAAAAAGCACCGTCCTGGTGCAGCGTGGACCTGCGTGACGGCAACCAGAGTCTGATCGTTCCTATGAGCCTGGAAGAAAAGCTGGAATTTTACGAGATGCTCATCAAGATCGGCTTCAAGGAGATCGAGGTGGGTTTCCCGGCAGCCAGTGAGACGGAATATGAGTTCCTGCGCAAACTGATCGAAGAAAATCGGGTCCCCTCGGATGTCACGCTGCAGGTGCTGACTCAGTGCCGCGACCACATCATCCGCAAGACCTTTGAGGCCGTCAAGGGCGCACCCCGGGCCATCATTCATTTTTATAATTCCACCAGTGTGGCCCAGCGCGAGCAGGTGTTCAGGAAGTCCAAAGAGGAAATCAAGCAGATTGCCGTGGATGGCGCCAAGCTCGTCAAGCAGCTCAGCGAGGAATATGAGGGCAACTTCCTGTTTGAGTACAGCCCCGAAAGTTTTACCGGCACCGAACCGGAGTATGCCGTAGAAGTCTGCAACGCCGTATTGGATGTCATGCAGCCCACACCCGATCGTCCCATGATCATCAATCTGCCGGTGACGGTGGAGATGAGCATGCCCCATGTTTATGCCAACCAGATCGAATGGTGCTCCAACCATCTTAAATACCGCGACAGCGTTATTCTCTCCACCCACCCGCATAACGACCGCGGCTGCGGCGTGGCGGATGCGGAACTGGCCGTGCTGGCCGGTGCCCAGCGCGTCGAGTGCTGCCTTTTCGGCAACGGTGAGCGCACCGGCAATGTGGATGCCATCACGCTGGCGATGAACCTGTACAGCCATGGCGTAGACCCCCACCTGGATTTCAGTGATATGCCTGCCATCTGCGAAACCTATGAGCGGGTGACCCGGATGCACGTTTATGAGCGCACGCCGTATGCCGGCAGCCTGGTCTTTGCAGCGTTCAGCGGAAGCCATCAGGACGCCATTGCCAAGGGCATGACCTGGCGTAAGGAAAAAGGCGAGCACCGGTGGACCTGCCCCTATATTCCGGTGGACCCCCACGACATTGGCCGCACCTACGACGCCGACGTCATCCGCATCAATTCCCAGAGCGGGAAGGGCGGTATCGGCTTCTTGCTCCAGCAGAATTACGGCTACAACCCGCCGCCCAAGATGCGCGAGGATCTGGGTTACCGCGTCAAGGAAGTCAGTGACCGCGAGCATCGTGAACTGGGCGTCAAGGAAGTGCTCTATGTCTTTGAGAAGAGTTATCTCAACCATACCAGCCCGTTCAATGTAACGGAATCCCACTTCGTACAGAATCCCGACCATACGATCACCGCCAATATCACAATTTCGGTCAACGGAAAGACCACCGCGTGCCAGGCCACTGGCAACGGCCGGTTGGATGCTGTGGCTACAGCCATCGAGCAGCAGACCGGCATGCACTTCACGCTGGTGCATTACAGCGAACATGCGCTGGATTCCGATACCGACTCCCGTGCCTGCTCCTACGTCGGCCTGAAATGGGCCTCCGGAGAGGAAACCTGGGGTTGCGGCACCCATACCGACATCATTGTGGCCGGTATTCGTGCACTTGTCAGCGCCATCAATAACAAGTAAGGCACACGATCACGAAAGGAGCAGACCATCATGGGAATGACCATGACCCAGAAGATTCTGGCCGCCCACTGCGGCGAGAGCACCGTCACGGCGGGCCAGCTCATCAACGCCAAACTCGACATTGTGTTGGGCAACGACATCACTACGCCGGTGGCCATCAATGAATTTGAAAAGGCAGGATTTGATTCGGTGTTCGATAAGACCCGTGTCAACATTGTGCTGGATCACTTTGTCCCCAATAAGGATATCAAGAGTGCGACCCAGTCCAAACAGTGCCGCGAGTTCGCCAATAAATATGACATTCTGAACTTTTATGACGTGGGCCAGATGGGCATTGAACACGCGCTGCTGCCCGAAAAGGGCATTGTCACGGCGGGCGACTGCATCATCGGCGCCGACAGTCATACCTGCACCTACGGCGCGGTGGGGGCCTTTTCCACCGGTGTGGGTTCTACCGATATGGCGGCTGGTATGGCCAAGGGTGTGGCGTGGTTCAAAGTGCCTGCCGCCATCAAAGTGGTGCTCAACGGAAACCTGCATCGCCCCGTCACCGGCAAAGATGTCATTTTGCACCTGATCGGGAAGATCGGCGTTTCCGGCGCCCTGTACAAGAGCCTGGAATTCACCGGCGAGGGCGTCAAGAGCCTGACGATGGAGGACCGCCTTTGCATCTGCAACATGGCGATTGAAGCCGGCGCCAAGAACGGCATCTTCCCGGTGGATGAGATCTGCGAAGCCTACCTCAAAGGCCGCAGCCAGCGCCCCTGGGTCAAGTATGAGGCGGACTCGGATGCCGAGTACGAGCGCACGGTCACCATCGACCTGGACGCGTTGGAACCCACCGTCAGCTATCCCCATCTGCCGGAAAACACCCATCTTGCCAAAGAAGGAAGCAATATCAAGATCGATCAGATCGTGATCGGTTCCTGCACCAACGGCCGTATCGAGGATATGCAGGCGGCCTACGAAATCCTTAAAGGCAAGCACATTGCCAAGGGCGTGCGCGGCATCATCATTCCTGCCACCATGGCCGTGTACAAGGAATGTATCCTGCGCGGCTATACCGAGGCGTTTATCGACGCAGGTTGCATCGTGTCCACGCCCACCTGCGGGCCTTGCCTGGGCGGCTATATGGGCATTCTGGCGGCCGGGGAACGCTGCGTCTCTACTACCAACCGTAATTTTGTGGGCCGTATGGGCCATGTGGATTCCGAGGTCTACCTGGCCAGTCCCGCTACGGCAGCAGCCAGCGCCTTGACAGGCTACATCACCGATCCCAGGGAGGTTTGAATATGAACGCCAAAGGACCTGTTTTTAAGTATGGCGATAACATTGATACCGATGTCATCATCCCGGCACGCTATCTAAACACCCAGAGCGCTGCCGAACTGGCCAGCCATTGCATGGAGGACATCGACAAGACCTTTGTCACCCGGGTCAAGGCCGGGGACATCATGGTGGGCGGCGAAAACTTCGGCTGCGGTTCTTCCCGGGAGCATGCACCGCTGGCCATCAAGGCGGCGGGCATCAGCTGCGTGATTGCCAAGAGCTTTGCCCGTATCTTTTACCGCAATGCCATCAACATCGGTCTGCCCATTCTGGAATGTCCGGCAGCCAGTGAGGCGATTTCGGAAGGGGACGTTGTCAGCATCAACTTTGATACCGGTGTCATCACCGACGAAACCACGGGCCAGACCTTCCAGGCAGCGCCGTTTCCGCCATTCATCCAGAATATCATCGCCAAGGGCGGTCTGATGAACAGCCTGAAATAAGCCCCGGAGGAGGAACGACCCATGAACAAAAACATTGCTTTGATTTACGGCGACTGTTCCAGCCCGGAGATCGTCACCCAGGCGGTCCGGGTGCTGGATAAGATTGCTGCCAAACACGGGCATACCTTTACCTATACCCGCGCCTATATGGGGGGAGAGGCCATCGACAAATTCGGTGACCCGCTGCCCGCATCGGAACTGGAAAAATGCAGAGCGTCGGACAGCGTGCTGCTGGGAGCCATCGGCGGTCCCAGGTGGGAAGGGATGCCCGGGGATAAACGCCCCGAAAAGGGCCTGCTGCGTCTGCGCGCCGGAATGGGACTCTATGCCAACAACCGCCCGGCCAAAATCTGGCCGCAGCTGGCGGCAGCCAGCCCGCTGAAAGCGGAGATCGTGGCCAAGGGCATTGACTTCATTGTGGTCAGGGAACTGATTGGCGGCGTCTATTTCGGCGAGCACAAGACCTATGAGGAGAACGGCGAAAAGGTGGCTGTGGACACCATGCCCTATGCCGAGCATGAGATCGAGCGTATCGGCCGCATCGGTTTTGAGACGGCGATGAAGCGCCGCAAAAAGCTGACCTGTGTGGATAAGGCCAACGTGCTGGATACCAGCCGTCTGTGGCGCGCCGTCATGCACCGGTTGGCTGCTGAGTACCCCGAAGTGGAATATAACGAGATGTTCGTGGACAACTGCGCCATGCAGATCTGTAAGAATCCGGCACAGTTCGACGTCATTGTGACCGAGAACATGTTCGGGGACATTCTCTCTGATGAGGCCAGTGAGATCACCGGCAGCATCGGTATGGTCCCGTCCTCCTCTTTGGGGGAGGGAACCTGCGGACTGTATGAGCCCATCCATGGTTCGGCACCGGATATTGCCGGGCAGGACGTGGTGAACCCCATCGCCTGCATCCTGTCTGCGGCTATGATGCTGCGCTACAGCTTCGATATGCCGGCGGAGGCCGATGAGATCGAAGCTGCCGTCAATGCCGTGCTGGACAAGGGCCTGCGCACCGCCGATATGATGGCGGAAGGCTGCACCCAGGTGGGCTGCACGGCCATGGGCGACGCCATTCTGGCAGAATTGTAAAGCCTCTTTCCCGCCGCTCATGTGCGGAGCGGCGATCTGGATAGTTCCGGCGGGGTGCTCCCGGCGGACAGATGGTTGTGGAGGAGACGGGAACCCGGCATCCCGGCGGCAAACCTGCTGCAAAAGCCGGAAAAGGGGATGCGGCGTATGTGCGTGCGCTGCACCCAAAACAGACAATACCCCCGGGAGCGGGCCCGCACATGGCCCGCTCCCGGGGGTGTTTGGTTTATTTCAGTCAGGCTTCCTGCCAGGGATGGCGGGCGGCCCAGCGGTTGTAAAATATGGTCTGCCAGATCTGACAGCCGATGGCCCAGGCCAGTTCATAGAGGAAGGCGCCCAGATAGCTGATAGTACCGGGAATCTCCTGCAGGACATAGACGGGAAGTACAAAGCAGGTCAGGGTAAAGAACAGCAGGAAGGGAAGATACCAAGCGGCCTGGGCCAAAGCTCCATACCGGACTTTGATTTTCAGGCTCATACGGTGGAACCAGGCATAGAAAAACATGTAGAGCATAATCAGGAAAGGGGTGCTGAGAATCCGGAACAGGTTCAGATCCTGAGCGTTGGGCAGCAAAGCCATAATAAAATACATGGCGGCAATGACCAGCAGCCATCTGGGATACCAGATGCAGACGTAGTCCAAAGGCGTACCGCGGGGCAGGTCGGGAACCAGTTCCAGAAGAAAGCGCTCGATGTCGCCGCCCACTTCTTCCTCCAGGGTACGTCCTTCCAATTCACACCGGGCCGCCATATCGATCAGATCCTTGCGGACACGCTCGATTTCGTAGCAATTCCAGGTCATGCAGAGCATATACTTCTGGATGTTCTTCAGCGTCTGGCGGTTGGCAGCATTCAGCGTTTCGGTGCTCATGTCATTGGATTTTTGCAACAGCGTATACTGATTTTCCAAAAACATACAGGTCACATCCTTTCGGCTATGAGAAAGAAACGGAAGGAAAATGTTCAATCTTGCAGAATGGAATCAATACTGGCGGCAGTCTCCCGCCAGACGGTCATGAATTCTTTCAGGTATTGTTGGCCATCGTCGGTCAGAGCGTAATACTTTCGGTTGGGACCGCCATGACCGGCTCGGTACTCGGCCCGGATCAGCCCTTTGCGTTCCAGGCGCAGCAGCAGGGGATAGAGGGTGCCTTCCGTCAGGTCGGAAAAGCCGCTGTCCCGCAAGGTTGTGGCAATGGCGTAGCCGTAGGTGGCTTCCCGGGAGATGATTTTGAGTATGCAGCCTTCCAGCGTGCCTTTACGAAGTTGCGCCTGGTCAAACATCCGCTCACCTCCACTACCTTGCATTACCATGTTCTTTGACTATATTGTATCGCAAGGTAGTGGTTTTGTCAATAGGAAAAACAAAAAAGCGGCGGCCCGAAGGCCGCCGCTTATAAGGCGTCAGGAAGGTTTTTTCAAAGACCGGTACCAGAGGTTGGTCAACCAGTTCAAAGCCCGCTGCAGGGGCTGACTGTTGAGAATACACAGGCATCCCAGTGCCTGCAGCGTAAACCAGGCAATAATCACGGGTACCGGTTTTTCACGGGCCGGTTCATAAAAACCGAGTTCTACCAGAAAAGCCAGAATGGGCATGTGCAGAAGGTAGATGGGCAAGGTGCGGCGCCCCAGGGATGCCAAAGGACGGAAACTGCCCAGGACAGCCACCAGTGCAACGCTGGTCACGATACCGACCAGCAAAAAGAGTGCTCTGTCCGGCAGGGCATACCCTTCACCATAGGGTACGTCATTGAAGATTTTGGCACTTTCCGACGGGGGGAGTTCGTAGTGCATCATCTGCCAGAAATGGAAACCATAACCGGCCAGCAGTAACAAGCCGGGGATCACTCGCAAAGCCCAGAAGCGGGCCGCGGCACGGTCCAAAGCGTCGATCTGCGGTCGGAACAGCACACCAAACGCATAGAAGGGGAAAAAGGCAAACACACGCACCAGTGTAAAGGGCCAATCGATCGTTCCGGCCCACAGACTGATGCCCACAGACAAGACCAGACCAAGTACAGCTCCGGGGAACCTGAGCCTGTCGCGCAGGAACGCCAGAACCGGCAGCGTCAGGTGCCAGAAAAGCAGGGCGTAGAGATACCACATGTGGCGCCAAGGCAGCAGGAAAGCCATCAGCAGGCCGCCGGAGGCGGCGAAATCCTCCTGCAGGACAAAAGCCCGGAACGCCAGCATGATGGCCTGCCCCATCAGGTACAGCCATAGTTGCTGGGCCAGGAGCTTACGCAGACTGAAATGGGCGACCAGACCGCTGCACATGCAGAACAAGGCCATGTGAAACCAGTAGATGGTGACAAAGATAGATCCGATCAGGTGAGAACCCAGGCGATATTGCTCCATGAAATGGCCGAAAACGACCAACAGGATGCCCAGCCCCTTCAAGATGTCGATATAGTCCCGCCGTGGGGCTACATTTTGCTGTTGTGCCAAAAGAAACCCTCCTTATCAAAAAGTGCGGGCTGAAACCAGCCCGCGCTGTGATGGTACAAGGTTATGCGTGCTCCCAGGGGGAACGGATGATTTCGCCGGAGTCCACTTTGGAAAAGGGGACCACTTCTGCGCCGGCTTTCACAATACCGCCCGGCGCCACATGTACACCGCGGCCCAACACCGCATCATGGTCCACGATGGCACCGGCATTGACGATGCAGCCTGCACCGAGATGGGCCCCGGCTCCCACGTATGCCTGGGGCAGAATCACACAACCGGGTTCCAGCACCGCACTGGGACTCACCGAGGCGGCGTCGCTGATATACACTGGCGTTGCATACCCGGCTGCCGCAATCTTTTGCAGCAATGTCACACGCAGTTCGTTGTTGCCCAGTGCCACAAATGCGGCGCGGCCGGGCTTGAGCAGGGCAGGGTCTGCGTAGTCCCGCAGCGCACCAACACAGTCGGGCGCATGATCGTCCAGAAATTCCGCCTGTCCCCAGCCATCCTCGGCCAGCCAGTCGGCCAGTTGGCGGCCAAAGCCGCCTTTGCCCAGAATCAGGGGGCGATGGTGAAATTTCCCCAAGGAAAATACCGGCATAGTTATCCCTCCTGTGGAGCCGAAGTCTCGGAATCGCTTTCGGCAGTTTCTGTTGTGGGGGCTTCCGTGCTGCTGTCCTCCCCGGATGCGGTTTCCAGGCTGGTGCGGGGATGAACAGCCAGAGGATCGGGCAGGGTGTTGTTGGCAAGATCCTGCAGGACCTGGGGTACACCGGGGAAAAAGCGTTCAATACCGGTGCCGGAGCAGTGCAGGCCATCGAAGAAATCCGTCTCCAGCAAGCCTTCGATGCACTCGGGGTCGTAACTTCCGTACAGCGGAATGTTGTTATCGGCAGCATACTGACGCACCCAGTCTTCTACCTGGAAAAAGCCCTTGTGATTGTCCGGCTCGGTCAGCAGGTATCCGTACAGATACGGATGCCACGGAGAAAGCACCAGGATCACCGTGGTTCCCTGAGATTGGGCGTACCGGATAAAGGAATCAAAAGCCTGGATCTGGGTCTGGCTCATCTCATCGAAGCCTTCCATATGTACACTGTTGAAGCTCATACAGGCTTCGGCAGCCAGGGTACGAATCTGGTCAGCGCTTTGACTGCGGAAAGCAATGTCGTACAAAACGCTGCCGTCCGAGCGTTTGATGGTAGAGGTCTGGTTGAAGGGATCACCCTGTACAGGATTGAACTCGATGGTGTTGCCCTCATCGTCGGTGACGGTGGCCTGTCCGTGGTTTTTGACGTAGTAGTCCACATTGCCCTGGAAGTAGGCCGGGTCAGCCAGAGCGCGCCAGAGTTCCACCTTGTCCGGTTCCTCATAATCGGTAGGAACGTTCAGCACCTTGGTCAGGAATTCATTGTACAGGTCGGCATCGGCCCGGGAGTCGAACGCAGCGTCGCTGCCGTAAAAAACCCACGGGTCCAGGCTCCAGATCAGCACATCGGGGGTTTTACCGTAGCTGACCATCTTGTAGTAGCTGGTCATATTGTCGCGCACGTCGGCGCCGGTGACGCCCATATTGAAAAAGGTATCAATGCCGGTGTTTTCGCGGTTGAACTGCAGTACGCGGCTGGAACCGATGCCGATTGCCTCGGGAGCCTCGGGAACATCCTGCGCATACAATTGTACGACCTGGCGTTCGTCCATCTGCTCGAAGTTGGTCACATCATAACCTTCCAGCATAAGGTCTACGATGCGGCGGGGGGCCAGAGCACCCTGGAACAGGCCGCTGCGGTCCACGTTGTAGCTGAATGCCACCATGAACACGAGAATCGGTACCAGCAGCAGACATTTGAAGGCAGTTTTGGCGCCAAAGAAAAGACGACGGGCCAGACCGCGTAAAAACCAGACAAAAGGATTCAGACGCTTCTTTTTACGATGGGGGCGAACGGGAGTCGCCGTCGGCGCACCGCGCTGAATTTTAACGGGCGGCGTAGGAATGGGAGTAGGGGTATTTGCGGGCATACAGAAACACCGCCTTTCGTTAATATTGCTGATAAATGAAGACAGACTGGCCGAAAGCGGCAAAGAACAGAATGGCGGCTGCCGCCGTGTAATACAGCGTCCAGCGCAGCGGCCAGACCTGTTTGCGCACCCAGGCGGCGACATTCTGTCCTGCGTGCTCCACGGCGAACACCACGAAACAGCCGAACCAAAGCGCCACCGGCAGTCGGCCGTCGATGCCGCTGTCATAGATCAGTGCCGTGATCTGGTGCCAGCTGCCGGCCACACCCTGCCATCCCTGGAGCATGGATGTGTAGATGGCGAAGGGGTCTGCATTGTAAAGCGCACTGGCGAAGAAAACCAGGGTAAAGCAGAACAGCACGTTGGTGCACAGCACCTGCCAGAAAGTTTTGAACCAGGAAGCCCGGTAGAGCAGATTGTAACGTTCCAGCGCGCGGCGCGGTTTGGAGGTGAGTGCACCGAACGCCGAAATCAGGCCGCAGGCAAGACCCCAGACGAGATAGCGCCAGTCGGCACCGTGCCACAGACCGGAGCAGAGGAAAACGATGACGATGTTCAGGTAATGCCGCCAGGGGGCGCACCGGCTGCCGCCGAGGGAGAAGTATACGTAGTCGCGGAACCAGCCGGTCATCGAGATATGCCAGCGGCGCCAGAATTCACCGAAACTGCGGGACTCAAAGGGGGACTGGAAGTTCTCAATCAGGTCATACCCCAGAATACGCGCGGCGCCCAGGGCAATGTCACAGCAGCCGGAAAAATCCATGTACAGCTGGATGCCGAACAGAACGGTAGCCGCCACCAGATTGGGACCGCTCATGGAGGCAGGGTCCGAATAAACCACCGAAACATAGTGGCTCAGGTTGTCGGCAATGACCATTTTTTTGGTGTAGCCCCACAGCATGCGGAAGGCGCCGCCTGCACAGCGATTATAGCTGAAACGACGGCTTTTTTGGATCTGCGGCCGCAGCTGCGGGTAGCGCTCAATGGGGCCATTGATGAGGGTGGGGAAGAAGCTGACGAACAGTGCGTAATGGAAAGGATTGGTCTCCACCCGGCAGCGGTGCTTGTACACGTCGATGGTATAGCTGAGGGCTGCAAAGGTGAAGTAGCTCAATCCCAGCGGAGCCAGAAGATTGTCACGCCGGGCCAGCCAACTGCCGCCGAGACTGTCGGCCAGCAGATTCCAGTATTTGTAGTAAATCAGGATGCCGATACCGAATCCGATGGCGATCAACAGGGCGATCACCCGGACTATCCGATTTTTGGTGCGACCGATGAGCAAACCGCAAAGCCAGGTTATAAGGGTCGCTCCCAGCAAAACACCGACCAGCGGGCGATTGGCTGCATCGTAGCAGAAAAACGCATAGCTGGCCGCCAGCAGAAAATAGGGTCGCACAATGCGCGGCAGTGCATAATGAATCAAGGCCGTTGCTGCAAAAAAGACGATAAACAACAGCGAGGTGATCGTCATTGTCTGGTCTCCGCTCAAGAAGGCGAGGACCTGCTCCCAAGTGATTGTCATTACTCTCTCTCCGTTCACTCAACCGATAACCCGCCGCAGGGTCATTGTTTTTCTTCCAGATCGCGCACACGCTTTTCCAGAATGGCGTTGGCCTGGGTCAGGCGTTTGCACTTGTCAGCCAGCTGGCTGATGGCGATGCTCAGCGACAGCAGCACAACGAGCACAAAACAGAACATCAGCAGAAAAACCAGATTTACCGGCATTTCGATGTCCAACAGATCCCGCAGTACATAGACCACATAGGGGAACATGGCAAAAATCACAAGGCCCACGGCCAGAGCCAGCCACAGCAGGCTGTATTTTACGCTCATCATTCCGCGTTTTAAAAAAAGGAAGATGATGAGCAGCAGCACCACGGCGCCCAGAATCATAAAAAATTGCAGTTGTGGAGTCATTTTCTGCCTCCTCGGATTTTGTGGATGGAAAAGCGGTCGATGATCAGGGCCAGAGAAACCTTGACCATGTAGTACACACTCTTGAAACTGGAAATGCTGGATACACCGCCCTGACGCTCCCGCATGATGACGGGCGCTTCGCCAACGGAAAAACCGGCAAGGCTGGCAGCCAGAACGGCTTCCGGTTCCGGATAATCGGAGGCATAGTGTTTGGCAAAATAAGATGTCATCCTGGCATTGGTGGCACGGAATCCGCTGGTCACATCCAGTACGCGCTTGCCGCAGAGCAGGTGAATCAATCCGCTGAGAAAGCGGATGCCAACCCGGCGCATAAAGCTGGTCTGGAATCCTTCTTTTTTAATAAAGCGACTGCCGATGCACATATCACATTCGCCGCGCAAAACGGGCTGTACGATCTCATGGAGATAAGCCGGGTCGTGTTGCCCGTCGCCGTCCATCTGTACGGTAACGTCGTAGCCATGGCGTTCGGCATACAGATAACCGCACTGTACGCCTCCGCCAATGCCAAGGTTCACCGGCAGGTCCAGGAACGGATAACCGCGTGCTTGGAGCAAGGCGGCACTGCCATCGGTGGAACAGTCGTTGATGACCAGAAAATCCACTTCAGGGCAGGCGGATTTCAGCCGTTCTACGGTGTCTACGATATTTTCCTCTTCATTATAGCAGGGAATCAGCACCAAAATTTTTTCGTCCAAAAGTATACCTCACATCCGGGCGGTCATTCGCCCCGCAAAATAAATGATTCCAGCCGGCGCAGCAGCTCGGCCCGGCGGTAATGTGCCAGATAATAGTCTTTCGCTTTGGCGCCCAGCGCTGCGCGCTCTTCGGTGCCCATCCGGACCAGGCGGACCATGTTGGCGGCCAGCGCGTGCTGGTCGCAGGCAGGGCTGACAAGCCCGCCGTCGCTTTGCTGCACCGCGGCAAAGCCGGCACCGTTCATGCTGGCCAGAATGGGTTTCCCGGCGGCCATATAACTGGCCAGCTTGCCGGGAACGGTCAGCCCCAGATCGGGAGAGTCCGACAAAGAAATCAGCAAGGCATCGGCCAGAGCCGTGAATTTGGGCACTTCCTTGGCGGGTACGCTGCCATAAAAGGTCACGGCATCTCCGGCGTGCAATTCCTCGGCCAACGCCTGCAGACTTTCCCGGCTCATGCCGTCGCCTACCAGCAGCAGATGGAGGTTCTCAGCACCTGCGGCGCGGGCTTCCAGTACGGCGCGCAGCACCATATCCAGACTTTGCGCCGGCGTGAAAGTTCCGGTGAATACCAGATTGAACCGTCCGCCAAAACGTTCTTCCAGAGCGGTATCCTGCTGAGGCACCGCGTAAAAATCTTCACAGTATTGCGGAATGGAGGCTACCGCGCTTTTCGTTTTTCCGGTGCGCTGGCAAAGACGCTGCTGCAGCGGTTCGCTCATGGCAATCAGGCGGTCAGCTTGTTTGTACAGGTGATCGCTCACGCCCTGGGCGATGCGGCGCAGCAGTTTGTTCTTGACGGGCAGGACGCTGTACAGATTCTCCGGCCAGAGATCCAACACATAATTGGTAAAAGGGATCTTATGCTTTTTGGCATAGAGGATGGCCGGCCAGCACATGAGCACCGGGCTGGTATTGAAACAGAATACGGCATCGTACCCGCCCGGCAGGCGGTTCAGCGCTGCCGCGGCATACAGCGGCCAGCTGATGTAATTCAAAAAAATATTGATGCCGGTATTGCCTTTGCGCGGCCACTCTTTGGCGCGGAAAACCTGGGCGGAACCGTAGTGCTCCTCCCAGGGGCCGTGAGGGCCGTATCCGTCAAACCATTCTCCCTTGGGGTAATTGGGCAGACCACAAAGTACATCCACTTCCAGGCCATCCTGCAGAAACCCTTCCACAATGTCGTTGATGCGGAAGTTCTCAGGCCAGAAGTGCTGGGTCACAACAAGGATGCGTTTGGCCATCTCAGTACTTTCTCCAGACCATCTTGTTCACGACGCCGGTGTAACTCTGGATGATCTTGACAACTTTGGTGGAAACATCCTCCGTGTAGTACGGCACTGGAATACCGTCATCACCGTTTTCGTTCATGGCCACCGCAGTCTGGACAGCTTGCTCCACGCCGCCGGCGCGGATGCCGGCCAGTACAAAGCAGCCTTTGTCCAGGGCCTCGGGGCGTTCGGTAGAAGTGCGGATGCAGACGGCGGGGAAGGGATGCCCCACGCTGGTGAAGAAGCTGGATTCCTCCGGCAGGGTACCGGAGTCAGAGATGACTGCGAAAGCGTTCATCTGCAGATGGTTGTAGTCGTGGAAGCCCAGGGGCTCATGGAGCTTTACCCGCTTGTCCAGCTGGAATCCCATGGCATCCAGGCGTTTTTTGCTGCGGGGATGGCAGGAATACAGAATCGGCATGTCGTAGGTCTCGGCCAGATGGTTGATGGAGGTGAACAGGTCGATAAAGTTCTGCTCGGTGTCAATGTTCTCCTCGCGGTGGGCCGAAAGCAGCATGTATTTGCGAGGCTCCAGCCCCAGCCGCTCCAGCACATCGGATGCCTCGATTTTCTCAAGATTGGCGTGCAGCACTTCCGCCATGGGGCTGCCGGTGACGAAAGTGCGCTCCTTGGCAGTACCTTCCGCATTCAGATAGCGGCGGGCGTGTTCGGAATAGCACATATTCACATCGGCGATGTGGTCTACGATGCGGCGGTTGGTCTCTTCGGGCAGGCACTCGTCAAAGCAGCGGTTGCCGGCCTCCATGTGGAAGATGGGGATGTGCAGCCGCTTGGCCGAGATGGCACTCAGGCAGGAGTTGGTATCGCCCAGAATCAGCAGGGCGTCGGGCTTTTGCTCCACCATCAGGGCATAGGACTTGGCAATGATGTTGCCGATGGTTTCGCCCAGGTCCTTGCCGACGGCATCCAGGTAGAAATCCGGTGCACGCAGGCCCAGGTCCTCGAAAAAGACCTGGTTCAGGTTATAGTCATAGTTCTGACCGGTGTGCACCAGAATCTGGTCGAAGTATTTGTCGCACTTCTTGATTACGGCGCTCAGACGGATGATTTCCGGCCGGGTACCGATGATGGTCATGAGTTTCAGCTTGTTCATGGCAAAACATCCTTATTCCATAAAATTAAACCGGCAGATAGAACGTGTCGGGGTGATCGGGGTCAAAACATTCGTTGGCCCACATCACGGTGACCATATCTTCGCTGCCCACATTCTCGATGTTGTGGGTGTACCCGCAGGGAATATCCACGACCTGCAGCTTCTTGCCGCTGACGTGGTATTCAATGACTTCGTCACTGTCAATGCGGCGGAAACGAATCACGCCTTCGCCCTGTACCACCAGGAACTTTTCGTTCTTGGTATGGTGCCAATGGTTGCCCTTGACAATGCCGGGCTTGGAGATGTTCACGCTGACCTGGCCTCGTTCGGGGCTGCGCAGTACCTCGGTGAAGCTGCCGCGGTCATCACAGTGCATGTTCAGATCGTAGGCAAACTGATCCGTTGGCAGATAGCTCAGATAGGTGGAGTACAGTTTCTTCTCAAAGCTGCCCTCTGCCAGGTAAGGCACCGTCAGACTGCCTTTGCGTGCCCCGGCAAAACCTTTGATCAGCTCCGCCAATCGGCCCAGCGTGACCCGGTGCACCGGATGAATCCGGCAGTACCCTTCGACGTCCCGCTCTGCCTTGCCCTGCTGAAGCGCATCCAGAATACAGGCAATCACATCGTCGATGTAGACCAGCGGCAGCTCGTAGGCAGGGTCCCGCACCTCGATGGGCAGGTCCCGAGCAATGTTATGGCAGAAAGTAGCCACCACACTGTTGTAGTTGGGACGGCACCACTTGCCGAAAACCCCTTCCATGCGGAACACATACACCGGCGCACCGGTGGCCTTACCATGGGCAAAAATCGCATCTTCCGCCTGTTTTTTGCTCTTGCCGTAATCGTTATCCAGAGCGGCCTGGATGCTGCTGGTCACCAGAACCGGTGCCGGATTGTTATTTTCGGCCAGCAGGCGCAGCATGGTGTCGGTCAGGCCGGCATTGCCGCTGTAGAATTCGCTGGGGTCTTTGGGACGGTTGATGCCTGCCAGATGCACCACAAACGCTGCCCGGCGGCAATAGTCCGCCAGGGTTTCCACCGTGTCGTTCTTCTCAAACAACAGCAGTTCTTTGCAGCCCATGGCATGCAGCGTGGCCACCAGATTGCGGCCGACAAAACCGCCCGCACCGGTAATCAGGATCGGCGTCGGCAGAACAGGGGTGTCATTCGGCATTTTTCGCCAGCTCCTCTTTGATGTAGTCGGTAGTCATGATCTTGTCAATCGTCTGCTGTACATTCAGGCGGCGGGTGTTATGGCTGGTGTAGTCTTCGTCAGCCTGGGTGTGCACCTGGCCCTTGACAAAGAACTTGTCGTAGTTCAGGTCGCGGGTGTCGGCCGCCACACGGAAATACCCGCCCATATCCTCGGCACGGGTGCGCTCCTCCTTGGTCATCAGCGTCTCGTACAGCTTCTCGCCGTGACGGGTTCCGATGATGCGGGTGCCGGTATCGCCGAACAGCGTCTGCACAGCCTTGGCCAGGTCTCCGATGGTGGAGGCGTCGGATTTCTGGATGAACAGGTCACCGGGATTGGCGTGCTCAAAGGCGAACATGACCAGATCCACGGCCTCGTCCAGATTCATCAGGAAGCGGGTCATGTTGGGGTCGGTGATGGTGATGGGATTGCCGGAGCGGATCTGCTCCACGAACAGAGGGATAACACTGCCGCGGCTGCACATGACGTTGCCGTAACGGGTGCAGCAGATGACCGGGCCGCCGCGCTGGGCGGACACACGGGCATTGGCGGTGATGACATGTTCCATCATAGCCTTGGAGATGCCCATGGCGTTGATGGGGTAGGCGGCCTTGTCGGTGGACAGGCAGACAACGCGCTCCACGTTGGCTTCGATGGCGGCGTGCAGCATGTTATCAGTGCCTTCGATGTTGGTACGCACGGCTTCCATGGGGAAGAACTCACAGGAAGGCACCTGCTTGAGTGCGGCGGCGTGGAAGATGAAATTGACACCGGGCATGACATCGCGCAGGCTCTGGATATTGCGCACATCACCGATATAGAATTTTACCTTTTCGTAATGCTCCGGGTAGTGGGCCTGCAGTTCATGGCGCATATCATCCTGCTTCTTCTCATCGCGGGAGAAAATGCGGATCTCACCGATGTCGGTGGTCAGAAAATGCTTCAGAACGGTGTGACCGAAGCTGCCGGTGCCGCCGGTGATCAACAAAGTCTTGTCCTTGAAAATGGTATTTGCCATGATGGCCTCCTTATATTTGATGCGTCTGGACGCAAATCTCCTTTATAATCTTCCCTATTTTAACACATTCACCGGCGTTTGAAAAGTGTACGGCCTTGGAAATTGCTGCTTTTTGTGGTATACTGGCAGAAAACAGCAAAACGGGCCTTGTGCGGTCCGTCTTAATAAGGAGGAAGCAAACCCCATGCGTGCATATGAACGATTGCTGAATTATGTAAAGGTATATACCACTTCCGACCCCAATTCCGGCACACATCCCAGTACGGTGCGCCAGTTTGACCTGGCCCGCCAGCTGGTGGAAGAGCTCAAAGCCCTGGGCCTGACGGATGCTCATGTGGATGAGCACTGTTATGTCTACGCCACGCTGCCCGCAACGCCGGGGCAGGAAAATGCCAAGGCGCTGGGCTTTATTGCCCATATGGATACGGCGGATGATGCCAGCGGCGAAAACGTGAATCCCCAGATTCACCCGGACTATGACGGCGGCCCTGTGACGCTGCCGGCTACCGGTGCGGTGCTGGACCCCGAAACCTTCCCGTTCCTGAAAGAGATGAAAGGGCAAACGCTCATTACGGCGGACGGCTCTACGCTGCTGGGTGCCGACGACAAGGCCGGCATTGCCGAGATCATGACGATGCTGGAACGGGTACAGGCGGAAAATCGCCCCCACGGCAAACTGTGCATCGGCTTTACGCCCGACGAGGAGATCGGCGAAGGCGCCAGCCTGTTTGATGTGGAGCACTTCGGCGCGGCGTATGCCTACACGGTGGACGGCGACGATGTGGGGGAGATCAGCTATGAGAACTTCAATGCCGCGGCGGCGGTTGTGACGGTACACGGCTTCAGCGTACACCCCGGCAGTGCCAAAAATGCCATGCGGAATGCGCAGAACATTGCCATTGAATTCCATCAGGCACTGCCTGCGTTCTCCCGCCCCGAACATACCGAGGGACGCGAGGGCTTCTTCCACCTGACGAGCATGCAGGGGGATGTGACCCTGGCACACCTGGGGTATATTGTGCGTGATCATGATGCCGTCAAGTTCGCGGCCCGCAAGGCGCAGATGCAGCATATTGCCGACTGCCTGAATGAAAAATATGGTGCCGGTACCGTAGAACTGGACATCAAGGACAGCTACTATAATATGATGGAAAAGATCCAGCCCCATTTCCATCTGGTGGAAAATGCCCGCAAAGCGATCCGTGCAGCCGGGCTGGAACCCATCGAGGCGCCGGTGCGCGGCGGTACCGATGGCGCAACCCTGAGTTATATGGGCCTGCCTTGTCCCAACCTGGGCACTGGCGGTTTCAATTTCCACGGCCCGTGTGAGTGCATCACCGCAGAGAAAATGGACCAGAGTGTGGAAATCCTGATGAATCTGGTGGATCTGTACAAGTAAATACACAGAGATTTTATGCACCCGGCAAAATGTCGCCGGGTGCATTTTCTTTGCTGTCTTAATCATAGGAAGACATGACATCAGCAAAAGTCGGCAATTCCCTCTTGACAAACGCCCCGGTAGGTGGGTATAATACTCATTACCGTGCAGGTGTCGTACAACGGCTAGTACATCAGCCTTCCAAGCTGAGGACGAGGGTTCGACTCCCTTCACCTGCTCCACATCGCAAAAAGAGCGCTGCACCATTTTGGTGCGGCGCTCTTTTTTGTTGCACAGATCGGATATTCGGATAGAAAAAGAATACGACAAGCGATGTTTAAACAAATCCAAAAGATCTGACCAAACGGTCAGATCTTTTGTGTATAGGGGAGAAAACCAACACATCAAGAAAAATACCTAAATAAATTAAGATAAAAATATTGACAAACCTGAAAAAACGGGTATAATGGGTATCGTTCTTTTAGCTAAATATATTTAGGTAAAATTACAAACAAACAAAAATTGAATGCAACAAGGAGCGTATTCCCATGACTTTTGAAGAACTGAAGAACGTGATCGTGGAGACCCTGAACGCCGACGCCGATGCCATTACGATGGAAGCCAGCCTGGCCGACGACCTGAATGCCGACAGCCTGGACGCTGTGGAACTGAACATGGCGCTGGAAGAAAAGTTCGGCGCTGCCATTCCCGATGAGGAACTGGGCAACATGAAAACCGTCGGGGACATCTTCAACTACCTGACCAAGAACGCCTGATTGGTTCTCAATTTTATTCGGACAGGAGGACTCCATGCATGAATGTCGGTAAGATCTTGGCCCTCACCCCCCGGGAGCGGACCTTTCAGCTCAAAGCCCGTCGGGATGCCGGTACCGATAATCCCCGTTGGCGCGCACCGGATTTCTTCACCTGCAAGAAATGCGAGCGCCGCGCCACCCGGCAGGTCTGGGCCAGTACGTTGTATGTTTGTCCCAACTGCGGGTATCACCACCCGGTGGGCGGGTACTATCGTCTGAGCATGGTGCTGGATCACGGCACTTTCCGGGAACTGGACGGCGAGCTGGAAGGCAAGAACGTGCTGGCGTTCCCCGGTTACGATGAAAAGCTGGCCAAACAGCGCGCCAAGACCGGCCTCAGCGATGCGGTTGTTACCGCCTACGGAAAAATTGGTGGTGTGCCGGCGGTGGTCGCTGTGCTGGACAGCCGCTTTTTCATGGGCAGTATGGGTACGGCTGTGGGCGAAAAGGTCACCCGCGCAGTGGAGTATGCCACCAGCAAACATCTGCCGCTCATCATCTTCTCAGCCAGCGGAGGCGCCCGTATGCAGGAAGGCATCTTCAGCCTGATGCAGATGGCCAAGACCAGCGCCGCCATCCAGCGCTTCCAGGCCAAGGGCGGACTGTACATCAGCTATCTGACCCATCCCACCACCGGCGGCGTAACGGCCAGTTTCGCCAGCCTGGGCGACATCACGCTGGCAGAGCCCGATGCCCTGATCGGTTTCGCGGGCCCCCGCGTCATCGAACAGACCATTGGTGAAAAGCTGCCCAAGGGATTCCAGCGTGCGGAGTATCTGCTGGACCACGGCTTTGTGGATCAAGTCGTGCCCCGCGGGGAGATGAAAGACACCCTGACGCAGTTGCTTCAGCTGCACACACAAGGAAGGAAGCGCGGTGCATGATCAAAGACATTCTTAAAGAGGTGGAATCCCTCGACCATCGCATAGATGCCCTGCAGAACCCCACCCCTGAGGACGATGCCGCCAGCCAGCTTCTGGGGGAGGCGGATGCCCAACCGGAAGCCGGTGAATCGCTGGAAGAGCTGCAAGCCCGTCGTGATGCACTGCTGGCGCAGTGTCGGGACCTGACACCGGCGGACCGGGTCTTTCTGGCACGGCATCAGGGGCGTCCGCGCATTGATGAGTATATCCGTGAACTGTTCACGGACTTCTTTGAACAGCGCGGCGACCGCCAGTGCAGCGATGACCAGAGCATCCTCGGCGGAATTGCCCGGTATAAGGGCATTCCGGTCACGGTCATCGGACATCGCAAAGGCTCCACGCTGGAAGAAAATATGCGTTTCCGGTTCGGTATGCCGGAACCGGAAGGCTACCGCAAAGCCTTGCGCCTGATGCAGCAGGCCGAAAAGTTCGGCCGACCCATCATCACCTTCATCGACACGCCGGGCGCGTACCCCGGCAAGGAGGCCGAAGAGCGGGGGCAGGGTGAGGCAATCGCCCGCAACCTTGCGGAAATGAGCGGCCTGACGGTGCCCATTATTTCGGTGGTCACCGGAGAAGGCAGCAGCGGCGGCGCGCTGGGACTTGGCGTGGCCAACCGGATTCTGATGCTGGAAAATGCCGTGTATTCGGTACTCAGCCCCGAGGGATTCGCCAGCATCCTGTGGAAGGATTCCACCCGCAGCGGCGAAGCCTGCGAGATCATGAAACTGACCGCACAGGATCTTTTTGCCGACGGCGTTGTGGAAGAAGTCATTCCCGAACCGCTGGGCGGCGCGCAGCGGGATCACAAGGCGCTGTTTGCGGCGCTGGATGCGGCGCTGGAACGCCATCTGACCCAGCTGTGCAAGATGAACGGTAAGGCATTGGCCGACCAGCGATACAAAAAATATCGTCAGATCGGTCTGTGACACAACGGATAGAGGGAGCTTATGGAAGGTTTGCAGCTGATTGCCACCGGCGGGGCGCTGCCCGGCCGCGTGGTAACCAACGAGGATTTGAGCAAGCTGGTGGATACCAGCGATGAATGGATCACCACGCGCACCGGCATTCGGCAGCGGCATTTCTGCTCGGAAGGGGAGAGTGCGGCCACGTTGGCCATTGCAGCAGCCCGTCAGGCGCTGGAACGAAGTGGTCTGCAGCCGGCACAAATTGGTTGTTGTGTCTGCGCAACCCTTTCCGGTGCCTACGCAACGCCCAGCACGGCCTGTCTGGTACAGCGGGAACTGGGGCTGGCGCAGGATATCCCCGTGCTGGATGTGAACGCGGCCTGCTCCGGCTTTATCTACGGGGCAGCGGTGGCCCGGGGTTTGCTGATGACGCGCCCGGAAGATGACCGCCGCTATGCGCTGGTCATCGGGTGCGAGCAGCTTTCCCGCCTGATGGATATGACCGACCGCAACACCTGCGTGTTGTTTGGCGACGGTGCCGGTGCGGCTGTCTTTGAACTGGCCGACGGCGTGGATTTTGCCGTGGACCTGGGGGCCCGGGGCGATATGGCCATCGAAACACCGCCTTGCGGTCCCATTCACATGGATGGCCGTGCGGTGTTCCGTTTTGCAGTGGATGCGCTGCCGCGCACGCTGCATGCGGTACTGGATGCCACCCACCACACTCTGGATGAGGTGGATTGGGTGGTTTGCCATCAGGCCAACAGCCGGATCATCGACCACTGTGTCAAAAAGCTGGAAGCGGACCCCGCCAAATTTTATAAAAATATGGATCGCCACGGCAACACCAGCGCCGCCAGTATTCCGGTGGCACTGAACGAACTGGCCGAAAGCGGCCGCCTGCAGCCGGGCATGCGCCTTGCGTGCATCGGTTTCGGCGGCGGTCTGACCTGGGGCGGTATGTTGCTCACTGTGAAAGGAAGCGTCGTATGAAACTGTTGAACGAGATTCTCGGCACCCGGTATCCTATTATTCAGGGCGGCATGGCCAACATTGCCACCGGCGAGTTCGCCGCCGCCTGCTCCAACGCGGGCGCCCTTGGCCTGATCGGGTCCGGTGGTATGAATGCCGATTCGCTGCGGGATAACATCCGCCGCGCCAAACAGCTCACCGATAAGCCTTTCGGCGTCAACATCATGCTGATGCACCCCCAGGCGGATGAATTTGCCAGGATTGTGGTGGAGGAAGGTGTGCGTTTCGTCACCACCGGTGCCGGCAACCCCGGCAAGTACATGGAAAGCTGGAAGACCGCGGGTATCACGGTCATGCCGGTGGTGGCGGCTTCGGTGCTGGCCAAACACCTGGTCAAGTGCGGCGCTGATGCGCTGATTGCCGAGGGCACCGAGAGCGGCGGTCATGTGGGCGAGATGGCCACGATGGCCCTGGTACCCCAGGTGATAGACGCCGTGGATGTGCCGGTGATCGCAGCCGGCGGCATTGCGGACGGCCGGCAGATGGCGGCGGCCTTTGCGCTGGGGGCTTGCGGTGTCCAGATCGGTACCTGTCTGCTGGTTTCCGAGGAATGCCCCATTCACCCCAACTACAAGGCGGCGCTGCTTAAGGCCAAGGACAGCGACACCATTGTGACTGGCCGTATCGGCGGTACGCCGGTCCGCGTGCTGAAAAACCGCATGAGCCGGGAGTATGTCCGCCAGGAAAAAGCCGGCGCCGACAAGATGGAGCTGGAAAAGTACACATTGGGCAGCCTGCGTCGCGCCGTGTTTGACGGCGATACCGAGACCGGCAGCCTGATGGCCGGTCAGGTGGCCGGTATGCTCAAGGGTGTGCGGCCGGTGGCGGAAATTCTTGACGAAATGATGACCGAATGCCGTGCCCGCCTGCACGAGATGGGCCGGATGAACGTATAAAAAGGAGTACATCACGATGAAACTCGCGTTTTTGTATGCCGGGCAGGGCAGCCAGCACGCCGGGATGGGCGCCGACCTGTATGCGTCGTCGCCGGTATTCCGCAAAGTGTTTGATGAGGCTGCCACGGTCCTGGATTTTGACCTCAAAACCACCTGCTTTGAGGACCCGGACGGGGTCATCAACCTGACTCGCTATACGCAGCCCTGCATGGTGGCCTTTGCTGCCGGCGTCACCGCGATGCTGGCCGATGCCGGCATCCGTCCCGACTATGCGGCGGGCCTGTCGCTGGGCGAATATTCGGCACTGGAATGTGCCGATGTGCTGGATGCCAGGAGTGCTGTGGAACTGGTTGCTTTCCGCGGCCAGGCAATGGCCAAGGCGTCCGAAGGGCTGGACTGCGGGATGACGGCGGTGCTGGCCCTGGACCGCGACAAGCTGCAGGCGTGCTGCAATGAGGCATCCGCCCTGGGCATTGTGCAGATCTGCAACTACAACTGTCCCGGGCAGCTGGTCATCGGCGGCGAAAAGGCCGCGGTAGACCGTGCGGCGGAGCTGGCCAAGGAGGCCGGTGCCAAGCGCTGCCTGCCCCTCAAGGTCAGCGGCCCGTTCCATACCATTCTGATGAACCCGGCGGGGACGGCTCTGGCGGAACGCTTCCGGACCGTACAGTTTGCGCCCATGCGGATGCCGGTGCTCTTCAACTGCCTGGGCCACGAAAAGGCTCCGTCGGATTCCATTGCCGACCTGCTGGTGCGCCAGGTGCAGAGCAGCGTCTATCTGGAAGATACCATCCGCCGCCTGGCAGAACTGGGTGTCGATACCGTGGTGGAAATCGGCCCCGGACACACCATCAGCGGATTTGTCAAAAAGACGGTGGGCAGTGCCATCACCTGCCTGAACATCGAGACGACGGCTGATTTTGAAAAAGCCGTCGCGGCACTGAAGGAGGCCCGGGCATGAGTGAACCACAGAAGAACCGTACCGCCGCGCTGGTGACCGGCGGTGGCCGCGGCATTGGCCGCGCCATCTGCCTGGCCCTGGCTAAGGCAGGTTTTGATGTCTGCATCAACTATGCTTCCAGTTCTGCGGCAGCCGAACAGACGGCCGAAGACTGCAAAGCGCTGGGCGTGCAGGCGGTGACGATGCAGGCCGATGTCACCGATCCGGCCCAGTGTCAGAACCTGGTGGAGTCGGCCGCCAAGACCTTTGGCCGGCTGGATGTGCTGGTCAATAACGCCGGTGTGACGGCGGATAAACTGATCCTGCGCATGCAGGAAGCGGATTTTGACAAGGTCATCAACGCCAACCTCAAAGGCGCATTCTTCTGCAGCAAGACCGCCTGCAAACTGATGATGCGCCAGCGTTATGGCCGCATCATCAATATCAGCAGCGTAGTGGGATTGCACGGCAATGCCGGGCAGAGCAACTATGCCGCCAGCAAGGCGGGACTCATCGGCCTGACCAAGAGCCTGGCCAAGGAATTCGCCGCACGGGGCGTGACGGTCAATGCGGTGGCACCCGGTTTTATTGAGACCGATATGACGGCCGCCATGTCGGACGCCGCCAAGGAAGCAGCCCTCGGCGCAGTCCCGGCGGGCCGGATCGGCCGTGCCGAGGAAGTGGCCAATGCGGTGGCCTTCCTGGCAAGCGCCGAAGCATCCTACATCACCGGGCAGGTGCTGTGCGTCGACGGTGGTATGGGAATGTAAGGAAGGGCGTGTCTGCCGCCTGCGGCGCCGGAAACGGTGCGCGGCAGAAAAACACCCGGTTTGGTTTGAGCTACAACGATACAAAGGATAAGATAGCGAGGTTTCCTATGGAAAAACGCAGAGTCGTTATTACCGGCCTTGGCACGGTCAATCCCACCGGCAACACGGTGGCCGAAAGCTGGGCCGCTGTGCGCCGCGGGGAATGCGGCATCGGTCCTATTACCCATTATGACACCACCAACAGTAAGGTGAAGCTGGCCGCCGAGGTCAAGGATTTTGACCCCACCGTTCGCATGGATAAGCGGGAAGCCCGCAAAATGGCCCGTTTCACCCAGTTTGCGGTGGCGGCCGCTGTAGAGGCGATGGAGGATTCCGGTCTGGATCTGGAGCACACCGATACCAGCCGCTTTGCCACGATCATCTCCAGCGGCATCGGCGGCCTTCCCACCATCGAGGAAGAGCATGCCAAAGGGGAAACCAAGGGCTTTGACCGTGTCAGCCCCTTCTTTGTGCCGATGTCCATTGCCAATATGGCGGCGGGCCAGGTGGCCATCCGTTTCGGCCTGAAAGGCATGTGCACCAGCCCGGTGACGGCCTGCGCCGGCGGCACCAACGCCATCGGCGACGCCTTCCATCGCATCCGCGACGGCTACGAAGACCTGGCCATCTGTGGCGGTGCCGAAAGCTGCATCAGCCCGCTGGGGGTGGGTGGCTTCACCAGCATGAAAGCCCTCAACACCAGTGAGGACCCGGCCCGCGCTTCCATTCCGTTCGATGCCGAACGCGGTGGCTTTGTCATTGGCGAAGGCGCCGGCATCCTGGTGCTGGAAGAGCTGGGTCATGCCCAGGCCCGGGGCGCCAGAATCTATGCCGAGATTGTGGGCTATGGCGCAAACTGCGATGCCTACCACTTCACGGCGCCGGCGCCGGGCGGTGCCGGCGGTGCCGAGTGTATGCGGCTGGCATTGCGGGATGCCGACCTGGAACCGGAGGCGATCGGCTACCTCAATGCTCACGGCACCAGCACCCATCTCAACGATTCCTGCGAGACAGCTGCCATCAAGGCGGTGTTTGGGGACTACGCATACAAGCTGCGCATTTCCAGCACCAAGTCCATGACTGGTCATCTGCTGGGGGCTGCCGGCGGCGTGGAGGGCGTTTTTACGGCGCTGGCGCTGCGCGACGGGTATCTGCCTGCCACCATCGGTCTCAAGGTACCCGATCCCGAGTGTGACCTGAACTACCTGCCCAACGAAGGGGTGGAAGAGCAGGTGGAATACGCCCTGAGTGACAGCCTGGGCTTCGGCGGGCACAATGCTTGTGTCATCTTCAAACATTGGGAGGGATAACCATGGCGATCGTTGCCAATGATCCGCCGCGTGCGCTGAATGCGATGCAGATCGCCGAGATTTTGCCGCATCGGTATCCGTTTGCGCTGGTGGATAAAATCACCGATTATACGCCCGGCCAGTGGGCGCGGGGCATCAAGTGCGTCAGCATGAATGAGCCGTTCTTCCAGGGACATTTTCCCGGGCAGCCGGTCATGCCGGGGGTGCTGATCCTCGAAGCGCTGGCCCAGTGCGGCGCCGTGGCGGCTCTCAGCGAGGAGAGCGCCAAGGGAAAGCTGGCCCTGTTCGGCGGCGTAAAAAATGCGAGGTTCCGCCGGCAGGTGGTCCCCGGTGATGTGCTCACGCTGGAATGTGAACTGGTGGAACGCCATGGTCCCGTCGGTATTGGAAAAGCCACCGCCTGGGTGGACGGTGTGCGTGCGGTCAATGCAGAGTTGACCTTTGCCATTGTGGACCGGGAGTCCGCCCGGTGATCATGGCCGATAAACAGGACTGGTCAAATGCGTCGAAACATGCTATACTGATTCCTGACAATGCAAAAGGTCTGCGGGTGCGTCTGCGCCGTCCGGCGCTGCGGCATGCTACCCGCAAACAGGACCTTCAGGAGGTTTTTGCCATGTTGGATCAGGCGTTTCAGCAAGTGTATACCAAGTTCAAGCTGCACTTTTATCAGCAGGTGTTCAGCAAGTTTGAAAACCGCGAAGCCACGCTGACCACGGTGGAATCTTTCTGCATGGAAGTCATCATGGCGCTGGGGCATCCCACCATTGCGGAATTTTCCAACATGATGAACCTGTCCACCCCCAATGCGGCGTATAAGATCAACAATCTGGTCAAAAAAGGGTATGTCAAAAAGGTCCAGTCCACCACCGACAAGCGGGAATACCATCTGTATCCCACCCGCAAATATGTGGACTATTACAACATCAGCTATGCGTATCTGCAGCAGGTCGTAGACCGCGCCAAACAGCGGTTTGCGCCGGACGAACTGCAGAAGCTGGAAGAGATGCTGCGTGTGGTTTCTGAGGAACTGATGCCGGAGATCAAACTTCCGGCGGCAAGTCCGGCTACGGCAGAACCGCAGCTCTGATGATGGAAAAACCTGTCAAAACGCGAATATTCTGAGCGGACAGACCGGCGGCGTTGGCCGCCGGTCTGCTTTTTTTGTGCGGGCTGCCACAGATTTTTTACAGGTTGGCCCTCTTGACAACCGGGCGGTCAAGCCCCATAATAAAACTGATACGATAGAGAGGAGAAGTACGGACCATGCGCGTCATTGCCGGAACCGCACGCGGTAAAAATTTGCAGGCTCTTCCGGGGGAGGATGTCACCCGTCCTACCATCAACAGGGTCAAGGAAGCCATGTTTTCCAGCGTACAATTCCTGGTACCGGGGGCACGGGTGCTGGACCTTTTTGCAGGCAGCGGCCAGTTGGGTATCGAAGCACTTTCCCGCGGAGCCAAAAGCTGCGTGTTTGTGGACCGTTCGCCGGAAGCGCTGGCGGTGGTCACGGCCAACTGCAAATCGGCGGGCGTAGACCGTCAGAGTGATATTCGCCATGCAGAGGCACAGACCTTTCTGGCGAACATCCGTGGCCCTTTTGATCTGGTGCTGCTGGACCCGCCGTTCCACCAGGATCTGCTGGTTCAGGTGCTGCCGTCCCTGCAGGAAAAACTGGCGCCCGGCGGCGTTATCCTGGCGGAAAGTGAGCGGGAAGCAGACCTGCCGGAGCAGGTAGGCACGCTGGTACGCACCAAACAATATTTTTACGGCAAGATCATGGTCAGCCGGTACGAGAGAGAGGAACAGGCATGAACGTAGAGGAATTGCTGGATTTGATGGAAGAGACGCTGGAAGCGGGAACAGCGGTTCCCTTTGCAGCGGGTAAGCGTGTGGTCGATGTGGACCGTATGCGCGATATTATTGATGAAGTGCGCAACAACCTGCCCGACGAAGTGCGGGAAAGCAAAAAGATCGTCAACGACCGGGAACAGATTCTCAAAAATGCACATGTGGAAGCGGAAAGCGTGATTCAGCAGGCGGAGGAACGTGCCCGCACGCTGGTCAGCGAGCAGGAGATCGTCAAGCGCAGCCAGCAGCGCGTTGTGGAGATTCTGACGGCGGCGCAGACCCAGAATAAGGAAATCAAACGGCAGACCAGCCTGTATTGCGAAGAGGTGCTCAAACGTTCGGAGGAAGTGCTGGTCAAGAGCGTGAACGACATCAAAAGTGCCCGCCTGAATCTGCGCAATATGCCTTCCGGTCCCAAGCGCGGCCAGAAAAAATAATGGATTCCACCCGATGCTATAAAGGCATCTGCGGCCTCCTGTGAGGTGCAGATGCCTTTTTTCTTTGCGTTTTATGCCTGGCCTACAATCATTTTTCCCCACTTTTTTGCATCGTTACACATCTGTGAAAATTCTGCTCGCAGCGAACTTTTTTGGGGCTGCGGGCTTGCTTTTTGCCTGCTGAGATGGTAGACTTAAGGTACCGTAGTGGGGAAAAGTGGTTAAACTCACCACAATGGTGGTTGAAAGTGGGTAGTTTTCCACGCTTTCCACAGAGTTTTCCACAGACCCCACGAGGCAACGTAAAAAACTTTGCGGAAAGTTTGTGCAAACCGTCGAAAAGCAGGAAGGAGGGGGAACGGCATGCTCGTAGGTCAGTATGATTACGCCATCGACGCCAAGGGCCGGCTGAATTTCCCCGCCCGTTTCCGGGATGCAATGGGGGAAACCTTCATCGTGACCCGCTGGCTTGACCACTGTTTGGCGGCTTTCCCCACCGAAGAATTTGAAAAGGTAGCCGCCAAAATCGAGGAAAAAGGGCTGGTGAAGGGTCGCAAGGTCAGCCGGATGCTCTACGCCTCGGCGGTGGAAGTGACTCCGGACAAGCAGGGGCGCATCCAGCTGCCTGCCAAGCTGCGGGAATATGCGGGTCTTGATCACGATGTGACCATCATCGGCAACCGCAGCTTTGCGGAAATCTGGAACACCGCTGCCTGGAACGGCGATCAGGCCACCAGCGATGAGGACTTCACCGCGGCTATGGAAGAATTGGATTTTTAAACGATAGGTAGTTGACACAATGGAATTTTCTCACATACCCGTGCTGCTGCAGCCCTGCCTGGATGGGCTGGCCATCGATCCGACCGGTATTTACCTGGATGGAACCGCCGGCGGGGCAGGGCACAGTATGCAGATCGCTAAACGTCTGACCACAGGGCGTCTGATTTCGCTCGACCAGGACCCGGATGCGGTGGCAGTCGCCACCGAAAGGCTCAAGGGCCTGCCCGCCCAGGTGGTACAGGCGAATTTCCGCGACGCGGCGCGTGTGCTCGCGGAGCTTTCCATCCCGGCGGTCAACGGGGCCTTGCTGGACCTTGGTGTTTCCAGCCATCAGCTGGACGATGCGGCGCGCGGCTTCTCCTACCACGCCGATGCGCCGCTGGACATGCGTATGAGCCAGCAGGGCCCCACCGCTGCGGACCTTGTCAACACACTGGACCGTGAAGAATTGACCCGTATCCTGCGCGACTATGGCGAGGAACCTTATGCCTGGCAGATCGCCGGCAAGATCGTCGCAGCCCGGGCGGAAAAGCCCATCACCACCACGCTGCAGCTGGCGGATCTGGTGGCATCGGCGGTGCCGCCTGCGGAGCGCCGCAAGGCCAAAAACCCGGCGCGGCGCACCTTCCAGGCCATCCGCATCGCCGTCAACTCGGAACTGGATGTTCTCAATGAGGGGCTGGATGCCATTTTCAACTGCCTGGCGCCCGGCGGGCGGCTGTGCGTCATCACCTTCCACAGCCTGGAGGACCGGCTCGTGAAAAACAAGTTCCGCCGCTGGGCACAGCGGTGCACCTGCCCGCCGGAACAGCCCATCTGCACCTGCGGAGGGGTTCCCAAGGCAAAACTGATCACCCGCAAACCCATTGAAGCGGATGCCGGGGAACTGCAGCAGAACCGCAGGGCCCGTTCGGCAAAGCTGAGAGTGTTGGAGAAAGTATAACGAGGCATTATTCATGACAACTGTTTTATTGCATACCGGTCAGACCGCGCCCAAGATCGAACGTCCCCGGCCTAAAGTACAGGTGGTACGCGGTGGGCGGCACGGGTTGAACAGGGCCCGTCATCTGGCCGCTTCCACGTTGAATGTGCTGGCGGTGGCGTTGCTGCTGGGTCTGATTGTCAGCGTCGTTTACAGCCAGGCCAAGATCACTGAGCTCAACGGCCAGATCAACGACACCAAAAACCAGCTTACAGCGGCCCAGAGTGAGTATGACTACCTGGCAACTCAGATGAGCAATATCACCAGCCGGACCAGCCTGCAGCAGGTGGCGGAGGGACAGCTGGGACTTGTCCCGGTGGACCCCAGCCAGATCACCTATGTGCAGCTGGAGGACCAGAGCGTGATTGAGAAAACGACCAGCAGCGCCCAGTTGCTGGTATCGGATGTACGTACCGCCGCGCTCAACCTGCTGGGCGGTCTGAACCCGTAAACAAAAGAAGTAATGTGGCAACGAGCCTTTTTACCAACGGCGGGAACGCCGCGCGTAAAAAGGCTCGCCGCCGCAATCAGGGAAATTTTCCTCCAAAAGGGAGTCGCCATGTCCAATCCAGTCAACAATCCCAATCCGCATTTTCGCGCCCAGGTACTGCGCCGCACGCTGATCCTGATTGCCATTTTTCTGATTTTCTTTTTCGGCGTTCTGATCTATCAGCTGTATGCACTGCAATTGCGCGACGCGGAATTGTACCGCACCGAGGCGGTCACCCAGCAGATGCAGGATACCGAACTGCCCGCTACCCGCGGCTCCATCTACAGCGCCAACGGCAAACTGCTGGCCAAGAGCAACACGGTGTGGAACATCATTGCCAATCCGCTGCAGTCCCAGAAAAACGGAGCCACCACTGCCCAGCTGCAAAACGCGGCGGAGGAAATCGCCTCGCTGCTCAACGATGGCACCACGGCCGAGAGTATCTTCAAGATCCTTACGGCCACCAACGCCAACGGGGAACTGTACGAATACCGTGTGGTGGCCAAGGGCGTGGAAAAGCCGGTGGCAGATGCCATCATTGAATATTCCATGAACTATCGCACCGACCCGCCTGCAGGGGAGGAGCAGGGATACCGAATCGTGGTGCTCACCACCGAGCAGACGTCTACGCGCAACTATCCTTACGGGGCATTTTTGTCCTCGGTACTCGGCTTCTGTAATGCGGATGGCTCCGGTGCGTACGGTCTGGAAAAGTCCTATGATGAAGTGTTGTCCGGTACACCGGGACGCAGCATTGCCGAAACCAATGTCAACGGGGAGGTGTTGGCCAACGCGGAGGCGGATGTCTATCCGGCCATCAATGGAAACAACCTCAATCTCACCATCGACGAAAATGTGCAGTCCATTGTGGAGGAATATCTCACCGAAGCGATGGATACCTTCAATGTGCATGGCCGCGGCAGCGCCATCGTCATGAATGTCAAGACCGGCGCCATCCTGGCGATGGCGTCGCTGGAACAGTTTGACCCCAACAATCCCTATACCATCTACGACAGCAAGATGCAGGCGATCCTCGATGAGGAGGAACTTGACGAGGAGGACATCGACTGGCTCAAGAGCCGTCTGGGCGAGGATGAGGTGGCGGACATCATTGCGGACGGCAAGATCAGCCGGGACACCACAACCGATGAGGACGGTAAAACCGTCAGCAGTGAATATACGCAGCTGCAGGGTATGATGCGCGAGGCCCAGTGGAAGAATAAGAACATCACCGAACTGTACATGCCCGGCTCGGTATTCAAGCTGATCACGGCGTCAGCCGGTCTGGATTCCGGTATTATGACTGCCGGGCAGACCTTTTATTGCAGCGGCGCGTTTACCGTCAATGAGGGGTCCTCGCTGTGGGAGCACACCTACCGCTGTGCCAACAACGAGACCCACGGTCTGCTGGATATGGCCGGCGCCTTGAACCACAGCTGCAACCTGTGGTTCATTCAGGCGGCCCAGACGCTGCAGCCCTCGGTGTTCTACGATTATATCCAGGCATTCGGTTTTACTCAGACTACCGGCATCGACCTGCCCAACGAGACCCGCTGGACCAGTGTGTACAATGCCGAACAGATGGCCCAGGTCGATACCAACCTGTACACGGCCGCTTTCGGCCAGAACGAGGCCATCACCCCCATGCAGATGGCTACGGCGGTGGCGGCGGTGGCCAACGGCGGCTACCTGGTCACCCCTTATGTGGTAGATTCCGTTACCGACAACGACGGTAACGTGATACAGAAAACCGAGACCAATATCCGTCGGCAGGTTATCTCGGAGGAAGTCAGCGAGACACTGCTGGCCATGATGGAAAACAATGTGGACCCCAATGGGGAAGGGGAATACCATTCCTGTAAAAATGCCTATGTGGCGGGCTACCGTATCGGTGGCAAGTCGGGTACGGCAGAACGCACCGACCGGGAATTCCGCTACGACGGCGACTACTACAAGACCATGAGTTTTGCCGCTGTTCTGCCGGTGGATGACCCCGAAATCGAAGTGTTCGTGGTACTGGATGACCCCCGCTGGATTCGCGACTACGCCAGCGAAGTGGTGGCGCCCGTGGTGGGCAACATCATCAGTGAGGTGGCACCGTATCTGGGCATTGAACAGGACCCCAACTATAACCCCAGCGGCACGGTGACAGTCCAGACCTGCCTGGATTATCCCTGGACTTCCGCCCAGGTCACTCTGAACCAGTTGGGCCTCAAGCATAAGCTCATCGGGGAAAGCGGTCCCATTGTGTACCAGTATCCCTACGGCGGCAGCAAGGTCCCGGCCGGTTCCACCGTATATCTGTACACCCAGACAGACCAGGACGCCATGACCACCGTGCCGGACGTGATGGGCAAGAGTGGCAGCTTTGCGGAGCAGATGCTGCGTGCCGCCAACCTCAATGTGCAGTTTGAGGGAGACAGCGGCGGCAAGGTGGTGGCGCAAAGTGTGGAAGCCAATGCCAGTACAGCCTACGGTACCATCATCACCCTGACCATGGATTCCTCCGGAATCACCGATACCACCACCGACACGACCGAAACCACATCAGACGATCCGGCTTCCGCGGCTGCATCTGATTCACAGGGCGCAGCGCAGAGCGAAAGCCCGGCGGCCGAGGGCGCTGCCGAATAAGAGTCCATCGAAATACAAGGAGGCATCTTTATGCAACCGATTCCCGCAAACGAACTGCTCGCCGGTCTGACGCTGGCAGAGCCCGTTGCCATTCACGCCGTTGTGACCGACAGCCGTAAAGTGGAACCTGGCTGCGTGTTCGTCTGTTTTCCGGGCGAGCGCGTGGATGGTCATGACTTTGCGGCAGGGGCATACAAAAATGGCGCCGCATATATCATTGCCAACCACCCGGTGGAGGGTGTCCCGGCGGAACGCACTGTGGTGGTGCCGGACAGTGCCCTGGCCATGGTGCGTATGGCGTCCAACTATCGCATGCTGTTCAGCCCGCGCATCATCGGCGTGACCGGCAGCGTGGGAAAGACCACCACCAAGGAATTCTGCTATGCCGTATTGTCAGCCTTTGGCAATACCCTCAAGACAGAAGGCAACCAGAACAATGATATCGGTGTACCCAACACGTTGTTCCGCCTGGAAAATACCACTGAGTATGCGGTGGTGGAGATGGGCATGGATCATGCGGGGGAGATTGAGCGGCTGACCCGGTGCGTGCGGCCGTCGGCAGGCATCATCACCATGATCGGTGTCTCGCACCTGGAAAATCTTGGTACCCGGGAGAATATACTGAAAGCAAAGATGGAGATCTGCGCAGGGCTGCCGGACGGGGCGCCGCTGGTGCTCAATGCCGACAATGATCTGTTGCCCACGGCCCAGGTGCCTGCGCGGCTGCGTGCGGTCTGGTTCGGTATTGAAAAGGATGCCGATGTCCGCGCCGAAAACATTGAAACAGGCGCTCAGGGCACGACCTTTACGCTGGCCGACCGTGAGTACGGCCGCTTCCCGGTTTCCATCCCGACGGCAGGACTGCACACGGTGTATGATGCGCTGGCAGCCTATGCGGCAGCCACCCGACTGGGCCTGGACCCGGCGGCCTGTGCGGCGGCACTGTCCCGCTATCAGACCACCGGTATGCGCCAGCATATTGTGGAAAAGAGTGGCGTGACGGTGATCGAGGACTGCTACAATGCAAGCCCCGACAGCATGAGAGCGGCTATCTCGGTGCTCAAGGCACTGCCGAATCCGCGCAAAATTGCCCTGCTGGGGGATATGCTGGAACTGGGAGATGCCAGCGAGGAGGGGCATCGCCATACCGGTGAGTGGGTCGCCGAAGCAGGCATTGATGTGTTGATCGCTTATGGCCCGCGCAGTATCGCTATGGCACAGGCCGCCCAGGACCGGGGCGTAACAACTGTGCATTGCCAAAATGCCCAAGAGGTGCTACAATGTCTACAGCAATTTGTACAGCCCGGTGATGCGCTGCTGGCCAAGGCCAGCCATGCGATGAAACTGGAAGATCTGTTGCAGGATTACTACGCTGGATTGCCACAGGCGTGACAGTTTCTGGATGCAGTCACGTCGAGCAAAGATAAGTTTTTGGAGGAATGACTGCATGGAGCAAACTGTCTCCTATATGTTGGCCGCTGCAGCGGTAGGTGGCTTTGCCATTACGGCTGTGACCTGCCGGTTGCTGATTCCGGCTTTGCATCGGCTGCATTTTGGCCAGACCATCCGGGAGGAAGGTCCGACCTGGCACAACAAGAAAAACGGTACCCCCACCATGGGCGGACTGAGCTTTATCTTCGGGATTCTGCTCACTCTGGGTCTGGTATGGGGGCTGTTTCAGGGCAAAGCACCCGAGGTACTGGGCCAGCAGCAGCTGGCGGCAGGCATGATGGTGCTGTTCCTGGCGTTTGGCTCCGGGTTGATCGGCTTTCTGGATGACTTCATCAAGGTCATCAAGCACCGCAATCTTGGTCTGACGGCAGGCCAGAAGATCGTGCTGCAGGTGGCGGTGACGGTGGGCTTCATGGTGGGCCTGCATGCCCTGGGACTGCTCTCCACCGAGGTGATGCTTCCGGTGGCCGGTGCGGTGGATTTTGGCATCTTCTTTTATCCCATTGCGTTCTTCGGCATCATCTTTCTGGTGAATGCCGTCAACCTGACCGATGGTCTGGACGGCCTGTGCACCGGTGTCACCTTTGTGTCGATGCTGGGGTACTTGCTGGCCGGCAGCCTGTTGGGCTTTGTGCACGTTTCGCTCATTGCCGCTGCGACGGCGGGGGCCTGCGCTGGATTCCTGATCTGGAACTTCTACCCGGCCAAGGTGTTTATGGGTGATACCGGCAGTATGTTCTTTGGCGGTTTGGTTACGGCGCTGGCCTTTATCATGGACCGCCCCGAACTGGTTCTTTTCTTTGGCCTTGTATACATCTGGGACGCCCTGACGGTGGTCATCCAGCGTGTCTATTTCAAACTTACCCACGGCAAGCGCATCTTTAAGATGACGCCGATTCACCATGCGTTTGAAATGCGCGGCTGGCGCGAGGTCAAGATTGACGGATTCTTTGCCCTGATCGCTGCCATTGGTGTGGCTCTGGGTATCCTGTATATCTGTCTCGTTTGATTCTGTGCCCCGCGGCGCGGTGTTTCCCGGTTTGCCCCGAAAGGAGGGCCATTCCCTTGCAAAATACATCCCTCAGCCTTTTGGCCCTGATTCTTGATCGTTCGGTAGGCAATATCATCCGGATGTTGCGTGTCATTCGCCTGCCCAAGGCAGAACGCGGCACGGTTTCATGGGGATTCGTCGGTACGTTGGCAGTCACACTGGCCTACGGGTTGATCATGTTGTTTTCGGCCAGCTACTCCAGCGGGTATACCAAATATGGCGATATCTACCACTTTATTAAACCGCAGGCGATTGTTGCTCTTGTGGGGTTTGCCGCCATGCTGTTCATGTCGCGCATCAACTATCGCGCGTTGCGGTATCTGAACGAGACCTTCTATTTTGTGACCCTTGTGCTGCTGGTCGTGGCACTGTTTATGCCCAGTGACAGCAACGGTTGCTATCGTTGGGTCTATTTCCCGGGGGGCATGTCGCTGCAACCGTCGGAAATGGCAAAATTCTCCATCATTCTGGGAACGGCGGATGCCCTGGACAAACATAAAAACCAGATCAAAACTCCGATTTACGGGATCATTTTGCCGGCATTGCCCCTGATTCCCGTTCTGATCCTGTTGCGTCTGGAACCGCACAACTCCGCCATGCTGTTGATGTGTGCCATCTTTGCCACAATGCTGCTTTGTGCCGGCGGTGGCGGTGTGTGGCTGTTTGCGGCCGGTGGCATCGGCGCGGCGGGCGGCTTGGCATTCTACAATTACCTGCAGTCCAGTGGTGGCTACGCCGCTGAACGTCTGGGCGGCGTGTGGGGCCTTACCCCGACCGATACAGCCAATATGCTGTGGCAGACCCGCCAGAGTGTCTATGCCATCTGTTCCGGAGGATTGTTCGGTGTTGGCATCGGCAACAGCGTTCAAAAGCATCAGTGGCTGCCGTACGCAGAAAATGACTTTATCTTTTCCGTCGTATGTGAAGAACTGGGGTTTGTAGGTGCGCTGGCATTGATTTTGCTGTTTGCCGCCATTATCGTGCAAGGGATCTTTATTGCCTTGAATGCTCCGGATTTTTTCGGTACCATGCTTGGCATCGGGATCACCGCACAGGTAGCCTGGCAGGTGTTCTGCCACATCGGTGTGGCGACGGCGCTGCTGCCCAATACCGGTATCAGCCTGCCGTTCTTCTCCTCCGGCGGTACCAGTTTGTTGCTGCTGCTGGGAGAAATGGGCGTTCTGCTCAGCATTTCCAGGGCTGGAAATGCCAGGATGGCGGCCCGGCAGAAAGAGCACCAGGCTGACATTGACCGCAAATTGGGGCGCGTTCCGCAACGTCCGGTGTATCGCCGTCAGGGGACCTGATAGTGCTTACATAGGTTAAGAAAAGGGGAGAGAGTATGCGTGTGTTGATCGCTGCCGGAGGAACTGCCGGTCATATCAACCCGGCACTGGCCATTGCCGGGGCGTTGCAGGCGGCAGACCCCACGGCGGAAATTCATTTTGCGGGGCGCCGCGAAGGTATGGAGTATGGCCTTGTCACCAAGGCAGGATATCCCTTTCATCATATTGAGATCAACGGGTTTCAGCGTCACCTGAATCCGGAGAATATTGTGCGCAATGTCATAGCCATATGGCACCTGGCATTGTCCGGGCCGCGCACACAGAAAATTCTGAAAGAAGTCCAGCCGGATCTTGTCATCGGCTGCGGAGGATATGTCAGTGGACCGATTGTGCGTGCTGCGGCCAAGCGCGGCATCAAAACCGCCATTCATGAGCAAAACGCCTTTCCTGGTGTGACCAACAAACTGCTGGCCAAAGATGTGGACGTGGTCCTTGCGGCCAGCGCCGATGCGGTTGAAAAGCTCGGCGCGCCGGATAAGACCTATGTGGTGGGTAACCCGGTCCGCCCGGAGGTCCTTACCGCCGATCGTGCCGCGGCACGCCAGAAACTGGAAGCAGGGGACCGTACCGTTATTCTGAGTTTTGGCGGCAGTCTGGGCGCGGACAGAATCAACGAGGTGGTGGCGGACCTGTGCGCTTGGGAAAAGAAGCAGGGGGCCAATGTGCTGCATCTGCATGCTACCGGCAAGCGCGGTGTGGACCTGTTCAACCGGCTGGAGGGTGAGAAAGGCTTTGCACCGGGGCCTAACCTGGTTGTCACGCCGTATATCAACAATATGCCGCAATTGCTGGCGGCGGCGGACCTCGTCATTGCACGTTCTGGTGCCTTGACGTTGGCCGAATTGGAGGCTGTGGGTCGCGCTTCGGTGTTGATTCCCAGCCCCAATGTGGCAGAAAATCACCAGTATTACAACGCCCTGGAACTGGAAAAAGCAGGAGCGGCCGTGGTCATTGAAGAGAAGAACCTGACCGGAGAAAAACTCATCGAAACGGTGAAGAAACTGCTGGGGACGCCGGGCAAACTGGCGGAAATGGGGTCCAATGCCAAGAAATGGGGCAACCCGCACAGCCTTGAACTCATCACAGAGAAATTGATGAACCTTGTAAAGTGAAAATGCTTTACTCTTGAGCAAACATTCAGGAAAGGAGCCACCCGTATGGACCGCGATCAGCGCAGCCGTCAGCAAAAGTCCAGGGGCGGCTCCTTTTCACGTACTGCCCCAAAACGGAGTCTGGGCAGTCGGATGGGGCTGGAAAAGCAGCAGTCACCCAGAGCACAGGGCAATGCCTCCCGGCGTCCGGCACCCAACCCCAATCCGCAACAGCGGCGTGCAACAACTGGCGGAGCACCCCGTCGCACACAGCCGCAGCTGAACCCACAAAAGGCTGGTTACACGCCGGGCACGCCCCGCCGTCAGCGGCGTGTCACCCAGGCAGAATTGCTCCGTCGCCGCAATCGACGTCGGATGTTAGGCATACTGGGCGTACTGGCGGTGCTGGCGCTGGGGGCAATCATTTCGGTAAATCTGTTGTTCAAGGTGACGGCTTTCCGTGTGGAGACCTTTGACCGGACAACGCCGGCAGATACGGGCATCTATACGGAAGATGAGATCATTGCTGCACTGGGGATTGAACAGGGAGCAAATCTGTTTGGATTCTCTACCACGGAGAAGACTATACAATTGCAGACGCAGTTCCCGTATCTCGACGATGTGGAGGTGGATGTGCAGCTGCCCGGTACAGTGGTTATCAAGGTCCAGCCTGCGACGGAACACTTTACCTGCATGTATTCCGGCGGATGGGTAGTGCTCAGTGATTCCCTCAGGATTCTGCGCAGTGATATTTCCCAGCCGGAAGGGCTTACGGTGCTTTCCTGCACACTGCCAGCGGATTTCGCTCCCACACCGGGGCAGTTTATGATACCTGTCAGCTATAACTCTCTTTTGGACGGGGAGGGGGCCACTGCAGAAACTGCCCAGGCAAATGCTACACAGGTCCTGATGCAGATTCTGGATGAACTGGGGACAGAAGGCATGGTGGATGGCGTAACGGCCATTGATATCACGGACCTGAGCAATCTGACGTTTACCTATCAGGGGCGTATTGAGGTGCTGCTGGGCAACAGCAATCGTCTGGATTATAAAATTCGGTTGGCATCTGTGGCGATTCTGGACCCGGACAAGGGATTGTCGGCCAGCGATAAGGGTACGCTGGATGTCAGTTACCAGCAGACCGACGGCGAGATCAAAGGGTACTTTGCACCGGATGAACCGGACCCGACCCCCACGCCGGAACCGGACGAGAGCGACAACGAGAGTGCGGAACAGAATGACAATTCTACTTCCTCTGGCTCCGAAGAAGAATAAAACCAAAAATCCCGTGGAACGGATTCGTTCCACGGGATTTCTCTTTATGTGTCAGAAGATTAGACGTTCAGTTCCACTTTCTGACCGATGTCCTCGGCATTGGCTGCCAGCACAGGGGCAATGACCTCTTTGAGATATTCCGCCACCTGTTCGGGCGCGCGGCCGGTAAACGCCTCGGGGCTCAATTCGGCCTCGATCTCCTCGCGGCTCAGGCCGAATGCCGGGTCAGCCTCCACACGGGCGATCATATCGTTGGGTTTGCCCTCCTGCTTGACCACGGCGGCAGCCGCCACGGCATGCTCACGCAGACGCTCATGCAGTTCCTGACGGTCGCCGCCCTTCTTGACGGCTTTCATCATGATGTTTTCGCTGGCCATGAACGGAAGTTCTGCCATAACGCGGGCGCGGATGACCTTCGGGTAGACCACCAGACCATCGGAAACATTCAACAGGATGTTCAGGATGGCATCGGCGGCCAGGAAGCCTTCGGCCATAGCAATGCGCTTGTTGGCAGAGTCGTCCAGCGTCCGCTCGAACCACTGGGTGCCGGCGGTCATGGCGGGGTTGAGCACGTCCACCATCAGGTAGCGGCTCAAGGCGCAGATACGCTCACAGCGCATGGGATTGCGCTTGTAAGGCATGGCAGAGGAACCGATCTGGTTCTTTTCAAAGGGCTCTTCCATCTCCTTGAAGTTGGCCAGCAGACGGATGTCGGTGGCCATCTTCATGGCGCTCTGGCCCAGGCCGGCTACGGCGGACAGCACATTGTAGTCTACCTTGCGGCTGTAGGTCTGGCCGCAGACCGGCACGACCTTGGCGAAGCCCATCTGTGCGCAGACATCGGCTTCCACAGCCTTCACCTTGGTGGAATCCCCGTTGAACAGCTCCATGAAGCTGGCCTGGGTACCGGTGGTGCCCTTGACGCCGCGCAGCGCCAGCTGGCTGATCTGGTGGTCAATTTCCTCCAGATCCATATACAGCTCATTCATCCACAGAGTGGCGCGCTTGCCGACGGTGGTCAGCTGGGCGGGCTGGCAATGGGTGTAGGCCAGACAGGGCATATCCTTGTATTCCTCGGCAAACTTGGCGAGGTTCGCCAGCACGCCGATGATCTTTTTGCGAACCAGCTGCAGAGCCTCCCGCATGATGATCACATCGGTGTTGTCGCCCACATAGCAGCTGGTGGCACCCAGATGAATGATGCCTTTTGCCTTGGGGCACTGCAGGCCGTAGGCATAGACATGGCTCATCACATCGTGGCGCACGAGCTTTTCCCGGGCGATGGCATCTTCGTAGTTGATGTCATCCTTGTGCGCTTCCAGCTCGGCAATCTGTTCATCGGTAATGGCCAGGCCCTGTTTCTGCTCGGCTTTGGCCAGCGCAATCCACAGTTTGCGCCAGGTGCGGAACTTGTTGTCGTCGGAGAAAATATACTGCATCTCGTCCGAAGCATAGCGAGTGCTGAACGGAGAGATATAGCGGTCATGTTGTGCCATTGCGAAATCCCTTTCTTACAGCTTGAAGTAGTTGACGCCACCCTCAAAGATCGGCTGGTACTTGTCGCCGGTCACGTTCTTGTACAGTTCATTGCCGGAACGTTCGCTGTGGCCCATCTTGCCCAGCACACGGCCGTCGGGGCTGGTGATACCCTCGATGGCAAGCACCGAACCGTTGGGGTTGTAGCGCAGATCCATCGTGGGATGGCAGGTGAGGTCCACATACTGTGTGGCAACCTGGCCGTTGGCGATAAGTTTCTGCAGCAGATCGTCGTTGCAGACGAAACGGCCCTCGCCGTGGCTGATAGCGATCAGATGTTCGTCGTTGACATCGCATTCGCTCAGCCAGGGGCTCTTGTTGCTGGCAATGCGGGTGCGGACCAGCATGCTCTGATGGCGGTGAATGGTGTTGAAAGTCAGCGTGGGGTCATTTTCCGTGATAGGACGGATCTCGCCGTAGGGAACAAGGCCCAGTTTGATGAGAGCCTGGAAGCCGTTGCAGATACCAAGGGCCAGACCATCACGCTGGTTCAGCAGACGGTTGACGGCATCGGCCACGGCCGGAGCACGGAAAAACGCCGTGATGAATTTGGCGGAACCATCGGGTTCGTCGCCGCCGGAGAAGCCGCCCGGCAGCATGAGGATCTGGGCCTCATCCAGTTCCTTGACAAGGGCCTCGCAGCTCTCGGCTACATCCGAGGGGGTCAGGTTCTTCAGCACAAGGATGTGCGGGTCGCCGCCGGCACGGCGGAACGCGCGGGCGGTATCGTATTCGCAGTTGGTGCCGGGGAAGACGGGAATCACGACACGCGGCGTGGCCAGACGTACGGCGGGGGCCACACGATCGGTCATGGAGCATTCGTAGTTCAGCTCCTGCACGGCGTCACCCTTCTTGCGATAGGGGAATACCGGCTCCAGCTTGGACTCCCACAACTCCTGCAGGCGGGCCAGGTCGATCTTGTTGCCCTCGGCTTCCAGGGTGTAATCCACGGTGGTGAAGCCAAGGAACTCACCGGCAGCAGGGTCAAGCAGTTCCAGGATGACCGCACCGTAAGCAGGCTTAAAGAGGTCGTCCAGGTTGAGATCGTTGCTCAGCTGCAGGCCCACATGGTTGCCGACGCACATCTTGAACAGAGCCTCAGCCACACCGCCGTAACCGGGCGTGGCGGCAGCCAGCACCTTGCCTTCGTCGATCATCTGCTCAACGGTCTTGTAAATGGCAATCAGGCTGCCGATCTCCGGCAGACCGTCCTTGTACTGCGGGCGCAGCATGACGATGGAACTGTTGGCCTTCTTGAACTCGGCGCTCTGTACGTCTTTGACGTTGCCGATGGCCGTTGCAAAACTGACCAGCGTCGGGGGAACATCCAGACCCTCAAAGCTGCCGGACATGGAGTCCTTGCCGCCGATGGAGGCGATGCCCAGGCCCATCTGCGCATCCAGCGCGCCCAGCAGGGCAGCCAGCGGCTTGCCCCAGCGGGTGGGGTCGTCGTTCATATGCTCAAAGTATTCCTGGAAGGTCAGGTACATATCTTCATGGTGGAAGCCGGCGCAGACCAGTTTGGTCACGCTTTCCACCACAGCCAGATAGGCGCCGCGGTAGGGGTCTGCCTCGGTCAGATAGGGGTTGAAGCCCCAGGCCATACCGGAGCATGTGGTGGTCTCACCATCGACGGGCAGTTTGGCGACCATGGCCATGGTGGGGGTCAGCTGATACTTGCCGCCATAGGGCATCAGCACGGTGGCCGCACCGATGGTGGAGTCAAAGCGCTCACCCAGGCCCTTCTGGCTGCAGACGTTCAGGTCGGAAACCAGGTTCTCCATCTTCTCCTCGAAGTTGGAGCCGGCCCACTGAGGCTGCCAGACATGACCCGGCAGGATGTGGACATTGGCGTGGCGCTCGGCACCATTGGAGTTCAGGAACTCACGGGACAGGTCAACGATGGCCTTGCCGTTCCAGATCTCCCGCATCCGCTTTTCTTCGGTGACTGTAGCCACAATGGTGGCTTCCAGGTTTTCCTCGTGGGCGTAGCCGATGAAGGTCTCAGCATCCTCGGCAGCCACGGCCACAGCCATGCGCTCCTGGCTCTCGCTGATGGCCAACTCGGTGCCGTCCAGGCCCTCGTACTTTTTGGTGACCTTGTTCAGGTCGATGCGCAGGCCGTCGGCCAGTTCACCGATGGCCACGGAAACACCGCCGGCACCAAAGTCGTTGCAGCGCTTGATCAGGCGGCAGGCATCCTCGCGGCGGAACAGGCGCTGCAGTTTACGCTCGATGGGGGCGTTGCCTTTCTGGACCTCGGCGCCGCAGGTCTCCAGACTGGTCAGCTTGTGGGCTTTGGAGGAACCGGTGGCGCCGCCGATGCCGTCACGGCCGGTACGGCCGCCCAGCAGGATAACCACGTCACCCGGGGCGGGTTCTTCGCGGCGGACATGGCTGGCCGGGGTAGCACCGACGACGGCGCCGATCTCCATGCGCTTGGCCACATAGCCGGGATGGTAGAGTTCCGCGACCTGGCCGGTAGCCAGACCGATCTGGTTGCCGTAGCTGGAATAGCCGGCGGCAGCGGTGGTGACCAGCTTGCGCTGGGGCAGCTTGCCGGGCATCGTCTCGGAAACCGGCTTCAGCGGATCACCGGCACCGGTCACGCGCATGGCCTGATAGACGTAGCTGCGGCCGGACAGGGGATCACGGATGGCACCGCCAATGCAGGTGGCAGCACCGCCGAAAGGTTCGATCTCGGTGGGATGGTTGTGGGTCTCGTTTTTGAAGAGGAACAGCCAGTCCTGCTGCTCGCCGTCCACATCGCACTTGATCTTGACGGTGCAGGCGTTGATCTCTTCGCTCTCGTCCAGATTCTTCAGGATGCCGCGCTGCTTCAGCGCCTTGGCGCCGATGGTGGCGCAGTCCATGAGGGTCCGGTTCTTCTTGTCGCGGCCGGTCTCCTCACGTAGGGCCATGTAACGGTCAAACGCGGCCTGAACCAGTTCGTCGTCCACCTTGACGTCATCCAGAATCGTGCCGAACGTGGTATGACGGCAGTGGTCAGACCAGTAGGTGTCGATCAGGCGAATCTCAGTGATGGTGGGATCACGATGCTCGCTCTTGAAATAATCCTGGCAGAACACGATGTCGGCATGGTCCATGGCCAGGCCCTTTTCGGTACGGAAAGATTCCAGCGCCGCATCATCCAGCGCGGTGAAGCCGTTCAGCGTCTCCACTTCGGTGGGGATGGCAAACTCCATCTTGAGAGTCTCGCGGGGGGCCAGGCTGGCTTCCCGGGCTTCCACGGGGTTGATGACGTATTTCTTGATGGCAGCCAGGTCTTCTTCGGTCAGGTCGCCGTCCAGCAGATAGACGCGGGCGCTGCGCACGTCGGGGCGCTCACCCTGGCTCAGCAGCTGGATGCACTGGCTGGCGGAGTCGGCACGCTGGTCAAACTGGCCGGGCAGATACTCCACCGCAAAGACGGTGGCTGCGGCGGGCAGTTCGGTGTAGGTCACGTCCACCGGCGGCTCGCTGAACACCGTGGGGATGGCCTGGTTGAAGAGCGCTTCGTCGATGCCCTCCACGTCGTAACGGTTGATCAGGCGCAGACCTTTCAGGCGGGTGATGCCCAGAAGGTCCACCAGTTCGTGGAACAGGCCCTGGGCTTCGCCGTCGAAGCCGGACTTCTTCTCAACATAAATGCGATATACCATTGTATTGCCTCCCGGTTACTGCATGGCAGCCAGTGCACGGGCACCGATGTCGCTGCGCTTGTGCAGTTTGTCAAAATGGATGTTTTCGCTGGCGGCATAAGCCTTTTTCAGGGCTTCGGGCAGGGTGTCTGCCGTGGCGGTGACGCCCAGCACGCGGCCGCCGTTGGTGACCAGCTTGCCGTCCTTGAGCGCGGTGCCGGCATGGTAGACCGTTACGTCGGCGCAGGCAGGCAGCTGTCCTTCGGTCAGGCCGGTGATCTCCTTGCCCTTTTCGTAGGCGAGAGGATAGCCGCCGCTGGCCAGAATGACACAGGCGGCAGCGCCGTCCCGGAACTTGACTTCGGTTTCCGCCAGAGTGCCGTTGGTGGTGGCCTGCATGATGGTCAGCAGATCGCTTTCCAGCAAGGGCAGAACTACCTGGGTTTCCGGGTCGCCGAAACGGCAGTTGTACTCAATAACCTTGGGACCGTCGGGCGTCAGCATCAGCCCGAAGTACAGGCAGCCCTTGAAAGGGCAACCTTCGGCCTGCATGGCGGCCACCGTGGGCAGGAAGATCTCCTTCATGCAGCGGTCGGCCACTTCCTGGGTATAGTAGGGGTTCGGGGCCACGGTGCCCATGCCGCCGGTGTTCAGGCCCTGATCGCCGTCCAACGCGCGCTTGTGGTCCATGCTGGACACCATCGGCTTGACGGTTTTGCCGTCACAGAAAGACAGCACGCTGACTTCGGGGCCGGTGAGGAACTCTTCCACCACCACATGGTTGCCGGAAGCGCCGAACTTCTTGTCCAGCATGATCTCCTTCACAGCCTCTACCACGTCCTCGTGATTCTGGCAGATCAGAACGCCCTTGCCCAGGGCCAGACCGTCGGCCTTGATGACGACAGGGTATTTGTTCTTTTCCTCCACGTACGCCACGACCTTGGCAGGGTCGTCAAACACCGCATAATCGGCGGTAGGTATGCCGTACTTCTGCATCAGGTTCTTGCTGAACACCTTGCTGGCTTCAATGCGGGCGGCCGCTTTATCGGGGCCGAATGCGGGAATTCCTACCGCGGCCAGTGCATCGACCATACCCAGTGCCAGAGGATCGTCCTGTGCCACGACTACATAGTCAAAGGCTTCCTCTTTGGCAAAGGCAACCATGGCGTCCACATCGGTGGCAGGGATGGCTTTGCAGTGGGCATCGTAGCTGATGCCGCCGTTGCCGGGAGCGCACCAGATCTCGGTGCACTGGGGACTTTGTTTCAGCGCGCGGATGATGGCGTGTTCACGCCCGCCGCCGCCAACAACGAGAATCTTCATACTGAACTCCTTTGACAGCACAACTGCCCGCGACGAAAAAACGCCGCAGGCAAGTGCGATTTTTTAATGATGGAACAGCCGGATACCGCAGAAAGCCATGGCAATGCCAAAGCGGTTGCAGGTATCGATAACCTGCTGGTCGCGGATGGAACCACCGGGCTGCACAATGGCGGTCACGCCGCTGCGGCGGGCGCGCTCGATGTTGTCGCCAAAGGGGAAGAAGGCATCGCTGCCCAGGGAAACGCCGGTGACCTTGTCCAGCCAGGCACGCTTTTCCTCGGCGGTCAGCGGGGCAGGCTGCTCGGTGAAGGTCTCGGCCCACACATCGTCCCCGATGACATCCTCCGGCGTATCGCCGATGTAGACGTCGATGGCGTTGTCGCGGTTGGGCTTGGAGATGTCGTCACGGAAAGGCAGGTTCAGCACCTTGGGCATATGGCGCAGCTGCCAGTTGTCGGCCTTCTGGCCCGCCAGGCGGGTGCAGTGGATACGGCTCTGCTGGCCGGCGCCCACGCCGATGGTCTGGCCGTCCTGCACGTAGCAGACGCTGTTGGACTGGGTATATTTCAGCACGATCAGGCTGATGATGAGGTCGCGGCGCTGTTCGGCGCTGATCTCTTTGTTCTCGGTGACGATGTTCTGCAGCATCGTGGCGTCGGAGATGTCCAGATCCTGACGGCCCTGCTCGAAGGTGACACCGAACACTGTGCGGGTCTCCAGCGGGGCGGGCTCATAGTCCGGGTCGATGGCTACAATGTTGTAGTTGCCTTTTTTCTTGGACTTCAGCACTTCCAGGGCATCGGCGTCATAGCCGGGGGCGATGATGCCGTCGCTGACCTCATGCTGGATCAGTTTGGCGGTGGCCAGATCGCAGACATCGGACAGGGCGATCCAATCGCCGAAGCTGGACATGCGGTCAGCACCGCGGGCACGGGCATAGGCACAGGCCAAGGGGCTCAGTTCCGCGTCGGGTGCCACATGGTACATGGCGCGCAGCGTGTCATCCAGCGGCAGGCCGATGGCCGCGCCGGCAGGGGAGACATGCTTGAAGCTGGCGGCCGCGGGCATACCCAGGGCCTTTTTCAGGTCGCGCACCAGCTGCCAGGAGTTGAACGCGTCCAGGAAGTTGATGTAACCCGGACGACCGTTGAGAATTTCGACCGGGAGCTCGGCGTCGTTTGCCATGTAGATGCGTGCGGGCTTCTGGTTGGGGTTGGTGCCGTACTTCAATTGAAACTCTTTCATTTATTCACCCTCCACCGCATTGTATTTGTTCAGAATGATGTCTTCGTAGTCACCGGTTTCCAGCGTGATGGTACGCACAAACAGGCTGACTTTGTTGTCCTCGTTGAGGGACTCCCACAGTTTGCCGGCAAACTCGGCGCCATCGTTCTCGTCGATGGAAACGCGCATGGGCTCACCTGCATAGCTGGGGATGGGGGCGCCGTTCTTCAGGTAGGTGCTGATGAAATGGCCCTCTCCCGCCACAGGCTGGGGATAGTCAAAGGTCTGGCGCTGCACACTGGCGGCGTTACCGTCGCAGCTTTTTACGATGGACAGCTTGTAGGCGCCGCTGCGCATATCCACCACGCCGGAGATACGTGGCGTGAAGTTGGGGGCGTCATCCTCGTAGGTACGGGTCGCCAGCGCAGCCTCAAAGCTGTAGCCGGGGAAGAGGTTCTCGTTCATGAAATGGGCGATGGTATCAGTCTGGTCACCGTTGGTGACGACCGTCGTCTCCCGCAGCGTCAGCACGGCGTTGTAGATGATCAGATGGGGGTCTTCCAGCTTGGCCGGATCGGCCGCCACGGTGCGGATGCCACCCGGGATGGCTTCGAATACGCGGTTGCGGCTGTTGGCGCTGCGGCCCATGATCCAGTAGGCGATGATTGCCTTTTCGCCGTCAGGGGTGCGGCCCAGCACGATGCCGCGGCCGGGATATTCATTCCCCGCAAGATATTTGTACAGATTCTTTTTCATTGCTTATACCTCGTCGTTGCAAACCATAGCCAGAGCCTGGGGCAGCAGTTTCCATTCGGCCTCCACCATCACGCGCTTCTGCAGCACTTCGGGGGTATCGCCGGGCTGCACAGCCACGGCTTTCTGCAGCAGGATAGGGCCGCCGTCACATTCCTCATTGACCAGATGCACAGTGGCACCGGTCACTTTCACACCGCGGGCCAGAGCCGCTTCATGCACCCGCAGGCCGTAAAAACCGGGGCCGCAGAAGCTGGGAATCAGGCTGGGATGCACGTTAAGGATGCGGTTGCGGTAAGCATCGATGACGCGGGGACCCAGCACCGAGAGGAAGCCGGCCAGCACCACGACGTCGATCTCGTGGCTCTGCAGGGTGTCCAGCAGGGCTGTATCGAAGGCATCACTGTCGGCGTATTCCTTGCGGGCCACCACGGTGCTCTCCACACCGAAATTGGCCGCGCGCTCCAGCGCATACACACCGGGCTTGCTGGCTACCACCAGAACGATCTTGCCGTTCGGATTTTCGCCGCGGGCCTCGCTTTCCAGCAGCGCCTGCAGGTTGGTACCGCCTCCGGAAACCAGTACAGCTACACGCTTCATACCAGTTCCACCCCGTCGCCTTCCACGATGGTGCCCAGACGGTAAGCGCCTTCCTCACCGTGGGCGTGCAGGATCTCAAGGGCCTTGTCGGCGTCCTCGGCAGCAACCACAATGGTCATGCCCACGCCCATGTTGAAGGTGTTGAACATATCACGCTCCGGCACATTCCCTTCCTTGGCCAGCACGTCGAACAGAACCGGCGTGCGCACGTCAGCCTTGGCAATGCGGGCAGCGCAACCCTTCTTCAGGCTGCGGGGAATATTCTCGTAGAAGCCGCCGCCGGTGATGTGGGACACGCCCTTCACGGTGACCTGCTCCATCAGAGCCAGCACCGGCTTGACGTAGATCTTGGTGGGGGCCAGCAAAGCCTCGCCCAGGGTCTTGTCCATGCCCTCAAAGGTCTTGTCCAGCACTTCGGGATGGTTGTCGATGTCGAAGATCTTGCGAACCAGCGAGAAACCGTTGGAGTGCACGCCGGTGGAGGGCAGCGCCAGGATGACATCACCGGGCTGCATGGTGGAGTTGTCAAGAATCTTGCTCTTGTCCACCACACCCACGGTAAAGCCGGCCAGATCGTACTCTTCCTCGGGCATCATGCCGGGGTGCTCAGCCGTCTCGCCGCCCACCAGGGAGCAGCCGGCCTGGACACAGCCCTCGGCCACACCCTTGACGATCTCGGCAATTTTCTCGGGGATGTTCTTGCCGCAGGCGATGTAGTCAAGGAACACCAGCGGCTTGGCACCGGCGCAGATAACGTCGTTGACACACATGGCCACGCAGTCGATGCCGATGGTATCGTGCTTGTTCATGTACTGGGCCACACGCAGTTTGGTGCCGACGCCGTCGGTGCCGGAGATCAGGACCGGATGCTCCATACCGGTGCAGTCCAGTTCAAACAGACCGCCAAAACCGCCCAGACCACCGATGCAGTTTTCGGTCATCGTGCGGGCTACATACTGCTTCATCAGTTCGACGGAGCGGTAGCCGGCCGTAATATCCACGCCGGCGGCGGCGTAGCTGGCAGAATAGCTTTTTTCCATGTCGGTTACTCCTATCGGGTGTTGTTGCAAAGACGCGGATGCGGCGCAGGGGCCGCGGAACCGGTCACAGTTTTTTGTTCGGATTGGAAGTGCTCAGCGGCTTGTCATAGACAATGTCCATCGTCTCTTCCGGCGGGTCCACGGGATACTTGCCCGTGAAGCAGCCGGTGCAGAAACCGCAGTGGCTGTGAATGGCCAGCTGCTGTACATGTTCGATGCTCAGGTAGCCCAGCGTGTCGGAACCGACCAGCTTGTTGATCTCCTCCACGGTGTGACCGGTGGCGATCAGCTGCTTCTCATCGGGAATGTCGGTGCCGAAGTAGCAGGGATGGGCAAAGGGCGGGGCGCTGATGCGGTAATGCACCTCTTTGGCGCCGGCTTCCCGCAGCAGGCGGATGGTCCGGGCGCTGGTGGTGCCGCGGACGATGGAGTCGTCCACCAGCACCACGCGTTTGCCCCGGACGGTGGATTCAATGGCGTTGAGCTTGATGCGAACGCTGTTTTCACGCTGGGCCTGGCTGCCCTGAATGAAGGTACGGCCCACATACTTGTTCTTGATGAAACCGATGCCGTAGGGGATGCCGCTTTCCTGTGCATAGCCCAGGGCGGCGTCCAGGCCGGAGTCCGGTGCGCCGATAACGACATCCGCTTCCACGGGATGCTCCTGCGCCAGGAAACGGCCGGCCTGCAGGCGTGCCTCATGGACGCAGGTGCCTTCCAGCACCGAGTCGGGACGGGCAAAATAGATGTACTCGAACACACACATGGTGTGGGGCGCCGTGCCGCAGTGGGTATCGATGCTGCGCAGGCCGTCATGGTCGGCAATGACGATCTCACCGGGACGGACGTCGCGCACAAACTTGGCGCCGACAGCGTCCAGCGCGCAGGACTCGCTGGCAAAGGCATATCCGCTGCCGTCCGGCAGTTCACCGATGCACAGCGGGCGGAACCCGTGGGGGTCACGCGCTGCAATGAGTTTGGTGTGGGTCATGATGACCAGGCTGTAAGCGCCCTCGATGTCGTCCATCGTGCGGCTGACGGCCATCTCGATGTTGGGGGTCAGCAGACGGTTCTGGGTCAGCAGATAGGCGATGACCTCGGTGTCCGAAGTTCCGTGGAAGATGGAACCGCTCATTTCCAGCTTGCGGCGGAGTTTGGGAGCGTTGACCAGGTTGCCGTTGTGGCAGACGGCCATGGCGCCCTTGCAGTGGTGCAGGACCATGGGCTGGGCATTGGAACGGCTGCGCTGGCCGGCGGTGGCATACCGCACATGACCGGTAGCCATCTTGGCGCCGTGAGGCAGTTCCTCCAGCACACGTTTGGTAAAGACTTCGCTCACCAGGCCCAGGTCGCGGTGACCGGACAATACGCCGTCCACATTCAGTGCAATGCCGCAGCTTTCCTGGCCGCGGTGCTGCAGGGCGTACAACGCGCTGTATACGGCACTGACCATATCGGTCTCGCCGGTTTTATCGTAGATGCCGAAGACGCCGCACTCTTCGTGCAGCGATTCGGTGTATTGGGAAAGTTCACTCATTCCGCTTTGTGCTCCGTTTTCTCAAATCAACCCAGCAGACGCTTCATAACTTCCTGGTAGGCATCGGCCTCGCCACCCATGTTGCGGCGGAACAGGTCCTTGTCCAGGTGGGCACCGGTGGTGGCATCCCAGAAACGGCAGGTGTCGGGGCTGATCTCGTCGGCCAGAATGATGGTGCCGTCGGGCAGGCGGCCGAACTCCAGCTTGAAGTCAATGAGACGGATGTTGGCGTCCAGCAGGATCTTCTTCAGCACTTCGTTGACCTTGAAGGCGTACTTGGTGATGGTGTCGATCTCCTCCTGAGTGGCGAGATCCAGGGCCAGGGCGTAGTAGTGGTTGATGAACGGATCGTGCAGATCGTCGTTCTTGTAGCTGAACTCAAGGATGGGCGTCTTGAACGGGGTACCCTCGGGCACACCCATGCGCAGGCTGAAGTGGCCGGCGGCAACGTTGCGGATGATGACCTCCAGGGGTACGATCTCGACCTTCTTCACGAAGGTGTCGCGATCGTTGATCTCCTCCACATAGTGGGTGGGGATGCCTTCCTTTTCCAGTTTCTGCATCAGGGCGTTGGACAGCTTGTTGTTGACAATGCCCTTGTCGCGGATGGTACCCTTCTTCTCGCCGTCACCGGCGGTGGCATCGTCCTTGTAGTGGACCATGACGATTTCGGGGTCGCTGGTCGCGAAAACCTGCTTGGCCTTGCCTTCGTACATCTGCTCTTTGACTTCGTATTTCATGATAAACGCTCCCTTTTATGTAATGTATAAAAACGAGTGCACAATCGCAATTCCATTGTACCCCGTTTTGTGTCGGTGTGCAAGATTTTGTTTACATCGCAGCGGCTTCGGCGGCGATGGCGGCGTCCTTCTTGGCGATGGCCGCAGCGGTATCGGCACGGAACTGGTCCAGCTTGGCAGCCAGGTCGTCATCGGCTACAGCCAGGATGGCTACTGCCAGATAGGCGGCGTTTTTGGCACCGTTCAGGGCCACGGTGGCAACAGGGAAACCGCTGGGCATCTGCACGGTAGCCAGCAGGGCATCCAGACCGTCCAGCGCACCGCCCTTCATGGGGATGCCGACCACCGGCAGGGTGGTGTTGGCGGCAAAGGCACCGGCCAGATGAGCGGCCATGCCGGCGGCGCACAGGATCACACCGTAACCGTTGGCACGGGCGGATTTGGCAAAGGCGGCAGCCGCCTCGGGCGTGCGGTGGGCCGAGAGGATGTGCGCCTCATAGGGGACGCCGAAATCTTTCAGCACGGTGCAGGCTCCCTTGACAACGGACCAGTCGCTGTCGGAACCCATGATGATCGCTACTTTTTTCATTGGTAAGCTCCTTTCCTGATTACACGCCAGACGAAAAGAGCGCAGTGGCCGGCAAAACGGTACACTGCGCTGTTTGGATATACGAATACGGCATGCGGGGTACAAAAAATCCGTGAAAATCACCACGACACAACATCGGTCCTTGCACGGAAGATCCCCCTTTATATAAAGAAGTAAAGTACCCTTGTAAAATCAGTGTAAGGCGTAAGGCACAAAAATGCAAGATGGGGAGAACTTTTTCAGCCAAAAAACGACAGGGGAGAGTTTTCCCTGCCGCTTTTTGTCATTTTTGATGGGGTCTGGTGAGCAAAGGTATGACTTTATCAAAGGGCGGCAAAACCGGCAAAAAGAAGGGTGTGGCGCCGCGGGACAAAGTATGGTATAATATGACAAATTGATTCCCGAGGAGAGAAACATCAACGATGAGCCAACACAAAAAATACCTGAGCAATACGGCCCTGCATGGCAAGGAAGAGCGGGTCAAACGGATTTTCCGCGACCAGATTGCCGAGGCGGCCGGATTGCTGGAGGTCCTGCTTTCCGGCATTGTTCTGGTGGGGTTGCTGTTCAGCATCGTGCCGCTGGTCCAGTGGATGCCCGGCCTGATCGTGGACGGCAACGAAGTGGAAGTGTATGAATTCCTGACCCGCGCTTTGGATATCGTCATCGGCATCGAGTTCATCAAGATGCTGGCCAAGCACAGTCCCGGCAGTGTTCTGGAAGTGCTGCTGTACGCCATTGCCCGCCATATGATCGTGGGGCACGAGGACGCGGTACAGAATCTGGTCAGTGTGGCTGCCATCGCTCTCATCTTCATCATCCGCCGGTTCTTCTTTGTGCCATCCTTCGGACAGAAACTGCCCGGAGGTCAGATGGCACCGGACGTGGCGCATTTGTATGCTGTCAGCGAACAAGAGGGGGAAGAACTGGGAGAAGAGCAGCAGTGAACCGGATGGTCTGTTTCGCCTAGCAAAACAAAAAAGGAGTCCGCCGCTGGCGGACTCCTTTTGTTGTACGAAACAGGTGAATCAGAACAGACCGGTGATCTTGCCGTGCACATCCACGTCGATGTCCATGGCAGCCGGATGCTTGGGCAGGCCGGGCATCGTCATGATGCTGCCGCAGACCACCACCACAAAGCCGGCCCCGGCGGACAGACGGACTTCCCGCACGTTCAGGGTGAAGCCTTCCGGTGCGGCGATGAGCTTGGCGTTGTCGCTGAAGGAATACTGAGTCTTGGCGATGCAGACCGGCAGATCACCGTAGCCCAGGGCGGCCAGTTCATCCAGGGTTTTCTGGGCGGCGGCGCTGTAGGAAACACCACCGGCACGGTAGATCTTCTTGGCGACAGCCTCGATCTTTTCGGGCAGGGAAGCGCTCAGGTCGTAGGTATAGTTGACCTTGGCGTTGTCATCCAGGATGGAGAGCACGGTCTCGGCCAGGGCCTTGCCGCCCTCACCGCCCTTGGCAAACACTTCGGAGAGCGCGCAGGGCACGCCGGCCTTCTCGCAGACTTCGTAGATGGCATCCATCTCTTCCTTGGTGTCGGTGGGGAAGGCGTTGATGGCCACGCACACCGGCAGACCGAAGTTGCGCATATTTTCAATGTGACGGGCCAGGTTCACGGAGCCGGCCTTGACGGCTTCCGCATTGGGTTGGCCCAGATCAGCCTTGGCTACGCCGCCGTGGGATTTCAGCGCACGCACGGTGGCGACCAGAACCACGGCAGAAGGATGCAAACCTGCATAGCGGCACTTGATGTCCAGGAACTTCTCGGCGCCCAGGTCGGCACCGAAACCGGCTTCGGTCACCACGTAGTCCGCCAGTTTCAGGCTGAGTTTGGTGGCGATGACACTGTTGCAGCCGTGGGCGATGTTGGCGAAGGGGCCGCCGTGGATGATGGCGGGATTATGCTCCAGCGTCTGGACCAGGTTGGGGTCCAGGGCATCTTTGAGCAGGGCGGTCATGGCACCGGCAGCGCCGATCTGGCCGGCGGTGACGGGCTTGCCGTCATAGGTATAAGCGCAGACGATGCGGGACAGCCGTGCTTTCAGGTCCTCCAGGTCGGTGGCCAGGCAGAAGATAGCCATGACCTCGCTGGCAACGGTAATGTCGAAACCATCCTCGCGGGGGGTGCCGTTGACCTTGCCGCCCAGACCGTCCACGATGAAGCGGAGCTGACGGTCATTCATGTCCATGCAGCGCTTCCAGGTGATGCGGCGGGGGTCGATGTTCAGCGGGTTGCCCTGCTGGATGGAGTTGTCGATCATGGCCGCCAGCAGGTTGTTGGCGGTGCCGATGGCGTGGATATCGCCGGTAAAGTGCAGGTTGATGTCCTCCATGGGGACAACCTGGGCATAGCCGCCGCCGGCGGCGCCGCCCTTGATGCCGAATACGGGACCCAGGGAAGGTTCGCGCAGGCAGAGCATCGTCTTTTTGCCCAGGGCGTTCATGGCGTCCGCCAGACCTACGCTGGTGGTGGTCTTGCCTTCACCGGCGGGGGTGGGACTGATGGCGGTGACCAGAATCAGTTTGCCTTCGGGGCCGTCGCCCTTGGCCAGCTTGTGGTCGATCTTGGCTTTGTAGTGACCGTAGGGGATGACGCTCTGCCCCTGCAGACCCAGCTTGGCCGCGATCTCGGTGATGGGCTTCATTTCGGCAGCTTGTGCAATTTCGATATCGCTCAACATACGCAATTCCTCCTGTGTGGTAAAAACAAAGGGCTGCACACACTGCTTGAGTGCATGCAGCCCAGACGGTCGGCTTTTTCTTCGGCTGCCTCCCCTGTGGTAATCCCCACAAATCCGTCGGTCAGCAGCTTGCTAACGTTACTGTAGCATATTGGGGCGAAGTTTGTCAAGACTCAAACGCTGCCTTTTCCACAGCCCCATTTTTTGAAATAGCGGCCCATGCTGACGAGCTGCATCTTGAATTTGCCGGCATCGCGCATCGGTGCCCGGTGCCAGGCGTGCACGGCGGAGAACTGCGGTGCCAGCCAGACGGTGCCCTCCCGCAGCACCTTCTGGGTCAGATCGGCGTCCTCCACATACATGAAGTATTCGGGATCGAATCCGCCGATTTTTTTCAGCACGTCGGTGCGCACGGCCATAAAGCTGCCGGTACAGAACTCGATGCGCCGCGGCGCCGTCAGGTCTTCGTCCTGCATGGTGTAGTGGTCATCCGCTTTGCGGAAAGTACCGCCCAATTTGGGGGCCAGCTGGCGGGCCAGCAGCAGCCAGGGCGTCGGTTTGCGGCGGGGCAGATGCTGCAAATGCCCGTCGGGATAGCGCAGCTGGGGTGTCGCCATGGCGGCACCGGGAGTGGCCAGCAGCCAGTCGGCCATCGGTTCCAGAACATCCCCGGTCAGGAGGATGTCGGGATTCAGGATGAAGTGTACCTCGCTGTCCAGACGCGCCAGCACCGAATTGTGTCCCTTGCCAAAGCCTATGTTTTCTTTGAGCGGCAGCACCACAACACGGCTGTCGCCAAAGTCGGTGCCGGCCAGCTGCCGGCCGCAGCCGTCGGGACTGCCGTTGTCCACCACGTACAGGACAAAGTCGGGGGCGGGGGTGTAGTGCAGGATGCTGCGCACGGCGGCGCAGACTTCTTCGTAATCACAGTACGCCACAATGCAGGCGCTGATCTTGGCCATGCCGGAACTCCTTATTTCTTCAGGGCTTCAAGCTGGCTCAGATCATAGGGCGTGTCCTGATAGACATAGTAGTTGAGCCAGTTGGTGTACAAGAGATACCCGTGGGCGCGCCAGCGGAACAGCGGGTCGCGGCCGGGGTCATCGTCGGGATAATAGTTGCAGGGAATGTTGATGGGTTTGCCCGCTGCAACGTCGCGTTTGTATTCGGTATCCAGCGTGTATTTGTCATACTCGGGATGGCCGATGACAAAAATCTGGCGGCCGGATTCGGTGGAAAGCAGCATCGGACCGGCCACATCGCTCTCGGCCAGGATGCGCAGGTCAGGACAGGCGTCGATGGCGGCCCGGTCCAATCCGGCCCACCGGCTGTGCGGCGCATAGAATACCTCATCGAAACCGCGCACCAGGGGATTGGAGGGACGAGTCACCCGGTGCTCGAAGACGCCGAACATCTTCTGCGGCAGATGCACCGTGGGAATCCCGAAATGGTAATACAGGCCCGCCAGGGCACCCCAGCACAGATGAATCGTGGAATAGACGTTTTTCTTGGTGTAATCCATGATCGCGCACAGCTCATCCCAATAATCCACGTCCTGATAATCCAGATCTTCCAGGGGGGCACCGGTGATGATCATGCCGTCAAACCGTTCGTCTTTGATCTCATCGAAGGTCTTGTAAAAAGCCTGCATGTGTTCGGGCGAAGTGTGGGCTGCATCATGGGTGGCGGTTTTCAGCAGGGTGATCTGCACCTGCAGCGGACTGTTGGCAAGCAGACGGGCCAGCTGCGTTTCGGTGACGATCTTGGTGGGCATCAGGTTGAGGATCAGAATGCGCAGCGGCCGGATGTTCTGGCTTTGGGCCCGCTCCCGGTGCATGACAAATACGTTCTCCCGGGAGAGCGCGTCATAGGCGGGCAGGTCTTTGGGAATAATCAGCGGCATAGAATCGCTCCCTCTTCAGACTTCCTTGATACGGTTCAGATCTGCGCCAGCGCCTGCTCGATATCAGCAATGAGGTCGCGCTTGTCTTCCAGGCCGCAGCTCATACGCACCAGATCCGGCTGCACACCGGCGGCAATCAGCTGCTCGTCGTTCATCTGACGGTGGGTGCTGCTCGCGGGATGCAGGCAGCAGGTGCGGGCGTCGGCTACATGGGTCTCGATGGCGGCCACTTTCAGGTGGGCCATGAAGTTGGCAGCCGCCTCACGGCCGCCCTTGACGCCGAAGCTGACGACGCCGCAGGAACCGTTGGGCAGGTACTTTTCAGCCAGGGCATGGTATTTGTCGCCGGGCAGACCGCAGTAGTTGACGTAGGAAATTTTGGGATGGGAAGCCAGGAACTCGGCCACAGCCTGGCCGTTCTCGCAGTGACGGGCCATCCGCACATGGAGGCTCTCAAGGCCAAGGTTGAGCATATAGGCGCTCATGGGGCTCTGCACGCAGCCCAGGTCACGCATCAGCTGGGCGGTTGCTTTGGTGATGAAGGCGCCTTCCTTGCCGAAACGCTCGGCGTAGGTGATGCCGTGGTAGCTCTCGTCGGGGGTGGTCAGGCCGGGGAACTTGTCGGCATGAGCCATCCAGTCGAACTTGCCGCCGTCTACGATGGCACCGCCCACACAGCCGCCATGGCCGTCCATGTACTTGGTAGTGGAATGGGTGACGATGTCGGCGCCCCAGGAGAGGGGACGGCAGTTGACGGGGGTGGCGAAGGTATTGTCCACCACCAGCGGCACGCCGTGACGATGGGCGGCGGCGGCAAATTTTTCAATGTCCAGCACGGTCAGGGCGGGGTTGGCGATGGTTTCGCCGAAGACCACCTTGGTGTTGGGCGTGAAGGCGGCGTCCAGTTCCTCCTCAGTGCAGTCGGGGGAGACGAAGGTGGCGGTAATGCCCATTTTGGCCATGGTGACGGCGATCAGGTTGAAAGTGCCGCCGTAGATGGAGCTGGAGGAAACGATATGGTCCCCGGCGTTGCAGAGGTTGAACAGCGCAAAGAAGTTGGCCGCCTGGCCGGAGCTGGTCAGCATACCGGCTGTGCCGCCCTCCAGTTCGGTGATCTTCGCGGCGACGGTGTCGCAGGTGGGATTCTGCAGGCGGGAATAGAAGTAGCCGCTGGCTTCCAGGTCAAACAGCTTGCCCATCTCGTCGGAACTGTCGTACTTGAAGGTCGTGCTCTGCACAATAGGGATCTGGCGGGGTTCGCCGTTGCCGGGATGATAACCGCCCTGTACGCACAGGGTATTGATGGAATAATTCTGACTCATACTTTTCCGCTCCTTTTTCCTAGGGCGTCTGGCCCGCATCAAATTTTGCAAGAATTATTACTATTGTAAAGTCTTGCCGCGGCAAAATCAAGAGGAAAAGCCGCCGCGCAGGGCGAGAAAATGCAAATCCTGGCCAAAACAGGTATGGAAATCTGAGCAGGCGTATGTTATAATATTAAACGGCAGCGGATCCCGGGGAAACCGGAAAAGGCTGAAATGCCCAATGAATCTGCAAAAGAGGTAAAAACTATGCTTACTGCAATCACCGGTATCAACTGGGGCGACGAAGGCAAGGGCCGCATGGTGGACCTGCTCAGCCAGGACTACGACATCGTTGCACGCTATCAGGGCGGCGACAATGCCGGCCACACGGTCAAGAATGAACGCGGCAAGTTCATCCTGAACCTGATCCCGTCGGGCATTCTGCGTCCAGAAGTCGTCTGCGTCATGGGCGGCGGTATGGTCATCGATCCCGAACATCTCGAAAAGGAGATCGCATCCCTGACCGAGAAGGGCATCGAGATCAGCCCGGCCAACCTCAAGATTTCCGACCGCGCCACCATCACCATGCCGTTCCATGTTGCGCAGGACGGTCTCGAGGAGGAGCGTCTGTCCAAGACCGGCGCCCAGTTTGGTTCCACCAAGCGCGGCATCGCCTATACCTACGGCGACAAGTATATGAAGAAGACGCTGCGCATGGGCGATCTGTGCCATATGGATGAGGGCGTCAAGAAGCGCCTGGCCACCATTGTGGAATCCAAGAATCTGACCATGGTGAATATCTACGGCCAGAAGCCCGTCAGCGTGGAGGAAATGTGGGCCTGGTGCGAGCATTATGCCAAGGTCTTTGCGCCTTACATCTGCGACGTGGGCCAGTACCTGGCCGAGGCGGACGAGGCCGGCAAGAAGATCATGTTCGAGGCCCAGCTGGGTGCCCTGCGTGACATCGACTTCGGTATCTACCCCTACACCTCTTCCTCCAACACCATCGGTGCTTACGCCCCTATCGGCGCGGGCATCCCGGGTCACAAGCTGAACCTCTCCATCGGCATCATGAAGGCGTACTCCTCCTGCGTGGGCGAGGGCCCCTTCACCACCGAACTGGCCATGACCGAGGAAGAAAAGAACGTTCTGCGTGAGCACGGCCACGAGTACGGTGCGGCCACCGGACGTCCGCGCCGCGTCGGCCCCTTTGATGCGGTGGCCAGCCGTTACGGCGTCCAGTGCCAGGGCTGTGATGAACTGGCTCTGACCCTGCTGGATGTGCTGGATTATATGGAGGAAGTGCCCATTGTCACCCAGTATCGGCTGCCCGACGGCAGCCTGACCACCCGGTTCCCCATGGGCAAGACGCTGGACGATGCCCAGCCTGTGGTGGAAAAAATGCCCGGCTGGCATTGCGACATCACCGGTGTGCGCAAGTTCGAGGGTCTGCCTGTTGAGGCACAGAACTACGTCAAGCGCCTGGAAGAGCTGGTTGGCTGCAAGATCAAGTACATCTCGGTCGGTCCTGAGCGTGACGCCTGCATTGTGCGTGACTAAGCAACTGAATATCTGAAGAATCAAAGCAACGGCGGACTTTTGGGGTCCGCCGTTTTGTGAAAGGGGGAGAACGGGTTGGTAGATCTGCTGATCCGTACTTTCATCAAAAATCATCAAAATACAGCCGACCGCGGAGTGCGAACGGCCTACGGCAATCTGGCCTGCATCGTCAGCGTTGTCTGCAACCTGCTGCTGTTTGCAGGCAAAACCGCGGTCGGTACGCTGGCGGGAAGCGTTTCCATCACCGCCGACGGTATGAACAACCTGTCGGATGCCAGCTCCAACATTGTCAGCCTTGTGGGATTCAAATTGGGATCGCGCCCGGCGGATTCGGAACATCCCTATGGGCACGCCCGGTATGAATATCTGGCCGGGTTGGCGGTCTCGGTAATGATTCTGGTCATCGGTGTGGAACTGCTCAAAGAGAGCTTCCTCAAGGTGCTTCATCCCACCGAGGTACAGTTCGGCTGGCTGACGGTAGCGGTACTGATCGCTTCCATCCTTGTCAAACTCTGGATGAGCCTGCTCAACCGGAGGATCGGCCGGACCATTCAATCCGAAACGTTGATGGCAACGGCGGCGGACGCCCGCAACGACGTGATCACGACCGCCACCGTTCTGGTGGCTTCGGTGCTGACCTTTGTGACGGGCATCGACCGTCTGGATGGCATTATGGGCCTGGGCGTGGCCGCCTTTATCCTGTACAGCGGTATCCAGCTGGTGCGGGACACCATCGACCCGATCCTCGGCGCAGCACCGGACCCGGAGCTGGTGGAACACATCGAAAAGAAGGCCCTCGGCTATCCCGGCGTGCTGGGCATCCATGATCTGATGATCCATGATTATGGCCCCGGCAACCGTCTGGTCAGTTTCCACATCGAGATGGACGCCAAGGGCGATGTGATGCAGAGCCATGATGTCATCGATACCATCGAAAAGGACCTGCTGGTGCAGGACGGAATGATTGCGACGATCCACTATGATCCCATCATCACCGGCAATGCCCATGCAAATGAGATCCGGGATTTCCTGCAGCAGGAGGTCGCCCGTCTGGAACCGAAGGCCAATCTGCATGATCTGCGCATTGTGCCCGGGCCTTCCCATACCAACGTGATCTTTGACTGCGCAGTTCCGGCGGAATATCTCACCGACAAACAGCGTCGCGGTGCCAAACTGGTAACGGCTCTGCGCGCGTCGGTACAGCAGAAATGGCCGGATCATTTCTGTGTCATCAAACTGGAACCTGAGTACGCACCTTCCGTACACATGGAAAACTAAGGGAAAGAGGAAAACTTATGGACTACAATCAAGCCGCTCTCGAACTGCACGCCAAAGGCCCCGGCAAACTGACGGTGCAGAGCCTGGTACCCTGCAAGGACAAAGATGCTCTGTCCACGGCTTATACGCCGGGCGTTGCTGAACCCTGCCGCAAGATCGTGGCCAACCCCGATGATGTCTACACCTACACCCTCAAGGGCCGCACGGTGGCCGTTGTTACCAACGGCACGGCGGTGCTGGGCCTGGGGAATATCGGCCCCGAAGCCGGTCTGCCGGTCATGGAAGGCAAATGCGTTCTGTTCAAGGAATTTGGCGGAGTGGATGCGTTCCCCATCTGTCTGAACGCCAAGACCAAGGAAGAAGTCATCGCGGCGGTCAAGGCTATTGCGCCGACGTTCGGCGGCATCAATCTGGAAGATATCCGCAGCCCTGAGTGCTTTGAAATCGAAGCGGAGCTGGAACGGGATCTGGATATTCCTGTATTCCATGACGATCAGCATGGCACGGCCATCATCGTGCTGGCCGGTGTGCTCAACGCCCTCAAAGTTGTGGGCAAGCGCATCGAGGATGTGCGCATTGTGCAGAATGGCCCCGGTGCCGCTGGAACCGCCATCATCCATATGCTGCAGGTGGCTGGTGCCAGACACATCATTGCGGTGGATGAGCACGGCATTCTGGTGCCGGGTCGTCCCGAGGGTCTGGCCGGTCACAAGGCAAAACTTGCCGAGGAGACCAACCCCGAAAAGCTGAGCGGCGGTCTGGCGGAGGCCATCCGCGGCGCCGATGTGTTTATCGGCACTTCGATTGCGGGGGCATTGACGCCGGAACTGGCTGCCACCATGGCACCGGATGCTATCGTCTTTGCTATGGCCAATCCTACGCCGGAAATCATGCCCGATGCCGCCAAAGCCGCGGGCATCCGGGTCATCGGCACCGGCCGTTCGGATTTCCCGAACCAGGTCAACAACGTGCTGGCGTTCCCCGGTATCTTCAAGGGCGCCCTGTCGGTGCGCGCCCGGGACATCAATCCGGCCATGAAGATGGCGGCGGCCAAAGCCATTGCCGCTCTGATCCCGGATGACGAGCTCAACGAAGAAAATATCCTGCCTAAGGCGTTTGACCCGCGGGTGCCCGAAGCGGTGGCCGCGGCGGTGGCCCAGGCAGCACGGGAAAGCGGAGTGGCGCGCGTATGAGCAAGATTCGGGAATTGAGTGCCGATACCATCCGGGATGCCGTCGAAGCGCTCTGCATCGAAGCCAACACCAGCCTGCCCACTGACGTAAAGGCGGCACTGGATAAAGCAGAGGCATCCGAACCCTGGCCGCTGGCCAAGGAAACACTGGGCCTTTTGCAGAAAAACCTCTGTGTGGCGGCCGAGCAGGAACTGCCCATCTGCCAGGACACCGGTATGGCCTGCGTATTTGTGGAACTGGGGCAGGACGTGCATATCGAGGGAGACTTGAACGCCGCTGTGGACGAAGGCGTGCGCCGCGGGTATGAAAAAGCGTATCTGCGCAAATCCATCGCGGCGGACCCGCTGCAGCGTGTGAACACGGGAGATAATACCCCGGCGTTTTTGACGGTGCATCTGGTGCCGGGCAGCGGCTGTAAAATCACTGTCGCACCCAAGGGCGCCGGCAGCGAGAATATGAGCCGTCTGGCGATGCTCAAACCGGCTGACGGAGTGCAGGGGGTCAAGGACTTTGTGCTCGATACTGTGCGGCAGGCGGGAGCCAATCCCTGCCCGCCTATCGTGTTGGGCATCGGCATCGGCGGCAGTTTTGACCACTGTGCGGCACTGGCCAAAAAGGCGCTGCTGCGTCCGTTGGACCAACCCAATGGCGATCCGTATTACGCAGCGCTGGAAAAGGAACTGCTGGACGCCATCAACGCTACCGGCTTCGGGCCCCAGGGCTTCGGCGGTGCCACGACCTGTCTGGGCGTTTCCATTGAGCAGCGGCCCACCCATGTGGCCTGTCTGCCGGTGGCTGTCAATATGAGCTGCCATGTGACGCGCCGTGCGTGCCGGGAGGTGTAACATGGCAAAAAGTAAAATTGATATTTCGCTGGACGGCGTGGGAGAAACGCCGCGCCCGTCCCGCAGCAACATTGATATTCTGCTGGATGGCGACAATGGCGCAGCCGGCATTACCGATAAGGAATTTGAGTTCGTCAACCGTCATCACGAGGAATACAAAGAGATGCGCCGCCGGGCGCGGGAACAGGGAGGACGCTGATGCAGTACGTTTTGCAGACCCCGCTTCAAAAATCGGACCTGGCACCATTGCGCGCGGGGGACACGGTGCTGCTTTCTGGGGTGGTGTATACGGCGCGGGATGCCGCCCACGCCCGGATGATGGAACTGCTGGATGCCGGGCAGGAACTGCCGTTCCCCATCGAAGGCGCTGCCATTTATTATGTGGGCCCCACGCCGGAACGCCCGGGCTGTGCCATCGGAGCGGCCGGTCCTACCACTTCAGGCCGTATGGATGCTTACACACCGCGTCTGCTGGACCTGGGCCTGGCCTGCATGATCGGCAAGGGGAAGCGGAGCCAGGCGGTCAAGGACTCCGTCGTCAAGAACGGAGCAGTCTATCTGGCGGCCATCGGCGGAGCCGGTGCACTTATGGCACGCAGTGTGCAAAGCTGTGAAATCATCGCCTGGCCGGATCTCGGTTGTGAGGCAGTACGCCGTCTGGTGGTCAAAGACTTTCCGCTGACCGTGTTGCTGGACCCCCACGGCGGGGATCTTTACGAAAGGGGGCCGGCGGCCTATCTGGCCTCCCGGGGCTGATAATCTATGGAAAGACGTTCTGCCTCCCGTAAAAAGGTACGCCGCTGCCTGATTTTCTGCGTAGCGGCACTGCTTGTCAGCGGTCTTGTGGCCGGTGCGTTGATAGTACACGCCAATCGTATGGTGCGCCAAAAAGAGGAGGCAGCCCGTGCGGCGGCGGAACAAGCCGCCCGTGAGATGGAAGAAGCCCGTGCAGCCACCGAAGCGGCCCGGCGGGAGGAAGAACAAGGCCAGGCCGAGGAAGCCGCTGCCCTGCGGAGGCAGCAGGTGGCGGACGCGGCAGCCGCGCACGAAAGCGTAGAATACGGCGACAAACTGGGAACGGTTCGGGTAGAAGGAACCGAGATCGACTGCGATCTGTACTGGGGTGATGGCGACGCGCAGTTTGACGCAGGCGCAGGCTGCCACGCGTCGGACGGTTGTGTACTGCCCGGTGAGAACGGTACCGTCTTTGTTGGCGGGCATACCGGCACCTATTTTGCGGATCTCGGTTCGGCAGAAGTAGGCGACCGCATCTATCTGGACACCGACTGGGGCAATTTTGTCTATGAGATCACCGAGATGCAGGTCATCTATGAGACCGATATCGACAAAGTGCGCTGGGGGGCCGAAGAACCCAGCTGTATCCTCTATACCTGTTATCCCTTCGGCATCCTGACCCACACGGACCGCCGCTATGCCGTGTACGCCGATCCTGTGGAAGCAGATGCGGACGGCGTGATTCCCCAGTGACCTGCCATTGACAAAGCCGGCCAAAGTTGTTACACTAATCTGTGTTATGCGGCTATGGCGGAATTGGCAGACGCGCTGGTTTTAGGGTCCAGTGTCCAAGACGTGCAGGTTCAAGTCCTGTTAGCCGCATTGTATTTATATCGCGCTGCGATACCGTAATGATATCGCAACGCGATTTTTTCATATCCAAAAGGAGGTGCTGCTTGTGAATGAAGCAATTTTACTCGCTGGTGCTGTCATTCTGATCTGTATTCTGATGAACCGGTTTATTGAAAAAATTCCGGTGCCCTCGCTGTTGATCTTCATTGCCCTGGGTATGTGTTTTGGGGAAAACGGCATCTTTCGTATCGTGTTCAATGATTACGCGGCCGTTAATCTGATCTGCTCGGTCAGTCTGATATTTATTATGTTTTACGGCGGATTCGGTACCAATCTGCAAGCGGCTCGTCCGGTATTGGTGCAGTCGGTACTGCTCTCCACAGTGGGCGTAGCGGGAACGGCGGGTGCAGTGGCGCTGTTTGCCCATTTTGCACTGCAGCTGCCCTGGCTGGAAAGTCTGCTCATCGGTTCAGTAATCTCCTCCACAGACGCTGCGTCGGTGTTCAATATTCTGCGCACGAACAAGCTGGCACTCAAATACCATACCGACTCTTTGCTGGAAGTGGAATCCGGCTCCAACGACCCTATGTCCTATATGCTGACCACCGTTACGCTGTCTCTGATGGCAGGACAGCAGGTCTCGATTCCGCTGGTGCTGTTGCAGCAGATCAGCCTGGGTGTGCTGTGCGGTATCCTGATCGGCAAGGGGACCGTCTGGCTGCTGCGGCAAAGTTTTCTTGAATCCCAGCAGAACCGCACGGTGTTGCTTTTTGCGGTAATGCTGCTGGCTTATGCGCTGCCGGCGGTACTGGGCGGCAACGGGTACCTCAGCGTGTACCTCTGCGGCATTATGCTGGGTAATACAAAACTCTCACAAAAGCGGTATCTGGTCCACTTCTTTGATGTGCTCACCGATGTCTCCCAGGTGATCATCTTCTTCCTGCTGGGGCTTCTGGTGACACCTTCGGAGCTGCCGGAATTGTTGCTGCCGGCGCTGGGAATCATGTTGTTTCTTACGCTGGTGGCCCGTCCCGCGGTGGTTACAGTTTTGCTGTTGCCGTTCCGTGCCCGGTGGGGACAGATCGGGATCGTTTCCTGGGCCGGGCTTCGCGGGGCCGCCTCCATCGTGTTCGCCATTTCGGCGGTGCTCAGCGGTGTGCAGACGCGCAACAATCTGTTCAATCTGGTGTTCTGTATTGTGTTGTTCTCCATCGCGCTGCAGGGAACGTTGCTTCCCAAAGCCGCCAAACATTTCTCCATGATCGATCATAACGAAGATGTTGCCAAAACCTTCAATGACTATCAGGCGGAGAGTGACGTGGATTTCATCAAAATCCATCTGGGTGGGGGCCATCCCTGGTGCGGGCGCACGCTGCGGGAGGCTGCATTGCCGCCGGAACTGCTGGTAACGATGATCGTGCGGGGTGAAAAGACCATTGTCCCGGATGGGGCTACCCGTCTGCAGGCTGGCGATCTGCTGGTGCTGGCCGCCCGTGGGTTTGAAGATCGGGAACACATCTCGCTGCATGAGATCAATGTGGAACGTGGCGACCGCTGGGCGGGAAAGGCACTGGCCGAATTGCCGGTGCCGGAAGGACGTCTGGTGATTCTTGTCAAACGGGGTATTGAGACTATGATTCCTACCGGACGGACAGTGATTAAGCCTGGAGATGTGCTGGTATTGGCGGAATCCTTGCCGCAGCCTAAATCGGATTGAATCCATGATTTTGCAATCCTTGCGGGAGCATGATAGAGAAGGCGAGGAAAGATTTAGGTTCAACGCTGAGACCTGTTCTTGACACAAAAATCGGAAAATGATATACTGACACGACATTCATTAGAAAGGAGGGCGCACAAATGGCTTGGAGATTTTCTAAGATCCAACTGAAAAAAGGCAATGTTTTGACCTTTCAGGGGGATAGTGCGCCCTTTTGGAAGGTCAACACAGCACGCTGATGTGCTTTTGAACTTGAAAAGTTGTGCACTATCTCCTTTTACTTGCAGATACCTGTGAGAAAAGGAGATTTTTTATGCTTACTCTTAAACGGCAGATTTGCCGAATCTACGCCATTACCGCACTGGGAAGCCTCCAGCTTGCAGGAGCCTGCTGGGCGGCGCTGCTGGCAGCGAGAGGCTTTTCCCTGACCCAGATCGGATGGGCAGAGGCGGTCTTTCACCTCACCAGTCTTTTGTTTGAAGTTCCATCTGGCGTGATTGCCGACGTGTTCGGACGCAAACGCTGTATGATCGCCAGCCAATGTATGTCTGCAATGGCCTCCGTTGCCATGATGGGTTCCGGTTCTATAAGGGGTGTTTGTGTGGCGATGGCACTCAGTGCGTTGGGCTACAACTTTGCTTCCGGGGCCCGGGAAGCACTTGCCTATGAAAGCCTGAAACAATATGGGCAGCAGGGAACCTACGAACGGTTTGCCGTCAATGACACAACTATATGGAGAATCGGGACGGCGCTGTCTACGCTGTGCGCCGGAGCCGCGCTGTGGATTGGGCCGCGTGCGGCCTATGGCGTGGATTTGACCCTGGCATTGCTGGGATTGTGGCCGGCCATGCAGCTACAGGAACCCCCAAAAGGCAAGCCCGAGAGCGGCAGCGTGATTCTGCGCATCCGTGTTGCGGTAAAGGAAAGTGTCGGGTTTGTTGTCCATAGTCCAAGGGTGCTGCGGCTGATGTTTGGCAATGCTTTGGTAGGATCTGTGGCAACTATGCTGCTCTATCTGCTGCAGGCGCGGCTGCCGGTTATGGAGATACCCGCTGGTTGGTTGGGCCCCGTGCTGTTCCTGCTGGGATTAAGCGGCACACTGGGGCTGCAGATCACACGCTTTACAGACAAGCTGCGGTACCGTTTGGTTGTGGTGCTGTGTGGTACCGGAGTCCTGATAGGAACGCTTTTGGCCGCTACATCTTGGCTCCCTGCGGTGCTGGTTGGTGGATTTCTGGCAGGGACACTGGATGACCTGATGGACGTGTGCATCAATGTTATACTGAACGAAATAATTCCTTCTTCTCGAAGGGCGACACTGGTCTCGGTCTCATCCCTTGTTTTTTCTTTTGTAATGCTGGCGATCGCTCCGCTGTTGGGGGCACTTTTCAGCATGGTCTGACACGGTTGGCAGACAGCGCGGCAGACTTCCTTGTTCGTTAGGTTAGCCGTAAAGAGATTTGGTGCAAATCATTGAATCAAAATAGCGAGATAGGCTCTGCCGAAGGACGGCGTCTATCTCGCTGTTTCTATACAAAAGAGGATTACTATTTGGGGAGTAGTGATGTGGTTATTCAGTCTCTTTATTTATGGCATTTTTCTGTAAAGCTCGCCATCGCTCCTGAACTTTACATTATGGAAGGATAATGGATGAAAGAGGAAAGGCGTGTTTGACAAAACCACACTTATCTGGCGCAAAACTGTGTGACGACGATGCACGGTTTGCAGGCGAAGTGGAGCAAATTCTAGGGGGGGTACCTGGATGAACGATAACCACCGGAAGTGAACCGCCCCAGGTTGTGCAGACAGCACAAAAAGCCCCGGGTGCAGGATTATTCAGTTTTGCAGGAGTAGCGCAGCGTCAGCGGCGCCACTCCTGTTTTCGTTTGGATGCGCTCGTGGTTGTAAAAGTGGATGTAACGGTCAATCATCTCATTGGCTTCTGAAAAGGTCGCCGGTTTGTGGCGGTAGATGCACTCTGTTTTGAGAATGGAGAAGAAATTTTCCGCCATTGCATTGTCATACGGGTTCCCACATCTTGACATCGAAGGCGTAATGCCGTATTGTTGAGTCAGCTCAAAATATGCTTGTGAGGCGTACTGAGCACCCTGGTCGCTGTGGAGCTGCAACTCTGCGGCGACCTTCTTCTTTTCTCTGCGTATTGCCTGGCGGATCGTATCCAAAACCAGATTCACGCTTTGCTCCGTTCCTGTTTTGTAGGCCACAATGCTGTTGTCGTACAGGTCCCGGATCATCGACAGGTACAGCACCCCTTGTTTGGTGTGAATATAAGAAATATCGGTCACCCATTTGCTGTTCGGCGTTTCGGCATGAAAATCTCGGTTCAGTAGATTTTCATATTTGTGCAGCTGCTCACCCATCCGCTGCCACCTCCTGCGGCGGCGAATCTCTGCCAGCAGGCCATATTTCTTCATGACACGTAAAATCGTCTTGGGATTGTGGTAAATTCCTTTGCTGCCTTTCAGCCACTGCCACATCCGTCGGTAACCGTAGGTATGAAAGCATTTTGCCTGCTGCTGCCGGATCATTTCGGCAAGGGCTGCATCCTTTTCGGAACGGCCCATCCGCTGCACAAAGCTGTAATAACCGCTTCTGGACACTGCAAAGAACCGGCACATGACAATTACTGGATATTTTTCCTTGTACCGGTAAATCACGGCATATTTTGCCGTCGCTCTCACTTCCTTTCTGTGGATTGCAGAAAATCCCGCAGCAATTCATTCTCCATTCGCAGACGCTCATTCTCCCGTTTGTATTCTTCCAGCGTTTTTGCGGGTTTGCGCCCTCGTGCCTTGCGTATTCCCTGCATTTCCTTCTTCTTTTCTCGCTTTAACAGGTTATGGACCGGTCTGTCCCCCTCCAGACCCAAGATTTCCGCCACTTCACGTTGACTCTTTCCTTCCTCAAGCATTTGCTTGATTTCTGGAAGCAGTGCCTGCATTTTCTAATATCTTCTCGCCATATAAAATTCCCCCTGATGTAGTACTTCCATTTTCCTACATCAGGGGGATTTTGTCTATTGTCCGTTTTTACTGGGGCGGTTCAGAAGTGGGGTCCTAAACGGGGTCCCTAAACAAAAAAAAGCCCCGTAGAATATCGATTCTACGAGGTCTTTTTTGGTGGGAGCTGGTGGATTCGAACCACCGAAGCATTAAGCAGCAGATTTACAGTCTGTCCCCATTGGCCACTCGGGAAAGCTCCCTTATCCGGTTGTCTGCGCTCGACTTCCGAGTGCTTGATTATTATAACAAAGGACTTTGGAAAATGCAAGCCTTTTTTTCAAATTTTTTGATTTTTTTTCAAAAAAAATCGGAATGAATGTAGCTGCGATTTTTTCTGAGAGGTCAAGGGGAGCTTCAGTAGGAATGATAACCAAAACACGATCTGCGTTTTGGGGGGGCCTTGGAGATATCATTAAAACAGACGGGCAACTTGCAATTCATCATCCAATTCGCTATAATAAGAGCGTTATGTTTTGGCATATATTATTATATGCGGAAATTACCCACAGGCATAAGGGGGGGAGTGGCCCGTGCGTTGCTTTACCTGCCGTGTAATTTAAGAAGTCAGGTCGACTTCCTCCCGCCACAGAAACCACTTTTAAAAGGTACTTCTCCAAAACGAAAAATAGTATATTTGTCTCTGTAGCTCAGTTGGATAGAGCGACCGCCTCCTAAGCGGTAGGCCGGAGGTTCAATTCCTCTCAGGGACACCAGACCTGAAAGCCAGAAAGCCTCGTAGAATCAAGGCTCTCTGGCTTTTGCTGTTTCTCTTGAAAACCAATGCCACGATTACCTGGTTAATGATTGGCGGGAAAAATTCCATTTCCTCTGATCAAAATAGATTTCTTGTTAATGCAACAAAAAATTGGTTAATTTATCTGCTTACACAAAAGGTGTATGTTCCAAGTATAACCGAAATCAACATGACATAGATGCTGCCGTTTGGTTTTTAAACAAACGGCTTTTTTCAGACCCAGGCATAGCGGTTTCCATTTCAGGGAATGGCTCATGATAATAGAGTGAAAGAGGTAGAAATTGAGTCCCGGGCATGATAGAATAAAAATAAAAAGGATCGACACATCGGAGCGGAGAGGAGCGCTGAGAATGTTTGATGGATTTGATTTTACAAACTTTTGGCAGGACAGTGAGTATGCACTGAAAGAATACGTCAGTGAGCCGCCTTCTGATGAACTGATCACCAGTATTGAGCAGGAATTGGGCTACAAGTTGCCGGACTCCTATGTTTGGCTGATGAAACAACATAATGGGGGAATTCCAGTCAATACCTGCTTTCCAACAAAGGAACCTACCAGTTGGGCAGAGGACCATGTGGCCATTACAGGAATTTTTGGTATAGGGCGGAAGAAAGACTATTCATTATGCGGGATGTTGGGCAGTCAATTTATGATCGATGAATGGGAATATCCTGCTATCGGAGTGGCTTTTGGAGACTGTCCCAGTGGCGGGCATGATATGATTTTTTTGGATTACCGGGAGTGCGGTCCGCAGGGGGAACCTAAAGTAGTACATATTGATCAAGAATTGGACTACAAAATTACTCTTTTGGCAGATAATTTTGAGGACTTTATTCGTGGCCTCGTGAGCGAAGACAATTTTTAGTCAGGAGCCTGGAGACTTTCCGCGCATCAGGGAACTATCAAATCTGGGCGATACGGTTAATATGCGAGCCCAACGTATGGCTCCTTGGGTTCGGACCATGAAAAAACCACGATGTCTTTTCTATACAGCTTCATGCAATACGCAGGGAGCTGTATTTTTGTGTTGTATAATGTCGGAGCTAAGGCCGATGATCAAATTGACAACGGCATCCATTGCAAAAGAAAAAAAGAAGTTTTCCGTTGTGTATACAGATGCAGAAGATATGGAGACCAAGAGGAACGCGTCGATGCTGCACACCAAGGAAGGGCCTGCCATCTGTACACCGAGGTGCTCAACCGAAATGTTATGGTTTAGAACGAAGTCCACATCCATGACACTTGCCGGACGACGATTTTGACGAAATCCGATGCGGCGATCCGGTTCTGTTGCATAACGGCCTGTTCGGTGCAGACATGATGGTCTTTTCCCGTTTGTGCTGCTTTATATGGCACTCTGCAAGAGGCTTTTTCCAGTGGAAAAGTCTAGCGGCAGCGCGTTGACAGAGGGAAAAGAGCGTGATACGATACGTTTGATAAAAATGTTTTTGCTGCGTGAAACTGTGGGAATATACAGGAAAATCACGATTCACGGAAAAAGGGGAAAACAATGGGACAGCACAAAGTCGGATTGGTTGTGGAAGGCGGCGGCATGAAATGCGCCTATAATGCCGGAATCCTGGATGCCTTTCTGGATGAGCAAATTGCGTTTGACTATTGTATTGGAGTCTCCGCGGGGGCAGGCAATCTGGCATCATATCTGGCAGGACAAAAGGGGAGAAACCTTCGATTTTTTACCGAACACATCCATTCTTCCCGGTATTTTGGTGTAAAAAGTCTTTTGGAAACCGGAGAATTGTTTGGGCTGCAATACATATACGGGGAACTCACCCGTTCGGATGGAAAAGATCCCTTGGACTTTTCGTCCTTTCTGCAAAATCCGACCCAGTACGAAGCGGTGGTCACCAATGCCCGGACAGGGAAAGCGGAATATTTTGGCCGGGAAATGATGCGGCAGGATGATTACCGCCTGCTTATGGCGTCCAGTGCTATTCCGGTGGTATGCCATCCGGTTGAACTGCATGGTGTACCTTATTTTGACGGGGGGCTGAGTGACCCGATTCCGGTTCGCCGCGCAATGGAACAGGGATGCGATAAGTTGGTGGTCATTCTGTCGAAGAACCGGGACTATGTGAGAAAACCGCAGGGGATGCGCAGGCTGTACAGCCGTGCCTGTCGCCAATATCCCCTTGTTGTAGAGGATATTGATCGGCGACATGACAGCTACAACAAAAATATGCGGGAGGTTTTTTCGCTGGAAAAAGAGGGAAAAGCCTTTGTTTTTGCGGCCAGCGAGCCTATACAGGTGGGGACCTACTCCATGAATGAAAAAGGGGAACGCAGGCTGTACAATCTGGGAAAACAAGATTTTTTGGCGCAAAAACAAAAGCTGATGCGTTTTCTTTCGGCCTGAAAAACGACAGAATACAAAATGTGTCTGCGTTTGGGAAGAAGCAGCATATACGAAAAAGCGCTGAATCGGTTCGGCAAACCGGTTCGGCGCTTTTTATATTGCGTGTACATGGAGCAGGCCGTGACAGAAAATCTCCCGGTTTCCTATTGCAAAACGCATGCTTCTGCATAGCAGCAAATTTTTTCTGCGGAACATTTCTCGATCTGGTTCTGCTGGGATTTTACCAATGCGGCACTTTCCTCGCCATGGAACAAAAGGTCCATGGATTTTTGCAGCGTCTCCGCTGGGGTGCGGCACCAGACGCTCATGCCGTGCGCCTGGAAAAACTCCGCATTGTAGGATTCGCATCCGGGAATGCCGGCTGTGTGTACAATCGGAATGCCGCACACAGCGGCTTCGGTGGAGGAGAGTCCTCCGGGTTTTGTGATAAAAAGGTCGGCAGCATGCAGATACTCCGCTAAGCCATCCGTATAACCGATCACCATGACATTTTCGGATTGTTTGGAGATAAGGGCATCATAGAGGGCCTGGTTGGTCCCGCAGACGATCAGCAACACAACATCTTCCCTGTCGGAAAAACCATCGATCAAGGTATCCATCGTGTCCCGGATGGTTCCTCCACCCATGCTTCCGCCGGCAATCAGAATGTACTTCTTGTGGGGATCAAGATGCAATTGTTTCCGTGCTTCTTCTTTGCTTTTCTCTTTTGCAAAGGCACGGCTGGTAGGAATCCCGAAGGGATAAATCTTTTCTTTCGGGATTCCTAATGCGGTATAGTCACTTACAAGCTCCCTTGCCGGCACGACATAGGCATCACATTCCGTCTCTTCGGTAAAGGGGATACAGACATAGTCCGTTGCTATAAAGATGGTTTTGGGAATCTGCAGGTGACCGTCCTTCATATTGGTGATGATTTCTGCGGCATACAGGTGTGTCATGAAGATGACATCGTAATGATGGCAGGAAAGGTACTGCTCCAGGATCGGGACCATCCGCCGGTTGACATAATATACCGGAGATTTGCAGGGCAATTTTCGATAGATCTGTCCGGCAGAGTAGACCGCGCCGAACAGTCGGGGCTTGTTCTGGACCATGGAAACATAGGTGCGGTCAATCTTGTCCGCGAGTTTGCTGCTGTACAAGGTATACGGATTGAGTATGGTGGCACGGTGCCCGCGCAGGTGCATTTCCTCCAGGATGGCTTTTGCCGCAGAATTGTGCCCGCCGCCTGTTCCGCAAGACATAATCAATGCCTCCATACCCATTTCACCTCCAGGTGCTCTTTCTTTTCTTTGCTGGTTAGCAGCCGAAAAAGAACGGCAAATGTGATAAGCAAAAAGCCGCGACATATTTCTACGTTGCCTGCGGCAAAGGTCATGCCGGCCAAGGAACACAGATAGGCGGCCAGCGTACGATAATAATGCGGGGAAATCCTGAGCACTACGGAAAATCCTATAAAAAAGAAAGCCAGTATTGCCAGAGGTTCCCAAACAGGAAACAACCCCAGCAGGCAACCAAAGGTGACCGCAATGCCTTTCCCGCCGTGAAAGTGATAAAACACCGGAAAGGTATGCCCGATCACGGGGGCCGCCAGGACAAGGGCACAGGCATAGGAAGCCTGCGGTGCGGTGGCCATAAACAGGGAAACCGGAAGAAAGCCCTTGAGCAAATCAAAAATGAGCGTCAAGACACCGCAGCCAAAACCGCAGTAACGAAAAGCATTGGCGGTGCCCGGGTTGTTGTCGCTGCTTATTTCCATTAGATTTTTGTGGCCGAAAAGGCTGGAAAATATCTGGGCGTACAATACACTCCCGGAAAGATATCCGCCCAGTATAAAAATTGCCGTATTCAAAACATATTCCTCTCTCATCCCAAAAATCATACACTGCAAATACTTGCGCCGCAGTCTGCCGCTCCGCCCTTTATCGGTTCCCGAAATTATAGGGCGCCGTTCTCCGGACCACTTTTGGCTGATTCTTTTGGGGAAACGATTCCACAGAAAGCGCCACAAAAGGGGACCGACAGATACCTGAAGACGTCCATGGCATCGTTTGCGTTTTTCAATACACACAAGGTCAAAGTAGTTTTCTGGCAGAAATTTTTATGAATATATTCTGCTTCCCGCAGATCCCACTTGAAATTTTGGAGCAATCCGGATAAAATGAACGATGTAATTGTTGTTTTTACAACGGTATCAGTGTAGCATCTGCTTTTTGTAATGTCAATGGTTACCTCCGGGAAACTGTAAAGCACCTTTCCCGAAAATCAGTGCAGCAATCGGCGGTATTGTCCGCCGGAACAAGCAAGTGCGCGTACAGGCAGGCTGCACAACCATCGCCATCCGGAGGAAACCGGCGATTACAGCTGACCGCATAAAACCATACACAACAGGAGGTGTACCCGTGGAATCTATATCCCTCTTGACCACGCTGGATCAGAATTATCTGCCGCAGCTTCAGACGCTGCTTACATCGCTGGCAGTCAACAATCCCACCGAAACGTTTGACGTCTTTCTGCTTCATAGCGGTCTTGGCGCGGAATCTCTCGCGGCGGTCCAACGTCAGTGTAACAGATATGGATATACCTTTTCAGCAATCTTTGTGGAGGACTCGTTGTTTTAAAAGGCACCTGTAACCCGGCAGTATCCCAAGGAGATGTACTACCGGCTTTTGGCACCGCATTTGTTGCCCGGTTCCGTTGAACGCGTTCTCTATCTGGACCCGGATACACTGATCATCAATCCTGTCCGCCCTTTGTGGGAAACGAATCTGGAGGGAAACATCTTTGCTGCTGCCGCACATACGGGAAAAACGGAGTTGGCCAACAGTGTGAATCAGCTGCGCCTGGGGACGGACAGCGACTATTATAACTCCGGTGTTTTGCTCATGGATGTGGAGGCGGGACGCCGGGAAATAGATCCCCGGCAGCTGTTTCGCTATGTGGAGCAGCACCGTATGGAACTGATTTTACCGGATCAGGATATCCTGAACGCTCTTTACAGTGAACGAATTTTTCCGTTAGATGATGTGCTGTGGAATTATGATGCGCGCAATTACAGCAATTACCTGCTCCGCAGCGGCGGATTGTGTGACATGCCGTGGGTAATGGCGCATACATCCATTCTGCACTTCTGCGGGAAGCAAAAACCATGGAAGCCGAATTATATTTACCGGTTTGGGATTTTGTATCAACATTATATGCAGCTGACCCGCAGGGAAGAGGAACGAACTCTTTTGGCACAAACCTGATTCTTCTGGCGGATCATAATCAGGGGCAAACAGCAAGGCAACATAAAAAATCCCTGACACGGTGCAAAATTGACGGGATGGCAAGCCCCTATTTACCATCGGTTGCACACGGGGAACGGAGGATCTTATGCAGATCAGTATGAAATGTTCAGTGGCAGTGCATTGCCTGCTTTTTATCTGGGAAGCCCGGGGAAAGGCCAGGGTCACCAGTACGCTGTTGGCCCAAAGCACCGGGTGCAACCCCGTGATCATCCGCAACATTCTCAGTGCTTTGAAAAAGGCAGGGATAATTACGGTGCCGCGGGGGCAGGGGGGCGCGGAACTCTGCCGGGAGCCGGCACAGATCACCCTGTATCAAATCTACACGGCGCTGGAACCGAAAGGTCTTTCTTCTCTCATCGGCATCCACCCCTGCGACGGCCGGTCCTGTCCGGTGGCCAAAAACATCCGTCGCGTCCTGCGGCGCCCCTATCATCAAATCGAGGAGGCTATCACCGCTACGATGGGCAGCATTACGTTGGAATCCATGATTGAGGACCTGGAAAAGGGACTGCCTCACCAATCCGACACGCAACAGGGATAACCGCGTCCCCACAAACCGGCATGTCCGGGAAGCGCGTCACAGCAAAACGGGTCATATACATTACAGAAAAAAGGCTGCCATCCGGCAAAAAGCGGAAACGATCGGTCAAAAGAAAGTTCCCCGATGAAAGAATCATCGGGGAACTTTTTGCCTTTTATGGTGGGCAAGAGGGAGCCGATAATAGAAACGCAGCGGAACCATCGGGAAAAACCGCCCTGCTGAATCATACAAACTCAGCAGCAGAACATACCGCCGCGGCCGCAGCAGCACCAGCTGCAAATGTTGCACATCAAAAGATACATCCAGAACGAGAGGCAGAAACGGCCTGGGTTTCCGCTGGGCTGTGCATAGGGCTGCTGGTAGCTCGAATAGGTCTGCCCGGGTGTCTGCAGCTGGTCCAGCAAATTCTGATAAGCATAGTTGTTGGGTTCCATGGAAGCGGCGGTGCGGGCTTCATCCCGGGCGCGGATATTATTGCCAAGGCCCTGATTGGCCAGGGCACAATAATAGTGCCACTGCGCGTTGCGCTCATTGGCGGGTATGCCGTTCAGCGTGTTGAGGGCCTCCTGATAAAAACCGTTGCGGATATAATTGGCTGCGGCGCGCAATTCCGGGCTTTCCTGGCCGGTGGTGTAGGTTTGGCGGCTGCCGGTGGAACCGTAAAAACCAAATCCAAACGGTCCGAAACCGAACCCGCCGAAAGGATCTTCCTGATAGGAACTGCCATAGCCGCCCTGGCTATAGCCATACGGATTGCCGGAACCCTGACGTTGCTGCTGGTATCCGGCCTGACCGCCGTTGTGCTTGCGGCGGATGATCTCGCTGTAAGCGGCCTGTACCTCCTTGAATTTTTCCTCCGCGGAAGGATCGTTGGGGTGCAAGTCCGGGTGGTATTGCTTGCACTTCTGCCGGTAGGCTTTTTTGATCGTTTCATCGTCGGCACCGGGAGCGATGCCCAATACGCTATACGGATCGGTCATTGATGACGCCCCTCTCTGTGCTTTCTCACCAGTGCGTACTTGCTCCATACGCCGGAATAAATGGTATTATACAATAGTTTCCCCTCCGGGGTCTCCTGCAAAATCGGAAGCAGAGAAAACTGCTGCGCACACAGCCCGATCTGCTGAGTCAGCAGATCGTGGCAGCGCTCTTCGTATTCGGCAGGGGACAGGCTCTCCGCCAGATGCTGCAGCGCGTTGAAGCGGCCTTTCTTTTGGTCCTTTTCCAGGTCGTCGTACGCGTCCATCAGATAGATGAATCCACCCAGGCCCCGGCCCATTGCTTCCAATACAGGGGACCAGACGTCGCTGCGGCAGGCAAAAACGGTCCCCAGCAAAGTGCCGAACGCATTGCACAAGGCATCCAGGTCATGGGAGCCTGCTCCCTCCAACAGGTTCAGGGCAGCAAGTTGCTCATCAATTACGCTACATTGGCGCGGCCAGCGCTCGCGAATCGCCGGCAGATACCCTTCCAGTTTTTTCGCCTGCCGCAAGCTGGCACGGCGGTGATCGTCCTGCCAGTCGTCCAGAAAATTGTAGTAGGCAAGAGTAACGGTCATGTCGGCGGCATAATCCTGAAATTCATTGTCGGCACGCGGCCGTGCCTTGAAAGGATGGGGCGCACAGCGGCCGGTGCCAAACCGTGTTTCCGGTTCGTACAAGGCACTGAGCAACAGGGCGACGAATGCCATGTCATAACTCAGGGTCAGCTGGCCGGCCAGGCCGTAGCGGCGGGCCAGAGCCTGGCAAAGACCGCAGTAGTATGCCTGATAGCGGTCAAGATCCTCTTTTGCCAATCCTTTTCGATAGATGGTAACATATCCAAACATGAAGCGTCAACTCTTTTTGATGAACTGGGTGGCGCATTTGGGACAGGTGATGGAAATTTTGCCCCGCCCGCGGGGGACGCGAAGCTGCTGACCACAGTGGGGGCAGCGATAGTAGTGATATTGCTTGCGCTGCAGGAAACGCATCTTCCGGGTGGAGAACCAACCGGTCACCTTGGATTCCAGTGCCAGATATTTCAGATTCTCCTGATAACGCTTCTGGATGTTGCGGCTCAGAATACGGAAGTAGCAGTAAATCAGCAGCAACAAGCCAAGCCAATACAGCAAAGGGCTGAACAAAGCCCCCAGCACGATCGGAACCAGGGAACACGTGGACAGAAAGCCGCTGAATCGGTCAAAACCGTAGCGGCCGGACATGAAGCGCTGCAACCAGGCTTTCATCAAAACAACCACCTTTTCGGGCGTGGCCCGTATTTTCGCTCTTCATTATGGCACGCAAATGTTGGCAAATCGTGAACAAGAGCAAAAAAGAATTTGAACAAACCCGTTCAAAAGCTGCTGCAAAACAAAAACAAAACTTACAGCGGGGGAATATCAGTGCTGACGCAGCAATTTTACCACACACTCCACATGGCGTGTGCGGGGGAACAAATCCACAGGCTGCACCTCTGCGGCCTCATAGCCGTGGTCTACCAGCCAGCGGGTATCCCGGGCGGCGGTAGCTGCATTGCAGCTGACCATCACAAGGGTGCGCGGCGCCATCTGTTCAATGGCCTGCAGTGTGGCAGCATCGCATCCTTTTCGGGGCGGGTCAACCACGATCACGTCGGGGTGGGCTCCCTCAGCGGCCAGCTGGGCTGCTGCTGCGCCGGCGTCCTGGCAGCGGAAAGATGCCTTTTCGTCGGTCAATCCCAGACGGGCCGCAGTGGCCTTGGCGCCTTCCACCGCCTGGGGAACGATCTCTACACCCAGCAAACGGCGGCAGTCGGGCAGCATCGAAAGCCCGATCGTGCCCATACCGCAGTACAGATCCAACAGAAAATCATCCGGCTGCAAGGCCGCATATTCTCGCGCTTTGGCGTACAAAACTTCGGCGGCGGGGGTGTTGACCTGATAAAATTCGTGTACGCCCATGCGCAGGGAAACCCCCGCCAGGGTGTCCTCAATGAAACCGGGCCCCAGAACCGTACGTGTGTGCGCGCCCAGAATCACATTGGTGCGTGCGGTATTTTCGTTGATGAGCACCGTTGTCAAATCAAATTCCTGCTGCAGCGTTTGGCAGACGGTGCGCTCCTGCGGAAGTGCCTTCCCGTTGAGCACAAAGCACAAAAGGCGCTGGCCGCTGTGCCAGCCCTGCCGCAGAAAAAGATGCCGGACAAGACCGGTATGGCTTTCCTCGGAATAGGCGGCGGCACCGGCGTCCTCCAGCAGTGCACAGGCACGGGCAGCCAACCGGTTCATCCATTCCGGCTGCAATTTGCAGTCGGCGCAGGCGATAATGCGGTGGCTGCGGCCTGCAAAAAAGCCGGTCACCAGGTGACCGTTTTCGTCTTCACCTACAGGCAGCTGAACTTTGTTGCGGTAGCGGTCGGTGGCAGGTGCCCCCAGAACGGGTAAAACCGGAACATCCAGTTTGCCCAGCCGGGAAAATGCGTCCTGCACAAATCGCGTTTTGGCGGCGCATTCGGTCTCGTAGGAAATATGACGAAGCCCGCAGCCGCCGCAGGGACCTGCAGCAGGGCAGTCCGGCTCGATCCGGCCGGGACCGGGAACCAGTACTTTCTCCAGACGACCGAACGCATAGGTTTTCATCGGCTTGACAATGCGAACTTCGGCGGTATCACCGGGAGCTGTGCCGGGTACAAAAACGGTCTGCCCCTCACTGTGTGCCACGCCACTTCCGTCACTGGACAGCGATTCGATTTTCAAGGGGAGAATTTGATTTTTGGTGAATGCCATGAATACTCCTTATTTGTCCTGCACTTTGCCGGGCTCTTTTTCCAGGGTGGCCAGATACTTGCTGGGCGGAACCCCTTTGACCTTTTTGAAGACGCGGGAAAAATAGAACTGGTCAAAGAAGCCCACCGAGACAGCGATCTCGGCTATGGAAAGGTTAGAATTTTTCAGCAGGCTGCAAGCCTCGCTGATGCGGTAGTTAGTCAGGTAATCAATGGGACTTTGCCCCACGTTGGCCATAAATACACGGTACAGATGGCTGCGGCTGACTCCCACAGCTTTGGCAATGTCATCCACCGAGATGTCGTGGGAATAGTTGAATTGGATGTACTTGATGGCGGAAAGCACGTACTGGCTGCTGGAAGAACCCACATTCGGCATCGCGTCGCGGGCTTCTTTCATTAAGTGGGCCATGAAGATGTAGAGATATCCGGTCATCAGTGCCTCGCACTGCGGTTCCGGTCCCCGGGAAAGATAGATATTGTACAACGCTTCCCGTACAGCCTGCGGTTCCTTGCAGTGGTGGACAGGGTGCAGATCACTGAAAGGCGTCTGCTGCACAAGTTTGTTGGCACAGGCACCGTTGAAGCCGACCCAGTAATATTCCCAGGGGTCGGTTTCGTCGGCTACATAGGTGATCAGCTGATTGGGCTTGGCCAGAAACAGGTCACCCTCCTGCAAAGTGTAGGAAACGCCGCCCACCTGATACACGCCTTTGCCCGCGACTACCAAATGAATCAGATAATGATCGCGCACGCCGGGGCCCCAGGTGTGGCCCGGTTCGCAGTATTCGTGGCCGCAATTGAAAATGGACAATTCAACATTGTCCGTGTAACTTTGTTTGTAGGATTGCTTGCTTATATTGGTCATGATTTACACCTCGTTCGCCGCTGACGCAGTGCAGCGGTTCGATCGTAGTTCTTATTATACCAAAGCATTCATCAAAAGTCCATAAAAGAGCAGTAAAAAAATGTTTACTTCCCCGCAGAATTTGTTATACTGGGTACAAGAACGATGCAAACGGCCGGGGTTTTAGCCGTTTGCCTAAAAAAGTGCGGTTCTTTTTGTGCATGATGGCTACGCACGGGAAAAGGAACGCACGCAACTGGAAAGGCGAGTGGAACTATGGCGAATACCATTGAATTGAAGCAGCAGATTGCACAGGGCCTGTGCGACGGAGCGTTCATCAAATTGTATGGTGACGACGAGAAAATTGTTGCAGCCCAGCGCGAGCGTTATATGCAGCTGATCGACCGCTTTGCCGCAGCGTTTGGCGCAGACCGTACGGTGCATCTGTATTCGGCGCCCGGCCGTACCGAGATCGGCGGCAACCACACGGATCACAATAACGGTGTTGTGCTGGCGGGTTCGGTCAATCTGGACATTGTGGCAGTGGTTTCTCCCAACAACGACAATATCGTGCGGGTAAAGTCCCATGGCTTTGAAAAAATCGACGATGTGGATCTGAGCATCCGGACGCCGCAGCCCCGGGAGGCGGAACATTCTGCGGCCCTGATCCGGGGTGTGGCGGTCGGCATCCTCAACGACGGCGGCAAGGTCGGCGGTTTCGACGCCTATACCACCAGCAATGTGCTGCGGGGGTCCGGCCTGTCCAGCTCGGCCGCGTTTGAGGTCTGCATCGGGGCGATTTTCCGTGGCGAGTACAATAATAACGACATGGAAAAATTCAGTCAGGTACGTATCGCACAGATCGGCCAGTATGCCGAGAATGTCTTCTTCGGCAAGCCTTGCGGCCTGATGGATCAGACGGCCTGTGCCGTCGGCGGCGTGATCACCATTGACTTCAAGGACCCGGAGTATCCGGTGGTGGGCCAGACGGAAATTGACTTGGCCAAGCATGGTTTTGTGATGTGCATCAGCGATACCAAAGGCAGCCATGCGGATTTGACGGACGATTACGCAGCCATCCGCCGCGAGATGGAGAGCGTTGCCGCGCATTTCGGCAAAAAGGTACTGCGCGACGTGCCGGAAGAAGAGTTCTACGCGGCCATTCCTGAACTGCGCAAGGCCGTGGGGGATCGTGCCGTAGTCCGTTCCATCCACTTCTACAACGATTGCCGCCGCGCTGCAGAACTGTGTGAGGCTGTGCAGAAGGACGAGTTCGATACATTCCTGCGCCTGATCGTTGAGGGTGGTCATTCCAGCTTCGAGTTCAACCAGAACGCCTACAGCATCAAGAACCCGAAAGAGCAGGGCGTGCCTCTGGCGTTGGCCCTGAGCCAGAAGGTCCTCAATGGCCGTGGCGCCTGGCGTTTGCAGGGCGGTGGATTTGCCGGCACCATCCAGGCATTTGTGCCCAATGACCTGGTCGATGCCTACCGTGCCACCATTGATGCCTGCTTTGGCGAAGGCAGCTGCCATGTGCTGAACATCCGCAACTATGGTGCGGTGCCTGTTACGCCGGAACTGTAACCTGTACATAGGCAAATCCCGCCGGAATCCAGTTCGGATTCCGGCGGGATTTTTTTCGCAAAAATTGTCTGCGGGTGAGATATCTGTCCCCCCGACTTCGTCTATCCAGGTGAAAGGCATTCTCAAATCAGAAGAAAGGAGATGGAAACCATGCAAACGGCAGAGGATAGCCAGCTTCTGCAAACCATCCTGGCCGACCCGCAGACCGGTCTGCCCCGGCTGCTGGAACGGTATGGCGGATTGCTGCATGGCGTGGTGCGGCATATCCTGACCGACGAGCGGGATGTGGAGGAATGTCTGGCGGATATTCTGGTTCAGTGCTGGCGCCGGGCGGAGGCGCTGGTCCGGGAGGATTACAGCCTGAAAGCATGGCTGATTGTGACTGCGCGCAACAAGGCCATTGACCGTTACCGGCGTCAGCGCCGGGATGCCGTCGTCCCGCTGCCTGAGGATTTTGAACTGATGGCCCGGGAACTGGAAACTGCGGGCCCGTCGGAGGCGGAAGAAGTCATTGCCCAGTTGGTGGAGGAACTGCCGCCCCCGGATAGGGAAATCTTTCTGCGGCGGTACTACGGGCTGCAATCCAGTCGGGAAATTGCCCTGGCCTTGGGCATAGAGGAACACAACGTCAATGTACGACTGTCCCGGGGGCGGGCACGGTTAAAACAACAATTTGTGCAGAGGTTCGGAAAGGAGTACGGTCATGGGAAATGTGTATGATGAGATGGGGACTATGCAGTGGCCGGAGCGTGAACTGACCCGGGCACAGCAGGAGCAAATCTTGCAGCAGGCGCTGCAGCGCGTCGAAGAAACCTGCCACCCGGCGGTGACGGTGCGAAAGGGACGGCGGCCTGTATGGCGATTGATTGCCGCGGCGGCAGCTCTGTGCTGTCTGTGCGCCGGGGGCGTGGCGGCGGCAGGGCATTTCCTGGCCCCGGCCCAGGTGGCGCAGCAGATGGAACAACAGGACCTGGCCTCTCTGTTTGCGGGAGACGATGCAGTGCCGGTGGAAGAAACGCAGCAGGCAGGGGACTACACCGTTACGCTGCTGGGGCTTACCAGCGGCGCCAACGTCACGGAATACTGGTCCTCGGACTGGGAGGGTTCGGACGCGCCCCGGGGCCGCAGCTATGCAGTGCTGGCGGTAAGCCGCCGCGACGGGACCCCTATGGCGGACCTGGACGCAGAAGCACCGGATGTGACCGTGAGCAACAGCCTGGTATCGCCGGTACTGGCCGCTCCGGACTGTCCGCTAATGGACTACAATGTGTATACCATGAACGGAGCCCGGCAGGACCTGGTGGAGGAGGGCGTCCATTATATCCTGGTGGAGACCGACCAACTGGAACCCTTCGCGGACAAAAATCCCCAGCTGGCGGTGGTGTTGAACAGCACGGCAGGCATCAGCGACCTGCTGGACGGCTATACCCAGGACCTGGAGACCGGCACCATCGCCCCCAAGTCGGGGATGGAAAGCCGATGCCTGCTTTTTGATCTGCCCATCGACGAGGGCAAGGCGGACCCGGAACAGGCGGCGGCCCTGCGGGACCAGTGGCTGGGCACGGGAGATGCCGCGGCGGAAAATACCGACGGACAGGACCTGCTGGAGGACTTGGAAATGCTCACGCCGGAACAGGTCCGGGCGCAAGGCACGCTGCAAAGCACCGAGACCGTGGCCATCACCGACGGCGTCTACGGCACGGGCTGGTATTATGGTGACGGCGCCTTCCAAGCCAGCGCGGCAGGCTGGGAGCCGCAGGTGAAGGACAGGGTGGCAATGTGGTCCGATACGGGGCAGGTCATTCTGATGACCTACAACCCGGACGATACGCTGACGGTGGAACAGTGGCTGATCCCGGTTCCGTGATTGGTCTGTGACACAGTAAGCCAAAACCGCCGCAGTCGGAGTTTCCCGGCTGCGGCGGTTGATGATTTTGCTATCAGGCGGATTCCTGGTTCAGCTCCCACAGCAGTGCCAGCCCTTTGAACAACAGGTCTGCGTCATAGATGACCTTGCGGCGGCAGCAAGGTGTGATGTAAGGGGCGAGGCCGCCGGTGGCTACCACGGTCAGCGGGGCGCCCAGCTGTGCTTCCACCCGTTCCGCCAGGCCATCCAGCATAGCGGCGGTACCGAACATGGCGCCGTTGTTCAGTGCTTCCACCGTGTTGCGGCCGATCAGGTCGCTGGGCGGTTCGGGGGCAATGGGCGGCAGCTGCGCGGTACCCGCGCTGATCGCCCGCAGACTGGTCTGCACGCCCGGCACGATAAAGCCCCCCAGAAATTCCCGGTTGGAAGACAGAACATTGTAGGTGGTGGCGGTTCCCAGGTCCACCGTCATGCAGGGCAGGGGGTACAACGCCGCGGCCGCTGCGGCGTCGGCAATACGGTCACGGCCCACCCGCCAGGGCTCATCGACCCGGAACGTAAGACCGGTTTCCAACGCGCAGCTGACGATCAGGGCTTCCTTGCCGGTCAGCCGCCGGCAGGCATCGGCCAGCGGCGTTGTCAGGCTGGGAACCACACTGCAAACAATGACCCCCTCGCAGGCAGAACAATCTACCTGCAGACGGCCCAGCAGAAATTTCAGCTCGGCTGCGTACTCATCCCCTGTGCAGCGGGCACGGGTAACCATCCGTGTGGTGAACAACACGTTGCGATGCCCTTCGCCGGCCAAACCACCGATGCAGATATTTGAATTTCCGATGTCAACCGCCAGTACCATACCCGAAAGGCTCCATTTCTGTAAAACTGGTATCATTATAGCAGTTTACAGGAATTTTGCAAAGGCAATTGTGAGTATGGGTACAATTTACAAACGACGCGTAAATTGGTATAATAGATCCATTCCAACAGGGAAAGGACCGTGAACCCTATGCAGCTCCAAGGAAAAACGATTGTCCTCGGCATTACCGGAGGCATCGCCGCGTATAAAATGCCCAATGTGGCCCATGCGATGGTCAAGATGGGGGCCAGCGTGCATGTTTTGATGACGCAGCATGCAACGGAGTTTATTGCGCCGCTGGTATTTGAAACGCTGACCAACCATCGGTGCATTGTCGATACCTTCGACCGCAATTTTCAGTATGATGTGGCCCATGTATCGCTGGCCAACGCAGCGGATCTTATACTGATTGCCCCGGCTACCGCCAACGTCATTGCCAAGATGGCACACGGGCTGGCGGATGATATGCTCACCACCGTGACTTTGGCCGCGACCTGCCCCAAACTGGTGGCGCCGGCCATGAATACCCATATGCTGGAAAATCCCATCACCCAGGATAACCTGAAAACATTGGAACACTACGGCTTTACCGTGATTCCCTCGGGCTCCGGCCTGCTGGCCTGCGGCGATGTGGGCTCCGGCCGTCTGCCGGAAGAGGGCGTTCTTGTGGATTATGTGCTGCGGGAACTGGCCTGTGAAAAGGATCTGCGCGGCAAAAAGGTCGTGGTTTCTGCGGGCGCTACCCAGGAACCCATGGACCCGGTACGCTACCTGACCAACCATTCCACCGGTAAAATGGGGTACGCTGTGGCCCGTGCCTGCATGCTGCGCGGCGCGGATGTCACGCTGTTGGCATCTACCGGCTGCACATTACCCGCGGTTCCCTTTGTGAAAATGGTGCCCTTTACTACGGCGGCCGATTTGTTTGCCGCAGTGCAGGAGCATGCCATGGACGCCGATGCGCTGGTGATGGCGGCCGCGGTAGCGGATTACCGTCCTGCCAATGTTGCACAGGACAAGGTCAAAAAGCAGGACGGTGAGATGACGCTGGCGCTGGAACGTACCCAGGACATTCTTGCCTGGGTGGGAGAGCATAAGCCGCAAAACTTGTTTGTGTGTGGCTTCTCGATGGAAACGCGGGATCTGATTGAAAATTCCACTGCCAAGCTGCATAAAAAGCATATGAACATGATCGTGGCCAACAACCTGAAAGTGCCGGGTGCCGGCTTCGGTGTGGACACTAACGTGGTGACCCTTATCACAGAGCAAGGCAGCGAGGCTTTGCCCTTGCAGAGCAAGGACGCCGTGGCGCACCGCATTGCCGATGCCATCGCCGCAGCACAGCACGAAGAAAAGTTCTAAAAGGAACCCCTTTCCGCATACTCCTGGTAGGAGCTATTGCAGAAAGGGGACTTTTTATGTGCGGAATAGCGGGGCAGATCGGGCGCGACCCGCGCGCCATTCAGGGCAATTACGCGGCCTACTGCGTGATGCAGCGCACGCTGGCCCGCCGCGGGCCGGACCAGCGGGGCATGTACATCAGCGGACGTGCGGCCCTGATTCATGCGCGCCTGGCCGTGGTGGACCTGGAAAACGGATGCCAGCCGATGCAGCTGGACTGGCAGGGGGAAAGCTACACCCTTGTCTACAACGGCGAACTGTATAATACACCGGAACTGCGGGCGGTGCTGGAGTCCCGGGGACATACTTTCCAAGGCCATTCCGACACGGAGGTGCTACTTCACGCCTATGCCGAGTGGGGGGCTTCCTGTGTGGACCGCTTCAATGGCATTTTTGCCTTTGCGATATGGGAGGCCCATGCCGGCAAACTGTTTCTGGCGCGGGACCGCTGCGGCGTCAAGCCTTTGTTTTATGCCCGGACCAGAGACAGCCTGATCTTTGGCAGCGAGATCAAAACGGTGCTGGCACACCCGGCGGTTCCGCCTCGTGTGGATGCCAACGGGTTGGCGGAAGTACTTCTTCTGGGACCTGGCCGCATGCCTGGCAGTGGGGTGTTTCAGAATGTGCACGAATTGCTGCCGGGGCAATATGCTATTTATGAGGCGGACAGTGGCCGCCTGCTGCTGCATCGCTACTGGCAGCTCGTCGACCATGAGCATCCCGATGATTTCACGGCCACCGCGCACAAGGTGCGGGATCTGCTGATGGATGCCATTGAACGGCAGCTGGTCTCCGACGTACCGGTGGCAACATTCCTGTCAGGCGGGCTGGATTCCAGCCTGATTTCGGCGGTGGCGGATGCGCACTTTACGGCGCAGGGCAAGACGCTGCATACGTTTTCGGTGGGCTACAAGGACAACAAACGCTATTTCCATGAGACCAAATTCCAGCCGGGACCGGACGCGCCGTTCATCCGGATCATGAATGATTTCCTGCATGCCGAGCATCACTGGGTCACACTGGATACCCCCCAACTGGTGCCCGCCCTGTATGAGGCGGTGGAGGCACGTGACCTGCCGGGCATGGCCGATGTGGATGCCTCGCTGCTGGCGTTCTGCCGGTATATCAAGCCCCATGCCACCGTGGCCCTGTCGGGAGAATGTGCCGATGAGATTTTCGGTGGATATCCCTGGTACCGGGACCCCACCGTGCGGGAAAAATACGGCTTTCCCTGGGCGCAGTCCACCACCTACCGGGCGAGTTTCATCAAGCCGGGGGTGCTGGGAGACATCGACCCGGAGGCGTTCGTGGATGCCCAATACCAAAAGACGCTGGCTGAAACCTCGGTGCGGCCGGGACTTTCACCGTTGGAGCAGCGGATGCGGCAGATGATGAGTCTGAATTTCCATTGGTTCATGCAGACGCTGCTGGACCGCAAAGACCGCATGAGTATGTACAGCGGACTGGAAGTCCGTGTGCCGTTCTGCGATTACAGGATTGCCGAATATCTCTATTCGGTGCCGTGGGAATTCAAGGATTACCAGGGCAAGGAAAAAGGACTGCTGCGGGAAGCTATGACCGGTGTACTTCCGCCGGAGGCGCTCTGGCGCAAAAAGAGTCCGTACCCCAAGACCTGGAATCCGGCCTATCTGGCGGCAGTCTCGGCAGAACTGCGAAAGGTGCTGGAAGACCCGGCGGCTCCGATGCTGCGTATCATCCGCCCCGAGGCGTTGGAACAGCTGCTGGCATCGGGCACCGACAATCCGGTGCCGTGGTACGGGCAGCTGATGACAACGCCCCAGACGATCGCATGGTTCCTGCAGCTCAATTACTGGCTGCAGACCTACAAGGTGGAACTGGTATAAACAAAGCCCGGAGCTTTGGCTCCGGGCTTTGTCGGTTTCAAGTCTCAAGGATTTTCGCGTATGACGCGGCAGGGATTGCCGCAGGCCACAGTGTTGGCCGGGATATCCTTCGTGACAACACTGCCGGCACCGATAACGACGTTGTCGCCGATATGTACGCCCGGCAGAAGGATGGCACCGCCGCCGATCCATACGTTGTTGCCGACGATGACCGGGGCGGTCTGGGTCTTGCAGAAGGAAAAAGAACCGCCCTCTTTCTGCGGACCGAACCGTTCGGCTGCGCTGGTGGGATGGAACGCCGTATAAATCTGCACATTGGGAGCGATCAGGGCGTTGTCACCAATGATGATACGGTTATCATCCAAGAAGGTGCAGTTCATGTTTACTTCGCAGTTGTTGCCGAAGTAGATGTTGTTGCCGTAATCCACATAAAAGGGGGCAGTAATCCATAAATTGGCACCGCGCCCGCCCAGAAGCTCGGTCAGAATACGGTCTTTCGCGGCCGCGTCGGTGGAGTCCATCTGATTGTATTCCCGCACAAGATTTTTTGCTTTGTGCCATTGGGTCAGCAATTCTGCGTCCCCGCAGTCATACAGCTGGCCCGCCAGCATTTTTTCACGCTCGGTCATCATGGTGCCTCCCGGTTTGGCAAGGAATGCCGCTTTTTGTACGCCTTTACTATATCATACACGATTCGGCCTGGCAATGTTTTATACTCTGTAAACGTCCTACCTCACAATTTTCACAATTTGGCGTTATAATCAAATCTGCATGTGCAGCCGGTAGAGAGGCTGTACACAGGGATTCCTACAAAAGGGGGAGAAAACACTTTGATCGAAGTGACTCATCTGACAAAGCGTTACGGCAAACATACCGCTGTGGATGATATCAGCTTTACGGTAGAGGATGGCTGCATTTACGGACTGTTGGGACCCAACGGCGCCGGAAAATCCACCACGATGAATATTCTCACCGGGTATTTGTCGGCAACAAAGGGGGGCGTAAAAATCGATGGACACGATATTGCCGAGGAACCGTCCGAGGCCAAGTCCTGCATCGGGTATTTACCGGAGCAGCCGCCGCTGTATCAGGACATGACGGTGACGGAATATCTTCTGTTTGTGGCGGAACTCAAAGGCGTGCGCAAAAAGGCGGAACGCCGCACGGCGGTGGAAAATGTCTGCGCCCGCGCCGGGTTGCAGGGTATGGAGCTGCGCCTGATCCGCAACCTTTCCAAAGGGTATCGTCAGCGTGTGGGGATCGCCGCGGCACTGCTCGGGTCGCCCAAAGTCATTATTCTCGACGAGCCCACCGTGGGTCTGGACCCCGCCCAGATGATCGAGATTCGTTCGCTGATCCACGATCTGGGCAAAACCCATACCGTCATTTTGTCCAGCCATATCCTCAGTGAAGTGCAGACGGTCTGTGACCGCGTGCTCATCATTGCCAAAGGCAAGCTGATCGCACAGGGCACACCGAAGGAGCTGGCAGGCAAACTGGCGGCCAAAGGTACGATCTCTGCTACAGCCCAGGGCGGGCGGGAGGCTGTCCTGGCGGCGGCTGCCACGGTGCCGGGGCTCAGTGATCTGCGCGTGACCGCCGAAAAGGGCGGCGAGGTCAGCTTTACCGCTGTCAGCGAAGCGGGCACCGATCTTCGGGGCGCGCTTTCCCTGGCACTGGCCCAGGCCAACTGCCCGGTACTCACCCTGAGCGCCGAAAGCATGAGCCTGGAGGATGTGTTCCTGCAGCTGACGGAAAATCCGGAAGAAAAGGAGGAGGCATAATATGGCGGCAATCTTCAAACGCGAAACAAGGGCCTATTTTACCGGCATGGTCGGATATGTGACGGCCGCGGTCAGCCTGTTCTTCCTGGGGTTGTACTTTACCAACCGCAATCTGATGTATGCCTCCTCGGACTTTGCTTCGGTGCTGTACACGACCACGATGATCTTACTTTTCCTGATGCCCGCTATCAGCATGCGCAGCTTTGCCGAGGAACGCCGCAACAAGACGGATCAGCTGCTGCTGACAAGCCCTGTCGGCATCCCTTCTATTGTGCTGGGAAAATTCCTGGCAGAATTTGTGGTATTTGCGGCGCCCCTGATCGTGGCGGTGTTCATGCCGCTGATTCTGAAAGCCTTCGGCAGCGTTTCTCTGGTATCGGCCTACAGTGCGCTGCTGGCGTATCTGCTGCTGGGGGGCGCCTGCCTGGCCATCGGTACCTGGATTTCAGCCCTGACGGAAAACCAGATCATTGCCTATCTGGCTACCTTTGGCGTGCTCATCGTGGCCTATCTGATGAATGGCATCCAGACGATGTTCACCAGCGGCAATCTGCTGGCGCTCATTGTATTTCTGGTTGTGCTGCTCATCGCTTCGGTGCTGGTGGGCGTTGTCTGCAAAAGCCTTACCACAGGCTGCGCAGTATTCTGTGTGGGCGGCGTTCTGCTGGGTGTCCTGTTCGTGGTACGCCCCACCTGGCTGCTCACTGCGTTTGACAGTGTGCTTTCCGCTCTGGCGCTGTTTGATCCTTTCAACGGCGTTGTGGGCGGTATGTTCAGCGTGTCTGCCATCGTGTACTATCTCTCGGTCATCGCGCTGTTCCTGTTCCTGACGGGGCAGGCGCTTGAGCGCCGCCGCTGGAATTGAGGGAGGGACCACAGATGAATCTGAAAGAAAACTGGCAAAAACTGCATGGCAGCAAAAAGACTTTCCGCAACGGCATCTATGCTTCGGTGCTCACGGTCGTGGTTCTGTTGGCCGTAATCCTGCTCAATCTGGTGGTGCGGGCACTGCCCGGCCAATATACCGAGTATGATATCTCCACCAGTGCGTTGTTCACCCTCAGCGAAACGAGCACCAATCTGCTCCATGAACTGCAGACCGATGTGAAGGCATATTACCTGGCGATTTCGGGGCAGGAAGATGACAATATCACCCGCCTTTTGGACCGCTATGCCGACGAAAGCAGTTACTTTACCTGGGAACAGCGGGACCCGGTGCTCTATCCGACCTTTGCGGAAAAGTACGAGGGAGCATCTACAGGCTGCGTGGTTTTGACCACGGCAGATACCTACGACGTTGTGAGTTACAACGAAATGTACCCCATGGATCTGGAAGCCTATTACTATTACGGCACACAGCAGTACAGCTTTGATGCAGAGAACTGCCTGACGGCGGGGATTGCCAAGGTAGTACGCACCACAAGTTACCGGATGTATGAATTGACCGGCCACGGAGAAACATCCCTGACAGATGATTTTACCGAGACGCTGGACAATGCCGGTGTCACGGTAGAAGAACTCAATCTGACAACGGCCGGTTCCATTCCGGAAGATGCCAGTGAGCTGCTGATCAATGCACCGCTGGCCGATGTGACGGAGGCCGAGGCCGCCATGCTGTCGGCTTATGTGGAAAACGGGGGCAAACTGCTTGTCGTTACCGATTTTACGGTCAATACCCCGCAGCTGGATGCAATATTGGCATCCTGCGGTATGACGCGTCAGCAAGGGCTGCTGGTGGAGACGGATGCCGACCATTATCCGTACGGTTATCCGCAGACCTATCTGATGCCGGATGTTGACGGCAACGAGATCATGGCCGGCATGACCAGCGGCATGCGGGTGTATATGCCCATCGCCCAGGGGATTGTGCAGAGCGAGGACAGTGCCTATGTTCTGACGCCGCTGCTCTCTACAAGCGACAGCGCGTATTCTCTGCTGGACTACGCCAATGCCGAGACGGTGGAAAAATCCGACTCGGACCCGGAAGGAACCTTTGACCTGGCGGTGGCGGCTGAAAATACCGCAACGGGGACCCGCGTCGTGTGGATCAACTGCCCCAATGCGCTTTTGTCCGCGACGAACCAGAGCGTGTCCGGTGGAAACGCCCAGATGCTGGGCAGCATTGTCAACTGGTTCAACAATGAACAGACGACAGCGGTCATCAACAGCAAGAGTCTGAGTGCAACGAGCCTTACGGTACCCAATGGCGCGATGATCGGCTTGGGATTGCTGTTCATCTTTGTGCTTCCGATTGTCTGTCTGATTGCAGGCGTCGTGGTCTGCCTGATCCGCCGCCGCAGATAAAAGGAGAAAATAGCCGTGAATCGAAAAAAGATGATGCCGCTTTTGGTTCTGGCGGCGGGCGTGCTGGTGCTGGCAATGCTGCTGATTGCTTTGGAACTTTCGCAGGCCGGGCAGCAGGAGCAGGGGATTGCACTGTGCAACTTCTCTGTCGATGCCATTGATCAGGTTTCCTACAGCGGCGACAACACCGAGGCGACCCTGCTGAAAGGCAGCGAAGGGGATTGGATGCTGGAATCCGACCCGACTTTGCCATTGGACCAGGAGGTGGTCGGCTCGCTGATCGAGAAATTTGCGGGCCTGACCGCAAACCGTCAGCTCCAACAGGAAGAACTGACGGAGATACCGGCCCGGAGCGATACGCCGCTGATGGTCTTTGCCATCTCCAGCGGAGAAACGACCTGCACACTTACCGTAGACCAGGCCAACGATGTGGCAGATATTTATTACGTGTACGACGATGAAGGGACGGTCTATACCGTGCCCCAGACTGATCTGGCAGGGCTTTGCAAGGCCCCGCGGGAGCTGTATAAGGCACAGACCCTCACCGACAAAACCATCGACGATGTGGCTGCTATGCAGGTGGGTAACCTGAGCTTTGCACAGAACGATGGGACCTGGACCCTGACGGACGACCCGGATTACGCACTGGACCAGGATGCGGTCAAGAAGATGGCCAATACGATATGTGGTGCACAGACGGACTGGACGATCACCTCGCCTGAAGCGGACAGCACCTATGGCCTGGATGCGCCGGACGCCACCGTAACACTGACCTTTACCGACGGAACCAGCCTGACGGTAGGCTTCGGCAATCTGAAAACCGATGATGATACCCTGTGCTATCTGGCGTCCAGCGAGACGCCGACCGTTGTTTATGAAGTGAATGCCGATTACAAAACGGCGTTTGCTGTGACCAAGGAAAGCCTGTACGATGAAACCGCTACTGCGGAATCCGCGGAAGAGGAAACGGACAGCATCGTGGCAGAGCATCCGGTGGGCGGCAAGGACGACTACGCGGACGTCGCACAGAGTGAATGATCGAGAAAAGCCTTTGCCCTTATACGGGGCGAAGGCTTTTTCTCTTAGGGCGGCGGGTTGCCCTGCCGGACGGCCCATGGTATAATACAAAACAAAGGGGGCGAGCGGAGATGGCACGGACGAAATTCCGTCGTTTTGCGGCATTTTTGGCCTTGCCGTTGTTGCTGTGTGCCTGTGGGGAAGAACATCCTGTGTCAACGGCTGCCGTCCCCACACCGCTTCCAGCAACCACTTCAGCGTTGGAATCTGGACCGGATCGACTGCTTCAGCAGATAACGCTGCGGCAAAAAGTCGGCCAGTTGTTCATGGTGCGGCCGGATGCGTTGGACCTGTCCTTGGAACAGGAGACCATCGATGATGAAACGGCATACGGCGTCAAGGAACTGAGCGACGCAATGCGCCAAACGCTGGCGGACTATCCGGTGGGAGGAATCTGCCAGTTCGGCAAAAACATCGTGGACCCGCAGCAGATTACCGCTTTCAATGCGTCCTTACAGCAAGCCAGTACGATTCCGCTGTTGATTGCAGTGGATGAAGAAGGCGGCAGCGTGGCACGTCTGGCCAACCATACAGGGTTCGATCTGCCGCAGTATGAAAGCTCCGCAGCAGTAGGCGCTACGGGAGATGCGGAGAATGCCCGGCAGATGGGGCGTACCATGGGTGCCTATCTGAAGTCCTATGGTTTTACCATGGACTTCGCGCCGGTTGCCGACGTGTGGACCAATCCCGATAATACAGTCATCGGCACAAGGGCTTTTTCGCGGGACGCTGAAACCGCAGCGGTGATGGCCCGTGGGATGGCCAGGGGCTTACAGGAGGAAAACATTCTTCCTACCTTTAAACATTTCCCGGGGCATGGCAATACGGCCGAAGACAGCCACAGCGGACTGGCGTATACCGATCGCACCCGGGAGGAAATGATGCAGTGCGAATTTCTGCCTTTTTTGCCTTCACCGGACAGCGAAAGCGGGGACTGCCTTCGGGCGGTCATGGTGGGCCACATTGCGGCGCCTTCACTTGGTACCGGCGATGCACCGGCTTCTCTTTCTGAGACGGTGGTCACCAAGCTGCTTCGGGAGGAACTGCTGGCGGGTGAGGAGGTCTTGCTGGTCACGGACTCCCTGGCGATGGGCGCCATCACGAAACAATACACACCGGGGCAGGCGGCCGTGCAGGCCGTGCTGGCGGGAAATGACATCATTCTCATGCCGGACGGTCTGACCGAAGCATTTGAGGCCGTGATGACAGCCGTGCAGGATGGAACGATCAGCGAAGAGCGGCTGAACGAGAGTGTGGCAAGGATTCTGCGTTTCAAACAACAATATGCGGGGCTGCAAGCCGCCGCAGAACAGTAGGTGGCAGTATGGGAAACATTGTGTGGGCTGTCGATGGCTCTTTTTTCGGGCAGCGCGTCTCGGGAATTCAGCGGTATTCTATCGAGCTTCTTTCGGCGCTGGATGCCATTGTGCCGCCGGGACTGGTCGAAGTGGTGGCACCGCCTGACGTGCGGGTGCCGGTCTATGAAAATATCCGCACGGTGACCTTTGGTACCCACAAGGGGACCGCCTGGCAACAGCGGGATTATCCCGCCTATCTCAAGCAGCGAGGAGCCAGAGGACTGGCCACCTGCAATGTGATTCCGGTATTTGGATTTAACGGGATCGCGGTGGTACATGATGTTTGCTACCGTGCCCGGCCGGATTTTTATACGGATCTTCGTGGCCGTGTGAGCGCTGCCTGGCACCGCCTGCAGTACCGCCGGATCGCCCGCGTGGCGGAACATATTATCACCGTTTCGCAGTTTTCCAAGAGCGAGCTCACACGGTACTACGGGGTGACGCCGGACCGGATCTCGGTAGTGTACAATGCCTGGCAGCAGATGCAGCGCATTGCGCCTGACGAAGGCATCTTTGCAAAAGTGCCGCAGCTCCGGCGCGGGGAATACTATTTCAGTATGGCAAATCTGCTGAAGAACAAGAACTTCCCGTGGGTACTGCGTGCTGCCCGCAACAAACCGGATGCGGTGTTTGCCATCGCAGGCGGCGGCAGCCTGGAAGCGGAAGCCAAACGACTGGGTCTTGCCAATCTGCCCAATGTGGTCTACCTCGGCTATGTGTCTGACGGGGAGGCCAAGGCACTGATGCACCATTGCAAGGCATTTCTCTTCCCGACACTTTACGAGGGGTTCGGCATTCCGCCCCTGGAAGCGGTGGCATGCGGCGCACCGCGTATCTATGTAAGTGATACTCCCTGCATGCGGGAAATCTATGGGGATTGTGCAGGGTACATCGACCTCAAAACCAATCGCGGGTATGTGGATGATGTGACGCCTCCCCAAAAAGATGCGGCACAGCTGCTGGCACAGTACAGTTGGGAGAAGAGCGCAAAAGACTTCCTGGAAGTTTTGCTGCAGCAAAGTGAATGAGAAAGTTCCCGTGGCGTGAAACCACGGGAACTTTTTTAGCGGGAACTGAATTTCCGGTCAAGGCTGCGGTACTGCAGTGCTTCCGACAGATGCGCGGCATCCAATACTTCGCTGCCGTCCAGGTCGGCAAGGGTACGGGCAACCCGCAGAATCCGGTCGTAGGCGCGGGCGCTGTACCCCAAACGCTCAAAGGCGCCACGCAGGATTTTCTCGGCGGCGGGCGTCATGCGGCAGAAGCGCCGCAGAGCGCTCCCGGGCAGCTGGGCGTTGCAGCGTACCCCGGGCAGAGCACGATACCGCTCTCGCTGCAGGGCGCGGGCGGTCATTACACGGGCGCGCACAATGGCACTGGATTCGCCGCCCTGATCGGCTGCCAGCTCTTCGTATTCCACCGGCAGGGCTTCCACATGCAGATCGATGCGGTCGAGCAACGGTCCGGAGATACGGCGGCGGTATTGTTCGATGGCGCTGGGGGTGCAGGTACATTCTCGGGTGGGGTGTCCCAGGTAGCCACATTTGCAGGGATTCATGGCTGCCACCAGCATGAATTTGCAGGGGTACGAAGCGGTTCCATGGACACGGCTGACCGTGACGAAGCCATCTTCCAGCGGCTGACGGAGAACCTCCAGCGTATCCCGGGAAAATTCCGGCAGCTCGTCCAGAAACAGGACGCCATTATGGGCAAGACTTACTTCGCCGGGGCGGGGAAAGGTGCCGCCGCCCACGATGGCGGTGGAGCTGACGCTGTGGTGCGGACTGCGGAACGGCCGGGTTTTCAAAAGTCCTGCTCCACCCCGCAACAACCCGGCCACGGAATAGATGGCGCTGGTCTCCAACGCTTCTTCGTAGCTCAACGGCGGCAAAATGCCGGGCAGCCGCTTGGCCAGCATACTCTTGCCGGTGCCCGGCGGGCCGACGAGCAGCAGATTATGCCCACCGGCAGCTGCCACTTCCAGGGCGCGGCGTGCTTCAGTCTGCCCGCGCACATCGGCCATATCGGGACCCAGCCAGGTACCGTTTTCGTCGTAGCTGTCGGCCTGGGCAGGGCTGATCGGCTCGGTGCCGCACAGGTGCAGGACCACTTCCTGGGCGTTGCGGGCCGGGTAAACGGTAAGTCCTTCGGCTATAGCGGCTTCAGCTGCATTCTCGGCAGGAAGAAACAATTCTTTCACACCCTGCTGTACAGCGGCAAGGGCCATGGGCAAGACACCGGTCACCGGACGCAGCGTGCCGTCCAGCCCCAATTCGCCCACAAAGGCGCGCTCGGGCCCCGGTGCCGGGAGCTTGCCTTGAGCAGCCAGAATTCCGATGAAAACCGGCAGATCATATACAGGACCTGTTTTGCGGACATCGGCGGGGGCAAGATTGATGGTGATGCGGCTGGGCGGCCATGGATGGTGCAGATTCTTGACCGCACTGCGAACGCGCTCGCTGCTCTCCTTGACGGCAGAATCCGGCAATCCCACCAGATTGAACTGCGGCAGACCGCCGGACAGATCGGTTTCCACCTGCACAAGATACCCGGCAAGGCCCGTGACACCCAGGCTCGTCACCTTTGCAAACATACATTGCCCTCCCGCTTTGACATTCTATGACAAGTATAGCGCGCCGTGAGCGGATTCACAAGCGTTTCGGCGGAAGAACAGGCTATTATGCCTAAAATTTCATTGACAGCGCTGCTGCGAGTTGGTATATTTAGTATATGCTTACTGCATTTATATGGAAAGTGTAGGTGTGTACTTATGTATCAGGATATGTATGAACGTTGGCTGGCTGCCGACCTTGACGACCCCGACCTCAAACCCGAGCTCGAGAGTGTCAAGGACGACGACGCTGCGATTCAGGACCGTTTTGCTGTGGCGCTGAAGTTTGGCACGGCTGGCCTGCGCGGCGTGATCGGCGCCGGCACCAACCGTATGAATATTTATGTGGTTCGTCAGGCAACGCAGGGGCTGGCCAACTGGGTCAAGACCCAGGGCGGCACCCAGACGGTTGCCATCAGCTACGACAGCCGTATCAAGAGTGACCTGTTTGCCCGCACGGCGGCCCAGGTCCTGGCAGCCAACGGCATCAAGGTCCGCATTTACAAGGCACTCATGCCGGTGCCTGCACTTTCCTTTGCCACGCGGTATTACAAGTGCAATGCCGGCATTATGGTGACGGCCAGTCACAATCCTGCCAAGTACAACGGCTACAAGGCTTACGGCCCGGATGGCTGCCAGATGACCGACGAGGCTGCTGACATCGTGTATGCCGAAATCCAGAAAACCGATATTCTGACCGGTGCCAAGCTGATCTCCTTTGAGGAGGGCATGGCCCAGGGCCTTATCGAATATGTGGGCGATGACTGCATCAACGCGCTGTACGAGGCCATCGAGGCCCGTTCCATCCGTCCCGGCATCTGCAAGACCGCTGGTCTCAAGCTGGTTTACAGCCCGCTGAACGGTTCCGGTCTGGTTCCGGTGACCCATGTGCTCAAGGACATTGGTATCACCGACATCACCATCGTGCCGGAACAGAAAGACCCGGACGGCAACTTCCCGACCTGCCCGTATCCCAACCCCGAGATTTTCGAGGCACTGCGCTTAGGGCTGGAGCTGGCGGAAAAGTCCGGTGCCGATCTGATGCTTGCCACCGACCCCGACGCGGACCGTGTGGGCATTGCTGTCAAGTGCAAGGACGGCAGCTATGAGCTGCTCTCCGGCAACGAGGTGGGTGTACTGCTGCTGGACTACATCTGTGCGGGCCGCATCGAGCAGGGCACCATGCCCAAGAATCCCGTTATGTGCAAGTCCATCGTGTCCACGCCGCTGGCCGATAAGGTCGCAGAGCACTATGGCGTGGAATGCCGCAACGTGCTGACCGGCTTCAAGTGGATCGGCGATCAGATCGCCAAGCTGGAAGCCGACGGGGAAGTGGAGCGCTTCATCTTCGGCTTCGAGGAAAGCTATGGTTACCTGGCCGGCCCCTATGTGCGCGATAAGGATGCCATCATCGGCTCCATGCTGATCTGTGAGATGGCTGCTTACTATCGTGCCCAGGGCAGCTCCATCAAGGAAGAACTGGAGCGCATTTACAGCGAATATGGCCGTTATCTCAACAAGGTGGACAGCTTTGAGTTCCCGGGCCTGTCCGGCATGGACAAGATGGCAGAGATCATGGCGAACCTGCGCACCAACCCGCCGAAGGATTTCGACGGTGATAAGGTCGTCAAGGTCGTGGACTACCAAAAATCCGAGGAAACGGGTCTGCCCGCGGCCAACGTCCTGATCTACACGCTGGAAAGCGGTGCTACGGTCGTGGTCCGTCCTTCCGGTACCGAGCCCAAAATCAAGGCCTACTTCACCACCAAGGGTAAGGACCTGGCCGAAGCCCAGGCCCAGAAAGACAAGCTGGCTGCTGCCTGCAAACCGCTGCTGGCCTGATTTAATAACGAAACCAAAAACTCCCGCGGACTTCAGGAAAAACCTGAGCTCCGCGGGAGCTTTTTTGTTTTGCAAAGTTAGAGCGTCAGCTGTTCCACGCTGTCATCAGCGCGCAGAATCGCACCGGCGGCAGGCAGAGTGCGCACACGATAGCGATGGGCCTCGGCCAGTTCCAGACCGGAGGAGAGCGTGACACGGGCAATGCGGGCGTTCTTCTTCAGTGTTACCACGTTGACACCGGCGGTGTCACGGGTGGCCTTTTCGGGAATCAGCGCGCTGCCGGCCAGCAGCAGGCGGTTGTTGGTGGTAAAGATGGCCAATTCGGTTTCTTCCGGCAGATACCGCATGCAGGCCAGTTCGGCCTTGTCGCTGTAGGCTTTCAACAGTTTGCGGCGGTTCTGTTTGGTCTCGTAGCTGCTCAACGGGACCTTGGCGCATTTGCCATTCTGGAAGAAGAAAAGCATCCAGCCCTTGTAATCCGGGGTGACCACCATATACAGCGGTACCTCGCCTTCGTCCATACCCAGCGAGGACGCAACATAATCCCCCAGCACGCTGGCCTTGCTGTCGCCGAAGTCGTAGGCATGGGACTTGTATACCTGGTGATGGTTCGTGAAGAACAGCAGTTCCACGCTGTTGGTGCTCTCACAGGTGAACAGCACCTCGTCACCGTCCTTCAGTTTCTGCTCGCCACTCATGCGCAGGCTCTGGGGCGTGATCTTCTTGAAATAGCCGTCCCGCGTGAAGAACAGATGCACCGGATAATCGGGAATCTGCTGCTCGGGTTCCTCGGTCTCGCTGGCGGGGATTTCGTACAAAATTTCGCAGCGGCGGGGTTTGCCGTATTTCTTCGCAACATCAGACAGTTCATTCATGATGATCTTGTTGATGCGTGCCGGCCGTTTCAGGATGTCCTGCAAATCGGCAATGGCCTCTTCCAGCTCTTCAATTTCCGCCGTGCGTTTGAGGATGTATTCGCGGTTGAGATGACGGAGCTTGATTTCAGCTACATATTCTGCCTGTACCTCGTCGATGCCGAACCCGATCATCAGGTTGGGGACGACCTCGGTCTCCTCGGCGGTGTTGCGCACGATCTCGATGGCCTTGTCGATGTCCAGCAGGATGGCTTTGAGACCCTGCAGCAGGTGCAGGCGCTTCTGCTTGCCCTGCAGATCGTAGTAGGTGCGGCGGCGCACACATTCGGCACGGAAGGCAATCCATTCCAGCAGGATGTCGCGCACGCCCAGCACTTTGGGCTGACCGGCAATCAGGACATTGAAGTTGCAGGCAAAGCTGTCCTCCAGCGGCGTGGCCTTGAACAGCCGGGTCATCAGTTTGTCCGGGTCCTGGCCGCGCTTGAGGTCAAGGGTCAGTTTCAGACCGTTCAAGTCCGTTTCGTCACGCATGTCGCTGATTTCGCGGATCTTGCCCAGCTTGACCAGCTCGGTGATCTTGTCCATGATCGCCTCCACCGTGGTGGTGGGCGGGATATGGGTCACATCAATGCAGTTGTTCTCTTTGTCATAACTCCACTGGGCACGCACGCGGATGCTCCCGCGGCCCTTTTCCAGAACGTTCTCCATCTCTGCTGCATCGTAGAGAATGGTGCCGCCGCCTACAAAATCGGGGGCGGGGATGATCTCTTTGAGTTCGGCCTGGGGGTCCTTCATCAGTGCAATGGTGGCGTTGCACAATTCTTCCAGATGGAAAGAACAGATGTTGGAAGCCATACCGACCGCAATACCCAGGGTGTTGTTGGCCAGAATGGTGGGGAAGGTGACCGGCAGCAAGGTGGGTTCGGTGGTGGTGCCATCGTAGTTGGGCACAAAGTCTACCGTGTCCTTGTCGATGTCGCGGAACAGTTCCTCGCAGACAGGTTCTAGCTTAGCCTCGGTGTAACGGGCGGCGGCATAGGCCATATCGCGGCTGTACGCCTTACCGAAGTTACCCTTGGAATCCACGAACGGGACCAGCAGGCTCTCGTTGGAGCGGCCCATACGCACCATCGTATCGTAGATGGCGGCATCACCGTGGGGATTCAGGTGCATGGTGCTGCCCACGATGTTCGCACTCTTGGTACGGGCGCCTTTCAGCAGGCCCATTTCATACATGGTGTACAGCAGCTTGCGGTGGGCAGGCTTGAAACCGTCGATCTCAGGCAGCGCGCGGGAGACGATGACGCTCATCGCATAGGGCATATAGTTGGTTTCCAGCGTCTCCGTGATGGGGGTTTCGATGATCTCGCCGGCTGACAGAATCTCGACGTTATCGCCCAACTGCGGACGTACCGGAGTGATTTTCTTTTCACGTTTTTTTGCCATAGTTTCCCTCGTCTCAGCTTACATCCAGATCATCCAGATATTCGGCGCCATGTTCGGCGATATGCTCTTTGCGTCCCTGCAGGTTGTCACCCAGCAGCAGGTCAAATACCTGGGCGGTACGTTCGGCGTCGGTGGGGAGCACCTTGATCAGACGGCGGCTTTCGGGGCTCATGGTGGTCAGCCACATCATCTCGGGGTCGTTTTCACCCAGACCTTTGGAACGCTGAATCGTATACTTCTCGCCCTCGATGCGGCGCAGAATGTCTGCTTTCTCCGGCTCCGTGTACGCAAAGTAGGTCTTGCTTTTGGTGTTGATCTCGTACAGCGGGGATTCCGCAATATAGACATACCCCTTGTTGATCAGGGTCGGGGTCAGGCGGTAGAGCATGGTGAGCACCAGCGTGCGGATCTGATAACCGTCCACGTCGGCATCGGTACAGATGACGACTTTGTTGAAGCGCAGATTATCGAGGTTGAAACTGGCCAGATCCTTGTTGTGGCTGCCGCCCAGTTCCACGCCGCAGCCCATCACACGAATCAGGTCGGTGATGATATCGGATTTGAAGATGCGGGCGTAGTCGGCTTTCAGGCAGTTGAGGATCTTGCCGCGGATCGGCATGATGGCCTGGAACTCGGAATCCCGGCTCTGTTTGACGGCGCCCATAGCCGAATCACCCTCCACAATATAGAGCTCGCGGCGGGAGGCGTCCTTGGTGCGGCAATCCACGAATTTCTGTACCCGGTTGGCGAGATCCATCTGCTGGGTCATCGTCTTTTTGATGGTGATGCGGGCTTTCTCGGCATGTTCGCGGCTCTGCTTGTTGATAAGCACCTGTTTGCAGGCTTTCTCTGCCTCGTCGGGGTGCTCGATAAAGTAGACTTCCAGCTGATGCTTGAGAAACTCGGTCATGGCCTGGGCCACAAACTTGTTGGTGATGGCCTTTTTGGTCTGGTTCTCATAGCTGGTGCGGGTGGAGAAGCTGGAGGAGACCAGTACCAGGCAGTCCTGCACATCGGAGAAGGTGATGGCGCTTTCGTTCTTTTTGTAAAGTCCCTTGCTCTTGAGCCAGGCGTTGATCTGGCTGACAAAGGCGGTGCGCACCGCACGGTCGGGGCTGCCGCCGTGCTCCAGCCAGCTGGAGTTGTGGTAGTATTCCAGTGCCTGCACCGTGTTGGAGAAGGCAAACGCCACATTCATCTTGACCTGATAATCCGGCTGGTCGGCGCGGTCACGGCCGACTGCGGCCCCGGAGCAGGAGTGCACCTGAGTCAGGGCTTTGTCACCCACAAGTTCATTGGCATAGTCGGTGATGCCGTGCTCATACAGGTATTCGTATTTCTGCGTTTCGCTGCCGGATCTATCGGTAAATATCAGTGTGACCCCGTCATTGACAACGGCCTGGCGGCGCAGCATATCCTGGAACGTTTCCGGGGCTACCGCAATATCGGTAAAAACTTCCGTGTCCGGTTTCCATCGGATGACGGAACCCGTGCGGCGACCTTTGAATTCTTCTTTCTGCAGGCCGCCCACGTTTTCGCCTTTTTTGAAATCCAGATGATAGTGGAAGCCGTCGCGGTAGATATCGGCGGTCATCCATTCACTGGCATACTGCGTTGCACACAGACCCAGACCGTTCAGGCCCAGGCTGAAATCGTAGTTGCCGCCGCCCTCGGCATATTTGCCGCCGGCATACAGCTCACAGAACACCAGATCCCAGTTCCAGCGTTGTTCAGCCTTGTTGTAGTCCACCGGAATACCGCGGCCGAAGTCCTCGACCTCGATGACATGGTCGGGAAACAGCGTAACATTGATGCGGTTGCCATAACCGTCTCGCGCTTCATCGATGGAGTTGGAGATGATTTCAAAGATGGAATGGGCGCAGCCTTCCACACCGTCAGAACCAAAGATGACGGCCGGGCGCTTGCGCACACGGTCGGCACCTTTCAACTGGCGGATGCTGTCATTGCCGTATTCCTGTTGTTTTTTTGCCATGCGTCGGGTCCCCCTGCGGTAACATAACACGTAACTGTAATTTGCACATATAAAATTATTAAACCACAAACTGGAAGTCTTTGTCAAATGAACAAGACAATTATAGCACAACAAATGGTTGTTGATCAAGAGCCTTTTTGTAGTAGAATGAAACGGTCAGCCGGTTTTCTCCAGCCGGTTCCGGTCACCTAGGACGGCCGTCCAGTAGGAGCCGCCATTGTAATCGAAAATGACCCAATCGTAACCATTGTATTTCTGGGTGCTTCGCTGGGTGACGGTATAGCGTCCGAGTGGCAGATATCCCACGACATCGTTGAAATTGGGGGTATAGAAATACTCGGTACGGGCATTGAACACCACCAGGGTATATCCGCTGACGTTCTGCATCAAAGGCCCGGTGGGACCATAGTTGTTGTAACCGCCCGCTTTGATCGCCGGCAGAAAGTCCTTGTAGCTGCGGTTGAGATCGCAGGCGCCGGAAATGCCGTTTACGGTGCCGCTGCCCGAATATTGCCACATGGTGTAGGGGCCGGTGTAGCCCAGAGTGGAGCGGTAGTCTGCCACCCACAGCGGATATTCGCTGAGCTCGGCGGCGTTGAGATAGTTGTTGATATAGTTGGTGTAACTGTACCATCCGGCATACCACTTTCGTTGGTACAGAATATCCATGGCGTAGCGAACCAGACTGGTGAGCTGGGTGCGGCCCAGACTGGTCAGGCTGGAGTCTTCCACGTCCACAAAGACCGGGTACTCCAGCTGCAGGCCCTGCATGGCATTCATGAACAGCGAAAGCTCATTGGCGACTGCGGTCTGTGTGCGGGCATAGGTATAGTAGTATGCGCCGACGCGCAACCCGGCCGCGTGTGCGCCGTTGACGTTTTGCAAAAAGTACGGGTCCACATACAGACCACCGCTGTTGCTGGAACCGAGACGGACGATGACGAAGTCTTTGCCGGCGGCGGCCACCTTGGACCAGTTTATGCTGCCCTGGTAGCGGGAAACATCGATGCCGTTTTGAAACACAGCCATAAAAAAGCCCCCTCCCTTTGCTGCATAGTATGCAACAGGGGCGGGGGATGGTACTAGGAAAGAATCTGGTATACACGGCAGCTGTCGTTTTGATACCATAGGGGGTAGCGTGCCGCATACCATGCCTCGTTGGCGGAAAATTCCGCAGCTACGGAAGAATCGAACACAACATAGTCGATGCCCCAGGCGGCCAGGGTGCTATCGTCCGGCATTTCATACAGCATCCGCATGGCGGCGGCTTCGTTGGCGTAATCCATACCGTGATAATAGACATAGCTGCCGGAACCGCAAAGGATACGGCGCCCGGCCAGGGAAAACACCGGATTGTTGTGCCGGTCACTGGTCAGAAACAGGGCGTCGTGTGCGGCGTGGTCTGAAACATAATCGCCCAGTGCCACTTCGTCGGCACTCCAGTGCTGGTAATCGCTGACAATTTCACGTCCGACCGTCAAGACGCTGCCAAACATGCCCAGAAAACACACGGCGCCCAAAGCGACCGCACGGACCGGCAGGAGACGCAGACGGCGGAGGGCGTCCGCCAGCAGCTGTGCCACCAGGAGGCAGCCCAGCATATGCCAGACATACAGGAGCTTGTTGTTGTCATAGGTGTTGGGTTGAAAGACAACAATTTCGGCCAGGGCCCAGATCAGCAGTCCGCCGCCGTACAGCCACCGCTGCCTGCGGGAGGCATGCAGCCAGGCGGGGACCAGCAGCAGGTAGACGATGCCGATGTTTTTGAGGTAGAACCAGAAGTAATTGTCTTTGAGCGTGCCGCCGGAATTGTTCACCCAGTTGAAATGCAGCCGCAGCATATTTTGTCCGTCCACACTCTGAGCCAGCACGGTGGGCAGCATCTGTGCCAGCCAGGCAACGCCGCACAGGAGTGCCAGCCAGGCCCAGGGCAGCAACACGGCGCGGTGGTGCGGAGAATAAACCAGCGTGTAGATCCCACCGACCAGACAAAGCAGCACCAGGGCCAGTGCACTGTGGGTGTGCATCAGCGGCAAAGGCAATATCAGCAGAGCCAGCGGCAGCCACAGGCGGCGTTCTTCTTCGTAGCAAAAACGCCATAGCAGGTACAGTGCGGGCAGCAGCAGGCACCAGCCGAACAGGGTGGCGCGCTGCGGGATCATCAGGTCCACGATGGGATTGACCCAGATGATGTTTTTTTCGGTATAATTGGTGGGAGTGGTATAAAACCCGGTGAAGATGCTCAGAAAATCGCTCCGGCTGCCCAGAAAATATACAAATCCGAAGCCGCTGCCCATAAAGAACAAGTAAAATGCGAGACAGGCTTTGAATACGCTGCCCAGAACCCGTCGGGCCAACTGCCAGAACATTCCGAATACGGCAATAACGGCCGGGATGGCCGGCAGCAGATACGCGGTGCGGAGGTCGGCACCCAGCACACGAAAGACGCTGGAAACAGTCTCGCACAAAAAAGGATATCCGAAGCGGTGTTCTCCCCCCAAAAGGGGATAAGTTGGCGGAAATTCTCCGCTCTGGGCAATGTACTCAATGAAACCCAGGTGCATGGGTAAATCGCCATAGCAGCTTTGACCGGTGTGGAACGTGCCGGCTACATCATGCAAAATATGGGTGTGCAGCAGATAGAAGGTAACCAGCAGTACCGGCAACAAACAAAGCCACATGATACCGCGATCATCATCCTGGCACAAACCGGGCAGGGGAGCACTTTGGTACAGAAGATACAAAAGAAGAACCAGTACCAGGACAGCGGCACAGATGGCAGCAAGTTTGCCAAATCCGAATACCAGCGCGAAAAGGGCAGGGAAAGCGGCCAGCATGGCAATGCCATAGCTGCATCCTATGGGGATCAGCAGATTCAAAGTGGTATTGGGCAGAAAATACCGGGCGGCCAGAATGCCTGCCATCAGAAACAGAAGCAGATAGGCAAAACTCAGCAGCATCAGACCCCCTCCAGATCAAAAGGCGGTGTATATTCTTCGCGGGCGCTGCTCTTTTCCTGCATATAACCGTCGGTCAGCCCCAGTCGGATGGCCTCGTCAATGACCTGACGGTATTCGTAGGTGGTGATCCTGCGGCCCAGACCGTGTTCGGCAGCCTTATAAAAAGGTGTAAACTGGCTCATCAGGCTGGGGACAAAGGGCACACCGGTTTCTTTCTGAATCCGGGCCAGAAGCTGGAGCACCGCCCGGCTGTCCGGTACACAACCGGGCAGCGCCAGATGCCGAATGATGACGCCGCGCTGCAAAAAGCCTTCGGAATCATACACAGGTGCGCCGGTTTGCAGCAGCATCTGCCGCAGAGCAGCTTCGGCTACAGGGGGATAGTCTTTGGCCGAAGAAAAACGGGTCGCCAGAGCGGCAGACGCATATTTGAAATCCGTCAGCCAGATATCCACATAGCCCTGGAGCGCTTTGACTGTTTCTACGGTCTCATACCCGCCGGTGTTGTAAACCACGGGCAAAGTCAGCCCGGCGGTTCTGGCGGCGTCCAGAGCTTCCCGCACCTGCGGCAGATACTGTGTGGCCGTTACAAGATTCAGGTTGCGGGCTCCCTCTTGCTGCAGGTGCAGAAAAATCTCGGCCAGATGCCCGGTCGTGATGGTCTTTCCCACACCCTCCTGGCTGATCGGGTAATTCTGGCAGTAACAGCAGCGCAGCGCACAGCCGCTGAAAAAGACCGTGCCGCTGCCGCGTTTGTCGTCCGGTGCACCGCTCAGGCAAGGCTCTTCCCAGTGGTGCAGCGCAGCGCGTGCTACCATCAGGCGATCATCGGCGCCGCAAAAACCGGTATGGCCTGCGGCGCGGTCGGCTCCGCAAGCGCGGGGGCATAGGGTGCAACGATGCGGTAGGGACATGATTTCTCTCACTTTCACAAATTTTTCCGTTACATTTTACCACAATCGCGTTAAATGTGGTATACTATAAGCACCAATCTCAAAAATAAAGGAGTGTGCGATCATGTCTACACCGCATAACCGCGCCGAAAAAGGCGACTTCGCCAAAACCGTTTTGATGCCCGGCGATCCGCTGCGCGCCAAATTCATTGCTGAAACGTTCCTGGAAAATCCGCGCCTTGTAACCGATGTGCGCGGCATGCTCGGCTATACCGGAACCTATCAGGGCCGGCCCATCAGCGTGATGGGCAGTGGCATGGGGATGCCGTCCATTGGCATTTATTCGTATGAGCTGTACAGCCAGTATGGCGTAGAAAATATCATTCGGATCGGCTCCGCCGGTTCCTATACCGAAAAGGCCAAACTGTTTGATGTAGTGCTGGCTGCCGGTGCCTATTCCGAGAGCAACTATGCCGTTACCCAGAGCGGTGATACCGATGAAATCCAGAAGCCCAATGCCGAGCTGAACGCGGCCCTGAAAGCCAGTGCGGCGGCTCAGGGGATTCCTCTGATCGAAGGCAATATTCATTCTGCGGACGTATTCTATCGTGAGCCAAGCGACGAAAAGCCGGCGTACTGGGAGCGCCTGCGGGACGAAAAGGGCTGCCTGGCGGTGGAAATGGAGAGCTTTGCACTGTTCCACAACGCCAAAGTGCTGGGCAAGCGTGCCGCCTGCCTGCTGACCATCTCGGACAGCTTTGTTTCGCCGGAAATCACCACCGCGGAACAGCGTCAGACCAGCTTTACCGCCATGATGAAGGTGGCGCTGGGGGCCGAGGCTTACCTGGAGAAGTAAGGCATGGAAAAGGCAGAAATTCAGTCCTTGATTCGCCAGGCATTTGCGGCCCGGAAATTTGCTTATACGCCGTACTCCCATTTCCAGGTGGGGGCAGCGCTGCTGGCGCAGAACGGCAAAGTCTATACCGGCTGCAACATTGAGAATGCCGGGTATACACCCACCAACTGTGCGGAACGCACGGCTTTGTTCAAGGCGGTCAGTGAAGGGGAACGAAAGTTCTCCGCCATTGCCATTGTGGGCAGTATGCAGGGGACGGTGAACACGTTGGTCACCGGTCCCTGTGGTGTCTGTCGTCAGGCATTGTACGAGTTTGGCGGGCCAACGCTGACCGTTATCATGGCCAAGACCGAAGAAGACTACATAGTAACCACGTTGGGCGAACTGCTGCCCTATGGATTCGGCCCGGCCAACCTGGAAACCGATGAATCCCAATCCCCGATGTAAGGAGTTCCCGTTGTTCATGAAAAAAGTTGTTGCACTGCTTCTGTCTCTGCTGCTGTTGGTGTCCTTTACAGCTTGCATGCCGGAGACGGGAAGCCAGGATTCGCCCGTGTTTACAGTGCCGCTGGATGATGCGTCCTATGTGTTCCAGGCTGCAGCAGATGCTACGCCGCTGCCGGGCGGAGCGACGATCGCATTGGCTGCGGAGAGCGGCGCCATGGAATCCGGTGCAGAGTCAATGCTTTGGAAGGGAATCCAGACCTTTGCTTCCAATTTCGGGTATACGGCGCAGTCCTACCTGTATGGCGACGGGGAAGCTGCTTCTGCAGAGGAAGCGCTTCGCAATGCTGCACAGAGCGGTGCGGCTCTTGTGGTCTGCCGCGGAGAAGAAATGGCAAAGGCATTGTTCCAGATCCAGGCAAATTTCCCCGGCGTTCACTATCTGCTGTTTGATGGGGAACCGCATAATGAAGATTACACGGTATATACTACCGAATCCAATGTACATTGCGTGCAGTTTCAGGAAGAGCAGGCGGGCTACCTTGCCGGATATGCGACTGTGACGGAAGGGTACACATCCCTGGGGTTCGCAGGCAGTGATGAGGTGCCGGAGGTGGTGCGCTACTGCACCGGTTTTCTGCAGGGAGCTGAGGACGCGGCGGAACAGCAGGGCGAGGAAATCACCCTGAAAGTCTGGTACACCGGTGATATTGAGGACGGAGGGCTGGTGACCTCCCGGCTGGTGGATTGGTATAACAATGGTACAAGTCTGGTTCTGCCCAATGGCGGGGATCTGGTACAGCGCGCTATGGATGCGGCCAACCAGACCGGTGGCAAAATCTTTGCAACAGACTGGGACCAGAACGCTTTGGGGGAGCGTGTGTTGGGCAGTGCGGTGAAGTGCTACAACGCAGCGGTTCAACGGCAGCTGTACGGATTCTTTTCCTCCAACGGTACCTGGAATCAGGAGGCTGTCGGAAATACGGAAAAGGTCGGTTATACCGACGGCAGCGTGGCACTCGCCGGTTCGGCCTGGCGGTTCAGCAATTTTACGCAGAGAGACTATGAACGCCTGTACGAGCAATTGAGAAACAGCGATTTGAAGGTGGAAACCTATTCGGATATGGATACGCTGCCGGATACGCCTTCCGTAACGGTGCAGATCGAGAATTGACTTTTGACATTTTGTTAAAGTTTTGTAATTCATTTGCGTGGGTTTTTCCATTGCAAAACAAACGCAAATCCGTTATACTGAAGACAATGTGGCGGGGAAACGCCCCGCCCGAAGTATAATAGTAAGGAGATCAAAACCATGAAAAAGTTCCTTGCATTGGTTATGGCCGGTTGCATGGCGCTCTCTCTGGCGGCCTGCGGCGGTGCCACCGCTTCTTCGGCTGCTACGGCGGAATCCACCAGCACCGAGGCTACTGCTGAGTCCAGCAGCGGCAGCAAGACGGATGTTGCTTTTGTCACAGACGTCGGCAACATCGATGACCAGTCTTTCAACCAGTACACCTGGCAGGGCGTGCAGGATTTCTGCGCTGCCAATGGCCTGAACGCCAACTACTATCGTCCCACTGAGGACTCCGACGCCGCCCGTCTGGAGCAGATGGACAACGCCGTCAATGACGGCGCCAAGGCGATCGTTGTCGCCGGCTACCTGTTCGGCACTTCCATTGCGGAAGCGCAGACCAAGTACCCCGACGTTCAGTTCCTGGCGCTGGACGTTGCCACTACCGACCTGAGCGCCGACGGCAGTGTTCAGCCCGCTGCCAACACTGCTCTGATCACCTATAAAGAGGAGCAGGCTGGTTATCTGGCTGGCTATGCCGCTGTCTACGACGGTTACAAAGAACTGGGCTTCCTGGGCGGCATGGCTGTTCCCGCGGTTATCCGTTATGGCTACGGCTTCGTGCAGGGCGCTGACGCTGCGGCCAAGGAGCTGGGCGTGAATGATGTCAACATCAAGTACTGGTACTCTGGTGGCTTTGCTGCCACCGACGAGGTCAAGAACAAGATGGACGGCTGGTATTCCGAGGGTACCGAGGTTGTCTTTGCTTGCGGCGGCCCCGTCTGCCAGAGCTGCGATGCGGCGGCCCAGGCTAACGGCGGCAAGATGATCGGCGTTGACGTGGACCAGTCCGGTCAGTTTGATACCGTCATCACCTCTGCCATGAAGGCTCTTGCCAACTCCGTCAACGTTGCGCTGACCGATGCCATGAACAATGGCTGGAAGTTCACCGACGCCTATGCCGCGAAGCAGACCGTTCTGGGCGCTGCTGAGAACTGCGTTGGCTTGCCGATGGAGACCAGCAAGTTCACCAACTTCACGCAGGAACAGTACGACACCATGTATCAGGAGATCGTCGATGGCACGCTGGTCGTGGACGACAGCTTTGATACTGCCGTTACCCCGACCGTCACCAACGTGAATGTGGATTATCAGGGCTAATAGGTAGCTTATTATAAAAATTCCCTGCGCCCAATGAAGTGACCCCAAAAAGTTAGACAATAATTTCAAATAAAAATTGTTCAAGC
>JAHYZA010000008.1 GCA_019424695.1 Oscillospiraceae bacterium
AAAAACAGGAATCGTTTGAACGATTGGCTGCTACATGGAATGTATTTTGAGAAGGACTTGGAGAGACAGATTGTCTGACAGCAAAATTCTTGAAATGACAGCAAATTGACAGCAAACATACGAGAATCACGAAGCATTACAGGGCATCACGAATGAGGGAGTCTGCTGAAAAAACAGCACCGTGAAGCGCTACGAAGCGTGACACAGTGAAACCAAGAAAAATCCCCACCATGAAGCCCATCGACTGAAAATATGAAGCATAGCCTTTCGTTCAAATACCTGGTATCTGTTGCCGGGCAGAACGGGAAGGTTTGCCAGAAACGAGCCCATACGTAAATGTATGGGCTCGTTTGTTCGTATAAGGGGAACAGGGAAGGAGACCGTATGATGTGTGCGGAAAAAACGATTCGATTGGTTGATGTGGACCCGGATACTTGGCGGCTGAAATTGAATGTGGCAAAAGCGCAGGAAAAGTATGTGGCAAATACCACGTTGATCCTGGCAAGAGCGTATGCTTACCGGAAACAGCGAAGCCGTGCTTTTTTTATCTGCGTGAATGACATCCCGGTTGGCATGGGGTTGTATTATGATTGTCCGGAACGAGCAAGTTATGACCTCAGCCAGCTATTTATTGACGAGCGATACCAGGGCCGCGGCTATGGAAAAGCTGCTATGCGAGCGGTGCTGGATGAAATGAAACAGGACGGCCACTATAACAACGTTACACTGTGTTATATTGAGGGAAACGAGGCTGCCAAAAACCTGTATAAGCAACTGGGTTTTATAGAAGTAGGCCGTGATGAAGACGAGATCATCATGGAGCGGCCTTTGCCGGATGCAAAGCCTTAGGCAAACCTGTATACGGCGTGCCAAGTGACTGTGGCACTTCGGGGAAAATTCCTTCTATGGATTGCGGCAAAACCAAAGAAGGAATCCGCTCTGCCTGGCGAACGGTCGGCACATCTGTCACACTTTTATATAACGCCTCACCAGGTCCAGTCGGACACGGTGAGGCTATGCTTTTTTGCGGAACAATCAAGCAATGGAACAAAAAATGCTTCCCGTCAAAAAAATAAAGACGGGTGATTGCCTTTTTTGATAAAGTGTGATATTATAACAAAGCGTGCGAAAGGGAACTTCGTGATATCCCGTCACGGGGAAACCCGTCAATAAGGAGGTATTTTTGTGAGGAAAAGAAAATGGCTTGCGGGCTTGTTGGCCGTTGCCGTAGCGGTGACGACCCTGATGCCTGCGACCACCTTTGCAGAGGAAGAGCCGCTAAATCCCCAGCAGGGGCTTTCCGCGGCGGCGACCGGAGAGACCGCATCCCCGGTGGAAAGAGAAAGCGTACCGGAAGAAAAGTCAGCCCCGGAAGAGAAGCCGGTCCCGGAAAGTACACCGGAAACGGCTCCGGAACCGGTGCAGATGGCTGTCGCTGCACAGACGGTTCTTCTGGTGGAAGAGGCAGATGCGGCACAGCTCTGGGATGGTGTGACGGCAGACACGGCGTGGTATGACGCTGTGCAGCAGACCTATACCATCCACACCGCCGCAGAATTTGCCGGTCTGGCAAAGCTGGTCAACGAAGGTACCGCAACCTTTGCAGGCAAGACCGTTCTGCTGGATGCAGACCTGGATCTGAACGGGCAGGAATGGACGCCCATCGGCGGCGCGGATACCGGCAAGAACTTTGCCGGCACGTTTGACGGGCAATCCCACACCATTTCTAACCTCAAAATCTCCAGAGCCCTATCGAACGTGAGCAGCAATAACAAGATCGGCCTGTTTGGCTCCGGAACGGCAGCCGCCAGAATACAGAATTTTACCCTGCACAACGCGGAGGTAACCGGCTGCCTGAATGTGGCAGCGGTGCTGGGCGGTTCCGGCGGTGCGGAAGCCCGGGTCAATAACGTCCATGTCACCGGACGTGTCAATGTGCACGGCTGGTGGTATGTGGGCGGCATTCTGGGCAAGGGATATTCCCAGATTGCCGGCTGTTCGGTGGAGGGCGATGGCCCTGAAACCTCTGCGGTTTCCATCACCGGCGGCTATGTCGGCGGTATTGTCGGCTTTATGGGAGAAGATAACAACGTCACATCCGGCTGTACCGTAAAAAATATCACGGTCAGCGGTGCCTACAACGGCATCGGCGGCATCAACGGAATTCTGCATTACGGCAACACCATTCGGGATTGCACGGTGGAAAACGTGGTTGTCTGGCAGACCGAGGTACAGGACGAAGACACTGGCCGGATCTATGTGGGAGCCTTTGCAGGCACCTATCTGGATAATGGGGGAAAGACCCCGCCGACCCTGTCCGGGTGTGACTTTACGGGCGCAATTTACAGCGGCCCGGACAAAACGGATGTGCTGGAACCGACCCGCTATGTGGGCAGTCTGTGGTATGGCGCGGAACCCCCGGCTACCGTGAACATCAGCGACTGTACGATTCATATGCCCCCCGTAGCACAGATCGGCAACGATACCTATGAAACGCTTTCCGCCGCGATCGAGGCGGCACAGCCCGGGCAGACCGTAACCCTGCTGCGGGATGTAACATTGGATGACAGTGCAACGGCAGGTCAGCCCGCTGTCCGCATTGACAAGACCCTTACTCTGGATGGCAACGGACACACCATCCACGGCAACGGAATCACCGGCAGCAACACCCTTGTGGGCTTTCAGGTGGAAAGCGGTACTGTAACGTTCCGCAACATGACGCTGACCGACTTTGATCGTAATGTCAATGCGCCTTATGGTTCCGTTATCAAGATCGACGCCGGCAGCGATACCGCCAAAGTGATTGCCGATGGGCTGAACATCAGCCGATTTGCCCGGGATGCCTTCACTTTCAAGGCGGGCTCTTTTGAAATCCGCAACACGGTGATCGACTGCAAACCCGGCGAAGGCCGTGAAAAGTATCTGACCAAGGGATTGCAGATCGGTTTCAGCACCAGCCATGTGCAGGGATTGCTGGAAAACGTCCGGATCACCAATTCCTCCTCCAATTATACGCAGTGGTCTACCTCGGCTGTAGAGGTATACAACAACGCCGAAGTTACCCTCCTGGGCGGCAGCATCGAAAACTGCAAACAGGGTATCTGGGTGGACAACTACTGGGCCGGAAGCAATTCCTACCCGACTTTGACGGGGGACAATGCCGTGACCATAGACGGCACCCGAATCACGGCTATATCCTATGCGGTTCTTACCTACGGCCGGGAGGGGACCAAGACCCGTTCCACGGTGACCATCCGGGACGGCGTGTTCGACGGCGAGATCGTCACCAGCAATCCTTCCGGCCAGGAGCAGATCCTGATTACCGGCGGCAGCTTCTCCCATGATCCCACGGCCTTTGTGCCGGAGGGATACCAGGTGACCGGAGATGCCCCGTATCTGGTCAGCAAGATCCCCACCCCGGTGCCGACGCCGGACAGCACACCCACGGTTACGCCCTCTCCCCAGCCGCCGGCCACGGCAACCCCGGACCCGGGGATTGGCGCCACTCCGGTCCCCGAGGCGACCCCCGCCCCGGATACCGCACCGAAACCGGTAACCACTCCGGTCCCGACTGCTGCCCCCAGCCCTGCCGCCACGCCCAGCCCGGCGCCGGTCGTGCCTGCGGAAGCTACGCCCGCCCCGGCGAACCATACGCTGCGCCCGACGGCGGCCCCCACCAAGGAACCTGCAGCATCCGATGATACGACTGCGGAGGGAAAAACGGTGGCGCAAGCGCAGCGCAACGAGAACAAAGCCGTGGCCGTTGTGGAGCGCAGCCAGCTCAGCACGGCGGTGGAGCAGGCCATCGGGGAAGCCCAGTCCGGAGGATCAGCCCCTGTGGTAACGGTGGAGATAACCGCCGCCGAAGGTGCGGACGCGGTGGAAGTGACGCTGCCTGTGGAGGCACTGAGCACACTGTCCGAGGAAGAAGACGCGGTCTTTACCGTGACCAGCGCAGTGGCCGAAGTGACCTTTGACCGACAGGCCCTGGCCGCCATTGCACAGCAAGCGGGCAATGAGGTTGTATTGGTGGTAAGTCCTGTCGCGCAGGAGAACCTGAGCCAGGCGCAGGCAGAAAACGTCAGCGGGCAGCCGGTCTTTGAACTGAGCCTGCAAAGCCAGGGCGTAACGATTTCCAACTTCCGGGAAGGCAACGCTACGGTCACGCTGCCCTACACTTTGGCAGAGGGACAGCAGCCCGAGGGTGTTGTGGTATGGTATCTTGCAGAGGATGGCGGAATCACCCCCTGCGAAACGACTTATAACGCAGACGGCGGCAAGGTGCGCTTTGTCACACCGCATTTCTCCTACTACACAATCGCCTACGACGAAAGCCGTGTTCCGACCCAGCCGGAAAACGAAACTTCCGCAACGCAGGAATCTGCCGCAGAACCGGTCGTGACTCAGACCGACGCGGCAGGCATTCCGCTGCCGGTCCTTCTCGTAAGCATCGTTGTGGTGGTACTCCTTGCGGGACTGGCCGTATGGAAATTCCGCCTGAAAAAGTAATCACATATTGTAAGTGAAAAGAGCCCCCTTGCACGGCCGCAGAATTTGCGGTGGTGCGAGGGGGCTCTTGCTTACAGCAAGGCTGCTGCCCTGACGGTGGTCGGCTTCTGAAAGCAAAAAAGTTTCCGCCCTGCCATCGGCAGAGCGGAAACTCTTTTACTACAGCTTTATGAAAAAAGGGAACTCAGGCCACCACAGCGCCCAAAGCCGAGAAACCGGCCACGCTCAGGGCACCCATGATGCAGCCGGCCAGCAGCACACCGCCCATGCAGGCCAGTACGCTGGACTTGAAGTCCATGTCCAGCAGGCTGGCGGCCAGGGTGCCGGTCCAGGCACCGGTGCCCGGCAGCGGGATGCCCACAAAGAGCAGCAGCGCCCAGGGCAGGCCGCGGCCGGCGGTGGCCTTCAGCTTTTCGCCGCCGCGATGGCCCTTCTGCAGGCAGAAGGTGAAAAACTTGCCGATGACCGGCTTATCGGCGCCCCACTCCAGCACTTTGCGGGCAAAGAAGAAGATGAAGGGAACCGGCAGCATATTGCCGATGATGGCCACAAGGTAGACGCTCCACAGGGGCAGACCCAGGCCCACCCCTACCGGGATTGCTCCGCGCAGCTCGATCAGCGGCACCATCGAAATGAAGAAAACGTACAGATAATTTGTCAGCATCGTGAAACCTCACAGTGTTAATTTCTATTGTACACAACAGGCTCTATTATACAGGATTGCGGCGCATTTGGCAAGCAAAAAACAACGGTACTGCATCGGTTGTTTTTGGTAGCCCTGCCCAAAAACCGGGTGGGGCCTTGCGTTTTATGGCAGGTATGGTATCATTATACAATACGGTTTTATACCGGTGACCCAATCTCAGGCGGATCGCCGCCGGAAGGGAAGGACCCGTTTGACCAAAACAACAAAACAACGTGCTTTGTGGGCCACTGCGCTGCTGGCGCTGCTTCTTTTTGCCGTAGCGATGGCCTGGCTCCATTACCAGCAGCTCTGTTCACCGGGCGGCGGCAATGACCCCTACACCTCCGACCTGGGGCAGCACCTGGCCTTTGCCCAAAAGGGCATGATCTATTCCACCACCTCGCTACTGGTGGGGCCCGCCTATGCGTTGGGCGGCCGGTGGGGCATTGCAGTGTTGCTGGCCCTGTTCCATCTCGCGGCGGTGGCTGTGTTCGCCTGCGGGCTGCGCCCGGCTCTGCCGCAGTGTTCCCTGCCGGGGCGGTTGCTCATCAGTCTGGGGGCGAACTTCGCTCAGGCGGTCTGGATGCCCCGGGGCGGATACTGGTATCAGGGTACGATTATTGGTACGGTGTACCACAACACCACCTACATTATGCTGGCGCCCTTCGCCCTGTTGGCGGTGCTGGCCTTCTATCGGGTCTGGCGCAGCATGAACGGTAAGCTGGACCTGCATGCCTGGCTTGGGTATACGGTCTTGCTTACGCTGGCCACCAGTTTTAAAGCCAGCCTGGTATTTGCCTTTGCCCCGGCATTGTTGCTGCTTCTCATCGCGGACCTGGTGCACACCCGGGGCAAGAATCTGTGGCAGGAAATCATCCTGGGCTGCAGCGTGCTGCCCAGCATCGGGCTGTGCCTGATTCAGGCCAACGTGCTGTTTGCCGATGCGGGCAGCGGGATGAATCTCATTTTTCTGGCAGACTTTGACCGCCACAGAATGTTGTGGGGGCCGTTCAACGAGGCCGCCCTGCTGGGGTTGCTGCGCTCCCTGGTATTTGTGGCGGCGGTGGGCATCCTGCTGGGCCGCCGGGCCTGGAAAAATTTCCGGTACCGGTTCAGTCTGCTGGTGTTTGGCGTGGCCATGGCGGAAGCGCTGCTCTTTGTGGAAAATGGGGAACGCCTGTATCACGCCAATCTGTGGTGGGGGCCCTTCATCTGCTTCTGGGGGTTTCTGCTGGAATCGGTCAACGTTTGGCTGCGGGCCTGTGTGGACTGGAAAAACGGCGCCCGCGACGCCCGTTTGGGAGCCAGGATCTCGGTATGCGGCGTGGCTTTGGCCTGGCATATCGTGAGTGGAATCTGCTTCCTGGTTCTGCTTATGCAGGGCAAATCCTACAATATTCCCATCCAGACGTATCATTTCCTCTTTTTTTAAAACATGACTTCAAGCGGCGAGAAGCCTCCGACCGGGGAGATTCGCCGCTTTTTTATTTGCTGCTTGACAGTAGGCGCGAAAAGTGATATGGTACCCTTACAAGGTTAGCTAGAACTAACCTTGCGGGCGCTGGGGGAAAGGAGGACCAGACACACAAGATCCCGTCAAATTGTTGCTATAACAACATACAAATTCATACCAATTTGCTATGCTATAGAAGCAGGGGAAACAAAACGAAAAAATCCTCTTGCGTTTTTTTGCAGATATGGTATCATAATATCTGCGTGAACACCAGATATGGAATGTAAACCATCGAGAAGGAGTACGTTTATGACAGATTTCAAGCAGTGGGAAGGTTTTGAAGGCCGCATCTGGAAGGAAGAAGTCAATACCCGTGACTTCATCCAGAAGAACTATAAGCCCTATGGCGGCGACGAGAGTTTCCTTGCCGGACCTACCGAAGCCACCAACAAACTGTGGGGCGCGTTGCAGGTCCTGCAGAAGGAGGAGCGCGCCAAGGGCGGCGTTCTGGATATGGAGACCGAAGTGGTCTCCGGCCTGACCGCGTACGGCCCCGGCTATATCGACCCCGAACTCAAAGATTTGGAGCAGGTCGTGGGCCTGCAGACCGACAAACCGCTCAAGCGCGCTTTCATGCCCTATGGCGGCATCAAGATGGCGGAGCAGGCTTGCACCACCTATGGTTATACCCCCAGCCCCAAGCTGCACGAGATCTTTACCCAGTATACCCGCACCCACAACCAGGCTGTGTTTGACGCCTACACCCCGGAGATGCGCAAGGCCCGTCACAGCCACATCGTCACCGGTCTGCCCGACACCTACGGCCGTGGCCGTATCGTGGGCGACTACCGCCGTGTGGCGCTGTACGGCATCGACTTCCTGATCAAGGAAAAGCAGAATGACTTCGATAACTGCGGCGACGGCACCATGCTGGACGATGTGATCCGTCTGCGCGAGGAGATCGCACTGCAGATCGACGCCCTTAAAGGCATGAAGGCGATGGCTGCCACCTATGGCTACGACATCTCCCAGCCCGCCGCCAACGCCAAGGAGGCCGTGCAGTGGCTGTACTTCGGTTACCTGGCCGCCATCAAGACCCAGAACGGCGCCGCCATGAGCGTGGGCCGTGTCTCCACCTTCCTGGACATTTATATCCAGCGTGACCTGGAGCGCGGCACCCTCACCGAGGAGCAGGCCCAGGAACTCATCGACCATCTGGTCATGAAGTTCCGCATGGTCAAATTTGCCCGTATCCCCAGCTACAACCAGCTGTTCAGCGGCGACCCCGTATGGGCTACCCTGGAAGTGGCGGGTATCGGCATGGATGGCCGTTCCATGGTCACCAAGACCGACTTCCGCTTCCTGCACACGCTGGAAAACATGGGCCCCGCACCGGAACCCAACATCACGGTGCTGTATTCTTCCGCCCTGCCCAAGACCTTCAAGGATTACGCCTCCCGCATCTCCATCAAGACATCCTCGGTCCAGTACGAGAACGACGACGTCATGAAGCCGGTCTGGGGCGATGACTACTCCATCTGCTGCTGCGTGTCTGCCACCCAGACCGGCAAGGAGATGCAGTTCTTCGGCGCCCGCGCCAACCTGGCCAAGTGCCTGCTGTACGCCATCAACGGCGGCGTGGACGAGAAGCTGGGCGAGCAGGTCGGCCCTGCCTACGCCCCCATCACCAGCGAATATCTGGACTATGATGAGGTCGTGAAGAAGTACGACGTCATGATGGACTGGCTGGCCGGTCTGTATGTGAATATCCTGAACCTCATTCAGTATATGCACGACAAGTACTACTACGAAGCTGCCGAGATGGCCCTTATCGACACCGATGTGCGCCGCACCTTTGCCACCGGCATTGCGGGCTTCAGCCATGTGGTGGACTCCCTGAGCGCCATCAAGTACGCCAAGGTCAAGTGCATCCGCAATGAGCAGGGCCTGGTCACCGACTATGAGATCGAGGGCGATTTCCCGAAGTACGGCAACGACGATGACCGTGCCGACGACATTGCGGTCAACCTGCTGCGCACCTTCATTGAGAAGATCAAGCGCCGCCACACCTACCGCAACTCCGAGCCCACCACCTCCATCCTGACCATCACCTCCAACGTGGTGTACGGCAAGGCCACCGGCGCCATGCCTGACGGCCGCAAGGCTTACACCCCCTTCGCGCCGGGCGGCAACCCCAGCTACGGTGCCGAGACCCACGGCCTGCTGGCCAGTCTGAACTCGGTGGCCAAGCTGCCCTATCACTGGGCACTGGACGGCATCTCCAACACCCAGACCATCAGCCCCGATGCCCTGGGCCACGGTGAGCAGGAGCGTGTGGAGAACCTGGTCCAGGTCATGGACGGCTACTTTGACCAGGGCGCCCATCACCTCAATGTCAACGTCTTTGGCAAAGAGAAGCTGATCGACGCCATGGAGCATCCCGAGAAGGAAGAGTACGCCAACTTCACCATCCGCGTTTCCGGCTACGCGGTCAAGTTCATCGACCTGACCCGCGAGCAGCAGCTGGATGTTATTGCCCGTACCTGCCACAAGGTGCTGTAATCAGCTGACCTGATTTTTCCCAAGATCCGCGGCTGCCTGTGTGGCCGCGGATCTTTGTATTTCACCATAAGGAGCTACCCACTATGTCACAACAGGAACCCATGGGCTATGTCCATTCCGTCGAAACCTTCGGCCTGGTCGATGGACCCGGCGTGCGGTATATTATCTTCTTGCAGGGCTGCGCCATGCGCTGCCAGTACTGCCATAACCCCGAAACCTGGGCATTTACAAAGGACACCGCCAGGACGCCGAAAGAAGCCTTTGACGCGGCCTGCCGCTATCGCAATTACTGGCGCAACAACGGTGGTCTGACCATCAGCGGCGGGGAGCCGTTGCTGCAGATGGATTTTGTCAGCGAGGTGTTCCGCCTGGCCCACGCCAAGGGCATCCACACGGCGCTGGACACCAGCGGCCAGCCTTTTGCCCCGGACAATGCCGACTGGATGGCACGGTTTGACGCCATGCTGAAGCATACCAGTCTGGTGATCCTGGACCTGAAAGAGATGGACGACGAGAAGCACAAAAAGCTCACCGGTCACAGCAACAAAAACATTCTGGCCATGGCACAGTATGTGGCGCAGCAGGGCGTACCACTGTGGATTCGGCATGTGCTGGTGCCGGGTCTGACCGATGATGCCGACGGTTTGCGCCGCCTGGATGCTTTCATCAGGACGCTGCCCACCGTGCGCCGGGTAGAGATTCTGCCCTACCATACGCTGGGCCTGTTCAAATGGAAGAACTTGGGCATTCCGTACCCGCTGGAGGGGGTACGGGTGCCCACCGAAGAAGAGGTCAAAACCGCCGAGGAACTTCTGCATGTGCGGGACTATCCCGACGCGCCCAAAGAATAACGCTGTATTTCTGTACCGGACCATTGACAAAATCCTACAGGTATGGTACAGTATACACGTGGTTAGAAACAACTAACCATAACCAACCAGGAACCTGCCGGGTATGCCTCTCCGGCTGCGGTTCCCGAACCATGGCAGGCTGCGCCTCCGTTTTGGCGTCTTGCTCTGCGCTTTTCAGCGGTCTGCCGTATACGTTCCGCCCCACCGTTTCTGCTCCGGACGGTGGGGCATTTTGTTTGCCGTAAAAAACACCCTGTCGCTTTTCAGCGACAGGGTGTTTGTGCTTGAAAGGGGAGAAAATCAATCCCGGCGGAGCCGTCCGCCCAGCAGGTAGTAGCCGGCCCAGTCCAGTTTGCCGTACAGCGGCGAACCGGTGCGCTTTGCCTCGGCCAGGGTATAGACCAGCCGGGTGCTGCGCCAGCGGCAGGGAAGGTAGTAGGCACTGTAGCAGCGCTCGTCCCGCATGCGGTCCAGCAAGGTGCGCAGCCACGGGGCGCGCAGCGCGGCTGCGGCCTTGTCCCGCCGGATGCCGGACAAAGGCGCCGGGTCACGGCGGAGAATATCCGCCACGCCTTCGGCAAAGACTGTCAGCTCGGCCCGGTGCAGCTGCCGCAGATCGTCTGCGGGGCATTGGACCGCCAGACAGGCCGCGTTCAACTTGGCAAAATGCTGGGGCCAGATCTCGCAGTAGTTTGCATGGTATTTGGTGGAAAGGGTGCCGGTACGGCTGCAATCGTAAAAGGTCAGGGGACTGTGTACGACCTGATAGGCAAAATCCGGTGTTTCGGCAGCCAATAAGGCGATATAATCCAATACAAACTGTAAATCTTCGCCAAGAGTATACCGTGTGTTGAATTTCACCTGCTGTGCCAGCGCCGTCCGGTACAACTTGTTCCAGGGCATGGCCAACAGACAGTCCAGCCACAGGGCGGCAAGGCCATCCCGTCGGCGCGGCTCAGCGGTGCCGGCTACCGGGGCGGGGTCATCCTCCCGGGTGGTGTAGCGCCACAGCACAAAATCCTTGGGCGCCGCCTTCTGGGCGTCCAGGGCGGCCTGCAGAGCTCCGGGACGCAGCGCATCGTCGGAATCAAGAAAAACAAGGTATTCACTTTCGGCGGCGGCCATACCCGCGTTGCGGGCACTGGAAACGCCGCAGTCATCCTGATGAATGACTTTCACCCGGCTGTCATGGGCAGCCCAGGCGTCGCACATGGCACCGCAGGCATCGGGACTGCCATCGTCCACCAGAACACAACAGACGCCGCCGTCCACAGCCTGGGACAGAATACTCTGCACACAGCGGTCCAGTGTGGCCTCGGCGCGATAGACCGGTACCACCACACAGATCGCAGCCTGACTCATACGGCACCTCCGTTCTGCAGCACGTCCTGTACGATGCGCACAAATTCGTTATAATACCGTTCCACCGAAAAATCCTGGGCGCGTTTGGCGCCGGCGGCACCCATCTCGGCACACAGGGCGGGATGTTCATACAGCATCCGGATGCTCCAGGCCAGCTGGTCGGCAATGTTGTCGCCACGTTCCACCAGCACCGCCTGGCTGCCCTCCAGATATTCCGGCATACCACCGCTGCGGGTCGCCAGAACCGGGCGGCCGCAGGCCATGGCCTCCACGGCTACAAGCCCGGCGGCTTCCTCCACCAGCGTCGGCACACAGACCAGGTCAGCCAGGCGGTAGTAGTCGGGCAGATCTTCGTTGGGAATATACCCGGTAAACTGCACCCGGTTACCCAAGGCGCGGGCCTGCTGTTCCAGTTTGCGCAAAAAACTGCTCTGCTGGGTGCGGCCGAAAAACGGGCTGCCGACGATCAGCAGCTTGATCTGGGGCACCGGCAGCAGGGCCAATGCCTCCATCAGTTTGTGGATGCCCTTGTCCGGGTCCAGCCGCCCGCAGAAGAGTACGACAAAATCCCGCGCGCCAAATCCCAGCCGGGTGCGCAGCGCCAACGGCGGCGGTCCGGGGCGAAAACGCCGGGTGTCCACACAGTTATACCAGATGTAGGCGCGCTTGGGGTCCAGGGTACTGGTTTTGAGATAGTCGTCCCGGATGAACTCACTCAGGGCCAGAATCCCGCCGTAGATGGTATCCATCACGGGGCTGCAGGCGGTCTGCCCGTGGAGATGCGCCAGGCAGCGGCGACGGCCGAACATCCGGCTGATGGCGCTGCACTGGGTCAGGTTGCCGCCCTCGGCCACGATGAGGTCGGGGCCGGGGGGTTCCAGCGCCAGCGAAAGCTGCACTTTCTGGTACCACGGATCGTAGGGGGCGGCAATGCCCAGACAGCGCTCCACAAAGACCATCGGCCAATAGCGGCGGTGGCCATGGGGGCGCGCAATGTATAACATTTTGGTGTGCTGCAGTCCTTCCGCCGCACGGCGGGCCGCTTCATCAGGAACACTGGCACACAGCAGGTCCAGTTTGCCCTCGCGCTCGTTCTCGCGGATCAGATGGGTCAGCAAGGTTTCCACCGCGCCGCCCTGCACCGCCGGCACCGGAAGATCCGGGGGCGGCACCAGCAATACGCGGGGACACTTTGTCTTTTCCTTGTCTTTGTCGGGTCTCAGGATGGCCAACGGTCGGCTCCTTCTTCGATGGATTTGCCCGGTCAGGCGGGCGATTTTACTTCTTCAGGGGGCACAGGCTCTCGGCGCTCATCATGGACCAGCGGGCAGCCGAAAGTTTCTCCGTCATCTTCATGTGACGGCAGTTGGGCAGATAACTGATCAGCCCCTGCATCAGGAACTGCTCCTTGCTGATGGCCTTGACCAGCTGGGGCGTGGGATTCTGGCGCACCTTGGCGCACAGGAACAGGTACCGGCGCCAGCAGGCGGCATAGGCGGAATCAATGACCGAACGGTCGGCATTATTCTCCACGTAGAAGCGGTAGCGGTCAGCCAGACCGTCCACGGCATCAAAGGCTTCCGGCTTGATGGAGGAACGGCAGATGCTGCCGGTGCTCAGCCGGTAATGATACAGGATGGTGTCCACGCAAACGACTTTGTCGCAGCGCCAGAACAGGCGGTGGGCCACAAAATCGTCCTCATGCAGACGGCCCTCGGGGTAGTGCAGCAGTTTCCATACTTCGGCGCGGTAGAGCTTGTTCCAGGCCACGGTATACACGGTGCCGTTGGGGGTATAGAACTCATTCAGCAGGTCTTTGCCGCTGAAAACCCCCTCCTGGGCGGGGTGGGTGGAATGGGGCGGCACACAACTTTCTCCGTTTTCCTGCACGTCCTCCACGGCACACAGGGCCATATAAGCGTCGTGCTCCTCGCAGGCGTCATAAAGTGTGCGAAGATAGGCGGGCAGCACCACGTCGTCGGAGTCCACGAAAGCATAATAACGCCCCCGGGCGGCATCGATGCCGGTGTTGCGCGCCGCCGACAGACCCTGGTTTTCCTGATGGAATACCCGCACGCGGTCATCCTTGGCGGCGTAGGCGTCACAGATCTCGGCGCAGCCGTCGGTCGAACCGTCATCGACGAGCAAGACCTCGTAGGGTACCTGAATATCCTGGGCCAGAATGCTGTCCAGGCATTCCTCCAAAAAGGTCTTGGTGTTGTAGATCGGTACGATCACGCTGATTGCAATACGTTCCATCAGTCAATTCCCCTTCCTCTTCTTTGCGGCCAGATGCCCCCAGGCAGACGCTGCGGAATACAGCGCGCCGGGGTTGGCGCAAAATAAGACAGCGCGCAGCTTTTCACCGGTGGGCAGCAGGGGGCTGCGCACAAGATCCGGCAGTACGGCGTCCAAATGTTTTTTATGGGCCATGAATTTCGGCTTCAGCTCTGGCAGGTTCCCGGCTGCGCCGGACTGACACCAGAACTGGTAAAACACCCGCCAGTACCATACGGTGGCCCATCGGCGGTATTCTTCGCGCCCCGGGCGGCTGGCAAAGTATTGCAGCCATTCCCAGTACATTCGCAGATCATCCAGTTTGCGCGGTGAAAAGGTGGCGGCGCTGGTGATCTGACCGGCGCGGGTGCGGTAATGGTATAAGACATCGGGCAGACAGTTGCAGCGCTCTCCCTCAAAGACGCGGTGCAGCACGCTGGCATCGTCCCCGAAAAGCATCGTCTCATCATAGTGGATGCCCTTGTCCCGGAACAGCCGGATGTCGAACAGCTTGTTCCAGCTTAAGGGACCGTAGTAACTGCCGGTCTGAAAGGTCTCCAGCAGCAGTGCCTCGGCCGGGCGGATGCCATGCTCGCGAATGGCTACCCGCCGGCCCTCAATGGTGTTGCCGGCTTCATCAATGCAGTCACCGCTGCAGGCGGCCAGCCGAACACCGGGGGCCTGTACGGCGTTGTACAGTGTTTCATACATGGTGGGTTCGATCACATCGTCGGAATCCACAAAGCCGATGTAAGTACCGCGGGCGTTGTCCAGTCCCTTGTTGCGGGCACTGGCCGGTCCGCCGTTGGCCTGGTGAAATACCCGGATACGGGCATCCTCGGCAGCCAGCTTGTCACACACCCGGCCCGAATCATCCGAACTGCCGTCATCGACGAGGATCAGTTCAAAGTCGGAAAAAGTCTGCGCCAGAATACTGCGCACAGCCTGTTCCAGGAAGGGCTGTGTGTTGTAAACGGTGGAGACGATGCTGATTTTCGGGGACTTACCCATGGGGCTCTCCTTGGTTACAGAAAACGTTGTTTGGCCAGTGTGTAGGCGGCCAGAAATCCCGGCCAGCGGCAGGCCACACCGATGCGATAGGGAATGGCCAGCAGGCGGTTGGGGTCGTGGTGCAGCCGGTCGGTCAGTGCGCCACGGGCGTCGCGGTCGGCCAGAATCCGGGCAAACAGGGCCCGGCGCTGACCAAACGGCATCGAACCGCGGCAGCCGGTCAGCAGGCCGTACTGGTTCAGACAGGCCCGTACCCGGCTGGTGTACAGGTAAGGTGCCGGGTCCAGACCGTTTTGCACCAGCAGCGCTTCCAGCGCCGGGCGGGTCACGGCCTCGGCATCCAGCAGATCCCCCCGCAGCGAACGGGACAAGCTGCCGGCCTGTACATCATTTTGCTTATAGTATACACCACGCAGGCAATAAATGGCAGTCGTTTTTTGTAAAAAAAGTATGTTAAACAGGACATCCTCATTGATTTTGAGGTTCTCGTCGAACCGCAGCGCTCCGATGGTGCGCCGATGGAACAGCTTGGGGTAGGGGGCAGCCAGCAATCCGGTGTCAAACAGCAGGGCTGACAGGCGGGGCTGCAGCGAGGCCAGCCCCTCATAGCGGCCCTCTTCCAGGGGGGCTACCGTTACCTCCTGCCCGCTGCTGGCGCGCCGCAGCCCGAAGAGAATCATATCTTCATCAGTGACAGGCAGACGTTCCATTGCCTGCCACAGCCCGGGCAAAAGTTCGTCATCGGCGTCCAGAAACAGGACCCACTCCCCCCGGGCGGCCTCCAGACCGGTGTTGCGGGCAGCGCCCGCGCCGCCGTTGGGGCGGTGCAAGGCCCGGATGCGGGGATCTTCCGCAGCCAGTTCGTCACACAACGCGCCGGTATCGTCGGGGCTGCCATCCTCCACCAGCAACAGCTCGGTGTCGGCGGGGGCGCCCGCCAGGGCACTTTGCACGGCCCGGCGCAGCGTTCCGGCGGCTTTATAACAGGGAATGATGATGCTGGTTGTCCACGGGCTCACCGTACTTCCTCCTGCAAGATCGTCTGATAGATGCCGCACAGCGTTTCGGCGTTGGCGGCAGGGTCATGGGTCCGCAGGGCACGGACCCGGGCGGCACGGCCCAGGCAGGCACTACTGTCGGGTGCGGACAGCACTTCGGTCACCGTTTGCGCCAGGGCTTCGGCGTCCAGGGCGTTGCCATACAGCCGCCCCTCGCAGCCATCGGTCATCATATCGGGAATGCCGCCCGCCCGGCTGGCTACACAGGGCAGACCCAGCAGCATCGCTTCCCCCAGACTGTTGGGACTGTTCTCACTCAGCGAAGGCAGGATAAACAGGTCGGCGTCCAGATACGCCTGCCGCATGGCGGCCGCATCCAGCGGACCGGTGTAGCGGATGTGTTCCGTTACGCCCAGTTCGTCAGCCAGTTGGCGGCAAAAGCGCTGGTAGGGGAAGAGCCGCGCAATCAACGGCCGCAGCAGCGGTCCTTTGTCCAGCGGCGGCCAGCCGGCAATGCGCAGTTCGGCGTCGGGCCAGCGCTGCAAAATGGAGGGCAGCGCCCGCAGTACCGTGTGCAGATTTTTTAAGGGGTAATTCCCCTGGGAGAGCAGCAGCACCGGGGCGCGGCCGAAATGCCGGGCCTGCCACAGTGGCCCCGCGTAAAACAACGGACGCAGGGTTTCGTTGCAGGCAAAATAGCGGGCACCGGGGGCCAGCTTTTCCACGGCACGGCGGTCAAAACCGGTCCGACCGGTCACGAAGCGGGCTTTGCCCAGCAGGGCGGCCTCGCTCTGGGCCAGTGCGTCAAAACTGGCTTGCAGCTTGTCCAAAAGGGCGCCGGGGATCAGGTGGTCCAGTGCCCGGTCCAGCGGCGTGGAATGGCGATAGCGCTCCGGCACGCCATCGCAGAGATGTGCGGCACAGTCCTGCATCACGCCCTGGATGCCCACCAATACGGGCAGTTGCAGCTCCTCGGCAGCCTGCAGCATGGCGGCGGCGGCCGCGTACTCGGTGCCCCAGATATGCACCAGGTCAGGCTTGAGTTCCTGCAGCAGCGGGGCAAAGGCTTCGGGTCCGGGCAGGATGCGGTAGGTGATACCGTCCGCTGTTCCACACAGGGCGGTGCTGCGGCGTCCGTCCACACAGGCCACCGTAAGCTGCAATTCTTTGCGCTGCTGCAGTGCCGTAAGCTGACCGGTCAGCCAACCACCGCTCACATCGCTGGCGGAATCCAGGCCGCAGGCAACCGCGGCCTGGGGCAGCACCATGCTTACGAGCCAGAACACCTGCATGACGGAACACTCCTTTCGGTCAAATTTTATTACAAAACGGCCAGAAAATCTCTGGCCACCTGTTGGGGCGTAAATTCGGGGTACAGAGCAGCCACCTGTTCATAGGGCAGGCGCTGCCCCTGAACACGGTCCATCCAGCGGCGCAGCCGGTCAACAACCTCCGGCGCTACGCCCTCCTGCCTGTGCAGGACCAGAGCCAGCGGATAGCGGTCCAGATAAGGCAGGGTGGGGTCGGTTTCGCTGACAGCCAGATGTAAAACCGGCTTGCCGGTGCCGAAATAGCTGAACAGTTTGCTGGGCATCTGGTTGTCGTAGAAATTGCCCAGGCTCAGCAAAATATCCGCCCCGTTTTCCAGCGCGGCAGCGTCGGCGGGCGGCAGCGGCCCGGGACGAAGAAAGCGTTCCCCCAGCGCAGCGGCTGCCCGTTCGGCCTGGGCGGCAAAGGGTTGCCAACCGCCGCCGGCCATCGTCAGCGTCAGGTTCGGGTCATGCAGCGCCGCAAACAGTTGTAAGGCAAAATCGGGTTCCCGCACCGTAGGGTACAGGCTGCCGCAAAATACGCAGCGCACCCCCGGGTGAGCAGGCGTCTCCGGCGCAGGCAGCAAGACGGGAAAACCCAATACATGCACCTTGCTCCGCCAGGCACTCAGCGGACCGCCCTCGTAGTCGGGCAGGGCCTGGGGCGTGATGAAGGCGGCATCGATAGCCTCCAGCAACTGGCCCTCCCGGGCAAAACCACCCGGAGCGGTATAGTCGCGGTTGCTGGCATAGGGGTCCAGCTGCCACAGCAGCTTTTTGCCGCCGATGCGGGCGGTTTCCAGCGCAAAGGCAGTACGGTAGGGGGCGCATACGGCGCAAACAGCATCGAAGTGGTATTGGGCGTCCAGGAGTTCCATCTTCCTGCGGCTGTCTACTGTGCGGCGCGGTGCGTGCAGCACCAGCTGCCGGAACGCGGCCGCCACCGCGGTGGGATGGGCAGCCAGCCGCAGCAGGCGCAGCGGCACCGGTGTACCGCCTTTGGTGCCGTTTTCCAATGCCGTATTCATCAGCCGCTCGTCGGCAAAAGCCAGGGTATGCTGTACTGCGCCCCGGGGAGCGGCGGGAGGCTGATGCAGGCCGTCCCACAATTCCAGCAGATGAACGTCGTGGCCCTGGGCCAGCAATTCCGTCGCCAGACGGCAGCCCAGCAGGGCATTGGCGCTGGCGGGGTTTTCCACCCGGTCAAGAATCAGTAAAAAACGCATGGATCATTGCCTGTCCTTCAAGAATTTGCGGCAGATGCGCCGCCAGAGTTTGGGCGCACGGACGGTGGCCCATGCCGCCACACGGATGGCAAAGGGCAGTTTGGGGTTGCGGCCCAGCTGCGGGTCCTTGAGCCCGGCGGTGATGCCGATGTTCAGCTCCCCCAGATGGACCCGGTATTCGTCGGCGTCGGCCCGGCGCAGAATCATACTGGCCAGGTAGACGAGTTTTTCGTAGTAAAAGGCGTTGGCGGACTGCTGCAGTTCCGGCCATTGTTCGGGCACGCTGCCCCGGATCAGGGTGGCGGCCCGGCGCTGGTCGTCGATGCTCTGGGGCGGCAGAGCACGGTGGGTGGCACTGTCGGCGTGCTGCCGGTAATGGTAGCCGGCAAAATCGCAGAAAGCGCAGCCCGGTGCCCGCAGAAATGCCTGCCAGTTGGCCAGCAGGTCCTCATTGTAGGCAAGGTCGTTGTCCAGCATGGCTTCGGTCAGCAGTCCGGCCGCATACAGCTTGTTCCACAGGCCGTAGTCCACGGCATGGTCATGCAGCAAGGCTTCCAGATGCTCGGGAGCCCGCAGAACGCGGTAGGCGTCCGGGGCAGCCGTTTCGGCAGGGAGCGTATCGGCAAAGGTATCGTAACGGCAGCAGGCCAGCGGTACAGCCGCATCCTGGGCGGCATCGTGCAGGGTGCGCAGAAAATCCGGGTGATAACAGTCATCGGCATCGCAGAAGGCCAGCCAGATGGCGCCCTCCTCCCGGGCTTTGCGCATGCCGGCGATGCGGGCAGCACTCACACCGCTCTGCGCCTGGTGGATCACCAGAAACCGCCGGTCATTCAGAGCCATATCATCGCAAAGGGCAGGGGAGTCGTCGGTGGAACCGTCATCCACCAGGATGCAGCAAAAATCATCAAACCGCTGGGCGGCCAGGGCCGAGAGGCACGCCGGCAAAAAGCGGGCCGCGTTATGTACCGGTACAATGACGGCAATCTCGCAGCGCTTGGCTTCGGAAGTCATACGCTCACCTCCGCATAGCGGCGCAGATAAAAGTCCTGCAGGGCCTGGGCACTGGTGTGGATGTCATACCCGGCATCCATGGCTTTCTGTCTGGCCTGGGGGTCACGGCGGAAGCTGGCTGCCGCAATACTGTTGGCCCAGACGCCGGGGTCCTTCAACGGCAGGAACCGTACCCGGTCGGTGAAGGCTGCCCCGTGGTCGATGGTATCGGAAACAAAGCAGGGCAGACCGGCCGTCTGGGCTTCCACCAGTACCACAGGCAGTCCCTCGAACAGGCTGGGCAGCAAAAAGGCATCCATAGCGTCGTAGAACCCCTGGATGTTGCTGCGCACCCCGGCAAAAATCACGCTGTCGCCCAGGTGCAATTCCCGGGCCAGGGCCTGCATCTGCTCTATGTAAGCGGCGGGACCGCCGCCAAGCAACACCAGCCGTGCCCTGGGCAGGCGCTGGCGTACCGCCGTAAAGATGCGCAGCAGGCCAGCGTGGTTCTTCTGGGCCGAAAAGCGGCCCACATGCCCGAAGAGAATCTCGTTGTCAGCCACACCCAGATCGCCCCGCAGCAGTGCGCGGCGCTGGGGATCACGGGCCGCAAACAGCGCCGTGTCGATGCCGTTGGGCAGCACAGTGAACGGGTCCTTGCCGAACAGCATTTCCCCGGCCTGCTGGCTGCAGGCAAACCGGTCGGTCAGCCCGGAGGAAAAACGCAGGCTCATCAGCCGGTCCAGGGTGCCCACCAGATTGTGCTCGTAGGCAGTGTTGTGGCTGTGCCCCACCCGGACCGGGATGCCGGCCCGCCGGGCCACTGTGTTGTAAAACATCCCAAACCCGCTGTAATGCCCGTGGAGGATGCGCCATTCGGGATGCTGGGCAAACAGGTCCCGCAGCTCCCGCAGATACCGGGGCAGGTTATTGTCCTGCCGGACGGTCAGCTTGTAGATGCGGCCGCTCAGCGCCTGAATCTCATCATCAAAAAAGCAGGATTTGTTATAGTGGTACAGAAAATCAAACTGGACCTGCTCGCGGTCAATGGTACGGTAGACATTCATGACGAACGTCTCCATACCGCCCGCATCCATCGCAGGCATGACCTGTAATACACGGATAGGAGCCATGTTGTTATTCCTCCGCTTCCAGCCGGGTGCGGCAATCTTTCAGTTCCGCCTTGGCATCGGCGTGCAGTTCGGGATAGTCGTGGCAGCACCGGCGCAGCGCATCCACCACGATCTCGCTGACAAGATACCGCGTGTACCATTTCTGGTCTGCCGGGATGGCATACCAGGGGCTTTCCTTGGTGGCGGTGGCGTTGATCACGTCCTCGTACACGTCCATATACTCGTCAAAGTGAGCGCGCTCCTTCACGTCGCTCAGCGAAAACTTCCAGTTCTTGGCGGGATTGTCGATGCGCTCCAGAAACCGCTTGCGCTGTTCATCCTTGGATACATGCAGAAAAATCTTGATGACGCGGTAGCCGTTGTCGTACAGATAATCCTCATAGTGGCGAATCTGGCGGTAGCGCTTCTTGAAAAAGTCTTTCTTGCCGTCCTCCGTTGTGCGCGGCGGCATCTTGTAGGTCTTTTGCAGGTCATGCACCTGTACGACCAGCACATCCTCGTAGTAGCTGCGGTTGAAGATGGCAATGGAACCCCGCGGCGGCAACGCCTTGTGGATGCGCCACAGATAATCGTGGCTGAGTTCTTCACTGTTGGGCTGTTTGAAGCTGGTCACCTGCACGCCCTGGGGGTTCAGCCCGCCCATCACGTGTTTAACGGTGCTGTCCTTGCCGGCGGCGTCCAGGGCCTGCAGCACAAAAATCAGCCCTTCGCGGCCATCGGCATACAGGGCATCCTGCAAAGTGGCCATCTCCTGCAGATTGCGGGCGGTCTTGGCGACGATCTCCTCTTTGTCCAGATCATCCCGTTTTCCGTCACAGGGCAGCGCGCGCAGATCACACGGGCGCGTACCGTCAAAACGATACCGGTCGGCTTTCATGGCAGACCCTCCCCATCTTCAAGATATATAAAATCAGTATACCCTTTTTTGTGCAATTGTGCAAGACGGGCACAAAAAAGCCCTCCCCGCAAGGGGAGGGCAAGGGTCAGGATTGGGAGTCGTCTTTGGGTTTGGGGGTGGCACATTTGTTGTGGCAGCTGGCGCAGTTTCCGCCGCAGCCGCCCTGCCAGCCGCCGTTCTGGCTGATGAAGAGAATCGCCAGGGCCAGCAGCACAAAAATCACGACTAGAACAATAATACTTCCCAGATTCATAGGGGTACCTCCGTGGGGCGTCCTGCGCCCTTTGGTTCAGTATAGCACATGCAGGCCGCTGTGCGCAAGAAGCGGCGGTATAAAATCCTGCGCGGCGGACCATACTAGCGGATAAGGAGGTGAGCCAAAATGGAAAACACCAATGTTACCTGTGATGTTTGCTCCTGCGCGTATAACCAGAACGGCTGCACGTGCAACCTGGATGCGATCAAGATCACCGAGCAGGCCGACAACGCCGTGCAGGGCGTGGACAATCCGCACTACTGCCAGAGCTACCGCCAGCGCTGAGTAAAAAGCGGACACAGCGCAAACCGGGCCGCAGGAATTTCCTGCGGCCCGGTTTGTTGTGCCAGAAAAACGGTCAGGAGCGGAACACCGAACCCAGGCCGCTGAACAGGCTGCTGATGGACTCCACCTGCGCCTGCAGTTTGTTGACATTGTCCATCAGAGTGGGCAGACCGTCCAGAACCTGATTCAAAGCATCCACATCGATGCGCTTGAGCTGTTCGGTGATTTGGGGCAGGTCCTGCATCATGGAATCCAGTGCTTCGGGGTCCACGGTGCTCAGGCTGCTTTGCAGCGTTTCGGCCAGCTCGTTGACCTGGGCCGTGGACTGCATGACCTGGTTGTAGGCGATGCGGGCATAGTACCAGAACACGCCCAGAGCAATCAGCAGCACGGCGGTCATGGCAATGCTCAGCATCATGCGCAGACGCTGGTTGTGCATGATACGCCGGTTTTGCTGGTCCTGCAGTTCCAGCTGCGCTTCGATGCGGTTGAGCTGGGCTTTCAGGTCGGCGGCATCCAGCTTGCCGTCGCCGGTTTCGTCGTTATGGGCGGTCAGGTCGGCCACCCGTTTTTCCAGTTGTGCATCCATTTCGCGGTTGAGTTTATCCATCGCGGTCTCCTCCAACAATTCAGGGATTGGGTTGGGTACGGGTATCGCACATGGTGAACCAGAAGGTGGAACCTTGCCCCACCGCACTGTCCACGCCGAAGGCAAACCCATGCTGCTGCAGGATGGCCTTGGTGATGGAAAGCCCCAGCCCGGTGCCGGTTTTGCCGGCGTCCTGGCGGGCGCGATAGTAGCGGTCAAACAGATAAGGCAGGTCCTCCGGCGGAATACCGGGTCCATGGTCCACCACTTCCACCCGGCAGCCCTTTTCCTGCGGAATCACCCGCAGGATCACCACACCGTCTTCGCCGATATGATGGAAGGCGTTGCCCAGCAGATTGTGCAGCACCCGCTCTATCATGGCAGGGTCGGCATTTACGGGGGCGGCATGGTCGGCTTCCAGGCGCAGCGTCCAGTGGTTCTGGTCGCACAGAGCGTCGTAACGTCCGGCCACCTCGAAGCAAAGCTCACTCATATCAAAGTCAATGGAATTGGGCTTTTCAGAACCGTTCTGCACCTTGCTCAGTTCCAGCACACTGTTGACAAGAGCCGACAGGCGGTCGGTCTCGTCCACAATGATGTTGCACTGCTCGGTGCGTTTGGCCTCATTGGTGCCGGTCAGATCGCGCACCGTCTCAGCATAGCCTTTGATGAGTGTCAGCGGTGTGCGCAGGTCGTGGCTGACATTGGCCAGGATGTCCTTTTCCAGCTGGGCGCTGCGCTTGACCTCGGAGGCCATGTGATTGAAATCTTCCGCCAGACGGCCGATCTCATCCCGGTGCACCACCGAGATCTGTACATCGTAGTTGCCGGAAGCAATTTCCTGGGCACCGGCGGAGAGCCGCTCAATGGGCCGGGTGAACCAGCGGCTGAACAACATGGCAAAGAGCAGGTCCAGCACCATCAGGACCAGCGCCAGCGGAATCAGGATGGAGCGCAGCACCTCGGCGGCGGTGGAAATCTGGGCCAGGCTGGCCGAGACGATGACGCCGTATTTTCCGTCTGCCGAAAGGTGTCCCACCAGCATCTGCTGGCTGGAGCTGGAGCGGACGATCTCGTACAGGGCGCCCTGGTTAAAGAGCTTTTGCCGCATCTGGATCACCAGCGCTGTGTTCACATTGGTGACAAATTCGCCGCCGAAAGCACCGGTACTCTCGTGCAACAGGCAGGGGTACATACTCTCGTAGGCTTTCAGGCAGCGCAGGGTGGTATCGCTGAAATCCACACAGCAGCCGTCCACATTGATGGTCTTGTTGAGGAAGGTGTCGCTGACCTGTTTCCAAAAGTCGCTGTTGAGCACCAGTACGCCGAAATCCCGGTTGGAGATGGGCACGTCGCTCTGGTCGATCATCGCCACAATGGCTTCAGCTTTGCTTTCCAGCTTGTTGCGGATGGTGCGGTTGTACTGCGGCACCAGGGCATAGGTAATGACTCCCCACACCAGCGCCAGCGTCAACAGCGTCATGCCGGTAATGAACAGCATCAGCTGCCAGCGAATGCTCATCACGAACCGGCGCCGCGTTTTGGGGGCGTGTTGTTTCAAAACGCCTGCACTCCTTTTTACAGCGTGTCGGGATCAAACTTGTAGCCGATGCCCCACACCGTTACAATATAGTTGCGGCAGGGCCCCAGATGGCTGCGCAGCATCTTGATGTGCGTGTCCACGGTGCGGTCCTCGCCGTAGTAGTCATAATTCCAGACCTTTTGCAGGATCTTCTCCCGGCTCAGGGCAATGCCCTTGTTGCTGACAAGAAATACCAGCAGGTCAAATTCCTTGGGGGTCAGCGGGGCTTCCTGCCCGGCCACCTTTACCGTATGGCTGGCGGTATCAATGCTCAGATCTCCGAACACATAGCTGCTCTGGCTGTCATCGGTGCGGGGCATCGTGCGCCCCAGCACGGCCTTTACGCGGGCCACCAGCTCCCGGGGAGAGAACGGCTTGACCACGTAATCGTCGGCACCGCCCTCCAACCCGGCCAGCTTGTCATATTCCTCGCTGCGGGCGGTGAGCATGATGACCGGCGTCATGATTTTGCGGGTGCGCATCTCGCGCAGACAGGTCATGCCGTCCATGAACGGCATCATGATATCCAGGATCACCAGATCGATCCCGCCCTGCGTCAGGGCGCTCAGGGCGGCAGCGCCGTCACCGGCCTCCTCACAGGTATAACCGGCATATTGCAAATGCTCGCGGATCAAATCCCGAATCCGCGGTTCATCGTCCACGATCAAAATTTTTGCCATTAAGTCGGCCTCCTTTATCACACTTTCTATTGTACCACAATATCCTTTGGGCGTGGCGAAATTGTGAAAACTTTTGAAAAAAACTATAAAATTTCCGTCTGGCAGGGCACAGCGCCCCACGGGGCGATTGCATTTTTGGCGGCGGTGCGGTACAATCAGGACAAAGAGGTGATGCTATGCTGTGGTGGTTGCTGCTGTTGGCAGCGATTCCGGTCCTGTTTGTCGTACTGGTGCTGTTTTTGGTGTGCCCGGGGGCTCCGCGCAGGGGACTGCGGCAGCCGTTTTTCGGGCGCAGCTACGCCCATCGCGGACTGTTCGGGGTTCAGCAGCGCCCGCCCGAAAACAGCCTGCCGGCCTTTGCCGCCGCGGCCCGCAATGGGTACGGCATCGAACTGGACGTTCAGTTTACCGAGGACCGTCAGCTGGTGGTGTTCCATGACGATACACTGGACCGCATGACACCGGTCCGGGGCGGGGTGGGGGAAACCCCCTGGCCGGTCGTTTCGGCGCTGCCGCTGGCCGGCAGCGGGGAACATGCCCCGCTTTTTACCGAGGTCCTGCGTACCGTGGCTCAGGCCAATCCCTCCACGCCCCTGATCGTGGAAATCAAGAGCCGGTATGAGTACCGCAGCCGCTATCTGGTGGAACTTTGCCGGGCGGTGCTGGCGGCACTGAAAAGTTATCCCGGCCCGTACTGTATCGAGAGCTTTGACCCCCGTGTGGTGCGGCTGGTGCGCATTCTGGCGCCGGGGGTGGTCCGCGGTCAGCTGGCGGACAGCTACCGCAATCACCGGAAGATCGGTACGCCCCCAGTGGCGGCCTATCTGTTGTCCCACTGTTTCGGCAACCTGATCGCGCGGCCGGATTTCATTGCATGGTGTCCCGACAAACGCAACTGGGCCATCCGGTTGTGTGCGGCGCTGGGGGCCATGACGGTCATGTGGACGGCCATGCCGGACTGTGACATTGCCCGGGTGGAGCAGGAAAACGACGCCGTGATCTTTCAGTGGTACGACGCGGAACCCAAATACAAATAAGCATACCAGGCGCAGCCTGCGCATATCTTTCGATGGAATGATAACAAGGGGGCTGCGCTTATGTTTTTGTTTACAGTAACGAAACCCGGGCTGCGGCAGGCGGGCGCGCTTGCCCTGTGTGCGGTGTGCCTGTGCGGTACGGTAGCCGCGGCGGTGCATTTTTCCGGCGATGCGGTGACGGCTGCCGCCGACGCGGCGCCGGGCATTGAGACGACCCAGGACATCGGTACCTATTTTACCGGGTACGGTTTTGAGACCGACCTCTCCTCCGCGGCGGTGGATAAGGTCAAGATCCCCAAAAAGTGGGACGACAGCTTCACGGCCTTCAACCAGGTGGTGCAGGAAAGCGACCTGGACCTTGCGGACTACAAGGGCAAAACGGTGGAGAAGTGGACACTGCTGTGCCCGGAACTTTCCACCGACGATCAGGACACCTACTGTGTGCTGCTGGTGTATAAGGCCAAGGCCATCGGCGCCTATCTGTTGCAGAAGCCGTCGGGCGAGGTGACGGGGCTTGTCACCGCAGCCAAAGCCAGTGCCGAGGCGGCTGCCGCGGCCCAGCAGGAGGAAACACAGGCCGCCGCAGCGGAAACCGAGATCGAATATCCCACCGAATGAGGTTGGCCAAAACCAAAAATACCGGAAGCTCCCGCGGGAGCTTCCGGTATTTTGATTCAGGATTTGTGTCGTTTCAGGGGAATACTGCATACCAGAGCGATGCCCAGGGCCAGTGCCACCGCAATTTTCAGCGTTTCCACACCTTTGTTGGCGAACAGAGAACGGTCGTCACGCAGGAAGTAGTATGCGGTGTAATAGATGCCGGCGCCGGGCACCAGCGGAAAGATGCCGCACAAAAGGAAGATGGTGATGGGGGCCTTGTGGCGGATGGCAAACAGCCGGGCGCAGGCGGTCAGCGGCAGGGCGGCTGCCAGGGTGGCGACGGGAGCGCTGGTGCTCAGCAGCCCGGTGCAGAGGACATAGACAAGCCATCCCACGGCGCCGGTAATGCCGCAGGCCAGGTAATGCCGGGGCGAAACGCGGAAGGTCACGCCGAAGCTGATGGTGGCCACAATGGCGACGAGAAACTGCATCACATAGTGGGTCCACAGTGGTGTTACCATACGATCGCCCCCAATCCGCGTGCAGCCAGCCAGGCCAGTACCACGCCGCAGGCGATGCTGCCGGCGATGAGCACGGCATCCAGCAGCCGGATAGCGCCCGAAAGATAGTCGGCGTTGATGATGTCCCGGATGCCCATGGTCAGGGCGACACCGGGGGTCAGCACCATCAGGGCGCCGATGGTGGCGGTGTTTACATCCAGCGCAGGCACAAAGAAGCTGACGCCCAGTGCCCACAGCGTGCAGATGCCCGCCGCAATGATGTCGGTGAAGATGCGGTTGATGCGCCGCTTGCCGAACTGCTGACAGATGATGGATTCCATCAGACCAGCCACGGCAGCTACCAGCATATCGACCGGTGTGCCGCCGAACAGGTAGGCAAAACAGGCGCTGCCCACCACGCAGGCAAGCTGCTCGGCGCGGGGCGGGGTAGAACCGACGGCCTGGGCTTCGCTCAGCCGATGCCGTGCCCGGGGCAGGTCCAGCTGTCCGTCAGCCAGTTCCCGGGACAGTTCGTTGACGGCCTCCACGCGGCCCAGATGGATGGAAACTGCCGGTACATGGCGCACCATGCTCAGGCTCTCACCGCCGTCGGGGCGGGCGGAGGCAAAGATGCCGTTGGTCAGTACATAGACGTGGAACTCCTGCAGCCGCAGACTGCGGGCCATGATCTCCATAGTCTGTTGGGCGCGGAACACCTCGCCGCCGTTTTCCAGCATCGTCTGCCCGGCATCCAGGATCAGGTCAAGGGTCTCTTCAAATGTTTCACTCGCCACGGATGTTCTCCCGTACCGCGTTGAATTCGGGGTAGTGAGCATACAGGTGCTGGGCGATGGCCTCCATCAGCAGATAATCATGCTCCGAATCAATGTCGATGATGCCGGTGTCCATCATGACGCTGACACCGATCTTGCCGCGCCACAGCATGCCGTCGGTGTTTTCGGCCAGGAAATTCCGGCGGAACACATAGATGGAGGCGTTGACGTCGTAGACGTCGGGCGCCTGCTGGCGGCCGGTGAATTCGCTGTGAATGACCTGCTCCACATGGTCACCCACGGTCTTGACCATGTTGAACCAGGGATTGCGGCGGGCCTCACAGACGCTGAAAACAAGGTCCAGGTCCTCCCGGGACTGTTTGAGGGCAAAGGCGTTCTCGATATCGGCGGCGGTGCGCAGGGGGCTGGTGATGTCCAGGTCCATGTGCCAGTCATAGGGGGCACCGGTGCGCTCTTCCATACGGCGCAGGCTGTCCTGGTAGACGGCCATCTTGGGCACCTTGTCGCCGCCCAGCTCCGCCCCGCGGGGCAGATAGACAACTTCAGGGTACTGCGCCGCGACGATTTTTGACAGGTCCTCGCTGTCGGTGTTCAGGGCAATGTCCACCTGCATTTCGGGATGGTTGCGGCAGAACAGCTCTGCCGCGCTCAAAGAGTAGTAGACCAGCGGCTTGCCGCAGAAAACTTTCAGATTCTTGTTTTTGAACCCCTTGCTGCCGGCACGGCCGCAAATGGTAATGAGCAGACGGTTCATTTCATTTCTCTCCCAACGTCAGTTGTAATACCTGCAAGGCCAGTTCCGGCGGGTTGCAGCTGGCCGGGGCATCCCCCAGCGCGTAGTCCACAAAATATTCCATCTCCCGCTCGTAGCGGCGGTTGACGTCCTCCTCGTAGTGCTGTACGGTGCCGTCGGGCAGGGTCAGTGTGCCGGCACCGAAATCCGCCACCACGCTGCCGTCCCGGCAGAACAGTTCGATGGAACGGCGGTAGCCCCGCCCGAAGTAGTCCAGATGCACCTCCGCCAGCAGGGAAGGGTACCGGGCAATGTAAACCGACAGATCATCGGAATCAATTTCGAGGTCGGAATAGGTTCCTTTGAAATTGTGCAGCTCTTCCGGCACACCGAACAGGTCCACCAGATAATCCCACTCGTGGATCAGGTCGATGGTCACGCCGCCGCCCAGCGCTTTGTGGGCGCTGTATACCGTGCGGTAGTCCACACCGGGGCGCCAGTCGGGCAGATAGCTGGAGCAGATGACCCGGGCACAGTAGGGATGCAGGGTGGGCAGCAGGTCTTTCAGCGCCAGCATGGTGCCGCACCACCGCATGGGGGCGGCCACATAGGCTTTCTGCCCCTCCGGCAGATAATCTGCCAGGTTCAACCCCGTCTGCTCGGCCGAGAAAATCGGCTTTTCAATGAAAAGCGCCCCGCCCCGGCCATACACAGTGCGCAGGGCGTCGGCGTGCAGGCTGGTGGGGTTGGTAATAAAAATCAGGTCGTAGCGGGCGGGCAGCTGGGCGGCCTCGGTATATTGGGCGTGGAGTTTTTCCGCCACACCGGGGCGCAGCGGGCGGGTCAGGTCGCTGCGCAGGGCATCGGCCTGCAGCGTCCAGCACCGGTCGGCGCACAGCGTCGCAAGGTTGTTTAAATGGCGCGTTCCGATGGAGCCCAGCCCCACGAACAGCGCAGTCAAAGTCTGCATGGGAAAATCCTCCCTGTCAGGTGGTTTGGTCACGGTCAAAGCCAAGATACCGGGTCCCCTGGAAGTGCAGCATGCCGTGGTCCCCCTCGGCAATCAGGCCGGCGTCATGCCAGGGCAGACGCAGTTCCAGACGGTCGCCGCTTTCAAACTGGAAGGTGGCGTAGTAGGTGGTGCTGCTGGTATGGGTACCGGCGTTATGGTGATGGGAACGGCGCTTGGTCACCACGGTGGCGGGTACGCTCAGCCGGGGGGCGGCGTTATTGCGGGACCATGTCAGAAGACTGCGAACCAGAACGACCATAAAAAAGATGATGAAAACCAGGAACAAAAGATTGAACATCGTCAGGGAATAGCGCATAACCATCATGGCAAAACCCTCCTCGGACTTCAGGCGTGTTCCACGGCGTCCATCAGGTCGATGGCGGCCAGGTCTTTCTCAAAGGTCCAGCGCGGTGCCTCGATGCCCTTCAGCACACCGAAGAAGTTGGCCAGCTCGTCCACATAAGCGTTCTCCACGATGTTGTCGCTGTAGCGGCTGTCATGCTCAAAGCTGGTGTAGGTGTCCACGAACTGCTTGTCGCCGTCCCGGAACTCGTACAGGGCCTTGGGGTTGCCCTCCCAGAAGAGATGCAGCCCGTCGCCAAAGCACTCAAAGTTGCGCACGGCTTTGGGAGAAACCACATCCGCCGCCAGCACGCCCTGGGCACCGCTCTTGTGGCGCAGCAGCAGGGTGGCGCAGTCGGGGTAGGGCAGACCCAGATCGCTGATGGAATCGGTCTGCACCGTCATCTTCTCCACATCGCCGAAGGCGTCCAGCAGCCAGGGCAGGTCGATGCCGAAAATTTCCCGCACGCCGCCGGTGCGGGCGTTGCCCACAAAGAAATTCTTGTAGTTCTCCCAGGGATGCCAGTCGGGCAGATACTGCCCGATGTGGTAGATATAGTGGACCGGCTTGCCAAAATCCTGCACGGCTTTTTTGATGTACTGGGTCTCCCGGCGGTAGAGCATCGTGGAGGACAAAAACAGCGGCAGATGTTTCTCGGCGGCTTTGGCCATGTTTTCGGCATAACCGTCCCGCACCAGGTTCAGCTCGGTGAAAACCGGCAGGTCATGGTCCAGCAGCTCGCTGATGATGGCGGCATGGGACAGCGGCGCCGTGCAGACCAGGGCCGCATCGGGGCGGGCGGCGGCTACCGCTTCCCCGATGGAAGCCCAGGCATCGGTCACAAGACCCAGTTCTTTCGCTTCAGCGCGGCGGGCGTCGGCACTGTCCACGCCCACGATCTCCAGGGCCGCATCCATGCCCTTGGCCAGCCGGGCGCGGCGCTTGCCCATGCTGCCCAGACCTACGATGAGAAGTTTCATATTCAAACGCTCCTTTGCGGATCAAATTCCGGCACAGGGCCGTCATAAAACGTCTTGACGGGAGAAAAAACGAAACGGCGCAGCAGGCTGCAGATCTTGCCGCTGGTATCGCCACCGTTGTAGGGGCTTCGGGCGGTACGGGCGGTGGCGGCAAAAGCCGGGGAGAGTGCCTTTTGCAGGGCGGTTTCGATGGCTGCCTTTTCCGCCGGGCAGCACAGTACATTGGCACAGATCAGCCGTCCGGCCTGGCGCTGTCCGATGTTCACGGTGGGCACGCCGAAGGTCGGTGTTTCCACCACACCGGAGGAGGAATTGCCCGCCACCAGCGACGCATACTGCATGGCCGAGAGATACCGCCGCAGCCCCAGACTCTGGATGAATCCGGCGCGGTCGGGGTGAGCGGCGGCAAAAGCCTGCATCTTCTGGGTGCAGAGTTGCCCGCCTGCATCGGCGTTGGAACCTGTGATGAGCCAGAACACACCCGGCACCGCGTCCATGGCGGCGCACAGGGCGTCCACCTGGTGGGCGGGGTCAGGGGCATCGGCGCTGGTTTCCGGGTGATAGGTCACCAGGGCAAAGGGCTGCATCAGCGGAAATCCCGTGGAAGTGCACAATTCTTCCCGCGTCATTTTGGGCAGGGTGCGGATGTTTTCATCCCCCAGGCCGCCCACACAGAACACGCGGCCCGGTTCTTCGCCCATGCGGACCAGGCGCGCAGCGCTGTCGGCGCAGGAAGGAAAATGCAGCGCTGCCATCTTGCTGATGCAGTGGCGGTAGTACTCGTCGGCCGCGCCCAGGGTTACATCGCCGCCGGAAATGTGGGCGATGGGAATGTGCCGGGCCGCGGCGGCCGTTGCCACGGCAAAAATCTCGAACCGGTCCCCCAGCAGCAGTACGGCATCGGGGGGGTGGGCGGCAAAATAGTCGTCAAACACCGTCAGCGTCCGGGCGATGGTCCGGGCCACCGACTCCTCCTGCTCGCTGAAAATCGGCAGCCGTGCAGCAATGGGTAAACCGTCCGCTTCGATCTCCCGCACCGTTTCCCCCAGCCAGGGGCACAGGTGGGCACCGGTCACTACCAGCTGCAATTGCAGTTCCGTCTCCGCCGCCAGTTTCTGCACGACCGGGCGCAGCAGGCCGTATTCCGCCCGGGTGGCGGTCACGACGCAGATGGTACGCATATAAGGTCCTTTCCGCACAGCGCGGCGGCAAAAAATTGCCGCCGCGGCTGCGTTACAGTTCGATTTTTTCGTCCTCTTCAAAATCCCGCGGGGCGGTCTTGCCCAGCACATCATACCAACGCATGGGGCTGATGCCGTCGCCGGGACGCTTGGTGGTCAGGTTATCGGCGGTGAACACTTCCCCGGCTTTGATGGGCCGCGCCGCCACGATGCTCTTGCGGGCCACCGCCTTGTTGGGGGCCTCGCTGGCGGTCAGGTGCTTGTGCCCGTCACCCAGCGCTGCTTCCACGTTGCGCACGGCCTGTACCATGGCCTTGAATTCTGCGGGGTCCAGGCTGGCCTGCTGGTCGGGACCGGGCAGGGTCTTGTCCAGCGTGAAATGCTTCTCAATGACCGAGGCCCCCAGTACCGCGGCGGCTACATCACATTCCCAGCCCGGCGTATGGTCGGAAAGTCCTACCGGCAGGCCGAACTGTTCAAACAGTTCCAGCATGGCCGTCAGGTTGGCGTCGAAATAGGGGGTGGGGTACTGGGTGTTGCAGTGGAGCACGGTGGCTTCGGGGCAGCCGCCGTCGTCCAGAATGCCCAAGGCGTCGGTGATCTCGTTGAGGTTGCTCATGCCGGTGGAAAGCAGGACCGGCGTGTGCAGCTTGGCCACTTCCTCCAGGTAGGGCAGATTGGTGATCTCCCCCGAGGGAATCTTGATGAGCGGCAGGTCCAGCGTGCCGAGAAAACGCACACTGGGAATATCAAAGGGGGCCGACAGATACTGGATGCCGATGGAATCGCAGTACTCTTTCAGCTCCCGGTGTCCGTCAAAGGAAAAATGCAGCTTGCGGATCATCTCCAGCTGGCTTTCCGCGGCATCGGTGGTCTCTTTCTGGTAGGCTGCCTTCTCGGCAAATTTGCTTACGACCAGCTCGGGCACGGCGGTCTGGTATTTCACAATATCGGCACCGCATTCCTTGGCCACCAGCGCCATGCGCTTGGCCATTTCCAGGTCACCGTTGTGGTTGACCCCGGCTTCGGCAATAATCGTAACGGGCATAATTCTCTCCTTTGTCTGTGCGTCAGGACTGGCTTTCCAGTTTGCGGCGCATTTTTTCCAGTTCTTCCATCTGTCCCATATCCATCCAGCTGCTCTCGGCAATGGGGTAGACGCCGACCTTCTCGCCGGCGGCGCGGTAGCGCTCGATCACATCGGGGAAGCCAATGACTTCGCCGTCTTTCATCTCCTCCACCACCCGGGGTTCCACTACATAAACGCCGGTGTTGGTCAGAAAATCCAGTTCCGGCTTTTCCCGCATGGCGGCAATACCGCCGTCGGGGCCAAGCTCCACCACGCCGTAGGGCACGGTGTAATGCTTGAACGCGCAGATCATGGTCACCAGGTTTCCGTTCTTTTTGTGGTACTCATACACATCGCCGAAATCCACATCCAGCAGCGTGTCACAGTTGGTGAAGAAAAAGGGCGAATGGACCTTGCCTTTCAGCAGGCAGAGCCCGCCGCCGGTGCCCATGAACACATCCTCGTCGGCAAAGTCCACGGTGTAGTCCTTTTCCAGCTCGCTGAAATAGGATTTGATCATGCCGCGCTTGTAGTTCACGATCATCGTGAATTCCCGGCAGCCGAAATCCCGGAACCGGTCCATGATCAGTTCGGCGATGGGCTGTTCACCCACCGGAATCAGCGGCTTGGGCAGAATTTTGGTATAAGGGTACAGCCGGGTGCCCAGCCCGCCGGCCATCATGACCACGGGAATGTCGGTATGTTTGCGGTTGTCCACATCCAAACCGTGGGCAAAGACAATATCGGTGATGACGCCGCGTTTGTCCAGAATGGGCAGGGCGTCGATGCGGTTTTTCTGCAGAACTTCCCGGGCCTGGCCGCGCTCGGCGATGGGCAGGCTCAGCGGATGGTAGTTGGCGGCCAGGCTGGCAGCCTGGTCCGGTGTGCCCCCGCGCAGAAAGAACTTGCGGATGTCCCCGTCGGTCAGGGCGGCCTCCAGCTTGCCCTGGGGCGCAATGAACAGGATGCGCTGGCCGGTTTCGTCCAGCTTGCGCAGCGCTTCCAGCACGGTGGCGTCTGCCGGCAGGAACAATTCTTCTACTTGGATCAAACGGTGATCCCCCTCTCGGTCGGTGGTGGGTTACAGGCTCAGGACCGCTTGGCAGACGCGCTCGCAATCTTCCAGCGACAGGTTGGTGGAGCAGGGCAGGTTGACAATGTACTTGCGGTAATCCAGCGCCTTGTCCAGGCCATAAGCCTCGTTGCGCGGATAGTCCGCCTGCTCATGGATCAGCGCCCAGACCGGGCGGGTCTGGATCTTCTGAGCCTGCAGTTTTTCAATGACGGTGTCCCGGTCCAGGCCGGAATCTTTCAGATACAGGCTGAAAAACCAGCGGTTGGGACGCACGTCCTCGGTGCGGAACGGCAGAATCCGCAGCCCTTTCGTGCCGTCCAGCTTTTCCACATAGTGGTCGTACAGTTCTTTCTTGTGGGCAATGAAGCCTTCCAGCCGTTCCAGCTGGGCCAGGCCCAGACAAGCCTGGACGTTGGTCATGCGGTAGTTGTAGCCCACTTCGTCGTGGAGGAATTGCAGCAGATCGGCCTTGGCCTGGGTGGACAGATGCTTGGCGTGCTCGGCCCAGTCGGGGTGATTGGACACCACAGCGCCGCCGGCACCGGTGGTGATGATCTTGTTGCCGTTGAAGCTGTAGCAGCCGATGTCGCCGATGGTACCGGCAAACTTGCCGGCAAAAGGCCCGTCGGTGTAGCGGGTACCCAGGGCTTCGGTGGCGTCCTCAATGAGGATCAGGCCGTAGCGGCGGGCAATGTCGGTCAGGCGGACCATGTCGGCCATGTTGCCGAAGACGTGTACGGCTTCCAGGGCCTTCACATGGGCGCCGGTGGTCTTGTTATAGAGGCTGCCGTCCCGCAGTTCACAGTGGTCGCGGCAGAATTCCTCCACGGCATCGGGGTCGATGCACAGGGAATCGTCGCAGCCGATGAAGATGGGTTCGGCACCGACGTAGCGGGTCAGCGGGTTGACAGCGGCGATGAAGGTCAGCGTCGGGACGATGACTTCATCCCCGCGAGTGATGCCGGCGGCCATGGCGGCCAGGTGCAGGGCACTGGAACCGGCGTTGCAGGCCACGGCTCGGTCCATGCCGACGTAACGGGCCAGGGCCTCTTCAAATTCGGTGACTTTGCCGCCGCTGGTGGAAACCCAGCCGGAGGTGATGGCCTCGCTGGCCAGTTCCGCTTCGCGCGGGCCGAAATTCGGGACCGAAAGGGGGATAAACTCAGACATACAGACTGCCTCCATTTATATAGTTACCGTCTCAAAACGGCCTATACCTACAAATATACATTGTCATTATACTGCGTTTGCCCCGTTACGGCAAGAGAAAAGCCGATTTTTCGCCCCGAAAGACAAAAAAGGACGCAGCCCTGCAGGCTGCGTCCTTGCTTTCCTATACGTTACAGATAACTGAGTTCTTCCTTGCGCTTGCCCACCAGCTCGGGGTTATCCAGCACGGCCCCGGCGCCCAGAGCCACGCAGTCCAGCGGGCTTTCGGCCACGTGCACGGTGATACCGGTTTCGTTCTGGATCAGGGTGTCCAGCCCCCGCAGCAGCGCGCCGCCGCCCGACAGCATAATGCCGCGGTCGATGATGTCGCTGGAAAGTTCAGGCGGGGTGCGCTCCAGCGTATCCTTGATGGCATCCACGATGCGCAGCAGGCTCTCGCTCATGGCCTCCCGCACTTCCTCGGAGCGGATCAGGATGTCCTTGGGCAGACCGTCCACCAGGTTGCGGCCCTTGATCTCCATACTGGTCTCGGGGTCCTGAGGGCAGGCGGAACCGATTTCGATCTTGATCTGCTCGGCGGTGCGTTCGCCCACCAGCAGATTGTACTTGCGCTTGATGAAGGCGATGATGCTCTGGTCCAGGGTGTCCCCGGCGCAGCGGACGCTATGGCTGGCCACGATGCCCGACAGGCTGATGACCGCCACTTCCGCCGTGCCGCCGCCGATATCCACGATCATGCTGCCCACTGCATCGGTGGTGGGCAGTCCGGCGCCGATGGCGGCTGCCATCGGTTCCTCAATGACGGTGACCTGGCGGGCCCCCGCCTTGGCGGCGGCCTGCCGCACGGCGCGGCGTTCCACCTCGGTCACACCGGAGGGCACACAGATGACCACCCGCGGCCGGGCAAAGATGCTGTTGCCGCACGCCTGGCGGATGAAACTCTGCAGCATGGCGGCGGTGATGTCAAAATCGGCAATGACGCCGTCTTTCAGCGGCCGCACCGCCACGATGGACCCCGGCGCCCGACCGATGACGGCCTTGGCCTCGTGCCCGACACTGCGTACCCGCAGTTCATCGCTGCGCGGGTCCACAGCCACCACGCTGGGTTCCCGCATGATGATGCCGCGGCCTTTCATATACACCAGCGTGTTTGCGGTGCCCAAATCAATGCCAATGTCCTTGGTAAACATAGCGCGTATTCTCCCGAAAATACCTTTGAAAAAATTACCGATCCAGCTCATGCACAGCTCCCTCACTTGGGGGCTGCACGCAGCAATCCCTTACCGGAACTGACGCAGCAGCTGCGCCGCCCGGTGTACCGGCAGCCCCATGATATTGTAGTAGCACCCCGCAATGCCCGCACACCACAGCGCCGCATGGCCCTGGATGGCGTAGGCTCCGGCTTTGTCGTAGGGCTCCGGCGTGCGCACGTAGGCCAGCAGATCCTCCTCCTCAATGGGGGAAAAGGTGACCAGCGTGGTTTCCACCGTCGCAGCCGCCCGGGCACCCCGGCAGATGCACACGCCGGTATGTACCTTGTGGGTGCAGCCCGAAAGCGCCCGCAGCATCCGCAAGGCGTCGGCTTCGTCCCGGGGTTTGCCGAACACCTCGCCGCCACAGTCCACCACCGTGTCAAACCCGCAGACGATGTCCTCCGGGTGAGAGGCGGCGACAGCACGGGCTTTGGCCGTGGCCAGCGCCTTTGCCAGATGGGCGGGGGTGTCGGCCGCGATCTTGCTTTCGTCCACATCGCTGGTAATGACGGTGTAATCCGGGGTGATGAGTGCCATCAGCTCGCGGCGCCGCGGGCTGCCGGAGGCCAGGATCAAAGCCATAGCGAAGTCCTTTCGTGTTCGATTATAGTGGGGCACCGGCGTCGAAATCTGCCACACCGGCACGAGACTGGAAAATTTTGGAAAATGCTTGTCCTCACACCGTTCCCGTGGAGCCGAAACCGCCCGCACCGCGGCGGGTATCGCTCAGGGCGTCGGCCTGTACAAAGGCGGCCTGCCACACCGGGGCGATGCACAGCTGGGCCACCCGCTCCCCGGGCTGGATGGTGTAGGCTTCGGTGCCCAGGTTGATCATGGGCACCTGGAGTTCGCCGCGGTAGTCACTGTCGATGACCCCCACGCCGTTGGCCATGCACAGGCCGTGCTTGATGGAAAGCCCGCTGCGGGCATAGACCAGTGCCACACATTCGGCGTTAGGCAGTTCAATGGCCAGCCCGGTGGGAACCAGCACCCGCTGCATGGGGGCAACGGTCATCGGCTCGTTCAGCAGCGCGCACAGATCGGCGGCGGCGGCGCCAGGGGTGGCGTAGGCGGGCAGCTTGGCCCGGGGGTCCAGCTTCTTGCAGGAAACGGTCATTTGCATAAAAGTAAAAACCTCTCAGTTGTTGGTATAGTATAGCCCACGGGTGAACTCACTGTCAAACGGCTTTCCGGCCGCCAGCCCATCCAAAATCTGGGCCGCACGGGCAGGAGATTCGGTGGTGAAGGCGGCAACCGCCACATCCACCGGCAGCTCGGTCATCCGGTCGCCCATATACAAAGGCACGGGATTGAACACGGTGCGGATGCCCGCCCCGCCGGGGGCGGAGCAGGTCACAGTGAAGTCCCGGCCTTTGCGGTCCCGCAGCGTGCCGCCGCCGGCGCACTGGGCACAGCTGTGCACGTTGCGCAGCGGGCAGGCGCGGGTCAGCATCAGCGGAATGTGGCCGTAGCACAGGGCCGCCGTGGGCAGTGCCTTGCCGTCCCGCAGGGGGGCTATGGCCTGCATGGCGTTCACGGCGGTTTCGGGATGCAGCAGCATGCCCCGCAGGCCCAGTTCCGCATAGCGGGCAGCGGACAGGGGGTTGGTGATGTTCAGCCCCAGCCCGCCGTAGAGCGGCCAGTTTTTGGCCAACAGCAGATGGGCGGCGTTATTTGCCACCGCCCCGGCAAAACCGGCATCCTGCAAAGCGTGCAAGCGCTCGGCAGTCTGGGCCTCCAGCTTGCCGAACATGACCCGGGGCAGTTCCAGCAGCGTCTTGCTCCGCCAGTCGGCGGGCACCTTGTCGGCTTCGGCGATGGGGAACACCAGCCACTGCAGCTGGTCTACAAACGCGGCCGGGCACTGCTCCACGGTGGAAAACCGCGCGGCCAGCGCGGGCACGGCACCTACACTATGGCCGGCAAAACGGGGCGGCAGATAGGGCTGCACGGCGTGGGGCGTCACAACGGAGCGTTTTTCCAGCAGCGTTTCCAGCGCTTCCCGGCGCAGTTCATTCCAGACGCTGCCGGGCAGGAAGCCCGGTGTGCCGGTCATCGTTACACCTGCACAGAGGAACGGCGTGCCACCGGTCTTGCCCAGCGCCCGTTCAATAGCGGGGGTCTGGTCTTTCTGGGCGGGCTGCGGCGCCTCCTCACTGTAGACAATGGCTTTGTGGTTGTCCTCATCCGCCACGGTCAGTTTGATGCCCTCGGGGTCAAATTCCACGGTAAAATGGACCGGAATGCGCTGCAGTTCCCGGCGGAACAGTTCCCGGGCTTTGGGGGTGGCGGCCCGGGTGGCGGCGGCATCGGCCTCGGTGCGTACCCCGAACATCGTGCCGTCATTGCGCCCGGTCAGGTAACCGTCGGTAAAACCGGAACGGGAGAAAATATCCCGCACCAGCGCTTCGTCATAGGGCCGGCCCTCCCGCACGGCGCGGCAGGCGGCGACGCTGGCGGCGGCGTACTCCGGTGTGCGCAGACGACCTTCGATCTTGACGCTGGCTACGCCGGCGTCCATCAGTTCCCGCAGGTGGGGAATGTGGTCCATGTCTTTCAGGCTCAGGTGGCAGGCTTTTCCCGCCTTGCCCGGTGCCAGCCCGCTGGAAGCATCAAAAGGTAAGCGGCAGGGACCCGCACAGGCGCCGCGGTTGCCGCTGCGCCCGCCCAGGAAAGCACTCATCATGCACTGGCCGCTGACACTCATGCAGAGGGCGCCGTGGATGAACACCTCGCACTCGATGGGACTGGCAGCACAGATGGTCCGGATCTCCTCCAGCGAGAGTTCACGCGCCAGAATGACCCGGTCGTACCCCAGGGCCGCCAGTTCTTTGGCCCCGGCGGGGGTGTGTACGCTCATCTGGGTGGAACCGTGCAGATGCAGCGTGGGCGCGATCTGCTTGACCAGCTGCGCCGTAGCCAGGTCATCGGCGATGACAGCGTCCACTCCGGCCTCGGCCACGGCGCGCACGGCGTCGGCCAGACCATCCAGTTCCCGGGCATACACCAGAGTATTCAGCGTTACATGTACCCGCACGCCCCGGGCGTGGCAGAAAGAAACCGCCTCCCGCAGTTCGTCGGGCGTAAAGTTGCCCGCCGTGCGGCGGGCATTGAAGCCGGTAAGCCCCAGATAAACAGCATCAGCGCCGCTGAACACAGCGGCGCCAAGCATTTCACGGTTGCCCGCGGGGGCCAGGATCTCCAGCGGGCGGCTCACGGGGCCTCCTGACCGCTCTGGGAGCGGCGCAGACGGCGCTCAAGCTCATCGATGCGGCGCTTCAGCGTGGCATTTTCCCGGCGTACTTCCTCGGCGGCCATCTTGGCGCTGGCGGCGTCCTCGAGGTAATCCTTGATCTGGCGGCGCATGTTATCGGCGCTGCCGCTGGCTTTTTCCAGCTCGTCGCGATAGTTCAGGGCCGTCATGACGGCGGCGGTGGTGATGGAAACGGAATTGGAGGAAGCCATCAGTTCGTTCATATCCAGATTCAGCCGGTCGGCCAGATTCTGCATATAGTCTTCGCTCTCGCTGGTGTTGACCACATAGCTGGAACCGCAGATGTTCAGCCGCACTTTTGAGGTAGCCATTCCCATAAAATTTGTGCTCCTTCCTGCTGTATGTTCAAAATTTAACCCTGTTACAAAGTTCAGGTATGAAAAATCTTACCAATAGTATAATACAAAACGGCAATCAGCAAAAGCCCTTTTTGTGGAAAAGTGTAAAAAACCTGTCAAAGAGGCAAAATTCTCTTGCGCAATCGTACAAATTTGGCTATAATCAATAATATGGCAATTTTGGATGCCGTTAAACTTTATACAAAAATCAGTGATCCCAAAACAAAACAGTAAGGAGAGAACGATTTTGAAATACACCAAGCGTGAGTTTGAGAAGATGCTCAAAGACACCCTGATGAGCGAGTGCAATGTCACGTTGGACACTGCCTCCGCCGATCAGATCTACCGCTGCCTGGCTTCCATCACCCGCCAGATCATGTCTGACCGCCAGAAGCGGTTCCAGTCCAAGGTCCTGGGCGAGGGCAAAAAGCAGGTGTACTACCTCTGCATGGAGTTCCTGATGGGCCGCAGCCTGCGCACCAGTCTGTTCAATCTGGGCCTGAATGAAGTGGCCGAGAGTGTGCTGGCCGACGCCGATATCAAAATCGATACCATTTACGACCAGGAACCCGATGCGGGTCTGGGCAACGGCGGTCTGGGCCGTCTGGCGGCTTGCTACCTGGACGGTATGGCCACTGACTGCATTCCCGGCACCGGTTACTCCATCCTGTACGAGTACGGCATCTTCAAGCAGAAGATCGTGGACGGCTGGCAGCAGGAAACCGCCGACAACTGGCTGCCCGGCGGTCAGGTGTGGATCAAGTCCCACCCCGACCAGGCCCAGGAGATCCGCTTTGACGGCCAGGCCATCGAGACCTGGGAGGGCGGCTTCCACCACGTCAAGTACGAGAACTACAACTCCGTCATTGCCGTGCCCAACGATATGTATGTGGCCGGTTACGGCAGCCAGGGTGTTTCCAAGCTGCGTCTGTGGCAGGCCAAGGCGCCCAGCTTTGATATGAGCAGCTTCAACGCCGGCAACTACAACACGGCCATCAGCCAGTCTGCTTCCGCCGAACTGATCTCCAAGATCCTCTACCCCAACGACAACCACACCGAGGGCAAGATCCTGCGCCTGCGTCAGCAGTACTTCTTCTCGGCCGCTTCCATCGCCGACATCCTGCAGAACCACCTGAACCAGTACGGCACGCTGGATAACCTGCCCGACAAGGTGGCCATCCAGCTGAACGATACCCACCCGACGGTAGCCATCCCCGAGATGATGCGTATTCTGCTGGACGAGTGCAGCTATGACTGGGATACCGCTTTCGATATCTGCCGCAAGGTCTTTGCGTACACCAACCACACCGTCATGAGCGAAGCGCTGGAGAAGTGGAACGCCGACATCTTCCGCAGCACGCTGCCCCGTATCTGGCAGATCGTCTGCGAGATGGACCGCCGCTGCCGCATCGAGCTGGAGAAGGCGTTCCCCGGCGACTACGGCAAGATCAACTATATGGCCATTCTGGGTGACAACCAGGTCCGCACCGCGAACATCTGCGCCTATGTCTGCCACGCCATCAACGGCGTTTCCAAGCTGCACAGCGAGATCATCAAGGACAGTGTCTTCCATGATTACTACCTGTTCAAGCCCAAGGCGTTCAAGAATGTCACCAACGGTATCGCGTACCGCCGCTGGCTGCTGGCGTCCAACCAGGGCCTGACCAACCTGCTGGAGGAGACCATCGGCGACGGCTTCAAGACCGACGCTTCCGAGCTGAAGAAATTCGAGAAGTATGCCGACGATGCCGCCGTGCTGGAGAAGCTGGCCCAGGTCAAGCACGAGAACAAGGTCCAGTTTGCCAACTACCTGCAGAAGTCTACCGGCCAGGTCATCGATCCCAACTCCATCTTTGACTGCCAGGTCAAGCGTATGCACGAGTACAAGCGCCAGCATCTGAACGCGCTGAACATCGCGGCCGAGTACCTGTACCTGAAGAACAACCCCAACGCCGAGTTCACGCCCAAGACCTATATCTTCGGCGCCAAGGCGGCTCCCGGTTACTATATGGCCAAGCAGATGATCCGCATGATCTGCAAGCTGGGCAAGATGATCGATGAAGATCCCGCCGTGCGCGACAAGCTGCGTGTGGTCTACCTCGAGGATTACTGCGTCACCCTGTCCGAGCGTCTGATGCCTGCTTCCGAAGTCTCCGAGCAGATTTCTCTGGCCGGCACCGAGGCTTCCGGCACCGGCAACATGAAGTTCATGCTCAACGGCGCCATTACCCTCGGCACGCTGGACGGCGCCAACGTCGAGATCGCCGACGCCGCCGGTCATGACAACGAGATCATCTTCGGCATGCTCACGCCCGAAGTCAACGCGCTCAAGGGCATGGGCTATCATCCCTCTGCCTTCATTTCCGGCGACAACACCGCTATGGCGGTGCTGGATTTGCTGGAGAAGGGCTGGAACGGGGAGAACTTCAGCGAAGTGACCAACAACCTGCGCAACTCCGACCCGTATATGGTCATGGCGGACTTCAAGGATTACCGCCGTGCCCAGCAGACGGTCCAGCAGCTGTACAAGGACAAGAAGAAATGGAACCATATGAGCCTGATGAACATTGCCAATGCAGGCATCTTCAGCGCCGACCGTTCCATCATGGACTACGCGCGTGACATCTGGGGCGCTGCGCCGGTCAAATAATTTCCCTGTGTGATTTTGCTGCCGCGGCCGTCTGACCGCGGCAGTTTTTACTCTGAACACTGGGGGCTTTGTATGCCGCATACCTATTACAATAGTTTTGACCCTGCCTGCAAGACGCCCTTCGGCGCCATCGAGGCGGGGCAGGAAGTGACCTTTCACCTGACGGTGCCCGAGCATCTGGGTTATGTGGACCCGCACCTCGTCCTGACCAAGGACAAGGAGGACCCCGTTCACTACCGGATGAACTTTGACGGGCAGACGCCGCAGGTCAACCATTTCACCTTTTCCATCGCGCCCACCACGCCGGGGCTGTACTTTTACTATTTTGACTTGTACACCGATTTCCGCAAAATCTACCGCGGCAATGGCGGGGATGGCGTGCTCAGCTGGACCGGCGGTGCCAGCTGGCAGCTGACAGTCTACGAAAAAGGCTTCACCACGCCGGACTGGTTCCGCAGCGGTACGATGTACCAGATTTTCCCCGACCGTTTCTGTGAGGGCGTGCCCAACAAGCCGATGCCCTTTGCCGACCGCATCTACCGGGCCGACAAAACGGGGGAACCCTATTTCTGGCCTACCGAGCAGGATGACGGCTACCTCAACATGGATTACTACGGCGGAGACTTTGCGGGCATCCAGCAAAAACTGCCCTACCTGCGGAATCTGGGCGTGACCTGCATCTATCTCAACCCGATATTTGAAGCCCATGCCAACCATCGTTACAACACGGCCGACTACCTGAAAGCCGACCCGCTGCTGGGCACCAACGAGGATTTTGCCGCCCTGTGCGCGGCCGCCAAAAAGCAAGGCATCCGCATCATTCTGGACGGTGTGTTCAGCCACACCGGTTCGGATTCCGTCTACTTCAACCGGGAAGGACGCTACGGCCCCGGCGGCGCTTACCGTGACCGCCATTCCCCGTACCGCAGCTGGTATGATTTTGATTCCGGTTATCCCAGCGGCTACCGCTGCTGGTGGGGGTTCGAGACACTGCCCGAAGTCCAGGAAGATTCCCCGTCCTATGAGGAATTCGTCTGCGGCAAGGGCGGCGTCATCGACACCTGGCTGAACCTGGGGGCCTCCGGGTTCCGGCTGGATGTAGCCGACGAACTGCCGGATTCTTTCATCGAAAAGATTCGGCAGGCCGTCAAATCCCACGGGGAGGACAAGCTGCTCATCGGGGAAGTGTGGGAGGACGCCACCACCAAGGAAGCCTTCGGGGAACGGCGCACCTATCTGCGGGGCAAGGGGCTGGACAGCGTCATGAACTATCCCTTCCGCAACGCCGTGCTGGACTATATCCGGGGCGCCGATGTGTCGGCGGTGGCCGAACAGCTCATGACCATCTGTGAAAACTATCCGCCGCCGGCGCTGCACTGCCTGATGAATTTCCTCTCCACCCACGATACCGAGCGCGCCCTGACCGCCATCGCCGGGGAACCCGCCAACGGACGGGACCGCTACTGGCAAAGCGGCCGCCGTATTGCCCCCAACAAGGTGGAAGAGGGACTGCGCAAACTGCTGCTGGGCTATGCCATGATCTTTACGTTGCCAGGCGTGCCCTGCATTTATTATGGCGATGAGATCGGCATGCAGGGGTACCGCGATCCGTTCAACCGGGCTTTCTTTGACTGGAACTCCACCGAGGAGCGGCTGCGCGGCCCCATGAAGAATCTGGCGCAGCTGCGCAAGACCTGCGATGCCTTTGACGGCGGCAGCCTGGAGATTGTGCGGGCGGAGGAAGATGTACTGCACTACCGCCGGGTGGGCAAGACCCAGACGGCAGAGGTCATCCTCAACCGGGGTCCGCACCTGCTGGCAGAGACCGCTTTCGGCAAATGTACCGAAGTCAATCCCGGCGGCTTCACCGTGCTGGTGGAAGATAACGCCCCTAAACACGTGGGATATTTTTCCATCTATTGATCCGTTCATTTTGATGCCCTCGCTGCCGATGTCGGCGGCGGGGGCATTTTTTTGCGCCAGGGGAATAACCTGAAGAGGGCAAAAGTGGAGGGAAAACTGTGCAGATTATACAGAATTTGACACAAAATTCCCGGATTTTACATCGTACAATCTTGACAGTACGGGGTTCTCATGTTAAAGTGTTGACAAAGAAGGCCCCTACGGAAGGAGGTTCCGTCTTATGTCGCCTGATACGTTATTCTGGCTCATTGCGGTGATCGCGTTCGTGGTGCTGGAAGCATCCACCACCGCGCTGGTCTCCATCTGGTTTGCCGTCGGCGCAGCGGCTGCGCTGATCGTCAGCTTCTTCACCCAATCCCTGTCGGTGGAAGCGGCGGTGTTTGCCGTGGTCTCGGCGGTGGCGCTGCTCATTATGGTGCCCACCCTGGCCAAACGTCGCAAGGAGCGTAAAGCGCCGGTCACCAACGGCTCTCCGTTGACCATCGGCAAGCAGGGCGTGGTCCTTGTGGACATCAACCCCGGTTACCTGGGTCGTGTGCGGGTGGACGGTCTGGACTGGCAGGCCCGCGCCGATGCGCCGATGCCCAAGGGTACGCCCTGCCGGGTACAGGACGTGGATGGAGCGGTTCTGATTGTATCCCCGGCGACTGTGGAGACAGCCACCGCCTGATTGTTGGAAAAGAGAAAAGGAGGTCCCTATGCCACTGCTGATTTTTGCCATTATCCTGGTAGTGATCCTGATCATTCTGGTGCGCTGCATCGTCATCGTGCCCCAGTCCAATGCCTATGTGACCGAGTGGCTCGGCGTGTATAAAGACACCTGGGGCGCCGGCCTGCACATCCGCACCCCCTTTGTGGAGCGTGTGGCCCGCAAAGTCTCCCTCAAGGAGGAAGCCGCTGATTTCCCGCCCCAGCCGGTCATCACCCGCGACAACGTCACCATGATGATCGACACCGTCGTATTCTTCCAGGTCTTTGATGCCAAGCTCTACGCCTACGGTGTCAATCGTCCCATTCAGGCCATCGAGAATCTGTCCGCCACGACCCTGCGCGACATCATCGGTTCCATGACGCTGGACGAGACCCTGACCAGCCGGGATGCCATCAACACCCGTATCACCGCCAGCCTTGACGAGTCCACCGACCGCTGGGGCATCAAGGTCAACCGCGTGGAACTGAAAAATATCGAACCGCCCCTGGAGATCCGTCAGGCGATGGAAAAGCAGATGAAGGCGGACCGTGAGAAGCGTGCTTCCATCCTGCTGGCCGAAGGCGAAAAGCAGGCGGCCATCACCCGCGCCGAGGGCGAAAAGGAATCGGCCATCCTGCGTGCGGAAGCGGTCAAGCAGCAGCGCATCCGGGAGGCCGAAGGTGAAGCCCAGGCACTGCTTACCGTGCAGAAGGCTCAGGCAGATGCCATCCGCCTGATCAACGAAGCCAACCCCAACCACAATTTCCTGGCCCTGCGCAGCATGGAAGCCATGGAGAAGGTGGCCGACGGCAAGGCGACCAAGCTGATTGTACCCAGCGACATGCAGAATCTGGCCGCTACGGTGGCTGCCATCCAGGAAATTTCCGGTGGCGCCGCGGCCAAGTAAAGATTTCCCGCAACAGCAAAGAGGGACGACGGAAGTCGTCCCTCTTTTGTTATGTCACCGCATCCAGGCCCGTGCCAGTGCAGCGGCCACCGCCGGGATATCTTCTTCCTTCAGAGCAGAGTACCCGGCCACAACGGTGTCCGGCGGGCAGCGCTCCGGCCGCGCCAGATAGTATTCGTGCAGGCCGCGCAGCCGCACACCTTCCCGGGCCGCCGCCGCTACCATGGCCGTCTCGCCGCCCGCACCGGGCAGTGTCAGCAAAAAGTGCAGCCCGCTGTGCACGCTGCCCAGCGTCACACCAGGCAGCTCCCGGCGCAGTGCCGCAGCAAAGGCTTCCATGCGTCGCTTGTAGACCAGGCGCATCCGGGCCAGATGCCGTGTAAAGTAGCCGCCGGCCATAAATTCCGCCAGCGTCTGCTGCTCAAACCGTCCCACCGTGTTGGCATAGACGGAAAAATCCTGCCGGTATCGCGTCAGAAGACTGCGGGGCAGAACCATACAGGCAATGCGGATGCCGGGTGCCAGGCTTTTGGAAAAGGTAGTCAGGTAGACCACCGGGCCATCGGGGCCTGCCATACCCTGCAGGCTGGGCAGGGGACGGGTATCAAAGCGAAACTCCGAGTCGTAGTCGTCCTCCAGAACATAGCGCCCCGCCCGGGCAGCTGCCCAGGCCAGAATCTGGGCACGTCGCGGGGCGGGCATCGTCACGCCGGTGGGAAAGTGGTGACTGGGCGTCAGATAGCATAGGTTGGCGCCGCTGTCCTCCAGTGCTTCGGCGGAAAGTCCCTCCTGGTCGATGTCCACCAGGGTGCAGGGGATGCCGTTGTTTTGCAGCACCGCCCGGGTACGGGAATAACCGGGATTCTCCACGGCGGCGGTGCCACCGGCAAACAGATGGGCCAGACAGCCCAGCAGATATTCGCTGCCCGCGCCTACGATGATCTGTTCCGGTGTGCAATCCACGCCGCGGTAGGCTGAAAGATACCGTGCGATCTGGACCCGCAGTGCCTCGTCGCCCTGCATTTCGCCGCGCTGCAGGAACTCCGGGCGCTGGTAGAGCAGCTCCCGCTGGATGCGCCCCCAGCTGCGTGCCGGGAAGAGGTCCGTGTCCACACTGCCGGTGGAGAGGTCAAACCGTGGCTCCTCGAACGTCGGGGCCTGTATGACCTCCGCCTTGTCAGTGGTCCGGACGGGGCGGCTGTGCAGCATGCCGTAGGTCTTTTGTACATAGAATCCGCTGCGCGGCCGCGCTTCGGCCAGACCCTCGGCGGCCAGCATCTGGTAAGCGGCATCCACCGTGTTGATGCTGATGCCCAGCTGGGCGGCCATGGTCCGGCGTCCCGGCAGGGCTGTGCCCGGGGCACGCTGCCCGCGGCGGATCTCGTCGGCCAGCGCCATGTACAGCTGCTCATACAACGGCATCTTTTCGTCACTTTTCAGCTCGATCATGGAAGAACCCTCCAAACTGGCACCATAAAAAAATCAAAAACTGGGCATTTATTCGGAGCCAGAAAACGCTATAATAGGAGCATACCCTGCAGGAAAGAATTTGTCAACCGCCGTTTATCCAAAGGGCGGATACTGAAAGAAATAAAGGAGCGTGTTTATCATGGATACAGCAACCATGTGGCTGCTGCTGTTCGGGGCGGTAGCGCTGGCACTGCTTATTGCGGCGCTGACCAAAACAAGGTTTACGGTGCAGCGTATCAGTATGGTGGGCGTCATGGCGGCGCTCAGTTTTGTGGCATATGAGTTTTTCCGCATCCCCTTTGCGGGCGGGTCCTCCTTCCACCTGGGCAACACTTTCACAGCGCTGACCGCGATGCTGCTGGACGGTGTTTCGGGTGGTCTGGCCGGCGCCATCGGTCTGGCGCTGGCGGATGTGATCGCCGGTGATCCGGGCTATGCTTTTACAACCTTCATTCTGAAGTTCATCATCGGCATTGTCTGCGGGGCCACGGCCCATCGGCTGCTGCATCTGCGCCACCGCAAAAACGACGGCAAAGCGCGCTATCTGGCCCTGGTCACCGTCAGCGCCTTCAGCGGCCTGCTGGTCAATGTGTTTACCGACCCGTTGGTCGGCTATTTCCGGGACCGTTACATTTTCGGCCAGCCGGTGGAGGTGGCTTCGATATTTGTCAAGGTCGCCGGCGGCGTGACGCTGGTGAATTCGCTGCTCTCTACGGTGTGTGCCGTGGCGCTGTATCTGGCGCTGGAACCGGCGCTGCAGCGTGCGCACCTTTTGCCCAAAGAATGAAATGAAAAAAGGCAGTTCTCCGCTTCGGCAGGGAACTGCTTTTTTTGAATCTAAAATATGTAAAAATTGAGAAAAGGCTGGCGTTTCACCAAAAAATAGTGTACAATAACCACTGTATGTATAGAAATCTTGGGTAGAATAGAACTTTTTGCGCGAAAGGAACCGCAATGGCAGGCAAGAAAAAGAAACAAGCGGCGAAAAAGCCATTGGATATACGCAGCAAGATGTATCTTGTGATGGGATTGTGCAGCCTGATGCTGTTGATCAGTGTGATCGTATCCTTTGCACTGATCGGCGGGCTGGATGCCCTGAAAGGGGAAGGGACCGGCGATTCCTCCTCGGAAAGCGAGTCCCTGGTCACCGAGAGCGGCTATAACAAGGATCAGAATACCATTGATCAGTCCCAGTATTCTTCCACGATTCTGGAGGAAAGCAAGGATGCCGGGCAGGACTACGTGGACGAAACGTTGTTCCTGGGGGACAGCAACACGGCCCGCATGTATCGCATGTTTGACTATTGCAGCTACGACAACGCCATCGGCTCGGTGGGGATGAACGCACGCTCTCTGGCGACCTATGCCTGTGTGCAGCTGCAGGGATATTCCAACTATGTCACGATGGCCAAGGCGGTCGCTCTTATGCAGCCGCGGCGGGTGATCCTGACCTTTGGCACCAACGATCTGAGCCCCAGCTATTCGGCGGACAGTTTTGTGGAAAATTATGAGGAAGGCATCAAGACCATTGTGGAAGCCTATCCCAGCGTGGACATCATCGTCAACGCCATCCCGCCGCTGGGGCAGGTACATTCCAACCAGAACCTGACCCAGACCCAGGTGGATGAATACAACAAGGCACTGGTGGAGATGTGCAAGGAAAACGACTGGAAGTTCCTCAACAGTGCCGAAGTCCTCAAGGATTCTTCCACCGGGTATGCCAAAAGCGGCTATGTGGAGTCCAGCGACGGCATCCATCTGACCAAAGCCGCCATGGAGGAATTGTTCCAGTATGTGCGCACCCACAGCTACATTACCGAGGATGACCGTCCTACCGTCAAAAATGTGGCCAAGCACGTTGGCGATAAGGACGTTTCGGTCTCTACGGCTTCCAACGTAACGACGACCTCGTCAGCAAGTTCCACCGCGCCCACGGAGGCACCGCAGTCGGAATCCGTCTCCCAGGAAATCGTGGTAACGCCGACGCCTACCGTGGCACCCACCGAAGCCCCTGCACCGGAACCGGACCCCACCGTGGCACCCACCGAAGCACCGCCGGCACCGACTGCGCCGCCGGCGCCGGACCCCACCCAGACACCCGTACCGGAAATCACGGCGGCGCCGGTTCCGACGGAAGCGCCGACTCCCTCCCCGGCACCGGTCTCCACTGATTCCCAGACCCCGGTCCCCGAGTCTGGGGGAGAATCCAGTACAGCTACCTCTGACCAGCAATCCGCGCCTGCACAAGATGCGCAGAATGCTCAGGCGGAAGCTACCTCCTGAAAATACAGAACCCCTGCGGTTTTCATCGGAAAACCGCAGGGGCTTTTTGCTTTTATGCCGGCCGCAAACCGTTTTTCACGCGCAATTGTGCCAGCGTTATGCCATCCACATACTGATTGATCAAATCATTGAGCCCGCACCAGAAATCCAGCGTCTGACACTGGTCCCGGCGGGGGCACTCCATGTTGGCACCCAGACAGGGAATGGCAGTCAGCTCACCTTCCACCGCACGAAGGATCTCTCCGGCGGTGATTTCGGCTTCGGAGCGGGCCAGGCGGTAGCCGCCCTGGGCACCGCGCACACTGAGTACCAAACCGGCTTTGACCAGCGGTGTAATGATCTGTTCCAGATATTTCAGGCTGATCTGCTGGCTGTCGCTGATCTCCTTGAGGGGGACCAAAGCGTCCCCGTGGTTGGCCAGCTCCACCATCAGACGCAGGGCATAGCGGTCGCGGGTCGAAAATTTCATGCGGTGTTCCTCTTTCTGTGTAATAGCTTATTATTAACATACCATATTTGTAGGAAATTGGCAACCCCTTTGCGGATTTTTACCTTTGTTTGTATAAAATTCTGAAAAATACGGCGTTTTATGCAAAAAGTGTTGACAGATGCGCCCGGGAAGGCTATACTCATACCCAGAGAAGCCGTTAGGCTTGTCCGATTTCCGAAGAAAGGGGTACACGACTATGAACCGCAGCAGCCGCTTTGGCATGATGATGTGCATGTGCAGTTTGCTTCGGCAGCCTGTGCCTGCTTTCTCATGCGAAAATCTGGACGCGTAAGAAAGAAACACAGCGGGGTGTCGAAGCGATTCGGCACCCCGCTTTTGTTTTTGGCTTCTATCCGAAAAGGAGGAAATTTGTCATGGAACGTGGTCCGGTGTACAAACAGCCCGGTGTACGAATGTGACGGCAGGTGGAGGGACCTGCCCGTACGAAAAACACCACAAACCAAACACAAACAAAGGAGATACCTGATTATGAAAAAGCTGATTTCTGCTACCCTGGCCGGTGCGCTGGCCCTGAGCCTGGCTGCCTGCGGTTCTACCGCTTCTGTTTCCGAATCCACCGCTTCTTCGGCTTCTTCCGAAGCCGCTGCTTCTACGGCGGAGACCGGCAGTGACCTGGCCGGCACCACCATCAAGGTGGCGGCTTCTCCCACGCCCCATGCCGAGATCCTCAATGTAGCCAAGGGCCTGCTGGCGGAACAGGGCATCACGCTGGACATCGTAGAGTTCAGTGACTATGTGCAGCCCAACATGGTGACCGAGAGCGGGGAGGTAGATGCCAACTACTTTCAGCATCAGCCCTACCTGGATTCCTTCAATGAAGAAAACGGAACGCACCTGGTCAGCGTGGGGGATATCCACTATGAACCCCTGGGCATCTATCCCGGCAAGGCCCAGTCCCTGGATGAAATTCCCGACGGTGCCGTTATTGCCGTGCCCAATGACACCACCAATGAAGCCCGCGCCCTGCAGCTGCTGGCCTCTCAGGGCATCATCACCATCCGGGAGGATGCCGGTCTGACCGCCACCGTCAATGATATCACCGAGAATCCCCACAATGTGCAGGTGGAAGAGCTGGAAGCTGCCCAGCTGCCCCGCACGCTGGCCGACGTGGATTACGCGGTCATGAATGGCAACTACGCGCTGGAAGCCGGTTTCTCGGTGGGCAATGATGCACTGGCTACCGAGGATGCCGACTCCGAGGCCGCCCAGACCTACGCCAATGTGCTGGTGGTCAAGGAAGGCCGTGAGAACGACCCCGCCATCCAGGCCCTGCTGAAGGCACTGCAGAGCCAGGAGGTTAAGGATTACATCAGCGAGACCTATGACGGCGCTGTGGTGGCCCTTTTCTGATAAAAAACAGTGAAACACCTTGCAACCATACGGCAGCTAAGGTACAATCAATAGGGAACGGGCGTGCAACCCGTTCCCTATTGTAAAATGAGGGGGAAAACCCATGATCGAATTGCAACACCTGACCAAGCGTTTCGCCACCAAGGGCGGTACGGTGGTCGCGCTCAACGACATCAACCTGACCATCCGGGATGGGGATATCTACGGTATTATCGGCATGTCCGGTGCCGGCAAGTCCACGCTGGTGCGGTGCATCAATATGCTGGAACGTCCCGACGAGGGCAGCGTGGTGGTGGATGGCCGTCAGATGGAAACGCTCAGTGCTGCCGAACTGCGTGCCGCCCGGCGGGATATCACCATGATCTTCCAGCAGTTCAACCTGCTGATGCAGCGCACCTGCCTGCGCAACATCATGTTCCCGATGGAACTGGCCAAGGTGCCCCGGGCCAAGGCGGAGGCCCGTGCCCGGGAGTTGCTGGAACTGGTGGGTCTGCCGGATAAGGCGGAAGCCTACCCGGCGCAGCTTTCCGGCGGACAGAAACAGCGTATCGCCATCGCCCGTGCGCTGGCAACCGACCCCAAGGTTCTGCTGTGCGATGAGGCCACCAGCGCACTGGACCCCAACACCACCCACGCCATCCTGCAGCTGATTCAGAAGATCAACCGGGAACTGGGCATCACGGTGGTGATCATTACCCACCAGATGAGCGTGGTGGAGGAGGTCTGCAACCGCGTAGCCATTCTGGATGAAGGCACCGTGGTGGAGGAAGGCGAGGTGCAGGCCATCTTCAGCCATCCCACCTCTGCGGCGGCCCGGCGGCTGGTCTATCCGGCGGGGGCCCCCAAGGCGGAATCCCTGCCCGGACACAGGATGGTGCGTGTGGCGTTCAACGGCACCCAGACCACCGACAAACCGCTGGTGGCCAGCCTGGCCATCCAGTGCGGCGCACTGGTCTCTATTCTGGCGGCGGATACCCGCATCGTCAACGGACAGACCCTGGGCAGCATGCTGCTGGCCCTGCCTGATGACGAAAATGCCGGCAAGGCCATCGAGTATATCAAAACCTATCCCGGCATCACGTATGAGGAGGTGAACGGCTGATGACAGAATTTCTGGCAAGCAAAGAGTGGGCTACCTTTTTGCAGGTGCTGCCCACCATTCCCTTTGAAACCTGGGAAACCATCTGGTCCACCGCCGTGGCCACCCTGCTGTCACTGGTCATCGGTCTGCCCCTGGGCGTCTGCCTGGTCACCGGAGAGCAGGGGGGCGTCCGCCCGCTGCCGCGCTGGGTCATGCGCGTTCTTAACGCGTTCATCAATCTGCTGCGCAGTGTGCCTTTCCTGATCCTGATGATCATTGTCATTCCGCTGTCCCGCCTGATCGTGGGCACTTCCATCGGTACGCCGGCATCTATCGTGCCGCTGGTGATCGCGTCGTTCCCGTTTGTCTCCCGCCTGGTGGAAACAAGCATCCGCGAAGTGGATGCCGGCGTCATTGAGGCGGCCCAGAGTATGGGCGCTACGCCGCTGCAGATCATCACCAAGGTCATGATCCCCGAGAGCATGCCCAGCCTGATCTCCAACGTGACCATCGCCACCACCACCATCATGGGATACGGTGCCATGGCAGGTATCATCGGCGGCGGCGGCCTGGGTAAAATCGCCATCAACTACGGTTACTACCGCTTCAACGGCGTGCTGGAGATTTTTGCTACCGCGCTGCTGGTGATTCTGGTGCAGATCCTGCAGACTGTGGGCACCCGGCTGGCGGTTCGCTGCGACAAACGGGTGCAGCGCTGAAAACGATCTTCCAGAATTTTCCGAATTCATAAAAGGTTCAAAATGGTGTGACAACTCGGACACAATCGGGGCGTATACTGTAAGGGAAGTCAAGGTAAACAACCAAAGACCCGATTTACTGCCGTCGGACCATGCGAGAGGCAATGGCCTCGGTCCGGCGCAGACAACCAACAAGGCGCCCCGCGCCATTTGAATAGATGCAAAAAGCACCCCGGCAGGATCTCCTGCTGAGGTGCGTTTGCTTTTTATGGATTGATTTACAGCTTTTGTACGTCGGCGATCAGCTGTGCCACGGCTTCAGCGCGGGTGGCCCAGCTGGTGCAGAGGCGCACGGCTGTATGGTCGGCATCGGGCTTGCCCATGCCGCTCATGGCATAGCGCTCCGCCAGCGTGTTGTACCAGGCGTCCGGCAACACAAAAAACTGCTGATTGGTAGGGGAGTCGTGCAGCAGCGCAATGCCTTTTGCGGTGAAGGCATTCCGGATTTCCAGCGCCTGCCGGTCGGCTTCGGCTGCCATCGTAAAATAGGGGCTGCAGCCGCTGCCGTCCTCGCCGTCCAGCAGCGCCAGGAACTGCAGCCCCAGCAGCCGGCCCTTGGCCAGCATGCCGCCGTGCTGCTTGATGGCATACCGGAAATCCTCTTTCAGCTCGTCGTTGGTGATGACTACGGCCTCCCCGAAGAGGGCGCCGCACTTGGTGCCGCCCAGGTAGAACACGTCGCACAGCGCCGCGTAGTCCTGCAGGCTCAGGTCGTTGGCCGGGCTCATCAGGCCGTAGGCCATGCGGGCACCGTCCACAAACAGATACAGCCCCAGATCATAGCAGACGGCTGAGATTTCCGTCAGCTCCTCCTTGGAGTAAAGGGTACCCACCTCGGTAGGATTGGACAGATACACCATGCCGGGCTGGACCTCGTGCTCGTGGCTGGGATTGGCACGGTGGGATTCCACGGCGGCACGAATCTGCGCGGCGGTGATCTTGCCGGCGGTGGCAGGCAGCGCCAGACACTTGTGTCCGGTGGCTTCCACAGAGCCGGTCTCATGGACATGAATATGCCCGGTCTCGGCACAAAGCACCCCTTGCCAGGGCTTCAGCGCAGCGTCGATGACCGTCAGGTTGGCCTGGGTCGCGCCGACGAAGAAATGTACAGCGGCATCCGGCGCGTCACACAGGGCACGGATTTTGTCGGCAGCGGCGGCGCAGTAGTCATCCTCGCCATAGCCGGGGGTCTGTTCCAGGTTGGTCTTCTGCAGAAGGTCCAATACGGGTTGGGCAGCGCCTTCGCCGTAGTCACACTCAAAACGAAGCATTTCGGATTCTCCTTTCAATCACATGGATTTCAGTATAGCACAGACGGGTAAACCTTGCAATGACCGGAAAAATACGCTATAATAGGTCGTATTCGTGTGAGGAAGGAAGGAAAAAATATGGAATCTCAAAAACCGCGGGAGCGCTTTGCCTCCCGCCTCGGATTCATTCTGGTCAGTGCCGGTTGTGCGATCGGTATTGGCAACGTGTGGAAATTTCCCTGGATGGCCGGTGCCAACGGCGGCGGTATTTTTGTTCTGTTCTATCTGCTGTTTCTGGTCATCATGGGCGTGCCCGTGCTGACGATGGAGCTGGCGGTAGGCCGCGCCAGCCGCCAGAGCGCGGTGGGAGCGTATAAGGCGCTGGAACCCAAAAACAGCAAGTGGCATATTCACGGTTGGGTCTGCATCATTGGCTGCTGCGTGCTGATGATGTACTACACCACCGTGGCAGGCTGGATGCTGGATTACTTCTACAAATTTGCCACCGGCGCCTTTGCGGAAATTGATAACAGCGCCGTGGATGGCATATTCAGCTCCATGCTGGCAAACCCCGTTGAGATGACCGTCTTTATGGCGATCATCACCGTGGGCGGTTTCCTGGTCTGCTCCTTCGGGCTGCAGAAGGGGCTGGAGCGTATCTCCAAATGGATGATGCTGGCGCTGCTGGTCCTCATCGTTGTACTGGCCGTCAACAGCATCATGCTGGAGGGCGGCAAGGAGGGCCTTGCTTTCTATCTGCTGCCTGACCTTCAGCGGGCCTCCGATGTGGGCATCGGCAACGTCATTACGGCGGCGATGAACCAGTCTTTCTTTACCCTGAGTCTCGGCATTGCGGCTATGGAGATTTTCGGCAGCTACATGACCAAGGAGCATACTCTCCCCGGCGAGGCGGTCCGCATCTGCGCCCTGGATACCTTTGTGGCTTTGATGTCCGGCCTGATCATCTTCCCGGCCTGCTTCGCCTTTGGGGTGGAACCCGACGCCGGTCCTTCTCTGATCTTCCAGACGCTGCCCCGCGTCTTTGTCAATATGGCCGGCGGCCGTGTCTGGGGCGCGTTGTTCTTCCTGTTCATGACGTTTGCCAGCTTTACCACGGTTCTGGCTGTCTTTGAAAACATTATGGCCAGCTGCATTGATTGCTTCGGCTGGACCCGTAAAAAGGCCACGCTGCTCTGCGGGCTTTTCATTCTGATCGCCAGTCTGCCCTGCGTGCTGGGCTACAACCTGTGGTATTTCTCCCTGCCGCTGCCCAACGCGCCCGCCGGCGGCCAGATCCTCGATATCGAAGATTTCCTGGTCTCCAACCTGCTGCTGCCCATCGGCAGTCTGGTCTACCTGCTGTTCTGCGTCAGCCGCTGGGGCTGGGGTTATGACAAATACATGGCGGAGTGCAACACCGGCAAGGGCCTTAAAATGCCCCTGGTATTCAAACCCTATTTCCAGTTTGTACTGCCCATCCTGATTGTGGTCATTCTGGTTCAGGGCCTGATCTGAACCCTGCAATATAAAAGCAGCCGCCTTTGGCGGCTGCTTTTCCTTTTGTGGTTCAGGCCAGCTTTTCCTGCAGCCAGCCCTGCATCTCTTTCCGCATAGCGGCAAAAGCGGCTGCCGTATCGGGATTGTCGGTGGGAAAGTTCAGCAGCTTCCATAGCCATCCCTGCTCCGATACGATGCGCAGGCTTTCCGGATAGCACAATTCAAACACCAGCGAAGCATGCCCCACGGCATTGTCGGCCGGGTATTGCTTGAGGGTGCGCAGCACACAATGGTGCTCGTAAAAAGCATCCAGCACCGCCGGGCTGACCGGGCTTTGCCGCAGCGCTTCGGTGGTTACGTTATAGATCTCTTCCATCGGTACTTCCACATTGACCCGCAGAATGTCGATCTTGTCGGCGTCACGCAGAATCTGGCACATGCGCAACGTGGGCTGATCCAGGTCGTCGGGCAGGCGGTAGGCGCTGTGCCAGGTCACCGCGGTGCGCAACAATTCGTCCTTGCTGCGGTCATCCAGGTAATCCCGGATGCGCCCTTCCTCAAAGAGGACCCGGGCGCTCATGGCAGCATGGTCGATGGACTGGGCGTCATTGAAGGTGCCATACTGGCGCAGCTGTTCAAAACGCCCCACATCGTGCAGCAGCCCGCACAGCCAGGCCAGATCGGTTTCCGGTTTTGAAAGGGAAAGGCTGCCGGCAATGCGTTGGCACAGCGCTGCCACGCGATAGGTATGGTCGATTTTGAGTTTGATCTTGGGGTCGGCAGCGTTATAGCCGGCAGCATACCCGGCAAAAGCCCGCAGGGCGCGGGAACGGTCCAGAGACATGGCCAAAACCTCCTTTTTGGGGAAGACTGCTAGAAAAAACAATGAACCCTTTTTGTCATTGTACCACGAATTTTGCAAACTGCAAAACATGCACAGAACATCCGACAAATTGCACATAAAACAGGCTGACCGATGAAAAAACTTGACATTTATGTCAAAAAACGCTATGCTTTATGTATAAATAACCTGCCCCGGAAGTTCCCTTGAAAGGTGGTGCATGCGATGAACGCCAAAGGCGATGCCAATCGCAGTGTGCGCATGACCAAACAGCGGTTGTATCAGGCACTCATCAACTTGCTGCAGAAGAAGGATTTGCGGGAGATCACGGTTCGGGAGTTGACCGAACTGGCCGGGATCAGCCGCGGAACGTTTTATTTCCATTATGCCGATATCTATGCCCTGATGGAGCAGATGGAGGCCGCCCAGTTGGATCACCTGTGTGAACTGATGGACGCTCTGGTGCCCAACATTTCGCAGGATGATGTGCCGCCGGCGCTGGTGGCGCTGTTCAGCTACCTGAACGATAATCCGGACGTTTGCCGTGCCCTGTACGGCAAAAGCTGGGAGTCGGAGTTTACCCGCAGCGCCAAAGAGATGATCGCCAAGCGCTGCCTGGGACAGCTGACCCCCGATGGAGGCACGCCGCGTCAGCAATATCTGCTGGCCTTTGCCATCAACGGCTGTTTCGGCAGCATTGCCGCCTGGCAGACCGCAGGCTATCAGCCCCCGCCGGAAGAAATGGCCGCTGTGACATGGCAGGCGATCCGGGCGGTGAAAGAACTGCTGTAAGGCAGTAAATTTTCGTTGCTTTCTGCGCGAGGGTGCGTTATAATAAGCACATATCATTTGCCCGCGCCGCGGGCCACACAAAGGAGAATATACATCATGGGATTTTTTGATTTTCTGAAAAAGAAGCCGGAAGAAGCACCGGCGGCCCCCACTTTTCCGATGACGCTGGCGGCGGATGCCAAAGGCACCGTGGTTCCGATGGAGCAGATTCCTGATGAAGTGTTTGCGCAGGGCATTCTGGGCAAGTGCTGCGGCATTGACCCCACAGAGGGCAAGGTTTTTGCGCCGGTTGACGGCACCATCACCCAGGCCCCGGACAGCGGCCATGCACTGGGCATCGAGGGCGAAGGCGGCGTGGAAGTGCTGATCCATGTCGGCGTGGATACCGTCGAAATGAAGGGCGACGGCTTCAGCCCCAAGGTCAAGGAAGGCGACAAGATCAAGAAAGGCCAGCTGCTGCTGGAGATGGATCTCGAAAAGATTGCGGCGGCCAACCATCCTGCGGTGGTCATCACGGTCATCACCAACACCGATGATTTCAAGGATGTGGAGCTGGTTGCTTCCGGTTCTGTGGAAGCGGGCGCCGATCTGCTCAAGATCAGCAAGTAATTCAATATCTTTCAGGGCGTGCCTTGCGGTGCGCCCTGTTTTTATGGTACAATACCTGACGGCGGGGCGGCAGCCGCGCCAAACCTCGAGAAAAGGAAGTTGCCTTATGAGTGCGATTTTAGCCGTCTGCGGCGAGAGTTTCTGCGCAATGGTCAGTGACGGCCGTATGGTGGAGGAACCCATCGTCGGTCAGCAGCCCAAGATCATCAGCGAGGATCTGCCCAAGGTCCGCAAAGTCAACCGGAATGTCCTGATCGGTTTTGCGGGGGATACCCTGGCCGCCGTACAGATCATCAATGCGCTGGACGAATACGATACCCAATACCTCACCCTGGAAAAGATCGTCAAGATCCTCTGCCAGAAAGCCCCTTCCGTGCGGGTACAGCCGGTGGGAGTGCGGTTGCTGGTAGGCGGACGCAACCGCAAGGGGCAGTTTGTCCTTACCACCCTGGGCAGTGCCGAGCAGTATGTGCCGCAGACTCAGCCCGCCCGCGCCGGAGCCTACCTGATCGAGGGAGCGTGTTCCCACACGGAGATCGCGCCCTGGCTGGAACGGGAAGTCAAGCCCCAGGCGGCCGAATGGCGCAGTCTGGACGATGTGGCACACACGCTGGATGCCTGCATCGCCAAACTGGCTGAGCAGGACAAGAGTGTGAATACCACCTGTTTCCGGGAACTGGTCATGTAAAAGATTGCGTGGCAGCGTCCGCAAAACAAAAATCTGCAAATGCCTGTGCCGAATTTTGGTACAGGCATTTTTTGTGCAAAATTGTCGGGATTGGGGTTGACGAAAAGGGGGGCAGGGTGGTAAAGTAAGGTCGGGCAAAAGGCCCAACATGATATTGTAACGCGAAAGAGAGGTGGTTGTCATGGATACGCCCAGTAGTCCCAGTCCTGTGTACCGATGTATCAATATGGCAGCCATCCCGTTGTTGTGTTGGGGCAAGCCTTGCCCTGCGCGGTGAAACGCGCAGGGTTGGGCCGTGCTTTGCATTGCCCTGAATAGAATGGAATGTGCTGCCGCCGAAAAGGAGGCAGTTTTTTTATGTCTGATACTGCAATCATGACGCTGAAAACGATGCTGGCCAATCTGGACGATGCGAAAAAGTACCAGAGCCTGCGCGACGTAATGGAGACCCTGCCCGCCCCCGACCTTGCCGCCGTGTTCGAGGACCTGCCGCCGGAGAAATTGCCGGTGCTGTTTCGTCTGTGCCCCAAGGATCTGGCCGCGGAAATCTTTGCCGAACTCACCCCCGAGACCCAGCAGAATCTGATCGATGGCCTGACCGATAAGGAACTCAAGGCCGTGGTGGATGAACTGTTCGTCGACGATGCGACGGATCTGGTCGAGGAAATGCCCGCCAGCGTCGTCAAACGGATTCTGGCCCAGGCTGACCCCGCGACCCGCCGCATGATCAACGAACTGCTCAAGTATCCCGAAGATTCCGCTGGTGGTGTGATGACCACCGAGTTCATGGAACTGCGCCCCGATATGACGGTCACGCAGGCGATGGACTCTATCCGTGCCAACGGCATCGATAAGGAAACCATCAACAACTGTTATGTCACCGACACGGACCGCACGCTGATCGGCGTGGTTTCGCTGCGTGCCCTGGTGCTGGAAAAAGACCCCCGTCGTGCCATCCGGGATATGATGGATGTCAACGTGGTCAGCGTTTCCACCACCACCGACCAGGAAGATGTTTCCCAGCTGTTTGAAAAGTACGGCTTCCTGGCCATCCCGGTGGTGGATGCCGAAAAGCGCCTGGTCGGTATCGTCACCATCGACGATGCTATTTCGATCTTGCAGGACGAAGCCAGCGAGGACTTCGCCAAGATGAACGCCATCGGCCCGTCCGACAAACCGTACTTCAAGCAGTCCATGTGGGATCTGTACAAGAGCCGTGCCCCTTGGCTGGTGTTCCTGATGATCAGTGCGACTTTCTCCAGCCTGGTCATCCGCGGGTACGAGAGCGCCCTGGCCGCCGTCACGGTGCTGACAGCTTATATCCCCATGCTCACCGACGCCGGCGGTAATGCCGGCAGCCAGAGTACCTCCACCATCATCCGCGGTATGGCGGTGGGGGATATTCAACCCCACGACCTGCCGCGCATCCTCTGGAGGGAATGCCGTGTGGCGTTGCTCTGTGGTCTGACGCTGTCGGTGTGCAACTTTGCCAAGCTGCTAATCTTCGACCGGGTTTCGGCGCCGGTAGCCCTGGTGGTCTGTCTGACCCTGACCTGTACTGTGCTGCTGTCTCAGCTGATCGGCGGTCTTCTGCCGGTGCTGGCGGAAAAACTCAAGATCGACCCGGCGGTCATGGCTTCTCCCCTCATCACCACCATCGTGGATACCACCACCCTGTTGGTCTACTTCAACATTGCCAAGATGGTGCTGAAAATCTGAAAAACTTGAACACGGTGTTCAAATTTGTGCTTGTACCATACCCTCGGGTATGGTACAATTTTTGTATGTAACAGCGGCATTTGTATGACAAAGTAACAGGAGGTTTCGGCATGGACCTGCAGGATTTTTACACCGGGCGTGCCTTTGACGCCTATACCTTTTTCGGCGCGCACCCCTATACAGGAGGGACCCGGTTTGCCGTATGGGCTCCGGCAGCCCGCCGGGTGCAGGTGGAAGGCCCGTTCGGCACGGCTGATTTGATCCAGACCCGCTCTGCCGTCTGGGAGGCGGAGGTGCCCGGCGCGGAACCCGGCATGGCCTATCAGTATCTGGTCACGGGAGCCAAGGGCTGGACGGTGGCCCACTGCGACCCCTACGGTTTTGCCATGACGCTGCGCCCGGATGGCCGCAGCATCATTACCGAACAGCCCGGGGGCTTTACCGATGAAGCCTGGATGAATACCCGCAGCAAATGCTTTGACCGGCCGCTGAACATCTACGAGGTGCACGCCGGCAGCTGGAAACGCAAACCGGACGGCAGCTGGTACTCCTACGCGGAACTGGCGGAGCAGCTTCCCGCCTATTGTAAGGAAAACGGATTCACCCACATCGAGCTTATGCCGCTGGCCGAGTATCCTTTTGACGGCAGCTGGGGCTATCAGGTCACCGGATTCTATGCCCCCACCAGCCGTTACGGTACGCCGGCGGAACTGGCACAGTTCATCAACGCCTGCCACCTGCAGGGCATTGGCGTGATTCTGGACTTTGTGCCGGTCCACTTCGCGGTGGATGACTACGGCCTGCGGGAGTTTGACGGCACGCCGCTGTATGAGTATCCGGCGGCCGCCGTAGGGCAAAGCGAGTGGGGCAGCTGCAACTTCATGCACTCCCGGGGCGAGATTCGCTGTTTCCTGCAATCCTGCGCTGATTACTGGCTGCGCGTGTTCCACGCCGACGGCCTGCGCATGGATGCAGTCTCCCGCCTGATCTACTGGCAGGGCGAACCTGCCCGCGGTGTCAACGGCTCCACGCTGGAATTCCTCAAGAACATGAACCAGGGCCTGCAGCAGCGCCATCCCACGGCGGTACTTATCGCCGAGGATTCCAGCAACTATCCCAAGGTCACGGCCCCAGTGGAGTACGGCGGCCTGGGATTTGACTACAAGTGGGACCTGGGATGGATGAACGATACGCTGGACTATTTCAAAAAGACCAGTGAGGAACGCAAGGAAAATCTGGGAAGGCTGACCTTCTCGATGCTCTACGCCTGGAACGAGCATTATATTCTGCCGTTCAGCCACGACGAAAACGTGCACGGCAAGGCCACCATCGCGCAGAAGATGTACGGCGGCTATGACGGCAAGTTTCCCCAGGCCCGGGCGCTGTATCTCTATATGGCGGTCCATCCCGGCAAAAAGCTGGATTTCATGGGCAATGAATTTGCCCAGCTGCGGGAGTGGGACGAAAGCCGGGAACAGGACTGGATGATCCTGAGCTATCCCAACCATGATGCGTTCCGGCATTTCCGTGCGGCACTTAATGAAGCCTACCTGCAGAACGAAGCGTTCTGGTCGCGGGAATATGACCCGGCGGCGTTCCGCTGGGCGGACTGCGACCATGGGGAATGGAACGGCTGCGCCATCCTGCGGGAAGGACGGGAAAGTATGGTGCTGGCGGTCTTCAACTTTGGTGACGAAGTACACCGGAAGTACGCCTTGGATCTGCCCGCGGGCAAGCTGACCCTGCTGCTGGACACTGACTGGCAGTGTTGGGGCGGAACGACGGAAAAACCACACCGCCGCGCTTCTGTCACCGTCAAAAAGGATGCGCCGTTCCACGTTACGATGCCGCCCTACAGCGGCAAACTCTACCGCCTGGAACCCGCCGAATAAACAGAAAAACCGCCTGTCCCAATTGGGGCAGGCGGTTGCTGTTTATTTATTGGGGTGCCAGATCGAAACGATAGATGGTGGTGGAGCTGTAAGGCGTGTCGGGCAGCACCGTGGTATCCGGGAAATCCGGATGGTTGGGCGCGTCCGGGAACTCCTCGGTTTCGAAGCAGACGGCATCCCGCTTCTGATAATGGGCACCGTCCTTGCAGCCGGTCAGCGGTTCCAGGTAATTGGCCGAATACAGGTGCATACCGGGCAGGGTGGTCAGCACCTCCATCCGGATGCCGGTCAGCGGACCGGTGACCCAGGCCGCGTGGCGCAGGCCGGTGTCCCGGATGATGTAGCAGTGGTCGTAGCCGAGGGCCTGCTTCAGGGCGGGGTAATCGGCTTCGATGTCCAGGCCCAGTGTTTTTTCCTCGGTGAAATCCATCGGTGTGCCGGCTACCGGAATCTTGCGTCCGGTGGGAACGCTGGTGTCATCAGTCTCCAGATAGGCGTCGGCATCCACGCTGAGACGATGGCCCAGAGCGGTGCCGCTGGCATGGCCGTTGAGGTTGAAGTAGCTGTGGTTGGTCAGATTGCAGACGGTGGGAGCATCTGTGGAGGCCGTATAGCGGATCATCAGACCGCTCTTCACCAGATTGTACTGGATCTCCAGGTCCAGGTTGCCGGGAAAACCGTCGGTGCCGTCCGGGCTGTGGGCCGTCATCGTAACGCTGTCGCTCTCGCCGGGGGTGGGCTCCACCTCAAAGACGGTATGATTGAATCCGTGCAGACCGCTGTGCAGGCAGTTGCCGTTCTCGTTGGGGGTCACATGGACGATCTCCTCATACAGCGGGAACTGTGCGCCGCCGATGCGGTTGGCAAAGCGGCCCACGGCAGCCCCCATGCTGTCGGTGTTCAGCTCGTAGTCGGTCACGGTGGGGTACCCCAGCACGACATCCACAGGATTGCCCTTGCGGTCGGGTACGATGATCTTATGGATCAGTGCGGCGTAGGTCAGCAGATGCACTTCCAGCTGGTCGTTCTTCAGTACGGCAAGCTGTACGGGAACGCCGCTCGTCGTCTTTCCGAAATCGGTGATGGAAACGGACATGGCACTTCCTCCTTAGGCTTCGTCGTCCGGCTTCTGCCGGGCCAGGTCCTCACGAACACTGGCCGCAACGCTGCCGGTGCCGTAGTTGAGCATCCGATTCACCCGGCTGACCGTGGCGCTGGAAGCACCGGTCTCCCGCCGGATCTCGCTGTATACCTTGCCCTGCAGCAGGCACCCGGCCACAGCGTAACGCTGTTCCAGGGTGCGCAGTTCGGTCACGGCACACAGATCGTCAAAAAAGCGGATGCAGTCATCCAGATTGTTCAGTCGCAGGATCGCCTCATACAGGGCGATGTTGCGTTCATTTTGCTGCGGAGTTTGCGGGCGCATAGGCGCCTCCTTCTGATTTTGTTGATTTTGTTTCAAGTTTGGGCTGTTGTTAAATTCATTCTAGCAAATGTGCCCAACTTAGTCAATACTTTAAACGGGAAAAGCATCCGCACCCTTTTTAACAGTCCGGTCTATGGGATATTCACCGCCGCCCCTCTTGCGCCTTTCGCCAAAGCAGGGTATGATATATACCATATATTCACAAGGGAAAGGAAACACAGACCATGCCGATACAACTGATGATTTTCTACCGGATTCTGGGTGCCCTGCTGCTGGTGCTGGCAGGGGCGGCATTGTGGGAAAAGTACCGCACAGTGCGGGGGGCTTCGCTGCTGCCCGGTCGGATTCTGGACTGCCGTAAAGCGGCCCGCACCAATCCGCGGGCGGGGGCCGGTGGCTACCGGTATCTGGTGGAAGTCTATGCCAACGGCCAGCGTCTGGAGCTGGAAACCAATGATTCTTTCTGGTTCAACCACGACACCCGGAAAGGGAAAACCGTGCTGGTCTGGTATAACCCCGAACGCCCGGTGCTTGAACGGAAAAGTTTTGGTACCGAACTTCTCGCGGCGGCGATCGCTGTGGTCGGTGTGGTGCTGTTGCTGATTCATTGACGGAACGACAAAAAGCGGCCGTATGCGCGGCCAAGATTGAACACATGTACTTGGAATAAGGCTGCCGGATGTGGTATACTGAGCGCAAGGCAGCCGGAAGGGTCTTACAGTGATGGAATGGATTTTGTATGTGCTGCTGGTACTTGCCCTGATCGGAGATGTGCTGTTGGCGGTGCTGCTGGCACGCAGCAGCCGCAAAGCACCGAAAGGGGACACGGCGGATGATATTGTGCGCGCCATGACGCCGGTGCTGCAGGGAGAAACGGACTTGCTGGCCGAGCAGCTGCGGGCCATGCAGGGAGAAACGACCCGCACCACGACGGCCAGCCTGCGGGATTTCTCGGCGGTACTGGCGGAAAACCAGCGGCAGAGTGCGTCGGCCAGCACGGCCCGTCTCGAGTCCATTGACCGGGCGGGGGCGGCCCGCCAGAAAGCGGCCAACGATGCGCTGCTGGCCCAGCTCACCATGCTGGAAAACCGCCTGAAAAACCTGGAGGACTCCAACGCCACCCGTTTGGATGGTGTGCGTGGAGCACTGGTGCAGGGACTCAACGTCATCCGGGCCGACAACAACAAAAAGCTGGATGAGATTCGCGGCACGGTGGAGGAAAAATTGCAGGATACGCTGCAAAAGCGCATCAACGATTCTTTCCGCACCGTCAGCGCGCAGCTGGAACAGGTCTACAAGGGCCTGGGCGAGATGCAGAACCTCGCCGCCGACGTGGGCAGCCTCAAACAGGTGCTTTCGGGCGTCAAGACCCGCGGCATTCTGGGTGAGGTTCAGTTGGGTGCTATCCTGGAGCAGATTCTGGCCCCCGGCCAGTATGAGACCAACGTAGCCACCGTGCCGGGCAGCAGCAACCGTGTGGAATTTGCGGTGAAACTGCCGGGCCAGAGCGGCACCGTATGGCTGCCCATCGACGCCAAGTTCCCCGGCGATACCTATGCCCACCTGCAGGCAGCTCAACAGCGCGGCGACACAGCGGCCACCAACGCCATGCGCAAAGCGCTGTACAACGTGTTGCGGCAGGAAGCCAAAGATATTCACGACAAATACATTGAAGTACCGTACACCACCAGTTTTGGCATTCTGTTTTTGCCCTTTGAGGGGCTGTATGCCGAGGTGGTCTCCAGCGGGGTGACCGAAACGCTGCAGCGTGATTACCAAATCACGGTGGCGGGACCGTCCACCATGGCGGCGCTGCTCAATGCTCTGCAGATGGGCTTCCGCACCCTGGCCATCCAGAAGCGCTCCGGTGAGGTATGGACGGTACTGGGCGCGGTCAAGACCGAATTTGAAAAGTTCGGCGCCGGGCTGCAGCAGATGCAGCGCCATCTCAACCAGACCGGCTCCGATCTGGAGGAGCTCATTGGTCCGCGCAGCCGTGCCATCACCCGCAAACTGGAGGCCGTCCAGCAGCTGGACCCCGAAACGGCGGCCGGTCTGCTGGGCATCCAGGAGGATTCCAAGCCGTAAACCGGCCCTGTGCCGTTTTATCTCAACGATATAAAGTGAGGAAACAACTATGATCCGCATTCTTACCGACTCCGCCGCCGACCTGACGGCCCAGGACCTGGCACAGTCCGGCGTATATGTTGTGCCGATGTCTATCACCTTTGAGGACGGTTCCTCTGTAGAGGATGACGGTCGGATGACCAAGGACGAGTTCTTCCAGCGCCTGGCAACCGACAGCAAGCTGCCGCGCACCAGCCAACCCAGCCCGGCGGCCTTCATCGAAGCCTTCGCCGATGCGGAATTGGCGGGGGATGAAGTCATCGTCATCACCGTCGGCCAGAAACTTTCCGGCACCTACCAGTGTGCCGTGATGGCTTCCGGTGAGGTGGACACACCGGTGTATGTGGTGGATTCCGAGACGGCCACCCAGGGTGAGGCCATGATTCTGCGGGAAGCGCTGCGCCTGCGGGCCATGGGCCTTTCCGCCCAGCAGATCGTCGATGTGCTGGAACGTTTCAAAAAACGGGTGCGCATCGTGGCCGTTGTGGACAGTCTCAAACATCTGCAGAAAGGCGGTCGTGTTTCGGCGGCAGTTGCCCTTGTGGGGGGCGCGCTGGGCATCAAGCCGGTCATCTCGCTGTATGAGAGCACTGTCAAGCTGGCCGGCAAGGGCCGCGGCCGTCCCGGTGCGCTGGTGGCACTGTTCAAACAGCTCGACGAGCTGGGCGGTATCGATACAGATTACCCCTGTGTGGTGTTGTACAGTGATGATAAAGCCACGGCCGGCCCGGTGCATCACTACCTGACCCAGAATCTCAAACTGGAAGGTGTGCGTACCTGCCAGATCGGCGCCACCATCGGCACCCATGTGGGCCCCCGCGCCGCCGGCATCGTCTTTGTGGCCAAAGAAACGGTCTGATCTGCGCTTGAAACAAAAAACGGGCCCCGGGGCGGTAAAGCCCCGGGGCCCGTTTTGGTCGTTCAGGATTCCTCGCTGTGGTGGGTCACCTTATTTAAAAGGTAGACGGCCAGAATGAGCACGCCGATCACAAGAAAGATGCCCAGCATCCCCACCAGCATCATCGGCAGGGTGGTAGCAAGCGATGCAATGTTCATACAGGTTCCCTCCTTACATGCCCATCAGGGTCAGGATCAGACCGCCGGCAATGACCGATGCGATCTGGCCCGAAACGTTTACGCTGATGGAGTACATCAGCAGGAAGTTCTGGTTGTCCTCCGCCAGGCCCATCTGGTTGACCACGCGGCCGCTCATGGGGAAGGCCGAGATGCCGGCGGCACCGATCATCGGGTTGATCTTTTTGCCCTCCGGCAGGAAGAGATTCAGCAGCTTGGCGAACAACACACCGCCCGCCGTGTCAAAGACAAAGGCGACAAGGCCCAGCGCCAGGATCAGCAGGGTATCGGGCTTGACGAATTTGTCGGCGGTCATCTGGCCGGCAACGGTCAGGCCCAGCACAATGGTGATAAGGTTGGCCAGCACGTTCTGGGCGGTCTCGGACAGAGAGTTCAGCACGCCGCATTCCCGGATCAGGTTGCCGAACATCAGGAAGCCCACAAGCGCCACACTGGCGGGAGCTACCAATCCGGCCAGAATCGTCACGACAACGGGGAAGAGGATCTTGGTGGTCTTGGTCACGCTGCCCTTGTGGTAGGGCATCCGGATCAGGCGTTCCTTTTTGGTGGTGCAAAGACGGATGACCGGCGGCTGCACAATGGGCACGAGGGCCATGTAGCTGTAAGCCGCCACCATGATGGCGCCCAGATACTTGCTGCCCAGGGTGTTGGCCACGAAGATGGCGGTGGGACCGTCGGCGGCACCGATGACGGCGATGGAAGCTGCGTCGGGCAGATCGAAGAAAAGACCGGCCACCGCCAGGGTGAAGAAGATGCCGAACTGGGCGGCGGCACCGAAGAGCATCAGCCAGGGCTTTTCCAAGAGCGGGCCGAAGTCGATCATGGCGCCGATGCCGATGAACAACAGCAGCGGGAACAGTTCGTTGGACATGCCGGCCTCAAACAGGGCGGTGATGGGGCCTTCGGTGTCGCCCTGGGTGATGGCACCGGACAGCGGCAGGTTCACCAGAATGGCCCCGAAGCCCATGGGGAGAAGCAGACTCGGCTCCATCTTTTTGACAATGCCCAGGTAGATCAGCAGGCCGCCGATGGCCCACATGACTACCATCTGCCAGGTTATGTTCCCGAAGTTGGCAAACAGCCCGGCGAAGGTTTCCACAACATTCATACGGAAATTCCTCCTTATCGTTTCGGCAGGGAGCAATAAAAAAGACTTTCGCCGCAGCAGTGGTCTGACTGCGGCAAAAGTCTCAGTGCTTGGGTAGGACCCCGGAGCGCCCGAAACGCCCGTGATGACGAGGTCAAACGCACAGTTTGCGGATGCAAAACTGTGCCGCTTACTCCCTTTTACCTGTATTTTTCAGTATAGCAGTTTGTCCTGGGAATTACAAGCCCCCGGAGTGCACAAAACAGGGAGGGAACCTTTCGGCAAGCTGCATAAAAAATGTTGACAAATGCTGCCATTACGGGTATTATAAAGGTGTTCGCATCGGCCCAATGGAGAGTTTTTCATGCAAAAAATGGACGATGACCTGCTTGCGAGAGCACAGCAGGGGGATGAAACGGCACTGGCTGCCTTGATAGCCCGGATGATGCCGGCCATCCGCAAAGGAGCCGCCCAGTATCGGGCCCCCGGCCTCGATTTTGAGGATTCCGTGCAGGAAGGGCTGATCGGGCTGTTTCAGGCGGTGCGTGGGTACCGACCCACGGCCGGAACCCCCTTTGTCTCCTATGCGGCTGCCTGCATCCATCACGCCCAGCAGGACGCACAGCGCGCCGCGCTGCGCAAAAAGCATGCGCCGCTGAATTTCAGCGTGCCCTTGCCGGATGCCGAGAACATTCCCCAGCCGGGGCCGGAGGAACTGGCCATTGCGGGGGAACGCTATGCGGACACGCTGCAGCGTATGCAGACCGAACTTTCGGTGCTGGAACGCCGCGCACTGGTGGGCAGCCTGCACGGTCAGCCCATTGCCCAGACTGCGCAGACGCTGGGTACCACACCCAAAGCGGTGGCCAATGCACTGGCCCGCGCCCGCCGCAAATTGCGCGGCGGATGAACCCCATTTGGATTCAGGCGTTTTGCCTGGTCATATATTAAACCTGCCCCCAGTAGCGCCTAAAATCAGTTCGTTGGTCCATTCCATATGTGTTGGTTTAGATTCTTCCGCGGGCAAATACAAACAGAGGAGATACCCATTATGTTCGAAGACAAGACTTTGGTATGCAAGGAATGCGGCAAGGAGTTCGTCTGGACCGCCGGCGAGCAGGAGTTCTACGCCAGCCGTGGTTTCGAGAACCAGCCCCAGCGCTGCAAGCCCTGCCGCGATGCCCGCAAGAACGCTACCCGCGGTGAGCGCCAGATGTTTGATGCCGTTTGCGCCAGCTGCGGCAAGGCATGCAAAGTTCCCTTCCAGCCGCGTGAGGACCGCCCGGTCTACTGCAGCGAGTGCTTTGCGAAGATGAAAGAGAACGGCTGATTTTGCGCGTGTAAACGTGTAACACGAGTTTGAATTTCCACTCCGCGCCCCGGTCGGTTCCGACTGGGGCGCGGTTTGTTTTTGGGAGGTGTGCCTGTGGCTCGCCCTGCTAAATGGAAAACGGCCCTGTGGTGCGTGGTCATTGCCGCCGTGGTGCTGTTTTTGTGCAGCAAATCATCCCCTCTGTTTGTATTCAATGACTGGATGGATGCCAACATCTTCTTCACGATGGGCAAGTCCATGTTCAATGGCAAAGTCCTCTACCGGGACGTGTTCGATCACAAAGGCCCGGTGTTGTATTTTTTGTACGGCCTTGGCTGGCTGCTGGACCCCGCAGGGTTTCACGGTGTCTTTGTGCTGGAAATCCTTGCCTTTGCGTTGTTTCTGGCGGTGAGCCTGCGCACGGTGTCCCTGTTTGCGGCAAAGCCGCTCCATCCGGGGTGGGCGCTTATTCCGGCTGCGGCCATTGCGGCCAGCCGGGCGTTTTCCCATGGCGGCAGCGCCGAGGAGTTTTTGCTGCCGCTGCTGGCGGCGGCGCTGTACGGCCTGCTGGCAGTGCTGCATACAAAGCGACCGATGCCCTTGCCGGCTGTTTTGCTGCAGGGCTTTCTGGCCGGGTGTGCACTGTGGCTCAAATACACCGTGCTGGGTTTCTATCTTGTCTGGGTCCTGGTGCTGACGGTGGTCTACCTCCGGCGCAAACTATGCCGGGAACTGTTGCAAAGCTGCGGCGTCTATCTTGCCGGCATGGCATTGGCCAGTTTGCCCTGGGTGGTGTACTTCGGTGCCAATGGAGCACTGACGGATTGGTTCACCGCCTATTTCTACGACAATCTTTTTCTGTATTCCGGTGGCGGAGGCGGCCCTGCCGTGTTGCTTCAGCATCTGTGGTGGGCCGTGCGGGATGCCTTGCCGGCTGCGGTATTGTTCCTTGCGTTTCTGGTTTGGGCGGTGGCTTCTTGTTGCCGTGCTGAAGGGGCTGCCGTATGCCTGCTGGCGGCGGGCCTTGCCTGCACCAGCTTGATGGGCGGGTATCTTGTCTACTATGGATTGGTGCTTTCTGTGCTGGCGCCGCTGGGCCTGGTGCCACTGATCCGCCTGACGGGGCTTCCTGTACCGGCCTGGCTTGGAAAAGCGATTCCCTGGCTGGGAATGACGGCCGCCTGCCTGTATTGCTGGTGTCTGAGCCCCAATAAGGCCCTGCGGGGGCGTGCCGCGGATTCTCTGCCGCAGCTGCGTTTTGCGCAAATCATGGCGGCAGACCCCCAGGCGATCCTGCTCAATTACGGTACGCTGGACGGCGGATTTTATACGGCATCCGGTCTGTTGCCGCCCGGGCGATATTTCTGTGTGACCAATATGCCGCTGGAAGAACAGTGGACCGAACAGAACGGTCTGCTGGAACAGGGTGCCGTGACCTATGTGGTGGCCCTGGTGGAAGATCTTGCCCAGCGGTTCCCGCACTATCAATGTATCGATCAGTGCCGCTATGACGGCGGGGAGGGCGCTGTCACCTGGTATCTTTACCAATGCAAATAAGCCATTTGCGCTTTTTGTAAGGTTGCGGTATAATAGCAACGGCCCATGTAAATCCTGTAAGAAAGGCGGCGATCCTGATGCCCAATCCTCACCCTGTACGCCGGAGCGTCATTGCCCTGTTGGCGGCGCTGCTGACGGCGGCTGTTGTCTGGACGCTGTGCCGTTGGGTCGGCTATGACCTGCAGGACCGCCTGGGTAACCAGCCGGTTTATGAAATTCTCAACGACGAATACAGTCAGGTCATCGACCTGCCGGAAGAGGGCCTGACGCAGCAAATCCCGCTGAAAAGCGGACAGGCGTTTTACGGTGTACGTCTCAATTTCAGCACGCACGGGCAGCTCTATAAATCCGGTATGCTCATGGTGGATGTCTTTGCGGAGGACGGCACGCAGATTGCCCAGTCGGCCGGGAATTTTCTGAATATTTTTGACAACACGTTTACTGCCTTTACGGTGGAAAAGCCGTATATTCCCCAGCGGGATGAAACGCTGACCATTCATTTGTATAATGAAGTCCCCTGGGATGGTCCCCTTGGCCTTTGGGCCAGCGAGGGGGAAGTACAGGGGATGCCGCTGTACAGCGGAGAGGCCGGGGAGGCTTCTCTGGATGCCACGCTGGCGGTACAGCTGGTGGCGGACTATTCCGGCCAGTGGCCCACTGTGTTGGCGCAGCGCCTGGCGCTGCCGCTGGCGATCGCAGCTTTTGCTGCGGTGTTGCTGGCAATGCTCCATGCCCCGCTGGCTTTGCTGGTGGCGGTGGTGGGACTGGCCCTGGGGTTCAGCTTTACCCGGGTCACCCCCGCCCTTGTGGCGCCGGATGAATACACCCACCTGGCGGCGGCTTATGAACTGGCCGGGGCCTGGAGCGGTCAGCGGACTGCCGACGAAGACGGGAAACTGCTGGTGCGGGAATGTGATGCCCCCTACTTCGAGACCAGGACCGGCGAGATTGGTATTTTTGCCTACAAGGCAGAGGCTTCTGCTCGTGAGAAAGACACCGGAAGCCCCAACGAGTTGACCGTCTCCAGCGAAGCGGAGGCCGGGCAGGGCAGCGGAAACTATTGGGCTCAGGCGCTGGGCATCTGGCTGGCGCGTTTGCAGGGCAAAAACTTCTATACCATGCTGGCCTATGGCCGTCTGGCTAACCTGCTGCTGTATCTGCTTCTTGCCACGGCGGCTGTGGCACTGGCACCGGCGGCGCTGCGCGGACTGTTTGCTTGCGTGACGCTGCTGCCCATGTCGCTGCAGCTGGCCGGCAGCCTTTCTCCGGATGCCGGGGTGCTGGGCACGGTGTTCCTGTTTACGGCGCTGTGCGTGACGCTGCGCATTCACAGGGCAACCCACTGGCAGCTGGTGCTGCTGGTGTTGCTGGCGGCTGCGGTGGCCCCCGCCAAGGCGATTTATCTGCCGGTCATTCTGCTTTGTCTGGCGATTCCGGCTGAGCATCTGGACCCGCGGCGCAATGCGGTCTCCCCAGTGGTCTCCTGGCGCGGCGTGGTGGTCCGTCCGGGCCGCCTGATGCAGGTCGGTATCTTGCTTATGGCTGTTGTGCTGTGGACCATCACCAATCTGTCGGAACTGGTTTATGCGGCGCGTGACATGAACCGGGCACTGCTTCTGGCCGGCGGTGCCGCAGTCGTCGTGCTGCTGGCGCTGGCCTGCGCACTGTATCTTCGCCTGCGCAAAACGCCGCAGGGATTGCACTGGTTCTACCGCGGTATTGTGGTCGTGGCGGCTGTGGCCGCGCTGGGCGGGGGATATGTCCTCTCCCACATGGGCGGCGGTTTGACGCCGGATCAGTTGCTGGAAGTGAACCCCAACGGAGATTCCATCTGGACTTTCTCCTTCGGATATATCTGCCGGAATCTGCCCGCGACCCTCAAGCTGCTGCTGCGTACCCTGCCGGAACAGGGCAGCCTGTGGCTGCAGGGTCTGCTGGGCACCACGCTGGGCGAGCCCATCGTATATCGCATCGACGTGAGCTGGCTGCTGGGCATCGGGCTGCTGCTGGCGCTTCTCGTGTCGGCACTGCCGGTGCAGGAAGAAAAAACGTTGCTTACACGCCGCACGGCGTGGGGGACGGTGGGCATCCTGGCCTGTGTGGTGCTGGCTGTCTTTGCGGCAGCACTCAGCTGGACGCCCATCAATTATCAGACACTGTTCGGTATGCAGGGCCGTTACCTGTTGCCGGTTCTTCCGTTGGCGCTGTTGCTCGTACACAACGGCCGCCTGCTTATGCTGCGCCGCAGTGCTGCCCATGGAGCGGCACTTGCGGTGGCGATCCTAACTTTGTTGACCCAGCTCCAGGGCTTCAGCCTGTATGCGTCCTGGCAGCCGGTTTCATAAAACTATATTGCATCAGAAAGGAAATACTCCCATGACTGTTACGAAAGATACCATTATCGCCGAAATCCTCAACAACGATCCCGCCCAGGGCTGCGTGCCCATCTTCCTGGCTACCGGCATGCACTGCCTGGGCTGCATGGCGGCTCACGGCGAGACCGTAGAACAGGCATGCGCTGTGCACGGTGTCGATGCTGACGCCCTGGTTGCACAGCTGAACGATTACTTTGCACACCAGTAATCCGCCGCGGCTGGATGCCCGGCTGGCAGCTGCCTTTGCCTATGTACGGCCGGGGCATGCTGCCGCGGACATCGGCTGCGACCACGGCAAATTAAGCGCCGCACTGGCGGGCAGCGGTCGCTGCCCGCTTGTTTTGGCTTGTGACCTTCGTCCCGATCCGCTGGACAAGGCCCGCCGGCGCTGCGCCCCCTATGGCGAACAGGTACAATGCCGACTGGGCAGCGGCCTTTCGGTGGTACAGCCCGGCGAGGTGGAGGACATCGTTATCGCCGGAATGGGCGCCGAGACCATCATCGAGATTCTCGAGGCGGCCCCCTGGGTGTTTGACGCACGGTACAACCTCGTTTTGGTGCCTGCCACCAAACACAGCATTCTGCGCCGCTGGCTGGCGCGCCGCGGGTTCGCCATGATAGGGGAGACTCTCTGCCAGGCGGCCGGACGCTGGTATGCCGTCATGAACGCGCGGTATGCCGGTACGGAACATGAACCGGATGGCCTGGAATGCCTGTGCGGCAAAACCGGGGGACAGGCCGGTTTCGGGGCGTACTGCGCCCAGCAGAACATCAAACTCAAAAAATATCGTCTGGGTCTGGCCCCCGGCACCGAAGCCGATGCGGTGGATGCCCTGATACAAGAATTGGAGAAACGCTCATGTCTGTAACGGTACAGGAAATTCTGCAGGAGCTCAAAGCCTTTGCCCCGCCGGAGCTGGCCTGCAGCTGGGACAATGTGGGGCTGCTGGTGGACGCGGGACGTCCGGTGGACAAGGTCCTCACGGCGCTGGATATCACCGCCGATGTGGTGCGGGAAGCGGCAGCCACGGGATGTCAGCTGATCGTCAGCCATCATCCGGTGATTTTTGACCCGATGAAGCACATTTCGTCGGAGGATGTACCCGCCATGCTGCTGCAAAACGGAATTTCGGGCATCTGCATGCACACGAACCTCGATGCCGCCCCGGGCGGGGTCAACGACACGCTGGCAGACCTGCTGGGTATTTCCCGGGATGACCGCCGCAATTTTGCGGAAAACTGTGGCCGCATCGGCACGGTACAGCCCACCACCGCAGCGGCCATTGCCCGGTTCTGTGCAGAAACGCTGCACAGCGGCGTCAAATTTGTGGACAGCGGCAAACCGGTGACCTGCCTTGCAGAAGTCAGCGGTGGCGGCGGCAGCTATCTGCAGGAGGCCATCGACGAGGGGGCCGACTGTCTGGTGACCGGTGAGGCAGCCCATCATATTGCGCTGCTGGCAAAACAAAAGGGCGTAGGTCTGGTGGTGGCCGGTCACTGGGGCACCGAGCAGGGCATTGCCGATGTGCTGGCAGCCCGGCTGCATACGGCATTTCCCCAGCTGGACATTCGCCATGCGGCAGCCGATACCGACCCCTATACCTATCTGAACGTTTGATCCCGGCCTGTGAGCCGGAAGGAGTGACACTATGTCTTTGGATGCCGCAACGCTGGCGCTGGTCGCCGACGAACTGAAGGCGACGCTGCTGGACGCCAAGATCGACAAGATCTTTGAGCCGACCCGCGATGAAGTGCTGGTGACGCTGCGCACCCGCACCGACACCCACCGGTTGCTGCTGTCAGCCCGCAGCGGTTCGGCCCGCGTCTGCCTGACAAAAGAATCTTTTGAAAATCCGCTAACGCCCCCGGGATTCTGTATGCTGCTGCGCAAACACCTGACGGGCGGGCGGCTCATTGATCTGCGCCGGGAACCCGGCGACCGCATCGTTTACTTTGATTTCCGCTGCACCAATGAGATGGGGGACCTTGTCACCAACACACTGGCGGCGGAACTGATGGGGCGGTATTCCAACCTGGTCCTCGTGCAGGACGGCCGGATCATCGATGCGCTGAAGCGGGTGGACTTTGAGGACAGCGAAGTGCGGCAGCTGCTTCCCGGCCTGCCCTATACCTTGCCGCCCAAGCCCAACCGGCCGGATTTTCTGGTAACCAGCGCGGCGTCCATGGTGGCGGCTGCCTGCGAAAAGGACCTCCCGGTGGCTTCGGCCCTGGGCAAGGTTGTGGCGGGCGTGGGGCCCATCGTCGTGCGGGAGGCCGTCTGCCGTGCTTTGGGAGAAACTCCTGCTCTGGCCTGTGACCTGAGCAGCGAGGAACGCAGCAGGCTGGCCGCTGCGCTCGACGGACTGAAAGACGAGCATACAGCGGGTGGTACGCCCACGGCGGCTCGTTTGCCCCAGCCGGACGGTGTGCCCAAGCCGGTGGAATTCAGCTTTTTTACACCGCGCCAGTACGGAACCGAAGCGATTCTGACCCAGTATGCCACCTACAGCGAGATGCTGGAGGATTACTATGCCACCAAGGATCGCGCTGAGCGTCTGCGGCAGAAGAGCCGGGAACTCTACAAGGCGGTGCACAACATGCACGAGCGTGCGGTGCGCAAGCAGGCTGCCCGGAAAGAGGAACTGGCCCAGTCGGCCAAGGCGGATACGCTGCGCCTGTACGGCGAACTGCTGCAGGCCAACCAGTGGGCAGTCCGCAAGGGCGACCGGCAGGTCACCGTGCAGAACTACTACACCGGCGAGGATGTGACCATCCGCCTGGACCCGCGTCTGGGACCTAACGAGAACGCCCAGAAATATTTCAAGGACTATAAAAAGAAACAGACCGCTCACGCCATGCTGCAAAAGCTGCTGGTGGAGGGCGAAGCGGAAATCGAGTACCTGGGCACGGTTTTGTATGAAGTGGAGTCTGCGCCGGGAGAGGCGGCCCTCAATGAGATTCGCGCCGAGCTCAAGAGCCAGGGATATCTGAAGTATTACAAACAGCGGGACCGCAAGCAGAAACCGGCGGATTTCCTGCGGTATACCTCCAGCGACGGGTTCGAGATCCTGGTGGGCCGCAACAACCTGCAGAACGATAAACTGACGCTGCACACGGCCCGGGGCAAGGACCTGTGGTTCCACGTGCAGAAGGCGCCGGGCAGCCACTGCGTTGTCATGAGCCACGGCGAGGACATTCCCGATACCACCAGGCAGGAGGCTGCCGAATTGGCGGTACTCCATTCCAGCCAGAACGGCGGGGCCAAGGTGGCGGTAGATACCACCGAAGTCAAAAATATCTGGAAGGCCAACGGTGCCAAACCCGGCATGGTGTTGTACACCGTTTATACCACGGTGTACGTCACACCCCGTCCCGGTCTCGAAGAACAGCTTAAGAAGCGCTGAAATGTAAATTTTATTACAAAGCCACATGCTGCCTGCGCGGTGTGTGGCTTTTATGGTATACTGAAGAAAAAAGGTGAACGGTCCCGGAAGGAGGAACACTCCATGAAGCGCTTGCTGTTCGTTATGTTGTCTGCTGTTGTGCTGGCGGGGTGTACACCTGCGGCCGCTTCCTCCGCCGCAACATCGGAAGCGGCTATGCCTGTAGTGACAACGGCATCCGTGCCTGCATCCGAACCGACAGCCACACCCGAACCGGGACTGCTCTATGAGGAAATCCGCACCCCGCTGTGCTATGATTCGGTGCCGGCCCGCCCCTGCGAAGGGTATTTCACGGTGGAGCAGAACGGCCTGTGGGGATTGATGCGTGCCGACGGAACTGAGCTGCTGCCCTGCAAGGCAACCTCTCCGGTGGGAAAATGTGGTGCGCAGGGCCACTGGATCTGGTATGCCGCGCTCGGCACGGAAGAATTTGACCGATATGCGGCACAGCTGGAGGCGTCGGGTGACGGCACCCTCTGCGGAGGACACGGCACCACGAGCAACAGCTTCTTTTATAATCTGGATGCGCCGGGGCTGGACCGCACGGCCGTCGACCTGGCCGGATTGTACTGTTACCGCCGTAGTGAGCAGGGAACGGTGATCCCTATGCAGGAGGTGCCGCTGGCGGATCACCTGTGGGCTCTCTATGGAGACTTGCTGCCGGTCTACAGCGCCCATCTGGAGGGTGGGGAAGGTGACCCCGCTTGGCCCGGCCCGCTGGTGGAGAGCGTTCGCGGTGATGGGGCTCCAATCAAATGGTGGTACATAAGCCGCCAGGGATATGCCAACTTTACGTCCGGCTTGGATCAGGCAGGGTGGTTCTTTGAAGAGGCGCTGGCTCCTGTAGAAACGCAGGGGCATTGGGCTTATCTGGACCGGGCGGGGGAGATGGTGACCGAGGCGGTCTACGATCCGATCTGCGGTGACACGCGGGACGAAACCACCGGTGAGGTACTGCCGGATGCTACTTGGGCGGCACATATGCAGAACGGCTATGCGGCGGTACGCCGGGAGGATGCCTGGGGGCTGCTGGATGCCAGCGGCGCCGAGGTTGTCCCTTGCGAGAAACAGGGCGTCGCCTGGGAGGGCACCACACTCTGGCTCAAGGAAGAGGACGGCTGGCATCGTACTGAACTGCCTTCTGCGTGAAACGGGGACGCCCGTTACAATGAAAAAGCGACGCCGATCGATTTCAAACCGTATATTCAGCGCGAATAAATACAATTTGTATAGGTCAATGCCGGGTGTCCCGTTGGAGAAAGTACCGGGACGCCGGTATGGTGCGACATCTTGCTGCTCTGTGTCCAAAGGAAGAAACTGGAGCTGGTGTATAGAAACTGCAAATCTGCCGTTCTGAGGCAAGGACCATCTTATTTCGGCAAAACGCAGAATTTTTTCAAAAAAATTTAGAAAATCGCCCAAAAAACACTTGCAACGCCGGGAAACGTGTGCTATAATCATTCTCGGCTGCGAAAGGCTTGGGCGGAATGTCACAAGCGTTCTGCGCAAGCCGCGATATGCGTTGATGCGGGAGGTTGCCGTCCGCCAATAGGCAGACGGGTTTTTCCGCGGAGTATGTCCGATCTTAGAACCGGGCGAAAGAATTACGGAAACAAAGGGATATGTACGGCGCTGCATTCTGCGGCACGGACCAATGTTCGACTGACTTTGTGATGATTCTTTCCGGGAGAACTGTGCAAAACGGTTCACCGGATTTTGTCATGCGAGAAAGTTGAACGCCCGGAAACGTGTGTGATTTATCGGCTCGCCTAAGGCACAAATTTTATTAGGAGGCGAAAGCAATGGCAGTCAAAGAGAAAATCAGAATTCGTTTGAAGAGCTATGATGCATCCTTGATCGATGCTGCAGCACAGAAGATCGTGGAGACCGCGAAGCGCACCGGCGCCCGTGTGTCCGGCCCGATCCCTCTGCCCACCGACAAGGAGATCGTCACGATCCTGCGCGCTGTCCACAAGTACAAGGACAGCCGTGAGCAGTTCGAGACCCGCACTCACAAGCGTCTGATCGACATTCTGAAGCCGTCCAACAAGACGGTCGAGGCTCTCATGAGCCTGCAGCTCCCCGCGGGCGTTGACATCGAGATCAAGCTGTGATCGAATCCCTTACATTATAATAGCCGGTACGCGCAGCCGTGATCTGTGAACCGCCGGCACCCGATGTAAGAATCGAGCACAACCATCTCGCTGTGAACAAACAGCGGAGAGGTCATGTTGATGGGAAACCACCAACCAATAACCTTTACAGGAGGACACAACAATGCAAAAAGGTATCATCGGCAAGAAGCTGGGCATGACCCAGCTGTTCGACGCCAACGGCAAGGTCGTTCCGGTCACCATCATTGAGGCCGGCCCCTGCACCGTCGTGCAGAAGAAGACCGTCGAGTCCGACGGTTACCAGGCCGTCCAGATGGGCTACGGCGAAGTGAGCGCCAAGAAGGTCAACAAGGCCGCCAAGGGTCACTTCGACAAGGCTGACGTCGCTCCCAAGCGCACCCTGCGTGAGTTCCGTTTCGATGACATCGCCAGCCTGAACGTTGGCGATATCCTCAAGGCGGACGTCTTCACTGAGGGCGACAAGGTCGACGTGGTCGGCACCAGCAAGGGCAAGGGCTACCAGGGCGTTATCAAGCGCTTCGGCCAGCACCGCCTGCGCGAGAGCCATGGCACCGGCCCCGTTGCCCGTCATGCCGGTTCTAACGGTTCCACTTCCACCCCGTCCCGCGTGTTCAAGGGCAAACGTCTGCCCGGCCACATGGGCGCTGTGCGTGTGACCGTGCAGAACCTGAGCGTCGTCAAGGTCGACGCTGAGAATAATCTCATCGCCATCAAGGGTGCGATCCCCGGCCCCAAGGGCTCGGTCGTGACCATCCACGACAGCGTGAAAGCGTAAAGGAGGAAAACACAATGGCACAGTTTGATGTCGTCGATATGAACGGCAAGAAGGTTTCCACCGTTGAGCTTTCCGACGCCGTGTTCGGGATCACCCCGAACGAGAAGGCTGTCCACGAGGCAGTCGTCAACTTCCTGGCCAACCAGCGCCAGGGCACCCAGAACACCAAGATCCGCAAGGAAGTCCGCGGCGGCGGCAAGAAGCCTTGGCGCCAGAAGGGCACCGGCCATGCTCGCCAGGGTTCCATTCGCGCTCCGCAGTGGACCCACGGTGGTGTTGCCCTCGGCCCCAAGCCCCGCAGCTACTACTACACCATCAACAAGAAGGTCAAGCGCCTGGCTCTGCTCAGCGCCCTGTCTGACAAGGCTGCCAACGGCAACCTGATCATCGTCGACAAGATTGCCGCCGATGCGTACAAGACCAAGACCGTGGTTGCTTTCCTGGCTGCTGTGGGCGCCGGCAAGAAGAACCTGATCGTCAACGACGCCCTGGATGAGAAGTTCGTCAAGAGCGCCGCCAACATCCCCGGTGTCAAGACCGCCGCGACCGGCGTCAACACCTACGACGTGGTCAACGCCGACAAGCTGATCCTCAGCGTGGACGCCGCCAAGAAACTTGAGGAGGTATATGCGTGATGAAATTCGCACAGGACATCGTTCTCGCCCCCGTCATCACCGAGAACTCCATGGCTGGTCTGGCCGATAAGAAGTACACCTTCAAGGTTGCCACCGACGCCACCAAGATCGACATCGCCAAGGCGGTGGAAGAACTCTTCGGCGTCAAGGTCGCCAAGGTCAACACCATTTCCGTGCGCGGCCGTTATCGCCGCCAGGGCATGCACGCCGGCTACACTGCCAAGAGCAAGAAGGCCATCGTGACCCTGACTCCCGACTCCAAGGAGATCGAGTTCTTCAACAGCATGGTCTGATGACCCCGGCAGGTCTCCTGCCGTTCAGAACCCCGCCGAGGGGTTCGCTTATGGGGATATGACCCCGATAAAAATTCATAAGATAACAATAAGGAGAACATCATGGCTATTAAAAAGTACAAGCCGACTACCCCCGGCCGCCGTGGCATGACTGTTACCGATTACAGCGTGCTGTCCAAGGTGGAGCCGGAGCGCAGCCTGCTCGAGTCCAAGAAAAAGCATGCCGGCCGCAACAACACCGGCAAGATCACCGTCCGTCATCATGGCGGCGGCAACCGCGTCAAGTACCGTGTCATCGACTTCAAGCGCAACAAGTTTGATGTCCCCGCCACCGTCAAGACGCTGGAATACGATCCGAACCGCTCCGCGTTCATCGCCCTCGTTGAGTACGAGGACGGCGTCAAGAGCTACATCCTGGCTCCCGATGGCCTGAAGGTGGGCGACACCATCATGGCTGGCCCCAACGCCGACATCAAGCCCGGCAACGCTCTGCCCTTCGAGAACATCCCCGTGGGTACCATGATCCACAACATCGAGCTCTACCCCGGCAAGGGCGGCCAGCTGGTCCGTTCCGCTGGCGTTATGGCTCAGCTGATGGCCAAGGAGAATGGTTACGCGCTGGTTCGTCTGCCCTCTGGTGAGATGCGCAACGTTCGTCTGAACTGCATCGCCACCGTCGGCGTTGTTTCCAACCTCGACCATGAGAACGTCAACCTGGGCAAGGCCGGCCGCAAGCGCCACATGGGCGTCCGCCCCGGCAGCCGTGGTTCCGTCATGAACCCCTGCGATCACCCGCACGGTGGTGGCGAAGGCCGCGCTCCGGTTGGTCATTCCAGCCCGCGTACTCCGTGGGGCAAGCCCGCTCTGGGCCTGAAGACCCGCAAACACAAGGCTCGCAGCGACAAGTTCATCGTCAAGCGCGCCAATGGCTAAGGGAGGTAATTGAACAATGTCTAGAAGCACCAAGAAGGGCCCTTACGTTCTGCCTTCCCTGATGAAAAAGGTCGAGGCCATGAACGAGAGCGGCAAGAAGAGCGTCGTGAAGACCTGGAGCCGTTCCTCCACCATCTTCCCCGAGTTCGTCGGTCACACCTTCGCCGTCCATGACGGCCGCAAGCATGTGCCCGTATACGTTACCGAGGACATGGTCGGTCACAAGCTGGGTGAGTTTGCTCCCACCCGTAAGTTCACCGGCCACGGCGGCGGCAAGACCGCCGGCAAATAAGAGAGGAGGAACATCGAATGGAAGCACGGGCAATTCTCCGTTACGCCCGCATTAGTCCCCGCAAGGTTTCGATCGTGATGGACCTCATCCGTAACAAACCCCTGGACGAAGCGCTGGCTATCCTGCAGTACACCCCGAAGGCCGCCTGCGAGCCCCTTCTCAAACTGGTGAACTCTGCTGCCGCAAACGCGGAAAACAACTTCAACATGGACCGCAACAACCTGTACGTTGCAGAATGCTATGTCTGCCCCGGCCCCACCCTCAAGCGCATCATGCCGCGCGCCCAGGGCCGTGCGTACCGCATCCTCAAGCGCACCAGCCACATGACTGTTGTGCTGAAAGAGAAAGAGTAAGGAGGTAAACAAATGGGCCAGAAAGTCAATCCCCACGGCATGCGCGTGGGTGTAATTAAAGATTGGGACAGCCGCTGGTTTACCTCTAAGCAGGCATTCGGCGACACCCTGGTCGAGGATCACAAGATCCGCAAGACCCTGAAGAAGCAGCTCTACGCTGCCGGCGTTCCCAAGATCGAAATCGAGCGTACCGTCGACAGCCAGACCGGTGCTCCCCGCGTGAAGGTCAACGTCTTCTGCGCGAAGCCGGGCATCGTGATCGGCAAGGGCGGCGCTGAGAGCGCCAAGCTCGAGAAGCAGCTTGCCAAGCTCACCGGCAAGGCTGTGAACCTGAACATCATCGAAGTCAAGGGCACCACCACCAATGCTCAGCTGGTTGCTGAGGATGTTGCTTCCCAGCTGGAGCGCCGCATCGCGTTCCGCCGCGCCATGAAGCAGGCCATCCGCAACGCCATGCAGCCCCGTGACCGCAGCGCTACGCCGGCCAAGGGTATCAAGGTGACCTGCTCCGGCCGTCTGGCCGGTGCCGATATCGCCCGCACCGAGAGCTACCATGAGGGCACCATCCCCCTGCAGACTCTGCGCGCCGACATCGACTACGGCTTCGCCGAGGCCAACACCACCTATGGTAAGGTTGGCGTCAAGGTTTGGATCTACAAAGGCGAGATCCTGAAGGGCGCCAAAGCCCCCGCCAAGAAGGAAGGAGGCAAACAGTAATGTTACTGCCGAAACGTGTTAAGTACCGCCGCGTCCAGCGCGGCCGCATGACCGGCAAGGCCATGCGCGGCAACAAGGTGAATCAGGGCGATTACGGCCTGATCGCACTGGAGCCGGCCTGGATCACCTCCAACCAGATCGAGGCGGCCCGTGTTGCCATGACCCGTTATATCAAGCGTGGCGGCAAGGTCTGGATCAAGATCTTCCCCGACAAGCCCGTTACCGAGAAGCCGGCCGGCACCCGAATGGGTTCCGGTAAAGGCAGCCCGGAGTACTGGGTAGCCGTCGTCAAGCCGGGCCGCGTGCTCTTCGAGCTGGCTGATGTCAGCGAGGAGACCGCCCGCGAGGCCCTGCGTCTGGCCAGCCACAAGCTGCCGGTCCGCTGCAAATTCGTCAAGCGCGAGGAGCTTGACACTGTAAAGGAGGGTGACGCTGAATGAAAGCCACTGAACTGCGCGAAATGACCGATGTCGAGCTGAACAAGCAGCTCAAGGACCTGAAGGCCGAACTCTTCAACCTGCGCTTTCAGCACGCCATCAACCAGTTGGACAACCCCATTCGTATCGAGACCGTGAAGAAGGACATCGCCCGCGTGATGACCGTCCTGGCCGAGAAGAATGCGAAAAACGCGTAAGAGGGAGGGTAAAACATGGAACGTAATCTGAGAAAGACCCGTGTGGGCACTGTTGTCTCCGACAAGATGGACAAGACCATCGTCGTCGCCGTCAAGGACAGCGTCCAGCACCCTCTGTACAAGAAGATCTTGAAGCGCACCAAGAAGTTCAAGGCCCATGACGAGAACAACGAAGCCGGCATCGGCGACCGCGTCGAGATCATGGAGACCCGCAAACTCTCCAAGGACGTCAACTGGCGTCTGGTCAAGATCATCGAGAAAGCGAAATAATCAGCCTGGTACTTTGAAAGGAGGACCTGAAAGATGGTTCAGATGCAAACTTATCTCAAAGTGGCCGACAATACCGGTGCCAAGGAGTTAATGTGCTTCCGTGTACTGGGCGGTACCCGCAAGAGATACGCAAACATCGGTGACATCGTGGTTTGCAGCGTCAAGAAGGCTGCTCCCGGTGGTACCGTGAAGAAGGGCGACGTGGTCAAGGCCGTCATCGTCCGTAGCAAGCACGGCCTGCGCCGTGACGACGGTTCCTACATCCGTTTCGATGAGAACGCCGCCGTCATCGTTATGGCCGACAAGAGCCCCAAGGGCACTCGTATCTTTGGACCTGTGGCGCGTGAGCTGCGCGACGCCGGCTTCACCAAGATCCTGAGCCTGGCTCCCGAATCGCTGTAAGGAGGTTTTAATAAGAATGAACAATCTTCATGTTAAAACCGGCGACAACGTCATGATCATCTCCGGCAAGGACAAGGGCAAGACCGGCAAGGTCCTGCAGACTTCCCCGAAAGAGGGCAAGGTCATCGTCGAGGGCCTGAACATGGTCACCAAGCACGTCAAGCCTCGCCGTCAGGGTGAGCAGGGCGGCATTGTCAAGGCCGAGGGCGCTATCTACGCCTGCAAGGTGCAGCCTGTCTGCCCCAAGTGCGGCAAGCCCACCCGCGTTGCCCATTCCGTCAAGGACGGCAAGAACGTCCGCATCTGCCGCAAGTGCGGCGCTGAACTGTAAGGGAGGAGTACACAATGGCACGTTTGAAAGAACAGTATGTCAACGAGATCGCTCCGGCCCTGAACAAGAAGTTCGGCTACAAGAGCGTTATGCAGATCCCCAAGCTGGATAAGGTCATCATCAATGTTGCCGCCGGCGAAGCCAAAGAGAATGCCAAGGTCATCGACGCCATCGTCGCCGACCTGGGCCTGATCACCGGCCAGAAGGCCGTTGTCTGCAAGGCCAAGAAGAGCGTTGCAAACTTCAAGCTGCGCCAGGGCATGCCCATCGGCGCCAAGGTCACCCTGCGTGGTGAGCGTATGTACGAGTTCGTCGATCGCCTCTTCAACGTCGCGCTGCCCCGTGTTCGCGACTTCCGCGGCATCAACGGCAACTCCTTCGACGGCCGCGGCAACTACGCCTTCGGCCTGAAGGAGCAGATCATCTTCCCCGAGATCGACTTCGACAAGGTCGACGCGATCCGCGGCATGGACATCTGCTTCGTCACCACCGCCAAGACCGACGAGGAAGCCAAGGAGCTGCTGAAGGCTCTGGGCGCTCCGTTCGCTAACTAAGGGAGGGAACCAAAATGGCAAAAACTTCTATGAAGCTCAAGCAGCAGCGTCCCGCCAAGTTCTCGACCCGCGCTTACAACCGCTGCAAGATCTGCGGCCGTCCCCATGCTTACCTGCGCAAGTACGGTGTTTGCCGTATCTGCTTCCGTGAGCTGGCTTACAAGGGCGAGATCCCCGGCGTCAAGAAGGCTTCCTGGTAAGCCCTTGATTGCTTCTGTCTGAACGAAAATCAACACTTTGAGAAACACAACCTAAGGAGGTTAGTGGCATGCAAATCACCGATCCCATCGCGGACCTGCTTACCCGCATCCGCAACGCGAGCACTGCCAAACACCCTTCCGTGGATATCCCTGCTTCCAACCTGAAGAAGGCGATCTGCCAGATCCTGGTTGATGAGGGTTACATCAAGGGTATGAAAGTGACCGAGGACAACAAGCAGGGGACCATCACCCTGACCCTCAAGTACCAGGAAAATGGTACGCCGGTTATCGCCGGCCTGAAGCGCGTTTCCAAGCCGGGCCTGCGTATTTACACCAACTGCGAAGATATGCCCAAGGTCATGAAGGGCCTGGGCACCGCGATCATCTCCACCTCTAAAGGCGTCATGACCGACAAGGCTGCCCGTGCTGCTCACGTCGGCGGTGAAGTCCTCGCCTTTGTGTGGTAAGAAAGGGGCAATAGACAATGTCGAGAATTGGAAGAAAACCCATCGTCATTCCCGCGGGTGTGGAAGTCAAGGTCGACGCGGCCGAGCACGCCATCACCGTGAAGGGCCCCAAGGGTACCCTGCATTCCAAATACCATCCCCTCATGAACGTCAACGTTGAGGGCAATGAGATTTTGGTTACCCGCCCCAATGACGAGAAGGAGGCCCGCAGCCTCCACGGCCTGACCCGCACCATCATCCACAACATGGTGGTCGGTGTTACCGAAGGCTTCAAGAAAGACCTGGAGATCCAGGGCGTCGGCTACCGTGCTGCCAAGCAGGGCAACAAGCTGGTCCTGACGCTGGGCTTCTCTCACCCCGTTGAGGTGGAGGAGACCGACACCATCAAGATCGAACTGAAAGACGCGCTGCACTTCAGCATCGTCGGTATCGACAAGCAGGAAGTCGGTCAGTTTGCCGCCGAAGTCCGCGGCAAGCGCCCGCCCGAGCCGTACAAGGGCAAGGGTATCCGCTATGTTGGCGAGTATGTCATCCGCAAGGAAGGCAAAGCCGGCAAGGGTAAATAATAGGAGAGGAGAAACATTATGGTCAATAAGGCTGATAAGAACGAAGCTCGTCTTCGCCGTCACCGCCGCGTCCGCGGCAAGATCAGCGGCACCGCCGAGCGTCCCCGTCTGGATGTTTTCCGCTCTGCCAAGCACATCTACGCCCAGGTTATCGATGATACCAAGGGTGTTACCCTGGCCAGCGCGTCCAGCATGGACAAAGATTTCAACGCTTACGGCGGCAACATTGAGGCCGCCAAGAAGGTTGGCGAGGCCATCGCCAAGAAGTGCCTCGAGAAGGGCATTACCGAAGTGGTCTACGACCGCGGCGGTTTCGTCTACCAGGGCCGCGTTCAGGCGCTTGCTGAGGGCGCCCGCGAAGCCGGCCTGAAACTGTAAGAGGAGGGAGAAGATACAATGGCCATGCAGAGAAGAGAACAAGATGACGGCATGATCACCAAGGTCGTCTCCATCAACCGCGTTTCCAAGACCGTCAAGGGTGGCCGCGTCATGAAGTTCGCCGCGCTGATCGTCGTCGGCGACGGCAAGGGCAACATCGGCTACGGCGTCGGCAAGTCCGGCGAAGTTCCCGAGGCCATCCGCAAGGGTGAGGGCGCTGCCAAGAAGAACATGCGCAAGATTGCCATGAAGGGCAGCACCATTCCCCACGAGATCGTTGGTGAGTTCGGCGCCGGCCGCGTTCTGATGCGTCCCGCCGCTCCCGGTACCGGCGTTCTGGCCGGCGGTCCCGTCCGTGCGGTGCTCGAGTGCGCCGGCATCAAGGACATTCGTGCCAAGAGCCTGCGCTCCAACAACCCCATCAACGTCACTGCTGCCACCTTCGCAGGTCTGTGCGGCCTGACCGACGCCGAGAGCGTCGCGGCCAAGCGCGGCAAGACCGTTGCCGAGATCCTGGGTTAAGGAGGGTACCACAATGGAAAAAGTTACCATTCGTCTCGCCAAGAGCCTGATCGGCCGCGGCAAAGAGCAGATCGCCGTTGCGCACTCTCTGGGCCTGAACCGTCCCGGTGAGGTTACCGAGCAGCCTGACAACGCGGCTACCCAGGGCAAGATCGCCAAGATCGCGCACCTGGTCGTCGTGACCAAGGCGTAATGCAAGGAGGTGCAAGCATGAAACTTCATGAACTGAAAGCGTCCGCTGGCGCCCGCAAGGCCGTGACCCGCAAGGGCCGCGGCGCCGGTTCCGGCAACGGCAAGACCGCTGGCTTCGGCCACAAGGGCCAGAAGGCCCGTTCCGGCGTCAAGAAGGCCGGTTTTGAAGGCGGCCAGATGCCTCTGCAGCGTCGTCTGCCGAAGCGCGGTTTCAACAACATTTTCGCGACCAAGTATGTTACCATCAAGGTATCTGACCTCGAGAAGTTCGAGGCTGGCGCGACCGTCGATGCCGAGGCCCTGCTGAAGGCCGGCATCATCTCCAAGACGCTGGACGGCGTCAAGGTGCTGGGCAATGGCGAGCTGACCAAGGCTGTCAACGTCAAGGTCGCTGCCTACACTGCCTCTGCCAAAGAAAAAATCGAGAAAGCAGGCGGGAAGGCTGAGGTGATGTAAGGTGTTTGAAACCTTCCGGAATGCCTGGAAGATCGATGATCTCCGTAAACGGCTCCTGTTCACCTTCCTGATCCTCGTTTTGTTCCGTCTGGGCTGCGCGATTCCTGTGCCGTATATCACGGCCAGCGCGCTGTCCTCCATGTTTGCCGGCGGCACCGGCGATATGCTGGAGTATCTGAACATGATGTCCGGCGGAGCCCTGAGCGAATGCACCATTTTCGCCCTGGGTGTGCAGCCCGCCATCAACGCCTCCATCATTATGCAGCTGCTGGCAGTAGCCATTCCGTATCTGGAAAACCTCACCAAAGAAGGGGAGGAGGGGCAGCGCAAGATGCGCCGCATCACCAACTACGTTGGCGCGGGCATCGGTCTGATGCTGTCCATCGGCTACTACTTCATCATCCGCAACATGGGCGCATTGAAGTACACCGACGGTTTCGCCGGTATCTTCACGGCCGTGGTTATCATTCTGGCTTTCACCGCCGGTTCGCAGCTCTGCACCTGGCTGGGCAACCAGATTGATTCCAAGGGCATCGGCAACGGCATCTCGCTGCTGATCTTTGCCGGCATCGTGGCCCGCTGGTCCTCCGTCTACACGGCGGTGACCAACATCGTGGGCCGTGCCCAGAACGGTGAACCCCAGTTCTACTTCTTCCTGCCTGCGCTGCTGGTGCTTGCCCTGGTAGCGGTGATCTTCGTGGTGGTCCTGACCAACGCGGAACGCCGCATCCCGGTGCAGTACGCCAAGCGCGTTGTGGGCCGCAAGATGTACGGCGGCCAGGCCAGCTACATTCCCATCAAGGTCAATATGACCGGTGTTATGCCGATCATCTTTGCCTCGACGCTGTGCAGCCTGCCGGGCCTGATCTTCCGGTTCATCAATCTGGATGCTGCTGCTCATCCGTATTTGTACGCCTTCTTCAGCGCGTTCAACTACAACAGCGCTCTGTACCTCATCGTTTATGTGCTGCTGATCGTTGCATTCAACTACTTCTATGTGGCGATTCAGTACAATCCCGTAGATATCGCCAACCAGCTCCGTAAAAATAACGGCACGATTCCCGGTATCCGTCCCGGCAAGCCCACCAGTGATTTCATCACCAAGACCCTGTCCAAGATCACCCTCATCGGTGCGATCTTCCTGGCCATCGTTGCGGGCCTGCCCATCATCCTTGGCAACATCACCGGCACCTCCATCCAGTTGGGTGGTACCAGCCTGCTGATCGTCGTGGGTGTTGCGCTGGAGACCGGCCGTGCGCTGGAAGGTTATATGACCGCCCGTTACCACAAAGGGTTCCTGGAATAAGAAAGGGAATGTGCGATGAAAATGATCCTTTTGGGCGCCCCTGGCGCCGGTAAGGGTACCCAGGCAGAGATCCTCTGCGATAAGCTGGGTATCCCCACCATCTCGACCGGTAACATTCTGCGTGCTGCTGTCAAAGAGGGCACGCCTATGGGCCAAAAGGCAAAGAGCTTTATGGACGCCGGTGCTCTGGTGCCTGACGATGTCATCGTCGGCATCGTGAAGGAGCGCCTGGCACAGCCTGACAGCGCAAACGGTTTTATCCTGGACGGTATGCCGCGCACCATTGCACAGGGCGAAGCCCTGGAGCAGATGGGTGTGGAGATCGACAAGGTCATCAACCTGATCGTGGCCGATGAGGCCATCATCCAGCGCATGTCCGGCCGCCGCGTCTGCGCCAAGTGCGGTGCAAGCTATCATATCATCAACAAACCCAGCGCCAAAGAGGGCGTGTGTGACCGTTGCGGCGGTGAGCTGGTCATCCGCAAGGATGATGAGCCCGCCACCGTGCTGGACCGGCTGAAAGCCTATCACGAGCAGACCGAGCCGCTGGTGGAGTTCTACCGTCAGCGCGGCAAGCTCGTCGAGGTTCCCGACCAGGGTTCCATCGAGGCCACCACCGCGTTCCTTCTCAAGCTTTTGGAGGCTTAATTCATCCATGATCCAAATCAAGAATGCCGCTGAACTGGAAAAAATGCGGAAAGCCTGCGCCATCAGCGCGGCTGCATTGAAAGCCGGCGGCGAAGCGATCGAGCCGGGTATCACCACGGCGGAGATCGACAAAATCATCTACGACTTTATCGTGCGCCACGGTGCAAGACCCAACTTCCTGCACCTGTACGGCTTTCCGGCCACGGCGTGCATCAGTGTGAATGACACGGTCATTCACGGTATCCCCAACCGCCAGCAGCAGATCCGCCCCGGCGATATCGTTTCGATTGACACCGGCTGCAAGATCGATGGCTTCAACGGCGACAATGCCTGCACCTACGGATGCGGCAAGCTCGACCTGGAAGCCCAGCGGCTGCTGGATGTGACCAAGGAAAGCCTCCATCGCGGCATTGCCATGGCGCGAGGCGGCAACCGGATCGGGGATATTGCCCATGCGGTCCAGGAGTATGTCGAGGAAAACGGCTTCTCGGTGGTGCGCAGCTTTGTCGGCCACGGTGTCGGCAAGGAACTGCACGAAGACCCCGAAGTACCGAACTTCGGCACGCCGGGCCGCGGCCCGCGTCTGGTGCCGGGTATGTGCATCGCTGTGGAACCCATGGTATGCCAGTACAAATATGCGGTAAAGACGTTAAAGGACGGCTGGACGGTCAAAACCTGTGACGGTGGTTTGGCGGCTCACTTCGAGCACACCCTCGCCATCACAGCGGCCGGTGCGGAAGTCCTCACCCAAGGCTGGGAGGAACCCGGATGGACTTTGTAAGAGGTCAGCTGGTACGCTCCAAGGCCGGGCGGGACAAGACCCGCACGCTGGCTGTTTTGGCCGTGGACGGGCCGATGCTCTGGCTCGCGGACGGAAACCTGCGCAAGGTAGGGGACCCGAAGCGGAAAAAGGCCAAGCATGTGGCTCCCACGACCACTGTTCTTGCGAACGAGCTTCTGAAAAGCGATCAATCACTCAGTGATGCCATCGCCGCCTATGATGCGGCCTGTGCAGACTGACGGAACCCTTCAAGGAGGCAATCAGCTTGTCTAAAGAAGATGTCATTGAAGTAGAAGGTATCGTACGGGAGGCCATGCCCAACACCGTGTTCAAGGTCGAGCTGCTCAACAAAGAGGGCAAGCCCAACGGCCACACTGTGCTGGCTCACATTTCCGGTAAGCTGCGGACGAACTTCATCCGTATTTTGCCCGGCGACAAAGTCACGATGGAAATGTCACCCTACGACCTGACCAAGGCCCGGATCACCTGGCGTTCCAAGTAATTGAAGCGCCTTGTGTTTTGAAAAGGAGGTTAACATCATGAAGGTAAAACCTTCCGTGAAACCCATTTGCGAGAAGTGCAAGGTCATCAAGCGCAAAGGTCGCGTGATGGTCATCTGCGCCAATCCGAAGCATAAGCAGCGTCAGGGCTAAAGGTCCGCGGAGCATTCCGCGGAAACCGTACCCAAAACGCTTGGGGGCCAAGTGCGTAGATTCCCGGCGCAGGCCCCGACTAGGACATGGGATGTTATTTATGGAGGTGCTTTATGGCACGTATTGCTGGTGTTGATCTGCCTCGCGAGAAGCGGATCCAGGTTGGTCTGACTTATGTTTACGGTATTGGTCAGTCCACCGCCGACGAGATTCTCGCCGGAACCGGAATTAACCCCGATACCCGCGTCAAGGATCTGTCTGCTGACGAAGAAGCGAAGATCCGTGACTACATCGACAAAAACAACATCATGGTAGAGGGCGACCTGCGCCGCAACGTCGCGCTTGACATCAAGCGTCTGACCGAGATCCAGTGCTACCGTGGTGTGCGCCATCGCAAGGGCCTTCCCTGCCGCGGCCAGCGCACCAAGACCAATGCGCGTACCTGCAAAGGTCCCAAGCGCACCGTCGCGAACAAAAAGAAGTAAGGAGGAACTGAGACATGGCTGCTAACAAAGCTACTGCGGCAAAAACCCGCACTAAGAAAAGAGAGCGCAAGAATATCAGCGCCGGTGCTGCTCACATTCAGAGCACGTTCAACAACACCATCGTGACCATCACCGACACTCAGGGCAACACCGTTTCCTGGTGCAGCACTGGTGCGCTGAACTTCCGCGGCTCCCGCAAGAGCACCCCTTACGCTGCGCAGAGCGCCGCTGAGGTCGCCGCCAAGGCCGCCATCGAGCATGGCATGAAGACCGTTGAGGTCTACGTCAAGGGCCCCGGTTCCGGCCGTGAAAGTGCAATCCGCGCCCTGCAGGCAACCGGTCTGGAAGTCACCATGATCCGTGACGTGACTCCCATTCCCCACAATGGCTGCCGCCCGCCCAAACGCCGCCGCGTTTGATTGAAAGGAGAATTTGAGTTATGGCTAAAAATACCCAACCGATCGCCAAGCGTTGCCGTGCTCTCGGCATTTCTCCTGCTGTTATGGGTTACGGCAAAAAGACCACCAATCGTAACCCCGGCGGCCAGATGAGAAAGAAGAAGAGCGAGTACGCCACCCAGCTCAACGAGAAGCAGAAGGTCAAGTTCGTCTACGGTATTCTGGAAAAGCAGTTCCACACCTACTACGAGACCGCGACCCGTATGCCGGGTCAGACCGGTGTCAACCTGCTGGTTCTGGTCGAGCGCCGTCTCGACAACGTCGTCTACCGTCTGGGCTTTGCCAAGACCCGCCGCGACGCTCGTCAGCTGGTTTCCCACAACCATTTCACTGTCAATGGCAAGCGTGTCAACATCCCCTCTTACCTGGTTAAGCCGGGCGATGTGATCGAAGTCATCGAGTCCAGCCGTTCCTCCGTCAAGTTCAGCAAGCTGCTGGGCGAGGACGCTCCTGTCGTGCTGCTGCCCTCCTGGCTGGAGCGCGATAAGAACGCTCTGAAGGGCACCGTCGTCAAGATGCCCGTGCGCGAGGACATCGATGTGCCCATCGCTGAGCACCTCATCGTCGAGTTGTACTCCAAGTAATCCTCTTAGCTTTATTCTACGATTTTTCCAACCTGACTGGCACCTTCCGGTGCCAGCGAAACAAGGAGGGTTTTTATGATGGAGATCGAACGCCCCAAGATCGAAACGGCCAGCCTTTCCCCGGATGGTCGCTACGGTAAGTTCGTGGTCGAGCCGCTGGAGCGCGGTTTCGGCACGACCTTGGGCAACAGCTTGCGTCGTGTGCTTCTGTCCTCTCTGCCCGGTGTGGCTGTCACCAGCGTCAAGATTGACGGCGTGGTGCACGAGTTTTCCACCATTGAGGGCGTACGCGAGGACGTGACCGAGATCGTCCTGAACCTCAAGGGTATCGCCGCCAAGATCTACGGCGAAAGCCCCAAGACCGTCCGTGTAGAGGCCGTTGGTCCCTGTGAGCTCATTGCCGGTTCCATCAAGGGCGGCGATGACCTGGAGATCCTCAACCCCGAGTGGCATATCGCCACCCTGGGCGAGGGTGCCAAGCTGGTCATGGAATTGACCTTCGACAAGGGCCGCGGCTATGTCCCCGCCGAGCGCAACAAACTGGCGCTGATCGAGAAGAACGACATCAGCACCCTGCCCGTGGACAGCATTTATACCCCCGTGCTCAAAGCCAACTACACTGTGGATCATACCCGTGTAGGCCAGATCACCGACTATGACAAGCTTATCATCGAGGTCTGGACCGACGGCACCTGCAATGCGCAGGAAGCCCTGAGCCTGGCGGCCCGCGTGCTGACCGAGCATCTGAATCTGTTTGTGAACCTCTGCGACGAGACCGGCGAGACGGAGATCATGGTCGATAACGACGATCAGGGCCGTGAGAAGGCGCTGGAAATGACGATTGAAGAACTGGACCTGAGCGTCCGTTCCTTCAACTGCCTGAAGCGCGCCGGCATCAACACGGTGGGCGACCTCATCAACAAGAGCGAAGACGAAATGATGAAGGTTCGCAATCTGGGCCGCAAGAGCCTGGAGGAAGTCATGGCCAAGCTGGACAGCCTTGGTTTCTCTCTGACCAAGGACGATGAAAACTAACCCCCCGCGACACGCGGATACCAAGTATAAGGAGTGAAACGGAATGCCCGGTACCAGAAAACTCGGTCGTACCACCGACAGCCGCAACGCCATGCTGCGTGCGATGGTGACCTATCTGTTTGAGAACGGCAAGATCGAGACCACCGTTACCCGCGCCAAGGAAGTTCGTTCCATGGCCGAGAAGATGGTCACCCTCGGTAAGCAGGAAGATCTGCACGCGAAGCGTCAGATTTTCTCCTACATCACCAAGGAGGATATCGCCAAGAAGGTCATCGACGAGTACGGCCCCAAGTATGCCGACCGTAACGGCGGCTACACCCGCATCTACAAGATCGGCCCCCGTCGCGGAGATGCTGCCGAGATGGCGATCATTGAACTGGTCTGATCTGACTGGATTCAAATTGTACAGCGTTTGCGTAACAGCAAACGCTGTTTTTTTGTCCTTTTTGCCCCTTTGGACCTTTAACAGTCACCCCCAAAAACGGGAAATCATGACGAATGCAAATTTTTTGTAAAATCCGACAGAATTCTTGCGACAGCCCCTGAATATTCATATTTAAAATGCAGAAAATGCTGATTTTGTCGAAAAACTTGCGTCACAGGGCTGATTTTATCCGGCCGCTGTGCTACAATACTAATAAATGGGGTTGTGTGCCCCTTGAAGACAAATATGAATTTTATGATGGAAGTAAGGAGCAAACACGTATGGCTGAACAAACTCTTGGCCCGCGCGACTTTTTTGCCAAAGAAGATGCAATTGCTGACCTGGGCCTCATCGCCTGTCCCGGTGCAGAGGAACTCTGCAATCTGGTGGACGGCCATCTGGTCCGCTGGGCAAAGGAAGTCGGTATGGATGTGGACACCTTCATTATCCCTTCGGATTGCCCGCGTTTTCAGTCCGGCGATGCAAAGGGCCTGGTAAAGGCATCTACCCGTGGCGACGACCTGTTTATCTTTGTCGATCCGGGCAACTATAGCGTTACCTATCAGCTGTTCGGATATGAAAATCATCTCTCTCCCGACGACCACTTCCAGAACCTGATGCGCCTGATCCAGGCTGTTTCGGGCCGTGCCCATCGGATCAGCGTTATCATGCCCAGCCTGTACGGCGGCCGCCAGCATCGCCGTGTCAGCCGTGAGAGCCTGGACTGCGCGTTCTCTCTGCAGCAGCTGCGCTCCGTCGGCGTCAAGAACATCATCACCTTCGATGCCCATGACCCTCGCGTTATGAACGCTGTGCCCACCATGAGCTTCGACAACGTCATGCCTACCTACCAGGTCCTCAAGTGCCTGCTGCATCATGTGCCTGATGTCAGCTTCCATAAGGATCACTTCATGATCGTTTCTCCGGACGAAGGCGCCATGAACCGCAACATGTACTATTCCAGCGTGCTGGGCTGCAATCTGGGCATGTTCTACAAGCGCCGCGACTACAGCCGTGTTGTCAATGGCCGTAACCCCATCGTGGCCCATGAGTACCTGGGCGAGAGCGTCAAGGACAAGGATGTGTTCATTGCCGACGACATCATCGCTTCCGGCGAGTCCATGCTGGACATCGCCTATGAGCTGAAGATGCGCGGTGCCCGAAACATCTTCACCTGCGCGACCTTCCCGCTGTTCACTGCCGGCCTGGAGAAATTTGACAAGGCATACAATGACGGCATCCTCAAGGCCGTTCTGGGCACCAACCTGACCTACCGCAAGCCCGAACTGCTGGAACGTCCGTGGTACTTCGACGTGGATGTTTCCAAGTATACCGCGTACTTCATCGCTGCCATCAACCACGACAAGAGCGTTTCCAGCATCATCGATCCGATGACCAAGATTCAGGCTTTGCTGGAGAAGCACGGCATCCCCATGGGCGGTCAGGACTAAGCACAAGATTTCTCTTTTTCGGCTCGCGAAGGCGGGCCGATTTTGTTGCAGTGGGACCAGTCCTTGAGTATAATAAGTAAGACAGAAATTCAACAGCAGGGGAGAGATGCACAATGCTGCCCATGGAACAGTTGCAGAAACTGATTTGCGGCAAGAAAGTCGCTTTTATCGGCGCGGGCGTCAGCCACAAGCGCTGCATTGAACAGTTTGTGGAGTTGGGAGCGCAGGTTACGCTCTGCGACCAGAAAAAGAGCCTGGAAGATTTTGGTGACTATGCCGATACACTGCGCCGTCTGAAGGTGAACCTGAGCCTTGGGGAACACTATACCGACGGGTTTGCCGGTCAGGACATTATTATGCGCACGCCGGGCTATGAATACTACAAGCCGGAACTGCAGGCGGCCCTCAAAGCTGGTGCCATGGTCACCAGTGAGGTAGAACTCTTCTTTGAATTCTGCCCCTGCGAGATCATCGCTGTTACCGGCTCCGACGGAAAGACTACCACGACCACGCTGATCTCCAAGATGATGGAGGCAGCGGGCCGCAAGGTGTTCCTGGGCGGCAACATCGGTGCCGCGCTGCTGCCGCAATTGGGGGATGTTACACCGGATGCCGTTGCGGTGGTGGAGCTGTCCAGCTTCCAGCTGATCAGTATGCGCCGCAGCCCCAAGGTGGCGGTGGTCACCAATGTCACCCCCAACCACCTGGACCACCACAAGGATATGCAGGAATACATCGACGCCAAGCGCAACATTCTGCTGTGGCAGGTGCCGCCCTGCCGTGCGGTTCTGGGCTATGAAAACGACATCAGCCGTTCGATGGAGAGTGACTGCAAGGGCGAGCAGGTCTGGTTTACCCGCCTGCATGAAACCGACAACGGGGCTTTCCTGCGTGCCGAGGACGACATGCTCTGCTATGCCGAAAACGGCACCGTGACGCCGGTGGTTCCCCGCAAGGATGTCAAACTGCGCGGTCTGCACAACGTGGAGAATCTGCTGGCGGCCATTGCAGCGGTCTGGGGCCGGGTGCCGGTGGAAGCCATGCGCCAGGTTGCCTCGACGTTCTGCGGCGTGGAACACCGCATTGAACCTGTCCGTACTCTGGATGGCGTGACCTACTATAACGATTCCATTGCTTCCAGCCCCACGCGCACCATTGCCGGCCTGCGCAGCTTTGACCAGAAGATCATCCTCATTGCGGGCGGCTATGACAAGAAGATCCCCTATGAGCCGCTGGCACCGGAGATCCTGGCCCATGTCAAGACCCTGGTACTGATGGGAGCCACCGGGCCCCGCATCGAGAAAGCGGTGCGGGAGCATCCCGACTTTGCAGCAAGCGGTCTGGCGATCCTGCACGCCGACGGCATGCAGGACGCTGTCGAGAAAGCCCGGGCGGCGGCTTTGCCGGGGGATGTGGTCAGCCTTTCGCCGGCGTCTGCCTCCTTTGATCTTTATCCGAATTTTGAGGTCCGCGGCCGCGATTACAAGCGCATCGTAATGGCGCTGCAATAAGCATAAAATTCAGTTTGCATAAGGAATTCCTATGATTCAGTCCGTCAATTCCCCGGCCTACCGGGCAGAGTTTGCCCGGCGTATCCGAAACAAACCCTACTTTGAAGCTACCATGGGCACCCATTGCATGCTGTTTGAAGCGCATCCGGCCAGCGGATGGAGTTTCTATCTGCTGCCCGGAAGGGCTGCTCTGGCGCTGCGTGGCGGCACGGCAACCCTTTGCGGGCATCTGCCTGCAGGCGAAGCAGGGGAGGAAGCGGCGGAAGAATTGCAGGGGTTCCTGCGTTTTTTGCGGGTAGACCGCCTGCTCAGTGAATCGCAGACGCTGGCGGGCTGGCGACCAGCAGCGTCTGTGCTGCTGTGGGAACTTCCCCGGGGCGCTGCATTGCCGCTGCCCGCTGCGCCGCCTGCGGAACTGCAATACAGTGAGCAGCCCTCCATGCTCCCGGTCAGCCGTCTGGTGTTTTCGGATAGTGAAGCGGAGCAGGAACAGTTCTACTCGCTGGCCTGTACGGCCATTGCCCACGGCATCGGCTGTTGCCGGGTACTGCTGGACCATGGCACGCCGGTGTGCACGGTGGGCTGCTATGAGCGGAGCGATAGCGAAGCCTATATGTCGGCTGGAGTCACGGCACCGACATGGCGGGGCAGGGGACTGGCGGGATGGCTGATCGTCCGCCTGGCCAACGAACTGGCGGCGGAACGCAGGGTGTGTTTCGCCAGCGCAGAGGCGCTGCGGCCGTTTTATACCCACTTGGGATTCCGCCAGTCTGGCACGATACAACAATTTACACGGGAATGGGAAAACGTATGATCGAACAGTTTTACGATATCAAACCGGAAGTTTTGGCGCTGGACCGGCAGGCGATGGAGCTTTGCCGCGAGCAGTTTGCCCACGTGGAGGAAATCCGCGACTATAACCAGCTCAAGATGCTGCGGGCTTTCACCGACTGCGGTGTGGAAGCGCGGCATTTCTGGGGCTCCAGCGGATACGGCGTCTGGGACGACAGCCGCAACAAGCTGGAAGAAGTCTTTGCCCGCTGCATGGGCGCGGAAGCGGCGCTGGTGCGTCCCCAGTTCATGAGCGGCACCCACACACTGACGGTAGCGCTCTTTGGCCTGCTGCGCACCGGCGATACGCTGCTGGCCGCCACCGGGCGCCCCTATGATACGCTGGAGGGCGTCATTGGCATCGGTGAAGCCGGGAAAGGCTGCGGTACGCTGCGGGAGTACGGCGTCAAATACGATGAATGTCCGTTGCTGCCGGATCATATGCCCGACTACGAACTGATTGCCGAGAAAGCCAAGACGGCGACGGTGGTGCACATCCAGCGCAGCCGCGGTTATACCCAGCGCAACGCCTTTGACCTGGAGACCATCCGCAAAGTAGCCGAGACAGCCCGCAAAGCCAACCCCCACGCCATCATCTTTGTGGACAACTGCTACGGCGAATTTACCCAGACTCAGGAGCCGCTGGCGGTGGGTGCGGATCTCATCGCAGGCAGCTTTATCAAGAATCCTGGCGGCGGTATTACGCCTACCGGTGGTTATATTGCGGGTCGTGCCGACCTGGTGGAAAAATGCAGCCACCGGTTTACGGCCCCCGGCATCGGTGCCGATCTAGGATGCACCCAGGACAGCCTGCGGGACACCTTCCTGGGCTTTTACTACGCCCCCGGTGTTGTGTGTGAGGCACTCAAAACGGCCATCTACGCCCAGTGCCTGCTCGAGCTGGCGGGGGTCCATCCGGTGCCCCGCTATACCGAGGATCACAACGACATTGTGACCTGCTTTGACTCTGGCAGCGCTGCGGCGCTGACGGGCTTCTGTGCAGGCATTCAGCACAACAGCCCTGTGGACAGCTTTGCCTCTCCGGAACCCGCCGACGAGCCCGGCTACACCGATAAGGTCGTCATGGCCTCCGGCAGTTTTACGGAAGGCAGTACCATCGAAATCTCCTGCGACGGCCCGCTGCGCGCACCCTATACCTGCTATCTGCAGGGCGGCGTCAACTTTACCGCCGGTCGTGCGGCGGTGCTCAATGCCGTGCAAAACGCTTTCTTTGCCTGATCCATACAATAAAAAACTCCCGTGTGCCTTCACAGTACACGGGAGTTTTCTTTTTTGAGGATTTTACCCTTTGACGTAATCGCGCACCAAAGCCTGCAGCAAATCGTCACGGTCAATGCGGCGAATGATCGCACGGGCATTTTTATAGGTCGTGATGTAGGTCGGGTCCTCAGACAGGATGTAGCCTACCAGCTGGTTGATGGGGTTGTAGCCCTTCTCTTCCAGCGCGCGATAGACCTGCAGCACTGCCTGTTTGATCTCCATATCACGGTCGTCGCGAATGGAAAATACGGCAGTCGGCTCAGAGATCGGCATATCCAGTTCCCCTTTCTCAGCGTAATAATACCTATATTATAACAAAAGTGTGCACAATTTGCAATGGCCCGGTCATAAATTTTTATACAAAATTATGAATACTGTCAGCCGGAAATCACTTCACCCTTGCGGATGACCTTGACGATGTTGAGTTTTTCGTCGGCCAAAATCACATTGCCCCAGCGGCCCGGTTCCAGACTGCCGTAATCGGCATCCACGCCGATGCTGCGGGCAGGGTTCAAAGAAGCAGCGCGCACGGCACTGGCCAGGGGAACGCCCATCTCCAGCACAGCGTGCTTCATGCAGTCATACAGGCAGGTGGCGCTGCCGGCGATGGTGCCGGGCTGCTCGGTCAGCGTAGCACGGGGACCACGCACGGTCACAGCCTGACCGCCCAGGGAGTACTGTCCGTCGGGCAATCCGCAGGCCATCATGCTGTCGGCAATCAGGATAACGTGATCGTCGCCGAAGGTGTTGAAGGTAAAGCGCACCACAGCAGGATGAATATGTACCCCGTCGGTAATGAGTTCGACTTCGGCACCGTCCTCCAACGCGGCAATGATGGGGCCGGGCGCACGGTGGGTGATGCCGGGCATGGCGTTGTACAGGTGGGTCATGTGGGAAGCGCCGGCGGCAAAGGCCGTTTTGGCGGTCTCATAGTCCACGCAGGTATGTGCGATGGAGATGCGCACCTCGTCATGGCATTCCTTGATGAAATCCAGGTTGCCAGGCACTTCCGGGGCCACGTCCACCAGACGGATCAGACCCCCACTGCGGGCCTGCAGGCGGCGGAACATGCCGGCGTCGGCGGCCATCACGTACTTGGGATTCTGGGCACCGACTTTATCGGGGCTGATGTAGGGGCCTTCCATATTGATGCCCACCAGATCGGCACCGCGCTCATTCTTATGGGCGGCAGCCACATCCATGATGCCGTTGAGGATTTCTTCGCTGAAGGTCATGGTAGCAGGGCAGATGGCAAGTACGCCCTTGCTGGCCTCAAAATCGGCAATGGCCTGCAGACCGGCTTCGTCGGCATCACAGAAATCATGACCCACGGCGCCGTGAAAGTGGATGTCTACCAGGCCCGGCAGGGCGAAAGCGCCCTGGGCATCGATGATCTCTTCCTCCGCCTGCGGGGCTGCACCGAACACGATGCGCCCGTCACGGATCACAAGGTCTTTTTCTACAAACCGATTGCCATCGGCAAAGACCTTCGCATTACGGATAATCATAGTATGTTTCCTCCTGCCCTCAGATCAGGCTCAGGGCTTCCTCATCGCCAACCAGCGTGAAATCGGGATGCATCTGCAGGATGCTGGCGGGGACCTCCGGCGTGACAGGACCGAAGAACGCCTTCTTGACGATTTCAGCCTTATCCTTGCCGTTGGCAACCATCAGGACCTTGCGGGCCTGCATGATGGTCTTGATGCCCATGGTGTATGCCTGCTTCGGGACCAGATCCTCGTTGCCCTCAAAGAAGCGCTTGTTGGCCTCGATGGTTTCGGGCTTCAGGTCAACGCAGTGGGTGCCCAGCTCGAACGCTTCGCCCGGTTCATTGAAGCCGATGTGACCATCGTGACCAATGCCCAGCAGCTGCAGGTCGATGCCGCCCACCCGCTTGATGACATAGTCATAACGGGCACATTCTGCCTCGGCGTCCATGTTGGTGCCGTCCGGCAGGTTGATGGCTTCAGGATTGATGTTGACCAGGTCAAAAAGATTGCGGTGCATGAAGCTCCAGTAGCTCTCAGAATGTTCGCGGGGCAGACCACGGTACTCGTCCAGGTTGACGGTCGTCACTTCGGAGAAGTCCAGATCGCCCTTGTTGTACCATTCCACCAGCTGCTTGTAGGTGCCCACAGGGGTGCCGCCGGTGGCAAGGCCCAGCACGCAGTTGGGCTTCATGATCACCTGAGCGGAAATGATATTGGCGGCCTTGCGGGACATATCATAGTAATCTTTTGCGCGGATGATTTTCATAAGAAATACCTCCTATAGGATGGTGGGGGAGAGCCCCCGCTGTTTATTGTCAGTATACCACGAATCCGTGAAGAAAACATGTCCAAGGGGACATATTGTGAAAAAAATGCCGGGGACAGGCTTTGCGCCCGCCCCCGGCGGAGGAGATAAAGGGAACCAGAACCTTTATCGTGGCGCTGTAAGAACTCTTACAGCATCTTCTTCAATTCGTCGTAGACAAACTGGACCTTGGGGCCGATAACGACCTGGCAGGCGTTCTTGCTGGGACGGATGACACCGGCAGCACCGGCAGACTTGACAGCCTTCTCATCCACAGCAGTGCTGTCCTTGACCTCGAAACGCAGACGAGTCGCGCAGTAGTCAACGTTGGTGACGTTGCCCTTGCCGCCGATGGCAGCCAGAACGCCGCTGGCGATGGCGGTGAAGTCATTGTTGGCCAGGGTGATGTTGGCTTCGGCAGCCTCAGCGTCTTCATCCTCACGGCCCGGGGTCACCAGGTTGAACTTGGTGATGGCGAAACGGAAGACAACGTAGAAGACGACGAAAGCAGCGATGCCCAGAGGAATGATCATCCAGGTGTTGGCATGAGCCGGCAGGGAAGCGGAGAAGACCAGGTCAGTGGCACCGGCGGAGAACATGAAGCCGGCACGGAAACCAACGTAGTAGGTGATAACGGTGAAGATGCCGTACAGAACAGCATAAACAACGTACAGGGGGAAGCACAGGAACATGAAGCCGAACTCGAAGGGCTCGGTAACGCCGCAGACAAACGCGCAGATAGCAGCGGAGGTCACGAGGCCGATGGCAGCCTTCTTGTTCTTGGCGGTGTGGACCATAGCCAGAGCCGCACCGGGGATACCGAACATCATGCAGGGGAAGAAGCCGGACATGTACATGCCGAGGCTCCAACCCACATCGGCGGAAGTCTCACCGGCCCAGTAGTGGGTCAGGTCGCCCAGACCGATGGTGTCGAACCAGAACACGTTGTTCAGGGCGTGATGCAGGCCGGTGGGGATCAGCAGGCGGTTGAAGAAGGCGTACAGACCAGCGCCGACGCCGCCCAGGCTGACGATGCCGTCGCCCAGCATAACCAGCAGGTTGAAGATGATGGGCCAGACGAAGAGCAGGATGACGGAAACAACAATGGAGACCAGGCCGGTGACGATGGCCACGCAGCGCTTGCCGCTGAAGAAGGCCAGCCAGTCAGGCAGCTGGGTGCTCTTGAACTTGTTGTAGCAGGTAGAACCGATGATGGCAGCCAGAATGCCGATGAAGGCGTTGCCGGCGGTCTTCTGGAAAGCAATGTAGGTAGAGGTGCCTTCCACCAGGTTCATGAAGGGGAGAGCGCTGACCACACCGGTGCTCAGCAGCTGGGTCATCATCAGGTAGCTGACGAGGCCGGCCAGAGCAGACGTGCCGTCATGGTCATCGGACAGGCCGACAGCCGCGCCAACGGCGAACAGCCAAGCCATGTTGTCGATCAGGGCGCCGCCGGCCTTGATCAGAATGAAACCGGCCGTATAAGCGAAACCGGTGGTGGCGCCTTCAGCACCCATGGCAGCCGGAGCCAACGCGTAGCCCAGGCCCATGAGGATGCCGCAGACAGGAAGCGCGGCGACGGGCAGCATCAATGCCTTGCCGAGCTTTTGCAGATACTTCATCATAAAAGCATTCCTCCAAAATTCAGATGGTTCCTCTAATAACGGGGTATGCGGTTGTTCTGGTTCTTATAACCGCGCACCTTGTTGTTTTTATATTAACATATTCTTCATAAAAAAGAAAGCAAATTTAAACAATTTGTCAAAAAAACGAAAAACCGACCTAAAAATTGGGCAATATGTTAACATAATTAGAAATGGTGCGCAAAAAACAGAAAAAAACAAACAAGAAAATGAAAGTTATTTTTATAACGCGCGTCAGGAGGGGTTTCTGTTGCATCAAAAAAGCGCCCCGCCGAGGCGGGACGCAGCAGAAACATTTATTGCTGTTGTGCGGCGAACAGCTGGGGAGCGGCTTTGTAGATCAACACCGCAGCCACCGTCGTCAGGATGGTTTCCGGCAGCATGTAACTTCCGTTGTAGGTCAGGCTGTAGATCCAGGCGGGCAGTCCGTCACTGAGGTTGCCCCAGATCAGCACGCCGGACAAAAAGCTGCACAAGAAACGGATGGCGCATACGGCGGCGGTGCCAACTGCCACACCGACCATACGGTTGGTGAATGCTTTCGAGATAGCACCGGCCAGGCCCAGCAGGGTAAAGGCCAGCACATAGTCCAGCAAAATCATGCCTACCAGCGGCAGCAGGCCGGGCGCCGGGGGCGCATAGAAGCCCAGCAGCATCTGCAGCAGGCTGTTCACAAAACCGGTGAACAGGCCCCATTTTACGCCGTGACGGAAAGAAATCAGGATAAAAGGCAGCATGCTGAACAGGGTGATGGACCCGCCGTTGGGCAGCTCATAGATCTTGATGTTTGCCAGTACGGTGCCAAGGGCAATCATCAGGGCGCATTCCACCAGGGTGCGCGTTTTGGAATAGGTTTTGGTCATGGGTCAATGTTCCTCCCCAAACAATATAAAGTACATAAAAACAAGAAAAGCGCCTGCAAAAATTGCAGGCGCAAACGCAGCATGACACTTTATGGGGTCAAACTTCCTACGCCGGCATTATCCGGATCAGGTTCAAGGCGACCCGAAGCTGCGGTTTGCTTCGATCTCAGCCGAGGATGCCCCTCAGCGCCCCTGTTTTTATGTCCAGTACCCAGTATACACAACAGGAAGCGTTTGTCAAGCTGTATAGAACAAAAATGGGCCCCGGATTTTATCCTGAGAGGTACTGCGCGATACATGCTATATATAAATAAGGTAATAGGACTTCTCTGAACTGCGGGCTGCGGCAGAAAGATCTGGTTCTTGTGGTTGTGAACAATACCACGTGTGGTACCTTGCGAGGGAATACGCCCCCAAATGGACGAAAAATGGCAGAACACAGCGCTTTTTTCTGTGGCAATCCATGCGTGGAGCACAAAAAAATTGTCAAAATTTTACAGCGAAAATCCGCAGATTTCCACGGCGTCGCTCTTGCACGGACTGGTCGCTTTGTGCTATGATTCTATTTGTAGTTTTATAATCTCTAATACTAGCAATGTGAACGGTGAGGTAAGGATGTTCAATAAGCGGAATCCGATGAAATATTTTTCCGGCAATGCCTTTGCGCGGCTACCGCTGTACAAACTGGTGGCCGGCGGTTCGGCGGTCGTGCTGACGGCAAGCATTGGTCTGGGGGTTTTTGCGGCCTCCTTTGTGCCGACGCAGGCTCCCGAGGCAACGCCTACCCCCGAACCGGTTGTTACGGCGACGCCTTCTCCCTCGCCCACGCCGGAGCCGGACGTGGAGCTGCTGGCAGATATCAGCGTGATCCAGCAGGATGTGGGCGTGCAGCTTTATACTATGGAAAAACAGACGGCGGAAAATGCGCAGACGCCGTCTCCCACTCCGTCGGACACCTCCTCCGAAGAAGAGGAGAACGGTATGATGGAGGGCAAAATCCCTCTGGTCGGTGTGGCCGCGACGGTCACCCTGGCGGATTCCGACGGGGAAACCACTGATTATGCAGTGGATACCGAGACCGGTACCGCGCTGGCCGAAGAAGTGGACCCCGGCGAATATACCGTGACAATTCAGCCCATTGAGGGGTACATCGTGCCGGAAAGCACCACGGTGACCGTTGCGGAGAAGGTTGTCTACAAGGCGGACGTGAACGCCGTAAAAGACAAGATCATGCAGTCCACGCAGGTCAACGAAAGCGCCGAGGACTCTGCAGTCAATACCGCAGGAGCCGCCCCCATCGCCGAGGAAGTGACCGATACGGTCCAGTATGCCGAAAGCGCCCAGGAAGAAAAGGGCCGCACCACGGTGTATACCGCCAAACTGAGCAGCAGCGGCCATCTGCTTTTCAATGACGGCCAGGAATCTCCGTACCTGCCGGTTTACAAGGAAGGCACCCAGGAGCTGACCGGTGCCACGCGGGACAGCGGGTATTCGGCGAATGCCATGTCGGTATGGCTGCCCGGCGCAGCGGATTCCATCGTGAATCTGGGCAGCACCGGCCGCACCATGAGTATGGCACATCGCACCGACGACGGTACGACGATGCCGCTGGATAATGGCGGGGACGCTACGGCAACGCCAAATCCCGAAGCCAGCCCGACGACGGAACCCACGCCGACCACGGAACCGACACCGACTGTGACTCCGACTCCGGAACCGACGGCTACCGTCACCCCCGCTCCCACGCCGACAGAAACCCCGGCACCGACCCCTACGGAGACGCCGGTCCCCACTCCCAGTGCCAGCCCCAGTCCGAGCCCCACGGCTACGCCGACTCCGGCGCCGACACAAGCCCCGACCCCGAGCCCGACGCCCGTCAAAGATCAGACGGCAGACTGGCCGGATACGATTGAGGCCAGCAAGCTGGCAGACTACAATTTCGCAGTGACCAGCACCGAAAAGGTGGAATATGTTTATACCGGCTGGCAGCAGATCGACGGTGTTACATATTACTACGATCCCGTTTCCCATGAGCCTGTGACCGGCAATCAGGTCATTCAGGGCGATGTGTATACCTTTGGTGCCGATGGTGCCCTGAACCGCACGGCGCGCGGCATCGATGTTTCCAAGTTCCAGGGCAACATCGACTGGAACGCCGTCAAGGCCGATGGCATTACCTTTGCCATCATCCGCTGCGGTTACCGTGGTTACGGCACAGGCGCTCTGGTGGAAGATTCCACCTACCGCCAGAACATTCAGGGGGCCATCAACGCGGGCCTGAAAGTCGGCGTCTACTTCTACAGCCAGGCTATCAACGAGGCCGAAGCCGTGGAGGAAGCCAGCATGGTCCTGAGCCTGGTCAGTGGTTACTCACTGCCCCTTGGCGTGTACTATGATACCGAATCGGTGGCCGGTGGCCGTGCCAACGCCATCAGCGCTACCGAGCGTACCGCCTGCGCCGTCGCTTTCTGCGAGACGATCCGCAACGCGGGTTACAAAGCCGGTGTGTACTCCTATGCAAGCTGGTTCTACAATGCGCTGAACTTTGCGAACATCAGCAAGTACAACACCTGGATCGCACAGTATCGTGATACCCTGAGCTTCAACTACAAGTACAATATCTGGCAGTACACCGGTTCGGGCCGTGTCAACGGCATCTCTACCGCAGTCGATATGAACATCGGCTGATCCCGAAACAGCAAAGCAGCGTCCCGGAAATTTCCGGGACGCTGCTTTTTATACCTCATAAGAATGCCCTGCAGCGATGAAACGGTGGCTGCAGGGCAAATCTTTACTTTTATAGGGCAATCAGTGGCAGGGCGTTTGCAGCATCGAGGCCGCACCGCCCCGGGTCTGACCGTTGCCGTGAATGATATACTTGTAGGTGCAGAGTTCTGCCAGGCCCATGGGGCCGCGGGCGTGCAGCTTCTGGGTACTGATACCCATCTCGCAGCCCAGGCCGAACTCACCGCCGTCGGTAAAGCGCGTGCTGGCGTTGACATACACGGCAGCACTGTCCACACAGGCGGCAAAGCGCTGGGCGGCCAGTTTGTCTGCGGTCACGATCGCCTCGCTGTGATGCGTCGAGTGTTCAGCAATATGGGCAATGGCGTCTTCCAGCGAGTTGACCACCGCCACACTGAGCTTGTAGTCAAGGTATTCGGTATCAAAATCTTCGGGCGCCGCCGGTACACCGTCAATTATAGCGGCGGCAGCCGGGTCCAGATGCAGTTCCACCGGGGTCAGGCCGGCTGCCATTCGATCGTCCACCAGGCATTTTTTCAGCATCGGCAGGAAACTACCGGCAACATCCCGGTGTACAAGCAGCGCTTCCTCGGCATTGCAGACGCTGGGACGGCTCGTCTTGGCATTTTCCACGATGCGCAGCGCCATATCCAGGTCGGCTGCGGCGTCCACGTAGACATGGCAGATGCCGGTGCCCGTCTGGATGCAGGGGACCGTGGCATTCTCCACGCAGGCGCGGATCAGGCCGGCACCGCCACGGGGAATGAGCAAATCCACCAGGCCGTCGGCGGTCATCAGTTCGTTGGCACTGGCGTGGCTGGTATCTTCGATCAGGCTGACCGCACACTCCGGCAGATGAACTTTGCGTAAACCGGCACGCAGCGCCTGCACAATGGCGTGGCAGCTGCTCCAGGCATCGCGGCCGCAGCGCAGCACACAGACGCTGCCCGCTTTGAGGGCCAGGGCCGCCGCATCACTGGTCACATTGGGGCGGCTTTCATAGATGATCGCGATCACGCCCATCGGTACGGCGGTCTTTTCGATGACCAGCCCGTTGGGGCGCACAATCTTGCGCAGAACGGCTCCCACCGGGTCTGGCAGCGCGGCCACTTCCCGCATACCCTTGGCCATATCGGTCAGGCGGCTTGGCGTCAGTGCCAGCCGGTCCAGCATCACATCGCTGACGCGGCCCCGTGCGGCATCCAGGTCACGCTTGTTGGCGGCCAGAATCTCCTCCTGGGCGGCAATCAGGGACACCGCCATGGCTTCCAGGGCTTCGTTCTTTACATGAGTATCGGCCAGCGTCAGAGGCAGGCGGGCCCCCTGCGCCAGTTCCAGGATTTCCCGGGTCGTCATTCAAAACCCTCCTTCTTTCCGACAAAACGGGTGCCAACGGGTTTGCCGTCCAGAATATCATACAGTATATCGGCCTTGGCACCGTTGGCAATGATCATATCTACGCCGGCACGGGTGGCCCGCTTGGCGGCAACCACCTTGGTCAGCATGCCGCCGGTCCCCAGCGAGGACCCGGCGCCTCCGGCCAGACGTTCGATTTCAGGGGTGATCTCCTCCACCACCGGAATCAGCCGTGCGTAAGGGTCGCTGTGGGGGTCGGCGGTGTACAGACCGTCAATGTCCGAGAGCAGGACCACCAGATCGGCATGAATGCACTGGGCCACCAGCGCAGCCAGGGTGTCATTGTCGCCCAGAGAGTATTCCTCAATGGCGATGGGGTCGTTTTCATTGATGATGGGGATGGCCCCCAGCTGCAGCAGACGTTCCAGGGTATTGCGCAGATTGTGCAGGCGGTTTTCGTGATCGAAATCCTCCCAGGTCAGCAGCATCTGGGCTACCGTGTGGTTGTACTGGCTGAACAGCCGGTCGTAGGTATACATCAGCTCACACTGCCCTACGGCGGCGGCCGCCTGCTTGGTGGTAATGTCCTTGGGCTTCTGGATCTGCAGTTTGCCCACGCCCAGACCGGTAGCGGCCGAGGAAACCACGATCAGCTCGTGACCGGCATTTTTTATGTCACTCCATACCTTGACGAGGGCTTCGGTATGGCGGATATTCAGCCGTCCCCCCGGATGTGCCAGGGTGCTGGTACCGACCTTCACGACGATTCGCATGATTTATTTCCCCAATTCCTTTGTCTTTTCATAGGCAGCCAGGACGGCGTCCGTCACCGCGCCGCGGAACGCCCGCTGCTCCAGCAGCCGCACGCCCTGAATGGTGGAGCCGCCCGGGCTGCATACGGCGTCCTTCAGCGCACCGGGGTGCTGACCGCTTTCCAGCACCATACGGGCACTGCCCAGTACCGTCTGTGCAGCGTATTCCTGGGCTTTGGCACGGGGCAAACCGGCGGCCACGCCGCCGTCGGCCAGCGCTTCGATGAACTGGTACACCCAGGCCGGACCACAGCCGGACACCGCACTGGCGGCATCGATGAGCGTTTCCGGCACTTCATCCAACTGCCCGGCGGGAGCCATGGCGCACAGCCATTCCTGCAGCTGTTCCGGTTCCACATCGTCATAGCAATATTGGATCATGCCGGAACCCAAAGCTACCGGGGTGTTGGGCATCATGCGGATGATGGGATAGCCGCTGCCCGCCATCTGGCGGATCTGGTGCATCGTCAGCCCGGCGGCCATCGTCACCAACACGAAGGGGCGGCTTTCGGCACGGGATTCCAGCACTGGCGTCAGTTCGTCCAGCATATCCTCCATCATCTGGGGTTTGACCCCCAGGAAAATAAAATCACAGATGCTGGCCACCTGTTCATTGGTGCCGCAGGCACAGCCCAATTCTTCGGCCAGGGTCTGGGCCTTGGCGGGGGTGCGGTTGGCCAGCAAAACGTCCGCGGCACCGGCGCCCTTGCAGACGGCACGCGCCACGGCGCTGCCCATGTTGCCGCAGCCGATAAAACCGTATTTCATGGCAGTTTTCCTCCCGTATGATCTGACGTTTCCGTTTGTGTTCTTCCATTATTATAGATCACTATTGTGGTATGATTGTAATGGTAGCGCACCGGGTCGTTTTTGTCAATCAAAAGGTGGGGCAGGGGGCTGGAAATTCCCGCAGAATTTGCTATAATACAAGCGAAGGATAAAAACAGCAAAAGAGGCGAACTGTATGCAATATGTACAATTGGGCCAGACCGGCCTGCAAATCTCCCGTTTGGGGTTTGGCGGTATTCCCATCCAGCGCATTGACCAGCCCGGTACCCGGGCGCTGCTCAAGGCCGCCCATGAGATGGGCGTCAACTACATCGATACTGCCCGCGCCTACACCGTCAGCGAAGGCTGGATCGGCCAGTCCCTGGAGGAGTTGGGACTGCGGGATGCCTTTGTGTTGGCGACCAAGTGCCGTGCGCTGACCAAGGCCGATATGGAGACGGAACTGGCCAAAAGCCTGGAAAATCTGCGTACCGATCACATCGAACTTTATCAGTTCCACAACCCGAGTATGGAGGACCTGAAAAAGATCCTGGCCCCCGGCGGTTCCATGGAGGCTTTGCTGGAAGCCAAAGCCAAGGGGGTGGTCGGGCACATCGGCCTGACGGCTCATCTGGCGGCGGTGTTTGAGGCGGCGCTGGACGTTCCCGAGATCGAAACCATCATGTTCCCGTACAACATCGTGGAACAGCAGGGCGCGGAGCTCATCGACCGCTGCGCCAAGGCCGGCAAGGGCTTTATTGACATGAAGCCGCTGGCGGGCGGCGCCATCGAGGATGGCCGTCTGGCGCTGCGCTATGTGCTGTCCAACCCCAGCGTAACGGTGGCTATTCCCGGTATGGCAGCCATTGAGGAACTGGAGGGCAATGTCAAGGGGGCTGAGAACATCGCGCCCTTGACCGAGGAGGAGCAGGCTGCCTGCCAGAAGGTACGGGATGCCCTGGGCACCCAGTTCTGCCGCCGCTGCAACTATTGCGCCCCCTGCACGGTGGGCATCTCCATCCCCAACGTGTTCCTGTTCCAGGGGTATCTGAACCGGTACGGCCTGGAAAACTGGGGCCGTGAGCGCTATGCCACGCTGAAAGTCAAGGCCGGCGCCTGTGTGCAGTGCGGCGCCTGCGAGACCCGCTGCCCCTACAATCTGCCCATCCGCAGCATGATGAAGAAAGCTGCGGAAGATTTCGGCGAATAAACGTACATTTTTACCGTGGTGCACGCCAAGGCTGTGCCACGGTTTTTCTATGCCAAAAACCGGAAAAAATTTTGCGCAGGATGTTGTTTTTCCTGCTGCGGGCGTGTATAATTTATCCTGTATAATTTTGTGCAAAAATGTGAGGGATCAGTATGCTTTCCGACCCCCAGCTTCATTATCTGGATAATGCCGCAACCACCCGCATCGACCCGGCGGTGACCGAGGTCATCCACGATGCGCTGGTGGAACTGTGGGCCAATCCCAGCAGCCTGTACGACCCGGCGGTGGCTGCGCAGGACGGCATCGAAAACGCCCGGGCCCGCATCGCCAAAACGCTGCACTGCCGCAGCGATGAGATCTATTTTACCGGATGCGGCACCGAGGGCAACAATATGGCGGTATGGGGCGCCGCCATGCCCCGTCGGCATTGGGGCAACAAGGTCGTGGTGTCCGGTTTTGAACACCCCAGCGTGCAGCTTGCGGCCCGCGCGCTGAAAAACGAAGGCTTCAACGTCGTGGAGATCCTCCCCGAAGCCGACGGCCATCTGGACGTGGAAAAATTCCTGGCGGCGGTGGACAAGAACACCGTGCTGGCTTCCTGCATGGCCGTCAACAATGAGACCGGTGCCGTGCAGGATATTGCGGCGCTGGCGGCAGGCATCAAAGCCCGCAACAGCCGTACCCATTTCCATGTGGATGCGGTGCAGGCGTGGCTGCGTATTCCCATCGACCTGCAGAAATGGGCCGGGGTGGATACGCTGGCGGTGTCGGGGCATAAGATTCATGCGCCCAAGGGCATCGGTGCGCTGTTCATCCGGGACAGCCAGCGTCAGACGCTGCGCCCGCCCTACTGCGGCGGCCATCAGGAGCGCGGCCTGCGCCCCGGCACCGAGAACACGCCCTATATCGTGGGCCTGGGGCTGGCGGCGGCCAAAGGCTATCAGGCCATGCGTACCCGTACCCAGCAGATCGAGGCCCTGAACCGCCGTCTGCGGGAGGGTCTGGCAGCGCTGCCGGGTATCACCCTCAATTCCCCGGCAGATGCGGTGCCGGAGGTCGTGAACTTCTCCACAGGCTGCATCAACAGCCAGACTTTTATCAATTATCTCAACACCCGCGGCGTTCTGGTTTCGGGCGGCAGCGCCTGCGACAAGGGCGAGCCCAGCCATACGCTGGAAGCCATGGGCTGTGACGAGCGTACCATCCACACGGCGCTGCGCGTCAGTTTCTGCGCCGACAATACCGATGAGGATGTGGATGCCCTGCTGGACGGGCTGAAAAACGGCCTGCAGAGCCTGCAGCATATCTGAACCAATTCCCAATGGAAAGGCGATTCCTATGAAAGAGATCATCCTGGCCTATCAGGGCGAAATGACCCTCAAGGGCCTGAACCGCGGCAAGTTTGAAGCACGTCTTGCCAAGATCATCCGCTGGCGGCTGGAACCGCTCGGCAAATTCAAAGTGTACCAGGCCCAGAGCACGGTTTTTATCGAACCGTTGGAGGAAAACCTGGATATGGACGAGGCGTTCCGCCGCGTGTCCCGTGTGTTCGGCATCGTCAAGATGAGCCGCGCTGTGGAATGTGACAAGACCTTCTCCGCCATCTGCGAAACGGCGGAAGCCTACCTGGGCCAGACGCTGCGGGGTCTGCGCACCTTCAAGGTGGAAGCCAAGCGGGCCGATAAATCCTACCCGATGAAGAGCCCGGAGATCTGCCGGGGACTGGGTGCCTATCTGCTGGACAAGCACCATCATCTGCGGGTGGATGTCCACCATCCCCAGCTGGAAATCATGGTGGAGATCCGGGATCATGCCGCCTATGTCCATGGCCCCAAGGTGGAAGCGGCCGGCGGTTTGCCGGTAGGCACCAGCGGCCGGGCGCTGAACCTGCTGTCCGGCGGCATTGACAGCCCCGTGGCCGCCTGGTGCATGGCTCGCCGCGGCCTGGCGCTACATCATATTCATTTCGCCAGCCCGCCCTATACCAGCCTGCGCGCAAAACTCAAGGTACAGAAACTGGCCAAAGAGCTGGTGGAATACACCGGCAACTGCACGCTGTTCGTCGTGCCCTACACCAAGCCCCAGGAATACATCCGGGACCACGCCCCCGATGTGCTGTTCACGGTGCTGATGCGCCGCAGTATGCTGCGTATCGCGAAGCAGGTGGCCGACAAGCTGGAACTGCAGGCCCTCATCACCGGGGAAAGCCTGGCCCAGGTCGCCAGTCAGACCATGGCGGCTTTGGTCTGCACCGATGCAGCCCAGGACCTGCCGGTGCTGCGTCCCTGCATCGGCATGGACAAGACCGAAATTATTTCCATTTCCCGCAAGATCGGCACCTTTGAGACCTCTATCGAGCCTTATGAGGACTGCTGCACGATCTTTACGCCGCCCCATCCCAAGACCAACCCCACCCTGGCCGAGATTCTGGCGGCCGAGGAAGGCATGCCGGATTTGAAAGCGCTGGAGAGCGAAGCGGCAGAACAGGTGGAAAAGATCGCCATTCGGATGGGAGAGGATGATCTGCTGTGACTGCAGAAATCATTTGTGTGGGCACGGAACTGCTGCTGGGGGACATTGTGAACACCAATGCCCAGTTCCTGAGCCGGGAACTGGCCGAGCTGGGCATCAGCGTACTGCATCAGCATGTCATCGGGGATAACCCTGAGCGGCTGCGGGAACTTGTCAGTCAGGCGCGCCGCCGCAGTGACCTGCTGGTGTTTTCCGGCGGGCTGGGGCCTACCGAGGATGACCTGACCAAGGAGACGGTGGCCGAGGCGTTCGGCGATACGCTGCACTTTGATGGGGAAGAATGGGACAAGATCGTTGCCTTTTTTGCCCGTACCAACCGCAATCCTACCCCCAACAACCGCAAGCAGGCGATGGTCCCCACCCGGGGCCATAAGATCGTCAACGACCACGGCACCGCGCCCGGTGCCTGGTTTGAGGATGAACAGGGGCATTGTGCCGTACTGATGCCCGGTGTTCCGCGGGAAATGAAAGCCATGTGGACCGAGCAGGTCCGCCCGGCGCTGCAGAAGCGCCAGAACTGCACGATCCATTCCCGGACGCTGCGGGTCCTGGGCGGTGAAAGCAGCATTGCCAGCAAGGTGGCGCCGCTGTTTGAAAGTGCCAATCCCACCGCCGCGATCTACTGCAAGACGGGGGAGAGCGAGATCCGCGTTACGGCGCGGGAGGCCACTCCGGAAGCGGCGGAGCGCGCTTGCAATGATTATCTGCAAAAATTCCGTGATATTCTGGGGGACGCTGCCTATGATGTGGACGTGCCCGCCCTGGAATATACGGTGGTGCGGGTCCTGCGGGAAAAAGGGCTGCATGCCGCCACAGCGGAAAGCTGCACCGGCGGTATGATTGCCGAGAGGCTGACCAATGTGCCGGGCTCCAGTGAGGTGTTTGGCTTCGGTTTCGTCACTTATGCCGAGCTCGCCAAGCAGAAACTGCTGGGTGTGGATGCCGCCCTGATCGAACGGTACAATGTGGTGTCCGGCCCGGTGGCCATTGCGATGGCCTTCGGGGCTGCGAAGGCTTCGGGGGCGGAACTGGCCGTCGGCATCACCGGCATTGCCGGTCCCGGCGGGGCGTTGCCCGGCAAACCGGTGGGAACGGTCTATCTGGCGGGCGCCGATACCCGTACCAACACCGGCTGGCTGGTGCGGCTGACGCTGGGCGGCTATAATGACCGCGGCATCATCCGTACCCGCGCCGCGCTGTATGCACTGGATCTGTTGCGCCGTATGGCGCTGGACCTTCCGGTCCCCGATGGTATGGCTGTCACACAGGATACCCCGCCGGAAGAGAGCAATATCTGATTACGCAAAGAAAGGCACATCATGGTCAACACACAACTCAAAATTTTGCGCGTATTCGGCCCCACAGCGGCCGAAGTGTCGGCTGTGCTGCGGCAGGCCCGCGACGATGGGTGTCCGGGTCTGCGTCTGCTGGAACGTGACGGCGAGTTTGCCGTCTGTGTGCAGGTCAGCGCGCCCAATCGTGCGATGGCCGAACAATATTGTGATAAGTGGGTGCAGAAGCTGAGCGCCAAGTTTGGCGACGACGTTTTTGCCACTGGTGAGACGAGTCTGGCCCAGGCGACGCTGGACCTGCTGCTGCAGAAGCGCAAGCTGCTGGTGGCGGTGGATGAAACCACCGGTCGGCTGTTGGGCAATCTTTTGCAGCCGTTGGCGCACAGCGAAGCGGTGTTTGATTTCGGCACCGAGAGCTATGCCAACCCGCAGCGGGAACGCCAGATCAAGGTCCCGCCCCAGCTGCTGAAAAAGTTTCCCGGGGACGTGGTCCAGGCGGCGGCCGGCCATGCGCTGTCGGCGCTGCAGGTCACGGGAGCCGATTTTGCGGCGGCCTATATGCCGGCTACGGTGGGCCAGTGCCCCTTTGTGCTGATCTGTGACCGGCACGGTGCCGCGGCCTGTGCGCTGCCGCCCGATCTCAACGACGCGGCCATTGGCAACCAGATTCTGGACCTGCTGCGCCGCCGTTTGCAGGGCCTTCGTCTGACGGATTCCTGCATCACCTTCCGCCCCGGGCGGGAGCATCCGCTGCTGCTGGTTTCGGAAGCCGGGCGGGAAAAAGGCAATACCGTGCGTTTTTCGCTGCGCCGCAGAACACCTGCCGTCCAGGATGGCGACCATACGGCAGACTTCGAGCCGATGATGGATTTCAACACCGCCGAGCCCGAGATGCCCCCGCGCTATAACGCATCTGCCCACACAACCCGGACAGCCGCCTCGCGACCGTCCACAGGGGCAGCGCCGGTGGGGACCATCCAGTTTGAAACAGATCTCGAGGAGACACAGGATGTCAACACCGATCCCATGAATATCGAGACGGCGGGGCCGCAGGCGGCCAGTGCTGCACGGCGCCGCCGTACCGCCAGCGCCGAGGATTACGCCACGCCGCTGTATAGCGACGACTACAGCGCCCCGGCACCTTCGCTTCTGGATGAGGATATTCCGGATTTCTCGGCTCAGATCGATCCTGAAGCACTGGCAGCCGCCCAGGCGGCGGACGATGCCGACGCAGCGGCCGGCCGCACGACAACGGCTGAAGAATTCAGCAAAGCGGCCACGCGGCTGTTCACCGAGGAGGACGAAGCGGAACTTGCGGAAGCGCAGAATCGCCGCCGCAAGAAAGAACCGGAACGGTCCGGACGCACCCCGGCAAAAACGCCGGCAGCTTCCAGCATCCGCAACCGAAGCCTGGCCATGATCGAGCGCACCGAGCGCCGCCGCAGACGGACTGTCACGGCTGTGCTGGTGATTCTTGTGGTGCTGGTTCTCGCCGGTGTGGGTGCCCTGTGGTGGTTCTTCCGCAACGATCTGGGCACGCGTCCCGCAGCCAAGAATTACGGTACCACGGTGTACGACGAAACGGCAGAATCGTATCTGACCAATGCCCTGGAAAAGCGTCCCGGTGCGGTCGGATTCCTCGGCTGGCCGGGATTGGACGGCACGCTGGTCTATGCAGCCGGAACTGAACCGCAAACGGGGGAAAGCGGCAATCCTGCCGTGATCACACGGTTTGCCACGGCCAGTACACTGGATTCCTCTGCCCCTGGCAACACTGTGCTGGAGTGCACCGGTGACACCTACGCGTCCCTGGCGCAGGAAGACGTTATCAAAGAGAACAGCGGCTTCACGTTGTACCTGCAAAGCGGCACGTACCGTTTCAAGGTGGTTGCCGTTTACTATCTGGACCCTGCCGAGGAAGGGGAGGGCGCCTTTGATCTTTACGGCGGCACCGACCTTTCCAACTATTATGATTATCTCGCCTTTGTGGCCGGCATCGAGGCCCGCAGCCTGTGGCAGACCAATGTGGAGATCGGGGATGATTCCCACTTCCTGACGCTGACCACCACGACCAGCGAGGATGGCGTGCTGCTCTGCGTGACCGGCCGGCTGATTGAAGGGGAGGAAACGGCCGCCCTGGATGGCGCGTCCATCACGGCATCAGAAGAACCGCTTCTGACTGCGTTGCAGTACCAGAGCAAAAACCAGCCGATGCCCACCGTCAGCAGCCTGCTCAGTGCCAGTGTTGATCGGTATGCGCAGCAAAGTGCAGCCAGCGTGGCCAATCGCAACAGCGCCCAGACGCAGGAGGAGGAGACCGGCAGTGACATGGATGCGCAGATTGCCGATATGCAGGCACAGACCGATGCGATCCTGGCCAGCACCGATAAGCTGCTGGCCGGTCTGACCGATGTGGCTGGTTCCGGCAACGAGGCGGAGTCCGACTTGAATCAGGGTGCCGAGGGCGGTCTGCCGGAGCAGGTCGTCACGGTGGACCAGGTCACCGCCAGCCCTACACCGGGCCCTACGGAGGTGCCTTCTTCCAGCGAATCGGTGTCCAGTGAGTCGGTTTCCAGTGAAAACGGGGACAGCAGTGCCTCTAGCGATTCCAGCGACAGTTCTTCCACCGATTCCGGAAACAATTCTTCCGGCGGTGAGACCATCAATGTCACGATGAACGGTACCGCCCAGACCATGGATCTGGTGCAGTGCCTGGCCATGGTGGCACAGAATGAGCTGGGCCCCAACGCCCCCGCCGAAGCCTACAAGGCCCAGTGTGTGGCCACGCATTGCTGGATTCTCAGCCAGTCCGGCTATCCGTCGGTGGCTGGAACGACCCCCGGCGCTACGGCGCTTGCCGCGGCCCAGGAAGTCGCCCGGGTACTGATTACTTATAATGGCCAGGTTTGCTTTACGCCGTATTTTGCATCGGCCAGCACCGGCACGGCCTCGGCTGCCGATGTCTGGGGCAATGACCGCCCCTGGCTGCAGGCGGTGGACAGCCCCTATGACCAGTCGGTGGCTACCAACTGGCATACCAACGGCAGCACCAGCGGCACGGCGCGTTTTTCTCGCCAGACGCTGCAGGACCGCATCAATTCGGAACTGGGCATCGATCTTTCGGGGGTGGACCCCAACAACTGGTTCAAGCTCATTTCCACCAACCAGTACGGCTGGGTGGCCAAGATTCAGGTCGGCCCCGACGGCAACAGCGAGACCGTCAGTGGCCGCTGGTTCCGCGAAAATCTTCTGGCACGGCAGAGCGTCGATGGGCGCAGCCTGCGCAGCCAGTGCTTTACTGTCAGCTATGATGCCAGTCTGGACTGCTTCATCTTTGATGTCTACGGTTACGGCCACGGCTGCGGCATGAGCCAGTGGGGTGCCATCGGCTATGCCCAGAACGGTTGGGGGTATCAGGATATCCTGTTGCACTATTATCCCGGCACCACCATTACCACCTACTGATACAAAAATGACCCGTCCGGGATCTCCCGGGCGGGTTTGCTGTGTACAACCGCAGCAAGATGTGTTACTATAACATTCAGTCGATCCGGTCCGCTCTTGGCAGGACGGACGGAGAGGAAAAGGAAGTTGTCAAACATGAAAAAAATTCTGATGCTTGCCACCGGCGGCACCATTGCGACGCTGAAAACCGAAGAGGGAAAGGTTCCGCAGCTTACCTCCCAGGAACTGCTGCGCACTGTACCCGAGATCCGGGAAATCTGCCAGGTAGAAACGCGGCAGCTGTTCCAGCTGGACAGCACCAATGTCCATCCGGAACATTGGAAAACGATCGCCCGGTCGATCCGTGAACAGTATGACGCTTTTGACGGTTTTGTGATCACCCACGGGACCGATACGATGGCCTACACGGCGGCGGCCCTGAGTTATATGCTTCCGGATTCTCGCAAGCCCATTGTGCTTACAGGGGCGCAGAACTCCATCGGGGAACGGGAAACCGATGGTCGTCGCAATCTGCTGGATGCGTTTCTGTATGCGTCGTCCGGCTGTGCCTGGGGCGTAACGATCGTGTTTGACGGGCAGGTGATGCTGGGCACCCGCGCCAAAAAGTTGCGGACAAAAAGTTACCATGCGTTCTCCAGCATCGGTTATCCGGAGGTAGCCCGCATCCGGGACCGCAAGGTGTACCCGGTGCTTCCGAAACCGCAGGGACTGGGACACCCGGCAGTCAGCCTGGATCTGGACCCGGCGGTGTTTGTGCTCAAACTGATTCCGGGCATTCAGCCGGATGTACTGCGTCTGCTGCGCCCGGCCTACCATGCGCTGATCGTGGAAGGGTTCGGCGTCGGCGGCGTGCCCTATTATGCCACGGCGGATTTTGCCCGGGAGGTCGGCGCCTGGATCGAAGCCGGGAAAGTCGTTATCATGACGACCCAGGTCATCTACGAGGGCAGCGATATGAGCGTATACCAGGTGGGGCACCAGATCAAACAGAACTACGGCGTTATCGAAGCCTATGACATGACGCTGGAATCCGTGGTCACCAAAACGATGCATCTGCTGCCCCAGTGCCCGGATCTGGATACTTTCCGCATCCGATTCCTTACACCGGTAGCCCATGACATTCTGCTGCCTGCGGAGGAGTGAGTCGCCATAGACGTTGAGAAAAGAGGGAAAGGCGCATGCGGATATTGAAAAATCTTCTTCGATGGGCTCTGATTGTCCTGTGTCTTTTGATGCTGTTTTCTTGTGGCCTGTTTTCGGTATCGGGGCTGGCCGGGCTGGTGATTGCAGTCCTGGCGCTGCCCTTTGCACCGATTCGCATGGTTTGGAGTAAGGTCCTTCCTCCGGATTCCCCGCGTTTTGCGAAAGGCGCGATTCTGGCAGCGGCTTTTCTGTTTATGATGGCGGCAGTTCCCAGCGCATCCGGAAAAAGCAGAATGCCGGCAACGCCGGAAACAACAGCTGCTGTAATGACTGCCTCACCAAGCCCGACACCGGTGACACCTTCCGCTACACCGGTCCTTACACCCGCAAAGACACCGGAACCCACGCCAAGCCCCACCCCTGCGGCAACGCCGGAAGCGACTCCCTCCGCTACGCCGCAGCCCACTGCAACGCCAACGCCTGCTTCCACGCTGGCCCCTCCCGCCGCAGAGCAATCGTCATCGGCGGCAAACACAGGCAATGGGGAAGGCGGCGCCGCACAAAAGGAGGCACCTGCGGCAGTGCAGACAGCATCCCCCACGGCGGACGCTGCACCGCAAAGCGGAACGGTATATGTGGCCGGCAGCGGTAAGGGGAAAAAGTATCACAGTACGTCTGGCTGCAGCAACATGAAAGACCCTGTACCGCTGACCCAATCGGAAGCCGAGGCCCGCGGCTATACGCCCTGCAAAAAATGCTACGGCTGATGCACAGCAGAATATGCGAAAGGCCCTGTCTTGCCGACAGGGCCTTTCCTGATTTGTGAACTGTAAAAATACAAAACCCGCGATCATCTTGCGATGTTCGCGGGTTTTGTTGGCGGAGTAAGAGAGATTTGAACTCTCGCGGCCCTTTCGGACCCTACGCCCTTAGCAGGGGCGCCTCTTCGACCTCTTGAGTATTACTCCACAAGTCAAAGTGATTGGAATATTCACTTGTTATACAAAATGGCGGAGAGGATGGGATTCGAACCCATGGTCCGCTCGCGCGAATCGCTGGTTTTCAAGACCAGTTCCATAAACCACTCGGACACCTCTCCACAGTGGCTGCCGCCAAATGCGAGTATTATATTAGCATGAAAAACCGGGCTTGTCAAGCCCGGTTTCCATTTTTTCTTCAATTTTTTTGGGCATCCTGTCCGGCGGTCTTTTTGGCCCGGCTCCGGGCGATGCAGGCCCAGCCTAAAACGGCGGCACACAGCCACTCGCCGTTGAGGAAAAAACCGGAGAGCAGCGCCCAACAGGCGGCTCCCAATTGCGCCGGGGGCAGCTCTGTGGTGTAGGCCACGACAACAAGCTCCATCATTACCAGGCACAGGGGTAATAACCCCAACCCGCACAGGAGCAAAGAAGTCCCATATCCCTTGCTAGCCTGCCGGTCGCGCCAGACAGGCAGCAGAAATCCGGCAATGCAGCCCAACAGCCAAGGCGAAATTCCGATCAGGCTTTGGGCCGGGGAGGTACTGACATAAATCTCGGTGGGACCATCCGCACCGCCGATCACGCCAAGGGAGGCCGCTTGTCCTGCTGCAAGTTTATCTGCCAATACCGGTACCAGCACAATAGCCAGAACCAGTACCGCCAGTGCCGCAAAACACCACCGCCACCGGCTGGGCCTGCCCGGCCCTTTCAGACCTGCATTGAACTGGGCAGCTACTTCTTCCGGTGCGCCCAGCTCAGACATGATCTGTTCGTCCGTCTGCCCGCTTTCCCGACGGCTCTGAAAGTCACTGGCCAGTTCTGTCATAACGCGCACACGGGTTTGGCGGTCTGCCCGCAAATGCCGCTCAATGGCGTTCATGTACCGCTTTACAGGCGGCAGTACGTCCAGGGTCGTGTTGCCAATTTTCCATTTCATGGTAGTTCTCCTTCCAAGCATTGCTCCACACAGTCCACAAAGCGGTGCCAGGTTTTACGCTGCTGTGCCAACAGGATATGCCCCGCATCTGTTACGGTGTAGACCCTCCGTGGAATCCGACCCGGTGAAAGGGTCCCGTCCGGGCTGTTCCATACCGAGGTGATGCAGCCTTCCTCTTCCAGGCGATAAAGAATAGGGTAGAGGGTCCCCTCTTTCAGGTCCAGCAATCCGCCGCCCTTTTCCCGCAACCGCACGATCAGTTCGTAGCCGTGGCAGGGGTTATCCGCCAGAAAGCGGAGTACCAGCATTTCCAGCACGCCTTTTTTCAGTTGTTGGGAAAACCGCTGCTCACTGTCTGCCGCCACATAGACACCTCCCGTAGTCATATATTTAGGATTACTAAATACTATATAACACAAATGACCGGCTTTGTCAATTGCTTTTGGGGATCGGGGCCAACTCTTTACATTTTCCCTGTCTGTGCTATACTAGGGGCAACCTACATTTATGCCGGGAGGTACTTCCATGAACGATCCGCGTTGGGCGTCCATCGACGCCTTTGCTGAACAAAACCGTGAAAATATTCTGCGTGACATCACCCGTCTGGTTGCTGTGCCGAGTGTTGAGGGCACACCGGAACCCGGTGCACCTTTCGGTGCGGGCCCCAAAGCCGCGCTGGACAAAGCGCTGGAGATTGCCTCGGAACTGGGCTTGCAGACCCATAATGCCGCAGGGTATATCGGCTGGGCGGAGACCGGGCCGATTGCCGACGGCCAGAAATTTCTGGCTACCATCACCCATACCGACGTAGTGCCGGAAGGCAACGGCTGGGACGCCGACCCTTATACGGTGCGTGTGCGCGATGGCTGGATTCTGGGCCGCGGTGTGGCCGATGACAAAGGCCCCAGCATCCTGTGCCTCTATGCGCTGAAATATTTGAAGGACAGCGGTGTGGCCCTCAAGTACCCTGTGCGGGCCCTGCTGGGTGCCAACGAGGAAACGAATATGCACGACGTGGACTACTACGCCGAGCATTATCCGATGCCGGCTTTCTGTTTCACCCCGGACGCGGAATTCCCCGTCTGCAACGGTGAGAAAGGCGGCTTCAACGGCGAGATCGTCAGCCCCAAGCTGGAAAACGGTGTGATTGCGGCCTTTGCCGGCGGTGTAGCGCGCAACGCGGTGCCGGACCGCGCTTCCTGCACGGTGCGCGTGGCACCGGAAGCTGTCAGGCTTATCGAAGGTGTGACGGCGGAAGCCGGAGAAAACGGAACCACCATTCTCCGCGGTTGGGGCAAGAGCGGCCACGCGGCCATGCCGGAAGGGACCGTCAATGCCATCGGCCTTTTGGTGAACTGCCTGCTGGCGAGCGGCATCTGCACCGAGCAGGAAGAGGCTTATTTAAAGGTGTTGCAGAGACTGCACGCCGCCAACGACGGCAGCACACTGGGGATTGCGGCCAACGACGGTCTGTTTGATCCGCTGACCATCATCGGCGGTACCATTGAGATGAAGGATGGCGTCATCCGCCAGAGTTTTGATTGCCGGTACCCCACCAACACCGATCCCGAAAAGATGACGGCGGCGATGGAAACGGTGTGCGGTACGGCAGCCCATCTGGAAAACCTGACGAGCCGTGTGCCGTTCTACATTGCGGCCGACAGCCCGGCCATCCAGACCCTCATCACCACCTACAACGACGTTACGGGGGAGAACAAGACCCCCTTCACCATGGGCGGCGGCACCTATGCGCGACACTTCCCGTATGCGGTCAGCTTCGGACCGGAGCATACGGACCTGGAAATACCCGAGTTTGCCGGTCCGATGCACGGTGCCAATGAAGGCGCTCCCTTTGAAAAGCTGATCGAAGCGCTGAAGATCTACATTCTGGCCCTGCTGCGCCTGCAGGAGATCGACCTGTAATTCAATCTTGATCCCGTAAAAACAACCGCCCCGGCGCCTTACAGGCGTCGGGGCGGTTGTGCGTTTTCAGATATCATACCGGTACAGCGTTATATAACAGGAACGCTTGTGACGGGCCTTGCGGCGGCAGAGCAGAACGGTAAGTGCCAGCAGGCCGCCGGCAGCGGTCAGAAGGGCCAAAAGTTTAGCCAAATGTTTCATATCTGCCTCCTTTTTTGGAAAAACAGCTGCAGAGCGATCATTACCAACATACTACCATAAACGACACCGGGATGCAAGCATCGTACATCCTTTGCAACATTTGCGCAAATTGTTGCAGAAATTGCGAACTTGAACAAAACGCCAAGTCCTGAACAGCCGGGAATCTTGACTTGACGCCGCAAAATGGTAAAATGGGTAGGTATACTTTGGGGTATAGCAGGGAGAGACGCCGTATCTTGCGGTGGAGCTGCTTTACCCAGACAACAAGGAAATGGGGGAAATAGATTGTTCAAGTCCCTAAAGCGTTCCGCCAAAGGCGCGAGCGTGCCGCATGTGAAAGCGACAGCAGGGCAGCCGACGGTCAAAATGCCGGTTCCCGAGCACGTCATCATTCCCATGTCGATGCACATCGGCGCACCGGCGGAACCCGTCGTCAAGAAGGGCGACACCGTCATGGTTGGCACTTTGATCGGCAAGGCCAGCGGCTTTGTCAGTGCCAACATTCACTCCAGCGTATCGGGCACCGTGCAGGATGTTGCGCCCATGCGGATGGTCAACGGCGTGATGACCACGGCCGTAGCCATCAAGACCGACGGGCAGCAGACGGTGGACCCGGCCTGCGTGCCGCCCACGGTCACTGACAAAGCCAGCCTGCTGGCGGCTATTCAGGCATGTGGTCTGGTGGGCGTCGGCGGTGCCGGCTTCCCGACCCACGTCAAGCTGGCGGCCGACACCATTGATACCTTGCTGATCAACGCAGCCGAGTGTGAGCCCTATCTGACCACCGACTGCCGTGAAATGCTGGAATGCAGCGACACGATCATCTCGGGTATCGCCGCTGTGATGAAGTACTGCAACATTCCCAACTGTATCATCGGCATCGAGCGCAACAAGCCCGAGTGCATCGACCAGATGAACTCTCTTGTGCGCGGCATGGCCGGCGTCAGCGTCAAACCGCTGCCCACCCGGTACCCCCAGGGTGCCGAGAAAACCTTGGTGGAAACCTGCACCGGCCGGGAAGTGCCGCAGGTCGGTCCTTCCGGCAAGGCGGGTCTGCCCGCCGATGTGGGCTGCGTCATCATGAACGTGACCAGTGTTTCCACGCTGGGCAAGTTCCTCAAAACCGGCATGCCGTTGACCACCAAGCGTGTCACGGTGGAAGGCGATGCCATCGCCAAGCCGCAGAACGTGGAAGTCCCCATCGGCACGCTGTACCGTGATGTCATCGAGGCATGCGGCGGCATCAAATCCGACGTGGAACTGGGCAAGATCATCTTCGGCGGCCCCATGATGGGCGGCGCTGCGCCCAGCGCAGATTTTCCGGTCCTGAAGCAGAACAACGGTTTGCTGCTGTTCAGCAAAAAGGCCGCCGCTCTGCCGGATGCAGCTGCCTGTATCCGCTGTGGCCGCTGCATCGAAGCCTGCCCCATGGGTCTGGAGCCCGTGGTTGTGGCCGAGGCGTTCAGCCACAAGGATTTTGACGCCCTGAAGGCGCGCTGTGTGGATCTGTGTGTGGCCTGCGGCAGCTGCAGCTATGCCTGCCCGGCCAAGCGTCCCGTCAGCCAGACCATGACGCTGGCCAAGGCGTGGTACATGGGTGAACTGCGGAAAGGAGGCAAATGACAAATGGAAGAACGTTTGCTTGTAACCGCCTCGCCGCATATCCGGGATTGTTCCACGACCCGTGGCCTCATGGGCAATGTTGTCATTGCTCTGCTGCCCTGTGTCCTGGCTTCGGCCCTGATTTTCGGCGTGCAGGCACTGGTCCAGGTCGTTGTGACCACCTTTGCCTGTGTGGCGTTTGAATATCTCTACGAACTGCTGCTGCATAAGCAGAACACGGTAGGGGACCTGTCTGCCGTCGTGACCGGCATGATCCTGGCCCTCAATATGCCGGTGGGCATGCCGCTGTGGATCGCGGTGGTCGGCGCCTTTGTCGCCATCATCATCACCAAACAGCTGTTCGGCGGCATCGGCTATAACCTGGCCAACCCCGCCCTGATCGGCCGTATCGTGCTGTTCCTCGGCTTCACCTCCCGTATGACGACCTACGTCTATCCCGACATGGCCGTGGATGCCCTGGCTTCTGCCACTCCGCTGGCTTCCAGCGTGGATCTGAACGCCGTCAACTTCCTGGATATGTTCCTGGGCCTGCACGGCGGCATGCTGGGTGAGACCTGCGTGCTTGCCATTCTGGCCGGCTTTGCCATTCTGCTGGCGACCGGTACCATTGAAGCCACCATTCCCGTCAGCATCGTGGCCACCTGCTATGTCCTGACGCTGCTCTATACCCGTGACCCCTACGTGGCGCTGATGGAGTGCATGGCCGGCGGCCTGCTGTTCGGTGCGGTCTTTATGGCCACCGACTACGTCACCAGCCCCTTCACCACCAAGGGCAAACTCTACTACGGTATTTTCATCGGCCTGGTGACCTTCCTGATCCGTCACTTTGCCAGCATGAACGAGGGCATGAGCTTTGCCATCCTGCTGGGCAACCTCATGACGCCCTGGTTCAACGAGTGGGGCCATCAGGTGCCCCTGGGCTTCAAGAAAGCCAAAAAAGCAAAAGCCAAAAAGGAAGGGGGTGCTGACTGATGGCAAACAACCAGACCCCGGAAAAGCAGAGTGCCTTCAAGGAACTGGTACTGCCGGTCATCGTGCTGGTGGTCATCTGCCTTGTGTGCAGCGCCCTGCTGGCGGTCCTCAATGATGTGACCGCTCCCATCATCGAGGAAAATACCAAGGCCGAGACTCTGGCGGCCTATCTGTCGGTACTGCCCGAGGGCACCACGGATTCCGATATGACCGAACTGGCGGACCTGACCACCCCCGATGTACTGGGGGCAGTGACCACTTCTTCCGGCGCGGCGGCCGTCAAGGCGGCTTCCTCCGGATACTCCGGCAAGGACGTCACGGTCTATGTGGCCTTTGACACCAACGGTGCCATCTCCAACATCAGCGTGGATGCTTCCACCCAGACCACCGGCATCGGTTCCAAGGTGGCGGATGAGAGCTTCACTTCCGGCTTTATCGGCTGGAACGGCGGCGCGGTTTCCAGCGGTTCTCCGGTGGACGGCGTTGCCAGCGCCACGTATTCCAGCAATGCGGTCTTTTCTGCCGTGAACGCGGCCATCGACTGCTATACCAACGAGATCAAAGGGGGTATGTAACGATGGCTGAAAAACCGAGCAAATGGAAAGTTTTTACGGCGGGCATCATTCGTGAAAACCCCGTTCTGCGTCTGGTGCTGGGCTGCTGCTCCGCACTGGCCGTCACCACCACTGTCTCCGGCGCTGTGGGCATGGGCCTGTCCATGACCTTCGTGCTGGTTTGCTCCAATATCGTTATCTCGGCACTGCGCAAGGTGATTCCTGCCAAGGTGCATCTGCCGTGCTACATTGTCATCATCGCCACTTTCGTTACGGTGGTCCAGATGGTGCTGCAGGCTTTCGTGCCGGAGTTGTACAAGTCGCTGGGCGTGTTCCTGGCGCTGATCGTCGTCAACTGCATCATCCTCGGCCGCGCCGAGATGTTCGCCTGCAAGAACACGGTGGTCGATTCTGCGCTGGATGGTCTGGGCATGGGCATCGGTTATATCCTGACCATGGCTTTGATGTCCTCCATCCGTGAGATTATCGGCAGCGGCACCTGGCTGGGCATCACCATCATCCCCGAAAGTGTGGACCGCATGACCATCATGAACTCTGCGCCCGGCGGCTTCTTTGTGTTCGGCTGCCTGATGGCCGGCTGTGTCTGGCTGGAGCGCAAACTCAACAAGCCCATTGAACGCAAGACCTGCGGCGATGTGATGCTGGAACAGCTCGACGCCGCCAAGGCCGAACAGAAAGGGGGCGCTGAAGAATGAGTTCTCAGATTGCAACGTTTGCCACGATCTTCTTCAGCATGATCCTGGTCAACAACTACGTTCTGGTACAGTTCCTGGGCATCTGCCCCTTCCTGGGCGTTTCCAAGAAGCTGGATTCCTCCGTGGGTATGGGCCTGGCCGTTATCGTGGTCATGGTCATCGCCACAGCGGTTACCTTCCCGCTGCAGATTTTCCTGCTGGATGCCTTTGATCTGGGCTATATGCAGACCATCATCTTCATTCTGGTCATCGCGGTTCTTGTCCAGCTCATCGAGATCACCCTCAAGCGTTATGTCCCGGCCCTGTACCAGTCGCTGGGCGTTTATCTGCCGCTGATCACCACCAACTGCTGCGTACTGGGCGTCACCATCCTGGCTGTACAGGACTATTCTGCTATTGTGGAAACCGCCGGCTTTGGCCTGGCTTATGCCGAGGCGCTGATCTGCGCCGCTGGCGCCGGTGTGGGCTTCCTTGTGGCTATGCTGCTCTTCTGTGGCGTGCGTCAGCGGGTGGAAAATGCCAACCCGCCCGAATGCTTCAAGGGGTTGCCCATCACGCTGGTTGCCGCGGCAATCACGTCCCTCAGCTTCATGGGCTTCGGCGGTATGGTGGAAAACATCATCAACGCGATTCTGTAAGAAAGGGGAATAAAGAGAATGAACCCGATCGTATTTGCTATCGTCGTGCTGGTGGTGCTGGGCCTGGTCGGCGGCCTGATCCTGGTGCTGGCTTCCAAGTTCATGGCTGTATATGAAGACCCGCGCATTGCGCAGATCACCGACTGCCTGGCCGGTGCCAACTGCGGCGGATGCGGCTATGCCGGCTGTGCCGACTATGCCAAGGCAATCGTCCAAGATGGTGCCCCCACTTTCAAATGCGCCCCCGGTGGCGATAAAACCGCCGATGCCATCAACCGCATTATGGGCGCTGAAGAGACCGACCGCCCCAGCATGCGTGCTACCGTCATCTGCGCCGGCGGCGAAAACTGCGGCAAGCGCTTCGACTACAAGGGCATCCAGACCTGCGCTGCAGCAGCTGCGGTAGCCGGCGGTCCCAGCGCCTGCTCCTATGGCTGTCTGGGCCTGGGCGACTGCACCCGCGCCTGCAAGTTTGACGCCATCCATGTCGTCAACGGCGTGGCGGTGGTGGACCGCAGCAAGTGCACCGGCTGCACGGCCTGCACGGCGGTCTGCCCGCGTAAAGTCATCCAGATGAAGCCCATCGCACCCCAGCCCGCCGTTAAGTGCTCCAACAAGGATAAGGGTGTTGTGGTCAACAAGACCTGCAAGGTGGGGTGCATTGCCTGCGGTCTGTGCGTGCGCAACTGCCCCCAGCAGGCGATCTTCCTCAAGGATAACGTTGCCGTAATCGACTACACCAAGTGCAATGGCTGTGGCACCTGTGTGACCAAGTGTCCCAAAAAGGCCATTCAGTGGGTGGAAGGTGCTCCGCGCCCTGTGGACGCGCCGGTTCCGGCTCCTGAAGTGCACTGATTTTTGTGCGTCGTTCCCCGCCGCAAGGCGGGGATTTTTTTGTGTTTTGGACGATTTTTTTGAAAAAACAGGGGACAGATCGCCCCAAGTATGTTATACTGTTTTCTGTAGGTAAATTTGTAACAAACTGCAGGGAGGTTTACCACAATGGAAATCACCAAGGATATTTTGTACGTAGGCGTCAACGATCATGGCGTTGACCTGTTCGAGGGGCAGTATAAAGTGCCCAACGGCATGGCATACAATTCCTATCTCATCCGGGACGAGAAAGTGGCGGTTATGGACTCTGTCGATGCCCACTTCACCGATGCCTGGCTGACCAACATCGCTTCTGTGCTGGGCGGCCGCGAACCGGATTACCTGATCGTGCAGCATATGGAGCCCGACCATTCCGGTTCTATCTTTTCGTTTGCGCAGGCATACCCCGACACCAAGATCGTGGCATCTGCCAAGGCGGTTGCCATCATGCAGCAGTTCTTTGATACTGACTTTACCAGCCGCTGCCTGATCGTCAAGGAAGGCGATACGCTGGAACTGGGCAGCCATACGCTGCACTTTGTTACCGCCCCGATGGTGCACTGGCCGGAAGTCATCATGACCTACGATTCCACCGACAAGGTGCTGTTCAGCGCCGATGCCTTCGGCAAGTTCGGTGCCCTGGACGTGGAAGAAGAATGGCTGCCGGAAGCCCGTCGTTACTACATTGGCATTGTGGGCAAATATGGCCAGCAGGTGCAGGGTGTCCTGAAAAAGGCCGCCGGTCTGGAAATCGAGACGGTCTGCTCGCTGCATGGCCCTGTTCTGCACAAGGAGCAGCTGGCGGATGCGCTGGCCGCCTACGATACCTGGAGTGCCTACCGTCCCGAGACCGAGGGCGTGCTAGTGGCTTACAGCTCCATTTACGGCCACACCAAGCAGGCCGCTGAGGACCTGGGCGAGAAACTGCGTGCCAACGGTGTGAACGTCACGGTAATGGACCTTGCCCGCTGCGATATGGCTGAGGCGGTTGCCCAGGCTTTCCGTTACAGCAAGCTGGTCCTGGCCTCCCCGACTTACAATGGGGAAGTCTTCCCGTTCACCCGTTGCTTCATCGAGCACCTGACCGAGCGCAACTATCAGAACCGCACGGTGGCCATCATTGAGAATGGCACCTGGGCGCCCACGGCAGGCCGGGTAATGCGCAAAATGCTGGAGAACAGCAAGAATCTGACGATTCTGGATCAGACTGTCAGCATCAAGAGTGCGCTGAACGCCGCCAGCCGTGCTCAGCTGGACGAGATGGCTGAAGTCCTGAGCAAGTAATTTTTGTAAAAAATCTCCCGAAATGGGGTTGACAAAACGGCAGAGATGCCGTATAATATCTAGCGTTGACCCCATTATGGAAGATTAGCTCAGCTGGTTAGAGCGCTGCGTTCACATCGCAGAGGTCTTGGGTTCGAGTCCCTAATCTTCCACCATATGGTTTCGTCCGAACCCGGATTCCGGGTTCGGATTTTTTGTTTTCTGAATCCACCAAGGCATCAGAACACCTGGGAGTGGATAGTCAGCACGGAAGGCTCCCGGCTGTACAGAAACGCAATCCGGAGCGTTTTTATATCGTTAGCCATATAAAGCCCTGCAGTACGCCCTAAGCGCCGGCGGGGGCACGATACAGGTCAAATATGTATATCGAAGGGCAGCCCCGCCGTACAAAGAGCGCCCTTGATCCAGCGTGTGCGGTCCTATTGAAAGGACCATGGCAACTATGCAAAAGAACCCCGCAACGCGGGGTTCTTTTGCATTTAACTATGGGTTTCGCCTTGCATGGCACGGAAGCCGATCACGACGGTCCAGACGTAGGCGCAGGTCTTGGGAATCATCAGCATACCGATCATCGGAATGGTGTCTGCCCACAGAACGACCGGAATGTAGAAGGCAAAACTCAGCACGATTGTCAGCCACATCCAGCGGAATGCTTTGTCCTGCCGGGCTTTGGCGCTGCGGTAAAACAATACTATGATGAGGACGCCCAGCAGGGCGAAGGGGATATTGCGATAAATCCCCCAGGAAAGCGGCGCTGAAGGGCTGAACCATTGGTTCTGCGGCATCAGGCAAAGCAGAATCCGGAGTCCTGCCAGCAGGTATACCGTGGCGGTCAGTGTGTTTCGCTCCTGTACCCGGTAACGCAGGCGCCATACATAGTACAGCAGCACATAAAATACGGTCATCGTCACCGAGGTGATGGCCTTGCCCAGTCCCAGCGCGAAAGTATAGTTTTCAAGCCCGGTGGTGCACAGAGCCCAGGCGCGGGGAATCAGATGAAAGGCATCGCCGGCTCCGAGCACCACCGCCATCCAGCCGAACAGACGGAACTGTTTGGCGGTTTTGGGCTGGCGAATCATCCGTACGCCGAGGGTAATAACGGTTACGAGATAGACCACGTCGAAAGTGGTTTCCATGATAGCTTGCATAAAAAGAATCCTTTCTGATCTCTGTTTTGAACAATGTTCATTTTCCGCCCGGGAAACCCTCCCCGGGCAGGGGAGGGAAGCGGTACAAGGGTTTATACTTTATGCGGGTCGAAGGGCACGTATAAGACTTTCTCCACCAGCTGCAGCACACCGGTCGGGTCATACTGATTGCGCAGCTGCGCCGCCAGCATCAGTGAAAACAAAAGGTCGGCAAACTGTTCCCGCGTAAACGTGTCGTAGAAGACGTCAGGGCGAATCAGGGGGTCCCGGTACAGCACCTGGCAGAGCATCCCGATGATATGGGCCCAGGCTTTCTGCATCCGTTCTTTGCCTTCCGGGCGGTCCTGGTGCACAAAGCTGGCAGAATGCAGTGTGAAGAATCCGGGATACTGTGCGTTGCCGTAGGCAAGGCGCTGGAACAACCAACGCACACAATCCCGCGTGGTAGCGAAAACGCTGCCGTCATCCGTGCACCGGAAGATGTCGTACCAGACACTTTCCACCGCGGCCCCCACAAGATCCGCCTTGGAACCGAAATAGTTGTAGACTGTGCCCACCGAAATACCGCAGGCGCCGGCAACTTCGCGGACATTCAGCGCTGTGCCGCCATGGCGATGAATCAGCTCACGGCAAACGGAGAGAATCTCTTCTTTAGATGTGGCAGTTGGCTTCATAGCATCACCTCAATATGAACATTGTTCATTATAGGTTCTCTTCCTGCCGTTGTCAAGGCAATCGAGAAAATCATTTTGCAAAGTTGCCAAAAAAGGGCAATTTTATCGTCAAAAGTACTTGACATCCAAACCGTTCGCTGCTATAATAATAAAGCTGTCAGAAATGAACGGCAAAACCTGTGGGGGTGTAGCTCACCTGGGAGAGCGCCTGCATGGCATGCAGGAGGTAAGGGGTTCGATCCCCCTCATCTCCACCACAAAGCTCCGGACCGAAAGGCCCGGAGCTTTTTCTTTTGTATGCGCTATGATCCGAACCGCATTTTTATGGACAACGGCGGTTCACTTTTGCGACAGGGCGGACAACACCTTCATCAGCCGACGAACGTTTTGACTGGTAAACTCAAAACCGGTAATATAAAATACCTTCTTTTGGAATGCCTTGCTCGGAAAACTGCGGAAAGCGATTCCCGGGTTGCAGACGAAAAAGTCATAGTCGTCCAGGATGTCCTCCAAAAGTTCTCCCTTGTCATTGGTCGTTACGGTCCATTCCTGCGGCAAAGTGGGAAGAACGCGCCGCAGAGCGTCCAGGTAACGCTGATCTCCTTTTTGAAAAGATACTTCCTGCGCAGAATGCGGGCCTGTAAAAGGTTCGGGAATATAGCAATAGCAGATGCGTTTCATAACAAAACACGCCTCCTCGTACGATACTATAGTCCTTCCCACAGGCGGATACAAGCGTCATATTTCACAAAAACAAAGGAATTCTCTTATATAAAATCATAGTGCCTCGGGAAATCTTCCCGAGGCACTGTTTGCTATTCGATCACACGGCCTTGAAACCGACGCTCTGCATAAAGCGCAGGAACGCAGCCTGGCCTTCCTTGTTCTGTTTAAAAACACCGGCATTTTCCAGCACGTGGCTGAATACGGTGCCGATTTCCTGCTTGACAACGTTGTTGGCGTCCTGCGGTGCCATCGGCGTGCCGTACTTGGCGATCAACTGATCGATCCAGTCGGCGTGCACCGCCAGGGGAGAACCTTCCTCGCGGCTGGTGTTGAGGCGCTGCCCGGCCAGGATCTCCGCAATCTGGGCGCCCTGCTCTTTCAGGCGGGCCGGCAGGATGGCCAGACCCATGACTTCGATCAGACCGATGTTTTCCTTTTTGATGTTATGGTATTCCTTGTGGGGATGGAAGATACCGTCAGGGTATTCCTCGCTGGTGCGATTGTTGCGCAGCGCCAGATCCAGAATGTAACCATCCTTTTCGTCGTAGTGCAGGATGGGCGTCACGGTGTTGTGCGGCGTGTCACTGGTGTGGGAGAGGATTCCCACACTCTCGTCATCATAATTGCGCCAGGCGGTGAGGATGTTGTTGGCCACGATCTGCATCTGCTGGCTGCTGCGGCCCACCAGACGAACCGCGGAGACCGGCCAGTTCAGGATGCCGGCCTTGACACCGGGATAGCGGATATCGGTCATGGGCACGGCGACGGAAGCCTTCTGCATGGGGAATACATACCGTCCGCCCTGGAAGTGGCTGTGGCTCAGAATACTGCCGCCCACGATGGGCAGGTCGGCGTTGGAACCGCAGGTATAGTGGGGGAACTGCGAGACAAAGTCGAAGATTTCTGCCAGAGTCTGGCGGTCCATCTCCATGGGCTTGTGGGTCTCGTGCAGCATGATGCAGTGCTCATGGAAGTAGGCATAGGGGCTGTACTGCAGATAGAACTGCTGACCGGCCAGCGTGATGGGCACAATACGATGCGTCTGTCGTGCGGGGAAATTGATGCGGCCAGCGTAGCCAATGTTTTCCTTGCAGAGCATGCAGGCAGGGTAACCGGATTTCGGCTGCAGGCGCTCCAAGGCGATGGTCTTGGGGTCCTTTTCGGGCTTGGTCAGGTTGATGGTGATTTCCAGGTCGCCGTAGGGCGTATCCGTCGTCCACTGGATGTTCTTGGCGATCTGCGCGGTACGGATGTAGTTGGAAACCACGCACAGGTCATAGAACCAGTCGGTCGCTGCCTTGGCACCCTTGCGCTCGTACAGCTTCTTGAACTTCTTGCAGACCTCGCTCTCCCGGGGCATCAGCGCACCCATCAGGCGGGTCTCAAAGTTGATACGGAACTGGGGCACAGTACCGTCAAACAGTTCTTTCTGAGCAGCCAGTTCGACCATCTCATCCAGCAGCGCCGCAGGCGTTTCAGGATTTTCTTTCGGGGGCTTGGCCTCGCTGGGGGCGCTCAGCGCCAGCAGGTCCAGCAGCGTGTTGCGGGCCACCAGAACATCCAGATCCTTGATGAGTTTGTGCTTGCGTCCGAAACGCAGCAGGCGCTCCACGTCCAAGGCCAGACGTGCATCGCGCTGTTCCGGAGTCAATGCCGTGCAGTCAAATTCGTTGTTTGCCATAATTGCCCTCCTGTAGCGGTGTGTTTTCGGTTCTGTTATACTAACCATACCGCAAAAAACCTCCGTTTTCCATAGCACTGCGTGCCATGCTTTTGCAGTTTTCATGCACGGTGTACAATCATTCCAGATATTCCGCGCTGACCCAGCCATAGGGCCAGCCTTGATAGGCTACAAACACCCAACCGTCCACGGTACTGCTGGTCCCCAGTTCTTCCACTCGGGAACCGGGGTACAATCTGTTGATCTTTTCGTATTCCGTACCGGGGCCGGCCCGGACGTTCAGATTGTCGTCCCGGATCGTGGTATATTCCAGATGAATCCCGGGAGCGGGGTACTGATCGGGAAAAACCACATCAAGCGGCACGCTGCGAAGCAGATCGGGCTCTTCCTCCTGCACGGGAGACACCGTGGGGGAAGGTGCGCTGGGAACGGTAAAAGCATGCCAGCCGTCCGCCAGTTTCAACCATCCCAGATTGCCGTCCCAGGCCAGTCCGTCATAGGCGCAGGGGACAAATTCCTTTCCGGCACTGTCCAAAAGGCCGAACTTTCCGTCGCGGCAGACCGCCGCATAACTATTTAGCAGGGGAGAGGCCAGGGGCCGGTCCTCCCAGATGGTTTCATACACGCCGTCGTACACCGGAGCGGTCACCTCATTGCCGAGATCGTCAAGATAGACCCACTTGCTGCCGCGCCGGGCAACCGCCAACAGGGCGCCGTGCAAGAATGGTTGCGCCTGTTGGTATTCGTAGTTGTTAAGCGGCGTTCCGTCGACGCTGCGGTAGCGGTAGGGCGCCTCTGTCTCACAATGCGGTACATCGCCCCACTCTTCGGAAACAAGAACCGCATCCTGCGTCGGGAATACGCTCCCGTATTCTTCCTCCAACCGTGGGGAGATATGAGTCGGCATGCTGGGGCCAATACTTCCGATATAAGCGCATATCTGATTGCGGTCGGTCAGCCAGTAAAATTCCTCATAGCCGGGACCGCAGTGGGCCAGATCGCAAAGCCGGCCCTCGCCGATGGAGGTAAGATAGCGGGAAGTTTCCTCCCGGGCGGCGGCATCGGCATTTTCCTGCATGGCAATCCAGGCGGGATAGAATGGCGCTGTGTCCGAACACAGGGCAATGGGACGTTCATAAGCGCAGGGCAGCACTTCGCTGCCGTCGTTGCGCATCAATCCCCATTGCCCGTCCTGGCAGATGGTATAGTAGCCGGCAAGGGGTTCATTGTGTACCGAATACCGACAGACCAGCCGAATGTCGTCGTAGGGCAGTACCGCCAGATCCACCGCCTGAAGCCCCTCGGGAAGGGAGCCTATCATCCCGGCCCGGGCGGTGTCGGCGGTGGCCTCTTCTGCGGTAGCGCTCTCCGCGGTTTCCGGCGTGGCTGCGCTGTTCGGGAGAGGTGGCGTGCAGGCGCACAACAGCAAGGAAATAGCCAGCGAAAGCAAAAGCCGTTTCATGAAAGCACCACCTTTCCGACCATGAAGGCCGTCCCATTTTGGCAGAACTTCTTTTCTTTATTGTCGCATTTTGTCGTAGCGTTGTCAATCAAAAATCCCCTGCCGGGAAACTGAACCGACCCAGATTGTGCAGACAGCACAAAAAGCCCCGGGTGTAGGAATATTTAGTTTTAGCAGGAGTGGCGCAGCGTCAGCGGCGCCACTCCTGTTTTCGTTTGGATGC
>JAHYZA010000009.1 GCA_019424695.1 Oscillospiraceae bacterium
CCGAAGATAGTTGGCTGGAGACGGCCTGTGAAAATAGGTAGATGCCGGCTTCTCTTTATTATGGCCCGTTGGTCAAGCGGTTAAGACAGCGGCCTCTCACGCCGTTAACGTGGGTTCGATTCCCGCACGGGTCACCAGAAAATACCTGCTCATTTGAGCAGGTATTTTTCTATTTATTACAAAACCTGGCTCAATGGAGTCAGGCTTTCTTTTTTAGAAAAAACTCTTGACTTAAAGTGCGGTTTAACTTGTATGATAGTGGTACAGAAACAAAGGAAACCGCATCAGGCTGGTGCAAAGTAAGCTATTGCCAGGTTTTTGTTTCTGTTCTTTTTGAATTTTGTTCAGGAGGTATCTGAAATGAAGACAATGGACAAGGCAGAGTTTGAAGCGCAAAATGTATTTGGGGCTGGTGCACCCAATGATGCCTACGCGAAGTATTTTGTCGGCCATTCTTTTCTGAACCCTTTGACGGACCCGAAGTGCAGTGTGTTTTTGGCCAATGTGACTTTTGAACCCGGATGCCGCAACAACTGGCATATCCATCACGCTGCGAAAGGCGGCGGACAGATCCTTATCTGCACGGCAGGGGAGGGCTGGTATCAAGAGGAAGGCAAAGCTGCAATCAGCTTGGTGCCGGGCACGGTCATCACCATTCCGCCGGAGGTTAAACACTGGCATGGTGCTAAGGCTGATAGTTGGTTCAGCCATATTGCGATTGAGGTGCCCGGGGAAGGTTGCAGCAATGAGTGGTGTGAGCCTGTCACCGACGAACAATATGCCAATCTGTGAAAACAGGTAAGGGACAGAAGTTAAGGCAAAGGCAATAACGAAGGCGGCAGGAAATTTCCCGCCGCCTTTGTTGTATCTATGGAACTAATTGAAGAGGAGGATCACTGCTTCCGCGAAAAGGGGAGAAAGGCACAGCCAAGCATACACCAGATGGAGGCAGAGTTCCAGCCAGGGAAAAAGCCGTGGATGAAAGGCCCTTCCCCAGAGAAAAATTGAATTCATAAAGACGCCACGTTCAGCCGCCTTCCAGATTTGTGTCCAAAGAGCGCTGAATCCAACGCACACCAGGTAGACAACAGGCTTGAGAAGGACCCGGGCGGGAAGCAGAACGCCGCCTTCCTGGATATCCCACTGTACTGTGACTTTCATGGGCAGCGTAAACTGTGCCACCACGGCTACGGCAACGGTCAGCCAGAACAGGGCAGTGGGCACAGTCTGCCATTGGATATGGCCGGGGGAGAGCATCGCAAAAAAGTCTTCCAGTGTTTGTTGCTCACGACTGGTGGAATCCCCGGGGTCCGCGTGCATCAACTGAGCCAGCGTAATCCCCAACGCATCCGCCAGAGGTTCCAGGGTATTGATGTCCGGAAATCCCAGGCCACGTTCCCACCGGCTGACGGCTTTGTCGGTTACATGCAGCTGCTCGGCCAGGGCGCTCTGGGTCAGACCACGGGCTCTGCGCGTTTCAGCCAAAAACGCACCGAATGCTTTTGCGTCCATAGAGATGATCTCTCCCTTCTTGCTATAAATCTTACCACGCAAGGGGGACAAAGTAAACCGACGATTCGTTTACCAACGATAGAACGAAAAAAAGCGGAGATCGCTCTCCGCCATGACGTAAAAAATCAGAAAATCCCAAGACCACTGAGCAGTGTTTTTAAACCGATCAGGATCAAAACGATGCCGCCGATACGTTCGGCGGGCGCACGATATTTGTCACCAAAGATCGCGCCGACCTTGACGCCGATACCCGACAGCAGGCAGGTGATGCAGCCAATCAGCACGACGGCGGGCAAAATCTGTACCTGCACAGCGGCAAAGCTGACCCCAACCGCGAAAGCATCGATGCTGGTGGCAACGGCCAGCGGCAGCATAGCTTTGGGAGAGTAGTCGTCGTCCAGTGACTCATCCTCGCCAAAACTTTCTTTGAACATGTTGGCTCCGATGATCGCCAGCAGGATAAAGGCAATCCAGGGACCGAAGCGGGTCAGAAGCCAGGAAAAGCGATCTCCGAGGAAGTAGCCAAGCGCAGGCATCAAAGCCTGGAAACCGCCGAACCAGATCCCGCAGGTCAGGGCGTGCCGCAAATTTACTTTGCGGACCGATAACCCTTTGCAGATGGAAACGGCAAAGGCATCCATGGAAAGGCTGATGGCAATCAGGGTCAGATCAAACAGTGTCATGTATCATTCCTCCGTTTTTGGGGCTAGGGGAAATAAAAAAGACCTACCTGCCCCATAGAAACGGAACAGGTAAGTCTCGTCATTTCAAGTTAAGCCAGAGCCGGGAAGGGCCCATTCTGTTGACAGAACTGCGCGGCAGCGGTCTCGCTGCCGTGCCGACTACTCCCTTACACAATGTCAGTATCTTACCATGTTGGCAGGACCTTGTCAAGTCCAAGCCAAGTCCCGGGGGCCCGGGTTGCACAATCCCTGGTTTTAGAGTACAATAGGCATAAACTGGACCGAGGGGAAAGAAAATTATGAAGTATAAAGTATTGGCGCTGGACCTGGACGGGACACTGACCAACAGTGAAAAGGTCATTACACCGCGCACCAAAGCGGCGCTGCAGGAGGCGGCCAGGCGGGGCGTTTGCATCGTTCTGGCAAGCGGGCGCCCGACGGTGGGGATCCAGCCACTGGCGCGGGAACTGGAACTGGAAAAGTTCGGCGGCTGCATTTTAAGTTATAACGGCGGCAAAATCATCGACTGCCAAACCGGAAAGACACTGGTGCAGCATGCTTTTCCGCCGGAGCTGATCCAGCCGGTGTGTACCTTCAGCCGGTATTGGAACGTGGTTCCGCTGACCTATGATGCCAAGGGGATTGTCACCGAACACGCGGACAGCCCCTATGTGCAGGAGGAAGCCCGCATCAATAAGATTCCGGTACGGGAAGTTTCCGATCTGCCGGCGGAGGTGCGGTATCCCATCCACAAACTGCTGCTGACTGGCGACCCGGCGGATATGCCGCATGTGGAAGAACTGATGCAGCAGGAATTTGCCGGAAAATTGTCCATCTACCGTTCTCAGCCATTCTTTATCGAGACGATGCCGCTGAATGTGGAGAAAGCCGCGTCACTGGAACTTTTGCTGCGCAGCAAGGGATTGACCGCGGAAAATCTGATGGCCTGCGGCGATGGCTGGAACGATCTGCCAATGATCCGCTTTGCCGGACTGGGGGTAGCCATGGGCAACGCGCAGGCGCCGGTCAAGGCTGCGGCGGACTGCCAGACGGCCGACAACGATCACGATGGCGTGGGTCTGGCGGTAGAACAGTATATTTTGAACGAGGAGAGCTGAGCGGTGAATCTGATCGTTTTTGACCTGGAATGGAACATCGGGTATCAGCCCAAAACCTTTTTGTATCACGGGACCGAGCTGACGCTGCGTGGCGAGATCATCCAGATCGGTGCCGCGCGCATCAATGAACGCGGCGACGTGATCGATACTTTTGAAGTCAATCTGCGGCCGCGCATCTTCCGCAAGCTGCAGCATCATATCGCCAAGGTGACCGGGCTTTCCCAGGGGGACCTGGATGCCGGTGTGCCGATGAAGGAAGGTCTGCAAAAATTCCTGGATTGGGCGGGGCCGGATGCGGAACTGGCAGAATGGGGCCTGGATGATGTGCCGGTGCTCAAGCAGAATCTGTTCCTGAACGGGCTGGATGAGCGCTGGCCGGAGCGCTGGTACGACCTGCAGCGTATTTTCCTGCAGACCTATCCGCGGAAAGAGGGGGAGGGCCTGACCCTCGAGAGCGTGGTGGACCGGCTGGGCATCCCGAAGGAGGAACCCTTCCACAACGCGCTGGATGACGCGCTGTACACCACGCGCATCTGCCGCAAATTGCCGCTGGCCGAAGGGTTGGCTACCTATCCTACCGACGAGGAGCTGCTGCGGGAAGCGCTGCTGGGGGATGATACCGCGGCACGGGATGTGCAGGTCTTTCCGGACCGCCTGGATCACGATGATTACCGCAATGCCGCAGAGCTCAACCGCACAAACTGCCCGGAATGCGGAACGGAACTGACCCACGACGAAGTATGGCTCAAGCGCGGCAACACGGGCTACTATACCCGCAGTCTGTGCCCCTATTGCGGGCCCTGGTATGTACGTTTCAAGCTGAGCCGCCGGGATGGTTTGCACTGGAGTTTTGCCCGCTGTACCGATCCGGCAACGCCTGAGGCGGATGCCCGCTGGGCCAAGCAGCGCGCCGCTTTTGTGGAGCGCATGAAGCGTAAGAAAGAACGCGAACAGTCCAAATAAGAAAAAGTCCCGGAGTCATCCGGGACTTTTTTGCATCGAAAAAAGACGGCATAAACCGTCTTTGCGGAAACTTTGCGGAAAAATCAGTAGGTGATGATCAGGCCCTGGTCCTGGGCATAGAAGCTGCACAGACCGGAGCAGGGTAGAATGCGGACTTTCGCCTCCGGCCATTTGGAATGGATGCCGTGTTCCAGCAGCCGGGCCGCATTGACATTGTTGCATTCGCTGATGAAAACGGGATGTACGCCGTCGTATTTGTCATCATCCATCTGTTCCAGGATCTTGGCCAGCACCCGGGTCTCGCCGCGGGTCTTGAAGAAGAAGTCAATCTTGCCATCGCTGGTACGCCGTCCCAGAACGCGCATGTTCAGCCGCCCGGCAATAAAGCCGACCACCTTGCTGACTCGGCCGTTCTTGGCGAGGTTGTCAAAGCTGGCCAGTGCAAAGAGGATGTGGGTGGTCTCGGCAAATTTTTTCAGGGCAAAGCAGACATCCTCAAATTCCAGCCCGTCGCCGATCAGTTTGTTGGCCAGCTCGGCGGCATCACCCAGTGCTCCGGCACAGCTCAATGTGTCCAGAACAAAAATTTTCTTTTCGGGATGTTCTTCCAGCACCATCTCCCGCGCCGAACAGGCGGCATTGTAGCTGCCCGAAAGGTTGCTGCTGATGGTCAGCGCAATGACATTGTCTGCCCGCAGGAACCACTCGGCCCATTCTTCGGGACTGGGGCAGGCGCTGGTGCTCGCTCCGTTGTAATCGGTCATGGCCTGCAGCATCTGCGGCACATTCAGTGTGGGCAAATCTACATATTCCCGCTCACCGATGCGGATCTTAAAAGGAGCCAGGGCAAACTGTACGCCCGGGGCCGGATGCGTCAGCTCCCGGATCTCGCAGGAACTGTCAGAAACGATCATCCATGCCATAAAGCAGTGCCTCCTTTGCAACAATAGTATTTCTACTTTTATTATAGGGGGCGGGGCGTACCCCGTCAAGTGTAAGATTTGTGCGCGTTTCGGGCGGGTTTGTAAAAGATTGGCGGCCCCCTTGCTCCTGTGCGGTAAACGCGTTATAATAAGGGCACATCGTAACGGAAGAAATGTCAGGAGCTTTCAATGGCTGATTTTTATACCTATCGTAATGAGTTTGCCCGGCGGCGCCGCAGACGCCGTCTGGTGCTGATTTTGCTGGTGATTCTGGCACTGCTGTGCGCGGTGGCCGGTTGGTTCTGGTACGAAAAAGAGGGCGGAGAACTGCCGGTTCCGATGCCGACGGTTTCCGCGCAGCCGGTAGCGGCAACGGCCACGCCGGAGACCAGTACGACCCCGGCGCCCACACCTGTTGTGGGAAAGGCGCCGGAGCGTATTGTGCAGGCGGTAGATACCGCGACGTGGAATACCTCCACCGCCGTGGCGCAGACCATTGATACCGAGTATCTGAATACCGACCACCGGATGATCGGCGTTCCCATGCTGGGCACGGTCACCAGCCAATATTTTGATACCGTCACCTTCGTGGGCGACAGCATTGCATCGGGTCTGGGTATCTACCAGACCGGCTACCCCAACGCCAAGTACGCCACCTATACCGGTGCGGGCATCAACAGCTTCGTCAACAATACCACGATGAAGAACGCCGTCACCGGTGTGCAGGAAACCCCCATGGAGACGATTGTGGCCTCCCAGCCGGATTATGTGTATCTGCTGGTGGGGACCAACAACCTGGTTACCCAGGGCAACGAGGAAAGTTTCCTGGCCTACTATGAGCGGCTCATCGATATGCTGCGCGAACAGCTGAACCCGGGTGTGATCTATTATATCCAGGCGATCCCCGGTGTGCAGGAAACGGTAGTGGAGGCAAAGCCCGGTCTGGACAATGCCCGGATCGCTACGGTCAATGACCTGCTGGCCAATCTGGCGCTGCGCAAGGGCTGTTATTTTGTCAATATCCGCGAGGTGCTGACCAACCCGGCGGATGGCAGCCAGATCGATGATTACCAGACATCCGACGGTGTGCATTTTACTCCGTCGGGATACCGCGCATGGGCAGAATATCTGTCCACCCATACGGTGTGGAACCGCCGCAGTGTATACAGCGGCCAGAACCCCTATTATATCTACGGGGCATAATTGTTAAACAACCCTACGCAAGGTGTAAAAAATACCGAGCGTAGGGCTTTTTTGTATAACGATACAACATTGCAACGAGCATTGTGTCGAATTTGCACAAATCATAAATGACAAGCCGGAAAATTTTAGCGGATTATTACAGAAAAACCTTGAAATTCACGCCCGAAACAGGTAATATAGTATTAGTTAAATACACGGACTGTGTGCAAACGCAGCCAAAAAGGGGAGATTACGTTGAAGCAAGGCAAACAGACGCCCAAGAGTTCTGACTTGCCCATCTATCTGTTCCGTCAGGGCAACAATCAGGAAGCGTACCGCTATTTTGGCGCGCATCTGTGCGAGCAGGACGGCCAGGCCGGCGCGGTGTTCCGCGTCTGGGCGCCGCATGCCAACGCGGTCGCAGTTGTAGGCGATTTCAACAACTGGGCACCGGGCGATCATCCCATGCAGAAGGTAGCCGACGGCATTTGGGAACTGTTCATTCCGGGTATCAAAGAATACGATGTCTACAAATATTGCATCACCACGGCGTCCGATGAGCTGATCTACAAGGCGGACCCGTATGCCTTCCATACCGAGACCCGGCCTTCCAACGGCAGCAAGGTCTATGACATCGAGGGCTATCCCTGGGGGGACGGCGCCTGGAACAAGGAAGAAGAGAAGCGCGACGTCATCAACAGCCCGATGTCCATCTACGAGCTGCAGGCCGGCAGCTGGAAGATGAAGGACCCGGACAATGGAGTCCCGTACAATTATTCCGAACTGGCCGACCAGCTGGTACCCTACATAAAAGAGATGGGCTACACCCACGTGGAACTGCTGCCCATCACCGAGTATCCGTTTGACGGCAGCTGGGGCTATCAGGTCACGGGCTATTTTGCGCCCACCAGCCGGTACGGCACGCCCAAAGATTTCATGGCCTTCGTGGATAAGCTGCATCAGGCCGGCATCGGTGTCATTCTGGACTGGGTGCCTGCGCACTTCCCCAAGGATGCCTACGGCCTGTACATGTTCGATGGCGCCCCCTGCTATGAAGACCCCAACCCCCGCCGCGGCGAGCATAAGGAATGGGGCACCATGGTCTTCAACTACGGCATGAATGAGGTGGCCAGCTTCCTGGTTTCCAGTGCCATGTTCTGGATCGAAAAGTACCATGTGGACGGCCTGCGTGTGGATGCAGTCGCCAGCATGCTGTACCTCGATTACAACCGCCGCGACGGCGAGTGGGAGCAGAACTCCAAGGGCGGCAAGGAAAATCTGGAGGCCATTGCCTTCCTGCAGAAACTGAATACCGCGGTCCTGAGCCGGTATCCCCACAAGATGATGATTGCCGAGGAATCCACGGCCTGGCCGCTGGTGACCAAACCTGCCGCGGACGGTGGCCTGGGCTTCAACTTCAAGTGGAACATGGGCTGGATGAACGACATGCTCAGCTACATGAAGACCGATCCGCTGTTCCGGGCCGGCAACCACGGCAAAGTTACGTTCAGCTTCTTCTATGCGTTCAGCGAAAACTTCGTGCTGCCCATCAGCCATGATGAGGTGGTGCACGGCAAGTGCAGCCTCATCAACAAGATGCCCGGCGACTACGAAGAGAAGTTCGCCAACCTGCGCACCTTCTATGGCTACATGATGGCCCACCCCGGCAAGAAACTGCTCTTCATGGGGCAGGAGTTCGGCCAGTTTATCGAGTGGGACGAGAAAAAACAGCTTGACTGGATGTTGCTCGGTTATGACAAGCACCGCCAGCTGCAGAGCTACGTCAAGGACCTCAACCACTTCTACCGTGAGACGCCCGCCATGTGGCAGGTGGATTACAGCTGGGAGGGCTTCCAGTGGATCGTGCCCGACGACAACCAGCAGAGCGTCATCGCGTTCCTGCGCCGGGATGCCGAGGGCAAGATGATCATGATCGTCTGCAACTTCAACCCGGTGCTGCGCCAGAACTACGAGATGGGTGTGCCCAATCCCGGCAGCTACAAGGAGATCCTCAACTCGGATGATCCCAAGTATGGCGGATCCGGCGTGACCAACGGCACGGTGCGCAGCAAGAAGGGCGAGAAGCACGGCTTCGAGCAGCATGTTTCGCTGACGTTGCCGCCGCTGTCCACGATATATTTCCAGGTCCCGGCGGCCCGCAAACCGCGTGCCAAAAAGACCGAGGCGCCGGCTGAAACCAAGGCGGCCGGGAAAGCCAAAAAGACAGCGACTGCCAAGACCGCTGCGGCAGGCAAGAGCAGCCGTACCACCAAAGCCAAACCGCAGGCGTAAGCCCGCCTTGTTCCTGCGTGATGGATAGATCGTATACCCATATTCATGTAAAAATGGCGTAAGCCAGAATTTTAAGGGGAGAAATCTTATGGCAAAAGAAATGATCGCAATGATCCTGGCCGGCGGCCAGGGCTCGCGCCTTTACGCGCTGACCCAAAAGCTCGCCAAGCCTGCAGTTCCGTTCGGCGGAAAGTATCGTATCATCGACTTCCCGCTGTCCAACTGCGTGAATTCCGATATCGACACCGTCGGCATCCTGACCCAGTATCAGCCGCTGGTCCTCAATGAGTACATCGGCAACGGTCAGCCCTGGGACCTGGACCGCCTGCACGGCGGCGTCCATGTGCTGCCGCCGTATCAGCAGGCTTCCGGCTCCGACTGGTACAAAGGTACGGCCAATGCGATCTATCAGAATATCTCTTTCATCGACCGCTATGACCCCAAATATGTCATCATCCTGTCCGGTGACCAGATCTGCAAGCAGGATTACTCCGACTTCCTCCGCTTCCATAAAGAAAAGGACGCCGAGTTCTCCGTCGCCGTCATGGAGGTGCCCTGGAGTGAAGCGTCCCGCTTCGGCCTGATGGTCACCGACGAAAACGACAAGATCAGCGAATTCCAGGAGAAGCCGAAGAACCCGAAGTCCAACCTGGCTTCCATGGGTATCTACATCTTCAACTGGGATATCCTGAAAAAGTACCTCACCGAGGACGAAGCCGATCCCAATTCCGAGAACGACTTCGGCAAAAACGTCATTCCCAACCTGCTGCGTGACGGCCGCCGTATGTACGCCTATCACTTCAGCGGTTACTGGAAGGACGTCGGAACCATCTCCAGCCTGTGGCAGGCCAACATGGAGGTCCTCGACCCCAGCCATTCCGGCATCAACCTGTTTGATGAAAACTGGAAGATCTATTCCCGCAACTCCGGCCGTCCCTGCCAGCGCATCGGCAATGATGCCACCATCGTGAATTCGATGATCTCCGAAGGCTGCCGCGTTGACGGTACGGTCAACAATTCCATTCTGTTCCCCGGCGTTGTCGTCGAAAAAGGCGCAACCGTGGAAGCGGCTGTCGTTATGGGCGGCACCATCATCAAGGCGGGCGCCAGCGTCAAGCACTGCATCGTGGCCGAAAATGTCACGATCGAAGAAGGCGCGACGGTGGGCGCAATGCCCGAAGGCGGCCTGAACATCGCCGAACCCGGTGATGTCGCCACCGTAGGCTCCGGCGTCGTGATCGGCAAAGGCGCAACGGTCGGCCCCAAAGCAATGGTTTCCAGCGATGTAAAGGATGGTGAGGAACAATGGTAAACAGCAACGTCAACGCTCTCGGCGTGATTTTCGCCAACACCTATGATAATCTTGTTCCCGAACTGGTGGCGGAGCGCTCCATGGCCTCCATCCCGTTCGGCGGACGTTACCGCCTGATCGACTTCACGCTGTCCAGCATGGCCAACGCCGGCATCGACAACGTTTCGGTCATCGTGCGGAAAAACTACCACTCCCTGATGGACCATCTCGGTGCCGGCCGTGAATGGGACCTGACCCGCAAGCGCGGCGGTCTGAATATCGTCCCGCCTTTTGCAGAGCGCAGCGTCAAGATGTATTCCGGCCGTGTGGACGCCATCGAGAGCATCCTCTCCTGGCTGGAAGCACAGAAAGAGCGCTACGTCATTCTGTCGGACTCTTACATCGCCGTCAACTTTGACTTCGGCAAGCTGATCGACGAGCACGTTGCCAGCGGCGCTGATGTCACGATGGTTTACAACCGCGCTCCGATTCCCGAAGGCGCCCGCAGCGATAACTACACCATCCGCATCGATGAGGATGGTCGTGTGGCAGAGATCCTGTCCAATGACTACCGCCTGGGTGAGCAGAACCTTTCGATGAATATGTACGTCATCGAGCGCGAAAGCCTCATCCACCTCATCCATGACGCGTCCGTCCGCGGTCTGGTTTACTTTGAGCGTGACATCCTGGCACGCAACCTCAAGCTGCTCAACGTACATGCCTACGAGTTCAAGGGTTATGCGGCGCGCATCTCGGATATGAAGAGCTACTTTGACGAGAACATGCGTCTGCTGGAGCCCGGCAGCATGGAAGCGCTGTTCGGCGGCGCCCCCATCTACACCAAGATTCGTGATGACAACCCCACGCGTTATCTGGAAGGCAGCAAGGTCAAGAACAGCCTGCTGGCCGACGGCTGCGTGATCGAAGGCACGGTGGAGAATTGTGTCCTGTTCCGTGGCTGCCAGGTCAAGAAAGGCGCCGTGGTCAAGAACTGTGTGCTGATGCAGGATACCGTTGTGGAGCCAGACTGTGTGGTGGAGCACGTCGTGACCGACAAGAATGTGCATATCACCGAAGGCAAGAAGCTGACCGGCACCGATACCTTCCCGGTCTTTATTGCCAAGAACCACAGCGTATAATAGCTCATAGAGGCTGCCCTCCCTCTCCCCGGAGACAGCCTAGATGAGGGGGACGGGGAGACCGTACGGCCTGCCCGTCCTCCTGTTTTTTTGAAAGGATTCACCATCGGAGGTGCTTATGAAAATTTTGTATGCGGCCAGCGAGGCTGCTCCGTTTGCCAAGTCCGGCGGTTTGGCTGATGTAGCAGGTGCCCTGCCCAAAGCGCTGGTCAAGGACGGAATCGACTGCCGTGTAGTGATGCCGCTGTACGGTGATCTTAAATTCAAAGATACCCTGACCTATGTGACCAATTTCAGCGTGCCGGTGGGCTGGCGCAGCCAGTACTGCGGTCTGTTCAAGGCCGAGCGCGACGGTGTGGTATTCTATTTCATCGATAACGAATACTACTTCAAGCGCAGCGGTCTGTATGGCTTCTATGATGACGGCGAGCGCTTTGCGTTCTTCTCCCGCGCGATTCTGGAGATGCTGTTCTACACCGATTTTGAGCCGGACATCATCAACTGCAACGACTGGCAGACGGCCCTGACCCCGGTGTACCTGAATCTGTACTACCGTCATCTGGATAAGTTCAACCGCATCAAGACGGTGTTCACTATCCACAACATTGCCTACCAGGGCAAGTACGGTCTGGATATCCTGGAAGACACCTGCGGCATCGGTGCCCGCGACGCCCATGTGGTGGAGTACGACGGCTGCGCCAACTTCATGAAGGGCGCCATCGAAACCGCCGACAAGGTCACCACCGTCAGCCCGACCTACGCGCAGGAGATTCTGGACCCGTGGTTCAGCCATGGTCTGGACGGCCTGCTGCGGCAGAAGCAGTACAAGACCTGCGGTATTCTGAACGGCATCGATGTGGAGGTATACAATCCCGCTACCGATCCGGATATTGCCAAGAACTATGACGTTGATACTTTCCAGGAAGGCAAGGCGGTCTGCAAGGCAGCTTTGCAGGATCAAATGAGTCTGCATAAGGACGGCAGTCCCATTATGGCAATGGTCACCCGCCTGGTGGGCCATAAAGGCGTGGATCTGGTTCGTGCGATTGCGGAAGGTCTGCTGCAGCAGGGCATTGAACTGGTCATCCTGGGTTCCGGTGAAGCGCAGTACGAGAACTTCTTCAATGAGCTGTGTGCGCGCAACCCCGGCCGTGTGGGGGTGTACATCGGCTTCAATGCCAAGCTGGCCCAGCAGATTTATGCGGGTGCCGATATGTTCCTCATGCCTTCCCGTTCGGAACCCTGCGGTCTGGCACAGATGGTTTCCTGCCGTTACGGCACGATTCCTGTTGTGCGTGAGACCGGCGGCCTGCGTGACTCCATCCATGACTCCGGCGACGGTTTCGGCAACGGCTTTACCTTTGCCAACTACAACGCCCATGAACTGTATGAAGCCTGCTGGCGTGCCAAGGAAGGGTACTGGCAGAAGGACGGTTGGCCGATTCTGGTGCGCCGTGCCATGGAATGTGACTTCAGCTGGTCCAACTCTGCCAAGAGCTACGAGGGCCTGTACAATGAGGTCGTAAACCTCTGGTAAGGCACACGCGTTCTCGGATTTCACAAATGTTTCAAACCCGACGGGCTTTCCCGTCGGGTTTTTTCTTGCGTTTTTCACAAAATAGGTTTATCTTAAAAGAAAACGGATTTGTGTGAGTAAGAGAAAAATCGAGTGTGAAACAGGTGAACAATCAGGTTGGAAAAACCCTGTGCCTGGGATTGTCGCTGCTGACATTGTCCGGCTGCGGGGCCACGGCGGTCATCCCGGCAAAAAGTCAGGCAACAGGGGAGACGGCAGCTGCATCCTCCCCGAGCAGGCTCTCGAGTCTGCTGCCGGAAGATCCCATGCCGGACAATGTATGGCCGGTGCTGGCGTTGCTGCAGGGGACAGCGGAAACGGCGGTCTGGCTGCCGGAGGCGGCGCAGCTGGATGTGGAAAATATCGACCAGAATCCGGAACTGCCCAACGGCTGCGAAATCACATCGGCGGCCATTGCGCTGAATTATCTGGGATATGCGGTGGACAAAGTCACTCTGGCGGGGGACTATCTGCCAAGGCATGTTCCGTACTGGGAAGCGGACCCCAATGTGGAATTTATGGGCAACCCCGAGGATGAACTGGCTTTTTACTGCCTGCCGGGAGCGGTGGTCACGGCGGTGAATGACTATCTGGATGATGTGGGCAGCGACTACGAAGCACTGGATATCAGCGGTGCGCCGGTGGAAGAACTGTACCAATGGGTGGCCAACGGCACGCCGGTTCTGGTCTGGACGACCCGGGCGTTCACGGCCCCTTTATACAATTATACCTTTCAGCTCTCCAACGGGAGTTGGCCCTACAGCAATTCCCACTGCCTGGTACTGACCGGCTACGATGGGGAAACCTGTTATCTGGCAGATCCCATGCTGGAAGTGGAAGCGGTGGACCGGGATCTTTTTGCCCAGCGCTATGTGGAGCGCGGCCAGTATGCGGTGGTTATCACCAAAGGGGCGTCCGGTACGGCATGAAGCTGACCGGAAACGGCAAAAAAACGGGCCGGAACCCTTGGTGGGGGTTCCGGCCTGTTATGCTTTTGGTGTGGCAAAGCAGAAGAAAGGTTTATTCCTCGCTGACCCGCAGGTGATCGGCCACCCACTTGATCAGCAATTCCAGCGCCACCGCGTTGTGGCCGCCTTCCGGTACGATGAGGTCGGCCTTGCGTTTGCTCGGCTCCACGAACTGCTCGTGCATCGGTTTGACGGTGGTCAGATACTGGGTCACCACGCTGTCCAGCGTGCGGCCCCGATCCTTGACGTCTCGCACGATGCGGCGCAGAATCCGCACATCGGCGTCGGTATCGACGAACACTTTCATGTCCATCAGGTCGCACAGTTCCGGGGAATCGAAGATCAGGATGCCTTCCACAATGATGACCGGCGCCGGTTTGACCAGAACCGTCTCGTTGCTGCGGTTGTGGATGGTATAATCGTACACCGGCACCTGAACCGGATGCCCTGCCCGCAGTTCCCGCAGATGTGCTACCATCAGCGGCGTATCAAAACTGTCGGGATGATCGTAATTCAGTTTGCAGCGCTCCTCATAGGGGAGTTCATCGTGACGCTTGTAGTAGCTGTCGTGGTTGATGACGCTGACCTCGTCGGCGCCGAAATGGTCGCGCAGACGCTCGGTCAGTGTGGTTTTGCCGCTGCCGGTACCGCCGGCAATGCCGATGATAATGGTGTTCATTCCGTATCCTCTCTTTTACACTTCCAGCTTGATCTCCCGCCCAGTGGGTTCATAGGCACGGTATCTTACGCCGGTCATATTGAACATGCGGCGGCTGGCGATACTGGCATGGGTGTCGTGGTATTTGTCCGACAGGTAAATCAGTTCCTTGATGCCGCTCTGGATGATGGCCTTGGCACATTCGTTGCAGGGAAACAGCGTCACATACATGCGCGCGCCGGTCAGGTCGTTGTGCGGGCTGTTGAGGATCGCGTTCAGTTCCGAATGGCAGACATACATGTATTTGGTATTCAGGTCATCGCCTTCTCGGTCCCAGGGCATATCGTCGTCGTTGCAGCCGATGGGCATGCCGTTGTAGCCCAGCGACAGGATCTTGTTTTCGGGGCTGACGATACAGGCCCCCACCTGACTGTTATTGTCCTTGGAGCGCATGGCGGAAAGCAGGGCAATGCCCATAAAATATTCATCCCAGCTGATATAATCCGTTCGTTTCATGACGTTCCTTTCCTTCGCATTTTTTATCCCTATTATACTGTGCGCTGTGCAGTGGCGCAAGATTCTTTGTGCAAATATTTCCGGCGGGTGGCTTCACCGCCGCGCAGGTGGCGTTCGGCCTTATTGCGCTGCACCACCGTCTGGACCTCGGCCCACAGGCCGGGATGGGTATGACGCAGGCGGCTCTGGTCTTTCCAGATGGTGCTTTTGCTCACGCCGAACACCGCAGCCGCCGCGCGCACGGTGGCGCCGCTGCGCACAATGTACCGCCCTACCGCTACGGCCCGCTCCTCCGGGTCACCTTTCATACCGTTACCCCCTCACATGGAATTTCTGTCAAATCCTATGTGAAAAAAGGCGCGGATATGTCCTGGAAAGAAAAATCCCTGCCTTATCGGGCAGGGAAAATACAATACGTAATAAAATAATAAAATTGATGCGATGGAACGGCACAGCTGCTACGAACGCAAATCATTCATACATTTTCCGCCCGGCAAACACGCACAAGGGGCGCTTGGCTTTGCCGGTGCCGATCAGCTGGACGGCGGCGGCCAGGGTGGCGCCGGCACTGGTGCAGGCGGGCACGCCGTCAAAGAACAAAACCTCCCGTGCGGCCCGTTCGGCGTCAGAGGTGGTGACGGTCAGAACGGTGTCCACCACATAGGGGTTGTAATTCTCCGGAACGAATCCGGGGCCGATGCCTGCAATGCCGTGCTGGCCGATGAACCCGCCCGAGATCGCCGCACATTCCGCCGGCTCCACGGCCACAATGCGGATCATGCTGTTCCAGGCTTTGATGTACTCGCCCACGCCGGTGATGGTGCCGCCGCTGCCCACGCCGATGACAATGGCGTCGATGGCGTCCCCGGCGGCTTTCAGGATCTGCGGCCCGGTGACCCGGCGGTGATATTCGGGGTTGTCGTCATTGGCAAAATAGTGGGTGAAATAACCCCCGTAGCGCTGGGCGGTCTCCTCGGCGATGCGGTCCATGGCCCGGCGGCCGCCGCTGCTGCAAACCACGATCTTGGCGCCCAGGTCCTGCAGCCGCTTGCGGCGGGCAATGGGCAGGCTGCTGGGCACGACCAGAATACAGGGGTGCCCTGTGGTGGCACAGCTGACTGCCAACGCGGCGCCGAAACTGCCAGAGCTGGCTTCCACCACCGGCATACCGGGCTGCAGTGTGCCGCGCTCGGTGGCAAAGGCCAGCATGGTCTCGGCAAGGCCATCCTTGGAGGTACCCGTCGCGCCGCCGAAATCCAGATAGGCCAGGATACTGGAACTCAGGTTGTGGCGGCCGGAATACCCGTCCAGCCGCACCACAGGGGAGCGATATACTTCCTGGTAGTAGCTCTTTAGAATTCCCACGACAGACACCTCCTTTCCGTGCAGGGCAAAGTACCTTTTATTATAACACAATCTGACCACTTTTGCACGCGCTGAACTCCATTTGAAAAACTTTTTGCCCGGGTGCTGGCCGCAAAGGGGGCAATCAACGCCGCAGTGTGTAAAAAAGTGGCGAATCCCCCTTGACTTTCGCCCCCGGCCCTGTTATAATTCATAGGCTGATGTAAAGAAAAAAACTTTACACAGCATGTCAGACACAGGAAGGGGCGCAGATCATGGCGGGCAAACCGCAGAAAAATCTGGCCTATTCGGTCCTGCTGGACTTCTACGGTCCGGTGCTGACCGAAAAACAGCGTCTGATTCTCACGGAATATTATGACGAAGATCTCTCCCTGGCCGAAATTGCCGAGAATCTGGGCATCACACGGCAGGGGGTGCGGGACGCCATCAAGCATGGCGAGGCCGCACTGGACGAACTGGAGGCCAAGCTGGGCAACGCACGGCGCCATACGGCGACGCAGCAGGACCTGACGCGGCTGCGCCAGCTGGTCATGGAGATCCGGTGCTGCAACTCCGGATTGTTCAATCCGGTCCCGCAGATTCGCACCGACACCGACGAAATGCTGCAGATTCTGGAGCGGCTGGACACGCAGGAGGATACGGATGGCCTTTGAATCATTGACAGAGCGCCTGAACGGCGTATTCAAAAAACTGCGCGGCAAAGGCAAGCTGAACGAGGCGGACATCAAGGCAGCCATGCGGGAAGTACGCATGGCGCTGCTGGAAGCCGACGTCAACTACAAGGTCGCCAAGGATTTCTGCGCACAGGTTTCCGAGCGCGCCATGGGGCAGGAGGTCATGGAAAGCCTGACCCCCGCCCAGCAGGTCGTCAAGATCGTCAACGAGGAACTGACCAAGCTCATGGGCGGCGACGAGCCGCAGTATTTGCACATCAAGAATAAGGGCCAGACGGTCCTGATGATGTGCGGCCTGCAGGGCAACGGTAAAACGACCCACGCCGCCAAACTGGGCAAATTCTACCGCAGCCAGGGCCGCCGCCCGCTGCTGGTCGCCTGCGACGTCTACCGTCCCGCGGCCATCCAGCAGTTGGAGATCGTGGGTGAGCAGGCCGGGGTCCCCGTCTTTACGATGGGAACCGAAAAGCCGGAACGCATCGCCCAGCAGGCGATGGCCCACGCCCGGGATCACGGCAACGACATCGTGATCCTCGATACCGCCGGCCGTCTGCAGATCGACGATGCATTGATGGATGAATTGGTGCGCATCAAGGAAGCCGTCGAGGTGGACGAGACGCTGCTGGTCGTGGATGCCATGGCCGGTCAGGAAGCTGTCAACGTAGCCAAGACCTTCAATGAGAAGATCGGCATTACCGGCGTGGTGCTCACCAAGACCGACGGCGATACCCGCGGCGGTGCGGCCCTCTCGGTGCTGGCGGTCACCGGCAAACCGATTTACTTCCAGGGCACCGGCGAAAAGCTGGAGGACCTGGAGCCCTTCTATCCTTCCCGGATGTCCAGCCGCATCCTTGGCATGGGCGATGTACTCTCTCTGATCGAGAAAGCCCAGAGCATCCAGAACGACAAGGAAGCCGAAGAGACTGCCCGCCGGATGATGGAAAACAAGTTCGATATGAACGATCTGCTGGCCCAGTTCCAGCAGCTGAAGAAGATGGGCGGCGCCTCGGCCCTGCTGGCCATGATGCCCGGCGGCAACCAGATCGACCCGGATGCACTGGATGACAAGATGCTGGCCCACATCGAGGCCATCATCTATTCCATGACCCCGGCAGAACGGGCCAAGCCGGATATCATCAATCCCAAGCGCAAGCGCCGCATCGCGGCCGGCTCCGGCCAGACGGTGGAGGCAGTCAACAAGTTGCTGCGTCAGTACGAAATGATGCAGAAGATGATGAAAAAGGTCCGCCGCAATCCCAAGGGATTCATGCGCAGCCTGGGCAGTCTGGGCGGCGGCATGGGTGGCTTCAAAGGCTTCGGCCGCTAACATTTTGGTATGACCCGCACGGCTATACGGCCCACGGGATGTACAATATAAAATTCGCCCCGCAAGGGCCGTAAACAAGTATTTGGAGGAATTTACAATGGTTAAGATTCGTCTGCGTCGTATGGGCGCCAAGAAAGCTCCTTTCTACCGTGTGGTTGTTGCCGACAGCCGTTTCGCCCGTGATGGCCGCTTCATCGAGGAGATCGGCTACTACGATCCCACCAAGGAGCCCAGCGTTGTCAGCATCGACGCCGACAAGGCCAAGCAGTGGCTGGCCAATGGCGCTCAGCCCACCGACACCGTCCGTGAGCTGCTGAAGAAGGCTGCCGTTCTGTAATCTGCTCTTCACTTTTTCTGAGGGAGGGAACGCCACATGCAGGAACTCTTAGTAGCCGTTGCCCGCGGCCTTGTCGAGGACAAGGAGGCCGTGCAGGTGACCGTTGACCCCGCGCGTGAGGATGGCACCGTCGTCTATCACCTCAAAGTGGCCGAGGCCGACATGGGCCGCGTCATCGGCAAGCAGGGCCGCATCGCCAAGGCGATTCGCGTTGTCATGCGTGCCGCTGCGGTCCGTCAGGGCGAAAAAGTCATCGTCGAGATCGACTAAAAGCCAAAAGCACTTTGCCGTTTTGGCAGAGTGCTTTTTTGTATGCCGGGCGTTTTTCGCCCGCTGGACTTCAACCAAACGGAAGGCTGATACCTATGCAAAACTATCTTCCCGCCTGCAAGATCGTCTCTACCCACGGGGTGCGGGGCGAAATGAAAGCATTGCCGCTGTGCGATGGCGCGGCGTTTCTGGCCAAATTCAAGCGGTTGTTCACGGGGGCCGACGGCACCGGAGAAGTCCGGGTGCTGGGGGTGCGCGCCCAGGGCAACGTGATCCTGCTGCGGCTGGACGGCGTGGGCGATATGGACGCGGCCCGCGCCCAGGTGGGGCGGACTTACTATTTCGCCAAGGCCGACGCCCGCCTGCCCAAGGGGCGCTATTTCATTGATGACCTGCTGGGCTGCCGCGTGGTGGACGCCGATACCGGCCGGGAATACGGCACCCTGACGGCGGTGGACCATCCCGCGGCCCAGGATATTTATACCGTCACCAATGCCCAAGGCGGTACCCATATGCTGCCTGCCGTGCCGGAATTCGTGCGCGAGATCGATGTGGAGACGCGCACCATCACGGTCACGCCCATCGACGGGATGTTCACCGAAGCCGTCAACGGCGACAAGGAGTAAGCCATGCGCATTGATATTGTGACGCTTTTCCCTGATCTGTGCGACAGTTTTCTCTCGGCCAGTATTCTGGGCCGGGCCCGTGCCAAGAATCTGTTCGAGGCGCATTGCCACCAGATCCGGGACTACACCACCAACAAGCAGAAGCAGACCGACGATTATCCCTATGGCGGCGGCTGCGGCATGGTGCTGTATGCCCAGCCCATTGCCGACTGCCTGCGGGCGGTGCAGCGCCAGTGCGCGGAACAGGGGAGAGCCAAACCCCACGTGGTATTCCTGACGGCGGCGGGGCACCCCTACAACGAGGAGGCAGCCAAACGGCTGGCACAGTACGATGCGGTGACGCTGGTCTGCGGCCACTACGAGGGCATCGACGAGCGGGTGATCGAAGCCTTCGGGGATGAGGAAATCTCCATCGGGGATTATGTGCTCACCGGCGGGGAACTGGCCAGCCTGGTGGTGGCCGACAGCGTGCTGCGGCTGCAGCCCGGTGTGCTGGCCGAGGAGCGGGGCTACCAGGACGAAAGCTACTGGGACGGTCTGCTGGAATATCCCCAGTATACCCGCCCCGAAGTGTGGGAGGGCCGCGCAGTTCCGCCGGTGCTGCTCACCGGGGACCACCAGAAGATCGACGCCTGGCGCGGGCAGCAGAGCCGAACCCGCACCCGTCTGCGCCGTCCCGACCTGTATGAGCAATGGTGTGATACCCATCCGCTGACTGCGCTTCCCAAGTGGAAACGGGGCGAAAATATGCGCCTTGTGAAAAACGACGAACAGTGGGATTTGGCCGCCCGCCTTTTTGCCGAGGGACGCTATACCGTCTGCGAGGAAGTGTGCACGCCGCTCTACCTCGACACGCTGACGCCGGAACATTGCCGCGAGGAACTGCAGCAGGACCGGCAGAAGGGCTGGACTTTTTATCTGCACTATACCAAAAACGAAGCGGATGGAATGGTCGGCGTCTGCCATAAAACCGGACAAATCAGCCATTTGTTTGTGACCGCAGCGTCCCGTGGCAAGGGCGTCGGCAGCAAAATGCTGGACTTTGCCCGCAAAAAGCTGGGGGAACATCCCCATCCCACCCTCACGGTGCTGGATACCAACACACGGGCGCTCGCGCTGTACCGCCGTATGGGGTGGCGCCCGGCGGGTGTGGCGGCGGTGTACGACCCGGCAACCGATCCGACGGCTGCCGTCTATTGCCAGGAATTAAAACTGCGATATGAGGCACAATAAAAGAAAGTTTTGTTGCCAATCTACAACAATGTTGAAAATAAACTGGTGAATGTGCACAAAGGCAAAAGCCGAGATTTGGCGGAATTACAGAATCCTGCCAAAATTGAAAAAAGCTACTGTACAAAATCGACGAAATAGGATAAAATAGAAACAATCAAGGCGGCGTATCATGCGCGAAGACCGCCTGACGACAAGCGCCCACGGTAGAAACGCAGGGGCATATTATTTTCAAAAGTAGGAGAGAATAACTATGTACGTGAAAGAAGTTACCGTTGAGAATCAGGTTGGTCTGCACGCCCGTCCGGCTACTTTCTTCATCCAGAAAGCGAACGAGTACAAGTCTTCCATCTGGGTTGAGAAGGAAGAGCGCCGCGTCAACGCCAAGAGCCTGCTCGGTGTTCTGAGCCTGGGCATCGTGGGCGGCACCACCATCCGCATCATTGCCGATGGCGCCGACGAGCAGGCTGCGGTCGACGGTCTGGTCAAGCTGGTCAGCTCCGGCTTTGCCGAGTAATTCTTGTCACAAATGCAACGGCGGGGCGACCCGCCGCTTTTTTATTTTCTGCTGTTTTGTAAGGGTGTCTTATGACAAAAGCTGAACTGTACCGCAAAGCCTGTATGCTGCCGCTGCTGCCCGGGGTGTATATCATCCGGGACAAAAGCGATACCATCATCTATATCGGCAAGGCAAAGCGCCTGAAAACCCGGGTGTCCCAGTATTTCCGGGAAGGCGTGCCCCATGACGCCAAGGTGACCCAGATGATCGCCCACGCCTTTACCTTTGACGTGATCGTCTGCCAGAGTGAGTTTGAAGCCCTGGTACTGGAAGCCAGCCAGATCAAAGCGCACACGCCGAAGTACAACATCCTGCTCAAGGATGATAAGGGGTACAGCTATGTCAAAGTGACCAAAGGCCCCTGGCCGCGCATTTCGGCGGCCCTGCAAAAGGATGAGGACGATGCCGACTATATCGGCCCGTTCACCTCCTCCTTTGCGGTGCGGGAAATGGTGGAGATGGCCCAGGATTGTTTTCTGCTGCCGCGCTGCAACCGGGAGTTTCCCCGGGATTTCGGCAAGGGGCGCCCCTGCCTGAACGCCCATATCGGTAAGTGCATGGCGGTATGCAGCGGCAAGATCAGCTGTGAAGCCTACAACGAAGCGGTCCAGGGCGCGCTGCGGATGATCCGCTACGGCAAAAAGGACATCGTCAAACAGCTACGCGAAAAGATGGAGGCAGCTTCGGAGCGGCTGGATTTTGAAACGGCGGCCCTGCTGCGGGACCAGATCCAGGCCATCGAGCGGGTGGCAGCCGGACAGAAAGTGGTTATGGACGCCGATACCGAGATGGATATCATTGCCCTGGCGGGCACCACGCGGGCGGTGTGTGCGGCGGTGCTGCGTTACCGGGATGGCCGCCTGACCGACAAACGGGAATTTGTCTTTCACGATACCACCGATATTGATCGGGTGCGGGAGGAATTCCTGCCCCAGTACTATCTGGATGGGGAAACGATTCCCAAGACTATTGCGGTGGATGCCTTGCCCTCTGACGCCGAAGCACTGAACGAAGCGCTGAACCAGACCCGGGGCAGCAAGGTGGAACTGTATGTGCCCCAGCGGGGGGATGTGGCCAAACTGGTCACCATGGCCTACACCAATGCGGTGGAACGCCTGGGCCGGGAGAGCGGCCGCTATACCCGGGAGGAAAAACTCCTGGAGGAAGCCGCCCAGATGCTGGGGCTCAAGGCACCGCCCCGTGTTATCGAAAGCTACGATATTTCCAACTGGGGCGACGGTTCCAGCGTCTGCGGTATGGTGGTGTTCAAGGACGGTAAACCCTATCGTTCCGGATATCGCCGCTTCAAGATGAAAACGGTAGCCGGCACCGACGACTACGCTTCGCTGGCCGAGACACTGTCCCGCCGCGCGGCGGAATATGAGGCGGCCCGGCGGGGCGAAAAGCCGGACGGCCCTCAGAACCAGTTTGCCACACTGCCGGATCTGTTGCTCATCGACGGCGGCCGGGGCCAGGTGGGGGCTGTCAAAGAGGCGCTGAAAGGCACGGCCTTTGAGCGTGTGCCCACCTTCGGCATGGTCAAGGACGACCATCACCGAACCCGCGCCATTGTGGATGATGCGGGGGGCGAAATTGCCATCAACCGGAACCGCAATATCTTTACCTTTGTCACCAACATCCAGGACGAGACCCACCGCTATGCCAACGACTATCGCAAGCGCGCCATGAAGAAGCGTTCCTATGCGGCTACACTGACGGCCCTGCCAGGTGTGGGCGAAAAAACCAGTGCCGCCCTGTTGGCGCACTTCAAGACGGTGGCGGCCGTCAAGGCTGCCAGCATTTCCGACCTGGAAGAGGTCAAGGGCATCAGCCATGCCAAGGCGGAAAAGCTGTACAACGCCCTGCGCAATGGAGTATAATCAGGATGGCGGCCGGGGCATGCCCCGGCGCAAAAACAACACATAGAGGAGCGGTCTATGCTCATTCTCACGATTTTTCTCACGCTGCTGATGGCAGCGCTGTTCGCCTGGCTGCCGGGGCGGCTGGACCACCGGAAACATAACCGCACCGACCTCTGGGCCGGACCGGGGCTGGTGGGGGCCGTCTGGGCCTGGGCGGCGTGCATCTATTCCAAACCCGGTCTGACCGTGGATTTCGACGCTTTCCGCCTGCTGGGCATCGCCGGTATGGCGCTGTGGGCCTGCGCAGTGGTGTGCGGGTTCCGGCTGCGGCATCGCCTGCCCAAGGGACGCACCGCGGCGGCCGTGGGGCTGCTGCTGGCCTCAGCGCTGGGGTTGGAACTGTTTGTCTGCAACCTCAATTTCTGGGCCAGCCACAGCTATACGCCGGTGGACCTGCGCCCGTATCTTACCGAGGATGCCGACCCGGACGCCCCGCTGACGCTGGACGCAGAACACAATACCCTGACTTTTGCGGGGCTGGACCGGGAACTGTATAACCTGCAGGTCTCCGGTCTGGATTACCAATACGACGGACCCCACCCGGAAGTGCAGAGCCCGGTGTTTACACTCACGGTGGCGGCTACCGACGAAGCCAGTTCGGTGTCCCGCCAGAGCTGGGCCTGGCAGGTGGCGGAGCGGGCGGTGCGCAGCCAGACCCGCAGCCTCGATCTTTCGGGCAAAGCCTCCACGCTGACCCTGACCGCCTACGCCTATGAGGGCGAGTACCGCTACTACCCGCTCAGCTATACCTTGCAGACGGTATACGCCAATGTGCCCCGTCCGCTGGATCTCTCTCTGGTGCGGTTCGCGGCGCTCTTTGCCCTGCTGGGCGCGGCCTTTGCCCTGCGTCCGGCCAGTGTCCTCTGGCGGGACGCCTATCTGGAACACATCCGGCGCTATCGCCCGGCGGTGCTGCTGGTCATGGCGGTGCTGGCGGCGCTGGCATTCCTGGCTCCCTTTGCCGACCGGTTCAACGCCGGGGTGGCCACGTCCTTCTATAACACGGCGGACTGGGACGGCGAAAGCCGCATCACTTTCACCAAGCATATCAATGACTGGGCCAACGATACGGCGGCCCAGTACGGTGCACTGGCCCACAGCCTGCTCGACGGCCGTCTGGATCTGGAAAAGGACCCGCCCGAAGCCATGCTCTCGCTGGAAAATCCCTACGATACCGCGGCCCGGCAATCTGCCGCCCCCGATGCCCTGTGGGATGTGGCCTATTACCAGGGGCGCTACTATGTCTACTTCGGCCTGGTGCCCTGCCTTTTGTTCCAGCTGCCCTTTGAGGCCCTCACCGGGGTGGGGGACCTGCCGCCCAGCCTGCCCATGATTCTGCTGTCCTGGCTGCTGATCTGGGCGTCCTTCGGCTGCGTCAAACAGGCGCTGCGCCGCTGGTTTCCCCGGGCCAGTGCGGCGGTGTATCTGCTCACGGCCACCGGTGTGGCGGCAGGCAGCCAGATCTGGTATCTGCTGCTGCGGCCCTCGGTGTACGAATATGCGATCCTCTGCGGCGCGGCTTTTGTCATGCTGGGGCTCTGGCAGTGGCTGGCCGCCGCCAATACGCCGGTACAGAAGCGCGGCCGCCTCATAGTGCACCTGGCGCTGGGCAGCCTGTGTATGGCATTGGTGGCCGGGTGCCGTCCCCAGATGGAAGTGTTCGCGGTGCTGGCGCTGCCCATTTTCTGGCGGCGCTATGGAACGGAAAAGCGTCTGCGCAGCCGGGCCGGGGCGGGGGAGGCGGTCGCCTTCCTGCTGCCGGTGCTGGTGGTGGCGGCAGTGCTTATGTGGTATAACGCCGCGCGGTTCGGTTCCCCCCTCGACTTCGGGGCTAACTACAACCTGACCAGCAACGACATGACCCGCCGCGGATTCAGCGTTGGGCGTATCGCCCCGGCGGTGGTTACCTTCCTGTTCGGCATCCCGGGCGTCAGTACGGTGTTCCCGTACCTCAGTGCTACGAAAATGAGCACCAACTATATGGGCCTGACCATCACCGAACTGTTCTATGGCGGTGGGGTTGCCTGCCTGCCCTTTGTGTGGGGGTTGGCCGTGCTGCCGCTGGCGAAAAAGCGGCTGCGGCAGCGGGGGGATCTGCGCGCACTGCTGTACGGTACCCTGGCGGCTATGCTGGTGCTGGTGGTGGTGGACTGTGAGATGGCCGGTGTGCTCTACCGTTACCAGAGCGACTGGCTCGGCCCGCTGCTGCTGGCGGGGGCGCTGGCCTGGCTGCTGGCGGAACAGATCCTGCAAGGCCATGCTGCACAACCCGGCGTAGCGGTGCTGCAGGGACTTTACCGCAAAGCGCTGCCGCTGGCGGTGCTGGCGGGGGCCGTGTACAACTTCTGCGTATATTTTGCCGCGGAGCCCGGCCTTATCGGGCAGAATCCCGCGCTCTATCAGAATGTAAGCCGTCTGGTCCAGTTCTGGCTGTGACCGGCATCCAAGGCTCGTCCGGACTCATCCGGGCGGGCCTTTTTCCTTGCATAATCGAGTCGAACCCTCTATAATAAAGTCAGCAAACGAAGGAGAAAATCGTATGGCTGATAAAAATATTTACACGGTCGTGGTGGCTGATGACGAGGACGAACTGCGCGAAGCCGTCTGCACCATGACCCCCTGGGAAGCCCTGGGCTTTCATCTGGTGGGCAGCGCCAGCAACGGCCTGGATGCCCTGGAACTGGTGGAACGGTTGGAGCCGGATCTGCTGCTGACCGATATCCGGATGCCCTTTATCTCCGGCATTGAGCTGGCCCGCCAGGTGCGTGAGATCCGCCCCGCCATGCACATCGCTTTTTTGAGCGGCTACGATGATTTTGAATACGCCAAACAGGCCATTCAGTATAACATCATCAGTTATATGCTTAAGCCCCTTACAATGGACGGTCTGGCGGCTGAACTCAAGAACATCCACGAAAAAATCGACCGGCGTTATGCCAGCCTGCGCCGCAGTGACCACAATCAGGGGGACCGGGCAGCGTTTCTGATCCCCCTGGTGCTGGAACACTACGACGGTGCACCGGAAGGAATGGAAAATACCCTGCGGGAAAACGCGGTGTCCTGTGGTCTGCTGCGCGGCAGCGATGACCGCGGCCTGCTGGTGGTATTGGCAGCGGCCATGTCAGACGGCTCCCCCTGTGAGGCGGGCTTCATCCGGCTGGTGGAACAGCTGGCCAACAAATATCTGCGGCATTTTGTCTTTTTCTCCAGCGGACGGGCGGTGGCGGTGCTCATCGGTAACCCGTCGGATTTCGATGAATACCTGCACATTCTGGCCGACGAGATCTGCCAGCTGACCGAACGTGCCCTGGGCAAGCGGGTACTGGTTGGCGTGGGCCGTCCGGTGGCGCAGTTCACCCAGCTCAACGGTGCCTACCGGCAGGCGCTGGAAGCCCTGCATGCGGCCGAAGAGAGCGAGGGCGGCGTCAGCTTTACGGCCGATACCCGCAAGGGCGGCGGTCTGTGCGAGCGTGCGCTGGAAATCATTGAGCAGCATTACATGGACGAGGACCTTTCCCTGGCATCCCTGAGCGCCATGCTGGATGTAAGCCCCAACCATCTGAGCGCCTGCATCAAGAAAACGGCGGGGGAAACCTTCATCAACATTCTGGTGCGCCGCCGTATGGAGGCCGCCCGGGAACTGCTTCTGACCACCAATCTGCAGGTGCAGGAGATCGCCCGCCGCGTGGGGTACTCGGACCAGCACTACTTCAGTTACTGCTTCAAAAAATATACCGGTACCTCGCCGGGGGCTTTGCGCCGCCAGCGTGCGGCCCAGGCCGCGGAGAGGGAGGCTGTCTCATGAAACGGCAATACCATGCACCGCGCACCGCGCCGCTTATCGTCGTACTGATCACGGCGGTAGCGGCGGTCACGCTGCTTTTGTGTGTGGGGACCTTTTTACAGAGCTACCGGGCCTCGGTGGTGCAAAGTGCGCGTACCAGCAGTGCCCAGGCAGTCAGTCAGGTAGTGGGCACGGTCAGCAACTATGTGGAAAACCTGGAAGAAACGATCAACGACGTCATGGCCGAGATGGATACCCCCGAAGAAGACCGGGATGCCTACCTGAACGCCTGGCTGAATGCCCGCAGCGAAGTGGTGGCGGTGACGACCTACGACGGGGAGGGGACCCTTCAGGATTGCTGGGCGCTGGACCACACGCCGCGCACCGGCATCCTGAAAAACCTGTCCTTTGATCTGAATATGGCCCAGTGGTATGCGGACGGGTATATCAGTTCGCCCCATGTGGAATCCATCTTCGCAGGGTATTATCCCTGGGTCGTTTCGGTGGTGCGCCCCATGCCCCGGGGCAGTTCCGCCAGCTGGGTGGCGGTGGATGTGCGTTTTTCGGGACTGGGCGCCAGCATCAACGGCGTGGGCATCGGTCAGCACGGGTATTGCTACCTGATGGATGAGCACGGCAACATGGTCTATCATCCGCAGCAGCAGCTGCTGTATGCGGGCATCAAAAGTGAGGAAGTGGCCCGCCTGGCCAACCTGGCGGACGGGACCTATGTGGAGGATACCGTCATTTACAGTCTGCAGGATGTGCCGGACAGCAACTGGCGGGTGGTAGGTGTCAGCTATATCGACGAGACCGTCAACGAGAGCTTCTGGCAGATGGTGCGCATCACACTGGCGACCTCGGCCATGATTCTGGCGGCGGCGTTGTTGGCGGGCTGGGTCATCTCCCACCTGCTCAGCCGCCCGCTGCAGCGGCTGGAAACGGCCATGGAACAGTTTGAGCAGGATGCCGACGGCTTTACCTATGAGCCGGTGGCCGGCACGCGGGAAGTGCAGGAGCTGTCGGATTCCTTCGGGCACATGGTCGGCCGCATCCAGAAACTGATGACCACGGTGCGTGAGGAAGAGATCGACCTGCGCAAAACCGAACTCAAGGCATTGCAGGCGCAGATCAACCCGCACTTTTTGTACAACACACTGGACTCCATTGCCTGGATGTGCGAGCGCGGCAAGAACGCCGATGCAGTGAAGATGGTCCATGCGCTGGCACGGCTGTTCCGCATCAGCATCAGCCGGGGCCATGAACTGATCCCCATTGAAAAAGAGCTGCAGCATGCAGAGTCCTACCTGCTGATCCAGAAATTCCGCTACAAAAACCAGTTTACCTACCATTTCACGGTGGACGAAAGCTGCCTGCATTGCCTGTGCAACAAGATCACGCTGCAGCCCATCATCGAAAATTCCATCACCCACGGGCTGGACCTGATGGTGGAACCCGGTCACATTGAAATCGAAGTATGTGCCGACGGGGAGGATATCCTGTTCAAGGTGACCGATGACGGCATTGGCATGTCGCCGGAGCAGGTGGCGGAACTTTTGAAAAATGAACCCACCGACCGTACCGGCATCGGGATCAAGAATGTGAATGACCGGCTGCGCATTTATTTTGGAGCGCAGTATGGCATATCCATCGACAGTGTGCCCGACGAGGGCACCACTGTCACGATCCGGATGCCGCGCGTGCCGGAAGACCGGGAGGGCGAGTATGATAAAACACATTAAGCACCTGCCGGTGTTTTTGCTGGTGCTCTGTCTGCTGGTCGGATGTGCATCGACGGCATCCCAGGACGCTGCCGCAACCAAGTATAAAGTGGCGCTGGTGGCCAAATCCACCCGGACGGATTTCTGGAAGGCGGTATTTGTCGGGGCGGAGGCAGCTGCCACGGAATACAATATGGATCTGACCATCGACGGCCCGGGGACGGAAGAAGATTACGAAGCCCAGAACGAAATGATTGCCCAGGCGGTGGAAAACGGGGCCCAGGCACTGGTGTTTTCGGCCATTGATTTTGATGCCAATGCACCGGCGGTGGAGGCGGCTGCGGAGAAGGGCATCAAGATCGTGGTCATAGACTCAGCTGTGAATTCCGAAAAAGTGGCGACTTATATCGGCACCGACAACTACAGCGCCGGGCAGATGGCGGCGGAGGCAGCGCTGAAGGGGACGACCGGCTCGCTGAAAGTGGGCATCGTCAACTATGATGTGAACAGCGCCAACGGTCAGGACCGCGAGCGCGGTGCGGTGGATGCCTTTGCAGACAGTGGCCGTGCCGAGATCGTGGCTACCATCCATACCCTGGCGGAGGCCGTCAGTGCCAGACAGGATACGCTGGCGATGCTGCGCGCCCATCCCGAGATCAATGTGCTGCTGGCGTTCAACGAACCCACCAGCGTGGGTGCCGCCCAGGCGGTGGAAGAACTGCATCTCCAGAATGCCCTGTGCATGGTGGCATTTGACTCCAATCTGGCAACGGTGGATGCGCTGCAGACCGGTGTGGTGGATGCGCTGGTGGTCCAGAATACCTATGAAATGGGATATTTTGGCGTGGAGAGTGCCTACAAGCTGCTGAGCGGCCAGCGCGGCGAAGTGGAGAAGCACGTGGATACAGCGACCCGCGTCATCAACCGGGACAATCTGTTTGACCTGGACAGTCAGAAAGTGCTGTTCCCTGTATCCTGAAAGCAACAAAGGAAAAAGCCCTCGCTGCAGAAGGTTCTGCAGCGAGGGCTTTTGTGGTAACGGGAAAAACCATCACCGGCGCGGGCGGGGCTTGCGCTTGCGCACACTGTAGCCAAAGGTGCCCAGGCGGCGGCCCAGTGCCAGATAGTCGCCGTGGGAATACACGATCAGCTTGGCTTTGTTCAGGCAGAGTTTGCCGTCCTCGTTCAGCAAAGACTCATCCACGTCCACGGCCACACACTCGGCCAGGAACAGGTCGTGGCTGCCCAGCGAGATCACCTGGGTGACCTTGCATTCCAGATTCAGGGGGCTTTCCTCCACCAGGACCGTGCCGACTTTGCTGGCCGGGACCGGGGTCAGTTTCATGGCGGCAAACTTGTCTACATCCCGGCCGCTCTTCACACCGCACCAGTCCACCGCGCGCACCAGCGCTTCGGTGGGCAGATTGACGACGAACTCACCGCTCTCCTGGATCAGGTGATGGCTGTACCGCTCGGGCCGCACACTGATGGAAAGCATGGGCGGCTGGGTGCAGATGGTGCCGCACCAGCCCACGGTGATCAGGTTGGGCTGGTCGGGGCTGCCGCAGCTGACCAGTACCGGCGGTTCGGGATTGAGCAGGGTGGAACCCTTCCATACCTGACGGCTCATGCGTCCTCCTCCTTGCTGCGTTCAAAATTGGGGGTCGTCTCGCTGATAATATAGCGCGGACGATGCTTGGTCTCCATGTAGATCTTGCCGATGTACTCGCCGATCACACCCAGGCAGATCAGCTGCACACCGGACACAAAGCAGATGATGCTGGTCGTGCTGGCCCAACCGGAAACCGTCATGCCGAGGGCGGCCTCGATCACGGCCCACAGCACGCCGATGAAGCTGACCAGCGCCACAAGGACGCCGAAGCCGGTGATGAAGCGGATGGGTTTGATGGACAGGCTGGTGATGCCGTCAAAAGCCAGGGAGAGCATCTTGGAAAGGGGATAATGGCTTTCACCGGCAATGCGCTCGTGGCGCTCGTAGGTCACGCAGGTGGATTTGAAGCCCACCAGCGGTACCATGCCGCGCAAGAACAGATTGACCTCCTTGAAACGGGCAAATTCCTGCAGTACCCGGGCGCTCATCAGGCGGTAATCCGCATGGTTGAAGACGACTTCGGCGCCCATGGCGTTGAGCAGCTTGTAAAAGCTCTCGGCGGTAAACCGCTTGAAGAAGGTATCGGTATCGCGCTTGCTGCGCACGCCGTACACCACATCGCAGCCGTCCAGGTAAGCGTCCACCATGGCGTCCATGGCGTTGATGTCATCCTGGCCGTCGCAGTCGATGGAGATCGTGATGTCGCAGCGGTCTTTGGCTTCCATCAGCCCGGCCAGCACGGCATTCTGATGGCCGCGGTTGCGGCTCTGGCAGATGCCGGCGTAATGGGGGTCGGCGGCAGCCAGGCCGTTGATGATCTCCCAGGTGCGGTCCTTGGAACCGTCGTTGACGAACAGAACGCGGCTGTCGGGACTGATTTTTCCGGCGGCGGACAGGTCGGTGATCTTTTTCAGAAACTGCGGTGCCGTGATGGGCAGCACCTCCTGCTCATTATAGCAGGGGATGATGATGTAAAGAACAGGTGGTTGACGGTTTTCCATGATAGTACCTCGATAAGAAGGAAAACAAAAGTTTGGACGAACAGGCCCTCCCGGCAGACTCCCAGGGGCCCGAGAAAACAGCTTTTATAGAAATGAGTTCATTATAGCATATACGATACAAATACTGCAATCATTGGCCCATGGAGCGCAGCCGTTCGGGGTCCAGCAGCTTGAAGCTGCGGCGGAACAAAGCCAGAAGCCCCTCGTCCTGCATGCGGCTCAGCTCCCGGCACAGGGCGCTGCGGTCACAGTTTAGGTAGGAGGCCAGTTCCCCCCGGGTCAGCGGGGTGTCGAAGGTGTCAGCCCCGGCTTCTTCCCGCTGCTCCAGCAGCCACAGGCAGATGCGCCCGCGCAGGCTCTTGCAGCACAACAATTCCAAGCGGCGGTCCAGCGCAAAATATTTGCTGCTGACCGTTTGCAGCCAGTTGTGCAGCAGTTGCAGGTGGGCGGGATGCAGCGCACCGCAGGGACGCAGCAGCGCTTCACAGGGCAGATACAACACCAGGCAGGGCTGGGCGGCTGTCACATTCACGGGACTTTTGCTCTGGCCGCCTGCCAGTACATCGGCAAAGACGCCGCCCGGCCCCATGTGTGCCATGACCACGGCGGTGCCGTCGGGCATCGGTTTGGCGGCTACGATCTCGCCTTCCAGCACAATGCCTACCTCGGTGGTGGGGTAGCCGGCCAGCAGCAAAAGTTCGCCGCGTTCGTAGCGGCGGACATGGGGCGCAAAACAGTCGGTCAGGGTCTGCAGGTCGCTGTCCCGCATGCCCTGGAACAAACTGGTGCTGCGCAAAACGTCGTAATAGGGGGAATAATCCATACAGCACCTCACACAAAACGGTTGCCTTGGCAACAGACAATTTTTTAACATTATAGTATAGTGGTGCCGCAAATGCAATAAGGAGGAATAGACTTATGAAATTCAAGCGTATTCTGGCGGCTGTCACAGCGGCTGCCCTGTGCCTCTCGCTGGCGGCCTGCGGCGCGCCGGCATCCTCTTCTTCCGAAACGGCCACGGCGGAATCCACTCCGGAGACCACGGTGGCGGAGGCTACTGCCAGCCCCGAAACCGCAGCGGAGGGACTGCGTGTGGCGGGCCTGAAAGGTCCCACCACCATGGGCCTTGTCAATCTGATGGACAGCGATGACGGCGCCAACTACAACTTCACGATGTACGGCGCTGCCGACGAGATCGTCCCGCTGCTGGTCAAGGGCGAGCTGGACGCTGCGGCGATCCCGGCCAACCTGGCGGCAACTCTGTACCAGAAGACCAGCGGCCAGGTGGAAGTTGCCTGCGTCAACACGCTGGGAGTTCTGTACATTGTGGAAAACGGTGAAACGGTCCAGTCTGTGGCCGACCTCAAAGGCCAGACCATCGTGACCACCGGCAAAGGCACCACGCCGGAGTACGTGCTGCGCTATGTGCTGAGCCAGAACGGCATTGACCCCGACAACGACGTTACCATCGAATACTGCAGCGAAGCCACCGAGGCGCTCAGCCAGGTGCAGGCAGGCCAGGCGACCATCGCCATGCTGCCCCAGCCCTTTGTGACCAGTGCCCTGTCCCAGGTCGAGGGGCTGCGTGTGGCGCTGGATATGAACGACGAATGGCAGAAGGTGGCCGGCTCTCAGCTGGTGACCGGCGTGCTGGTCGTCCGCAAGGATGCCGTGGAAGCCGATCCCGATGCCTTTGAAGAGTTCCTGAACGGCTATGCCGCCAGTGTGGAAGCGGCCAACACCGACCTCGAGGGCACCGCAGCCCTGTGCGAGACCTACGGCATCGTTGCCAAGGCCGCCCTGGCCCAGAAGGCCCTGCCGGAGTGCAACATCGTTTTTGAGCGCGGCGAGCAGATGAAGACCGATCTGGTCAACTACTTCCAGGTCCTCTACGACGCCGACCCCACCAGCGTGGGCGGTGCGATGCCCGCTGACGATTTCTACTATGGTGTCTAAGTACCGGGAGCGGTTTCTCGCCATGGTTGCCTGGATCATCGTCTGGCAGATCGCCGCGCTGACCCTGGGCCATGGCGGGCTGTTCCTGGCCACCCCGCTGCAGACCCTCAAAGCCCTGGCTCAGCTGGTGCCGACGGCGGCTTTCTGGCAGCGCATCGGCTTCAGCGCGCTGCGCATCGTCGCTGGGTTCGTGCTGGCGGTCATCGGCGGTCTCGTGCTGGGGGCGGCCGGTTCGCGCTGGCACGGGGTGCGGGTCTTTGTGGACCCCATCATGCAGCTGATCCGTGCCATGCCGGTGGCCAGCTTCGTGATTCTGGCCCTGCTGTGGGTCAGCGGCAGCAACCTTTCGGTGGTCGTCAGCTTCACCCATGTGCTGCCGGTGGTCTACGCCGGGGTGCTGGCCGGCATTGCCGATACCGACCCCCAACTGCTGGAAATGGCGCGGGTCTACCGGCTTTCCTGGATGGCGCGGCTGCGCTATATCTGGCTGCCGGGCATTTTCCCGTCTTTCTGTGAAAGCTGCATTGCCGCCATGGGTATGTGCTGGAAGAGCGGCGTCTCGGCGGAGGTCATCGGCCTGCCGGACCACTCGGTGGGGGATGCGCTCTACCGCGCCAAGATCACACTGTCCACCCCGGATGTTTTCGCCTGGACGCTGGTGATCGTGGTGCTGTCGGCTTTGCTGTCGGCGGTGGCGGCGCGGCTGCTGCGCGCTGCCAAAGTGCGGCTTTGCGGGGAGGTGCATGTATGAGCATCGTCATCGAAAACCTCTGCAAACGCTTCGACGGCAAGACTGTGCTGGATCACTTTTCCTGGACGGTGGACCGTCCCATGGTGCTCATGGGGCCTTCCGGCTGCGGTAAGACAACATTGCTGCGTATCCTGCTGGGGCTGGAAAAACCGGATGCCGGCACGGTGACTGGTGTGGTCACCCCGGCGGCCGTTTTTCAGGAGGACCGCCTTTGCCCCCAATTGACGGCAGGCGGCAATCTGGTGCTGGCCGGGCATGGCCTGACCCTGCGGGAAGCCGAAACCGAATTGCGGGCGCTGGGCTTTGCCGACAGTGACCTGACCTTGCCGGCGGGCAAGCTGTCCGGCGGGCAGAAACGGCGCGCGGCGCTGCTGCGGGCCTTGCTCTGCAAGGATGCCGAAACGCTGCTGATGGACGAACCCTTTACCGGGATGGACGCCGAACTGGTCGCCCAGGCGGCTGCCGCTGCGGTGCGCCTGACCGGTGAGCGCCCGGCCATTCTGGTCACCCACGATGAGGCGGCCGCCGCCCTGCTGGGCTGGCCGGTACGGCATTTTTCCGGATAATACAAGCAAAAAGCGGAGACAACCAAACGGTTGTCTCCGCTTTTTTTGGTTCAGATCAGCGCTTCCAGAATGGCGTTCTGGACCACCATCCCGGCAGGGGTCAGCCGCAGCTGTTCCCCATCAAATTCGGCATAGCCGCTGGCCACACAGTGACGCAGAAAATCCAGCTGCGGTTTGGTGAGATGCCCGCCCCACCGGGCGTAGTCGTCAAGATTCAGCCCGCGGTTCAGCCGCAGCTGCATAAGCAGAAAATCCTCCGCATCGCAGACGCCTTCCGGCTGCTCCGTCACACGGCCCGCAATAAAGCCCTGCACATCGTCGGGCCAGAAGCGGCGCACATTGCCGATGCAGCTGTGGGCGGCGGGACCCACACCCCAGTAGTCCCGGCAGTTCCAGTAGAGAAGATTGTGCCGTCCCTCGTGGCCGGGGCGGGCAAAGTTGCTGATCTCATACTGGCGGTAGCCCGCCTGCTCCAGCCGCCGCACCGCATAGAGATAGAAGTCGGCGGATTCGTCGGGACCGGGAAGTCCCTCGGGCGGGAACTTCGCAAAGGCAGTGCCCGGCTCGATTTTGAGAAGATAGGCCGAAATGTGGGTGCACCCGCCGCTTTGCAGCAGGTCCAGGGTGGCATCGAATTCGGTGTTGGAATAGTGGGGCAGCGCCAGCATGATGTCGCCGCAGATCTCCGGAAAACCTGCTTCCCGGGCCATGCCCAGCGCTTTGGCAGCCCCGGCGGCGGTGTGGGTGCGGCCCAATCGCCGCAGCTGGGTGTCATCGGCACTCTGCACGCCGAAGCTGATACGGGTGACGCCGGCCTGACGGAATCCGTACAGGGTTTCCCGGGTAATGGTATCGGGGTTGGCCTCCAGCGTGATCTCGGCACCGGGCAGCGGGTTGGCAGCCTGAATGAGGCTGGCCGACTGGGCGGGGGAGAGCAGGCCCGGAGTGCCGCCGCCGAAATACAGCGTATCAGGACGGCGGGAATTTTTGGCAAGTTCCCGCAGCAGCGCATCCACGTAAGATTGCGGTACGCCCCTGGCACCCGGAGCTGAGTAAAAATCACAGTAGCGGCACTTGGCCTTGCAGTAGGGAACATGCAGATAGATACCAAAAGAATCCATGGTTGACATTTTTCCTTCTCTATAGGATACTGTTAACAGGTACTTCATAAATTTGTGATGGTTTTCACATCTTTTATGGCTATAATACCGTATTAAGAAAGGGGAATCAACCATGTACCAAAATTACAATGATATTTCTTACGCGGAAAGCCCGTTCGGCACGCTAAGTCAGTATATGACCAAAACTTTCGGCTGGATGTTCGCCGGCCTGCTGGTGACCTTTGCTGTGGGCATCGGTACCGTGACCAGCGGTCTGGTATATCTGCTGGCCGGAACCGGCCTGATCTTCCTTACGGCCATCGCGGAACTGGTGATGGTGTTCGTGCTTTCGGCCCGTATCACCAAAATCCAGCCCGGCACCGCCACCGGCCTCTTCTTCGGCTATGCGGTGCTCAACGGCATCAACCTGTCCACCATCTTCCTGGTGTATGACGTGGGCAGCCTGGTGCTGGCGTTCCTGGTGGGCGCCGTTTACTTCGGCGTCATGGCCGTCTATGGAGCCACCACCCGCCGGGACCTCACCGGGTGGGGCCCGAGCCTTTTTGCCGGCCTGGTCGCCATGCTGGTCTGCTCGCTGGTGGGCAGCCTGTTCAGCCTCTTCGGCATGCGCTTCGGCCTGATGGATCTGGTGCTCTGCGCCATCGGTCTTCTGATCTTTATGGGCCTGACTGCCTATGACACTCAGATGCTCAAACATCACTACGCCTACTTCGGCGGGGATGCAGCCATGCTGCACAAGGCGTCCATCATCGGTGCGCTGAACCTGTATCTGGACTTCATCAACATCTTCCTGTATATCCTGCGCATGGTCGGTCGCCGCAGCGACTGATCCGCCGGCAAGGGAGGGCCTTCGGGCCCTCCCTTTTTTGCGTCATGCCTGCCTTGACAAATTCCGGCGGGCTGGCTATACTAGTAGGCGTATTGAAAAAACACGATGACGGAGAAAGTAAGCGCGGGGCCTTTGGGCCAGAGAGGGCGGTCGTCGGCTGCAAGCCGCCTGCAAAGCACCCGCGCCGAAGTTCGCTCCCGAGTGGTGTGCGGGAACGGCGGCCCCAGGCTGCCCAGTAGCGCGCAACGGCCCTGCACCGTTACAGGCAGACAAAGAGTGCCGCGCAGCTTTGCGCGGAACACGGGTGGTACCGCGGAGTTTTGAAGTACAAGGCTTCGTCCCTGAGGAAAGACAGGGACGAGGTCTTTTTTGTTTGCCCCGCCCCGTACAGAGCAGAGGTGTACTATGGAAGAAAAAATCAAGGAATTGCGCGCCGCCATCGAGCAGGCGGGCGCGGCTGTTGCCAATGAAGCGGAGCTGTCGGACTTCTGGCAGAAGTTTCTGAGCAAGAATGGTGCGGTAGCCGGTCTCACCAAGGCGCTGCGCGACGTGCCCAAGGAGGACCGTCCCGCCATGGGCAAGACCATCAACGAGTTCAAGAACTGGGCCGAGGGCCAGTACCAGGCGCTGTCCGCCCAGGTGGAGAAGGCTGCCCTGGCAGCCCGCAACGCGGCCGAGACGGTGGATATCACACTGCCGGCCAAGACCCGCACCACCGGCAACCTGCATCCCATCACCCTCGTCAAGAACGAGATCGTGGATGTGTTCTCCGGTATGGGCTTTGAAATCTACGAAGGTCCTGAAATCGAGGACGATGACCACAACTTCACCCGCCTGAACGTGCCGAAGAATCATCCGGCCCGGGATATGCAGGATACCTTCTACGTGGCCGACGATATTGTGCTGCGCACCCAGACCAGCGGCGGTCAGATCCGCGTCATGGATATGGAAAAGCCGCCCATCAAGGTGTTGGTGCCGGGCCGCGTGTTCCGTTCGGACTCCGACGCCACCCACAGCCCCATGTTCCATCAGATGGAAGGTCTTGTGGTGGATAAGGGCATCACCCTGTGCGACCTGCAGGGCATGCTGGACAAGTTCGTCCAGGCCCTGTTCGGCCCCGAGGTCAAGACCCGTCTGCGGCCGTCCTACTTCCCCTTCACCGAGCCCAGCGTCGAGGTGGACGTTTCCTGCTTCGAGTGCGGCGGCAAGGGCTGCTCGCTGTGCAAGCACACCGGCTGGATCGAGGTCCTGGGCGCCGGCGTGGTGCATCACAGTGTGCTGGAAAACTGCGGCATCGACCCGAAGGTGTATTCCGGCTTTGCTTTCGGCATCGGCATCGAGCGTATCGCCATGCTCAAGTACGGCATCAACAACATCGGTCTGATGTTTGAAAACGATCTGCGTTTCCTGAAGCAGTTCGAGGATTGAGAGGGGGAAGTCTGGAATGAAAGTACCATTCAGCTGGCTGAAACAGTATGTAGAAATTGATGTCACCGCCGAGGAGCTGGAGAAAAAGCTCTTCGACTGTGGCTTTGAGGTCGAGGAACTGATCGACCTGTCCGCCGACATCGATAAGGTCGTGGTCGGTGTGGTCACCGAGTGCGTCCCGCAGGAAGGCACCCATCTGCACATCTGCAAGGTGGATTGCGGCGAATACGGCCACGATATCCAGATCTCCACCGGTGCGGCCAACGTCTACGCGGGCATGCACACGCCCGCTGCCCTGGACGGCTCCACGCTGCCCGGCGGCATCAAGATCAAGGCCAAGCCGCTCATGGGCGTCGAGTCCAACGGTATGCTCTGCAGCGGCGAGGAACTGGGCCTCAACGAGGATCTGTACCCGGGCTCCGAAGTTTATGGTCTGCTGGACCTGCCCAAGGACACCGTCCCCGGCACGCCCATCCAGCAGGTGGTGGGGCTCGACGACTATATCTTCGATATTGCCGTCACCTCCAACCGTCCCGATTGCCAGAGCGTCCTCGGCATTGCCCGGGAAGTCGCCGCCGTGCTGGGCAAGCCCCTGAAGATGCCGGCCATCGACTACACCGAGTCCGATACCACCGACCCGCGCCTCTCCATCACGGTGGAAGCGCCGGACCTCTGCCCGCGGTATATCGGCCACTATGTGCACAACATCACGCCGGGCCCCTCGCCCCGCTGGATGCGCCGTCAGCTGGCCCTGTGCGGTCTGCGCAGCATCTCCAACGTGGTGGACATCACCAACTACGTTATGCTGGAGATCGGCCAGCCCATGCACGCCTTTGATATGGACACGCTGGAAAGCTGCCAGATCATTGTGCGCCGCGCCAAGGACGGTGAGGAGATCACCACCCTGGACGGCAAGGAGTTCAAACTCACGCCCAACAATCTGGTCATCTGCGACGGCAGCAAGCCGGTGGCCCTGGCCGGCGTCATGGGCGGCCTGAACAGCGAGATCAAGGACAGCACCACCCAGCTGCTCTTCGAGTCCGCCAAGTTCGCCCGGGACAACATCCGCAAGACCGCCCGCGGCCTCGGCCAGAACACCGACGCCTCCAGCCATTACGAGAAGGGCATCTCGGAGTACACCACCGAGTTGGGCATGGCCCGCGCTTTGCACCTGATCCAGGAGCTGGGCTGCGGCGAAGTCACCGCCACCCATTTCGACTGCTCCGCCGGTGCCCCCCGGGAGGGCAAGAAGTTCACCGCCACCATCAGCGGCATCAACGCCATTCTGGGCATCACGGTACCCACCGAGGCGGTGCTGGAGATTCTGCGCCGTCTGCAGTTCGAAGTCACCCTGGAAGCCGACGGCGACACGATGCAGGTCACGGCACCCCGCTGGCGTGAGGATATCGAGATCGGTGAGCCCGATCTGGCCGAGGAAGTCATCCGGGAGTACGGCTATGATCACATCAAGCCCACCTTCCTCAAGGCGGCGCAGGTCACCACCGGCGGCCTGACCGTAGACCAGAAAGCCCGCGCCAAGGCCAAGCGTGCCATGTGCGCCCAGGGCTTCTATGAGGCTGAGACCCTGGCCTTCTACGCCGACGCCGATCTGGATATGCTGCACATCGCCGCCGACGCACCGGAGCGCAACGTCATCCGCATCCTCAACCCCATCTCCTCCAACCTGACGATCATGCGCCCGCTGCTGGCTCCGTCGCTGCTCAACGTGGTGGTGGATAACCTGAAGAAGGGCAACAATGACGGCCGCCTGTTCGAACTCTCCAACATTTATATCCCGAAGCAGCAGCCCATCACCGAGCTGCCGGAAGAACGGCTGCACCTGGGTTTTGCCGCCTGGGGCAACGGGGAGGATTTCTTCGCCGTCAAGGGCGCTGTGGAAGCCTTGGGGGCGGCGTTCGGCACTGAACTGACGGTGGAACGCGCCGCCGATGTGGCCTGGCTGCATCCCGGCATCGCCGCCTATATCCTCTGCCAAGGGGAGCGCATCGGCGTGTTCGGCAAGCTGGCCAACGATGTGACGGTGGAACTCAAGCTGCCCAAGGACAGCCGCAGCAACCAGAACATCTATTTGGGCGAGATCGACTGGCCCAAGTTCTACGGTCTGGTGCCCAAGGCGCTGCACTATACGCCGATTCCCGAACTGGCTCCTGTCCAGCGTGACCTGGCGCTGGTGGCGCCCGAGGAAACCGAGTGCGGTGCCCTGATGGCGGAGATGCAGCGTGCCTGCAAGCAGCTGACCAAGGTGGAACTGTTCGACATCTACCGCGGCGAAAAGCTGGGTGCCGGCAAGAAGAGCATGGCCTTCAGCCTGTACTTCCAGCCCGGGGACAAGGCGTTCACCCCCGATGAAATCGACCGCTTCGTCAAGAAAATTCTCGGCAATCTGAAATTCAAACTCGGCATCGAGATCCGCGAGTAATTCCGTTGAGGAAAGCCGCCGCGCCCTGCAAGGGGCGCGGCGGTTTTGCTTGCAATTTCTGCCGGAATGGCGTATAGTAAAAGCGAATTTGACGAGGTGAAGATAACGTATGGCAAAAATCCGTCGTGACGATGATCCCTATAAGACCAGGCATCTTCCTCCGGTACCGACGCCGGAACCGCCTCCGCAGCCGTCGCCCGCAGAGCCGGAACCAGCCAGGAAATCCGAACACACAGGGGGCGGCAAAAAGGCTGCCGGGCACAGCAAGTCCAACATGGTGTATAATGTGCTTATGGTCCTCTGCCTGGTGGTTTTTCTGGTCAGCGGCGGCGTCCTGCTCAAGCGGTATATCGATGACCGGCAGACGGAAAACGAGTTTGCCCAACTGGCTTCGATGATCGGGCCGGAGGCGACCGGGGAGAGCGGGGAGAGCAACAGCGCCAGGTTTGCGGCGCTGCGGGACCAGAACAGCGACTTCATCGGCTGGATTTCCATTGACGGCACCAATCTGGACTTCCCGGTCATGTATGCACCGGATAACAAGGATTTCTATCTGCGGCATGATTTTAACAAGGAATACAGTGTGTACGGCGTGCCGTATCTGGACGAAAAGACGACGCTGGGAGCCAACGACCAGAGCGAAAACCTCATCGTCTACGGTCATAACATGAAGACCGGCACCATCTTTGGCTGCCTGACCGGCTACAAGAAGGCGGAATACTATTCCGAACATCCCAGGATCGAATTTGATACGGTCTACGGGGATGCAACATACGAAGTGTTTGCCGCCTTTAGCATCGATGTGGTGGCGGACACCAGCTTTGTCTACAACCAGTATATTGATATGGACGAAACCACCTACAACGAGTATCTGGACGAGGTGATCTCCCGCAGTGATGTAAATACCGGGATTCGTCCCAGCTACGGCGAGCCGTTGCTGACACTGTCCACCTGTGAATATTCCAGCGACAACGGCCGGTATGTGGTCGTGGCGCGCCGGGTAACTGATGAATAAAATAAAATTTTTGCAAGCGATACCTAAGATAATTTTGTAAAAAGGCAAAAGAATGCCGTGACAACGGTTTTCTACTTGCTGATTTTTTCGGAATGTGGTATGCTGAATCGTGCGCAAGGACTCAAAAAGGTTCTTATGGTGTAAGAAACCGGAAAGGGAGAATGCGCGCGGCGGGCGGCCGTTGCCCTTGACGGCCGCCCGCTTTTTTGCGTCGATGGGTAGACATCTGCCGTTGAATCGAATATACTGGTAACCAACGAACGCTTTGTATAAAAGAAAACGCAAGAATTCTAAATACAGAAAATCCATACCCAAAACAGGGAGGGACACGCCAATGTGTGGAATCGTAGGGTTTACGGGGGCTGCGCAGGCCGCGCCCATTTTGCTGGACGGACTTGCCAAACTGGAATACCGCGGCTATGACTCGGCCGGACTGGCTGTACAGAACGCAGCCGGCAAAATCGAAGTTGTCAAGGCGAAGGGACGTCTGAAGGTCCTGCATGAAATGACCGACGGCGGTAAGGCCGTGCCGGGCAGCTGCGGCATCGGGCATACGCGCTGGGCCACCCACGGGGAACCCTCGGTGGTCAATGCGCATCCCCACTATTCCCGGGACCAGAAGATCGCGGTGGTGCATAACGGCATCATCGAAAACTATCTCGAAATCAAGGAACGTCTCACCAACCGGGGCTACACCTTTGTCTCCCAGACCGACACCGAGGTGGTGGCCCAGTTGCTGGACTACTACTACACCGGAGAATCGGCCGGCGACGCGCTGGATGCCATCTCCCGCATGATGCTGCATGTGCGGGGCTCCTACGCGCTGGGCATTTTGTTTGCCGACCAGCCCGGCACGCTGTACGCTGTGCGCAAGGACAGCCCTCTGATCGTCGGCCAGTGCGAGAACGGCTCCATCATCGCTTCCGATGTGCCGGCGCTGCTCAAGTACACCCGCACGGTCTACTACATCGACAATCTGGAGATTGCACGCCTGACGCCGGATTCCATCGAGTTCTTCAATATCGACAAGGAGCCTGTCAGCCACGAGACGACCACCATCGAATGGGATGCCGAAGCGGCTGAAAAGGGCGGCTACGAGCATTTCATGATGAAGGAGATCCACGAGCAGCCTGCCGCGGTGCGCGATACCATTTCTCCGCGCCTCAAGGACGGCAAGATCGATCTGTCGGAGCTGGCACTGGATGAAGAGGCCATCCGTCAGGTGCGCCGCGTGTATATCATCGGCTGCGGTTCCGCCTACCATGTGGGCATGGCGGCCCGTTACGTCTTTGAGAGCCTGGCCCGTCTGCCCGTGGAGGTGGATGTGGCCAGCGAGTTCCGGTACCGCAACCCGGTGCTGGAACCGGATTCTCTGGCGCTGGTCATCAGCCAGAGCGGCGAGACCGCTGACACGCTGGCAGCCCTGCGCCTGTGCAAGGACCGCGGGGTGCGGACCATCGGCATCGTCAATGTGGTGGGCTCCAGCATCGCACGGGAAGCCGATGCCACCATGTATACCTGGGCCGGGCCCGAAATTTCGGTGGCTACCACCAAGGCGTACAGCACCCAGCTGGCGGCGTGCTACCTGCTGGCCACCGAGTTTGCCCGGGTGCGCGGCACGTTGGCCGACGGACAGTACGAGAATCTTGTGGCCGAGATGGAAGCTCTGCCTGATAAGATCGAGAAGATCCTGGCGGATAAGGAACGCATCCAGTGGTTCGCCAGCAAATACGCCAATGCCAAGGATGCTTTCTTCATTGGCCGTGGCCTGGACTATGCCGTGGCGCTGGAAGGCAGCCTGAAGTTCAAGGAGATCAGCTACATTCATTCCGAAGCCTTTGCGGCGGGGGAGATGAAGCACGGCCCCATCTCGCTGGTGGAAAACGGTACCCTTGTGGTGGGCATCCTGACCCAGCCGGACCTGTTTGAAAAGAGTGTTTCCAACATGGTGGAGGTCAAGAGCCGCGGCGCGTTCCTGATGGGCCTGACCACCTACGGCAACTACAGCATCGAGGACACCGCCGGATTTACCGTCTATGTGCCCAAGACCGACCCGCATTTTGCCACCAGCCTGGCGGTGATCCCGCTGCAGCTGCTGGCCTATTATGTCAGCTGTGCCAAGGGCCTGGATGTGGATAAACCCCGTAACCTGGCCAAGAGCGTCACCGTGGAATAAGAAAAACTGACTTATTTGCCAAAAATTTTCTTTAATTTTTGGGCAATATGTGCCCCGTTTGCCTCGGTTCCCACAAGACAAGCGGGGCACTTTTGTGTTATAATACACCCATATACAGCAATTTCCGATCCGTCTGACCGGGTCGATGGGATATAAAAGGACCATATACAGATGCAACAGGATTCCAAACAAATCATTAAGGGGCTGCCGCGGCGTATTCTTCTGATGCTGCTGGACTGCGGTCTGATCATTTTCTGCTATTGGCTGGCTGTGATGCTGCGCTTTGACAGTGGCGAGGCATACCAGCGCGCCGAAGTGCTGCGCGCCATGGCGCCCATGCTCTATTATGTGCTGCCGATCTATATGATCGTGTTCTGGTTCGGCGGCTTGTATGAGATCATGTGGGAGTATGCCGGCATGCGGGATCTGGCCCGCCTGACCTGTCTGTCAGGTCTGGCGACGGGACTGATCATGCTGTTCGATCTGTTCTACCGCAGCCGCCCCATCAGCGGCGCGGTGCTGATCTTCGGCGCGGTATTCAATACAGCGGCCATTGCCGGTGTGCGCTTTTTGTGGCGCCTGATCAAAACCGTGCGCGGCGCACGGGCCCATAAGCCGGAAAACCAGACCCCGCTGCTCATTGTGGGTGCGGGCAACGCCGGCGCCTGGGCCGTCAACCTCTGCAAGAACAAGAACCAGAGTTTCGGTGACCCCATCTGCATCGTGGATGACGACCTGACCAAAAAGGGTCTGCGCGTGCAGGGCGTACCGGTGCGCGGCACGATCTCTGACATTCCGGAACTGGTGCGCAGATATCATATCATGGAGATCGTCATCGCCATCACCACGCTGAAGGGCGACCGTCTCAGTGAGATCATCAACCTTTGCAACTCCACCCACTGCCGGGTACGTATGCTCTCCGACCCCCAGGCGGTGGATGAAAACGGCAACCCGGTGGCCGCCGGCTTCCGGGAACTGAACACGGCGGACTTCCTTTCCCGCGATGAGATCCAGCTGAATAACGCCCAGATTTCGGAGTATCTGCACGACAAAGTCGTGCTGGTCACGGGCGGCGGCGGCTCCATCGGCAGCGAACTTTGCCGCCAGATCATGCGCTACCAGCCCCGGCGGCTGCTGATCTTTGACATCTACGAAAACTGCGCCTATGAGCTGGAAACCGAGCTGCGCAACAAGTATGGCGCCGATGCACCGGTCATTACGCTGATTGGCTCCATCCGTGACAAGGAACGCCTGGACGAGGTGTTCGACACCTACCACCCGTCGGTGGTGTTCCATGCGGCGGCGCACAAGCACGTGCCGCTGATGGAGATCAGCCCGGCCGAGGCTGTCAAGAACAACGTATTCGGCACCAAGAACCTGCTCACCTCCGCGGCGGAGCACGGTGTGGAGCGCTTCGTGCAACTCTCCACCGATAAGGCGGTCAACCCCACCAACGTCATGGGCTGCACCAAGCGTTTGTGCGAGATGCTGATCCAGTCCTTTGACGGCGGCACCGATATGAAGTGCATGGCGGTCCGCTTCGGCAACGTGTTGGGCAGCCATGGCAGCGTCATTCCGCTGTTCGAGGAACAGATCAAGAACGGCGGCCCGGTGACTATTACTCACCCGGACATTGTCCGCTATTTCATGACCATCACCGAGGCCGCCCAGCTGGTGCTGCAGGCCGGCGGTCTGGCCAGGGGCGGCAGCATCTACGTGCTGGATATGGGCAAACCGGTCAAGATCATGGACCTGGCCAACCGGCTGATTCGCTTTTACGGCTATGAGCCGGGCGTCAATATGCAGATCAAGATCACCGGCCTGCGTCCCGGCGAGAAGCTCTACGAAGAACTCCTTATGGACACCGAGCAGGACAAGATGCGTAAGACCGCACACAACAAGATTTTTATCGCGCCGCCCATGGAGATCGACCTGGCCGATTTCTACAACGGCCTGCAGGCGCTGCTGGTGGCCTCGCACCACAACGATGATGCGGTGGTGGAATGTCTGCAGCACATGGTGCCCAGCTACCACCCCAACCGCTGTGTCCGTGCCGACCATACGGTGGTGGCAGTCAATGGCAATACGGGGCTCTTCTCCAAGGAAGAAGTCGAAAAACAGATGAAGGAACGGCAGGACTATGCCGAGACGAAGGGAGATTGACGCCGTGTATCAACGCTATATCAAGCGGGTGCTGGATTTTGCGCTTTCCCTGGCGGCGGTGATTGTGCTCGCCATCCCCATGGGCATCATTGCCATCTGGATCAAATGTGATTCCCCGGGGCCGGTCTTTTTCAAACAGCGCCGGGTGGGGCAGGGCAAGACCCATTTCAACATCCTCAAATTCCGTACCATGCGCGGGGATACCCCCCACGATGTGCCCACCCACCTTTTGAAAAATCCCGACAGCTATATCACCAAGAGCGGCGCCTTCCTGCGCAAGACCAGTCTGGATGAACTGCCCCAGATCTACAACATCCTCGTCGGACAAATGAGCATCATCGGCCCGCGGCCGGCGCTCTACAACCAGTACGATCTCATCGAAGCCCGGGACAAGGTCCACGCCAACGACATCCGGCCCGGTCTGACCGGTCTGGCCCAGGTCAACGGCCGGGATGAATTGCCCATTGATGTGAAAGCCCGGTACGACGGAGAGTATGCTGCCCATCTGACGTTCGGAATGGACTGCAAAATCTTTTTCCACAGCTTCACCTACGTGTTCCAGCGCCGGGGCGTGGTCGAGGGCGGAACCGGCTCGATGGAGGCTTCTCACAAAGACGAGTCGTCAAAATGACGGATGTATTTCCCCGCTGAATCCCCGTTCGGCGGGGACTTTTTGCACATGGCCAAAAATTGTACAAGAAAATATTGCATTTTTCGTTAAAATATGTTGCAAAAGTCAACACGATTGTGTAAAATATACATCAAGAGCTTTCTGTTTTCGGGCAGTTTACCAAAAGACATTTTGCCAAAGTGCCCAAATGAACCAAAGGGGAGTTACAGACTATGGCGAACAGGGTATTCCAGAACGTGGTGTACCAGATGAAAGAGGCCGTTGACCGTGTGGTTGGCGTCGTGGACGAAACCGGTACGGTCATTTCCTGTTCCGAGCTGGGGCAGATCGGGGAGGTCCGCGACGGCGTGGCCGCCGTGCGCCAGACGGCAGGGGACGCCTTTGTGCGGGATGGGTATTCCTATCACCAGTTCTCCAATGCCAAACACAACGACTATGCGGCATTTGTAGAGGGCACCGATCCGACAGCGGCCCAGTTTGCGGCGATGCTGTCCATCAGCCTGCAGTGCATCAAGCAGTATCACGATGAGAAGTTCGACAAGACGAACTTCATCAAGAATGTGGTGCTGGACAACATCCTGCCCGGCGACATTTATGCCAAGGCGCGGGAACTGCACTTTATTTCCGATGTGCAGCGTGTGGTGCTGCTGATCCGCGTGACCTCCGGCAACGATATTTCTGCCTACGATGTGGTCAGCGGGCTGTTCCCGGACAAGCAGAAGGACTTCGTCTTCAATATCAGCGAGAGCGACACCGTCCTCGTCAAGGAGATCAAGCCCGACAACAATACCCGCGATATGGAAAAACTGGCCACCTCCATTGTGGATACGCTGCAGGGGGACCATTACATCAAGGCCGTCGTGGGCATCGGCACGCCGATCAACAACATCAAGGACCTGGCTTCCAGCTTCAAGGAAGCCCAGATCGCGATGGAAGTCGGCAAGGTGTTCGACACCGAGCGTCAGGTCATCAGCTACGATCACCTGGGCATCGCCCGCTTGATTTATCAGCTGCCCACCACCCTGTGCGAAGCCTTCCTGCGGGAGGTATTCAAGCAGGAGAGCATCGATTCTCTGGACGCCGAGACGCTGTTCACCATCCAGCGCTTCTTCGAGAACAACCTCAATGTCTCGGAGACCAGCCGCGGCCTGTTTGTGCACCGCAATACGCTGGTCTACCGCCTGGAAAAGATCCGCAAGCTGACGGGCCTTGATCTGCGCAACTTCGACGATGCCATTGTTTTCAAGGTGGCGTTGATGGTCAAAAAGTACCTCTCCGCCAACCCCGCCAAATACTAAAGAATGGGAAAGTCCCGCCCTGCGGCGGGACTTTTTTTGTATAGCGGGGCGCAGGGTCGCCCAAATTCTTCCGGGAAGGCCCGGGACCGGTACTTGAAAAGGACGTTCGGTTGTGCTATAATATTTAACTGGTAATTATCGGCTCAAGTCAAAAGCCTGAATGAATACAAACGAGGGGGACCCATATTTATGTCCGGACATAGCAAATGGAACAACATCAAACGCAAGAAAGAGAAAACCGATGGCGCCCGCGCCAAGGTGTTCACCAAGATCGGCCGTGAAATCGCTGTGGCCGTCAAGGAGGGCGGTTCCAACCCCGCTTCCAACTCCAAACTGGCAGCGCTGATCACCAAGGCCAAGGCCAACAGCGTGCCCAACGACAACATCCAGCGTATCATCAAGCGTGCCGAGGGCGGCGACAAGGCGGATTATGAAGCTATGACCTACGAGGGCTACGGCCCCGGCGGCGTGGCCGTTATGGTCGAGACCCTCACCGACAACCGCAACCGTACCGCGGCCAACATGCGCCATTACTTTGACAAGTTCGGCGGCAACCTGGGCCAGATGGGCTGTGTCAGCTTCATGTTCACCCAGAAGGGTGTCATCGTGGTGGACCTGGAGGACAAGGACCCCGACGAACTGATGATGGACGCCCTGGATGCCGGTGCCGAGGACTTTGATGCCGGCGAGGAGGCCGCCCAGGTCACCACCACGCCGGAAAACTTTACCGCCGTCTGCGACGCGCTGCAGAATAAGGGCTACAGCTTCCTCTCTGCCGATGTGGCGCAGGTGCCCGCTACCACCACCACCCTGACCGACCCCGATCAGCTGGTGCAGATGGGCAAGCTGCTGGATGCGCTGGACGACGATGACGACGTGCAGAATGCCTGGCATTCTCTGGAAAACGAGGAAGATCTCGACCGATAAGACGAGAAAACAAGAGAGCGGAGGGCAGCACCTTGCTCTCTTTTCTTGTATCGAACGAAAGGAACTTCTATGGCTGAACTTCTTTGTCCGCATTGCCTGCAGCCGCTTTCGGGCGGGTACAGCGGGGATTGCCCGCATTGCGGCCGTTCGCTGGAAAACCAGAATCCCGAGGGCGCGTTGCCGCTGGGCACCCAGCTGGCGGGTCGTTATACGGTGGGCAGCTATCTCAGCGCCGATGGCGACGGCCTTGCCTACCGCGGTGTGCTCAATGAAGAAAAAAAGTTCGTCCTCATCAAGGAATATTTTCCGGTGACGCTGTGCAACGGGCGCAGCGCCGACGGGGCTCTGATGCCCAAGGAGGGCAAAGAGGTGCTGTTCAAGACCAGCCGCATGGATTTCAAGGACCTGTACGACGATCTGCACAATCTGACGCCTGCCACCGGCCTGAATACGATCCTGGATGTGATGGAGGAGAACAACACCGTCTATGCCATTGAGGAAAGCGAAAAGGGCATGACACTGACGCACTATCTCAGCCTGCGCAGCCGCACGCTGACGCCGGCGGAGGCCCGCACCCTGCTGCAGCCCATCATGGAAGGGGTGACCCAGCTGCACAAGGCGGGCCTTATCCATCGCGGCATCTGTCCCGATAACATTCTCTTGCCCATCGACGGGACGGCGCGGCTGACCGGTTACGGCACGCTGGCTCTGCGTACCGGTGGCAGCGAGCTGAAAAGCCAGCTCTACCCGGGGTATGCGGCGCCGGAACAGTATTCGGCGGCAGAGTTCAGCGGGCGCTACACCGATGTGTATGCGCTGGCGGCAGTCTGCTATAAACTGGTGACCGGCCAGACGCCGGTGGCGGCGCCGCAGCGCAAGGTGCGCGACAGCCTGGAATCGGCCCATAGCCTGGAGGCGGGGGTGCCGACCTGGTTCTCCCAGGTACTGGCATGTGCCCTGCGGCTGGACCCGGCACGGCGGATGCAGACGGTACCGGAACTGATGAGCGCCCTGACGGACCCCAACGTCGCCAATGCGATGTTCGAGCGGGGAGACAATCAGATCAGCACCCGCAAGATCATGGGGGTCTCGCTGGCGGTCATCGCGGTGCTGGCGATCCTGCTGGTCTGGAGCCTGCTGGATGCGGGCGGCGCAGACCGCATGCAGAGCGCCACCCCGCCGCCTGCGGTCAGCGATTCGACGGCTGGTGGTGATGCTTCCGCAGAATCGGTGGAGACGGTCCCCGACCTGGTGGGCAAACGCTATGCCAGCGAGATCAAGGACAATGACCTGTACACCGATTACCGCATCGTCATGACGGAGGAGAACAGCTCCGAGGTGGCAGCCGGTATCGTCATCAGCCAGGACCCCGTGGCGGGGACGCTCAAGACCGAGGATGGCCAGATCATCCAGATCGTTGTCAGCAAAGGCCCCAACCTGGTGGAAATGCCCGATATCATCGGTTTCACCCAGTCCAACGCCAGCAAGCAGCTGGATGAACGCGGCATCCAGTACAAGATGCAGATCATCGAAAATGACGGTACGATGGCCGAAGGCTGTGTCGCCAAGACCGACGTGCTGGCCGGCACCAAATTTGACGCCGGCAAGACCATCGTCAGCGTGTTCATCGCGGGAGAGCGGGATGACACGCTGGTGGCTACCACCGGCAGCGAGGAGAGCCAGAGCGCATCCGGCGATGCCGCTTCGGATTCTTCCCAGAGCTCCTGAAAAACAAAACCACCTGCCCGCAGGCAGGTGGTTTTTCTTATGGTTTTTGGACCGGGGGCTGACGCAGATCCTCCTCCATCAGCAGCTTTTTCAGCGGCAGCAGGGCGGCAGGTTCCACGCTGAAATTCCGCACGCCGAGATGCAGATAGACCGGGATGCGCGGAATGCTTTCAATGGTGATACCGCACAGGTATACCTCCACACCGCGGGCTTCCGCCTGCTGCAGCACCTCTTTGACGAGGCGCTGCACGGCAGGGTTGTCTACCCGGCTCACGGCTGCCGTGGAATCCTGCACCAGCGCCAGGGTGTAACGGGTCAGGTCCTCAATATCAATGGCCAGCATCTGGGCGCCGTGCTCGATCAGTTCGCCAGCCAGCAACGCCGCCGACGGCATATCCACAATACAGCCCAGGGGCGGAATGGTCACATCGGGGCTGTTCTTGTGCAGTTCGTCCCGGCAGGTGTCCACTTCTTTCAGGCAGGTATCCCAGTCCTCCACACCGGCGATCATGGGGAAAAGCACCCGCAGGTCGCCGTAAGGGGCTGCGCGCAGCAAGGCTTTGATCTGGGGCCAGAACAGCCGGTGGCCGTGCAGCCGGTTGGCGATCTCAGCCGTCCAGGGGGAGTTGTCATCGGCGCTGGTGTCACAGGTGCGCACGGCGATCATGGCCCCGTCGGAACACTGCAGCTTTTCCTTTATGCACCCAAACTGGGTGTCCTCCGGCACATCGTCCAGAATCACCGATTCGGTGCGCAGCAGCCCAATGCCGGCGGCGCCCTGGGGCAGCGGTTCGTCGGGGTCGGAACTGGCGTTGGTGGCGGCCAGCAGGCGGAAAGCGGTACCGTCTTTGGTCAGGCAGGGCAGGGCAGCTACCGGGTCCGGGGTGCGGCCATGCAGGCGGCTCTGGGCGATTTTGCAGTCGGCCTGGGCCACATGGGCGCCGTCTGGTTCAATAATCAGGGTGGCAGCGCCGTCCGAGGCATCCACGATGGCGCGGTGCCCGGCGGCCAGGGCGGCCACACCGTCCCCCAGCTGCACCACAGCGGGAATCCCCATGCTGCGCGCCATGATGGCGGCATGGCTGATGGTGCTGTCCTGGTTGCTGGCCAGTCCCAGGATCATGCGTCGGTCCAGACTGAACAGATCACTGGGGAAAAAGCGGTCGGCCACCAGAATGCTGGGCCGTTTCAGATGCAGGCGGCGGCGCGGGCGCCCGTCCAGAATGTCCACCACCCGGCGGCAGACGTCACAGACGTCCACGCTGCGTTCCCGGATATACTCGTCGTCCACGTTGTTCAGGCGTCCTGCAAAAATCTGCTCGGCCCGTTCCACGGCGGCGGCACCACCGGCTCCGGCGGCTATGTAATCACCGATCTCATTGGTGAAGGACTCGTCCTCCAACAGCGCGATCTGGAACAACAGGATATCGGCATCCGGCCCTTTGGCCCGCTGGCTCAACCGGCGCAGCTCGTCCTTGGCCAGAACAACGGCCACATCGTACAGGGCGCGCTCCCGGAACGGATCGCATACGATGCGGTGCAGCCCGGCGGTGCCGTGATCGATCTGTTCCACCGGGCCGATGGCAATCCCGGCGGATGCGGATACACCGGTAAACGTATACATACGGGCCTCCTTTGGCGGTTACAACAGCGGCATTTCGGCCAGCGTGCGGCTGACCAATGCGGTCACAAATTCTTCCGGCACGGCGGTGGCCAGCGCCCGTTCTGCTACCGGACTGCCTTCTTTGCCGTCCAGCAGAGCGGGAAAACGATGAGCCGGGTCCTTGTCAAAGCTGCCCAGGAAGGCGGCGGCCAGAAGTTTGGGCGTATAGGGCAGGTCCTCCGGTACATGCAGGCGCTCACAGGCCAGTTCCAGCGGCGCCAGTGCACCTCGCGTCGGGGCGCTGGGATTGGGGGCGAAGGGCGCCGGGTAACCCATGCGCTGCCGGGCGGTTTTCTCAAGCCAGTCCATGCCGGGCGCGCGGGCATTCACAGCCGAGAGACGATGCTGATAGGCTTCGGCGAACCGTCCCAGAAATCCGCCGTCGTCAGGCAGGATCGCATAGGCGGTGCCGCCGATGCGGCCGAACAGGCGCATGGTATCAAAATAGCCCAGGGCAATGTTGCGGGCTGCCCGGGGCGGGTCAAAGTCCAGCGTGGGGCCAAGATTCCAGTGGCTGCGCACAATGCGGGTGGGCAGTCCGGTGTTGTTCTGCCGCACGATGCCGATGCCGTCGATGTCCACGCCCAGCAATTCGGTGGCGCCCATGTTGGCCGCCAGCTGCAGCGGCATGTTGTCCCGCCAGCCGCCGTCGATGTACTTCACCCCGTCGATCTCCCGCGGGCGCAGGGCTGGAAAGCAGGCACTGGACCCCAGCAGGTATTCTTTCAGCCGCCCCTGGGGAATGTCCTCGATGGGGCACTGAATACTGCGCATGGTGGAAAGCTCGGTCATCACCAGACCGAAATGAATCGGGGAACGGCGCACGGCCTCCTCGTCAATGAGCGCGTCGATGCGCTCGGCCAGGGGTTCCACATTCAGGCCGCCGCTGCGGATCACATCCAGAAAAAAGTTGTTCAGTTCCTCGGGATTGCGGGTGGCCGGCACGTCCAGCACGTCGTGGATCTCCAGCGAGCGCCAGAGGTCTTCGGCCTCTTTGGCCTTGCCGATGGCGAACATACACCCGTTCAGGGTGCCGACGCTGGCACCGGTGATGATGGAAGGGTACCAGTGCAGCTCCTGCAGGGCACGCCAGACACCGATCTGGTAACTGCCTTTGGCACCGCCGCCGGCCAGTACCAGCGCGCGGACAGATCCGGCTGTTTGCATGGGAACACCCCTCCTTGCCATGAAACTGGATATTTATGAACATTATACCATTGTCTGTACACAATTGCTACCAAGAATTGCGTAACATTTTCGGGATTTTGCCTGCTTTGGGGCGCGGGACTTGCAAGACGGCGGGGGAGCGTGTATCATAAAGGCAGTGGATAACACCCGGTACGAGCGGGGAAGGGCCGTCCACCAAGACCGCGGCCCCCGGCAATGTACTGGAGCGAGGAAGGAGTTTATTTCTTATGGCGAAAAAACCGATCCTGGTGGTTATGGCCGCCGGTATGGGCAGCCGCTACGGCGGACTGAAGCAGATCGATCCGGTGGGACCGTCCGGGGAAGCCATCATTGACTACAGCCTGTACGATGCCCGTCGTGCCGGATTTGAGACCGTTGTGTTCATCATCAAGCATGAGATCGAGGACGCATTCAAGGAAGCCGTGGGCGTCCGCGCCCAGCGTGCCGGATTTGAGGTACGGTACGCCTACCAGCAGCTGGAGAAGCTGCCCGAAGGATTCTCTGTGCCCGAAGGACGCGTCAAGCCCTGGGGCACTGCCCATGCGATTCTCGTGGCCGAGGAGGCCATCGGGAATGCGCCCTTTGCCGTCATCAATGCCGATGACTACTATGGTCCTCAGGGCTTCCGGCTGGTTTATGATTACCTCAGCACCCATGGGGACGGCCACCGCTATGCCTGGTCCATGGTCGGCTTCCTGCTGGGCAACACCGTCAGCGCCAACGGCAGCGTCAGCCGCGGTGTCTGCGTCATTGACGAAAAGGGCGACCTGGTCAGCGTGACCGAGCGCACCTGCATCGAACCCTACGAAGGCGGAATCCATTATACCGAGGATGGCGGTGCCACCTGGACCGATCTGCCGGCGGATACGGTGGTTTCCATGAACCTGTGGGGCTTCACCCCTGGCTACATTGCCGAAGCCAAGGCCGGTTTCGCGGCATTCCTCAAAGAAAATCTGCCGGTCAATCCCCTCAAGTGCGAATACTATCTGCCTTCCGTGGTGACGGCCTCGCTGCAGCGCGGTGAGGCGGGAGTACATGTGTTGACCAGTGCCGATAAGTGGTACGGCATCACCTACCGGGAGGATAAGCCGGAGCTGGTGGCAGCCCTGCAGAAGATGAGCGCCGACGGTCTGTACCCGGCGGACAAACTGTTCTGATCGGGGGCGTGGTATGCAGTATACGGTAGGGCAGATGGCCAAGCGGTTGGGGGTGGCGCCTTCAACGCTGCGCTATTATGACAAGGAAGGGCTGCTGCCGTATGTGGAGCGCACGGATGGCGGCATCCGCTTATTCAAAGAGAGCGACTACGAATGGCTGAGCATCATCGAGTGCCTCAAACAGTCAGGACTTTCCATCAAGGAGATCCGGCGCTACATTGATCTGTGCCGGGAGGGAGATGCCACCATTTCCCAGCGGCTGCAGCTGTTTGTGAACCGGCGCCGTGCGGTGCAGCAGCAGATGGCCCAGCTGCAAAAAACGCTGGACCTGCTGGATTACAAACTCTGGTTCTACCAGACATCGGAGCAGGCCGGTACGACCTCCATCCACGACGGCCAAACGGTGGAAGATGTCCCGGAAGAATACCGGGAAGCCTTCCGTCACGCCAGAGGCCACGGTGAAAACTGAATATGCCAAAAGCCCCCTGCCATCTGGCAGGGGGCTTGTCTTTGGAACAGGCAAAACGGCAGGCACCGGCATGGCAGGTCTGCCATAGTATGGGTTACTCCAGGTTGCCGGTCAGCAGCATGGCAGCGGTCAGAGCTGCCAGCGGGGCTGTCTCGCAGCGCAGAATGCGCGGGCCAAGACCCACGGTCACCGCTCCGGCCCGGGCGGCGGCATCGGCTTCCTCGGTAGAAAAACCGCCTTCGCTGCCGGTGATCAGCGCCAGACGCTGCACACTGCCGGGGACCAGTACATCCCGCAGCGGCGTGCCGCCACCCTCATAGAAGAAGAGGGCCTTGTCATAGCGGCCCAGCGCCTGGCAGACGGCGGCAAAATTCTCCAGCGGCATGGCCACATGGGGAATCACGGCCCGCCCGGCTTGCTTGGCGGCTTCGGCGGCAATGCGGTTGTACCGCTCGTTTTTGGCATCCTCTTTCTTGGGGGCAGCCACGCAGTAGCGGCTGAAAAAGGGGATGATCTCCTGCACGCCCAACTCCACGCTGTGACGGATGATCTCGTCCAGCTTGCCCTGCTTGGGGTAGCCCACAAACAGGGTGGCTGCCACGGCGGGTTCCGCCTTGCTGGGAGCGCCCTCGCTCACAGCAAACTCCACCCGCCCCGGTAAAATGGCCGTCACGGTGCCGGTGTATTCCAGTCCGTCCGGTCCGCACAGGACCACCTCTTCGCCCAGGCGGGCGCGCATGACGTTGGCCAGGTGGTGGGCATCGCTGCCGGTCAGGGCGGCTTGCCCGCCGGACAATTCTCTGGTAAAATAGCGGTGCGGCATGTTATGCCTCTTTCTTTTCGCAGATGATGCAGACCCAGCCGCGCTTTTCTTTCACTTCCACCGGCTGCAGCCCGGCCGCTTCCAGGCCGTCCAGCACTTCCTGCTTGCGCTCGTCAATGATGCCGCTGGCAATGAAGCGGGCGCCGGGGGCCATCAGGGCGGGCACGTGGGGCGCCAGCGACAGAATGGCGGAAGCCACGATGTTGGCGGTGATGATGTTGTACTGGCCGCTGGCCTTGTCCGAAAGGTCGCCCACCAGCACGGTGAAGCGGTCGGCCACACCGTTGCGCTCGGCGTTTTCCCCGGCGGTGCGCACGCACATGGGGTCGATGTCCACACCCTCGGCCTCTTTGGCACCCAGCTTCAGTGCTGCAATGGCCAGAATACCGGACCCGGTGCCGATGTCCAGCACCCGCTCGCCGCCTTTTACAATAGAGTCCAGCGTTTCCAGGCACAGGCTCGTGGTCTCATGGGTGCCGGTGCCGAAGGCCATGCCGGGGTCCATGGTGATCACAATGCGGTCGGTGTCATATTCCTCCCAGCCGGGCACGATGGCCAGCCGGCTGCCGATGTCCATGGCGTGGTAGTACTTCTTCCAGGCGTTCTGCCAGTCCTCCTGCTCCACGCCGGTGGTGTTCAGCTGGTAGTCGATGCCGCTGCTTTTCAGCCGCTCCTCAAACAGGGGCAGGATCTCGGCGGGGTTCTCGTCGGGGGCCAGGTACATGTGCACAATGACCACATCCCGCGGCTTGTCCAGCAGTTCCTGCTCGATCAGGTCCACGTGGGCAATCTCCCAAGCCTGCTGTTCCAGGTCGCTGTAATCCTCAATATAAATGCCGCCGTTGGCCACCATCGTGGCAATGGCTTCGGCGGTGTCCGCGTCGCGTTTGGCGACGGTGATGCTGATATCGGTCCATTCCATACACGAAACCTCCGTTTCAAAATACCTGTATTATACAGGAAATCAGACGGCAATTCAATGTAGAAAGGAGAAATCCCCATGCAAATCCGTTTGCTGGACTGCGTTGCGGCGCAGCAGATCTATGAAACCCGAATGGTGCAGGATTTTCCTGCCGCGGAACTCAAACCTTTCAGCGCTGTGCGGGAGATGATGCAGGCGGGCATCTATGAACCGCTGGTCCTGGAGGACGAGGCGGGCAACCTGCAGGCATACGCCTGGCAGGTGATGCTGCCGGGGCACCGCAGCGCGCTGTTGGACTATTTCGCCGTACGCAGCGATCTGCGGGGTGGCGGCATCGGTACCCAGGCGCTGCACGCCCTGGCGGAATATTATAAGGAACGCCTGGATGATCTGATCCTCGAATGTGAGCACCCGGAGGAAGCCCCCGACCGGGCGGTGGCGGAGCGCCGCATCGCGTTCTATCTGCGGGCGGGGGCCTGTGCCACCCGCCTGGAAAGCCGGGTGTTCGGGGTGCGCTATCGCATCCTGACCTTGCCCTGCGGCGGCCACGGGGAAGATGCTGTGGTCGGGCAGGAACTCAAGGAACTCTATCGCATGATGGTGCCGGAACCCTATTATCGCGGCAATGTGATATTTTACGGCCCCTGAGGGTATACTACCCCTCAAGGGGGCGTGGTAACGATGAAATTGAACCCGAAAGACTATGCTCACATGGTATCGCGCGCGTCGCCGCCTTCGCCTGTCGCGCAAGATTGCCTGTGGGCCTTTTTTGTTGGCGGCGGCATCTGCCTGCTGGGAGAAGCGCTGCGGCAGCTTTTCCTGATCTGGTATGACCAATCGCTGGCTGGTACGCTGACGAGTATCGCGCTGATTTTTTTGTCGGCGGTGTGCACGGTGGCGGGCTGGTACCAAAAGCTGGCCGCCAAAGCCGGAGCCGGCACGCTGGTACCCATCACGGGATTCGCCAACTCGGTGGTCAGTCCTGCCATTGAGTTCAAGTCCGAGGGCTGGGTCAGCGGTGTAGGGGCCCGCATCTTCGGTATTGCGGGGCCGGTCATTGCTTACGGCACAGCGGCATCGGCTGTGTGGGGGCTGCTGTACTGGCTGTTGGGAAAGGTCGGGTGAAGCATGGCGATCCGCAGAAAAGATACCGTACTTTTTGAAAAGCCGCCGGTCATTGCGGCGTGGGCTGCGGCGGGCGGCAAAAAGGAGAGCGAAGGCCCGCTGGCACCGGGATTTGATTTTCTCACCCAGGACGCCGCTTTCCCCAAGGAGGAGTGCGCCAACTGGGAGCAGGCCGAAAGTCTGCTGCAGCAAAAGGCGGCGGAAGCCTGTTTGCGCAAGGCGGGCATCAGCCGCAAGGAGGTGGACCTGGCCCTGGCGGGGGACCTGCAGGCCCAGTGCACAGCCAGCAACTACACCATGCGTGAGCTGGAAATTCCGTTCGCCGGTATCTACGGGGCTTGCTCCACCATGGCCGAAACGCTGGCTCTGGCGGCATCCCTGGCGGCGGGGGGCACCGTGCAGCAGGTGCTGGCAATGACCAGCAGCCATTTCTGTGCGGCGGAACGGCAGTTCCGGACGCCGCTGGACTACGGTGCCAAGCGCACACCCACGGCCCAGTGGACAGCCACGGCAGCGGGAGCCTGTCTGCTGCGTGCTCCGGGACAGGCCGGGGTATCGGTATTATCGGTCACCTTCGGCCGGGTACAGGATTATGAAGTGCATGACATCAACAATATGGGGGCGGCTATGATGCCTGCCGCCGCCTCCACCCTGCTGCGCTACTTTGCTGCCACCGGTACCGCGCCCACGGATTTTGATGCGATCTTTACCGGGGACCTGGGCGAGGTGGGCAGCGCGCTGCTGCGCCAGCAGATGGAACAGGAGGGCGTACCGCTGCCCAACCATCAGGACTGCGGCTGTCTGCTGTACGATGTCTCCACGCAGAATGTCCAGGCCGGCGGCAGCGGTCCGGGGTGCAGCGCTGCGGTGCTCTGCACCCACATTCTGCCCCGGCTGCAGGCGGGGGAATACCGCCGGGTGCTGTTCATGGCAACCGGTGCCCTGATGAGCCAGACGACCTTCCTGCAGGGGGAGAGCATCCCCGGCATTGCGCACTGCGTGGAACTGGCAGGGGAGGGAACGATATGAACTATCTGTGGGCCTTTGTGATCGGCGGCGCCATCTGTGTGGTGGGGCAGCTGCTGATCGACTATACGAGTTTGACCCCGGCGCGCATCCTGACAGGGTACGTGGTCAGCGGCGTGATCCTCAGTGCGGTGGGGCTCTACAAACCGCTGGTGGACCTGGCAGGGGCCGGGGCCAGTGTGCCGCTGCTGGGATTCGGGCATCTGCTGGCCCAGGGGGTCAAACAGGCAGTGGACCAGTGCGGTTTGCCCGGTATTTTTACCGGCGGGCTGACGGCTGCCGCCGGGGGAATCGCGGCCAGTATTCTGTTTGGATTGCTGGCGGCGCTGATCGGCAGAAGCCGGGACCAGAACTGAGACAAATGAAAATGCCCGTCGGGTTTCCCCGGCGGGCATTGTTCATGCGATCAATTACTGAGCAGCAACCTTGTTGGCGCGCTTAGCCATGCGGCTGACCTTGCGGGCAGCGGTGTTCTTATGGATGACACCCTTGCTCTTAGCAGAGTCAATGGCAGAGACGGCGGCTTTCATGACGGCGTCTTTGTCAGCAGCATTGCTGTCGATGGCAGCGTCTGCCTTTTTGATCACTGTTTTCAGGTTGGACTTGATGGCCTTGTTGTGCATAGCCTCTTTCTTGGCCTGAACAACGCGGTCCTTCTGAGATTTGATATTAGGCATTCGTTCCACCTCCTTGGTTCCCCATAACAGTACAAGTTATCCTACCACATTTTTTCAGCCCTTGCAAGTGTTTTTTTAAAAAATATTCATGAAAGGCACAAAAACCACATAAATTGGGAGGGAATGGAGGTGGAGTCTATGGCCTTGGTGCGCCGCTGCCTGGCTGTGTTGCTGTGCACGGTGGTGCTGGCGGGCAGCACGGCATTGACGCTGGCAGCGGTGGCCTGCCTGCCGGGGCGGGCCTGGCTGGCGCGCGGGGCGATGTTTTGCCAGGACCCGGCGGCGGCCGTTTCGCTGGATTGGCCGGTTCCGGCAGAAAAGCCTCGCCCTGCCACACCGCAGCCCTCTGCGGCGGCTCCCTCACCCACCCCCGCGCCCTCGACGCAACCGGAGGCCCAGAGCGAAACCGCACAGCCGTCGCCGACCCCGACGCCCGGTGCCACGCCGTTGCCCAGCGCCGCGCCCGACATCGAAAATCCCGGCCGCATCCGCGCCGAACAGTACGGCCAGGGCAGCGGGGCCGGGTACGTCACCCTGGGGGCGGGCAGCATCCACAATCTGACCCAGTACAGCGACGCCGACCTGCGCGCGGCGGTCACGACGCCGTCACTGCCTTTCGACGTGGAGGTGAACAGCACCGAACCCCAGGTGCTCATTCTGCACACCCACGCCACCGAGACTTACCAGACCTGGCCGGACCTTGTCTATGACCCGTCTTTTACGGCCCGTACCCAGAATACCGAACTGAATATGTGTGCGGTGGGGGAGAAGATGGCGGAAGTGCTCAATGCAGCGGGCATCAACACCCTGCACGATACCACGCTCCACGATTCCCCCAGTTATACCGAAAGCTACGACCGCAGCTATGCTACCACCCAGGCGTATCTGGAAAAATATCCCTCCATCAAGGTGGTGCTGGACGTCCACCGGGACGCCATCGAGGATGCCGACGGCACCCGGGTCAAGCCGCTGTTCACGGTGGACGGGGAAGATACCGCCCAGGTCATGATCATTGCCGGGTGTGACAACGGTTCCAGCATACGGCTGCCCAACTGGCGGCTTAACCTGCGGTTTGCCGCCGCGTGGGAGGATGCGATGGAAAGCCGCACCCCGGGGCTGACCCGCCCGGTCATGTGCGCCTACCGGTACTATAACCAGGACCTGACCACCGGCAGCCTGCTCATCGAGATCGGCGGCCACGCCAACACGGTGACGGAGGCGGTCCGCGGCGGGCAATATGCCGCCGAGGCATTGGCGGTGCTGCTGGGCGGCCATGTGGAGTAAACTCCGAGCGTTAAAAAAAGGCTGTACAATTTGGTCCGAACCCGCTATAATAAAAACAATCATTGTTTTTAATAAGAGGAGTGGACCACCCATGCAGAGAACCGAACTCGTATCGCTGTACAAGGCCACCCCCGCCGACGGCACCAAAGTCACCGTCTGCGGCTGGGCAAAAACGGTGCGCGATTCTAAAAATATCGGCTTTATCTCGCTGTCCGACGGCAGTTGCTACAAGCCCGTGCAGATCGTTTTCCAGGCAGATAAGCTGTCCAATTATGCTGAGATCGCCAAGTGCGGTCTGTACACCAGCTTTGAGGTCACCGGCACCCTGGTGCTGACCCCCAATGCCAAGCAGCCTTTCGAGATCAATGCCGACGCCATCACGGTGCTGGGCCCCTGCGGTCCCGAGTATCCGCTGCAGAAAAAGAAGATGGGCATGGACTATCTGCGCACCATGACCCACCTGCGCCCGCGCACCAACACTTTCAACGCAGCGTTCCGTGTTCGCGGTCAGGCGGCCTTTGCCATCCATCAGTTCTTCCATGAGCGCGGCTTCACCTATGTGCATACCCCCATCTTCACCGGCTCGGACTGCGAAGGCGCCGGCGAGATGTTCCAGGTCACCACGCTGGACCTCAACGACCTGCCCCGCACCGAGGACGGCGCCATTGACTACACCAAGGACTTCTTCAAGCGCCCGGTGAACCTGACGGTGTCCGGTCAGTTGGAAGCGGAAGCCATGGCGATGGCCCTGGGCAACGTCTACACCTTTGGTCCGACGTTCCGTGCCGAGAAGAGCTACGATACCCGCCATGCCGCGGAGTTCTGGATGATCGAGCCCGAGATGGCCTTTGCGGACCTGAACACCTATATGGACACTGCCGAGGCGATGACCAAGTATGTCATCCGCTATCTGCTGGACAACTGCCCCGACGAACTGGCGTTCTTCAACCAGTTCTTTGACAAGGGCCTCATCGAGCGCCTGGAGCTGGTCGCCAATTCGGACTTTGCCCGGGTCAGCTACACCGATGCCATCGAGCTGCTCAAGCAGAACGATGCCAACTTCCAGTACAAGGTATCCTGGGGCATGGACCTGCAGACCGAACACGAGCGCTACCTCACGGAGCAGATCTTCAAAAAGCCGGTGTTTGTCACCGATTACCCCAAGGAGATCAAGGCTTTCTATATGCGCCAGAACGAGGACGGCAAGACCGTCGCCGCGGCCGATATGCTGGTGCCCGGCATCGGCGAGCTGATCGGCGGTTCCCAGCGTGAAGAGCGCCTGGATGTGCTGCTGGCCCGTCTGGACGAGCTGGGCCTGCGCCGGGAGGACTACGACTGGTACCTCGATCTGCGCCGCTTCGGCAGTGTCAAGCACGCGGGCTACGGCCTGGGCTTCGAGCGCCTGCTGATGTATGTGACCGGTATTCCCAACATCCGGGACGTTATCCCCTTCCCGCGCACCTGCGGAGGTTTCTGAATGCTGCGGCCCATTGCGCCGCCGCTGCTGCAATGGTTTCAGGCAAACAAAAGGCTCCTGCCTTTCCGGCAGGAGCCTTCTGCCTATCATATCTGGGTCAGCGAGATCATGCTCCAGCAGACCCGTGTGGCTGCGGCGATCCCTTACTACAATCGCTTTATTGCGGCCCTGCCCGACCCGGCGGCCCTGGCGGCCTGTGAGCCGGACACCTTGCGCAAACTGTGGCAGGGGCTGGGCTACTACAACCGTGTCAACAATATGCAGAAAGCCGCCCGCATCGTCTGCGAACGGTACGGCGGAGACCTGCCCGCCGATTATGACGCGTTGCGTTCGCTGCCGGGCATCGGTGACTATACCGCCGGTGCCATTGCCAGCATTGCCTTCGGGATTCCGGCCCCGGCGGTGGACGGCAATGTGCTGCGGGTCTTTGCCCGCCTGTACAATGACGCTGCCGACATCATGCAGCCTGCCACCAAGCGGCTGTTTACAGAGCGGGTGCTGGGCCAGATGCCCAAGGAGACTCCCGGCCCCTACAACGAAGCTCTGATGGAACTGGGGGCGCTTATCTGTATTCCGGGTACGCCCCACTGTGAAGTATGCCCCCTGGCGGACCGCTGCCAAGGGTATGCGGCGGGACGGCAGGCGGAACTGCCTGTCAAGCCGGCACCCAAGGCCAAAACGTCGGTGGCCGTCACGGTGGCGCTGGTGGAAAGCCCGGCGGGCCTCCTTCTGCAGCGCCGCCCGCCCAAAGGATTGCTGGCGGGCCTCTGGCAGCCGGCTGCCTGGGAAAGCGCCCTGTCCCGGGCGGAACTGACAGAAGAACTGGGCAAGATTGGTGTGCAGGTCACCTGGGGCGAGGCATTGCCGGCGGCCCGGCACGTTTTTACCCATAAAATATGGAACCTGGGCGGCTGGCATGCAACGGCCCCGGCCTGTGACCTGCCGGAAGGCTGGGTCTGGGCTGCGCCGGAAGAACTGAAACAGGTGTATGCGGTGCCCAACGCTTATGCAGCGTATCTGAAAAAATAGAAGAGGAATCTGCCAAATTTTTACATGTGCAGTGTTGTATTCCGACGTGGGGTCGGGTATAATAAAAAGGACCCGGTACGGGGGAAATGCCCCTCGCACAGCGGGACGTTCACAATCGCAAGGCCGCAGAAAACGGCCCCGATCCCGGAAAGGAGAATGCCCCATGATGAAAAAATCGACGTTTGGCGCCGTGCTGGCGTTTTTGTTTGCGGCGGCCGGTGCACTGACCGCAGCGGCCCTTTATCTCTATCGCCGCGAGAAGGAACTCGACGAATATGAGCGCCTGCTCTTCAACGATGAGTACGAGGATGAGGCGGAGGACGATTTCGACGACGAGCCTGTCTACGAAAAGATTCAGGACGAACCTGTCGATGCTGATGCCAAAGACGCTGCCGAGTCCAACGAAGATCAGTTCTGATCGCGTTCATTCCAAATCAATAAGCTGCCGGGCGCAAACCTGACCGCGCCCGGCTTTTTAGTCACCGTAAAGCGATGGCTCGCTTTGCGGTCCGCCGCAAGCCGCCCGGAACACGGCGCTCTTTCCCTGGCCCGCAGGGTGGCTTGGCAAGGAGATGCTATGCGCAAATTGCTGCTTTGGCTTATCATGGTCATTGGTATGGTGGCGCTGATTCTGGGCGGCACTGCGGCTTTTTTGTACAGCCGCACGGGAGAGGATTCTCTTCCGCAGGAACCGGTGACGTTTGGTGAAACGGCGCTGGAACCCAACGGCTGGGACTGGGTCGTTCCGGTGTTGGGTGACTCCGTCAACAAGACCTACCAGAGCCTGACCAACCTGACTGTACAGAAACTGGGCACCTTTACCGATACGGTGCCCCAGCTCGTGCTGCCCTCGTGGGTCACGCGGGCGGAGGTCACCATCACGGCGCCGGACGGCACGACCTGGTCGGCCGGGGTGGAGGACTGCAATACCTATACCTATACGCAGAACGGCGCGTATGACATCACGGTAACGGCCTATCATCAGGAAGATGAACCGCCGGCCGACCCGCAGGGGTGGTATGCCTATCATGGGGCGTACACCATGCAGCTGACGCCCACTGTCACGCTGAGCAGTGAGCGTGCGGCGCAGGGCAACGTGGTGGCCATCATGCTCTCGGGGATTCTGGACGGGGAGCCCTCTCTGGAAACCGATCTCGGTTCGGTCTGGTTCCGCAAAACGGCCAGCGGGTATATGGGGTATATCCCTGTGACCTACAATGCCGAGAGCGGCGACCATGTGATGACGCTGACCTGCGGCAGCCTGACGCAGGAGATCACGCTGTCGGTCAGCAAGACTGAGTACGGCAATGCGTCGGTCCCGGCGGAGGAAGACGTCGGCGGTGCCGAGGAATTCCGCAATTCGATCTGGCCGCTGTACACCACCGGCGAAAGCGAAAAACTGTGGTCCGGTGCGTTCCAGCGCCCCAGTGCCGCCGAAGTCACGCTGTCCTACGGCGTGGTGCAGATGGTGGACGGGCAGCGCAGCGGACAGGCCACCGGTCTGACCTATGCGGCCGCGCCGGGGGAAACCATCACGGCGCCCCAGGCCGGCAAAGTGGTCTTTGCCGGGACGCTGACCCTGACGGGCGGTACGGTGGTGATCGATCACGGCTGCGGCGTCAAGAGCTATCTCTATGGCTTGCAGACGGTCACGGCTGAACAGGGCCAGACCGTCAATGCCGGCGATGCCGTGGGTACAGCCGGGGAGGAGCATGACCTGATTTATGAACTGCGGATCGGCAACAAGTCTGTCGATCCCGAAAAAGCAATTCTGGGAAATAGCGGCCTGCAATACCGGGAATCGGAATAAAGGGCTGCGCCTTTGACTATAGATGCACTGCGGGACAACGCGGTTGTCCCGGTGTTTTGCGCCATGAGGGGAACAGGAGAGTGGCATACACCATGCAAGAAGAGAAGAACAGGACCACGCCTGGGCAGAAAGCGGAGGGAAAGCACCGCCATCGCAGAAAGAAGTCTGCCGCGGTGAAACCGCAGCCCGCCGTGCAGGAGACAGACGTGGCGGCGCCGTCTGAGGAAACGGCGGCGAAAGAAGCACAGACCAAACAGGAACCGGCCGGGGAGGGACCTTCGGCGGTAGAAGTACAGGATTCCGCCCCGGCGGAAACCGAACAAGGCGAACCGTCGGCGGAAAAGCCGCAAGAAGAGCCGGAAACCGGAAAACCGGAGAAAATGGAACAAGCCACACCGGAAACACCGGAACAGCCGGAACCTGCGGAAGCGGCAGAGGCCGCCCCGGAAGAACCGGCTGCCGCACCGGGCGAGGCACTGGAACCTTCTGAGCCCGCCCCACAAGGGCCTGTACAGGAAGAGGCCCCGGACACTTCCGGAAAAGAACTTTCTGCCGCGGAACAAGCGAGCGAAACGGAACCGGCGGTATCTGAGGAGGAGTGGCCCTCTCCGGAAGAAGCTGAAACGGCCGGGAAGGCCCCATCCGCGGAACCGGCGGAACAGGCAGCCGAGACGGCGGCGGAAACCGTGGCGGCACCGGAAGATGCGGAAGCTGCTATGGAAAAGCAGCCTGCGGAAGCCGAAACAGAAGCGGAAAAAGAAGAAAACGAGGAAGCCTCCGAGGAGGATGCTGAGGAAGCGCCCCGGGAGGATGAACAGCGGCTTTCGGACCTGACCCGGACGGTACAGCTTTCGGTGGAACAGATCATGGCCCGCGTCAGCGAGGAAGGCGAAGAGGTACCGGAATCTGAACCGGAATCGCAGGAAAATGACGACGAAGCCGAGGAAACACCGGAAACATTGCAGGATAACCTGCGCAGCGGGCTGTCCGGTATGGCCAAATGGCTGCTGCTGGTGGCGTTTGTTGTGCTGGTCATTGCGGGATTTGGTGTGGCGTGGCTGTATCGCAGCGCCACGCCGGATATGCTGCCGCAGATCACGGTCAAGTTTGCCGGGCAGACGCTGGAACCCACGGCCTATAAGTGGAAAGTCCCGGTCGTCGGTAATATATTCAAGCGCACCTACGCCGACACATTCAGCAGCACACCGGTCGAACTCAGCGAGACCGTGGATCAGGCGTCGCCCGATTTTGTGATTTCTCCGTCGGATTATCGCACCGAAGTGACGTTGACCGATGCTGGTGAAAACGTCATTTTTGAGGGAGACGCCGACACATTCTCGTCGTTCCAGTTCACGGCCAACGGCACCTATACGGCAAAGCTCGTAGTACACGGCGATGCCAGCTCGGTTCCCGGGGATACTTCGGTCACCGGCAGCGAGACCTGGTATTTCACCTTTACGGTGGGGGTGCGGCCTTCGGTCCGTCTGTCCGGCACGACGGTGGACCAGGGCAGCGTTGTAGCGGTGCGCGTGGGTGACACGCTGGACGGCCAGGCGCCTGCCCTCCAGACGGAACTGCAGAACCCCGGCTTTTTCAAGGCGAGTTCCGGGTGGGTCTGCTATATCCCCATTGCCTGGAACCAGCCTGCCGGTACCCAGACCGTGACGGTGAGCGCCGGCGGCTATACCGAGACGCTGGAATTCAAGGTCCGCGCTGCGGATTGGGAATTCAAGGATTATTCCAGCAATTCCCAGCGGGTGTCGCCCTACATCGGGCAGAACGACATCCCGGCGGAATTGCAGAAACTGCTGGCTCAAAGTGAAAAGACCGTTGCCTGGTCCAATGGCGGCTTCGTGCAGCCGTTCCTCAACACGCTGGATGTCAAACTGGCGTTCGGTACCACCGAGTATGTGGGCCGCAGCTACAGCCAGCGCGGCACCAACAACGGCGCGGGTGGCCGCACTGTGACCAACCTGGTGCTCAACACCAAATCCGGGGAACTGCTTATTGCTCCTGCCAGCGGCACCATCCTGCTGGCCAAGGACCTGGGCGGCGACTTCGGCTATACCGTCGTCATCGACCACGGCGCCGGTGTCAAGAGTGTTTTCTACAACCTGGATGAGGTCAATGTCAAAGCCGGTGATCCTGTCAAGCAGGGCCAGACCCTGGCAACCTGCGGCAAGACAACCGTGGCGGAAATGCGCATCGGTGCGGTGCCGGTGGACCCGCTGCGAGTCTGGCGCGGCCAGTGCGATGCCCTGAAAAATTATTGATTCGGTACACCTGTGCCCTGTCCTTCGTGGACAGGGCACTTTTTGTATGCCTGTCTATCGGGCGGGACAGGCACACAGGGCCTTCCGGCGGCCATAGTATGGCCCAGAAGAGGAGGGAGCGCAATGTCCAAAACTTTTTGCGTGGTGGGGTATGATGCCCGCCAGCGGGCGGCGGCCCAGGCGCTGCGGACGGCCGGCTACCGGGTGGTGGGGCCCGACGCCGCAGGCCAGGCCGATTATGTGCTGCTGCCCATGTCACAGGAGCGCGTCAGCGATGAGGTGGCGCGCACCTTGCAGGCGGTGCGCCCCGGCACCCTGCTGCTGGCGGGGCGGCCGGGCGCACCCGTTGCGCGGGCTGCACGGGAAGCCAACCTGCCCCTGGTGGATTATTTCCGCCGCCCGGAACTGGAATGTCTGAACGCAGTACCTACGGCGGAAGGTTGCCTTGCCATGCTGCTGCAACTGCGTCAGCGCACGATCTGGGAAAGCGACTTCCTGGTGCTGGGCTATGGGCGTGTGGGCCGTGCGGTGGCGCGGCGGCTGGAACTGCTGGGCGGTCATGTTACGGTGGCGGCCCGCAATGCCGAGCAGCGGGCCAATGCGCGCTGTGCGGGACATCATGCTGCGCCGCTGAGCACGTTGGCCGAGATTCTGCCGGCGTTTGATACCGTCATCAACACCATCCCGGCGCTGGTGCTGTCCCGCGCTATGCTGCGGAAGCTGCCGCCGGAAGCGCTTGTCATTGACCTGGCCAGCCGTCCCGGCGGAACGGATTTTGCAGCGGCGGCGGAACTGGGCATCCGTGCCGAGCACGCCCTGGCGCTGCCGGGAAAATGTGCGCCGCGCACCGCGGGTACGCTGATCGCCCAGACGGTGCTGGCACTTTTGGAGGAGAGGGGGACTTCAGATGGCAACCCATAAGGACGCTTCCCGCACGGTAGCTTTTGCCCTGTGCGGCAGCTTTTGCAGTTTTTCGGCGGTATTGCCGCAGATACAGGAACTGCGGCGGCGCGGATGGGAAATTCTGCCCATTCTCAGCGCCAGTGCGGCCAGTCAGGATACCCGTTTCGGCACGGCGGAAACGCTGTATGCCACGCTGCGGGAACTGACCGGCCATACACCGCTCACCACTCTGCAGGCGGTGGAGCCGCTGGGGCCGGAACACCGGGCCCGGGCACTGGTCATTGCTCCGGCTACCGGCACCACCATGGCGCTGCTGGCGGCCGGTATCAGTTCCACCGCGGTGACGCTGGCCGCCAAGAGCATGCTGCGGGGCGGCTGCCCCGTGGTGGTGGCGCCGTCCACCAACGACGGCCTTTCCGGCAGTGCTCCGGCCCTGGCGGCCCTGCTGCAGCGCAAACATTACTACTTTGTGCCTTTCGGACAGGACGACAGCTATAAGAAACCCAACAGCCTGAAAAGCGATTTCTCCCAGCTGCCCGACACGCTGGAAAGCGCGCTGCGCGGTGTGCAGATACAGCCGATGCTGTTGTAAGGCATATCCCGCATCACCGTTCATATATAAGTTAATGAGGAAAAACGGCAAAAGCAGGCCGGCACCGCGCTTCTAAGGGCAGTGCCGTGTTCTTTTGCTTTTGGGCCGGATTTGGATTGGGGGGCCATCATGCAGACAATCACGATCACCGGCGGGCAGACCCTGCACGGAACCATTCGCCCGGCGGCTGCCAAAAACAGCGTGCTGCCGCTGCTGGCGGCCACCCTTTTGTGTGTGGGGCCCTGCTGCCTGCGCGATGTGCCGGACCTGGCCGATGTGGATACCAGTCTGGCTCTGCTGCAGGCGGTGGGTGCCCGGGCGGTGCGCCATGGGCCGGATCTCTGCACACTGCCGGCGGCGGTGACGGACCTGTGCGGCGAAATTCCGCCCCATCTGGCAGGTGCCATGCGCAGTTCGGTGTTTTATCTGGCGCCGCTGCTGTGCCGCACCGGTATGGTACGGCTGCCGCTGCCCGGCGGCTGCCGGCTGGGCCCGCGTCCGGTGGATATTCACCTGGCCGGTCTGGCGGCGATGGGCGCCAAGGTGGAACTGGAGGGGGAAGCTGTCACGCTGCGGCGCTTCGGCCCTCTGCAAGGGGTGGATTTTACGCTGCGCCTGCCCAGCGTGGGCGCTACGATGACGCTGCTGATGGCGGCCTGCTGTGCTATGGGCACGACGGTGCTGCGCGGAGTCGCCTGTGAACCGGAGATCTGTGATCTGGTAGGATTTCTGCGCGGTTGCGGCGCACAGATCACAGGGGAGGGAACGCCGGTCCTTGTGGTGCAGGGCCGCCGGGCGCTGGGGGGCATCTCGTATACGCCGCTGCCGGACCGGATCGCCGCGGCCACCTATGCGGCGGCGCTGGCGGCTGCCGGCGGGCAGATCACGGTGGCAGGATGCGCTCCGAAATACTACCAGGCATTTTTACAGTTTTTGCAAGCCTGCGGCGTGCAGGTCAGACCGGGGAAAAACTGCGTGGAACTTGCACGGGATCCTTCCCGGAGGCTGCACGGCGGACAGCATCTCTACGCCAATGCCTGGCCGGCTTTTGCGACCGACACCGCCCCCCTGGCGGCAGCGGTGCTGCTCGAGGCGGATGCGCCCAGCGAAATCTATGACCATCTGTTTGCCAACCGGTTTGCCTGCGCGGCGGGGTTTGCTGCCATGGGGGCGGATTGCAGGGCAGAGGGACGGCATCTTTACATCGCGGGCAATGCCGGGCTGCAGGCGGCGGCTGTGCAGGCGCCGGACCTGCGCGGCGGCGCGGCGCTGCTGGTGGCGGCGCTGGCGGCCCGGGGAACCAGCGTGGTGTATGACCCGGGGCACATCCACCGGGGGTATGCCGATCTGCCGGCGGAACTGGCCGGGTTGGGCGCGCAATGTGCCGTCTCCCGCCAGGGGATACCGAACCGGGAAAAAGCGAACGGATAAAATTCTACATTTGTGCCAAAATAAATCGCCCGACCGCCCCCTACGGTTGGTACATTCGGTGCCCTGACGGGCATTTTTTACGAATTTTCCCCACAGGTATTGAAATCGGGGCGAAAATTTGTTATTCTAATAATCGGTTATATGCAAAAAATTCACGGACCAGTGTGCCCATTTCGGTGGTGTGACCTGCAGGTCCGCTGACACTTTTACATTTTAGGGGGATACACTCATGGCATTCGTTCTCGACGAAGAAATGCAAAATGTGACCAATATCAAGGTCATCGGCGTAGGTGGCGGCGGCGGCAACGCTGTGAACCGCATGGTGGAGTCCGGCCTGTCCGGGGTCGAGTTCGTTGCGATGAACACCGATCAGCAGGCCTTGCTCAATTCCAAGGCTACGCAGAAGGTCCAGCTGGGCGCCAAGCTCACCAAGGGTCGTGGCGCCGGTGCCGACCCGGAAGTCGGCCAGCGTGCTGCCGAGGAAAGCAAGGATGAGATCTCCAACGCCCTCAAAGGCGCGCAGATGGTCTTTATCACCGCCGGTATGGGCGGCGGCACCGGCACCGGTGCGGCCCCTGTCGTGGCGGAGACGGCCCATGACCTGGGCATCTTGACCGTCGGCATCGTGACGAAGCCTTTCGCCTTTGAAGGCAAGCGCAAGATGAGCCTGGCAGAGCAGGGCATTGCCTCCCTGATGATGCACGTGGACTCTCTGATCGTGATTCCCAACGAGCGCCTGAAGCTCATCAGCCAGGAGCGCATCACGCTGATGAACGCCTTTGAGGCGGCCGACAACGTGTTGCGTCAGGGCGTCGAGAGCATCTCCAGCCTGATCAACATTCCGGCCTTCATCAACCTGGACTTCGCCGACGTGCGTTCCATCATGAAGGATGCCGGCTTTGCACACATGGGCGTTGGCGTGGCCAAGGGTGCCGGTAAGGCCGAAAACGCGGCCAAGGCTGCCATCTCCAGCCCGCTGCTGGAGACCAGCATCGCCGGTGCACGCGGTGTCATCATCAACATCACTTCCAGCCCGGATATCGGCCTGGACGATGTGGAGACCGCCGCTTCCATGATCACCCAGTCCGCACATCCCGATGCCAACATCATCTGGGGTACTGCGTTTGACGAGCGCCTGAGCGATGAGATGAGCATTACCGTTGTGGCCACCGGTTTTGAGAGCACGCCGGAGGTCGACGAGCCGATCCAGGCCCATGTGGACGCCAAGCGTGCCGCGGCGACCCAGCAGCCGGTGGAGGCCGCTCAGCCTGCCGAGAAAGCCCAGCCCGCTTCTCCGGATATCAGCCCTGTCATGCCCAACCCGATCTTCACCCAGTCTTTCAACACCGGTGTGGATACCCAGGTGGGCACCAGCGCGGCTCCGGCTGAGGAAGAGGACGACGGCGATTACTTCGACGATCTGCTCAGCATTCTGAACAAGCGCTCCTGATTTCTTCGATTTTGCCGCGAGAGGATGTAAAACGCCATGCCTTCTGAAGCCAAGAACATACAGGAACAGGGATTCCGTTCCAGTCTGTTCGGATTTGATAAGAACGATGTGCTGGCGTACATGAATGCGTTGGCGGATGAAGCCCAGCAGCATGAAATGGAATACGAGCAGAAGCTGCGCCGGGTGCAGTCGGAACTGGAGACCCTGCGCAGTCAGCGTGAGGATGTGGATGCCCGCATGAAGGCACTGCAGGCCGAGGCGACTGCTGCAAACCAGCGGGCCGAAACGGCGGAAACCAAGCGCCGTGAAGGGGAAGAGCAGCTGGAAACGCTGCAGAAACAGCTGGATACATACCAGTCCGGCCAGAAGGAGAGCCAGAAGAACGCGAATATCTGGCAGCTGAAATGCCACGATCTGCAGCAGCAGGTGGAAGACCTGCAAAAGCAGCTTGCGGCAGCCAGACAGGCCGGTTCTGCAGCAGCGCCTACACCCGATGCCGTGCGGGAAGCACGACTGGAAGCGCGCAAGATTCTTTCCGATGCCAAGCTCTATGCCGAGAGCGCCGAAAAGGAGCTCAAGCAGCAGGCCGACACCCAGAAGAGCCGTATGGCGGAAAACGCCCGGGGCATTGCTGCCGGTGTCATGCTGGTGCGGGATCGTCTGGCCCGTGTGGACCAGCGCCTGAGTGCCGCTACCCTGGATCTGGATGGTCTGACCCAGGCCATTTATCAGGCGCTGGATGATACCGAGGCGGAGCTCAAGGAACTGGGCACCGAAATGCGGGATTTTGCCCAGGGAACGCCGGAATGGACCGATCCGAAACCGCTGGCGGTCTCCGCTGCCCCACAGGAACCGGCTCCTGCCAGACAGCAGGCCACGCCGCAGTTCCGGGTCAAAGCAACGGCCCAGCCGCTGCGCAGCCATCGCAATCCGACGCCGAACCAGAGCAAACCGGCCGGAAGCCGCCGGCTGCGCAATGCCCATCATCCGGTTTCGCAGCTGTTGCAGAACGAGATCGACAAGATCGACGATCAGAACAAAAAATAAAAGTTTGTACACAGCCGTCCCGGCGTTTGGCCGGGACGGCTGTTTTTTTGTAGAAAAAAGCAGTGTCGGTGTAAGAATGCCTTACCGGAATTTGTTTACCAAGGTGAAAGGAATACAACAAAGGAGGAGATGCAATGCAAAACACCGGCACACCCGGTCTGGCACAGGCCATCCTGTCCGACCCGGAAACCGGCCTGCGTTGGGCCATGCGGGATTATGCCGCGCTGGTGCGGGGCGTCTTGCGCCGCGTTCTGCCCGGCAAGGAACGGGATGTGGAAGAATGTATGGCAGATGTCTTTGTGGCGCTGTGGCGCAACGCCCGGACACTGCAGGAAAGAAACATTCCGGTGCGCGCGTGGCTGATCGTGACGGCGCGCAATGCCGGTATCAACCGGTACCGTACCTTGCAGCGGCGGGAGGAACTGCCGTTGACGGAAGAGGTGTTGCAGACGCTGGCGGACCTGCCTGTCGACCCGGAAAGCGATGCCGCCGAACGGGTAGGGGCCTTGGTGGCAGCGATGGAACCGCCGGACCGGGACATCTTTCTGCGGAAATATTATCTGTTGCAATCCAGCCGGGAAATCGCGGCGGCCCTGGGTCTGAGCGTGGCCAACGTCAATACCCGTTTATCCCGCGGCCGGGAACGGCTGCGCCGACAACTGCGTGAAGGAGGAATCACTCATGCGTAACCAAGACGATCTGATGCGCCAATTGGACCATCTGTCCACCGATGATGCGCCGCTGACCGACGCAGAGCTGGAACGTCTGACGCAGGCGGTTCTGGAGCGCACCGGGCAGAAAAAGGCGGAGAACAGGCAGAAGAAGCCCCGGCACGGCTGGCCTGTATGGAGCCGAGTGGCCGTCAGCGGAGCGGCCTGCGCCGTGCTGCTGGCAGGGCTGAATGGCATCAACCCGGCTCTCGCGGAAGAGCTGCCGCTCCTGGGAAATGTGTTTGCCTATATCAACAGCCTGTCCAAGACGCCGCTGCGAAGCGAGCAGCTTGCCGAATATGCCCAGCCCGTTCAGCTGCAGGCGGAATCCTCCCCCGAAGCCGCAGAGGCTCAACAGCAGGATGCCTCGGCGCAGCCTTACACCCTCACACTCAGCCAGATTTACTGTGACGAATTGTATCTGCGTGTGGGCCTGGTGCTGACAGCCGAAGATGACAGCCTTGCAAATTTTGAGGCCGTTACCATCGACCCGCCTATGCTGTACGAGGATACCCCTGAGGCGCAGGCCAATACGTTGTACGGTGGCATCACGTTGAACGGGACCCCTGTCAGCGGTGATCTGTTGCCCTGTTTCCGCAAGCAGGACGACAGGACCTTCCTCTGCGAGATGGACTACAGCCTGGCAAATTATACCGGCGACACACAGGAGATGCAGGCATCGCTGACCTTCTCCCATCTGGTGGGGGTGAACAGGGGAGACGGCGCTGTGGGTTCCGAGCAGGAAACACCGCTGGATGGAATCTACGCGCTGAACTTTACGGTTTCGGCGGATGCCTCCCTTACCCGTCAGGGAACTTTTTCGGAAGAAACCCAGAACGGCATCACACTGAAGGGGGTTGCTGTCACCCCCGGCGAAACCTGTGTGACATATTCCTGGGATTCGTCGGTGCCTGCGTCGGTAAGCCCGGCACTGCAGGTGTTTACTGCTGACGGAAACCGGCTGCAGGCGGCCAATGGTACACGCAACGAGGAGGGAGATGCCGTTACCCTTTGCGAGTATTTCGACGCAGTACCCGAGGGTGTGACGGCGCTCACGGTTCGGGTGGTGGACAAGAACAGCGAGGCACTGACAAGGTTGGCCGAGTGGACCGTAACGCTGCCCTGAGCGTAAAACAAAAAATGTCCCGCCGGATTCCCGGCGGGACATTTTCACTTTGGCTTATTTGCTTTTGGGGTGCCCGTTCTCCACGTTGCTGGTGCCCTGCTCCATCAGATAGGTGGCAGTCAGGTCGGCAATGTGCAGTTTCACGGCCAGCGGATAGCTGTTGTAGGCGTCACTGACGGCAAAACTGCCGCCGCGCACGGCGTCGTCAAAGCCACCCATGTGCCAGCGGATTGCCACCGCCTCGGCAGTTTTCAGCCGCATGAAGTGCTCAATGAGGTATACGCTCTTTTCACCATGGCCGTAGGGGAGCTGGTCGGCTACCTGATAGTAGGGCACCTTCTCCCACTGGCCGGTGGCGTCGTTCTTCACGTTGCGGGTGCTGACCTTGTAGAAGTTGGCCTTGCACAGGTCGTGCAGCAATCCGCAGATCGCGTAGCTTTCGGCGCTTTCTCCTTCCGTGAAGAAGTGCTGCATCATCGCCTGGTATACGTTGATGCTGTGCATCACAAGGCCGTATTCACAGGCGCCGTGGAACCGGGTTGAAGCCGGTGCGGTAAAAAAATCCGTGGTCTCCAGCCAGTTCAGCAGCCGGTCGGCGCCGGGGCGGGTGATGTTCTTGTTATAGATCTCCACAAACTGAGCGTGGTAGTCTTCCATAAAGACCTCACAGTTCCATGTCGTTCAGGATATCCCGCAGCGTTTTCAGCTCCTCAGCCGTCAGGCTGATGCCCTTGGCCATGCGGCTGCCGTCCGGGGACCAGTCGCGAATATCGTATTTCGGCGCGTTGCCGTTCCAGCTGATCATATTCAGCTGGCGCTCCCAGCCGCGTGCGTTGGTCGAGAGCACAGCAATGCGCTCGGTAATTTCATAGGTGAATTCTGCCATACTTCACAGGCTCCTCTCATAATAATAGAATGTCTTGCAACATCATAGCCGATTCCTGGCCAAAATGCAAGACCAAACTGCGGTAAAGCATATTCAGTCATCCACACGGACGGCCAGCAGGGCAAAGCGGGCGTCGGTAGCGGGGGAGGTATCGCCGCAGGTGGAAAGGGTAAGCAACTGCTGTCCGTATTCCGGGATGACGCCGGTGTCGTACAGCGACAGTTCCGTAATGGCGTCCACACGCTTCTGCCATTCCAGTTTGGTATCAGCGTCAAAGAAAGTGTAGTAGGGAAGCTCGTCGGCTCCCAGTGCGGTGTCCAAAGCGGCCACGACCTGCCAGGTGCCCGTTTCATAGAGGGTGTCAAAGGTGAAGGTCGGGTGCGCCTGCCAGAAACTCTTGTCACGGTACCGCGTCAGCTCGCCGAACATCGAGCCGTCAGCCATGTTGTGCCCGTAAATCAGCCAGTTGGCGGTGGAATCGTCCGGGGTAAGGGAGCAACGCTCGTCCAGAAACAGGGTGCCGCCGGTGGCATACAATCCGTCAAAGCCGCGGCGAAGATAGTATTCATTGTCGCCGGGGGTCTGCACCACGGGCAGATCCATGTCGGTGCCGCCGATGCGCAGCCAACCCACCATGTCGGGATTCCGGGCGTACAGGGCACGGTATTGCGGCAGGACCTGGGCAGCCTGCTCCGGCGCCGGTGTGGCGGCGGTCTCCGGTGTGCGGCGGGCTGCCGCATCCGCCGCTTCGGTCTGGGCCAGGGCATCCCGGGTGGCTGCCAGCGGTGCCACGGTTACGCGGCCGGATTCGGCAGTCGCCGGGACCACACTTTCAGAAACCGGCGGCGGTGGGGCGGGCTGGCCGCCGTGAAATACCGTCTGACGCACCAACAGGGCCGCGGCCAGAGTCAGGGCAAGCACCCCGCCGAAGCGAAGCCAACGGGCGTGGCGGCGCTGGCGGGCGCGCAGCCCGGTGCGGGCGGCAAAGGGGTAGTATGCCGTATCACCGCGCAGCCTGCGGTAACGTTTGGCCATGGGGTACGACTCCTTTCGGCAAATTGTGCGGGAAATAAAAAAACGCCCCGCAGGGCGTTGCAATCATATCTTGCGAAGCATCAGCAGACCGGCAGAACAAATCAGGATCAGGCCCACGATACCGGCTAGATACAAAACCGGGAAATCTCCGGTGGCGGGGGTGTCGGCGGTTACCGGCTGCGCCGTGGAAGAAGGCGTCTGACTGCTTTGTGCGGTGACGACATCCACTTTGGCAGCTGTTTCATTGACCTTCACGCTTTCACTGGTCTGCTGGGTGCGGGAGGTGGAGCTGGTAGGGGTGGCGGTGGCCTGGGCTGCAGAACGTCCGTTGTTCAGCACCCCGCAGGCGGCCAGCAAAGCCACAAGTGCGATAAAAAAGGCCGCACAGAAAAAGCGTTTCAACGCGAAAACGCCTCCTTACAGTATGGTTCAAAACTGAATATTACAAGACGGTACACACAGCCGTCGACATTTACACTGCGTATATTGTATCATATGACTTCGCCGGCGTCAAGCGTTCGTAAACAAAAGGTAACAAACTGGAAACAATTTCCCGGGTGGAACGTACGCGCCCGGGACGGATTTTCCCCTTGCGCTGCGGAAACAAATGCGTTATAATAACTTCAATATTGTGTGAGATTATGCCCCAATGGGGACCACCCGTGGGATGGGCGGCGCGCACTGTCAAATTCAGCATAAGGAGTTGTAACGATGAAAGGGATTATCCTTGCCGGCGGTGCCGGCACAAGACTCTACCCATTGACGATGGTAACCTCGAAACAGCTGCTGCCTGTGTATGATAAGCCGATGATCTACTATCCGCTGTCGACGCTGATGTTGGCGGGCATCCAGGATATTTTGATCATCTCTACCCCGACTGACACCCCGCGCTTTGAAGCACTGCTGGGCGATGGAAGTCAGTACGGTCTGCATCTGCAGTACAAGGTACAGCCCAGCCCGGACGGCCTCGCCCAGGCGTTCCTGCTGGGAGAGGAGTTCATCGACGGTGACTGCTGCGCGATGGTCCTTGGCGACAACATCTTCTATGGCGCCGGTTTCTCCAAGCGCCTGAAGGCGGCCGCCGCCAATGCCGAGGCGGGCCGCAGCACGGTGTTCGGCTATTACGTCAATGACCCCGAGCGCTTCGGCGTTGTCTCTTTCGACAAAGAGGGACGGGCCACGTCCATTGAAGAAAAGCCTGAGCATCCCAAGAGTAACTATGCGGTCACCGGTCTGTATTTCTACAATAAGGATGTTGTGGAGATGGCCAAGCAGGTCAAGCCCAGTGCCCGCGGCGAGCTGGAGATCACCACGCTCAACGGGATGTATCTGGCCGAGGGCAAGCTGGACGTGCAGCTGCTCGGCCGCGGCTATGCCTGGTTGGATACCGGTACGATGGACTCTCTGGTGGAGGCTGCCACCTTCGTGCAGACGGTGGAACAGCGCCAGGGCATCAAGATCTCGGCTCCCGAGGAGATCGCTTACAAATACGGCTGGATCAGCAAGGAAAAATTGCTGGAGAGCGCCGCACGGTACGGCAAATCTCCCTATGGCCAGCATCTGAAAAATGTTGCCGACGATAAGTTGCTGTACTGAGAGGATTTGCGATGAAAATTTTGATTACCGGGTGCCGCGGTCAGCTGGGCACCGAACTGCAGCATCAGCTGGCAGAGGAAGGCTGTGTGCTGGGTCCTCTGCCGGAGCGGCTGCGCAAAGCCACGGTTATCCCTGTGGATGTGGACGAACTGGATATTACCGACCGGGAGGCGACGATCAACTACATCCGTCGTCACCAGCCGGACACCGTCATCAACTGTGCGGCGTTCACCAACGTCAACGGCTGCGAAACTTCCCGGGATGCAGCTTTCGCCGTCAACGCGATCGGTCCGCGCAACCTGGCGCTGGCCTGTGACAAGGTCAATGCCCGTCTGATCCATGTGTCTACCGACTATGTGTTCTCTGGGGCTCCCACCGGAGGTGTCGCTCTGGATGAATGTGTGCTGCCCGCGCCGATCTCAGCCTATGGCCAGACCAAGCTGCTGGGTGAGCAGTATGTGGAGCGTTTCTGCCGCCGCCACATCATTGTGCGCACGGCCTGGCTTTACAGCTACTACGGCAAAAACTTCGTCAAGACAATGGTCAATCTGGGCAAGACCCATGAAAAGATCACCGTTGTCAACGACCAGCTGGGCAATCCTACCAACGCGGTGGACCTGGCCTATCATATCCTGAAGCTGGCGGTCAGCCATGACTACGGCGTCTATCACTGCACCGGCAACGGCATCTGCAGCTGGGCGGATTTTGCTTCCGCCATCATGCAGGGGGCCGGACTCAACTGCAAGGTCATTCCCTGCACGAGTGCCGAGTACGCCGCCGCCCATCCCGAGAGTGCCAACCGCCCGGCCTGGAGTGCCCTGGACAACCGGATGCTCCGCTGCACTGTGGGCGATGGAATGCGCGACTGGCAGGATGCGCTGAAGGACTTTTTTGCAAACTGGAACGGAGAATGATCATCTTATGAAAACGTATCTTGTCACCGGCTGTGCCGGTTTTATCGGTTCCAACTTCGTCCACTACATGCTGGACAAGTATGAGGACATCCGCCTGATCAACCTGGATAAGCTGACCTACGCTGGCAACCTGGAAAATCTGCAGGACATCGAGGACGATGCCCGCCATATTTTCGTGCAGGGCGATATCTGCGACAAGGCACTGGTCACCGATCTGATCGCCAAGTACGATCCCGACTATGTCATCAACTTCGCGGCGGAGAGCCACGTGGACCGCAGCATCAAGAACCCCGAGATTTTCGTCGAGAGCAACGTGCTGGGCACCGTCAACCTGCTGCAGTGCTGCAAGGATGCCTGGTATGACGCCGAGGCAAAGACCTGGAAAGAGGGCAAGAAGTACCTGCAGGTTTCCACTGACGAGGTCTACGGTGCGCTGGGTGCTGAAGGCTATTTCATGGAGACTACGCCGCTGTGCCCCCACAGCCCGTATTCCGCCAGCAAGGCCAGCGCCGATATGTTCGTCAAGGCGTTCCATGACACCTACGGTATGCCCATGAACATCACCCGCTGCTCCAACAACTACGGCCCCTACCAGTTCCCTGAGAAGCTGATTCCGCTGCTCATCAACAACGCCAAGCAGCACAAACAGCTGCCAGTCTACGGTGACGGCATGCAGATCCGCGACTGGCTGTACGTTATGGACCACTGCAAGGCCATCGATATGGTCGCCAACGGCGGCAAGGACGGCGAGGTCTACAACGTGGGCGGCCACAACGAGCGCCCCAACATCTTCATCGTCAAGACGGTCATCGCCCAGCTGCATGACCGCCTGAAGGACGAGGGAATCAGTGAGGAGCTCATCACCCATGTGGCGGACCGTCTGGGCCATGACCGCCGCTACGGCATCGACCCCACCAAGATCAAGGAAGATCTGGGCTGGTATCCCGAAACGCCGTTTGAAAAGGGCATCGTGCTGACCATCGACTGGTATCTGGCTCACCCGGAGTGGATGAGCCATGTCACCAGCGGTGACTACCAGAAGTACTACGAGCAGATGTACAAGAACAAGTGATTTCTTGTTCTGCACAGAACGTACCGGGCTGTTGCCCGCAGATCTTTTAGGAGCTTCATAATCCACAATGGCAAATTACAGAGAAGAACAAATCCGCAACAGCCGCCGCCTGGCCCGTCAGATTCTGGGGGGCGTGTCGCTGCTGCTGGCACTGATCGGGTTGTTTACCGTGCTGGGGTGGGTCGTCAGTGCGCTGCGCAATGCGTTGGATGATTCCGGCCGGCGAGCGTCCTACGCGGACCTGTTGTACGGTATGGTGATGCTGGACCCGCTGCCCTTTGACGATGTGAACAGCGTCGACCCGGGCGTGTTCAAGCAGGCTGCGATCTGGGGCACCGTGTACGAGATCCAGAAGGACGGCGGCAGCCTGGACCAGTACGAACGCGATCCCGACACCGGTTCGGCCATGATCCCCAAGCTGGAGATCGACACTTACATCTCCAACCTGCTGGGACCGGATTATCCGATCACCGATGGCAGCTTCAGCACCGATGAATTCGTGTACCAGTACAATGAAGAAAAGCAGTGCTATCTGGTGCCCGTCACCAGTTCGGTGGCGCAGTATACGCCGGAAGTGGAAAAAATCTCCACGTCCAACGGCAAGATGTATGTGACAGTGGGCTATATTCCCACCACAAGCAACAGCGCCAGCGGCGAACTTTCTCTGACGGCACCGACGGACCCCATCAAATATATGGACTATGTGTTCGTCCGCGGCGAAAACCGCCAGTGGTATCTCACCGGGCTGCAGGAAAGTGAGATGAAGGTCGAGGCCACGCCGGAACCGTCTCCCACCGCAGCGGTGACCCAGGACACCCAGTCTATGGTGGAAAGCCAGCTGAATGCAGCCATGACCGATGCGGCCAGCAGTACGGCCGGAGAGGAACCTGTGGAACCGACGGAGCCGACGGAAAGTACGGAAGAGCCTGCGGAGTCCACCGAAGGTTCGGAAGAATCTACCGACAGCGCTGCATCGGAGTCCACGGACGCGGCTTCGGAATCGGAAAGCGATACACAAGATTCCACGGATGCCGTGGGTTGATATTTCAACGGAAAACGTCTCCGCACTAGGGTGCGGGGGCGTTTTTTTGTGCAAAAAACAGATGCAATCCCAAGGTAATTATGATATAATCAAACCATATATACATAAAGAGGTGTATCACTATGGAAGAATTGCTGCGCATCCTGGAGAAGAATGCCCGCATGCCCATCGAGGACATTGCGGCGATGCTGGACAAAACGCCGGAAGAAGTGGCGGCCATGATGGACGAGGCGGCCGCCAAGGGATATATCCGCGGGTATGAAACGCTGGTGGACTGGGAACAGGCCGGCGTCAACCTGGTAGAGGCGGTGATCGAGCTGCGGGTCACGCCGCACAAGTCCCGCGGGTTTGATGATATCGGTACCGTCATTGCAGGTTTTGATGAGGTGGACACTGTACTGCTGATGAGCGGCAGCTATGACCTGCAGGTCATCATCAAGGGGCGCAGCTTCCAGGAGATCGCGCTCTTTGTCGCCAAGCGTCTGTCGCCGCTGGATGATGTGATCTCCACGGCAACGAGCTTTGTGCTGCGTGCCTATAAGCGGGGTGGCCGCCTGTACCAGGCCGAGGAGACCGACGAAAGAGAGTGGACGATGCTGTGATGAATTATAACGAACTGCTTGCGCCTGCCGCCAAGGCGATGCGGCCGTCCGGCATCCGCAAGTTCTTTGACCTGGCCAGCGACATGCCCCACTGCATTTCGCTGGGCGTGGGCGAACCGGATTTCAAGACACCCTGGAGCGTCCGGGATGCCGGCATCCGCAGCCTGGAACAGGGAAAAACCAAGTACACCGCCAATGCGGGCCTGAAGGAGCTGCGTGCTGAGATCTGCCGGTACCTGGAACGCCGGTTCGATCTGAAATACGACGTGCCCCAGGTTCTGGTCACGGTGGGGGGCAGCGAGGCCATCGACCTGGCCATCCGGGCGCTTGTGAAACCCGGCGATGAGGTCATCATCCCGGAGCCCTGCTTTGTCTGTTATGAACCCATTACCCAGCTCACAGGGGGTGTACCGGTGCATATCGCCACCCGGGCCGAGGATGAGTTCCGCCTGACGGCCGAACAGCTCAAGGCAGCCATCACGCCGCGTACCAAGCTGGTGATCTTCCCGTATCCCAACAACCCCACGGGTGCTGTGATGAGCGCCAGGGACCTGGAAGAGATTGCCGAAGTGCTGCGTGATACCAACATCATGGTACTGTCGGATGAGATTTACTCCGAACTGACCTATGGCCTGGACCGCCATGTGTCTTTTGCCTCCATCCCTGGAATGGCGGAACGCACCATCGTGGTCAACGGCTTCTCCAAATCCTACGCTATGACGGGCTGGCGCCTTGGCTATGCGGCGGGTCCGGAACCGATCATCCAGATCATGACCAAGATCCACCAGAGCTGCATCATGAGCGCTCCCACCACCAGCCAGTATGCGGCCATCACGGCACTGCGCCAGTGTGATGACCAGATCGAAATGATGCGCGACGAGTACAATCGCCGCCGCCGTTATGTGGTCAAAGCCCTCAACGAGATGGGCCTGACCTGCTTTGAGCCCCGCGGTGCGTTCTATGTGTTCCCCTCCATTCAGGTCAGCGGCCTGAGCAGCGAGGAGTTTTGCGAGCGCCTGCTGCGGGATAAAGAAGTTGCCATCATTCCCGGTGACGCGTTCGGCGCCTCGGGCGAAGGCTATGCCCGTATCAGTTACGCCTACAGCGTGGACCATCTGCAGACGGCGATGTACCGTATCCGTGCTTTCCTGCAGGAGAACGGCTGGCTCAAGACCGAATAAGGCCCATTACAACAAACAGGAAAGGGACCCGTATGCTCAAAAAATCCGTAACGGTGCTGGCGCCGGCCAAGCTGAATCTTTCGCTGGATGTGGTCGGTACACTGCCCAACGGCTACCATGATCTCGATATGGTCATGCAGACCATCGACCTGTATGAAAAAATCACGCTGCGCCGTAGCGAGGGGCTGACTCTCACGCTGCCCGGCAGTTTTGTGCCGGTCAACGATAAAAACACCGCCATCAAGGCGGCGGTGGCGTTTTTCCAATATACCGGACTGCTGGCGGGCGTCGATATGACCATTTATAAGCGGGTGCCGGTGCGCGCGGGTATGGCCGGCGGCAGTGCCGACGCCGCCGGCGTGCTGGTGGGACTCAACGACCTGTACGATGCCAGACTTTCCATGAGTGAACTCTGCGCTCTCGGCGCAGGCATCGGCGCCGATGTGCCCTTCGCGCTGCTGGGCGGTACCTGTCGCGTGCGCGGTGTAGGGGATCTGATGAAAGCCCTGCCGCCCTGCCCGGACTGCTGGTTTGTGGTGGCGATGCCCAGCGTGGGGGTCTCCACACCAGAAGCCTTTGCCCGCTACGATACCATGGGCAGCCCGGTGCATCCCGACTGCGAAGCCCAGGAACAGGCAGTGCGGGCCGGCGACCTGGCCGCTGTCTGTGCGGCAGCCGGCAACGCGCTGGAGCACTGCTCCGGTGCTGAGGAAACCCCGGCCATCTGCAACGTTTTGCGGGAACATGGCGCACTGACAGCCCAGATGACCGGCAGCGGTGCAGCCGTATTCGGCGTCTTTGACGACGAGGAAAAAGCCCGCGGGGCACTGGCTGCCCTCAAACCCGGCTATAAGCAGGCGTATCTTTGCCGTCCCACCCACGGCGGCCCGCGGGTCACCGTGCGCCGCCCCATGAAAAAATAAGGCCCGCCTGTTTGCGGCATTTCTTCGCTGTCCATACTCCCGGTGAAGGGAGCGATGAAGATGAGCCGCAAACGATGGGTACTGGAACTGGGCGTGGGGCTCGGGTTCCTGCTGACTGTGGTACTTACGCTGGCTATGGGCTGGCGGCAAACGGTGGCGGCACAGGTGCGGGCCGATACGATCCGCCTGCATGTGCTGGCCAACAGCGATACGATCGAGGATCAGCTGCTCAAGCTGAAAGTCCGGGACGCCATTCTGACGGCGCTGCCCGCTGCGGTGACGGCGGCCGAAACGCCTTCACAGGCGACCCGTGCGCTGCAGAATGCCCTGCCCGCGCTGCAGGCAGCAGCCAACCAGGCGCTGCTGCAGGCGCACAGCGGCCAGACGGCAACGGTGCGCCTGGAAGAATTTGCCTTTGAGGCCCGGGACTATGGCAGTTTTGCGCTGCCCGGCGGCACCTACACCGCACTGCGCGTGGAGGTGGGCGCGGCCCGGGGGCATAACTGGTTTTGTGTGCTCTATCCGGCGCTGTGCGTGTCGGGGGCAACGGCTGAATACCCCACCCAGGCCGAAAATGCCCTGGTATTTGGTCAATACGAAGTGCGCTTTGCACTGCTGGACGCCCTGAAAGGCCGGTAAAGCGCTGCCAAGAGGGAAAAGGGACCCAAGGGTTTCTCGGTTTCCCTCTTTTTCTGTACAACGGGAAAGGATTTCTCTTTATGCTGCAACTACTTCTGGGGCCTTCCGGCAGCGGCAAATCCCGCCGCATGCTGGCGGAACTGCGCACCCGCGCCGAGCGGGGGGAGCGCAGCCTGCTCATTGTGCCGGAACAGTTCACCTCCTCCACCGAGGGACAGCTGTACCATACGTTGGGCGACACCCTTTCGGCGTATGTGGAAAGCTATTCCTTCACTTCGCTGGCGGAAACGCTGCTGCGCCATTACGGCGGCGCGGCGGTGCAGACGCTGGACGAAGCCGGCCGTGCCTTGCTGGTGCGCCGGGCGGTGGATTCGCTGCTGGACCAGGTGGTGTATTATAACCGGCAGCGGCGTTCGGCGGCTTTCTGTGAGAAGGCGGCTCAGACCATCGAGGAATTGAAAAGTGCGGGTGTCACGCCCCAGGCACTGGCGGACTATGCCTGTGCGCCGGGGGCGGACCGGGACAAGCTGCAGGAACTTTCGCTGATCTACGGCGCCTACGAAGGGCTGCTCTCCGAGAGTGCCATGGACCCCGGTGACCGCCAGCAGCTGGCGGCGCAGTACCTGGATGCGGCGTTTTTTGCCGGGCGTGCGGTGTATATCGATGAGTTTGATACCTTCAACGCCCCCAAACGGGCATTGCTGGCGGCCATGCTGCCGGTGGCCGATGTGACGGTCTGCCTGTGCTGCGACGGCCCCGAGGACCGCGATGGCGGCATGGGACTGTTCAGCGGTGCCAAGGCGGTGGCCAACAGCCTGCGCCGGATGGCATCGGATGCCGGTGTGCCGGTACATACCGAAACACTGACTGAGGACCGGCGCCACGCTGATGCGCCGGTACTGGCGGAACTGAATCTGCTGCTGGCCGACCCCACGTATACCCCCGATTCCACGGTGGACCCGGCGCATCCGGCTATCGTCTGCCACGGGGCAGCCAGCCGCCAGGCGGAAGCCAAAGCGGTGGCGGCGGAGATCGCTGCCCGTGCCCGGGCCGGGATGCCCTACCACCGCATGGCGGTCATCTGCCGCGATGCCGCCCAATATCTGGGGCCGCTGCGGTACGAATTCCGTTTGCAGAATATCCCGTTGTTCTGTGATGAAGCCACCACGCCGGAAAACACCGCTCCGGCCCGGGCCGTTCATGCGGCGCTGGACCTGGCGCGTGGCGGCATTTCCAGCCGCACGGTGCTGCGTCTTCTCAAGACAGGGCTGGTGAATCTGCCGGAACAGCAGCAGACGGCGCTGGAAAACTATGCCTACACCTGGTCGCTCAAAGCGGCGGACTGGCGCGCGCCCTTTACCCGCAGCGCGGCCGGGTACGCAGATATCGAACGGGCCGAGGATGTGCGCACCCGGGAGGATGCCGAAGCCGCCCGCGCCTTTCTGGCGGAACGAATCCAGAAATTCCTGCCCCGCACCAAAAACGCCGGGGCGGCGGCTTTGACCAAACAAATCTATTTGTTTTTGCAGTCTCTGGGGGCGGAGGATACTCTCAACACACTGGCGGAAACGCTGCGCAGTCAGGGACGCCTGCCGGAAGCCGACGAAGTTCTGCGGGAATGGAACGTCGTCATGGGACTGCTCAATCAGCTGGCCCAGCTGCTGGGGGAGGAGATTCTGCCCCCGGCGGATTATGCAGAACTGTTCACGCTGCTGCTGCGTACCACCGATATGGGGCATATCCCCCAAAGCCTGGACAGTGTGATTCTGACCACGGCAGGCCGCATGCGGCTGCCCGAGACCGACGCGGTGTTTGTGGTCGGCCTGACGGAGGGGGAGTTCCCCAAAACACCCGGGGATCAGGGACTTCTGACCCACGCCGACCGGGATGCGATGATCCGCCAGGGGGCGGAACTGCCGGACTGTTTTGAAAACAAGGTCCTGCGGGAGGGCGTCTGCTTTTATAAGGCGCTGACGGCGGCACGGAAATTCCTGTGGCTGAGCTGGCCCGGTGCCGCCCATGCCCGGGACGATACCATAGCCAGCGCGGCACTGGCCCCGGTGCGCAGTCTGCTGCAGGTCCCCTTTGCGGAACCGACGACGGCGGAACTGGGGGCATCCCCGGCAGCTGCCCTGGACATTCTGGGCATCGTCAGCCAGGAACCCGGCCGGGAGGGGGAGGGCGAAGCGCTGCGTGCCGCCCTGGACGCTGTGGAAAACACGCCCCATGCTGCGCCTGGCTATGAATCGGTGCGCCGTGCGCGGCAGAATGAGGAAGCCGTCGTCCAAAACACCGGGGAATTGGAAAAGCTGCTGGGGCCCGATCTGCGGGTAAGTCCCACCCGGTTTGAAAAATACCAGACCTGTCCCTTTGGGTATTTCATGCAGTTTGTGCTGCGGGCCGCACCGCGCCAGAAAGCGGAGCTGGCCCCCAACATCAGCGGCACCCTGACCCACTGGGTGCTGGAAAACGCGCTCCGCCGGGAAAAAGAACATTTCAAGGACCTGACCGGGGAGGAGCTGCAGGCGCTGGTGGACTCTCTGGTGGACGAATACACCCAGGCCAACCTGCCTGGTATTACGGTGCGGATGCAGTATCTGATCCAGCGCATCCGCCGCAATCTGGTGGGGCTTTTGGACTTTATCCAGCGGGACCTGCGCCAGTCCGGATTCCAGCCGGTGGCGTTTGAATTGCGCATCGACGACCGCCCCGGAGAAGATCCGGACGCCCCCCGTATTGAACCCGTCGAACTGGAGGATGGCGCTGGCCATACCGTGCGCATTGTGGGTACGGTGGACCGGGTGGACGCCATGCCGCTGGGAGAACGCACCTATCTGCGGGTAGTGGATTATAAGACCGGCGGCAAGGACTTCCAGCTCAAGGAAGTATACTGCGGACTGGACTGCCAGATGCTTTTGTATCTGTTCACGCTGGAACGCAACGCCGGCAAAGAATTCCCGGGGGCCACGGCGGCGGGGGTGGAATATCTTCTGGCGGACCCTGCCCCCGAAAGCGTGCCCCGCGCCGAAGCCGGTACGGGTGAGGAGCCGGCAGAGAACAACTATCCCCTCAACGGCCTGCTGCTGGATGAGGAGAGCGTATACCATGCTATGGACCGCCGCTGCACCGGCAACTTTGTACCGCTGAATTTCAGTGCCAAAACCGGGAAAGTCACCAACGGCAAAAGCCGCCTGGCGGATGAAAAGAAGCTGGCCCGCATCCGGGAACATCTGGACGGGCTGCTGAGACAGATGTCCAAAGATCTCTATGCGGGCAAGATCGACGCCCAGCCGCTGTGCCATGGCGGACGCAGCCCCTGCACTTACTGTGATTTCCGCATCGCCTGTGCCCATCGGGATGGGGAGAACGAGCGCAAGGTGGAAGTGCCCGCAGATCCCTTTGCCGAAGAATAAAAGGAGAACACTATGCCGGATACCCCCAAAATTCAATTTACCCCCGCCCAGGCGGCGGCCATCGGCGCGCGGGGCGGCAGTCTGCTGGTTTCGGCGGCAGCCGGTTCCGGCAAGACCCGCGTGCTGGTGGAGCGGGTGGTGGGGCTCATCACCGACCCGGAACACCCGGTGGAAGCGGACAGTCTGCTCATCATGACCTTCACCAACGCGGCAGCGGCCAAGCTGCGCGCCGATATTTCCACCCGGCTGGCGGACGAAGTCCGTGCCCACCCCGGCAATGTGCGGCTGCGCCGTCAGCAACTGCTTTTGCAGCGGGCGTCCATCGGCACGGTGGATGCTTTCTGCCTGCATTTTGTGCAGCAGCATTTTGCCGCGCTGGATGTGCCGCCGGATTTTGAAACGGCGGAGGAAGCGGACCTGGCCCGCATCGAGCAGGAAACACTGGCCGACGTGCTGGAACAAGCCTACGAGGATGTGGATTTCCGCGCCTTTGCCGATTTGTATGACCGGGGCCGTACCGACCAGACGGCAGGCAATGCGGTGCTGGAACTGTATCATTTCAGCCGTTCGCTGCCGCACCCGGCCCAGGCGCTGCAATCTTTTGCCGATCAGTGGCAAAGCGATGCGCCGCCCCAGGATACCCCCTGGGGGCAGGACCTGCTGCGCATCGCGCTGGGCCGCGCCCGTGGGGCCAAGTCTCTGCTGGAAGCGGGCGCCCGCACGGCAGCCCGGGACGAGGCGGCCGATGCCGCTTATACAGCGGTGCTGCAGGACGATGCTTCCCGCGTGGAGTGGCTCTGCCAGAAACTGGAACAGGGCGATTGGGATGCCGCCGTGGCGGCGCTGGAAGAACTGGGCGGCAGCTGGCGCAAGGCGGGCCGTATCAAGGGCGGCAAGGATTCCAACCCGGCGGCTTTCGCGGCCAGCGAACTGCGTGACCGGGCCAAAAAGCAGATCACGGCGCTGCGCACGGATTTTTTGCTCTGCACGGCCCAGGAATATCAGGAGGACCGCCGCCGTGCAGCCCCCCTGGTGGCAGCGCTGGTGCGCGTGACCCAACGTTTTGCCGATGCTTGCTTTGCGGCCAAATGTGAGGAAAAACTGCTGGACTATGCGGACTTTGAGCATCTGACCCTGGACCTGCTCATCGGACCGGATGGCAGCCGTACACCCCTTTGCCGCACGGTCAGCGAGCGGTATTCCGCCGTGCTGGTGGACGAATACCAGGACACCAACGCCCTGCAGGATGCCATCTATTTTGCCCTGGCTTCGCCCCAAGGCGACAATCTTTTCTTCGTGGGTGACATCAAACAGAGCATCTACCGGTTCCGTCAGGCCGACCCGTCGGTGTTTCTGGGCAAACAGCAGCGGTGGCAGCCCTATCCCCGGCTGGCACCGGAACCCGCCACACTGGCGCTGGATGCCAACTTCCGCAGCGCACCCCAGGTCATCGAGGGCATCAATTATCTGTTCTCGGTGTTCTTCTCGGAGGGGCTGGGCGGTGTGACCTACGGGGACGGCCAGCGCCTGGTGGTGGGTAAACCCGATGCCGCTTATCCCGGCCTGTGTGAGGTGGATGTCATCGACGGCGCCGACGCGGCAGGGGATGCGGCTTCCATTGCCCGTCGTATCGCAGATATGGTTTCGGAAGGCTTCCTGGTGCGGGGCAAGGAAGGTCCGCGTCTCTGCCAGTATGATGATTTCTGCATCCTGCTGCGCGGCCGCGCCGATTTCTCGGTGTACGAGGAAGTGCTGCGCGGGGCGGATATCCCCGTCTTTGCCGATACGGCCGCCGACCTGCTGGATGCACCGCATATCCGCCCCTTTGCGGCGCTGCTGCGGGTCATTGATAACCCGGCGCAGGACATTCCGCTGGCAGCCGTGCTGCTCAGCCCCATGTTCCCGTACACGCCGGATGATCTGGTGGCTTTGCGCCGCGCCCGCCCCCAGGGCAGTCTGTACGGCGCGGTACTGTATGGCGGCCAGCCCCGTTTTGCCGCCTTCACCGAAGCGCTGACGGAATATCGCCGTCTGGCCCGGACCCTGCCGGTGGACCGTCTGTTGGAAGAGCTGCTGGCCCGCACGGGGTATCTGGCAGCCGTCGGCGCCATGCCCGACGGCGCCCGCTGCCGGGAAGATTTGCAGACATTCGTGGCCTGGGCCGGCGGTGCCGGGCGCGGGGGCCTTTCCGCCCTTGTGCGTGCGATGGACTCTGCGGCGGCCAACGGTGGTCTCAGCCAGAGCGGCGGCGGCCAGACCCGTCCAGGGTGCGTCAGTATCATGACGGTGCACCGCTCCAAGGGGTTGGAATTCCCGGTGGTATTCGTGGCCAATACCGCTCACCAGTTCAACCAGAGTGATGCCATCCGCCCGGTGCTCACCCACAGCCGACTGGGTGTGGGTGTTATGCTGCGGGCGGGACAGGCGGCCAAGCGTTACAAAACGCTGCCCTATGCGGCCCTGGCACAGGCCATCCGCACCGAGACTCTCAGCGAGGAAATGCGTGTATTATATGTAGCGCTGACCCGCGCCCAGGATGCTCTCATTGTGACAATCCCCCTGAAAAAGACCGACAGCTCCCTCAAGACCCCGGCTCTTTGCGCGGCGGCGGAAGCTACCGGCCCCGAAGCCATGCAGGGGATGAACAGCTGGGCGGGCTGGCTGCTGACAGCCGTACTGCTGCACCCGGACAGCGATGCCCTGTGGGCTCATACGGCGCTGCTGCCCCATCATCTGCCCACACGGGTGCCGCTGACGGTGCGCCTGCTCACGGCGCCGGAAAGCGCCCCGGAACAGCCGGCCCCGGTACAGGCACAGCCTGACGAGCCCCTTCGCCGGGCACTGGAGGAGACCTTCGCCTGGCAGAATCCCCGGACCGCCCTGCAGAAGATACCGGCCAAGGTCAGCGTCAGCGCGGTGGCTCACGCGGCACGGCCTGTGGCGCTGGAACGCCCTGCTTTCCTACAAAAGAGCGGTATGACCGGAGCCGAGCGCGGCACGGCCATCCATGCCTTCATGCAGAGTGTGCCCTTCGACGGCCCGACGCCGGATCTGCAGGCGGAGGTGCAGCGCCAGAAGGACCTGAAACTGCTGGACGCCGATCTGGCCGACAAGCTGGACCTGGAACGGGTGCGGCCCTTTTTCGAGAGCGGTGTCTGGCGGCGCATCCGGGCAGCGCGCAAGGTGCTGCGGGAGGAGCCGTTCATCACAGCGCTGCCTGCGTCCCGCATCACGCCGGAAGCGGGGGACAGCGAGGCCGAAGTGCTGGTACAGGGCATTGCCGACCTGGTACTGGTCTATGATGACCATGCAGAGATCTGCGATTACAAAACTGATGCCAGCAAGGACCCGGACTTCTATAAAAAGGAATATGCCGCGCAGCTGCAGCTCTATCGCCATGCCTTTGCGCTGCGTCTGGGTGTGCCGGTCACCAAGCTGACGATCTACAGCTTTACACTGCAGCAGGAGATCGACATTCCTCTCCGGGAGGCATAAGAGACGTTGTGCCGCCAAGAAATCCTGCAAAAAATGCGGCAGGATGCCTTGACTTAAACCCGCGGTTGTGCTATTATGATAGCACCTCTTTTGCGGGTTTCTTTTTTATGCCCTTTTTCCGGGGCTGCCCGTAAGCGCGAGGGAGGCTTATTAACCGATAATGGAGGTGCCGAACAATGACTGTCAAGATCACCCTGGCCTGCACTGAGTGCAAGCAGCGCAACTACAACAAGGAGAAGAACAAGAAGAATTCTCCGGATCGTCTTGAGATGAAGAAGTATTGCCGTTTCTGCAAAAAGCATACCCTTCACCGCGAAACCAAGTGAGGATAGGAGCTTAGAGATGGCGGACAAGAAAGCTGCGAATACCGCAGCCCAGGCTCAAAGCGACAAAAAGAAAAAGACCTCATTTTTTGGTAAGGTCAAGAACTTTTTCAAGGGCATCGCGAAGTATTTCAAAGATACCAAGAGCGAGCTGAAAAAGGTCGTCTGGCCCAGCAAAAAGGACGTCAAGACCAACACCATCACGGTCATTGCGGTCGTGCTGATCGCGGCGATCGTCCTGATTGTGCTGGACCTTATCTTCGGCGGCGCGATCCACCTAGTGGTCGGCGCCTGAGCGCTTGAGCGGAGGCAATGACCAATGGCTGAACAGGCAAACTGGTATGTTGTGCATACCTATTCCGGCTATGAAAACAAGGTCGCACAGGACCTGATGACGATGGTGGAAAACCGCCGTCTGCAGGACCTGATCTGCGATGTCAAGGTCCCGACCGAGACAGTGATCGAGGAAGTGCTGGACAAGACCGGCAACAAGACCGGTGAAAAGGAAGTTCAGCGCAAACTTTACCCCGGTTATGTCTTTGTCAAAATGGTCATGAACGATAACACCTGGTACATCGTGCGCAACACGCGCGGCTGCACCGGTTTTGTCGGCCCGGAATCCAAACCCGAGCCGCTGACCGAGGCAGAAGTTGCCAAGATGGGCGTCGAGACCACAGCCGAACTGCAGGTCGACTACAAAGTCGGCGATACCGTCGAGATCACCGCCGGCCCGATGGAAGGTTCCGTCGGCACCGTCGAGGAGATCGACATTCCCGCGCGCAAAGTGCGCGTGAAAATCACGATGTTTGGCCGCGAGCTTCCGGCAGAGCTGGAGCTCCATCAGGTCAAACTGTTCTGAGAAAACTCTCGGAACCCCAGCAATTTCCGGTAAGGACCGCGAACGGGCACTGTCCCGGGGTACGGTTTTTATAGGGTATGCGGTGGTCGCATACCCGTGGGAGGCCCGCGCCGCGGGCCGCAACTCACCACAAAATTTGGAGGTGCAAGTATTATGGCACAGAAAATCACTGGCTACATCAAGCTGCAAATTCCCGCCGGCAAGGCAACTCCGGCCCCCCCTGTTGGTCCCGCTCTGGGCCAGAAGGGCGTCAACATCATGTCCTTCACCAAGGAGTTCAACGAGCGTACCAAGAACCAGATGGGTATGATCATCCCCGTCGTCATCACCGTGTACGCTGACCGCTCCTTCAGCTTCATTACCAAGACCCCCCCGGCGCCTGTTCTGATCAAGAAGGCTGCCGGCATCGACACTGCTTCCGGCGTGCCGAACAAGAACAAGGTCGGCTCCATCACCCTGGCTCAGGCCGAGGAGATCGCCAAGACCAAGATGCCCGACCTGAACGCCGCCTCTCTGGAGGCTGCCGTCAGCATGATCAAGGGCACCGCCCGCAGCATGGGCGTTACCGTTGAGGGTTGAACAGGAGGGGAATAAGCAATGAAACACGGCAAGAAATATACCGATGCTGCCAAACTGATCGAGAGCAGCAAGACTTACGATCCGGCCGAGGCCCTGGAGCTGTGCTGCAAGACCGCGACCGCCAAGTTCGACGAGACCGTCGAGCTGCATGTCCGTCTGGGCGTTGACAGCCGCCACGCTGACCAGCAGGTCCGCGGCGCCGTTGTTCTGCCCAACGGTACCGGTAAGAATGTTCGCGTTATCGCCATCGCCAAGGGCGATGCTGCCAAGGCTGCTGAGGCTGCCGGTGCGCAGGAGGTCGGTGACGACGATCTGATCGCCAAGATCCAGGGCGGCTACCTCGACTTCGATGTCCTGGTCACCACCCCCGACATGATGGGCCGCGTTGGCCGTCTCGGTAAGATCCTTGGCCCCCGTGGCTTGATGCCCAACCCCAAGGCCGGCACCGTTACCCCCGACGTTGGCAAGGCTGTCACCGATGCCAAGGCCGGTAAGATCGAGTACCGCCTGGACAAGCAGAACATCATCCATGTGCCCATCGGCAAAGCCTCTTTCGGTGCCGAGAAGCTCATGACCAACCTGGACACCGTCCTGGATGCCATCGCCAAGGCGAAGCCCGCCGCGGCCAAGGGCCAGTACTTCAAGAGCGCGACCGTCGCCACCACCATGGGCCCCGGCGTCCGCGTTGCCACCAACAAGTACGGTGTCTGATCTCAGCCCTGCGCTGATTTATAAAAGTACTTGACAAACGCACGTTTGCGTGCTATACTATCTAAGCTGTTTTTAAGACAGCAGGTGCCGCAAGGCATAATGGGGAAAACCCAACCTGCCGAGAAACGTGCGTTTGATTGCTGTGCTTTCAAGCCCTTTTCCCGGCGACGGGAAAGGGGCTTTTCTTGTTACACGAAAAGCCGCTTACCGTTACCAAACTGTAAGTGGAACGAGGTGAAATTCAAATGCCCAGTGCAAAGATTCTGGAATCCAAGAAGGCTCTTGTCAAGGCCCTGAACGAGGAGATCTCTTCTTCTCTGGCCGGTGTTGTTGTTGCTTACAACGGCATCAGCGTGGCCGACGACACCAAGCTGCGTAAGGAACTGCGTGAGGCCGGCGTGCACTACATGGTCGTCAAGAACACCATGCTGCGTCTGGCTGTCAAGGGCACCCAGTACGAGGGTCTGACCGAGTACTTCAAGGGTGACACCGCCATTGCCCTGTCCCCCGAGGACCCGGCTGCTGCGGCCCGCATCCTGTGCAAGTTTGCTGACGCCGACAAGTCCAAGCGCTTCGTCGTCAAGGGTGGTTTCTGCGATGGCCAGGTTATGGACGCCGCCGGTGTCAAGAGCCTGTCCACCATGCCCAACCGCGAGGGTCTGCTTTCCATGCTGGCCGGCTCCCTCAACGGGATCATCGGCGGTCTGGCCGTGGCCCTGCAGGCTGTTGCCGACAAGCAGGAAGAGCCCGCTGCCTGATGGTAGAGCAAGCTGCATGAGCATCCCGGCGCAATGCTCACAAAATCTGTGCGCCGCCTAACAAAGTAAATTTAATGGAGGTAACTACCATGGCTTCTGAGAAGATCACTGCCATTGTCGAGTCTGTCAAGACTATGACTGTTCTGGAGCTCAAAGAGCTCGTTGACACCATCTGCGAGGAGTTCGGCGTTTCCGCTGTTGCCGCTGCTGCTCCCGCTGCCGCCGGCGCTGCTGCCGCTCCCGCTGAGGAAGAGAAGACCGAGTTCGACGTCATCCTGAAGGACGTCGGCGCCAACAAGATGCAGGTCATCAAGACCGTCAAGGAGCTGACCGGCGCTTCCCTGATGGAGGCCAAGAAGCTCGTCGAGACTCCCGATGCCAAGCTGAAGGAGCAGGCTTCCAAGGCCGATGCCGAAGAGATCCAGAAGAAGCTGGAAGAAGTCGGCGCCAAGGTCGAGCTGAAGTAATTCAGTTTCCAGGCTGTTATACACACCGCATGGTTTCACCGCCATGCGGTGTTTTTTGTTTTGCGCCAAAAAAAGACGCGATGCCTTGCGGCATCGCGCTGCTGGGGAAAAACGGGATGGAGAATGTCAGAAAGTGGGGGAGGTATACTGCCGCGGGGGTGTGTTGCGGGGGCGTTTGTCCTGGGGCAGCCCGGCGTACTTGCCGTACATTTCTTTCAGCAGAACGGTACGGCGCACCATGCCGATAAAAACGTTGCGGTCATCCACCACCGGAACAAAGTTCTGGTCGATGGCAGCCCGCAGCAGGGTGGGCATGTCGGTGGTTACGGTCACGGCCTTGTAATCACGGCGGCGGGGAAAGCTGGCAATGGGCACATCCTCACTGGCTTCCAGGTCCAGGCCGTGCAGGTTTTTCATGCCCCAGAGGATGTCGCCTTCGGTGATGGTTCCCACATATTCGCCGTTGCGTTTCAGCACGGGGATGGTGGCAAAGCGCTGGTTGGCCCACTTTTCCAGGGTCTGGCGCAGGGTGAAATCCTCGTAAATGTACAATACGTCCTGCTTGGGCGTCAAAAAGAACAAAAGATTCATGCGGTTGTGCACTCCTTTTGGTGGTGGTGTTCTTCTATAACAAGTATATACGTTCGGTCTGTAAACTTTGTGAATGGATTGTTAAAAAACGACCACTCAGATTTTTATTGAAAAAAGACTGTTCAAACGGAAAAAAGTGGTGTATAATAAACCTAATTAAGCCCAACAAAGGAGGATCGCAGATGATCACCAAGGTGAATCCTTACGGACATATCTCTTTGACCAACGACTATTTCTCCGGCTTGGTGGAGCAGGCTGCCAAGCAGTGTTATGGCATTGCCGCCATGGGGCAGGCCCCCGCGGAAAGTGTCGTGCGCAGTGCGCTGCGCACCGGAAGCCTGCCGCCGAAGGGCGTAACCGTCACCCAGGAGGGCGGACGTCTGGTCATCGCACTGCATATTAAAGTGGGGTATGGGCTCAATATCTCTACCATCACGCAAAGCATCACCCATCGCGTCAAAGACGAGGTGGAACATGCCACCGGCCTGAAGGTCGCGCGCATTGATGTGTATGTGGACGATATTTTGGCAGATTAAGACATGAGGTGTAACATAACGATGATTACTGGCCAGATCCTGCGTGACGCCATTCTTTCCGGCGCCAACAACATTGCGAACCAGCGCACCCGCGTGGATGAGCTGAACGTTTTCCCTGTACCCGACGGTGATACCGGCACCAACATGAGCATGACCGTTGGCGCCGCCACCCGTGAGCTGGAAGCGCTGCCGGACAGCTGCACCGTCGCCGAAGCCAGCAAGACCGCGGCTTCCGCCATGCTGCGCGGTGCCCGCGGCAATTCCGGTGTTATCACCAGCCTTCTGTTCCGCGGTTTCTCCAAGGCCCTCAAGGATAAGAACGAAGCCAGCGCTGCCGACCTGGCCACTGCGCTGCAGATGGGTGTGGAAGCTGCCTATAAGGCGGTCATGAAGCCCACCGAGGGCACCATCCTGACTGTTACCCGTCTGGCGGCGGAAAAGGCGGTGCAGTGCACCGAGATGGAAATTCCCGCCATGTGGGATGCCACGCTGGAAGCTGCCCAGGCGGCTCTGGACGACACCCCCAACCTGCTGCCTGTGCTGAAAAAGGCTGGCGTTGTGGACGCCGGCGGTCAGGGCATCATGCTGGTGTTTGAGGGTATGAAGCAGGTCTTTGACGGCGGCGAGATCATTGCCAGCGCCGAAGTGGCGGCCAAGCCCAAGGTGTCCAGCGAAGCGGCCGGCAAGGGCGTCTTTGCCGACGACCTGATGAAGGTCGAGGACATCAAGAACGGCTACTGCACCCAGTTCCTGCTGCACAAGAACGCCGATGCCAGCGTGACCCGCCTGCGTGCGTTCCTGGAATCCAATGGCGATTCCGTTGTGGTCATCGAGGACGACGATGTGGCCAACTGCCATGTGCATACTTCGGACCCCGGCATGATGCTGTCCGAAGCCATCAAGTACGGCTACCTGACCGACTTAAAGATCGAAAATATGCACGAGCAGTTCCTGGCCCGCCAGAAGCAGGGCAAGGGCCTGGAAAAGCAGGCGCAGGCCGAGGAAAAGAAGGAGAGCGAATTCCTTTACGCGGCGGTGGACCCCGAGCGTGAATACGGCTTTGTGGCCGTGGCTGCCGGCGAGGGCCTGAAGAACGTCTTTACCGATCTGGGCGTGGATGCCGTTGTCAGCGGCGGCCAGACCATGAACCCCTCCACCGAGGATATCCTGGCGGCCATCCAGAGCGTGCCGGCCAAGACGGTGCTCGTTCTGCCCAACAACAAGAACATCATCATGGCCTCTGAGCAGGCCCAGAAACTGGCCGACCGCAAGGTCATCGTGCTGCCCACCCGCACCGTGCCCCAGGGCATGACGGCGATGCTGAACTTCGATCCGGACGCCAAGCCGGACGAGAACGCCGTGAACATGATGCAGGCCGCAGACCGTGTCAGCACTGGCCTGGTGACCTATGCCGCCCGCGACAGTGAGTTCGACGGCAAGCCCATCAAGAAGGGCGAGATCATGGCCTTGGAAAACGGCAAGATCGTTGCTACCGGTACCGACATCGTCAAGGTGACCTACCGTCTGGCCCGTTCCATGCGCAAGAAGGATACCCAGTTCATCACGGTGATTTCCGGCTGCGACGTCAGCGACGAGGAAGCCGAACACACCACCGAACTGGTTCGTGCCAAGTGCGGCGGCAACATTGAGGTCAGCCATATCAGCGGCGGCCAGCCGGTGTACTACTACATGATTTCTGTGGAGTAAACCGCGCGCGAAAACGACAAAAAGGCGAATTTGGGGAAGTTCCGAGTTCGCCTTTTTCCTTTATGGCGGCTCGCCGCCCATCCGGAACAGAAAGGAGGTCCCTTATGGCAACCATTGACAGTTCCATTCAATATCTCAAGGGCGTAGGTCCGGCGTTTGCCAAAAAGTTTGAAAAACTGGGCATTGCGACCATCCGGGACCTGCTGCTCTGCTATCCCCGCAAATATATCGACTATACCCAGCCCTACACGGTGGCTTCGGCTCCCTATGATGTGGACTGCTGTGTCAAGGCGACTGTGCTGCAAAAGGAACCGGCCCGCCGTATCAAGGGCGGACGGGTGCTGAACCGTGTGCTGGCCGCCGATGATTCCGGGGTGCTGACCCTTTCCTGGTTCAATGCCTCCTATGCGGCGGACAAACTGGTGGTGGACCAGACCTACTATTTTGAGGGACGCGTCGGCGGTACGCTGACCCACCGGGAGTTGCTGCATCCGCTGGTGCGCACCGAAGCACAGGTAGCGGCCTGCCCGTTCGTGCCGGTCTACCACGGCACCGAGGGACTGCCCGCTTCACGGCAGGCGAGCTGCGCCCAGGCGGCGCTGGCTTATGTGAGCGAACTGCAGGACCCGCTGCCGCCGGAACTGCTGACCCGGTACAAGATGCCCAACAAGGCGCAGGCCGTGCGGGCGGTGCACGCACCCCATAATCACGCGGAACTGGCGGCTGCGCGCCGCCGCCTGATTTTTGAGGAATTGTATCTTCTGCAAATCGGTATTTTTCTGCTGCGCAGCCATGGCCGCCGGGAAACCAGCGCGCCCATGCGTCCGCTGAATCTGGCGCCGTTCTGGGGCAGCCTGCCCTATGCGCCCACCGGAGCACAGCGCCGTGCTACCGAGGAAATCACCCATGACCTTTGTGCCGATGTGCCCATGAACCGGCTGCTGCAGGGAGATGTGGGCAGCGGCAAAACGCTGGTGGCGGCGGCGGCCATCTGGTTCGCGGCCCAGAACGGCTGGCAAAGCGCCATGCTGGCACCCACCGAAATTCTGGCCCGGCAGCATGCGGCCACCCTGGCGGACCGTCTGGAACCCTTCGGAATCAATGTCACGCTGCTGGTGGGCGGGATGAAAGCCAGCGAAAAGCGTATTGCTCTGGCGGCCATTGCCGATGGCCGTGCCGGGTTGGTGGTCGGAACCCACGCGGTGCTCACCGATTCGGTGGTTTTCAAAAACCTGGGTCTCGCCATCGTCGACGAACAGCATCGGTTCGGTGTGCGACAGCGGGGCTTGCTGGCGGGCAAGGCGCAAAGTCCGCACCTGCTGGTGATGAGCGCCACGCCCATTCCGCGGACGTTGGGCCTTTTGATGTACGGAGACCTGGATATCTCGGTACTGGATGAACTGCCGCCCGGCCGTAAGCCCATCAAGACATGGTTCATCGACGGCAAAAAGCGCCGGGATATGTACGGCTTCCTGGACAAGCAGATCGAAGCCGGCCATCAGGTGTACATTGTCTGCCCGGCCATTGAGGAAAACGAACTGGATTCCGGTATGCAGGCGGTCAACAAATACTATACCGAGGTGGCCTGTGCCATGCTGCCCCACCGCCGCATTGGTCTTTTGCACGGCAAGATGAAGCCCAAGGAAAAGGACGAGGTCATGCAGCGGTTCAAGGCAGGGGAACTGGACGTGCTGGTTTCCACCACGGTCATCGAAGTTGGCGTGGACGTACCCAATGCCACGGCCATGGTCATCGAAAATGCCGAGCGGTTCGGCCTGTCGGCCCTGCATCAGCTGCGGGGACGTGTGGGACGGGGCGCCGCGGATTCCTGCTGCATCCTGATCTCGGACAACGAGAATGATTCGGTCCGGGAACGCCTGCGGTTTTTGTGCCATACCTCAGACGGCTTTGCGGTGGCCAGGTATGATCTGGAGACCCGTGGCCCCGGTGACTTTTTCGGCCAGGCGCAGCATGGTCTGCCCACGCTGCGGGTGGCGGATCTGGTACAGGATACCCGCACGCTGCGGGTCGCCCAGGACGAGGCCAAGGCGCTGCTGGCGGCGGACCCCAACCTGGCGGACCCGGCGCACCGGGCACTTTCCGATGAGGTGGAACGCCTGTTTGCCACCGCCGGAGCCATGAATTAAATCCGCAAATCTCTTTTATTTCCGGGGAAAGTTTGCTATACTAACAAGTAAAACAAAGAACCCACTCCGGAACTGAGGAACCACATGCCTATGAAAAAAATCTGCGCACTGCTGTGTACGGTCGTGCTGACGTTTGTGCTGGTGCTGCCGGTGGCGGCGGAAGGGGAGAGCAGTGTTCTGTCCGCCGACGCGCCGGAACTCACGGCTCCGGCTGCCTATGTCGTCAATCTGGACACCAACATCGTGGTGTATGACAAAAACAGCGAAACCCAGCTGCAGGCGGCCAGCCTGACCAAGATGATGACCTGTCTGCTGCTGCTGGAACAGTACCAGGACCAGCTGGACACCATCACGGTCACGGCGCCCAGCTATATCTATGACCTGATCTGGGAGAAAACCACCAACGCGTCCACGGCGGACATCCGCCGCGGCGACACCCAGACGCTGCGCAATCTGCTGTATGCCATGCTGCTGCCCAGCGCCAACGAGGCTGCCTACATTGTAGCCGATTACATGGGCGGCGGCAGCATTGATAATTTCGTCGCCATGATGAACGATGAGGCGGCGGCCATCGGCTGCACCGGCACGTCGTTTGCCGACCCCTGCGGTCTGGACGAACGCAACGTCACCACGGCCAGGGATGCCTACCTGATTCTCCGCGCCCTGACGGCCTATGATGTGGTCGCTACCGTTATGGCAACACCCAGCTACGATATGGGCACCAACGACAACTATCCCACCCCCGGCACCTATATCATCCAGAACACCAACAAGATGGTCTGCAATACCAGCTATTACCGGGCCTACACCAAAGGCGGTAAAACCGGCAGCCTGGGCGAGTGGCAGAATTTTGCCGGGTGGCACAGCCAGGACGGCGAAAACTATATCAGCGTTGTGCTCAATGTTCCCAACGCCACCGACGAGGAAGGCGGCCGTCCCGCGCTGCTGGAAACCGGTACGCTGATGGACTGGGTATTTGCAACATATACCATTGCACCGGCGCTGGACACCACCCAACCCATCACCGAAAGCCGTATCGTCTACTCGACCCAGACCGACACGGTCATGCTTTACCCGGCCGACGATATGATGACGCTGCTGCCCCGGGATGGCGGCGCGGCGCTGACCGAACAGGTGTTCAACCTGCCCGACCATCTGACGGCACCTCTCAAGCAGGGGGATGTGGTCGGCACAGTGACGCTGACCATCGAGGGAGAGAGCATTGGCACCGTGGATCTGATTGCCGGCAGCGATGTGGAACGCAACCAGATGCTGTATACGATCGCCCGTGTGGGAGAGTTCTTCTCCAGCACCTATTTTAAGGTGGTCATCATGCTGACGATGGCGGTCATAGCCGTCTATGCCTTTGTGTGGGTATTGTCCATTTTGGGCGTCTGGAGTCGGGAAAGCGAAGATAAATGATACCGGAGGAATCCATCAGGAGGGAATTACCATGCTGGACGTGAAACGCAATTTGACGACGATGACGGACTTTTACGAACTGACAATGTCCGCCGGATATCTCGATGAAGGCTACCAGGATAAGATTGCTGTATTTGATATGTTTTTCCGCCGGGTGCCGGACGGCGGCGGCTACGCCATCATGGCGGGCTTGCAGCAGTTTATCGAGGCGGTGGATAATCTGAAATTCACCGACGAGGATGTGGCGTATCTGCGTTCCACCGGCGTCTTTGACGAATCGTTCCTGAACTATCTCGCCAACTTCCGGCTGCACTGCAACATCTGGGCCATTGAGGAAGGCATGCCGATCTTCCCGCAGGAGCCTATTGTTACCGTGGAAGGGCCGGCCATCGAGTGCCAGCTGCTGGAAACGCTGCTGCTGGTGACCTTCAACCATCAGTGCCTGATCGCGACCAAGGCCAACCGTATCGTGCGGTCGGCGGCCGGCCGTCCGGTCATGGAGTTCGGCGCCCGCCGTGCCCAGGGCTATGATGCAGCCTACTACGGCGCACGCGCTTCCTATATCGGCGGCTGCGGTTCCACCTCCTGCGTGATGGCAGCCCGCGATTTCGGTATTCCCGCTTCCGGCACAATGGCCCACAGCTGGGTGCAGATGTTCCCCAGTGAGTACGAGGCATTCAAAAAATACGCCGAGATGTACCCCGATGCCTGCGTACTGCTGGTGGATACTTACAACGTGCTGCGTCACGGCGTGCCCGATGCCATCAAGGTCTTTGATGAGGTGCTCAAGCCTATGGGCAAGCGTCCCAAGGGCATCCGTATCGACTCCGGCGATATTGCCTACCTCTCCAAGAAGGCCCGCAAGATGCTGGATGCTGCCGGTTATCCTGACTGCACCATCTGTGCTTCCAACAGCCTGGACGAGTATCTGGTCCGGGATCTGATTTTGCAGGGGGCCCGTGTGGACAGCTTTGGCATTGGCGAAAACATGATCACCGCCAAAAGTGATCCGGTATTTGGCGGGGTATACAAGCTGGCTGCCGTCAAGGAAGCCGATGGCAGCTATACGCCCAAGATGAAACTGTCTGAGTCGGCGGAAAAGATGACGATTCCCTGCCTGAAAAAGGTCTGGCGTATCTACGATGAGGACGGCAAGGCAATGGCGGACCTCATTACGATGGCCGATGAAACGGTGGAGACCCAGCACGGCATCACGCTGTTTGACCCCATCGAGACCTGGAAAGAGTGTACCTATGTGAACTGTACGGCGCGCTGCCTGTCCACTCCCATCTACGAGAACGGCAAGCGTGTGTATGAGAGCCCCAGCCTCAACGATATCAAGAAGTTCTGCAAGGCGCAGGTCAATACCCTTTGGGATGAAGTCAAGCGCTTTGAAAATCCCCACCGCTATTACGTGGACCTGAGCCAGAAGCTGTGGGATACCCGCAGCGCGTTGCTGAAAAAACTGTCCAAATAATTCATTACAATAGGGTTACAAACAGGACCTCCCGCGCATACTAGTGGCAATACACCAGTGTGGGCGGGAGGCTTTGTATGTTGGAGCGAATGAGTTTGTTTGTGTTGGGCGGCGGGGGATACCTGGCGGTGGAACTGGCCTGGCGGGGTACGAGCCATTGGACGATGTTTCTGACCGGCGGCGTTTGTCTGTGTCTTTTACAACAGCTGGCAGCCCGGAAAATTCCGCTGTTGCTGGCGGCTGGTATGGGGGCAATGGGAGCCAGCGTTCTGGAAATCGTGGTCGGCCTGTTGTGCCGGAACTTTCTGCACATTGCCGTGTGGGATTACAGCCGGGAATGGGGCAATCTGGCGGGATTGGTCTGCCCGCGTTACACCTTTTACTGGTTTTTGCTGTGCGGCTGGGTGATCACCGTGCTGCGTGCCGCCGGAAAACTCACAATCAGTCCGCTTTATTGTACCCGAAAAGCCGCTGCGGAATCCTGAAGTCCTGATTTTGGTACCGTTGTTCCTGTATACTGATAGCATCAGAAAGGAAAGGCGGTATCCAACCATGACCCAGCAGTTCAAATATGTCGGCGGCCACATCGAGGTATATTCGGAATGGGGAGAGTTTCTTTTCTCGGCAGACACCATGCAGGAAGCGTGGGAGGAACTGTCCGCGTAAGGCGTACAAACGCCACTGAGATATGTACAATATGCTGAAATAGTTGAAAATATACAAATAACTTTTGTAAGATTGTACAAAGTGCGACTTGCAAAAGACGGACTTTTCGCATATAATAAAGACAGAAAACAGAAAGGAGATGGGGTTGCATGCTGAAGCTGCATACCTTGGCTGAATGGATGCACGGTTTTCTGGACCCGGAACGTCCGTATGGTCTGCCGGAGGAAGTGTACAATGACGTGATCCCGTCGGGCCTGCACAGTTATAATCGTGACGATCTGTTCTGAAAAAACCAACAACCCAAGCAAGCAATGCCCCGTGCCGATGCCGTTTGCGCATCGGCACGGGGCATTTTTTGCTTGTATTTTTCCTGCAAAGAGGGTATTCTATTACTGTATCAATCCGGCGCATCTGCGCTGACCTGTGAGAAGGAGTATCCCATGAAACTGATTACATTCACTGTGCCGTGCTACAATTCGGCCGCTTATATGGACCGTTGTATTGAAACCCTGCTTCCTGCAGGGGAGGAGGCGGAGATCATCCTTGTGGATGACGGTTCCACCGACGATACCGGCAAGGTGGCAGATGCGTACGCCGAAAAATATCCCAGCATTGTGCGTGTCATCCATCAGGAAAACGGCGGTCATGGCGAAGGTGTCAATCAGGGTATCCGCAACGCGACCGGCATCTTCTTCAAGGTGGTGGACTCGGACGACTGGCTGGATACCGAGGCGCTGGCCAAGGTGATGGAAGTTCTGCGCCGCTATGCCAGTGCTGAGACCCCGCTGGACCTGCTGATGGCAAACTATGTTTACGAGCATGTGGCCGACAATACCCGCAATGTGGTGGATTATACCGGCATCCTGCCGGAGAACCGCGTTTTTCACTGGGATGAGATCGGCAAATTCCCGCCGAACAAAAACATCCTGATGCACAGCGTGATCTACCGCACCGAAGTGCTGCGTGCCAGCGGCATGGAACTGCCCAAGCATACCTTCTATGTGGACAATCTGTTTGTCTATCAGCCGCTGCCTCAGGTCAAGACCATCTACTATCTGAATCTGGATCTCTACCGCTATTTCATCGGCCGTGACGACCAGAGCGTCAACGAGAAGAACATGATCAAGCGTGTGGACCAGCAGCTGCGGGTCACCCGGCTGATGATGCAGGTGGTGGATGTCTTTGCATTGCCGCCGGAGCAGGCGAAATTGCGGGCGTATATGCTCAATTATTTCTCCATGATGATGGCGATTTCCAGCATTTTCCTGGCGCTGGATGGCAGTCAGGAGGCGCTGGCCAAGCGCAAGCAGCTGTGGGCCGACCTCAAAGCCCATGACGAGCGCCTGTACCGCCGCTGCCGCCGTTCGGTGGCGCAGGCCTGCAATCTGCCGGGCTGGCTGGGCAGCAAGATCAGCATCGGCGGGTATCGCATCGCCCGGAAACTTTTTAAATTCAACTGATCGGGGACCGTTATGCAGCAATACCAGACGATTCTTTTTGACCTTGACGGTACGCTGACCGATTCGGCCCCCGGCATCCTCAATTCGGTGCGTCATGCCTGCCGGAAACTGCAGCTGGAAATTCCGGACGATGCCACACTGCGCCGGTTCCTGGGACCGCCGCTGCCGTCTTCTTTCAGGGACTATCTGCATCTGGATGAAGCCGATGTCGCCCGCGCGGTGGAGGGGTTTCGGGAATATTACCCCGACAAGGGCATCTTTGAAAATGAGGTCTACCCCGGTATTCCGGAACTGCTTGCCGATCTGAAAGTGGCCGGTAAAAGGGTGGTAATGGCAACCAGTAAACCCGAAGGGTTCGCCAAGCGCATCATGGAGCACTTCGCGCTGGACGGCTGTTTTGATGTGATCTGCGGCGCCTCCATGGACGAGAGCCGTTCCGATAAAGGCGAGGTCATCGCCTACGCACTGCAAACGGCAGGCATTACGGACCTTGGCGATGTGGTGATGGTCGGTGACCGGGAGCACGATGTCAAGGGGGCGGCCCGCAACGGCCTGCCCTGTATCGGTGCGGTGTACGGGTACGGTACCGCCGAAGAGCTGACCACGGCAGGGGCTATTGCCCTGGCGCATACTGTACAGGAACTGCACGCGCTCCTGCTTCCATCCTGATATGCAAAAAAGAGACACCCCCGCACCGGTCGATGGACCGGCGCGGGGGTGCCTTGTTGCGTCTCAGGAATGGTGGGGCTGATTGTCCTTGTCGTTATAAAAGAGCCGGGCGTTGTACCAGCCGGAGCAGATGCCGGCGGAGATGCAGCCCGCCAGGAACAAAATCCCCCACCAGGTAAGCAGCAGCCCGCGAGGAATCAGAAACAGCAGAGCTACGGCGGCCACCGCGAAGGCGGGCATGGCATAATGAATCAGACGCAGAATTCGCAGCCGGGGCGTTTCTTCGTCGGCAAAATCTGGGTCGCACAGCATGCAGTGGATGCGCGCCGTGGGAATGCCCCGCACAGGATAATACCGACGCTGGGCGCGGTATTCCACGCCGTCGATGGTGAAATGGGGCGTCATGCTCTCCCGGGTGACGACCAGATCCAGTTTTTGCTCTTTGGCGTAGGCGAACAGCGCGTCGGTAAATTGGGCGGGATTCATCACCGGGGTGTCCGGCGTAAAGGTAAAGTTGCGCCGGTGCTCCGCCCGGGCCATGGCCTGGTAATCCTGCACCCAGGCGGTGAACCAGCTGGCGGCAGGGGCCGTCTGCATGCGGGCCAGGCAGGCGTCCACGTCCAGGGCAGAGGCTTCGACGTGGTCCTGCTCCAGGTCGGTGCAGAACCGTATGGCGGATTCCAGCTCCCGGACCTGCTGCTGCAGCCGCTGGGTCTGGCGCCGTGCCGCCTGGGACAAAGGAACTGTGCCCTGCAGCACAGCCCGGATCTCCTCCACGGGCATGTCCAGCATCCGCAGCATGCGGATCAGCTTCAGGGTGCGGATGTCGTTTTCGGAATAAGTGCGGTAACCGTTCTGGGGATCACGGTCCGGTTGCAGCAGTCCGGCCTGCTCATAGTAGCGGATGTTCCGGCTGGAGATGCCGGATGCCTGGGAAGCCTGTTTGATATTCATAAAACTCCCTCCTTTTTTCTTCAGGGTACACCCTGCAGTCGCTGGAAGGTCAAGGCTTTTTTTAAAATAAGCATACCACAGGCACCGGATTTGTGCTATACTGTTGTTACATTTCAGAACAAAGAGGGAAAAACGATGTATCAGTTGGGAGACGAAAAACTCGAAGTACGGGAACTGCTGGTCAAAGCCTTTGCCAGTGCCTGGGAACACAGTGACAAGCATGTGGACCGGGATACCTATATCAACAGCAGCATCAACGTGATCGATTCGCTGCAGGTGGGACCGGAAATGATCTACGGCGAGGAAGGCCAGGGCCTGCTGGAAGGGGAACTGGACCATCTGCCGGATCTGCTGCGTGCCGACGGCATGTGGGTGTATTACGAAGTGCCGGCCGAAAATTTCTTTATCCTGACCTGGATGACCGATGCCGAAAAGGCCGAAGCCAAGGTGGCATCCCTGCAGGGGGAGGAAGGCAGCCTAGCCTGTGTGGTGGATCTGAAGCAGGAGTGGCACCGCGAACAGTAATCCGGCCGGTCCGGAGGAAAGGGGGGAACCGATGAAACAGGAGACCATTCGTCTGCCGAGGGACGTCATGTGGCTGCTGCAGACGCTGCACGGTGCCGGTTACAGCGCCTATGTGGTGGGCGGCTGCGTGCGGGACAGTCTGCTGGGACGCCGCCCGGGAGACTGGGACATCTGTACATCGGCCCGCCCGGAGCAGGTGCGGGAACTTTTTGCCGACCGGCAGCTGATTCTCACCGGTGAAAAGCATGGTACGGTAGGGGTCGTGCTGCATGGTACGCCCTATGAGATCACGACCTACCGGTTGGATGGCACCTATCACGATCACCGCCACCCGGATCAGGTTTGCTTTGTCCGGGACCTGGCGGAGGACCTGGCCCGGCGGGACTTTACCATCAACGCGATGGCCTATGCCCCCGGTGAGGGGATTATTGATCTGTATGGCGGCCGTAAGGACCTGGAGGCGGGGATTGTGCGCTGTGTCGGGGACCCGGCAACCCGCTTTGCCGAGGATGCCCTCCGAATTCTGCGGGCGCTGCGCTTTGCGGCGCGGCTGGGCTTCACCCTGGAGGAAAATACTGCGGCGGAAGCCCGGGCAGCCCGGGACAGCCTGCAGACGGTGAGCGCCGAGCGCATTTATGCCGAAGTGGATGGCCTGCTGATGGCTCCCTGTGCGGGACGCACCTTGGCACAGTACGGTGAGATTCTGGCCGGGGCTGTACCGGAGGTGGGGGACTGCATCGGCTGCACCCAGCCGGGACGCTGGCACTGTTATGATGTGTGGCAGCATACCGCAGCGGCGGTTACGGAGCTGGATCTGCGCGGACAGGACACCCGGGGCGCCCGGGTGTTGTGCTGGGCTACTTTTTTACATGATATCGCCAAACCGCTGTGCCGCAGTGTGGGCCCGGACGGGGCGGCACACTTCAAGGGACATAACCAGCGGGGAGCGGCGGTGGCGCGCATGATTCTGCGCCGCCTCAAAGCGCCCAGCTACCTGATCGAGGGGGCGGTGGGGTTGATTGCCATTCACGATGCGCCGCTGCCCACGGAGGATGCCGCTATCCTGAAATGCCTGAACCGCTACGGAGCGGTTTTCCTGCGGCGGTTGTGCGCCCTCAAATATGCCGATCTGGACGCCCATGCCCGTACACCGGAGGTGGCCTGCCGACGGCAGGACGTCACCCAGTTTGAAAACCGGATGACGGAACTTGCACGGACCGGATGCTATACCATGCGCCAGCTGGCGGTCAACGGGGCGGACCTGATGGCTGCCGGGCTGCCGGCAGGGCCTGCGGTGGGACGTATGCTGAATCGGCTGCTGGGCGCCGTGATGGAGGGCCGTGTTGCCAATGAGCGCGAAGCGCTGCTGGAGGAAACCCGGCGCTTGCTGCGTGAACCCTAAAAACGAATGTACATGACAGGGAGGTTTTTGCTATGATCCAGAATGAAGTATTGTCTGCCATTGCGGCGCGCCGCAGCTGCCGTGCCTACAAGCCGGAGCAGATCAAGCCCGAAGAATTGCAGGCGGTGGTTACCGCCGGCACCTGGGCTCCCACCGGTATGAACCGCCAGAGCCCTGTGATCGTGGCCGTGCAGGACAAGGAGACCCGTGACCGGCTTTCGGCGATGAATGCCGCCATTATGGGCCGCGATGGCGACCCGTTCTACGGTGCGCCCACCGTGCTGGTGGTGTTGGTGGACCGCAACGTTCCCACCTGTGTGGAGGACGGCTCCCTGGTGATGGGGGACCTGCTGCTGGCGGCGTCCAGCATCGGTCTGGGGTCCTGCTGGATTCACCGTGCCAAGGAAACTTTTGAAAGCGAAGAAGGCAAGGACCTGCTGCGCAAATGGGGCCTGGACCCGGAGAAGTACCGCGGTGTGGGCAACTGCATCCTCGGCTACCCGGCGCCCGGCGGTACCAAACCGGCCGCGCCGCGCAAGGCTGACTATGTGGTGAACGTATGATTCTCGGCGTCGGAATCGATTTGTGTGATGCGCACCGTATCGAAAAAAGCCTGGAAAAGCCGTCTTTCTGTGATTATGTCTACGCCCCGGCGGAACAAACGCTGCTGGCGGGTCTTTCCGGCAAACGTCGGGCGGAAACGGCGGCGGCCAATTTTGCCGCCAAAGAAGCCTTCCTGAAAGCGGCCGGGACAGGGCTGGGCGGATTTGCCCTCTCCGAACTGGCATTGCTTCGGGCGGAAAATGGTGCTCCGTATTTTGAATTGCAGGGTCGGGCCGCGGCATGGGCCACCCAGCGCGGTCTGACGGTGCATGTCAGCCTGACCCACGAGAACGGGCTGGCCAATGCCATCGTCCTGCTGGAAGAACACCGACCAAAAGGGGAGTGACCGATGGCTGCCAAAACACCCCGCGCCAGCAATCTGGAATTGCTGCGCATTCTCTGTATGCTGTTCATCATTGGCGACCATCTCACCGGCCAGGGCGGCATCGCGGACTACAGCACGCTGTCATCCTCCTTTGCCTTTTGCCTGATCGGCTGCGGCTCCCGCATTGCCTGCAGTATCTTTGTGCTGATCGGCAGCTGGTTTCTCTGCGAGCAACCGTTCCGTGCCCGGCGGCCGCTGTCGCTGTGGCTGTCATTGTGGCTGTACACGGTGCCGGTCACGCTGCTCTGTGCACTGGGGGGGCTTCCGGTTTCCTTTGGAACGCTGCGCTGGGCAGCCTTTCCCGCCTCCACCCGCCAGCTGTGGTTCATCTCGGACTATCTGGTGCTGCTGGTCTGCGCACCGCTGCTGGACCGGGTGCTGCACGGATTGCCTCGCACAGCGCACCGGGCGCTGCTGCTGGCATTGGCGGTACCGCTGATCCTCTATCCCACACTTTTTGCCGAGGATGGCATCGTCAGCGATCTGGCCTGGATGTTCCTGTATGAGTATCTGCTGGCGGCGTATCTGCGCCGCTATCCGGAGAACCGCCTGAGCTGCCTGCTGCGCCGCCGGGGGCTGGCGCTGTTACTGGGCGTCGGTCTGCCGCTGCTCAACACAGCGGCCCGTGCTTGGCTGGAATGGCAGGGGCAGACCGACAGCAAGGCGTTCCAGTATATCGCCTATTATCGCACTGGTCTGGGGGCGCTGCCCAATCTGCTGGCGGCGCTGGCACTGTTTACCCTGTTCCAGAACCTGGACCTGGGCAGCCACCGCTGGATCAACGCAGTGGCAGGCACCACCCTGGGCGTATATATCCTCCATCAGGTACCGGCTTTCCGGGACTTTCTGTGGAACGGTATCTTTCAGGCCCAGGCGCATCATGGTTCGGTGCCGTACACGCTGTTCGTGATCGTGGCAACTTTCGCGGGCTGCGCTATCATCGATGCCCTGCGCACCCGTTTGCTGATGAACCCGCTGCAAAAGAGCCGTCCTTTCCGTGCGATTTGCGAAAAAGGCGATGGGCTGGCGGCCAAAATCCAACGCTGTGATTAAAAAGACCTCCTCCCGCTTATACTAAGAGTATAAGACGAGAGGAGGTCTTTTCCATGGAAGTGCATAGAGGGGAAGTGTTTTACGCCGATCTGAGCCCGGTGGTGGGTTCGGAGCAGGGGGGCGTCCGACCGGTACTTATCATTCAGAATGAGATCGGCAACCGGCACAGCCCCACGGTCATCGCGGCGGCCATCACCAGCCGTCAGGATAAAAACCGTCTGCCCACCCATATCAGCGTGCGGGCAGACCGGTGCGGACTTTCCAAGGACAGCATCGTGCTGACCGAGCAGATCCGCACCCTGGACAAACGACGTCTGCGGGAGCGGGCCGGACGAATCCCGCCCGACGATATGCGCCGGGTGGACGAGGCCCTGGGCGTTTCCATGGGGCTGGAGAGCCAGAATACCCATGACGACGGCGGCTACTTTTGATAAAAAATCCCTCCGGGCGGTTCACCCGGAGGGATTGCTTTTTACAGCAGGCGAAAAAATCAGAACGCCACTTTCTTGGCGATGTAATCCTTCAGCTCACTGATGGGCAGGCGGACCTGCTCCATGGTATCGCGGTCACGGACAGTCACGCAGTTGTCGGCCTCGACCTTGTCATCGCCCACGGTCTGGAAGTCCACGGTGATGCACAGCGGGGTGCCGATCTCGTCCTGGCGGCGGTACCGCTTGCCGATGGAACCGGCGTCGTCGTAGTCCACCATAAAGTCCTTGGCCAGCTCGTTGCGAATCTCCATGGCCTTGTCGCCCAGCTTCTTGGACAGCGGCAACACGGCGCACTTGAAGGGTGCCAGGAACGGGTGCAGATGCAGCACGGTGCGCACATCCTCTTTGCCCTTGGCGTCCACCAGGTGCTCCTCGTCGTAGGCTTCGCACAGGAACGCCAGCGCCACACGGTCGCAGCCCAAAGACGGCTCAATGACATAGGGGATGTAGTGCTCGTTGGTCTCGGGATCGAAGTACTCCAGGCTCTTGCCGGAAGCCTCCTGATGGCGGCTCAGGTCGTAGTTGGTGCGGTCGGCAATGCCCCACAGCTCGCCCCAGTCGGTGAACGGGAAGGCGTACTCGATGTCGGTGGTGGCACGGGAATAGAAAGCCAGCTCGGCGGCTTCGTGGTCGCGCAGGCGCAGGTTCTCTTCCTTGATGCCCAGGCTCAGCAGCCAGTTCTTGCAGAAGTCTTTCCAGTAGGCGAACCACTCCAGGTCGGTATCCGGCTTGCAGAAGAACTCGCACTCCATCTGCTCGAACTCGCGGGTGCGGAATGTGAAGTTGCCCGGGGTGATCTCGTTGCGGAATGCCTTGCCCACCTGGCAGACGCCGAAGGGCAGTTTGCGGCGGGTGGTGCGCTGGATGTTGGCAAAGTTGACAAAAATGCCCTGGGCGGTCTCGGGACGCAGGTAGCAGGTGGAGGAGGAATCCTCGGTAACACCAATGGCCGTCTTGAACATCAGGTTGAACTTGCGGATGGGGGTGAAATCATGCTTGCCGCACACGGGGCAGACAACTTCCTCGTGGCTGGCGATGAAAGCATCCATCTCGTCGAAGGTCATGGCGTCCACATCCACGTTTTTGCCCTGCTCGCAGTCGGCGATCAGCTTGTCGGCGCGATGGCGGCTCTTGCAGGCACGGCAGTCCAGCAGCGGGTCCGAGAAGCTGGCCACGTGGCCGGTGGTCACCCAGGTCTGGGGGTTCATCAGGATGGCGGCATCCAGGCCCACGTTGTAGGGGCTTTCCTGCACGAACTTCTTCAGCCAGGCTTTCTTGACGTTGTTTTTGAACTCAACGCCCAGCGGGCCGTAGTCCCAGCTGTTGGCCAGGCCGCCGTAGATCTCGCTGCCGGGGTAGATGAACCCGCGGTTTTTGCACAGGTTGACGATCATGTCCAAGGTCTTTTCACTGTTCTTCATTTGTTTGTACTCCTTCCGCATGGCTGGCTGCCACACAAAGTGATTTGCTGCGCCGCACCAATCGGGCGCAATACCGGTATTATAGCATAGGGAACAGGTGCGCACAAGCCGCTTGCGAAAAAACAGCGACGACAGACTTCACAGCAGCTGCCGGGCGATCTGGCGGGCGAGCGCAGGCAAAAGAGCGCGGTCCAGTTCGGTCTCGGAACTCAGGCGGGCCAACTCGGCTTCCACACGGGGGATTTTATGTTTCGGGATGCCCAGACAGGCCAGTTCCGATGCCGAAAGGGGACTTTTGGCGCCGGAATCGTGCATGTGAAAAATTGCTGCGGGATTCAAACTCCATACAAATCTTGCCATCTTTTCGGTCTCCTCATGGGCAAAATACCAGAATTGTGGAAATCTTTTCTGCCATTATACCAAAAATTTCGGAAAAGTGTTTATTTCGCGGCAAAAAAATATTATAATTATAGGCAAAGTTTGTAGAAGAGCAGACCACGCCCCGACGGGCACGGTTATTTTTTTTGAGGTGACGACCCATGGTATATAGTATGTATGACCCGAAACTGCTGGAAGGTGTCAAGAACGTTCATTTTATCGGATGCGGCGGTTCCGGCACCTATCCGCTGATCCAGATCCTGCACAGCCGGGGCTTTGCCATCACCGGTTCGGATGTGGAAGAAACCAAAAACACCGAGGCAGAACGTGCCCTGGGCGTCAAGGTGATGATCGGCCACGATGCCGCCAATCTGGGGGATGCCCAGCTGGTGGTGTACAGCGCCGCCATTCATGACGATAACCCCGAGCTGCAGGCGGCCCGGGCCCGCGGCCTCAAGGCGGTGGAGCGCAGCGTGCTGCTGGGCTATGTCAGCCGCATGCACCCGCAGACCGTCGGCGTGGCCGGCACCCACGGCAAAACCACCACCACCGGCATGATCACCACCATGCTGGAACTGGCCGGGCGCGATCCCGCCGCGGTCATTGGCGGCAAGCTTCCGCTCATCGGTGGGTACGGTAAGGCCGGCAGCGGGCAGAGCGCCGTTATCGAGGCGTGCGAATACCATGAAACCTTCCTCAATCTGACCTGTGCGGTGGGCGTCATTCTGAACATTGATAACGATCACCTCGAATACTACGGAACGATGGGCAAGCTCAAGCTGGCGTTCCAGAAGTTCGCGCTGCTGTCCCGCAATGTTGTGTTCAACATGGACGATCACAATACCGTGGACGTCATGAACAGCATCGACCGTCCGGTGCTGAGCTTCGGCATTTCCGAGGAGGCGCGCTTCCGTGCCATCCATATTGCGGAGTACAAACCCGGCTTCTATGAGTTTGATGTTGTGGAACTGGGTGAGCCTTTCGCCCACATCCGTCTGGGCGTGCCGGGGTATCACAACATTTACAATGCGCTAGCCATGTGCTGCTGTGTGCGTCCGCTGGGCCTCAAGCCGGAGGATGCTGCACGCGCGGCCGAGGCGTTCCACGGCACCGGCCGCCGTTTTGAGATTAAGGGAGAGTGCAACGGTGCGGTGATTGTGGATGATTACGCCCACCATCCCACCGAACTGGCTGCCACGATGAAGACGGCCAAGGGCCTGGGCTATCAGCGGGTGATCGCGGTGCATCAGCCGTTCACCTACAGCCGCACCAAGATGCTGATGGATGATTTTGCCGACGTGCTGCGTCAGGCCGATCAGGTGGTGCTGCTGCCCATCATGGGCGGCCGTGAAGCCGACGACGGCACGGTCACGTCGGAACAGCTGGCCGCCAAGATTCCCGGCAGCGTGGTGGTTGACGGACTGGAAGGCGCCGCCAACTGGGTCAAACAGAATGCCGGCAAAGGAGACCTGGTGGTCTGCATGAGCTGTGGCGATCTGTACAAAGCCGCCGATATGATGGTGGACCGGTAATTTCATAAGACAGAACAAAGGCAGGCTGTCCGCTGGGCAGCCTGCCTTTTTTCTTGAATCTCTACACATTTGCCGTGAAATGGTGTATACTAGAAAACAAAATCGAAAAAGGAGAACCGAATCATGAACCAGCACTATCTGCAGCTGTATGCTGATTTCGTTGTCAAGGTGGGCGTCAATGTGCGTCCCCGCCAGAATTTTATTGTCCGCTGCCCGGTGACCATGCCGGAGTTCGCCCATGCCTGTGTCCGCGCCGGCTATGAGGCGGGGGCCAAGCACGTGGTGGTCCGTTGGGAGGATGACAAACTTACCCGCCTGCACATGGAACTGGCCAAGGAAGAGGACCTGTGTGAGCTGAAGCCCTACGAACTGCGCAGCTACCTTGACTACGCCGAGGACCCGGACGGCTGCTGCACGCTGGCCATCCACGCCGAGGACCCCGAGGCACTGGCCGGCCTGGATGCAGGCAAGGTCAATCGTGTGAACCTGGCCCGCCGTACCTTTATGAAGTCCTGGCAGGAATACACGATGAACGACCGCGTGCAGTGGTGTGTGGTGGCGGTCCCGGCGCCCGGCTGGGCGGCCAAGGTGTTCCCGGACCTGCCCGTGGACGAAGCGGTGGAAAAACTGTGGGAGGTCATCTTTGATGTCTGCCGTGTTTCCACCGGCGACCCGGTCACGGCCTGGCGTGAACATGTGGCCAAGACGGCGGCCCGCCGCGATCAGCTCAACGCCTGGGATCTGGACCGTGTACACATCACCAGCAGCAACGGCACCGACCTGACGGTGGGCATCGCCCAGGATGCTACCTGGGAGGGCGCTTCCAGCAAGTCCGAGCGCGGTGTGGAATTCATCGCCAACGTGCCCACCGAGGAGGTGTTCTGCGCACCGGATCGCAACCGGGTGGATGGCATCGTCTACGGCACCAAGCCCTATGTCTACAACGGTCAGCTGATCGAGGGATGGCATGTGACCTTCAAGGATGGACAGGTCGTGGAGCACGGTGCTGAGAAAAATGCCGATCTGCTGGCGGAGCTGCTCTCCACCGATGAGAATGCCAACCGCATCGGTGAGATTGCCCTGGTGCCCGCCTCCAGCCCCATCAACCGCAGCGGCGTGCTCTTCTTCAACACACTGTTCGATGAAAATGCCGCCTGCCATATCGCCTTTGGCGCCGGCTATCCCACCAACATCCGCGGCGGCGCTTCCATGACCCGTGCCCAGCTCATGGAAAAGGGACTCAACGATTCCGCCATCCATGAGGATGTGATGATCGGCGCCCCGGACACCCAGGTGACCGGCGTGACCAAGTCCGGCGAGGAAGTCACCATCTTCACCGACGGCGAGTGGGCCTTTTGATTTCCTGAAATAAAAATTCCGGACAGCTTGGCTGTCCGGAATTTTTTTATCGGGCTGAAGCGGCCAATACTTTCGCGAAAGGCGGCGCCAGATGGTCGAAATCCTGGAGGCCATCAGCACATAAAACATAGATTCCGTCAGATTTCTCATCGCCCGCTTGGGCATCGGCAAACACCTCGCGCGTTGATGTCATTTGGTGATATTGCGTAACGATACCGTGACACTGTCAATCTTTTGTCACATTTTGGGGCAAAAAATGTCCTGTAAAGGCCATTTTGCGGTGGCTTTTTCTGCGATGGGGGGTTGCAATTTGCCCGGGGGTGTGGTATATTTTTACTGTTCGATGATGATTTTATTGGAAAGTGGGCCGTCAAGGTCCGCTTTCTTTTTATGATAGGGAAGAATTTAAGGAGCATTTGCATGGCAAAACAGCAGAACAGCGGCGGTGCGGCCAAGACGGTCGAAACGCTGGTGCGCCCCACGGTGGAAGGCATGGGCCTGCGCCTGTGGGATGTCCGTTTTGAAAAAGAAGGCCCCGATTGGTTCCTGCGGGTGCTGATCGACCGGGATGAACCGCTGGACACCGATACCTGTGAAGCGGTCTCCCGCGCCATCGATCCCATCCTGGACGAGGCCGACCCCATCGACCAGAGCTACTATCTGGAAGTGGGCAGCCCCGGATTGGGCCGCCGCCTGACCCGCCCCGAACACTATGAAGCCCTGCGCGGCCAGAAGTGTGCGGCGCATCTGATCCGGCCCGATGAAGCGGGCCGCCGGGATGTGGCGGGTATCCTGCAGGGACTGGATGCCGACGGCAACGTGACGCTGACCGACGGGGAGGAGTCCTACACCTTCCCGGTCAAAGCGGCGGGATACGTCAAGCTCTGTGATGATGAAGACCTGTTTGGCTGAGCGCCAAGTTCTGTATTTGTGTACTGAAACCTATATTGGGAGGAAACCGTAAAAATGGCTACTGCGAACAACGAATTCTTTGATGCCCTGGCTGCGCTGGAAAAAGAGCGCGGCTTGCCGGAAGATTACCTGATCGACAAGATCAAGGCAGCCATCGTGATTGCTGTGAAGAAGGACTACGAGGTCGAGGATGACAACGTGGTCGTCGACATCGATCCCGAGATCGGCGCCTTCCGCGCCAGCCTGCTGCGCGACATCGTGGAGGAAGTGGAAAACCCCCACACCCAGGTCAGCCTGGAGGATGCCCAGAAGGTCCGCAAGAGCTACCGTGTGGGGCAGCGCATGGTCACCCAGCTCAAGACCAAGGAGTTCGGCCGTATCGCTGCGCAGACCGCCAAGCACGTGATCCGTCAGGGTCTGCGCGAGGGCGAGCGCAACCTGCAGTGCAGCGAGATGCAGTCCCGTGCCCATGAGCTCATCACCGCCACGGTGGTTTCCATCGATCCCGAGCGCGGCAATGTCGTGCTGGATCTGGGCAAAGGCGGCAGCGCGGTGCTGCCCCGCAATGAGCAGGTACCCGGTGAGACCTTCCACGAGGGCGAGACCGTGCAGGTTTACGTGGTGGATGTGCTGGCCACCGACCGCGGTCCCCGCGTGACGATCAGCCGTACCCATCCCGGCCTTGTCAAGCGGATGTTCGAGCTGGAAGTGCCCGAGATCTATGACGGCACCGTGGAGATCAAGGCCATCGCCCGTGAGGCCGGTGCCCGCACCAAGCTGGCCGTCTGGAGCAAAAACCCCGACGTGGACCCCGTAGGCGCCTGCATCGGTGCCCGCGGCGCCCGTGTGGAAAAGATCGTGCAGGAGCTGGGCGGCGAGAAGATCGACGTCATCCGCTGGAGCGAGGACATCACCGAGTTCATCTCGGCAGCGCTGTCTCCGGCCAAGGTCGTCAAGGTGGAGCTGCTCCCCGGCGAGACCAAGAGCTGCCGTGTCACGGTGCCCGATCACCAGCTGAGCCTGGCCATCGGCAATAAGGGACAGAATGTACGCCTGTGCGCGCATCTGACCGGTTACAATATTGATATCCGCCCCGAATCCGGTTACTACGGCGAGGACGAGGAATAAACAAACAAGGACAATCACCCGGGTGCCTTGGCCCCGGATTCCAAGGGAAAAGAGGTCGGCTACTTGCAGCAGCAAAAGCAAAAAAAGATCCCGGTGCGCCGTTGCGTGGGCTGTAATGCCCAGCGTCCCAAGCGGGAACTGGTGCGCGTCGTGCGCAGCCCGGAAGGCGAGATCAGCATTGATCTGCGCGGCAAGGCCCCGGGGCGGGGGGCGTATCTTTGCCCGTCCGCCGCGTGCCTGGCAAAGGCCCGCAAGGCCAAACGGCTGGAGCGCACGTTTGAGGTCCCCATCCCCGGGGAAATCTACGAGCGCCTGACCGAGGAGATCCAATGCGCGGAACAAAGTGCAAAGGAGGCGGCAGAACATGGCGAATGACCAACATCCGTTGCTGGGCGCGCTGGGGCTTTGCCGCAAAGCCGGTAAGCTGCTGCATGGATATGACCGTGTGCAGGAAAATGCCCTGCGCGGTAAGGTGGCACTGGTTCTGCTTGCGGCAGACGCCAGCGAACGTACCGTGACCCATATGCGCAGTGCCTGTGAGGGAATCGTGGCTTGTGAACAGATGCCGCTGACCACCGCCGATCTGGCGATGCTCACCCCCAAGCCTGCCGCAGTGTTCGGCATAACCGACGAACACCTTGCGCAGCTGTGCGCAAAACATCTTACCTGATGCAGAGGAGGACCACAGTTTATGGATTTTAAATACAAGATCGCTGATGTTGCCAAGGAGTTCGGCGTGCCCGCCAAGAAGGTCATCGAGACCGTTTCGCCCATCACTGGCGAAACCTATAAAACCGGCGGCACGTTTGGCGAGAAGGAACTGGATTTTCTGCTGGAAACGCTGACCCGTGAAAATGCCGAGGCGAGCCTGGACGCATACCTGGCCAGCGGTGCCAAGGAAGAACCCAAGCCGGCGCCCAAGGCGGAAGCCAAGAAACCGGAAGCCCATAAGAACGAGGGCAAAAAGCAGGAAAACAAGCGCGAAAACCGCAAGCCGGAAAAGCAGGCCGAGAAGCGCAACGAAAAGCGCGTCACCCTGCAGGAACTGGCGGCGGATACCGGCATCAAGAAGCCGGTGGCTGCCACCGAGCAGGTGCAGGTCAACCGTGCCCAGGTGTCTGTGGACACCCGTACCGTGGATGTCAACGTGGATAAGTTCAACGCCCGGTATGACGATCTGGCCGACAGCCGCAACATGCCCAACAAGCGCAAGAACCAGCCCACCGGCAAGAAGGAAAAGTTCAACAACCGCAACAACCGCCGCGGTCAGCAGTTTGGCCGCCGCCGTGAGACCGAGGCCGAGCGTCTGCAGCGCATCCAGCTGGAGAAGGCCCGCAACGCCCAGCTCAAGATCTCCATCCCCGATGAGATCACCGTGGGCGAGCTGGCCAGCCGCCTGAAGCAGACCGCTGCCAAGGTCGTGGCCAAGTTCATGCAGATGGGCGAGATGCACGCCGTGTCCGATGTGGTCGACTTCGACACCGCCGCCCTCATCGCCGAGGAATTCCACGCCAAGGTCGAGCATGAAGTCCATGTCTCCATCGAGGAGCGCCTGTTTGTGCAGGAAGAGGACAACGCCGCCGACCTCGTGGAGCGTCCGCCGGTCGTTGTGGTCATGGGCCACGTTGACCACGGCAAGACCTCCATCCTGGACGCCATCCGCAAGACCAACGTGACCGCAGGCGAAGCCGGCGGCATTACCCAGGCCATCGGTGCCTACCAGGTCAAGAGCGGCGACAGCGTCATCACCTTCCTGGACACCCCGGGCCATGAGGCGTTCACCGCCATGCGTGCCCGCGGTGCCAACATGACCGATATCGCGGTCCTGGTGGTGGCTGCCGACGACGGCATCATGCCCCAGACCATCGAGTCCATCAACCATGCCAAGGCGGCTAATGTCAAGCTGATCGTGGCCATCAACAAGATGGATAAACCCACCGCCAACCCCGAGCGCGTCAAGGAGCAGCTGACCCAGTACGAGATCGTCCCCGAGGATTGGGGCGGCGACGTGGCCTGCATCCCCGTCTCGGCGCTGACCGGTATGGGCATCTCCGACCTGCTGGAACGCATCGTTCTGGAAGCCGAGGTCATGGAGCTCAAGGCCAACCCCAACCGCCGCGGCAAGGGCGCTGTGGTGGAAGCCCGTCTGGACAAGGGCCAGGGCCCCATTGCCACGCTGCTGGTGCAGAACGGCACGCTGCATAAGGGCGACTGCCTGATCGCCGGCACCGCCGTTGGCCGTGTGCGTACCATGCGCGACGACAAGGGCCGTGAGATCACCGAGGCCGGTCCTTCCACCCCTGTGGAGATCACCGGTCTGACCGAAGTGCCGGAAGCCGGCGAGCTGTTCGAGGCGGTTGAGGACGAGAAGCTGGCCCGTGAACTGGCCGACAAGCGTACCGCCGAGGCCAAGGAGCGCCAGTTTGCCGCTTACACCAAGGTCACCCTGGATAACCTGTTCGACCAGATGGCTGCCAACGATATGAAGGAACTGCCCATCGTCGTCAAGGCTGACGTCCAGGGTTCTGCCGAGGCTGTCAAGCAGAGCCTGGAGAAGATCTCCAACGACGAGGTCCGCGTCCGCGTCATCCATGCTGGCGTCGGTGCCATCTCCAAGTCCGACGTTTCCCTGGCCGATGCGTCCAACGCCATCATCATCGGCTTCAACGTCCGTCCCGACGCGGTCGCCAAGGCTGAGGCCGAGCAGACCGGCGTGGAGATGCGTATGTACCGCGTTATCTACGATGCCATCAACGATGTTTCCGACGCTATGAAGGGCATGCTGGCGCCCAAGATCCGCGAAGTCGCCCTGGGCGAAGCGCAGGTCCGCCAGGTCTACAAGATCTCCAGCGTCGGCACCGTGGCCGGCTGCCGTGTTACCAACGGCAAGATCACCCGCGATGCCCAGCTGCGTCTGGTGCGTGACGGCATCGTGATCTGCGAGGACGCCATCGCCAGCCTGAAGCGCTTCAAGGACGACGCCAAGGAAGTGGCCGAAGGCTTTGAGTGCGGCATCACGCTGGAGAAGTTCTCCGACATCAAGGAAGGCGACGTCTTTGAGTGCTTCAAGCTCGAGGAGTATCGCGACTGATTTTACCAAAAGCAGGCCGGTGCCCGGCCGCATCGCGGCGCCGGGCCGTCTGCCTCCATTTGAGGAACAAAGAATATGCCAAGTAAGAATCATGGCCGCATGGCCCAGGACATGAAGCGGGAGCTCATCGCCATCATCGGTGAGATGAAGGACCCGCGGGTGACCGGCGGTTTGCTGACGGTTACCCGGCTGGATGTGACCCCTGATCTGGATCAGGCCAAGGTCTACATCAGCGTGATGGGGCGTGAAGGCGGACCGGAGCCGGTGGTCAAGGCGCTGAACAAGGCGTCGGGTCACGTCCGGACCGAGGTCAGCCGCCGCATGCACATCCGCAAAGCACCGCGCTTTGTGTTTGTGGCTGATGAGGGCGCCGCTTATGCCGCCCACATCAACAAGCTGCTGGGAGAACTGGCAGTGGAAGCTGAGCCCGCCGCCCAAGACGGCGGTGCCGACAGCGACAGCGAATGATCGGGGCAGAGGGCATTTCTGCCAAGATGTGCCCGCCCGACCACCGCAGAAAAGAGGAACTGTATGACGCAATCCGTGGATCATGAGACCGTTGTCTCTCGCCTGCTGAGCGCGGACGAAATCCTGATACTTTGCCATAAGAACCCGGATGGTGATACCATCGGTTCGGGGGCGGCGCTGTGCCTGGCGCTGCAGCGGCTGGGCAAGACCGCCGCTGTGCTGTGCAGCGACCCGATCCCGGCGATGTACGCCTTTTTGCCCATCACGGTGTTTGATGGCAGCTATACGCCGCGCTTTGTGGTGGCGGTGGATGTGGCCGGTATCCAGCTGTTTGGCGACCGCAACAACATGCCCCAGTATGCGGAGCACGTCGATCTGTGCATCGACCATCACGGCTCCAACAGCGGGTACGCCTACGAGACGATGCTGGACGACAGTGCGGCCGCCACGGCGGAACTGCTGACCACCCTGATCCCCGAACTGGGTGTGGAGATCACGCCGGACATCGCGGCCTGCCTGTATACCGGCATCGCCACCGATACCGGCTGCTTCCGCTTCACCAACACCACGGCCACCACCCATCGTGCGGCGGCCGCCCTGATCGAAGCGGGGGCCGATGTGGAAAATCTCAATGAGCGGTTGTTTGAGTGCCGCTCCCACGCACGGATGGCCGCCGAGCGCATGGCGCTGGAAAGTCTGGAATTCTATTTCGATAACCGGTGTGCCCTCATCTGCCTGACCTGGGATCAGATCCAGGCGGCTGGGGTGGCCGGTGCCGAACTGGAAGACCTGACCAGCCTGCCGCGGTCCATCGAGGGCGTGGAGGTTGGCCTGACCTTGCGCCAGCAGAAGGATGGCAGCTATAAGATCAGCGTGCGAACTGGGCGTGACACCAACGCCTGCAACATTGCGCGGCGTCTGGGGGGCGGGGGCCATCCCCGCGCGGCCGGCTGCGAGATCAGCGGTAATCTGGACAACGCGAAAAACGCCATCCTGGATGAAGTGAAAAAGGAACTGGACCGCAGCGCCTCCCTGCACGCTGCGGAGCAGGAAACCTGAACCAACGAACAGAAAAGGAAATCCCCACTATGCAAACGCCAAACGGCATTCTGCCCGTGGATAAGCCCGCCGGCTGGACCAGCTTTGATGTGCTGGCCAAGCTGCGCGGCGCGCTGGGCACACGCAAGCTGGGGCACTCGGGCACACTGGACCCTATGGCGACCGGTGTGCTCGCCGTGTTTATCGGCAAGGCTACTTCCGCCGCCGACCGCCAGCTGGATCATGACAAAACCTATGAAGCTACACTGCGCCTGGGGCTGCGCACCGATACCGGTGACGTGACCGGCACGGTGCTGGAAACCGCCCCCGTGACTGTGGGGGAGACGGAACTGCGTGCCGTGCTGCCCCGATTTACCGGGGCTCTTATGCAGCTGCCGCCCATGTACAGCGCTGTTAAAATCAACGGCCAGCCACTGTACAAGGCAGCCCGCAAGGGCCAGACGGTGGAGCGCACGCCGCGGCCCATCACGGTGTACAGCATCGACTATCTGGGCAGCCCGGCACCGGATGAATATACTCTGCGGGTGTCCTGCTCCAAGGGCACCTACATCCGCGTTCTGGCCGAGGACATCGGCGCTGCGCTGGGGGTCCCCGCCACGCTGGCCGCCCTGCGCCGTACCCGGGCCGGCGTGTTCGACATCGGGCAGTGCCATACACTGCCGGAAATCCTGGAAGAGGCTGAAAGCGGCGCGCTGGAGACCAACGGCTGGATTCTGCCGGTGGAAACGGTCTTTGCACCGCTCCCGGCGCTGACCGTCAACGACGGGGTAAAAGCACACCTGTTCAATGGCTGTCCCACCAGCCATTATGGGGCGGCAGATGGCCGTTACCGCGCTTATGACGAAACGGGCCGGTTCCTCGGACTGGCGGCGGTGGAAGGCGGCGTACTCCGGGTGGAAAAACTCTTTTGTGAAAGGAACTGAACGCCGATGCAGATTTACCATACCATGACCCCGGTCTCGGCCACACAGGGCTGTGCGGTGGCGCTGGGGTATTTTGACGGGGTACACTGCGGACACCGGATGGTGCTGGGCAGTGCCGTGCGCTATGCGGCCGAAAAGGGTCTGACCCCGGCGGCGTTCACCTTTGAACTGCCCGGCAACCAGACACTGAAAGGCGGCCGCATCCTTTCCCCGGTGCAAAAGCATGCCCGCATCCGGAGCCTGGGCATCGAACAGTATCTGGAACCGCCCTTTGAGGCGTTCCGGGACCTCTCTCCGGAGGATTTCGTGCAGAAAGTTCTGGTGGAGTGTTTCCATGCTAGGGCGGTGTTCTGCGGCAAGAACTTCACTTTCGGCGCCCGTGCCGCCGGGGATGTCAAGATACTGCACGCCCTGTGCGAGCCGCTGGGCATTTCGGTGCACATCGTACCCATGGCGCAGTATGGTGCTCAGGCGGTGTCCTCCACCCGCATCCGGGCGGCGCTGGAAGAAGGCCGCCTGGATGACGCCAATGCCATGCTGGGGGCGCCCTATGCCATCGACTGGACCGTTACCCACGGCAAAGGGGTGGGCACCAGCCGCCTGGGAACACCCACGGTCAACCAGAACTATCCCCCCGATGCCCTCCAGCCCTGCACCGGTGTTTATCTGACCCGCATCCGGCTGGAGGACCGCTGGTGGCCCGCGGCCACCGGCATCGGCCGCCGTCCTACGGTGGACGACAGCGCCAACGCGGCTGTGACCTGTGAAACCTATGTGCCGGATTTCTCCGGGAATCTTTACGGGCAGAACCCGGTGCTGGAATTTCACCGGTATCTGTGCCCGGTGCGAAAATTCCGCACCGTGGAGGAACTTTCCGAACTGATCCGCCGTGCGGCCGGGGAGAGCAAAGCCTACTTCGCCGCCCAGCCGGTAAAATAATTGCAAAAAACACCGCGCCGCGGCCTTGTAATCCCGGCGCGGTTGTGGTATACTATTGTCTGCTACCGTGGCCCGGTAGGGGGCGTATGCCTCAAACCTGCAGTTACCCCGTACTGCGCCATCGGCAAATAATTACTTGAAAGAGGTATGTATCATGAGCCAGAAATCTGCTATCGAAAAGCAGCCCATCATCGCGAAGGCCGCCCTGCATGAGGGCGACACCGGTTCTCCGGAGGTCCAGGTTGCGCTGCTCACCGCGCGCATCAACCACCTGACCGAGCATCTCAAGACCAACAAGCATGACAACCACAGCCGCCGCGGCCTGTTCAAGATGGTCGGCCGCCGCCGCAATCTGCTGGCCTATCTGCAAAAGAAGGACATCAACCGTTATCGTGCCCTGATCGCTGAGCTGGGTCTGCGCAAGTAATTTTCGCAAAAACGGGCAGGGTGCACGCAAGCACCTTGCCCGCTTTTCTTTTTATTCCACTGCAAGGCTTTCGGCCGGGCAGGCCCGCCGCTTTGTGCAGTAAATCGAGCACCCAAGCACCGGCTTGGCTGCTGGCTTTATTGCTCAAATCGGGAGCAGGCGCGGCCACGGTATACAAAATCCAAACAGAAGGAGAATCTCTCATGGCTTACGAATTTGCTTCCCGGCTGGAAACATTCCCCCATTACCGCAAATTTGAGACGACCTTCGCAGGGCGTCCCTTTGTGGTCGAGACCGGCAAAATGTGCGGTCTGTCCAACGGCAGCGCCATGGTCCGCTATGGCGATACCTGCGTGCTCTGCAATGTCACGATGAGCGAAAAGCCCCGGGAGGGTGTGGATTTCTTCCCCCTGAGCGTGGAGTTTGAGGAGAAGCTCTACGCCGCCGGACGCATCCCCGGCAGCTTCATGCGCCGTGAAGGCCGTCCCGGCGAGCACGCCATTTTGTCCTCCCGTGTGGTGGACCGTCCGATCCGCCCGCTGTTCCCCAAGGATATGCGCAATGATGTCTGCGTCACCATGACCGTCATGAGCCTCGATCCCGATAACTCGGCCGAGATCACCGGCATGAACGGCGCCTCCCTCGCCATCGCCATGTCCGATATTCCCTGGAACGGTCCTATCGCCGGTGTGTTCGTCGGCCTGGTGGACGGTGAGATCGTCCTCAACCCCACCAAGGAGCAGCGTGAACGCAGCGACCTGTCCCTGACGCTGGCCGCCAGTGAGGAAAAGATCGTCATGATCGAAGCCGGCGCCAACGAGGTAGACGAGGCCACCATGATGGAGGCCATCAAAGCCGGCCACGCCGAGATCAAGAAGATGCTGGCTTTCATCAACAGCATCGTGGCCGAGATCGGCAAACCCAAAAAGACCTTCACCCCCGTGGAACTCGATCATGCGCTGCTGGCGGATGTCTATGCCAAGCATCTGGACGAGGTCAAGGTTGCCATGGACACCGACGACAAGAACGTGCGCGACGCGGCGCTGCTGCCCATCATGGACGCCATCGCCGCCGAACACCCTGAACTCACCGCCGCCGACATCGACCTCATCAGCTACAAGCTGCAGAAGAAGGTCGTCCGTACCTGGCTGCTGGAGGACGGCAAGCGCGTGGACGGCCGCGGCATCAACGAGATCCGTCCCTTGGCCGCGGAAGTCGGTCTGCTGCCCCGGGTACATGGTTCCGGTATGTTCACCCGCGGCCAGACCCAGGTGCTGACCATCTGCACCCTGGGCTCTACTAAGGACGCCCAGCTGATGGACGACCTGTCCGACACCCAGTACAAGCGCTATATCCATCACTATAACTTCCCGCCGTACTCTGTGGGCGAGGCCCGTGCCCCCCGCAGCCCCGGCCGTCGTGAGATCGGTCACGGCAACCTGGCCGAGCGTGCGCTGGTGCCGGTGCTGCCCGATCAGAGTGAGTTCCCGTACACCATCCGCTGCGTGTCCGAGGTCCTCTCCTCCAACGGTTCCACCTCCCAGGCTTCCATCTGTGGTTCCACCCTGGCTCTGATGGACGCCGGTGTGCCCATCAAGGCGCCGGTGGCCGGTATCTCCTGCGGCCTGATCACCGACGGTGACCCGCTGCACGGCGGCCGCTGGATGACGATGCTGGACATCCAGGGCGTCGAGGATTTCCACGGCGATATGGACTTCAAGGTGGGCGGTACCCGCCGCGGCATCACCGCCATCCAGATGGACATCAAGGTGGACGGCCTGACCTACGAGATCGTGGAGGAAGCACTGGAAAAGTGCCGCAAGGGTCGTCTGTACATCCTGGACGAGATCATCAAGCCGGTCATCGCCGAGCCTCGTGCCGAACTGTCCAAGTACGCGCCCAAGATGTTCAGCATGATGATTCCCGTGGATAAAATCAAGGACGTCATCGGCAAGGGCGGCAAGGTTATTCAGGAAATGTGCGCCAACTTCAACTGCAAGATCGACATCGAGGAGGACGGCCACGTCTTTATCTCTGCCGTCGATCAGGAGGATGCCAAGCGTGCCATCTCCACCATCAAGACGATTGTGGAGGACCCCGAGATCGGTGCCATCTACAAGGGCCGCGTGACCCGTCTGATGAACTTCGGTGCCTTTGTGGAGATCGCACCGGGCAAGGAAGGTCTGGTCCACATCTCCAAGCTGGACGATCACCGCGTGGAGCATGTGGAGGATGTGGTCGCCGTGGGCGATCCCATCTTCGTCATGGTCACCGACATTGACCAGCAGGGTCGCATCAACTTGTCCCGCAAAGATGCCCTGGCTGCCATCGCCAAGAAGCGCGCTGAGCAGCAGTAAAACAAAGCAAACAGGAGGCCGGCTCCCCTAGGGGAGCCGGCCTCCTGTGTTTGTTGTGAAAAGCGCAAAAAGGGAAAGATTACTGGTTCTCCAGCACTTCCTTGGTATCGCGGGCGATCATCAGCTCTTCGTTGGTTTCCACGACCAGCGTGCGAACACGAGCGCCCCAGGCGGTGATCTCCACCACGTCCTTGTGCTGGCTGCGCACGTTGCGGTTCTTGTCGGTGTCGATGCGGATGCCCAGCCAGTCCATGTGATGGCAGATCTTGGCACGGGATTCATCGTCGTGCTCGCCGATGCCGCCGGTAAAGACGATGGCGTCCACGCCGCCCATGGCGGCAATGTAGCTGCCGATGGTCTTCTTGATCTGGTAGTTCAGCATATCCAGTGCCAGCTGGGCGCGCTCGTTGCCGTCGTTGGCAGAAGATTCCACGTCACGCATATCGCTGGAAACGCCGGAAACACCCAGCAGGCCGGATTTCTTGTTCAGGATCTCGTCCAGCTGGTGGCCGGTGATCTCCAGCGTGTACTTCAGGTAGTTGACCACAGAGGGGTCCAGGTCGCCGCAGCGGGTGCCCATCATCAGGCCGGCCAGCGGGGTCATACCCATGGAGGTGTCCACCACGCGGCCCTGGTCCACAGCGGCGATGGAGGAGCCGTTGCCCAAGTGGCAGGTGATCAGCTTCAGGCGCTCAATGGGCTCTTCCAGGTATTCGGCGGCGCGATGGCTGACGTACTTGTGGCTGGTGCCATGGAAGCCGTAGCGGCGCACGCCGTACTTCTCGTAATACTCGTAGGGGATCGCATACATGTAGGCTTTCGGGGGCATGGTAGAGTGGAAAGCCGTGTCAAAGACAGCGATGTTGGGCTTGTCCTCGCCAAAGACCTTGTAGGAAGCCTCGATGCCCAGAATGGCGGCGGGGTTGTGCAGCGGCGCCAGGGGAGACAGATCCCGGATCTCCTTGACAACTTCGGGGGTGATCAGGCAGCTCTTCTTGAACTTCTCGCCGCCATGAACGACGCGGTGGCCGATAGCGTCGATCTCGCTGACCTGGTCAATCACCTTGCCCTCGCCGGTGGTCATCTTCTTGACGACTTCGCCGAACGCTTCGGTATGGGTGGGGAAGATCGCGGGCGTGGTGGCCTTGTGGCCGTTGGCCTCGTGGGTGATCATGCTGCTCTCCATGCCGATGCGTTCACACAGGCCCTTGCAAAGAACCTTCTCACCGGCCATGTCGATGAGCTGGTACTTCAGGCTCGAAGAACCGCAGTTGATAACCAGAATTTTCATTGGGTTTCCTCCTTCAGTGGTGTAGGGCGCAAAACGCCCTTTTCGAGTTACTGAAAATATTATATAATGAGGTTACAGGATTTTCAAGGACAATTAACGCAAGATAGCACAATTTTTGCATAGTAGGAGCAGCGCATGAATTTTGCAGGCATCATAACGGAATACGATCCCTTTCACAACGGTCATGCCGCGCAGCTGGCGGCGGTACGCCGGGCGGGGGCACAGTGCGTTGCGGTCTGCATGAGCAGCGGCGCGGTGCAGCGGGGCGGTGTACCCATTCTGCCGGATGCCGTCCGGGCGCGCGCTGCGCTGGAATCGGGGGCGGACCTGGTGGTGGCGCTTCCGGCCCCCTATGCCTGCGCCACGGCGGAACAATTTGCCTCGGCGGGAGTTGCCCTGCTGGCGGCTTTGGGGTGCGATACTCTGGCGTTTGGCGCCGAAACCCCGGACGCTTCCCTCTTGCTGCAGGCGGCAGCGCTATTGCAGCGGGAAGAGCTGCAGCCACTGCTGCGTCAAAAACTGAGCGTCGGCATGACCTATGCGGCAGCCCGGGCGGAAGCGGCGGAGGAACTGGTCCCGGGCATGGGAGCCTTGCTGCGCACACCCAATAATATTCTGGGGATCGAGTACTGTAAGGCCATCCTGAACCGGAAGGCGGCGCTGCGCCCGATGCCGTTGCCCCGGTGGGGCGCGGCCCATGGCGGTACAGCGGGGGAGCACAACGGTACACCGATGGCCAGCGCCAGCTATCTGCGGCAGCATATCCTGGAGGAATGGGCACCCTTTGTGCCGCAAACTGCCATGAAACTCTACCGTCAGGCAGCGGAGGAGGGGCAGCTGCTGGACGGGAAAAAGTTTGAAACCGCCGTGCTGGCTTTGCTGCGTGCCGCGCCGCCGGAACGCTTTGCCCGGACGCGCGGCGTCAGCGAAGGGCTGGAGAACCGGTTGGCGGCAGCCGTCCGGGAAGCGGAAGGGTTGGAGGACCTTTATACCAAACTGAAAACCAAGCGTTATCCCCATGCCAGGCTGCGACGGCTGGTTTTGGATGCGGCGCTGGATTTCCCCGCAGAACTGCCCGACCCGCCCTATCTGCTGGTGCTGGGTGCCCGCAAAGAGACTCTGCCGCGCCTGAAGCAGGCCGCTTTGCCGGCGGGCACCTCGCTGTCTGACCTTGTGCGCACTGGTGAGCAGGCTGCGCAAATCGGAGCACTGCACAGCCGGGCAGTAGATTTTTCGTCACTTTGCAGAGAAAAAATCCGCCCGATGGGCCTTGCCTTCACCACAAAACCGGTGCTACTATAAACATGGAGAAAAAACACGGAACACAGAAACTTTGTTGCATTTTTAACGCGCAAAATCCGTGCGCTAAAGGCGCAAGGTATACAATAAAAACCATTCAGACGATGATCCGCTTCCCGGTTCCTGCTGCCCGAAAGGAGGTCTCCTGATGAAAAAACGGTATGCTTCTTTGGCGTTGCTTCTGTTGCTGACAGCCTGCGGTACACCAGCGGAAAAAACGCAGTCCGCCCAGTCCCTGACGCCGGCCGCTACGGCGGAAACGGCCGGGCCGGCTGCCACCCCTGCCCCCACCGAGGAACCCACTCTGCCGCTTCACTGGATCGACGTGCAAAACAGTGAGGGACGCTTTCAGCGGGAGCCGGTCTATGGGGCGGGCGGCTATGGGGATGGCGGCGTTGTGGCCCGCTACGTGGATTTTTACGATGCCACGGAGCAGATCATGGGCGAACCCCTGGGACTGGAAAATGCCAATCTGTACCTGCTGGCCGATGACGAGTCCCTCTACTGGAGCTGGTCCGGCATGATCCGAGATACACCGATTCTGCTGCGCAGCGATCTGGACGGCAGCAACCGCGAACCCCTGTATGAATTTCCCCAGGGAACTGCTATTGTGGGTTGGGGAGACGGAATGGCCAGCGATGGGACGGCGCTGTATTTCCGGTATTGCCGCATCTCGGATCATCCGGAAGTTCCCGATGAATATGAACTGGTTCGCCTGGACCCGGAAGCCGGAACGATGGAAACCTTGACGCAGTGGACGACCTTTGGCGGGAGTCTGCTGGGCGTGTGGAACGACCGGTTGCTGATCACCCGCACGACACTGGCAGACGATTGCCCGGTTGAACCCGTTTACAGTACCTATCACCTGGCCAACCGGGAAGAACTGTCTGCCTGGCTGACGACCACGCTGTGTGCCTTGAATCCGGCTACCGGCCAGGAAGAAGTCCTGTACAGCTGCGGGGGCAGCATGCTGGACAGAACCCTGGCGGAAGATGCGTTGTGGAAGGTGGACGATCAAAACCGGCTGATCTGTCGTCCGTTGGGCGAGACGGAGGACCAGGTGCTGGTCCAGCTGCCGGAGGGACTGTACATTTGGGGTATCTACACCGAGGACGTGCTGCTGTACGGCAGGGAGGACGGCGAGGAATGGCTTTATGTTTATAACCTGGCGGGCGGTTCGCTGAATCGAAGCCCCCGGAAACAGTGGTTCGGCGGGGAGTATCGGGCCATCTCGGTAGTAGGAGAGGCCGGACCGGGGCGGTATCTGGTCATAGACGATGCCAATACCGGCATGCAGCAGCTGGCCGGAAGCGATGGCACCCAGTATCTGATCGACGGATATACCCGGTACGCCATTGCCGGCAGGGATGCCCTGCTGGACACCAGTGTGCCGCTGGTTCCGGTCACCCGCCCGGGGGTGGCCTGAAAAACAGAAAAAGGAAGCGTTTCTATGATTTATACCGTGACCTTCAATCCGGCCATCGACTATGTGGTGCGGCTGGACGCCCCGCTGCAAACGGGCTCTGTGAACCGTGCGGCGGGGGAGGACTGCGTTCTCGGCGGTAAGGGCATCAATGTGTCCGGCGTGCTGGCGGAACTTGACTGCCCCAGTGTGGCGCTGGGCTTTGTGGCAGGCGAGACCGGCGCCTGGCTGGAACGGGGACTGGCGGCCCAGGGACTGCATACGGCGTTTATCCATCTGCCGTCGGGAATGACCCGCATCAACGTCAAGATCAAGGCCGGGCAGGAAACCGAACTCAACGGTGCCGGACCGGCAATTCCGCCCGAAGCGATGGCGGCACTGTACCGCAAACTGGATGGGCTGGTCCGGGACGATATTCTCGTGCTGGCGGGCAGCATCCCGGCCAGCCTGCCGGCGGATACGTATGAGAAAATTCTTGACCGCCTGCAAGGGCGCGGCGTGCGGGCGGTGGTGGATGCGGCCGGACAGCTGCTGATCAAGGTACTGCCGTACCGGCCCTTTCTCATCAAACCGAACCACCACGAACTGGCGGAAATTGTGGGTCACCCTCTTGCCACAGAGGCAGAGATCACCGCAGTGGCGCGGCAGCTGCAGAACCAGGGGGCATCCAACGTTCTGGTCAGCATGGCGGGGGATGGCGCGCTGCTGTTGGACGAAACCGGCGCGGTACATCGTATCGGTGCACCGCGGGGCACGGTCATCAACAGTGTGGGCGCGGGGGACAGCATGCTGGCCGGCTTTGTGGCGGGCTATCTGCAGAGCGGCTCCTATGAGACGGCGCTGCGCCTGGGCACCGCCTGCGGCAGCGCCACGGCTTTCAGCCTGGGACTGGCGACCCGCAGGGACATCGACCGCCTTTTGGCAGAACTGTAATGCAAAACCCGGCGGGGCTTGTCCCGGCCGGGTTTCTGTGTTATGATGAAGCGGAATCAAGAGGAAGGAAAATATAAGCCTATGCAGAAGCAAACGTCTGTGCCGGGCGCAGAGATCGCGCTGGAAGGTGCAGTGAATTTTCGGGAGTTGGGGGGCTATCCGGCAGCGGATGGCCGCACGGTACGTCACGGTCTTTTGTATCGCGGCGGCAATCTGGATGCGCTGCAAAGCCCGGCGGATCGGGCTGTGCTGCAGAACTGGCATCTGCGGGATATCCTGGATCTGCGCAGCGCCGGTGAGTGTGAAAAACACCCGGACCCGGAGGTGCCGGGGGCAGAGTATCACCGTGTCTGCGCCATGCGGATGGCGGATGGAACCGAGATGGATTTTTCCTCCTCCGGCATCGAGCGTCTGGCTGCAGAAAAGGCGGCCTTTGAGAAAGCGGCAGGACATCCGGTCCATGACTACGACTGGTTCAGCGTGCTTTACCGGCAGATGCCCTTTGAAAATCCCGCCTATCATACGCTGTTTGCGTTGCTGGAAGAGCACCGGGGCCCGTTGCTGTTTCACTGCACCTGCGGTAAGGACCGCACCGGTATCGCTGCCATGCTGATTCTGCTGGCACTGGGGGTGGACCGGGAAACCGCCATCCGGGATTACATGCTGACGAATACCTACCGCCGCGCGATCATCGAGGCTTCGCTGCGCGGCAAGTCACCCGAGGAACGGCGTCTGCAACTCTCGGTAGAGGGCGTGGACGAGGCCATGGGGGCCGGGGCCATCGACGAGATATTGCATCGCTTTGGCAGTTACGAAGCGTATTTTGCCAGCGAATTCGGTCTGGACGCCGGGCGGCTGGCTGCGCTGCGGGACTTTTATCTGGAATAATCAAAAGGAGCGCCACCCATATGGGCGGCGCTCCTTTGTTTTGGTTGCTTGAATCGATCAGCCCAGGCTGATGCCCATGGCACGCGCCACGTTGAGCATCTCGCAGTCACCGGGCACGCCACGGGTCTTGCCGGCAATATCGGCCAGCGGGTTGGCGGTCACATGGCTGTTGACCATAGCGACCGTTACGCCATAATGTTCGTCCGCGACCAGGCTCGCGGCGTAGGAACCGAACTGGGTGGCCAGCACACGGTCGTAAGCGCTGGGGCTGCCGCCACGCTGCATATGGCCCGGCACGCAGATACGGGTCTCGGCACCGGTCATCTGCTCGATCTGGTGAGCGATACGGGCGGTGGCGGTGGTATAACCGGCCTGGGCGCGCTGGGCGGTCCATTCTTTGCGCTTCATCTTGGCTTCCTCCACCGAGAAAGCCCCCTCGGCGACGGCTAGGATCGAGAAGTTTTTGCCGGCTTTGGCGCGGTTCTCCACGGCGGCGGCCACTTTCTTGATGTCGTAGGGCATTTCGGGAATCAGGATGATGTCGGCGCCGCCCGCAATGCCGGAATACAGCGTCAGCCAGCCGGCCTTGTTGCCCATGATCTCAATGCACATCACACGGCTATGACTGCCGGCGGTGGTGTGGATGCGGTCGATGACTTCGGTGGCAATATCCACAGCCGTGTGGAAACCGAAGGTTACATCGGTACCGTAGATGTCGTTGTCGATGGTTTTGGGCAGACCAATGACGTTCAGACCCTCCTGGCTCAGCAGATTGGCAGTCTTGTGGGTGCCGTTGCCGCCCAGGCAGAGCAGGCAATCCAGTTTGGCGGCACGATAGTTCTTCTTCATGGCCGCAACTTTATCCACTTTGTCCTCTTCGACGACGCGCATCTTCTTGAAAGGGGTGCGCTTTGTGCCCAGAATGGTGCCGCCGACGGTCAGGATGCCGGAAAATTCATCCGGGCTCATCTCGCGGTAATTGCCGTTGATCAGGCCGTCGTAGCCGTTCAGGATGCCGACGATCTCTACTTTATCGCCCATGCGGTTGTACAGTGCTTTTGCCACACCGCGAATCGTTGCGTTCAGGCCGGGGCAGTCGCCGCCGGACGTCAGAATACCAACACGAATTGCCATACCATTACCTCCCATATGCCGCGCCCAGCGCGGTTTTTGCACGGCTGCACCGCGCAATCTACTATAAATGTACGACACGGGGGACGGCTTGTCAACCCTGCAAAACAAAAATAGACGATGAAACGTGCCTTGCAAAAAAGGATGAAAAAAATGCAAAAAAACTGTTGACAAAAGCGTACTCACCGGCTATAATAGTTAAGCGTTGAGGGCAGGCGCCCACAACACAATGCGATGGGGATTCGCATAATGGTAGTGCAGCGGACTCTGACTCCGCCCGTGGGAGTTCGATCCTCTCATCCCCAACCACACCGCAGCAGCTCTGCTGCTGCGGTTTTTTTTATCGGGGTGTAGCGCAGTTGGTAGCGCGCTTGGTTCGGGACCAAGAGGCCGTGGGTTCGAATCCCGTCACTCCGACTTGGAACAGACCGCGAAGAAACCGAAAGGTTTCTCCGCGGTTTTTGTTTTGCACAATACGATTCCACATCAAACAACCGCCGTGCCCCTGCAAAAGGGCACGGCGGTTGTTTGATCATTTCAGGCGCTGATCGGTGCCAAAAAATTTGAACATCTTGCAGCCACCCAGCATCCGGCTGGCAACCTTTTCGGTATAGCGGGCCACAAAAACACTCTGATCGGTGATGTTGGTGGTGTAGATCGTGGGCCGCTCGGTGAGCATGCGGGTGTTGATCAGTTCATACAGCACGCTGATGGTCAGCGGCGTGATGTACTCGGTACCAAGATCGTCCAGGATCAGCAAGTCGGCCTCCTGGCAGGCGTTGAGCCATTCATCGCTGCTGTCAAAATCAAAGTGCTCGCGGCCCAGCCGCGCAGCCAGCGCAGCGGCGCTGGTATACAGCACATCGTGCCCGCCGCCCAGTACGGCATCAGCAATAGCCAGTGCCAGATGGGTCTTGCCCAGGCCGGTATGGCCCATGAACAGCAGATTGGTGCTTTTGCTGCTGAATTTCTGGGCATAATTTTCGCAATAATGCAGCAGCTTTTCCATATAGGCCCGTGCCGAGATCCCCAGCTCCGGTTCCACCTCGGCGGAGTACCGGTTGACATCAAAGGTCGAGAACTGGCACAATCCCAGCGGGCTGGCGGCATTGATCTCTTCCCGGCGCAGGCGGCGCGCAATGTCCGCCACACAGGTGCAGGGGTTGCCGTTGTACATGCCGGTGTCGTGGCAGCGTGGGCAGGCGTAGGCCGGCTGGAACGCATTCTCGCCGTACCCCGCCTCCCTGGTGGCCACGGACAGGTCTTTGTCGGCCTGGACCAGCGCGGCCCGGGCGGCTTCTACATCACCGCCCAGGGCGGCCGCCTTGGCCAGTGCCAGCCCGGCGCGCATCTGGGCGTCATCGGCGGCGGCCAGTTCAGGGTGGGCGGCAAAAGCGGCCCGGCGGGCGTTTTCGGCCTGCATTACGGCGTACTGCCGGCGGGATGCGATCTCGCGCTGGGCGGCGCGGAACAGTTCATCCTTGGTGCGCATCGGTTATCCCTCCTCGTCAAACATGGCCGCCCAGTTGCGGTTGAACAGGTCTTTCTGGGCGCTGGCTGCGGCGGGCTGCGGGGCGGCAGGGCGCTCGGTGGCCAGAATGTTGCTGCCGGAAAGCTGCCCCTGACCGCGTGCGGCGGCCACCGTGGTGATGCCCTGGGCGCGCCAGGCGCGCAGGATGCCGTCCACATACCGGATGGTGTTCTTGCTGCCGGCACGCAGCAGTGCTTCGTCGATCATCTCGCGGCCAATGCCCCATTCCTCGTGCCAGCGGGCAATGGCACCGCGCTCCCAGCGAGTCAGTGCCGAAGGCTCTATTCCGAACTGGGCGGCGGCGTCGGCACACCATTCCTCCCGTTGCTTGACCTTGCGCAGATAGCGCTCGGCATCCTCGCCGGATTCCACGCCGTCCTCCCGCCAGCGGGCCAGTTCCCGGGCTACGGCAGCCACGCTGCGGCGTCCCTGGCGGGCCGATTCGGCGCAGCACAGCAAAATCACATCCGGCTGCCAGCCGTCGTTCAAATAAAGCGCCACCAGCCGCTGCAGCTCGCTGCGGCTCAGCGCCTTGCCGAAGGCTGTCTGGGCTTCTTCACACAGAACGGATACATAGGGGTCGTTCAGGCTGGCCAGGTCGATTCTGGCAGCCTTGTCCTCGGTGGGAAGAACGGGGACCGAAGCCTTGGAATTTTCCAGAAGCCCGGCACCGGCCCAGTACTGCAGGGCACGGCGGGCTGCCTCGATGCTCGGCAGCCCCAGTGCCCGGGCGATGGTCCGCGGATCGGTATCGCCGGTTTGCAAAACATACAGAGCCGTGCGTACCGTATCGCCGTCGGCCTGGGCCAGATGCGTCAATACGATCTGCGGCACCGCTAAGGTATCCCCATTGTATGGTGCCAGTGCATAGGCCATACCGCAAACCTCCCCACTTTAAAAAGTACTCCTATTATACCAGCTCGGTCGTGAGGTGTAAAGGCAGGGCGGAAAAACTGCCCAAAAACCGCAGAAGTATTTTGGGCAAAGCGTTTCTTGCAATCACTCAGCAAACTCTTTACAATATAGGGTAGAAAGTTAAAGGGAGGGACTTCCAATGGCTATGAACCTTGTCAAATTGCCCACCGGCAAGACGAATCTGATGCTGCGTGTCTGCAAAGGACATTTTGCGACCAGCCACAGCCACATCAACTATTACATCGATGTGACGATGACAAAATCCCGTCTGTCGGAAGCGCGCGCGGTTGCGGCGGAACTTGTGAAGGAATATACCCTCAATACCATCGTGGACACCATCCTTTGCCTCGACGGTACCGAGGTCATCGGCGCCTGTATGGCCAGTGAGCTGACCAAATCGGGCTACGCCAATATGAACGCACACCAGACGATCTACATCGTTACGCCGGAGCATACGGTGGGCAGTCAGCTGCTGTTCCGTGAAAACACCGCGCCGATGATTGCCGGCAAGCATGTGCTGGTGTTGGCGGCATCGGTGACCACCGGTTACACGGTGGAAAGTGCCGTGGAAGCCATCAACTATTACGGCGGTATGCCGGTAGGAATTGCGGCGATTTTTGCGACGCAGCAGGAGTGCGCCGGATTTCCGGTCACCAGTATCTTTGACCCCAACGACCTGCCCGATTATGAGAGCTATGATTCCCATGCCTGTCCCTGGTGCAAGGCAGGGCATAAGATCGACGCACTGGTCAACAGCTTTGGCTATTCCAGTCTGTAAAAAGCAAAAAGAAGTCCGAATCCCCCTGGAAACAGGGGGATTTTTCTTTGGCAGAAGAAGCGGGTGCTCGTATCAACGTTATTTTTGTACAAAAAGCCCATGACATTTTTGTAAAAAAAGGATTATACTATATAGTAGCAGAAACTTTACCTAGATGCGAAACAAGAAAAAAGGAGGACGCAGCATGTTTCAGGTTGGAGATGCGGTAAGTTACGGGACGAGCGGTGTGTGCACAATTGCGGAGAAAAAGCGCATGAAGCTGGCAGGTCAGCAGTGTGAGTGCTATATTTTGAAGCCGGTGTATGACAGTACGATGAAGATTTGTGTGCCCTGCAACAGTCAGGTATTGCTGGACCGTATGCGTGCGCTGCCCAGCAAGCAGGAACTGCTGGATCTCCTGCATGAGCCGGCACCGGAACATGAGCCGGACCCCGAAGTGCGCAAGGAGCGCTATCGCCAGACACTGCAAAGCGGGGACCGCCATGCGCTGCTGCGGATGATCCGGGATATCTATACTGAGCGCCGGCATCGCCATGCCATGGGCAAGCAGCTCTCCAGCTATGAGGACAGTGCGCTGCGGGAGGCGCAGAACATCCTGCACAGTGAGTTTGCCTACACGATGGGAATCGATCCCAACGAGGTGCCGGATTTCATCGCCGGTGTGCTGGACGAAGCTGCCAACCAGTAAAAAGCAATCAAAAAGCGGGCCGCCCTGACAGGGGCGGCCCGCTTGCCGTTTATTTCATTTTCCCGATGAATACGAGATAGGAGTACAGGTAGATCCAGGCAGTGCCGCCCAGGGTGGAGCCCAGCAGCAGGACCATGGTGCCGGTTTCGCCCAGAACTTGTGCGAACAGCATCGCAACCAGCATGGCAATACCGATGACTACAAACACGATCCCCCCCATGCGCTGGGTGCGGTTCCAGTTGTGTTCGTCGTTCAAGGCCCAGGGCGTTTTGCAGCCAAAGGTATAGTTTTGCTTGATGCGCGGCATGTAGTTGCCCAGCAGAATGAAGAGAATCCCGCAGCCGCCGCAGACGAGGATGCTGACAAGACTGCCGCTGCCGGGCAGGACGTTGTAGACGGTCAACTCGGTCAGCCAGGTGATGCCGCACATAAACACGACGATGCCAACGACAAAGCCGCGGTAGATTTTATCGAACTTTTCGTAGTTTTGGGCACGCGGGTCGATTTTGGGTACGATGGCCAGCAAAAGCAGGATTGCCAGCGGCACGATGCAGATGAACAGGGTGGAGGATTTGGGCCCCCAGCTATCCGCCTGACCGTCAAAACCCCAATGGGTGGGGACAACCTCCGGTAAGCCGGGGTAGAAGAAGAGATGGGCCACAAAGTTGACAAGGCAGAGAACCAGCAGGGAAAGATAGAGCTTTTTATTTTTCATCGTCGGGAGCCCCCTTCACAAGATCGACGTCGTAGAACCATTTGACCAGTTCCTGAAAAACCGTCAGGTTCACGCTGTACACGATGTTTTGACCGCTGCGCTGGTCGCAGACGAGGCCGGCGGCTTTCAGAATGCTGAGATGGTGGCTGACAGATGGCTTGCTCATGGAAAAATGAGTCGCAATTTCTCCGGCGGTCATGTCACCCTGTGCCAGCAATTCCAGGATGTGCCGCCGTGTGGGATCGGCTAAGGCTTTGAACGCATCACCCATACGGACACTTCCTCTCTGTAGATGTTTAGACAATTATCTAACTGTCTATACGACCACTATAGCGCATGTAAAACCCTTTGTCAAGAAAAAATCCGGAAAAATAAAAAATCCCGGCGCGGCAAAGCCGCACCGGGAAAGGGACCGGGGTTATTCGTATTTGACGTTGTCAATCAGATTCTGCATAACGATGCTGTCCAGCAGCTGGCACTTGACATAGTTCTCGCCGTAGATGGCGGTGAAGCTGCTGGGGTCCTTGACGCCGTACTGGTTCACAAACTCGGCGTTCAGGGTATCGGTGTCGCACTTCACGCCCTCTTTTTCAGCAATAGCCTGCAGCAGCAGGGTCTGCTCCAGCTGGGTGTTGATGCTTCCGTCCATGTCGGCGATGAACTCGTCCACGGTGGTGTAGCCGGAACCCAGGAAGCCGGAGCTGGCAATGGTGTTCATATCGGTGCCGTATTTCTGGGCGTAGCTGTAGATGCCATAGAGCAGAACATTGCGGTAGTACTCCTTGGCAGACTCGGGCAGTTCCTTGGCGAAGGAAACTTTATCGTGCAGGGCGGTGTAGATGTCGCTGTACTGGTTGTTGTAGCTGATCTGCTTTTTGACAAAATCGTTCAGCGTGGCAACGTCGGAAACACCCATAGTGGGGGAGAGGTTCTCCTGCACCCAGGCGTCGGTCAGTTCGGGGGTCACGGTCTCGCTGATGTAGTTCAGCGTGGTGCTGAACACGGCGTCCTTGCCAGCCAGATCGGTGCTGCCGTAGTTATCGGGGAAGGTGACGTTCACATCAAAAGTCTCTCCCGGGGTGTGACCGGCGATCTGGTCTTCGAAGTCGTCGATGAAGCTGCCGCTGCCAAGTTCGAGGTTGTAGCCCTGGGCGCTGCCGCCATCGAACTCGACACCATCGATGGTGCCGACATAGTCGATGTTGACGGTGTCGCCCATAGCGGCGGCGCGGTCGGTGACCTGGCTGGCGGTGGCAAAGCTGGAGAGGATGTTGGTGTTGATGTAATCCGAAACATCCTGGTCGGTGACTTCAGCCAGAGACGCGTCGATGGTGATGTCGGCGTAATCGTCGGGCAGGGTGACGTAGTCGGTGGCGGTCACGTCCTTCAGATAGCCGTTTTCGTCAAAGCCGTCGGAGTAGCTGAAATCCGCCAGATACTCATAGGCCGCATCATCGGCGCTCTCGGGGGTAGCGGTTTCCGCAGTGGCGGTCTCGGCGGTGGATTCACTGTCAGCGGATTTGCTGCAGCCGGCCAGCGAGGCAGTCATGGCGACAGCCAGAGCGCAGGCGGCAGTACGGAACAAAGTTTTCTTTTTCATGGGGTTCTCCTGTGTTGTAAAAATTGCATACGCAATCCTTATTATACACGATTTTTGAAAAAAGTACAGTAAAAAAACAGAATTGACCTGCAGAAAGGGACTTGACTTGAAGTGCACTTCAAGATATATAATAAAAATCAAGCAAGCGGGCAGAAGAATCTGCTGCAAAACGAACGGAGGAACCGAACCATGGATATTTTTAATCATGCGCAAAAGCTCGGCTTCGGTCTGATGCGTCTGCCGCTGACCGATCCCAATGATGCGGGCAGCATCGACATTGAGCAGACCAAGCGGATGGTGGACGCCTTCCTGGAGCGAGGCTTTACCTATTTTGATACAGCGTGGATGTACTGTGCTTTCAAGAGCGAAAACGCGGTCAAGACCTGCTTGACCAGCCGTCACACGCGGGAATCCTTCACCCTGGCGGACAAGCTGCACGCGGGCTTCATCCACAATCCGGAGGACCGGGACCAGGTGTTCAACACCCAGCTGGAGAAAACCGGCGCCGGCTATTTTGACTACTATCTGCTGCATGACGTGGGCACCGAACACTACGAGATTTACAAAAAGCTGGATTGCTTCACCTGGCTGCAGGAGAAGAAGCGGCAGGGTCTCGTGAAGCACATTGGTTTTTCCTTCCACGATCACGCCGACCTGCTGGACAAGGTGCTGACGGAGCACCCGGAGGTGGAGTTTGTCCAGCTGCAGCTGAATTATCTGGACTGGGACAGCGAAGGCGTGCAGTCCCGCAAGTGCTACGAAGTGGCCGAAAAGCACGGCAAACCGGTCATCGTCATGGAGCCGGTCAAGGGCGGTACGCTGGCCAACGTGCCCGCGGGGGTGGAAAATCTCTTCAAGGAGTATGCCCCTGACGCGTCCATCCCGTCCTGGGCCATCCGCTTTGCGGCCAGCAAACCCAATGTCAAGATGGTGCTTTCCGGCATGAGCAATATGGACCAGCTGCTGGACAACACCGGTTATATGCAGGATTTCCAGCCCCTCAACGAAGAGGAGGAAAAGCGCATCCGGCAGGCGGTGTCCATCATCAATTCCAGCATTGCCATCCCCTGCACGGGCTGTTCCTACTGTACCGACGGCTGCCCCATGCACATTGCCATTCCTAAGTATTTCTCGCTGTACAATGCGGATCTGCAGGAAGTGGAGGGCAAGGACTGGACGCCTCAGGGCGAGTATTACGATAACCTGACCAAGACCTTCGGCAAGGCCAGCGACTGCATTGCCTGCGGCCAGTGCGAGGGTGTCTGCCCGCAGCACCTGCCCATCATCGAGAATCTGAAACAGGTCGCCAAACATTTTGAAAAATAAGAATACATGAAGAAAGCCGCCCCGGCAGACCTGCCGGGGCGGCTTTGTTTTATGTGGTGTATTCTCCCACTTCGGTGTAGTTGGGCACGCCGTTCAGAAAATCTTCGGCTGAGATCAGACCCAGATACTCGTGCTCGGTGTCTACGGTGTAGGGGGTGCCGTCGGTGCCGATGACGGTGCGGGTATAAGGCTCGTACCGGCAATCCACCAGCAGCGTGTCGCCTAGGTTCAGATAGATGTTGGGTTGGTGGGCGGAACCGTTCCAGTAGTTATCGGGCAGATTCGGCTTCTCCCGGATTTCGCCGGTTTGGAGATTGATCATGGGGGACGGGGCGTAGAAGAGCAGCCAGTCTTGTACGGCACCTTGAATCGTGAAAGAACCCTGCAGCTGGTCGGTGGGATACTGATCGGTGAGCAGTTTGGCCTCGCAGGTGTCGGGGTCTACCACGGCGACGGAGCCTGCTTCGCAGTCTACCTGGTAATACTGCCCGTCCACGATGATGCTGTACATCCGGGTCAGGCTGCCGTCGTCGGAAGTATAGGTCTGGAATACCTTCCATTCACTGGTGTAGGGATTGAAAAGCCAATGGGTGGTGGTCCCGGTAGGCTCTGCCGGGGCGTCCGCCATCAGATCGCCGGTGGCGTCCGGGTAGGTCACGTCGGATTGAGAAAAAACAAACTGGGTGCCCAGTGCCCCCAAAAACTGCACATCCTGAACCGGTGCATTTTCCAGCAGGTCGGTCACCGCACCGCTCTCCGTATCAATGCGAAACAGGGCATCGCTCTCTCCATATCCGTTTTTATAGCCGAAGCAATACAGATATTGCCCATCAGTGTAGGGACAATCGGAGGCGCCGAATCCCAGAGACAAGAAACTGGCGTCCGGTATGGTGGCCACTACCCGACGGTTCTGGCAGTCTCGGTCCAACAACACCACAAAACTGTCCTCGGTTTCGGGAAACTGGTTGTTGGTGAGGGCTACCAGCGTGTCGTCATCCAGCACAAACACCCGGTCGCATTCGCCCCGGCGGAAAACGGCCGGGCAGCTTTCGCTGTCGTGGGTGCAGCCTTCCAGGTTGCAGGGAACCTCCGTCACATGGTTTACCAGATCAGCTACCCGGTAACGGATGAGGTCTCCGGAGACCATCTCGTCCATGTAGTACTGCTTTTCATCGCCCAGTTGCAACGGGCGTAAGGATTGGGTATCGCCGGAGATGGCGGTGTTGGCAGCGGGCGTTTCCATTGTGGCGGAAGTGCTGGCCGTTTCACTTGTCTCGAATGCCGGCGCAGCGGTGCAGCCTGCCAGCAGTAAGGTCGCCAGCGCCAGAGAAAAAACTCGTTTCATACAAACTCCTTTTCAAAAATCAGTAAGGCCCTTTGCAGACTTCTGTATAATTCGGCACGCCGTTGAGAAAATCGTCAATGGAAATCAGCCCCAGATACATCTGTTCGGTCTGGGTGTTGAACGGTGTACCGTCTTCGGCAATGTCGGTCCGGGTGTAGGGCTCGTACCGGCAGTCTACCAGCAGGCGGTCTTTCAGCTGCAGGAAGATATAGGGCTGGTGGCCGTACCCGTTCCAGAGATTTTCCGGCAGGTCGGCCCGCTGACGGACTTCGCCGGTCTCTACATTGACGATGATGGGCTGATTGTAGAAAACCAGCCAGCCGTTGAGGTTGGCTTCGATCAGATAGCCGACCGAATGGTCGTCGCGGTCCGCGGTGGGCAGCTGGTCGGTGATCAGGTGCTCCTCGCCGGTGTCGGGGTCTACCGTGCTGAGGGTCCCGGCGGCGCAGTCGACGGTGTAATACTGCCCGTCCACCACGCTGGCATCCAGTAAATCAAGATTGCGCTCGTCGGAGGAGTAGCTTTTCAGCACACGGGTCTCACAGGTGTCCGCGTTCAGCAGGACGTGGCTTTTGGTGCCGGTGGTTTCCGGCCAGCCGTCGGTGGCAACGTCTGTAGACGGGTCGGGATAGGTGAGATCTTCCTGCTGCAGGACAAAATCGCGGCCAACGACCCCCATCATGAACTGGGAATCCGGAAAGCGTTCCGTCAGATTGGTGATGCTGCCATCGGACAGGCTGATGCGATAGATATTATAAACGTTGTTTTCACTTCCGGCGCAGTACAGAAAATCATCGTCGGTATAAATTTGGGTCGCATCCCAGAAAAGATTGATTCCGTCCAGTTCCGTCAGGACCCGGCGGTTCTGGCAGTTGCGGTCCATCAGCAGGACTTTGCTGTGGTAAGAAAGAGGCGCGCTCCCGTCCGGGGAAGAATCCACCGCCCCGATTTGAGAAGAATCTGTTTTCACGGATATCACCACCAGCGTGGTGTCGTTCAGGACAAGGGGCTGGTAAGCGGGAACATCCGTGCTGACGGCAGGGCAGCTTTCGCTGTCGTGGGGGCAGCCCTCTATATCGCAGGGAATTGTATCTTCACCGGATTGCAGATCCACCACATGGTACAAAATCATGGTGCTGCCATCGAAAGAGTCCTGAGTATAGTACTGCTTTTCGTCGCCATTCTGCAGCCGCCGCAGCGGCTCTTTGCTTTCGACAGGGACTTCCGCAGTCGCGGTTTCAGCAGTGACGAGAGTGCTGCTTGCGGCAGGGGCACCGCTGCAGCCTGCCAGTAAGAGGGCGGCCAGCAAGACCGAACAAACTCGTTTCATTCAAACATCCTCCTTTTTATATAAGGTGCAATCACAATCCGGCGTAAGTTTCGAGCGACATGGAAGTGACGCTCATGCTGAAATAGCCGCGGTCCATGTTGGCTACCAGATACAGCTGGGCGTCGGCGCTGTAGCAGGGGGCGGGGGAACCATAACCCAGCGGTTCGGCGTCCTCCCAGTCGGTGAAGGCGTCCAGTCCCAGCATAGTACGGTAGGCGCTGGCGACGTCGGCGGGAACGAATCCGTCCTGCATGCCAAGGTCGCCGCTCAGTGCGATTAAGGTGCCGTATTCGCTGACGGTCAGGGTGAGATTCCGACTGTTCTCGTCGCTGAAATAGTAGGAAACTTTGCCGTTTTCCATATCATCGGATAAACATTGTGTGGCCTGGGTAACCAATTCGTCGGCTGCGTTCCAATAGGCTTCGGGCAGCACGCCGGCGGTGCGTAAAGCCGCCAGATAAGGCTGTACTTCTTGCCGTGCCGTGGAAGACTCGCTGGGCTGTTCATACGGCAAAGCCTCCGCCGGCTGATGCCGCCAATAGTACAGTTCCCGCGCCACGGCGTTTTCCTGCCCGGCGGTGCTCAGAAAATCGCTGGCTGGTTCCGTGTCCCAACTGGAAGTGTCCAGCTGCCGGTCGCGCGCGGCAAACCATAAAAAAGGAAGAACTGTACAGAATACCACCAGCAAAACGGTACCCAGAAGCGGCAGCCAGCGTTCACGCAGTTTCATGGTCGACCTCCTTTGCTTTGCGCAGGGTGAAATGGACGGCGGTACCGGCACCGGGCGTGCTCTCAAAAGTGAGATGGGTGCCGTGCAATACGGCGATGCGTTCACACAGGGCCAGCCCCATGCCGCTGCCACCCTGCTGCCGGGCACGGGATTTGTCCACCATATAAAAAGGTTCGGTGATGCGGGGCAGGTCTTCCGCGGGAATGCCGCAGCCGGTGTCCCGCACAGTGAGGGTGATGGTTTCCTCTTGCTCGGTAACCTCCAGGGCGATTTTCCCGTCCGGCGGCGTGGCATGACGGGCGTTTTGCACAAGATTGTAGAGCAGATCACACAGCAGTTCCGGCTGGGCCTGTACCAGCAAAGTGCATGTCGGCACTGTCAGCGGCGGCTCCCCGGCGGGAAGCGCCCGGGTCAGCTGCCGGAACACCGTGCCGAGGCGCACCGGCTCCAGGGCGGGCGGCTCACCGTCGTTCAGCCGCATCAGTTCCATCAGACGGCTGCTCAGCGCTTCCAGGCGCTTGCTCTCGTGGTAGATGGAATCGGCGGCTTTCTGCCGGGTAGCAGGCGGTACTTCGGTACCGCGCAGCAGGTCGGCATACCCCAGCATACTGGTCATAGGCGTTTTCAGTTCGTGGGTAAAAGCGGCGATAAAATCTTCCCGCTCCTGCAGATGCGTCTGCAGGGCGTTGACCTTGTCCTCCACGGCGGCGGCCATCTCGTCAAAGCTGTGGCTGAGTTCGGCAATCTCGTCGCTGCCTTCCAACGCGGTGCGCCGGTCGTAGGCGCCTGCTGCGATCTCCTGGCTGGCAGCGTCCAGGCGTTCCAACGGGCGGACCATCCGGCGGCAGAGCAGCAGCGCCAGCACGGCGGCTACCGCCAGGGCAAGGGTCTGCCCCAGAACAGCGTCCCGCAGCCGAAGGGCGCGGTCAGAAAAGATGCTGCCAAGACTCTGGGCACTCACAAAGGTCAGGCACTCTTCCGGGCAAACGATCAGCCCTGTATATAAAAGGTAGCGTGTGCCGTCGGTTCCGGTCACGATGCGGCTTTGCAGCCCGTCGCTGCCCGGCACATCCCGGGTCAGGTCACACTGGGCCAGTGTGGTGGGCATGGTGGAAGCCAGGGAACGGCCGTTCTCGTCGTAGACAGCCAGCAGACTGCTGTTGCCCTGCCGGGTCAGGCTGCCCAGATAACTCCAGGCACGGACATCCAGCGGCGTTTCGGTGTCGGAGCGCAGCCCGTTCTGAAAGGCCGTGGATTCCCGTTGCCATTCCGTCTGCCCGGTCTGCCGCGCATCCTGTAAGGCACGGTCAAACTGGCGTTCCTGCGTCCATACGGTGCTCAGGCTCAATACCAAAGCCAGTACGCTCAACAGGGCCAGCGTCAGTTTGTAGCCGAATTTCATGGCATGTTTTCCTCCTTTTCCAATCGGTAGCCGACCCGGAATACCGTGCAGATCTCGCTCTTCCAGCCCAGCTTTTTGCGCAGCCGTGTGATGCAAAGGTCCAGCGGCCGGGTATCAAACGCTTCCTCGTCGCCCCACAGCCGTTCATACAAGACTTCCCGGTACAGGGTCATGCCGCGGTTGCGCATCAGCAGTTCCAGTAACTCAAATTCCCGCGGGGACAGATGCACCGGCTTGCCGTTCCGGGTCACGGTTCGGGCGGCGGGGTCCAGGTCTACACCGAAGGCATGCAGGACCACGTTGGCCCGCCCGGTGCGGCGCAGCACACTCTCCACCCTGGCCACCAGCTCCAGCGGCTCAAAGGGTTTTGTCAGATAATCGTCGGCGCCTTCGTGCAAACCGCGTACCCGGTCTTTCAGGGCGGTTTTGGCCGTCACAAAAATCACCGGTGTGCCTACGCTGCGCAGATAGCCCAGCAGCTCATACCCGTCCACTTTGGGCAGCATGATATCCAGGATGGCAAGTTCGTAGTCGTGTTCGGCGATCCGGTCGGCGGCGGTCTCGCCGTCGTTGACCTGCTCGCAGGTGTAGCCGGCGCCGGTCAGCGTCAGCTCGATCAGGTCCGCAATCGGGCGCTCGTCCTCCACAATCAAAATGGGGCGCATACAAGGTCCCTCCTTACGATGTGCTCTCAGTTTACTGTACACTTCTTTCCGAGTTCTATCAATGGGTAAAAAACGGCAGACATTCACAAAATGTTTTCAATTTTCCTATTGACACTTTGCCTGGAAGTGGTACAATATTAGCAGTCGGATGAATAGAGTGCTAATTCAAACGAAACGGCGCCTATGCCGCGCCGCCATAGAGGTGGACTGGAAAAGAAAGCACTCGACGGCGTCCGTTGCTAATAGATGAATTTGCGTGTATCTGCACAGTAAGGAGGTACGCACTATGAACATGAATCAAATGACGCAAAAAACCATCGAGGCATTGCAGAATGCGCAGCGCCTTGCGGTAGAATATTCCAACCAGGCCATCGAGCAGGAGCATGTGCTGGCTGCGCTGGCCCAGCAGCAGGACGGGTTGATCCCACAGCTGCTGACCAAACTGGGGGCTGACCCCAACGCTTTTGCCCAGGCTGCCTTGCAGAAGGTGGAAGCCCTGCCCCGTGTGACCGGTTCCGGCCGTGACCCCGAAAAGGTCTATATCTCGGGCGATCTGGATCGTGCCCTCAACGCTGCCGAAGAACAGGCCAAGCAGATGAAGGATGAATACATCAGCGTGGAGCATGTGTTCCTTGGTATGCTGCGCCGTCCCGGCAAGGCAGCAGGCGAAATCTTCCAGGCTTTCGGCATCACGCAGGAGAGCTTCATGAAGCAGTTGTCCGTCGTGCGCGGCAACCAACGGGTGACCAGCGACAACCCCGAATCCACCTATGATGCGCTGAAGAAGTACGGCCAGGACCTGGTGGAAATGGCGCGCGCGAATAAGCTGGACCCGGTCATTGGCCGTGACAGCGAGATCCGCAACGTTATCCGCATTTTGTCCCGCAAGCGCAAGAACAACCCTGTGCTGATCGGTGAGGCTGGCGTCGGTAAGACGGCCATTGCTGAAGGACTGGCCCAGCGGATTGTCCGCGGCGATGTACCGGAAAACCTGAAAGACCGCACGGTGTTCAGTCTGGATATGGGCGCGCTGGTGGCAGGTGCCAAATACCGCGGCGAGTTTGAGGAGCGCCTGAAGTCCGTTCTGAACGAAGTCAAAAAGTCCGAGGGCAAGATCATCCTGTTCATCGATGAGCTGCACACCATTGTGGGCGCCGGCAAGACCGACGGTGCCATGGATGCCGGCAACATCCTCAAGCCGATGCTGGCCCGGGGCGAATTGCATTGTATCGGTGCCACCACGCTGGATGAGTACCGTGAATATATCGAGAAAGACCCCGCTCTGGAGCGTCGATTCCAGCCGGTCATGGTCAACGAACCTACCGTCGAGGACACCATCTCCATTTTGCGTGGTCTGAAAGAGCGCTATGAGGTGTTCCACGGCGTCAAGATCCAGGACCCGGCGCTGATCGCGGCAGCCACGCTGTCCGACCGGTATATCACCGACCGTTTCCTGCCCGATAAGGCCATCGACCTGGTGGATGAAGCCTGCGCTATGGTCAAGACCGAGCTGGATTCCATGCCCGCCGAACTGGATGAGATGAACCACCGGATCACCCAGCTGCAGATCGAGGAAGCCTCGCTAAAGAAGGAGACCGACGAACTGTCCAAACAGCGTCTGGCGGCTCTGGAAAAAGAGATGGCCGAACTGCGGGACAGCTTCAACAGCAAGAAGGCCCAGTGGGAGAACGAGAAAAACGCCATCAACAAGGTGCAGAGCCTGCGTGCCGAGGTGGAGGCCACCAAGGCAGAGATCGAGAAGGCCACCCGCACCGGCGACTATGCCAAGGCCGGCGAGCTGCAGTACGGCAAGCTGCCCAATTTGCAGAAGGAGCTGGAAGCGGAGGAGAAGCTGGCCAACGAGAAGAAGGAAGCCAGCCTGCTGCGTGACCGCGTGACCGACGAAGAGATCGCCCGCATCGTGGCCCGCTGGACTGGCATCCCGGTGGCCAAACTGGTGGAGGGGGAGCGCGAGAAGCTGCTTCGTCTGCCTGATGTGCTGCATCAGCGGGTGATTGGCCAGGATGAAGCGGTGCAGAAGGTGTCCGACGCCATTCTGCGTTCCCGTGCCGGTATCGCCAATCCCAACCGGCCCATCGGCAGCTTCCTGTTCCTTGGCCCCACGGGCGTCGGCAAGACCGAGCTGGCCAAAGCGCTGGCCCAGGCCCTGTTTGACGATGAAAAGAATATGGTCCGTATCGATATGACCGAGTATATGGAGAAATTCAGCGTCTCGCGTCTGATCGGTGCGCCTCCGGGATATGTGGGCTATGAGGAGGGCGGCCAGCTCACCGAAGCGGTGCGTCGCCATCCCTACAGCGTCGTCCTGTTCGATGAGGTGGAAAAGGCCCATCCCGATGTCTTCAACATCCTGTTGCAGGTGCTGGACGATGGCCGTATCACTGACAGCCAGGGCCGCACGGTGGACTTCAAGAATACCGTCATCATCCTGACTTCCAACCTGGGCTCCGACCTGATCCTGGAAGATCTGGAAAAGAGCCGGGCCAACGGCAGCAATGAGCTGTCCGATGAGGCGAAGAATGCCATCGACCAGCTGCTCAAGCGGCAGTTCCGTCCCGAGTTCCTCAACCGTCTGGATGACATTGTCTACTACAAGAGCCTGACCAAGCAGGAGATCGGCTCCATCGTGGATCTGATGCTCGGTGACCTGCGTAAGCGCCTGCAGGACAAACAGCTGCATCTCGATGTGACCGAAGCGGCGAAGAACGCCATTATTGATGGCGGCTACGACCCGATCTACGGTGCCCGTCCGCTGAAGCGGTATATCCAGTCCCATGTGGAAACAATGATCGCCAAGGAGATCATCGCGGGTGCCCATTCGGCGGGTGACACCCTGATCGTCGATGTCGACGGCACCGGCCGGCTGTACCTGCGGTAATATCCGGATAAATTGGCCCGCCGTGCAAAGCAACAGCTCTGCACGGCGGGCTTTTTGTATGCCAAAAAGTTTTACATTCCTTTGGCTGTTCTGCGCATTGACCTGCTTTTTGAAAATCCCGTACAATACATATAAAATAGAGAAGGAGGCGTGAAGCATGAAAAAGTCCATCCCCCGTCAAATAGCGCTGACGGTCACCCTGTTGCTTGCACTGGCAGGGTGTCGGGCGGACCCGGCCTCTGCGGCACAGCGGCAAGAGGACGAAGGAAACACGTCCTCTTCGGAGTTGCCTGTGTCCGCTGCGACGGAAACAGCGGAAGTGGTCCAGGAAACAACGGAGGCAGCGCTTCCCAATCGGGAGGGGGCGGCCGTGTTTACTTATGAACAGTGCGGGGAGGCAGCCCTGCGGGCCCAGCAATACTGGTATGCGGATATGACCACCGGCCCGGCTGCCTACCGCAACGCCCTGGTGGACAGCGTGGCCGCCTCGGTGGTGCCCTATGAAACCTGTATAGACGATGAGTACCTGCTACCGTTGCTGTCCTTAGGGGAGGAAGGAAAAACGCCTCTGGACCGTGTTTACGCGGGGACGGACATTTTGGTGGAAGTGTATTTCTATGTGGAATACCAGCCGGAGATCAATTATCTGGGACCCCAGTACGGGGACGGATTGAACTCGGTATATATTCTGGTTCCTGTGGACACGGCTCAACCTTGCGAATCGGTCAGCGGCTGGCAGACAAAACAGATGGGGGAGAGGATGCCCCGTCCGGGCCAGACGTTGATGGCAGAGGGACTTACGATCTACCAGTCCCGCATGGTGCTGCACCAGTGCCAGGCCATGGCAGCGGCCGGATTGCGGGAATTTACCTCACCTGCCGACTGGACCGAGGAAGAACTCTATCGGTATCTGTATTACAGGGGACAGGACTTTGGCCTTGGGGAGGATACCTGGCAGAATAAAGAAGTGGCCAACAGTTACGGCAATCTGATTCTGACCATTGATTTTACGCCGCAGGATGACTGGACGATGAATACCAGTTTTTTGCCAAAACAATGGCCGGGCTTCACCGCGGAAAACATCGAAGCCTATACGGCTGAATTGGACAGCGGTTCGGTGCCGGGCTATCAGAGACAGAACACTGGCTGGCAGTTCGGCTGGGACGGCGACACACTGGTAGCCAAGCTCAACAGTGCAGCGGGATACTCTACTCAGGAATATCGCTTTCAGCTGTATGAGGGATTCATGACCTGGGATGGCCGTGCGGTATGCGTGAGCGGGCGGCCGCTGGCCTGAAAATTCCCCGGAATATGCAGAGGGGAATTCTGTAAAAAACCTGCAAAAAAGGACTTGACTTACCTGCTGGCTTTATGCTAAAATATCCCTTGCAGTTAAGCTGTAAGCGGAAGTGCTGGAATCGGCAGACAGGCACGTTTGAGGTGCGTGTGTCTATGACGTGTGGGTTCAAGTCCCATCTTCCGCACCAACAAAGAGCGTTGCAACGCAAGTTGCAACGCTCTTTGTTTTGCATAAAACGGTAAACAAAAAACCACGGTGTGGAAACGATCCACACCGTGGGCTTCTTATATTAAAGTGTCCGTTGGCACACCACCGGCAGCGGTTCCTCCGACGGTTTTTGCCGCCCCGCAAAGAATACGCAGGGAGCCAGCAGCAAAAATGGGTTGGCCGAAAGCAAGAACGGCTTGTTTTCCATAAAGATATACAGCGTCAGGGCCACCAGGCAGAGCACCTCGGTGGCGTGGCGATGCCTGGCCAGCCGCCAAAGCAGCAGCAGGAAGAACACCGCAACCAGAATGGCACCGAGGTAGCCTTTGTTCATGGGAATGGCCAGGAAGGCGTTGTCGATGGCGTGGTGTTCGTCGCCGTCGGTGGGCAAGCCGCCCAGCCAGGAGAGTTCAGAACCCCAGAATACATTGTGCCAGATCTCGAACCGGCCCGAGAGGAAGATGCTCAGCAGCAGCAGCGCCATCCGTTCATAGGGCCACTCGGGATTGTAGACGTACCCGGCATAGAGGCTGAAGGCTGCCAGCCCGATGGGCAGGGCGATGGCCAACGCGTACCAGATCTTGTTATCCAGAAGCCGGGGCAGAAAACGCTGCACGGCAAACAGCAGCAGCAGTACGGCCATGGCTCCGGCAGCCCCGCGGCTACCCGGTACCTTATAGGTAAATGCGAACAAGGCTGCGAGTCCTGCCCAGTCGAACCAGCGCATCCGGTCATGGCGCAGCCAGGCCCAGGCGAAAAAGACACCCACCAGGCGGGCACCGAAGCCGTTGTAATGTCCGTAGCCGAAATCCCAGTTGCGGCAGTAGAAATTGTAGGGCATCAGCGGGGTGGCGAAGTGCAGCAGCTGTACAAACACAAGCCCGATGACCGCTGCCGCCAGATAGACGCGCAGCGCGCTGCGCAGGTCGATGTCCTTGGCTCCCAGCCCTACCAGGGCGGCCAGGAAAAACCAGACATCATCCCCGTGCCAGGCGGCAAAGGCGGTGTAGAGAAGTACCAGCCCGGCCAGGACCGGCTGCCACCGCCGTTGGTAGTCCGTCAGCAGTACCACCTTGATGCCCAGCAGCAGCACAGCGCCGCCGGTCAGCGCCAGGCGTGCCAGATGGCTGAGGGAGGGGAGCGTGGATTGAATATTGGAACTGAACACTTCGGACAGAATCAGCAGCAAAGCCAGCGCCGCGCAGAAAACGCGCTGCGCCAATGCCTGCCGCCGTGCCTGACCGGGGTCCAGCAACTTCCAGTGTTGCAATAGCATACAAGAATACCCTTTCTTTGGAATGGGCCTATTATAGCATAAAAACCGCTGCGGGAAAACACCCGTACCGCAACACTGTAAAATCTTGGCAGACAAAGTCGTACTTTTTTCGGCGGCTTTGGTGCAAATTCCACAACTTTCCCGATTCCCGTGCAAGAAAGATTTTCGCGAAAACTTTTGTGTTTTGTCCGCGAATGTGGTACAATCTTTCTAATCACATAGTATCAATGGCAAAAAGCAATTGATTGTTTAAATCAGGATGTCAGGAGAGTGCATTTATGGCGTATTATTTTTCCGAACCGTCTCGTACTTTTGGTGAATATCTGCTCGTCCCCGGCTATTCCTCTTCGGAATGTGTGCCGATGGCCGTCAGCCTCAAGACCCCGTTGGTGAAGTATCGTAAGGGCGAGGAAGAATGCCCGCTGGAAATGAATATCCCCATGGTTTCGGCCATCATGCAGTCGGTGTCCGGCGAAAAGCTGGCCATTGCACTGGCCAAGCAGGGCGGCGTTTCGTTCATCTATGGTTCTCAGACCATTGAGCAGGAAGCGGATATGGTGCGCCGCGTCAAGGCTTACAAGAAGGGCTTTGTCACTTCCGACTCCAACCTCCCGCCGGAGGCTACGCTCGGCGACGTGCTGGACCTCAAGACCCGCACCGGCCATTCCACCGTGGCCATCACCGATGACGGCACGGCCCACGGCAAACTGCTGGGCATCGTTGCTTCCCGTGACTATCGCCTGTCCCGCATGACCAACGACCTCAAGGTCACCGAGTTCATGACCCCGCTGAGCAAACTGGTCACGGCCCCCGCCACCACCAGTCTGCATGACTGCAACGACATCATCTGGGACAACAAGATCAACTCTCTGCCCCTGGTGGATGAGGAAGGCCATCTGCAGTATATGGTTTTCCGCAAGGATTACGACTCCCACAAGGAGAATGTGAACGAGCTGCTGGACGCCAACAAGAGCTACGTGGTGGGCGCCGGCATCAACACCCGTGACTATGCCGAGCGCGTGCCCGCGCTGGTCGACGCCGGTGTGGATGTGCTGTGCATCGACTCCTCCGAGGGCTACAGCGAGTGGCAGTCCCGTACGATCTCCTGGATTCGGGAGCATTACGGTGACAAGGTGAAGGTCGGCGCCGGCAACGTGGTGGACCGCGACGGCTTTATGTTCCTGGCCAAGGCGGGTGCCGACTTCGTCAAGATCGGCATCGGCGGCGGTTCCATCTGCATCACCCGTGAGACCAAGGGCATCGGCCGTGGTCAGGCTACGGCGGTCATCGAGGTGGCCAAGGCCCGCGACGAGTACTACAAGGAGACCGGCATCTATGTGCCCATCTGCTCCGACGGCGGCATCGTGCAGGATTATCACATCACGCTGGCCTTGGCCATGGGCGCCGACTTCGTCATGCTGGGCCGTTACTTCGCCCGCTTCGACGAGTCTCCCACGAACAAGCTGCGCGTGGGCGGCAACTACGTCAAGGAGTACTGGGGCGAAGGCTCCAACCGCGCCCGCAACTGGCAGCGCTACGACCTGGGCGGTGCCCAGAAGCTGAGTTTCGAGGAAGGCGTTGACTCCTACGTGCCCTACGCCGGTCCTCTGGCCGACGGTGTGCAGACCACGCTGTACAAGGTGCGCTCCACCATGTGCAACTGCGGCGCGCTCTCCATTCCCGAACTGCAGGAGAAGGCCCGCCTGACCGTTGTTTCCTCCACCTCCATCGTGGAAGGCGGCAGCCACGACGTCATCCTGAAGAACAACGTGCAGAACAGCTGATCGGATCGGGATATCTGAAACATAGAAAATACGGCTTTTCCAACCGGGGAAGGCCGTATTTTTTTGCCTGCCGCAGGGCAAAAAACAACACAGCAGCAGGATTTCCTGTGCAAGCAGTAAAAGTCCTATTGCTTTTTTTGTCCACTTTGCTATAATTAGCCTGATAGTGTAGAAATCTGTGCCTTCGGCACGGTTTGAGCGGCACAACGCAAAGGAAAGAAAAAGGAGAAACGCTATGCGAATCGTGGTTGTCGGCCTGGGAAAGGTCGGCCGTGCCCTGACGGCCCAGCTTGCCGGGGAGGGTCACGATCTTGTCGTCATCGACCAGAATCCGGAGATCATCGACAATATCGTCAATATTTACGATGTGCGAGGCGTCGCCGGAAACGGTGGCTGCTACGGGGTACAGAAAGAGGCTTTTGAGGAAGGAGCGGACCTTTTGATCGCCACCACTTCCAGTGATGAGATCAACATTCTTTCCTGCCTGGTGGCCAAAAAGATCGGCACACGGCACACCATTGCCCGTATCCGCAATCCGGAATATGCCAAGCAGCTGCGCTTCATGCGCGGTGAACTGGGCCTGTCCATGGTCATCAACCCGGAACAGGCCACAGCGCGGGAGATCGCCCGGGTTCTTCGTTTCCCCAGCGCCATCAAGCGGGAGCAGTTCTGCCGCCAGCGCTTTGAGCTGGTGGAATACCGCATCGGCCCGGACAATCCGCTGGTGGGGATGCCGCTGACCGATCTGTACCGCAATATCCGTGTCAAAATTCTGATCTGCGCGGTGGCCCGCGGCCAGGAAACCATCATCCCCTCCGGTTCCTTTGAACTGCGGGCGGGGGATAAGATCTATCTAACCGCCTCGCCCCGGGACCTGGAGACCTTTTTCCGCAAACTGCATCTGTTCAAGGAGCGCGCCAACAATATCATGATCGTGGGCGCCGGCCGTATGACCTACTATCTGGTCCGGGAACTGCAGGATGTGCAGAAACGGATGACGGTCATCGACAACAATCTTCAGCGCTGCCAGGAGATGAGCGAAAAATTCCCCGGCGTGCTGGTCATCCATGGCGACGGTGCCGACAGCGAACTCCTCAGTGAGGAACGCATCAACGAGATGGATGCCTTTGTGGCGCTCACCGGCATGGATGAAACCAACATCATTCTGGCCATGTACGCATCTCAGTTCAATTCCTGCAAGGTGGTGGCCAAGATCAATCGCCCGTCCTTTGCGGATCTGGCGGCGGCCAACAACCTGGTGGACAGCGTGGTTTCCACAGCGGCCGTCACCAGCGAGGCCATCGCCCGGTATGTCCGTGCCATGCAGAACAGCATCGACTCCGACAACATCAAGACGTTGCATCGCCTGGTGGGCGGCCGCGTCGAAGCCCTGGAGTTCAACGTGGGGCCCGGTACGCCGTTCATCGGCAAACCCCTCAAGGACCTGCAGCTCAAAGACGGGCTGCTGGTAGTGGGCATTGTGCGCCGCAACGGCCAGACAGTCATTCCCTCCGGCGAGGATGCGCTTTCCGAGGGGGATGATGTGGTCGTGGTCACCACCGATACAACGCTGCACGCGCTGCGGGATATTGTAAAGTGAGGCGCCGGGCATGAACTATAAAATGGTTGGCTTTGTGCTGGGGCGTATTTTCTGGATCGAAGCGGTGCTGATGCTCTGCCCCATGGCCTGTTCGGCTATCTACGGGGAGTGGAACATCGTACTGGCTTTCCTGTGGCCGGCGGTGGGGCTCACATTGCTGGGAGTTCTGCTCAGTCACCGGCAGCCCCGGGACACCACGATCTACGCCCGGGACGGCCTGGTCATTGTGGCGCTGGTCTGGGTGCTGATGTCGGTGTTCGGTGCCCTGCCGTTTATGATCTCCGGCGAGATCCCGTCTTTCTTTGATGCTTTTTTTGAGATGGTCTCCGGCTTTACCACCACCGGCTCCACGATCCTCACCGATGTGGAAGCCATGAGCAAGGGACTTCTGTTCTGGCGCAGCTTTTCCCACTGGGTCGGCGGCATGGGCGTTCTGGTGTTCGCCATGGCCATTCTGCCGATGACCGATGGCCGCGCCATGCACCTGATGCGGGCCGAGGTCCCCGGCCCCACGGTGGGCAAGATTTCCAGCAAACTGCGGGACAGCGCCAAGATCCTGTACGAAATCTACTTTGTGCTCACGGTGGTGGAGGTTGCGATCCTCTGTGCCGGCGGCATGCCGCTGTACGATGCGCTGATCCATTCCTTCGGTACGGCCGGCACCGGCGGTTTCAGCAACAAAGCCCTCAGTGTGGGAGCCTACAACAATCCCTTCTATGAAATCGTCATCGGCGTTTTCATGCTGTTGTTCGGCATCAACTTCAATCTGTATTATTTTATCCTGCTGCGGCATTTCCGGGATGCCTTCCGCTCCGAGGAACTGCGCATTTATCTGGGCATCGTAGCCTTCTCCACGATCACCATTGCCATAAACATCGCCAGCTTGTACGACAATGTGGGCACGGCGCTGCGGACGGCTTTCTTTCAGGTGGCGTCCATCGTCACGACCACCGGTTATGCCACGGCGGACTTCAACCTCTGGCCCAATTATTCCCGCACGGTGCTGGTGCTGCTGACCTTCATCGGCGCCTGTGCAGGGTCTACCGCCGGTGGTCTGAAGGTGTCGCGCATCATCATCTTTTTCAAGGCCGCCAAACAGGACCTGAACAAGATGCTGCACAGCCACGCCATCACTTCCATCCGGTTTGAAGGCAAACCTCTGGACGACAAGACGCTGCGCGGTGTGCACAACTATTTCAATATCTATATGCTGCTGTTCTCGGTTTCGGTGCTGCTGGTGTCCATCGACGGATTTGACCTTGTCACCACATTTACCGCCGTGGCCACCTGCTTTAACAATGTAGGGCCCGGCCTGGAACTGGTGGGGCCGATGGGGTCTTTTGCGGATTTCTCCGACCCTGTGAAACTGCTGCTCTCCTTTGATATGCTGGCAGGCCGTCTGGAACTCTATCCGATTCTGGCGCTTTTCTCGCCGCGGCTGTGGCGCAAACGCCCGTCCCAAATCATACAGGCATAACAGAACGAACACCCTGTCTTTTCTGCAGAAAGGCAGGGTGTTATTTTGTCCACCTGGTGCATAGGTTGTAGCAAAACACCAGGGGAGGGGAGTGCCATTCGCTACGATCGCAAACAGGAGGAACGGCGCCAGAATGTGCTTGCGTGGGTGGTACTGGGGCTGTTGCTTGCCATTCTGGCCGCGGTGATCCACCTGCTCTATCATCAGGAATATGCCGACGTGGACATTCCCAACGACTGTTTTGCCGTGTCGGCTGCCACAGGGGAGACGGCGGTCCCCAAACTGGTTTGCCTGACTTTTGACGACGGGCCCAGCCCCAACACCCAGCCGATTCTTGAAATCCTGGCACAGGAAAAAGTTCCGGCCACCTTTTTTGTCTGTGCGCAGGACATCAACCAGGAATACCTGCCGCTGGTACGAACCATTTCGCAGCAAGGGCATCAGGTGGCCATGCACAGTGCCTCGCACCGGTATGCCAAAATTTATCAGAGTCCGGAAGCCTTCTGGCAGGATATCAAGGCTCTGCGGCAGGCGCTGGAACCATATATTTCGCTGGATACGCTGAGCTGGCTGCGCTTTCCCGGCGGAAGTACCAATACGGTCAGCCACAAATATGGCGGCAGCAGTATTATGAAAGACCTGAAAGCCCAGACTGAGGAAAAGGGCTGGCACTGGATCGACTGGAACGTCTGCGGTGAGGATGCCACGGCGGCCCATCCGGATGCAGACCGCATCCTGTGCAATGTTCAGGAGGATGCCGAGGACCTTTCCACCTGTGTGGTTCTGCTGCATGATACCAAAGCAACCGGCCAGACGGTCAAGGCCCTGCCGGAAATCATCCGCTGGTTCCGGGAAAAAGGATATACTTTTTGTACGGTGGAGCAGCTGGCGGAATTGCAAAGCACCGGGGAATAGGGTATAATAGCTGCGAAAGCAGGTGAACCCGAAATGCGCAAGACCGAAAGTCAGAAGATCGCCCTCTGCGGTGTGCTGGGGGCGCTCTCGGTCGTGTTGCTGCTGCTGGGGGCTGCTTTGCAGATCGGCACCTACGCGGCGCCGATGCTGGCTTCCTTTTTGCTGGTACCGGTGCTGGAAGAATATGGCCCCCGCTATGCGCTGCTGCTGTATGCGGCAACGGCCATTCTGGCCGTTCTGGTGGTACCGGAAACTGAACTGGCGCTTTTTTATGCGCTGGTCATCGGATATTATCCCGTTTTGCGCTATGCTTTGCGCAAAGTGAAACCCACGTTGCTGCGCTGGACCATCAAATTCCTGGTGTTCAATGGGGCAACGGTATTGGTCTATCTTTTGCTGTTCGCGCTGCTGGGGCCTGCTCTATGGCAGGAACTTATGGCCGACGGAACCGCTATGCTGGCTGCCTTGCTGGCGCTGGGCAATCTCTCCTTCTTTTTGTGTGACCGCGCGCTGGGCGCTGTGACCCGGTATTACCGGCTGGTCCTGCGCAGGCGTCTGAAACGATTTTTCTGACGGTAGGGCGGGAACGGTACCCGCTGAAAATAATAGGAGGACAAACTATGTGGTACAATGAAGCTGTGGTTTATCAGATCTATCCGCTGGGACTTTGCGGCGCTCCGCTGCAAAACGATGGCGACGCAGCCAAGGCGGAACAGCACCGCCTGCTGCGGGTGCTGGACTGGGTGGACCACATCCGGGAACTTGGCGCGACCTGTGTGCTGTTCAACCCGCTGTTTGAGAGCGACGCCCATGGCTACGATACCCGGGATTACACCCGGGTGGATGGCCGCCTTGGCACCAACGAGGATCTTAAAACGGTGGTGGAGGCGCTGCATAAAGCGGGCATCCGTGTGCTGCTGGACGGCGTGTTCAACCATGTGGGCCGCGGTTTCTGGGCGTTCCGGGATGTGCAGGAGAAGAAGTGGGACAGCCCGTACAAGGATTGGTTCCATATCAGTTTTGACGGCAACACCAATTACAATGACGGTTTCTGGTACGAAGCCTGGGAAGGCTGCAATGAGCTGGTGAAACTCAATCTGCAGAACCCGGCGGTCAAACAGTATCTGTTCGACGTGGTGCGCGGCTGGGTCAAGGACTATGACATCGACGGCCTGCGGCTGGATGTGGCCTACTGTCTGGACTTGGGATTTCTGGCGGAACTGCGCGCCCTGGCCAACGAGGTCAAGCCGGAGTTCGTACTGGTGGGCGAGACCCTCCACGGCGACTACAACCGCTGGATGAATGACCATGCCTGCCACAGTGTGACCAACTACGAGTGTTATAAGGGGCTGTATTCCAGCTTCAACACCGGTAACATGCACGAGATCAGCTACAGCCTGAACCGGCAGTTCGGCTCGGAACCCTGGTGCCTGTACACCGGCAAGCATCTGCTCTCTTTTGTGGATAACCACGATGTCACCCGTGTGGCGACGATCCTCACCGATAAAGCCTGCATCAAACCGCTGTACGGTCTGCTGTTTGGCATGCCGGGCGTTCCCGCGGTCTACTACGGCAGCGAGTGGGGCATCGAGGGTGACAAGAAAAACGGCGATCCCACGCTGCGCCCGGCCATTGAAAAGCCCGAAGAAAACGACCTGACCCGGTGGATTTCGCTGCTGGCCCAGGCACGCACGGCCAGCCCGGCGCTGTGCAACGGCAGCTACCGCAATGTGCTGGTGCAGCCCAAACAGCTGATTTTTGAGCGCCGTACCGAGGAAGAGCGGGTGCTGGTGGCCATCAACGCCGACAGCGCTCCCTATGTAGCCCACTTTGATGCGGGCTGCGGGATGGCCATGGACCTGATTACCGGCGAACCCCATGATTTTGGCGGCGGCAGCGAACTGCCTCCCTACAGCTGCGCATTCTGGAAGATGGAGCGTTGACCCTTTTATCTGAAAAATAAAACCGCCCTGCGGAGAGAACTTTCTCTCCGCAGGGCGGTTCGTTTTTGGTAAAATTACAGGTTGGTGTAGCCCATCAGGCTGTTATCCACCACGGCGGCGGTGTCGCGCCCTTCGCGCAGCGCCCAGACCACCAGGCTCTGGCCGCGGCGCATGTCGCCGCAGGCAAACACATGGGGAACGTTGGTGGTGTAGTGGTCGTCGGCCACCGTGCCGCGGGCCGTCAGGTCCACGCCGAAGGCATCGGCCACATAGGACTCACAGCCCACGAAACCGGCGGCGATCAGCACCAGGTCGCAGTCCACGGTGAACTCCTCGCCGGTGGGTACCATCTGGCGGCGTCCGTCGATGACCTGGCTCTCCAGCTTTTCCAGCAGCGCGCCGCAGACCTGGCCGGCGTCGTTCTTGTAGAACTCCTTGACCGTGGTCTGGTAAACCCGCGGATCGTTGCCGAACTTGGCAATGGCTTCCTGCTGGCCGTAATCGGTTTTCAGCACGCGGGGCCACTCCGGCCAGTCGTTGCCGGGGGCACGCTCGGCGGGCGGGCAGGGCATCATTTCCAGTTGCAGCACACTCTCGCAGCCCTGGCGGATGGCGGTGCCCACACAGTCGTTGCCGGTATCGCCGCCGCCGATGACCAGCACCCGCTTGCCCGTGGCGCTGATAGCCTTGCCGTCGGCAAAATCCGAATCCAGCAGGCTGCGAGTCACGCTGGTCAGGTAATCCACGGCGAAGTAGATGCCGTTGGCATCCCGGCCCGGCGCGCTGATGTCCCGGGGCTGCTTGGCGCCGCAGCAAAGCACCACGGCGTCATACTGGGATTTCAGCTCCTCGGCGCTGACGTTGCCGCCTACATTGGCGTTGAGCACAAACTCGATGCCCTCATCCTGCAGAATCTTGACCCGGCGGTCGATGACCCACTTCTCCAGCTTCATGTTGGGGATGCCGTACATCAGAAGGCCGCCCACGCGGTCCTCGCGCTCGTAGATGGTCACACTGTGACCGCGCTTGTTCAGCAGGTCCGCCACCGAAAGCCCCGCAGGCCCGGCGCCCACCACGGCTACCTTTTTGCCGGTGCGGGTGGGCGGCGGCACCGCGTGGATGGCCCCGTTCTCGTAGCCGTATTCCACGATGGCGCGCTCGTTCTCCTTGACGGTGACCGGATCGCCGGTGGTCATGCCGCAGGTGCAGGCTGCCTCACACAGGGCGGGGCAGACGCGGCTGGTGAATTCCGGAAAGCGGTTGGTGGCGATCAGGCGGTGTACCGCCAGATTCCATTTGCCCTGATAGATCAGGTCGTTCCACTCGGGAATCAGGTTGTTCAGCGGGCAGCCGCTGTACATGCCGCCCAGCAGCATGCCGCTCTGGCAGAAAGGCACGCCGCAATCCATGCAGCGGGCGCCCTGTGCCTGCTGCTCTTCTTTCAGCAGCGGCAGATGAAATTCCTTGAAATTCTGAATCCGTTCTTCAGGCGGCAGTTCCAGGCTGGTCTGCCGTTCGATCTCCATAAATCCTGTCGGTTTACCCATTGTTGCTGCCTCCCTTACTTGGCGTTTTTCATCGCATAGAATGCTTCGATCTGGGCCTGCTCGCTGTCCTCGCCCTTTTCTTCCATCTGGGCGATCAGGCGCAGCATCTTGTCATAGTCGTGGGGCAGGACCTTCTTGAACTTGGGCAGGTACTCGCCGAAGTTTTCCAGAATTTCCTTGCCGCGGGGCGAACCGGTCAGCTCCACATGCTCCCGGATCAGATCTTTCAGCAGCGAAACATCGTACTTGTGTTCCACAGGCTCCAGACTGACCATGTCCTTGTTGACGCGCTGGTAGAAATCCCAGTCCTCGTCCAGCACATAGGCGATGCCGCCGCTCATGCCGGCTGCAAAGTTTTTGCCGGTCTTGCCCAGCACCACCACAGTGCCGCCGGTCATATATTCGCAGCCGTGGTCGCCCACGCCCTCAACGACTGCTACAGCGCCGGAATTGCGCACACAGAAGCGCTCGCCGGCCACGCCGTTGATGAAGGCTTTGCCGCCGGTGGCACCGTACAGGGCCACGTTGCCGATCACGATGTTGTCGCTGCGGTCGAAAGCGGCCTCTTTGGGCGGGTAGACGATCAGCTTGCCGCCGCTCAGACCCTTGCCCATATAGTCGTTGGAGTCGCCGATCAGTTCCAGCGTCAGACCCTTGGGCAGGAAAGCACCGAAGCTCTGGCCGCCGTAGCCGTGGCAGACCACGAGGAAGGTGTCATCCGGCAGGGTATTGCCGAACTTGGCGGTGATCTCGCTGCCGAAGATGGTGCCGAACGCACGGTCGGTGTTGCCGACGTCCAGCGTGACGGTCATGGGTTTGGGCTCCGCCATGTCGAAGGACTTCTTGAACTTCTTCATCAGCACCCGCATGTCGGGGGTCTTTTCCAGACCGAAGTTGTAGACGTCTTTGGGATTGAAATGAACGCTGGAATCTTCGATCAGAGGATTCTTGAGCAGGGCGCTCAGGTCCAGTTCGCTGGCGCGGGACCCTGCAGGGGCGGCCTTGACTTTCAGCAGGTCGGTGCGGCCAACGAGTTCATCCACGGTACGCACACCGAGTTTGGCCATGTATTCGCGCAGCTCTTCCGCCATGAAACGCATGAAGTTCATGACATATTCCGGCTTGCCCTTGAACCGCTTGCGCAGTTCGGGGTTCTGGGTGCAGATGCCCATGGGGCAGGTGTCCAGGTTGCACACGCGCATCATCACACAGCCCATAGCCACCAGCGGGCCGGTGCCGAAACCGAATTCTTCGGCGCCCAGCAGAGCGGCGATGGCTACATCGCGGCCGCTCATCAGCTTGCTGTCCGCTTCGATACGGACGCGGCTGCGCAGGCCATTCATGATCAGGCACTGGTGGGCCTCGGCGATGCCCAGTTCCCAGGGCAGACCGGCGTTGTGGATGGAGTTGCGGGGGGCCGCACCGGTACCGCCGTCAAAGCCGGAGATCAGAATGACCTCCGCACCGGCCTTGGCAACACCGGCGGCGATGGTGCCGACGCCGGCTTCGCTGACCAGCTTGACGTTGATGGCCGCCTTGCGGTTGGCGCATTTCAGGTCGTAGATCAGCTGGGCCAGGTCCTCGATGGAGTAGACGTCATGGTGGGGCGGGGGAGAGATGAGGCCCACGCCGGTGGTGGAGTTGCGGGTCTTGGCGACCCAGGGGTAGACCTTGCCGCCGGGCAGCTGGCCGCCCTCGCCGGGCTTGGCGCCCTGGGCCATCTTGATCTGGATCTCGCTGGCGGAGACCAGGTATTTGCTGGTCACGCCGAAGCGGGCGGAAGCTACCTGCTTGATGGCGGAATTGCGCTCGGTGCCGTAACGGTCCTCGGCTTCGCCGCCCTCGCCGGTGTTGGACTTGCCGCCCAGGCGGTTCATGGCAACGGCCATGCACTCGTGGGCTTCTTCCGAAAGGGCACCGTAGCTCATGGCAGCGGTCTTGAAACGCTTGACGATGGAATCAACGCTCTCGACCTCCTCCAGCGGCACACCCTGCTCAGGATAGTTGAATTCCAGCAAGCTGCGCAGGTGCATGGAGTCGCCGCCCTCGTTGGCAACGGCCTTGGTGTACTGTTTGAAGGTGTCGTAGTTGCCGGTCCAGCAAGCCTGCTGCAGCAGATGGATGGTCTGCGGGTTGTACAGGTGCTGCTCGGCGGCGGGGCCGCTGCGGAACTTGTGGGCGCCCAGGCTGGGGAGCTCGCGGTTGATGTCGAGACCCAGCGGGTCGAAAGCCTCCTGATGGCGGGCTTCCAGATCGTTCTGGATATCGTGGATGGTGATGCCGCCCACGCGGGTGGTGGTGTTGGTGAAGTATTTATCCACGACTTCCTGGCTCAGGCCCAGGGCTTCAAAAATCTGGCTGCCTGCATAGGACTGGATCGTGGAAATGCCCATCTTGGAGGCGATCTTCACGATGCCCGCCAGCACGGCCTTGTTGTAGTCCTGCACCGCGGCATAGTAGTCCTTATCCAGCAGCCCCTCGTCGATGAGGTTGCCGATGGTCTGCTGTGCCAGATAGGGGTTGATGGCGCTGGCGCCGTAGCCCAGCAGGGTGGCAAAGTCGTGCACCAGGCGGGGTTCGCCGCTTTCCAGGATCAGCGCCATGGCGGTGCGCTTGCGGGTGCGGACCAGATACTTGCTCACGGCACCCACGGCCAGCAGGCTGGGGATAGCCACATGGTATTCGTCGATCTCCCGGTCAGAGAGGATCAGGATGTTGGCGCCGTCGCGGTAAGCGCGGTCCACGTCCACGAACAGGCGTTCGATGGCCTTCTCCAGATCGGTGTTCTTGTAATAGCAGATGGACAGCGTCTCCACCTTGAAGCCGGGCACGTTCATGGATTTGATCTTCAAAAGATCGGTCTCGGTCAGGATGGGGTTGTCGATCTTGAGCACCTTGCAGTTGTCGGCTTCTTCCTCCAGCAGGTTGCCCTGGGCGCCCACATAGACGGTGGTGGAAGTGACGACTTTTTCCCGCAGTGCGTCGATGGGCGGGTTGGTGACCTGGGCAAACATCTGTTTGAAGTATTCAAACAGCGACGGTCGGGTGTGGCTCAGCACGGCCAGCGGTGTGTCGCTGCCCATGGCACCGGCCGGTTCGCCGCCGTTCTTGGCCATCGGCAGAATGATGGTGGAAACATCCTCGTACCGGTAGCCGAAAGCCTTCTGCAACTGCACCAGCTGCTCTTTGTTGTAGATGGGGGCGCGCTTGTTGGGAACTTTCAGCGAGGACAAATTCACGAGATTGCGGTCCAGCCATTCGCCGTAGGGCTGGCGACTGGCGTAATCGTTCTTCAGCTTCTCGTCGTCCACGAGTTCGCCCTTCTGCGTATCCACCAGCAGCATTTTGCCGGGGCGCAGGCGGTCCTTACGCACCACCTGATCGGCCGGAATGTCCAGTACGCCGACTTCGCTGGAAAGAATCAGCCGACCGTCCTTGGTGATGTAGTAGCGGCTGGGACGCAGACCGTTGCGGTCCAGCACGGCGCCCATCACATCGCCGTCGCTGAAAAGGATGCTGGCAGGGCCGTCCCAGGGTTCCAGCATGGTGGCGTAATACTGGTAGAAGTCCCGCTTCTTGGCGTCCATCGCCTGGTTGTTGCTCCAGGGCTCGGGAATGGTCACCATCACGGCAAGGGGCAGGTCCATGCCGTTCATGACCATGAATTCCAGGGTGTTGTCCAGCATAGCCGAGTCCGAACCGCCCTGGTTGACGATGGGCAGTACCTTGGTCATGTCGTCTTTCAGATAGTTGGAGCCGATGGTTTCCTCGCGGGCCAGCATGGTGTCCACGTTGCCGCGGATGGTGTTGATCTCGCCATTGTGCAGGATCAGGCGGTTGGGATGTGCACGGTTCCAGCTGGGGGCCGTGTTGGTGGAGAAGCGGCTGTGCACCATGCCGATGGCGGATTCGTAATCGGCATCCTGCAAATCGGGGTAGAACAGACGCAGCTCGTTGACCAGGAACATGCCCTTGTAGACGATGGTCCGGCTGGACAGACTGCATACATAGGTGTTGGGGCTGGACTGCTCAAAGACGCGGCGGGCTACATACAGGCGGCGGTCAAAGGCAATGCCGGACTCCAGACGGGCCGGCTTGCCCACAAAGCCCTGCCAGATGCTGGGCATGCAGTCCCGGGCCTTGTGACCCAGCACTTCGGGGCAGATGGGAACCTCGCGCCAGCCCAGAAACGGCAGTCCTTCTTTTTTGCAGACGATCTCAAACAGTTTCTTCGCCTGGTTGCGGCGCAGTTCGTCCTGCGGGAAAAAGAACATGCCGATGCCGTATTCCCGTTCCTTGCCCAGCTCGATGCCAAGCTCGGCCGCGGCTTTCTGGAAAAACTTATCGCTGATCTGCGTCAGAATGCCTACGCCGTCGCCGGTCTTGCCTTCGGCGTCCTTGCCGGCGCGATGCTCCAGGTGTTCAACGATCTGCAGGGCGTCCTCAATGGTCTTATGGGTTTTGCGGCCTTTGATGTCCACCACCGCGCCGATACCACAGTTATCGTGTTCAAAGCGCGGGTCATACAGGCCGGCAGGGGCTTTGCGTTCGGTAAAATTTTCCATGCTTCGTGTTCGCTCCTTCCCAAGATGCCGCCGCTGGGGCGGCAAACAAAAAAGACGTTCCCGAAGGGTACACTGACCCCCGATGGGAACGTCCTTGTTCTTGCCGCTATCATATCATGAATTGCGGTACTTTACAACACTAAAGCAAAAGAATCTTTAGAAATTAAGCGAAAAACCTTTTGAAAATTAAATCCGATATTAAATACTTAATTTTCTTTGGCGTTGTGGGGACAAAAGTGGCCTCTCACTTAATTAACTTCGCCACGGCATCCGCGGCGAAGTTAATTAAGTCGCCTGCATACATCTCAATCATGCCGGCATCGGCTTCTTTGGACAGCTCAGGATCGATGGGCATTTTGGCCAGCACGGGCAGCTGGTACTTGCCGGCAATCTCGTCCACATGGCTTTCGCCGAATACGTTGATGTGTTTGCCACAGTCGGGGCAGACGGCGTAGCTCATGTTTTCCACCAGGCCGAGGATGGGAATGTTCATCATCTTGGCCATCTGGACCGCCTTGCCGACGATCATGCTCACCAGTTCCTGCGGGCTGGACACAATGATGATGCCATCCACCGGCAGCGTCTGGAATACGGTCAGCGGTACGTCGCCGGTTCCCGGAGGCATATCCACAAACAGGAAATCCACATCCCAGATGACCTCCTGCCAGAACTGCTTGACAGCGCCGGCAATGACGGGACCGCGCCAGACCACAGGGGCCTCGGGGTCTTCCAGCAGCAGGTTGATGCTCATGATCTCCACGCCGGTGCGGCTGGCGATGGGGTTGATGGATTCGCCGTCACCGGTCGCCGGGCCCTTCACACCGAACAGACGGGGAATGGAGGGACCGGTGATGTCGGCGTCCAGGACACCGGCCTTATAGCCGAGACGGCGCATGGCAACGGCCAGCATGGCGCTGGTCATGCTCTTGCCCACACCGCCCTTGCCGGACACAACGCCGATGACCTTTTTGATATGGCTTCTCGGGTGGGGCGGCTCGTGCTGCGGTGCACGGTGATCACAATTCGCACTGCAAGTGCTGCAATCGTGGGTACATTCTTCACTCATGATGTTTTGCTCCTTACCATAAAAATGCGCTCAGGCAACGTATAGTATACCAAAAAAGCCTTGTTAGTGCAAGGTCGCGGGCGGCTTTACATTGCCTCCACGATGCCGCGCACCAACTGCTGGAATACCGCGCCGCGCTGGTTGGCGATCTCGATGACCTCGTCGCCGGAAAGCCGCTTTCCCGCCATGCCGGCAGCCATGTTGGTGATCAGGCTCAGGCCCAGCACCGGCAGGCCGCAGTGGCTGGCCGCAATGGCTTCGGGGACGGTGCTCATACCGACCGCGTCGGCACCCAGGGTGCGGAAGGCGCGGATCTCGGCCGGGGTCTCAAAGCTGGGGCCCATGTACCCCAGATACACACCTTTCTGCAAAACGAGGTTGTGTTCGGCGGCCACCTTCAGAGCGATTGCCTGCAGCTCCGGGGCGTAGACGTGGGTCATATCGCAGAAGCGAGGCCCGATGCGGTCATCGTTGGCACCGCGCAGCGGATTGGCCCCCATAAAGTTGATGTGATCGGTGATGAGCATGAAATCGCCCACATTGAAATCCCAGTTCACACCGCCGGCAGCGTTGGTCAGAATGAGGGCGCGGCAGCCCAGGGCCTTGAACACCCGCACAGGCAGCGCGATGGCACGCATGTCATGGCCTTCGTAGTAATGGAACCGTCCCTGCATGCACAGCACATTTTTGCCGCCCAGGCGTCCGGCCACAAAACGGCCGGCGTGCCCCGGCGCTGTGGATACCGGAAAACCCGGCACATCGCCGTAGGGGATGAAAACGGCGTCTTTGATTTCATCGGCCAGACCGCCCAGTCCGGAACCCAGCACCAACGCCAGGTCGGGGGTAAAGGGGAGTTGCGCGCGCAGATAGGCGGCAGCGGTATCGACTTCTCTCATAAGGAACCTCCTGCGAGTTGTTGCCCTCATTGTACCACCGGGCGGCCCGGTGCGCAAGGAATAATACTTCTGCCGGATACATAGGCATACAAGAGGGAAAGGGGGACGGCATCGTGACAAGACGCAAGGTGTATCTGCAGAATGCAATGCTGCTCACAGCATCGGGACTGGTGCTGCGGATGCTGGGCATGGGGTTCCGGGTCGTCCTCTCGGCCTACCTGGGCGGAGAAGGCATGGGCCTGTATCAGTTGATTCTGGCGGTGTACATGGTATTCGTTTCGCTGGCCACGGCAGGCGTCAATGTGGCAGCCACCCGGCTGGCCGCACAAAGTCTGGCCCGCGGGCAGGGGATGGCCGCCACCCTGCGGGGCCTGTGCGCGGCAGCCCTTGCCTTCGGTACCACGGCTATGGTGGTGCAGGCGGTGCTGGCCGGTCCGGCGGCACGGTTCCTGCTGCACGATGCCAGAGCCGAAACGGCGTTGCGCGTTCTGGCCCCCAGTTTGCCGTTTATGGCCGTGGCGGGGGCGCTGCGCGGGTGCTTTCTGGCCGCGCGCCGGGTCACGCCCAACGTGGTCGCCCAACTGATCGAGCAGCTGGTGCGTATGGCCGTAGCGGTGGCCGGGCTGCGGGTGATGGCCCAATGGGGGGCGGGCTACGGCTGCGCGGCGGTGGTGCTGGGCAATACGGTCTCGGAGAGCGTTTCCTGCTGCCTGATGCTGGTGTTTGCGGCCCGTATGCCGGAATTCGCCCGGCGCGGCCGGGAACCGCTGCATCCCTATACCCAGCGGGAACTTTATGAGATCGTACTGCCGGTGACGGGGAGTCGTCTTTTGAGCAGCGGTCTGCAGGCGGCGGAGAGCAGCCTGATCCCGCTGACCCTTTCGCTGTATACCGGCAGCCGTGCGGTGGCGATGACCCAATACGGAAATTTCAAGGGGATGGCATTGCCGCTGCTGTTTTTTCCATTCTCGGTGTTGTCGGCGCTGTCGGGATTGCTGATGCCGGAAATCACCCGCGCCCATACCCGTGGTGACGGACAGGAAACCCGGCGGCTGATTCTGACGATGCTCAAACTGACAGGGGCGTTCTCGCTGGCGGCGGGAGCCTGTTTTGTGGCCTTTGGCCCGCAGCTGGCGCAGATCGTCTACCGGGATGCCGAGGTGGGCCGGTATGTGCAGGTGCTGGGCTTCGTGGCGCCGTTCATGTACCTCGAAAGCATGGTGGACGGCGTTCTCAAAGGATTGGGAGAGCAGCTGGCGACGTTCCGGTATTCGCTGGCGGATTCGGTGCTGCGTATTGCTGCCATTGCGCTGCTGCTGCCGCGGTACGGAATCATGGCGTTCCTGGGGATTATGATCGCGTCCAATCTGTTCACCTTTACCCTCAACACCCGGCGGATGCTCCAAGTGGCCGCCAAGGCATAAACAAACGCCCCGCCGAAGCGGGGCGTTTTGTCTTCGAGGATTTTACAAGGTTTGTCCGCTGACAAGGCCGTTCCACAAACGATAGTAGATGCCTTTCTTTGCCAGCAGTTCGGTGTGATTGCCTTCCTCCTCGATGCCGTCCTTGCCCAGCACGAGAATGCGGTCGGCATTCTGGATGGTGGTCAGGCGGTGGGCAATGGTCAGTGTGGTGCGGCCTTTGGCCAGCTTGTCCAGGCTTTGTCCCACCAGGATCTCGCTCTCGTTGTCCAGGGCGCTGGTGGCCTCGTCCAGCAGCAGGATGGACGGATTCTTCAAAAAGACCCGCGCAATGGCGATGCGCTGTTTCTGCCCGCCGCTGAGTTTGACCCCGCGCTCACCTACGTAGGTGTCGTACCCGTCTTTCAAGGCGCGCACAAAACCGTCGGCGCCGGCCAGCTGAGCGGCCTTTTCGATTTCCTCCCGGGTGGCACCGGGTTTGCCGTAGGCGATGTTTTCGGCAACCGTTCCGCTGAACAGATAGACATCCTGCTGTACCACGCCGATGGCCTCACGCAGACTGTGCAGTGTGACACGGCGTACATCCTGCCCGTCGATGAGAATTTCGCCACCGGTGACATCGTAAAACCGGGGAATCAGGTTGCACAGCGTGGTTTTGCCGCCGCCCGAAGGCCCCACCAGCGCCAGACTTTCTCCCGGGCGGATGCGCAGATTCACGTGGCGCAGGACCTGGTTGTGGTCGTCAGGGTATTCAAAACTTACATCCCGGAATTCGATGCCGCCTTCCCGCACCACAAGGGGGATGGCATCGGGAGCGTCGGCGATGGCCACCGGGGTGTCCATGATCTCAAGAAAACGCTCGATGCCGGTCATGCCGCGCTGGAACTGCTCGGCAAATTCCACGATGCGGCGGATGGTGGCAATGAGGGTAGAGACATACAGTACATACGCCACCAGGTCCCCGGCATTGATGGCGCCATAGACCAGGGCCAGGCCACCGGCCAGGATGACCACCAGATACATCAGGCCGTCGAACAGGCGGGTGGAGGTGTTGAAGGCGGCCATGGTGTGGTAGGTCAGGGTTTTGATGGTTTCAAAAGCGTGGTTGCCCTCGGCGAATTTTTCCCGTTCCTGTTCTTCGGCGGCAAAGGCTTTGACAACACGCTGGCCCAGCAGACTGTCCTCGATGGTGGCGTTCAGTTCCCCAATCTGGAAGCGCTGCTGACGGAACCGGGCGCGGAGTTTCAGATTCAGGTACACCGAGACCACACCCATCAGGGGTACACAGGCAAAGACCACCAGGGTTAGCGGTACGCTGGCCTGGCAAAGAATCACGAAGGAAGCCACAATTTTGATGAAGGCAATGAAGAATTCTTCGGGGCAATGGTGGGCAAATTCCGTCACGTCAAACAGATCGTTGGTGATGCGCCCCATGATCTGGCCGACCTTGGTGTTGTTGTAGTAGGTGTGATCCAGCCGCAGCAGATGGTCGAAGGCGTCGCGGCGCATATCGGTTTCAATGTGCACGCCCATGATGTGGCCGATGCCGGACATGAAATAGCTGGCGGCGCCGTCGATGAGCCGCAGAACAAAGTACAACAGGGCCAGTTTCAGCACGGCCTGCACCGTCAGGGCGGCGGCCTGGCCGGAAGCAGCATTGGTCAGGGTGCCCATAATCTTGGGCAGCACGATGTCACACAGGGTGGTAAGGGCGGCACAGAACAGGTCAAAGAACAGAACGCCCTTGTATTTCATCAGATAGGGCAGAAAGCGGCGCAGCAGTTCCTGGCTGCCGCGGTGTTTGGTCCGGGAAGAATCCATACAGAAAAAAACCTCTCTTTATGATGGCAATACACAAAACGACCGCCCCCGCGGGGGAGCGGTCAAAAGTTGTCGGTTTGAACGGTCAAAAACTGCTGAAGGACAAAAGCAAATCACGATTCCGGAGAAACTTCGGCTTCGGCAGGAACGTTTTCCGTGGCGGGGACCTCCTCAACGGAAGGCTCGGTGACCGGCGTTGCCTCCGGTGCCGGGTCGGGGGTCGTTTCCGAAGGCGTCTCAGGAGGTGTCTCGGGAGGTGTCTCGGGGGTGGGCGCAGCGGTAGGCTCTTCGGAAGGCACTACAGGTGTTTCCGCGGGAGGGGCAGGGGATTGCTCAGTGGGCTGGGGTGTCGGCTGTTCGGTGGGCTGTGGCGTGGCAGGAGCTGCCTGAAGCAGGGTGCCGCAGCGGCTGCATACGATACTGCCATCTGCCTGGGTCGTGGGGGCGTGCCCCAAAGCCTGCTGGCCGTAGGTGGTGGTCTGCGCGCCGCAGGAACACTGCAGTACAATGACTTCTGCCTCGGTACAGGTGGCCGGTGTGTCACTGACGACCTGGTTGTAGTCATGGGTATGCGCGATCGTCTCGCTCTTGGTCTGCCCGCAGCGGCGGCAGGTATAGACCATCTGATCGCCCTGCTGGCTGCCGCCGTCCCAGTCGTGCCCCAGAGCGGGAATCTCCTTCTCGATGACCTCGCCGCAGATGCTGCATTTATATTTGGCGCTGCCTGCGGTCAGGCAGGTGGGCGCTACCTGGGTGCCGCTCACTTCTACATAATTGTGCTCATGGGCATCGGCCTTGAAGTGCGCTGTCAGCACAACGCCGCCTGCGTTGGCATCGGCCGGCATAGTATACTGAAGGGTGGCGCTGCTGTAACTGCCGCCGGTGCTGGCCGTCCAGCCGGCAAATACAAAGCCCTCGTTGGGCACGGCGGTCACAGCGCTAGCGGTGCCGCCCTTCTTGACCATCTGGCTGGTGGAACCGGACAAGCTGCCGCCGTTGGTGGCTACGAATTCCAGCGGAACTTTGGCCCCCCGCACAGCGATGGGGTCCTGCGTGATCAGGTTGGCCGGTACGCCATCGGGGGTGGGAATGGTGCCCAGCGGCTGCGGGCGCCGGTCCTCGGTTACATAGGCGTGGGTGCGCACATAATTGAAGTAGGCGGTGACGGCGACTTTGGACAGGTGCACGCCATCCGAGAGGGTATAGTCGGTCTTGGCCCAGCCGGTGGTGCTGTCGCGCAGCACTTCGGAGCTGTTCAGGAACTTGAATCCGTTCTCCTCGCACATCGTCACCAGGGCGGCGTTGTAGGCATCCACCTGAGTCATGGTCAGGTTGGTGTTCTCCCGCTGTTTGTCCAGCGGGGGAATGGCGCTGACGATGATATCGCAGTAAGGCCAGGCGGTCTGGATGGCCTGCAGCCCCTTTAAGTAGGTGGAGATAAAATTGGTGGCGTCGGTGGAAGTTCCTCCCAGATTGTTGGTGCCGTAACAGATGATGATGCGTTTGGGTTTGAGCATCGCGACGGCATCCGGTACGGTGTACATCGTCGAGGAACCCTTGAACTTCTCACATTTCAAAGAGGTGATGGCCCCGGCTCCCATACTGACAACGCCGATGTTGTTGTTCAGTGATGTGAATGCCTGGCCGGTTTCGTCGGCGTACATCAGGTAGCGCGCGGTGTTGGAATCCCCGATAAAGAGGGTCTCGTCCACGTAGCTGCGTCCGGCGTCTGCGCTCTGGGGGAGCACGGTCCCCACCGCGGCAGTCTGCACCGCTGCATCGGCGGCGTCGGGGGTTTCCGCGGTTTCCGGGGAAGCGCTCTCGGCTGTTTCGGCGGTGGCCGGCACCGGTTCCTTTTCGGTGGAGGGGCGGCTAAGGGCAAAGATCAGCAGGAAGCAGAACACAACAATGGAAGCTGCGCAGCCCGCAGCCGTCCACAGCAATGTGCGGTTCCACTGTTTAAAGGGCGGAAAGGATGGCATCTTCATCCTGAAACACTCCTTACAAAACCAATATAGCTAATCATACACCATTTTACACGTCCACGCAAACCGAAAAGGCGGGAAAAAGACGCCTGAATCGATATTTTTACAACTTTCAGATGGATTTTTCACTTTTTTGCGCGGAGCCCTTGACTTTTGGCGGGGAATGCGGTAGACTAATCAGGTCGGAAAAATATGGGCCTGTAGCTCAGTTGGGAGAGCGTTCGGTTCGCATCCGAGAGGTCAAGGGTTCGAATCCCTCCAGGTCCACCAGAAAAGATCCGCACTGCATGCAGTGCGGATCTTTTTTTGTTTCCTGCGCAGGCTGAGCTTTCACCAAATTTTCTCATAAACCGTTCCCATTTTGCGTTTTTTGTGCTATACTGAGCCAAAACAGATGTTTCTTGCGCTCCGCGTAGGAAAACGTAGGTTGCGTGTGGATTGAATCCTTTCTCCGTTTGCCCTATAGTACCTTACTAAAGAGGGACTGTACCGCGGCAGGCTCTCCGGACAATTCGGTTTTCTGATTGGGGAGGATGAAGGAGTTATGGAACAAGCCGGACGGGAATATCTGGCCGTTTACCGACGGGATTTTTCAGAACTGGAAGGTCTGCAGCAGGCCGAGCAGGTGACGTATGCCCTGCGGCGTGTGAAAAATGCCCTGTGTTTTTATGCAAAGCGGCGAACGACTGCCCGGGAGGTTTCCTGCTGTTTGCATGGCGTGGATGAAGCGTTTGCGGGACGTTTGCTGTGCTATATGTATGAAAATGCCGTGGCGCCGGAGCAAGTCCCCGACGTGCTGCGGGATCTGTGCGGAACGGCGGTGTAAGGGCCATGCAGGGGACGTTGGAAAGGAGCCGCGGCGCTCCGAAAAAAGGAAGGACGACGATGCAGCCGCTGACACAAAAGGAAACGGTGGTGGCGGTGTTTGTCACCGCTGCCCGCATGGAACGGGACTGCATCCGGCTGTATGCGCAGACGCACCCGGAAGTGCGCGCCGCGGCGGTTTTGTCCGGCGGGCGGGAGCTGCTGCAGCAATTGCGCAGCGGATTGTCGCCCCAGGTGCTGGTGGTGGACGTTTTGCTGGCAGATATGGGCGTCTTTTCCTTGATCGAGGCAGTGCATACGCTGCACCTGGACCCGGAACCGGTGATCCTTCTTACCGCGCCGGTGCCGGAACAGACAGCGGCCCGCCGTGCCATGCAGAGCTTCGGCGACTGCCAGATCCTGCTCAAGCCCTACCGGTTGAAAGAACTGTTCGACCAGGTTTATCTGCTGGGGGCCGGCGCCGATCAATACCGTTTGTATCGTGCGCGCGGATTCTGCCGGCGCTGCCTGCAACAGATGCACGCTGATCCGGCCATGAGCGGCTGCGATTATCTGGAACAGATGCTTCTTTATGCGTACACGGCGGAACGATCTTATACAGCTGCGGCACTGTATCAGATGGTGGCGCTGGAAAACGATACGCAGGAAGCCAGTGTGGCGGCTGCCATTATGCGGCTGTCCCGCAAGATGTGGCAGCAGGCGACGCCGCTGTACCGGGAACTGTGTTCGCGGTGCGGGCTGCCGGAAGATGCCATCTTGCCCAACGGGAAACTTTTAAAAGGTATGCTGGAATTGTTGCGGCGGGAGGTCGTGTAGACGGCCGGGACCGGAAAGGAAGGAACGCACCATGCAGGCGAAGGAACAGGAACTGATGATGGCCCTGCGGGGAGGACTGCGGGGACGTTTCCGGCAGTCTTTCCACCTGCTGGAGAATGCCTTTGAGGTGCTGGATGACCGGATGGCCCGCTGTGTGACTCCCGAAGAATACGAAACCATCCGGCCCATTCTGGAACAGATCAGCGAGCAGATGGTGAGCCTTCAGCGTCTGGGGGAGCATGCGGCGGATGCGGCGATTGCGCCGGTGCTGCACCAGGCTTGTACACCGCGGCCCATGGATCTGCTGGGGCAGCTGCGGGAGCTGACCGGTATGCTGAACGAAATTCTGCTGCAGGAATCCGTAGATGCCTCGGTGCAGATGGAAACTGCGGGAAATCTGCCGGTTCTGCTGACGATGGGGGACGATACACTGCTCAACGGGCTGCTGGCCAATCTTGTTTCCAATTCTCTGGCGGCGGGTACGCCGGTGCAGATCACGCTGTCCTGTGAACCGGGACGGCTGTGCTACCGGGACAACGGCCCCGGCCTGCCGGAAGATGCGGTGTCGCTGCTGGAAGGCGGCGTCTGGAGCAGCCGGCTGCTGGAGCAGGGCGGGCTGGGTTTGCCTTTGATCCGGGCCTATGCGGCAGCAATGGGATGGACTCTGACTGTGGAGAAAGGCGGCGGTACCTGCCTTTTCTTTACGCTGCCGCCTTGCGCGGTGGACCTGGGGGATATGGTGCTGGAATCCGCGGCAAAGACCCCGGTGCAGCGCCAACGCCGCCGTCAGGACCTCTGGCGGGAACTGCATCCCGTCCTGCCGAAAACGCCGGAAATATAACCTTTACGGGCATCACCCAGGTGGGTGATGCTCTTTTTTTGCGGGGGCGCTTTACTTTACCTGCAATCTATTGTAAAATACTATACAACTAAGAATGGTTTATTGTGCCCATCTGGCACAATACCGCACAAAACAACAGGTGGTGTTATAAGTTATGGGGATTCAATACAAACGCATCCTGCTGAAAGTCAGCGGTGAAGCACTTTCCGGCCCCAAGGGAACCGGCTTTGACGAGGCGACCATTGCCTCCATCTGTGCCGGCATCAAGGCAGCGCATGAACTGGGTGCGCAGATCGGTATCGTCGTGGGCGGCGGCAACTTCTGGCGTGGACGTTCCAGCGGCAAAATGGACCGCATGGATGCTGACAAGATCGGCATGCTGGCGACGGTCATGAACGCGCTGGCTGTCAAGGACGCGCTGCGTCAGCAGGGCGTGCCGGCGGTGGTGATGACCAGTTCTTTCATGCCGCAGGTGGCGGAAGTGTTCACCAGCGATAAAGCCATCGCCGCGCTGGAAAGCGGCCAGATCGTCGTCTTTGGCGGCGGTACCGGCAACCCGATCTTCTCTACCGATACGGCTTCCGCCCTGCGTGCGCTGGAGATCGGCGCCGATGCCATGTTCAAGGCCACGATGGTGGACGGCGTCTATGACAAGGACCCGCACAAGTATGCCGATGCGGTGCGTTACGACACGCTGACTTTCACCCGGGTGCTGGATGAGCGCCTGGCCGTGATGGATTCCACGGCGGCCACCCTCTGCCGTGACAACGGTCTGCCCATCGTGGTGTTTGATTTGGGCGAACCCGCCAACATTGCCAAAGCAGTGCAGGGCGAGAATGTGGGCACCATCGTGAAAGAATAAGAAAAATTCATAAAATCTGCCTATACTAATCATGATGAAGGAGAAATTGCTATGAGCAGCACGACCAAACCCTATGAAGAAAAGATGAATGCCAGCGTGGACCATCTGGTTCGGGAGCTGGCTTCGATCCGCGCCGGCCGCGCTAACCCCGCCGTACTGGATAAAGTCACGGTGGACTATTACGGCAGCCCCACGCCCATCAACCAGATCGCGGCGGTGTCTGTGGCGGAAGCCCGGATTCTGACCATCACTCCCTGGGACCGCCAGATGCTCAAGCCCATCTCCAAGGCCATCCAGACCAGCGATATCGGCATCAATCCCATTGATGACGGTCAGGTCATCCGCCTGGTGTTCCCGGCTCCCACCGAGGAACGCCGTAAGCAGCTGACCAAAGATGTACAGAAGCAGGGCGAAGAGGCCAAGGTCGCGGTGCGCAATGTCCGCCGCGATGCCATGGATAAGTTCAAGGCCATGAAGAAAGCCGGCGAACTGACCGAGGACGACCAGAAGAAGCTGGAAGAAGAGACCCAGAAGCTGACCGACAAGTACGTCAAAATGATCGACGATACCTGTGCGGCCAAAAACAAGGAAATCATGGAAGTCTGATTTCGGTCAGCACTTCCTCATCGTCTGTGCGGGCATGCCAATCGGCACGCCCGCATAGGCTGTTATGAGTATACTATTCCATCCGTGAAAGGGAACCACCGTATGAAGACCCGCGTCATTACCGCCGTAGTCGGCCTGGCCCTGTTGGCCGTTGTGCTGGCGTTTTTCAACACCGTCCTTTTTGATCTGGTGCTTACAGCCGTCTGCCTGATTGCCATCCATGAGGTTTTTTCCGCCATGGGATTCGGCAAAAAGCAATGGTATCTGTATGCTGTGGCCGTTCCATATACGCTGCTCATTATGCTTACGACCACCCAGGCCGCCCGTGCACTGGTGCTGCCGGTCAGCTTCCTGGTGGTGCTGTTTTTCAATATCTGCCAGATCACCCATGTACAGAAACTGGATTTCGGCAAACTTGCGGGCTACGTCTATTTCTCCGGTGTCATTATCTTCTGCTTCTATTCCCTCATTCACCTCAAACGGATGCTTCCTTTTGAAAACTATCGATATGACGCGGTATATTTTATTTTGCTGACGCTTTGCTTTGCCTGGGGCGGCGATACGGCGGCTTATTTTGCTGGCCGCGCTTTCGGCAAGCATAAGCTGGCTCCCATCGTAAGCCCGCACAAAACGGTGGAAGGAGCCATCGGCGGTGTTGTGGGCAGCATAGTGGCCGGCATGTTGCTGACGGCGGCTTACACGCTGCTGTCCTCGGTTTACCATGTCATCAGCATCCAAATGAGCGCCAGGCACTATCTGGTGCTGCTCTTTATGGGGGCCATCGCCTCGGTGCTGGGCATTCTGGGGGATCTGTTTGCTTCGGCGGTCAAGCGCCAGGCGGGCATCAAGGATTACGGCACCATCTTTCCGGGGCACGGCGGGATTCTGGACCGCTTTGACAGTGTGATGTTCATTGCGCCCTTCGTAGCCATCGTGGTGCGCTACTTCTTCTATGTACTGTAAAACAAAGGATGGAAACCTATGAATAAAACCATCACCTTATTGGGCTCTACCGGTTCCATCGGCACCCAGAGCCTGGATGTCTGCCGAATGCACGGCTATTCGGTGTTCGGACTGGCGGCCCACTCCCGGGTGGATAAACTGCTGGAACAGATCCGGGAATTCCACCCCCGTTATGTGGCAGTCGTGGACCCGGAGGCTTTCCGCAAGCTGGAAGGGGAACTGGCCGGCCAGTCCGGTGCGCCGACCCTGCTGCAGGGACCGGAAGGGCTGCGGGAACTGGCCGCCATGGAAGGCCCGGATGTGGTGCTCAACGCGGTGGTCGGCATTGCGGGTCTGGATGCTTCCCTTGCCGCCATCGAGAGCGGGCACGACCTGGCGCTGGCCAATAAAGAAAGTCTTGTCACCGGCGGCCACCTCGTCACCGACGCAGTAAAGCAGCATGGTGTGCATCTTTTGCCGGTGGACAGTGAGCACAGTGCCATCTTCCAGTGTCTGCAGGATGCGCACAGTGCCAAAACCCTGGAAAAGATCCTGCTCACGGCGTCGGGCGGACCGTTCTTCGGCATGACCACTGAGGAACTGCGCGGCAAGACCAAGGCGGATGCCCTGCGGCATCCCAACTGGAATATGGGGGCCAAGATCACCATTGACTCCGCCACCCTGATGAACAAGGGACTGGAACTGATCGAGGCGGCGTGGCTGTTCGGCCTGCCGGAGGATAAGATCCAGATCGTTGTCCAGCGTGAGAGCATCATCCATTCTGCGGTGCAGTTTGCCGACCATTCCATCATTGCGCAGCTGGGTGTACCGGATATGCGTATTCCCATCCAGTATGCGCTGACCTGGCCGGAGCGGCTGCCCAGCCCGGTGCCGGAACTGGATTTTACGGCCCTGACCAAGCTGAGCATCGCCACGGCGGACGAGGAAACCTTCCGCTGCCTGGCGGCCTGCAAAAAGGCCATCCGCAAGGGCGGTCTTGCGCCCTGTGCGGCCAACGGTGCCAACGAGGCAGCGGTTGCCCATTTTCTGCGGGACGAGATCGGCTTCCTGGATATTGGTCGCCTGGTGGAAGGCATTGTGGACAGCGACAGCTTCGGCGGCGACTACACGCTGGCCGATGTACATGAATGTGACCGTATGGTCCGCGCTTATGTGGAAGCGCATATCTGAGATTTGAGAGGTGCCTATGACTGCAATACTGACCGGGCTGGTGTCCCTGCTCGTGTTCGGGGTTGTCATTTTGGTGCATGAGCTGGGCCACTTCTGGGCGGCCCGGCATTGCGGCATCCGGGTGGAGGAATTTTCCATCGGATTCGGTCCGAAGCTGCTGGCCTGGGACCGTGGCGGCACACGGTATACGCTGCGGCTGATCCCCTTAGGCGGTTACAATCTCTTTTCCACCCCGCCGGACCCGGAAGAGGAGGGGGAAGAGATTCCGCCAGTCCGCTCCCCGGGACGGAAAAAGGGTTTGTTCCCGGTGGTGGTGCGCGGTCTGGAATTTGAGCAGGCCGGTGCCTGGCAGCGCTTTTTTGTTACGCTGTGGGGCGCGGTGATGAATTTCTTGCTGGGCCTCATCGTGCTGCTGATTCTGGTATTCAGCATGACCAGCCTGGGCGGTACGACCATCGCCCAGTTTGTGGAGGGGGCTTCCAGCAGCCAGACCGGGCTGCAGCTGGGAGACACTATCGTGGAAGTGGACGGCAAACGGGTGCACACCGCCAACTCACTGGCGCAGATGTTCAACGGCACGGCCCAGCAGCACACGATGACGGTGCTGCGCGGCGACGAGATCGTGACCCTGCCCCAGGTTACCGTTGCCCCGACGAAAGATGCCGACGGCAACATCGTCAGCGGCGTGGATTTCCGCGTGGCGGCGGTACCCAAAACGCTGCGCAACGTGCTGGTGCAGACCGGTGAATTTTTCCAGTATTACAGCACCGCCATCCTGGGCGGATTCTGGGATCTGGCCACCGGTCGGGTGGGCGTCGATCAGCTGTCGGGGCCCATCGGTACGGTTTCGGCGGTCCGCCAGGCTGTGCAGTACGGCTGGCGGGATGTCCTTTCCCTGATGGCGCTTCTGACCATCAACGTGGGAATTTTCAATCTGCTGCCGGTTCCTGCACTGGACGGCTGCAAACTGTTGTTTTTGTTGTTTGAAGGGCTGACCGGGCACGCGGTGCCCCAGCGCTTCCAGATCGCGGTGAACACCGCAGGCATGGTCCTTTTGCTGTGGCTGATGCTGCTGGTGACCATGCAGGATATTACCAGGATTTTGTAAGGAGGAGCAGGTATGACGCGCCAACTGAAACGGGAAGTCAAGATCGGAAACATCACCATCGGCGGTACCAACCCCATCGCCGTGCAGACGATGCTCAACGTGCCGGTCAAGGATATTGCGGGCAATGTGGCCCAGGCCAAACGGGTGGCGGCGGCCGGCTGCCAGATCCTGCGTGTCACGGTCCCTACGCCCGATGACGCGGCGGTGGTGGCGGCCATCAAGGAAGCGGTGGACATCCCGGTGGTGGCCGATATTCATTTCGACTACCGTGCCGCGCTGGCAGCCCTGGACGCCGGCGCCGATAAAATCCGGATCAACCCCGGCAACATCGGGGATGATGACCGCGTCAAGGCGGTAGCCAATGCCTGCAATGCGAAGAATGTGCCCATCCGCATCGGCGTCAACGGCGGCAGCCTGGAAAAACATATTCTGGCCAAGTATGGCGCCCCGGTGCCCGAGGCCATGGTGGAGAGCGCTCTGTACCATGTGCGGCTGCTGGAAAAGCATGATTTCGATAATATCGTGATCTCCATCAAATCCAGCAACGTGCCCCGCATGATGGCGGCCTACCGGATGCTGTCTGCCCAGACGGACTACCCGCTGCACGTGGGTGTGACCGAAGCGGGCGGCAACCGGATGGGCCTGATCAAGTCCGGCATGGGCATCGGTGGCCTGCTGCTGGAAGGCATCGGTGATACGCTGCGTGTCTCCCTCACCGAGGACCCCGAAAACGAGGTCTATGCGGGCTATGACATTCTGCGCGCGGTGGGATATGCCGTGGCAGGGCCCGAGATCATCAGCTGCCCCACCTGCGGCCGCACCCAGTACCCCATGATCGAGATCGCCAACGAGGTGGAACGCCGCCTGCGGGACGAAGGCTTCAAAAAGCCGCTGAAGATCGCCATTATGGGCTGCGTTGTCAATGGCCCCGGCGAGGCGTCGGACGCCGACATCGGCATCGCCGGCGGCAAGGACGAAGCGCTGCTTTTCATCCGGGGCGAAAAAGTCCGCATGCTCAAAGGGGATATTGTCGGTCAGTTCATCGACGAGATCCACAAGCTGTAAGCGGCTCCCGGGTGGGGAAGGAGCGTGACTGCCATGGAGGTCCTTTTCGAGATCATCGGCGAAGTTCTGCTGGAAATTCTGCAGGAGATCTGGCCGCCCATTCTGGCGATTGTGAATGGCGCACTGGTCCTCTGCTTTGCATTTCTGACCTGGTTGTTTTTCTCGCAAGGGGAAGCCGCCAGGGCGGTTATCAGTCTGCTCGTGGGGGCACTGTTTTTGGTCATCGGCATCACAGGGTTCAAAACCGGCCTGTACACACGCAAGGGCCGCGCAAACCGCCGTCGAAAAAGATAAATCCTCACCCGGTCTTTTTCCATTTGCAAAGGAGTCATTTTGAAACCACTTGTTACCCAGGTCTGGCCGCAGTTTACGGCCGACCAGCAGTTCTGTGCGGCTTTTGGCCACGTGATCGTGGAACGTGTGGAGCTGTATCGTACCAAACGTCAGGTCATCATCTGCCTGCGCAGCGCCGAACCTCTGGATCAGGCCCTGTGCGGGCGCCTTTGTGCGTCCCTGCAGGAAGTGTTTGCGGGGTATGAACTGCATCTGCGCAACTACTTTGCCTATCCGAAGATTACGCCGGAATCGGTCTGCCTGATGATCGCGGAACTCAAAGAAAAGGGGATGCCGGTCAACGGTTTTCTCGACAAGGAACAGCCGGTGGCCTTCGGGGAGGACGGCATCACGATCCGGGTCAATGCAGGCCGCACGATCCTGGAAAGTGTGGAACTGCCCCGGGTGCTGGCTGAACTGATTCGGGAACGCACCGGTTCGCTGCCCATTGTGCGCCTGGCGGATACCGGCCATGCCCGTTCGGAGGAAGAATTCGAGCAGTATCTGCAGGAAAAGGCGCCGGTGGTCAAATTTGAGGCCAAGGAAACGCCGCCTGACTTCACCATCGAGGGGCTGGCGCTCACCAACAAACCGGTCAAGGTATTCTACGGCAAAAACTTCAAGCCTGCCGAGACCCGTCACCTCAACGATTTGGGCGACGGAGGCAAGGTGGTGGTCTGGGGTGATGTCTTTGCCACCGAGGTCAAGGGTAGCCGCCGCAAGATCTATTTCACCTCCATTACCGACTATACGGGTTCCGTCAACCTCAAGATTCTGGGGGACGAGGATGCCGATATGTCCAAGTGGGAGGGACTCAAGCCCGGCACCACCCTCATCGTCCGCGGCAACTATATGTACGATAAGTACGAGCATGACTTTGTCATCATGCCCTACGACGTGCTGCAGGTGGAGCGGGAGCCCCGCCAGGACACCGCTCCCGACGGTCAGAAGCGGGTGGAACTGCATCTGCATACCAAGTCCAGCTCCATGGACGGTTTCAACGATCCCGGCAAGATCGTGCGTCTGGCCCACCGTATGGGCCACCGTGCCATTGCCATCACCGACCACGGTGTCTGCCAGGGCTACCCGGAAGCGATGCTTGCCACCGATGAGATCCATCAGAACGACCCGAACTTCAAGCTGATCTACGGGTGTGAAGCGTATTTCGTCGATGACATGATTCCGGCGGTCTACGGCGGCGCACAGATGCCGCTGTCCGGCTCCTTCGTGGTCTTTGATACCGAAACAACGGGCCTGGATTCCAACGTGGAAGCCCTCACCGAGATCGGCGCTGTCTTTGTGGAAAACGGCAAGATCAACGAGGAAAAGAAGTTCTGTACCTTCGTCAACCCCGGCAAGCCGATCCCTCAGCGGGTGGTGGAACTCACCGGCATCAATGACGCGATGGTGGCGGACGCCCCCACGCCGGAGGAAGCCATCCGCGCTTTCAAGGAGTTCTGTGGCGACCATGTGCTGGTAGCCCATAACGCCCACAGCTTTGATATGCTGTTCATCCGCAAAGCGGGGGAGAAAGCCGGCGTCAGCTTCGACGAAAACACCTATATCGATACGCTGCCCATGGGCCAGGCTCTGTTCCCGGGGCTGCGCAACTATAAGCTGGACACCATCAACAAACATCTGGAGATCCCGCCCTTCAACCATCACCGCGCCGTGGACGATGCCATGGCTCTGGCCCGCATCTTCGAGGTCATGCTGGGGGACCTGGAAGAAAAGGACATCCATACTTTGGAAGCCATCAACACGGGTCTGGGCGGGAATAAAGAGGTCCTGAAGAAGAAATACTACCACCTGATCATTCTGGTGCAGAACCAGGTGGGACTGAAAAACCTTTACCGCATTGTCAGTGCGGCCCATACCCAGTATTTCTTCAAGAAACCCCGCGTGCCCCGCAGTCTGCTCAACCAGTACCGGGAGGGCCTGCTGCTCTCGCCGGCCTGTGAAGCGGGTGAACTGTATCGGGCCATCGTGGCGGGGCAGCCCTATGAGCAGCTGCTGCGCATTGCCGATTACTACGACTATCTGGAAGTGCAGCCGCTGGGCAACAATGAGTTCATGGTCCGCAACGGCCAGGTGGATTCTATTGAGGCCATCAAGAACTTCAACCGTACGGTCATCAAGCTGGGCGAGGACCTGCACAAGCCTGTTGTCGCCACCGGAGACTCCCACTTTCAGGAGCCGGAGGACTGGATCTACCGTGCGGTGCTGCAGGCCGGCAACGGCTTCAAGGATGCCGACAACCAGGCGCCGCTGTATTACCATACCACCACCGAAATGATGGAGGATTTCAGCTACCTGCCCCAGGATAAGGCATTCGAGATCGTGGTCACCAATCCCAATAAGATCGCTGCCACCATCGACAACAATCTGCGGGCCATTCCCAAGGGCACCTATCCGCCCAGCATCCCCGGTGCCGAGCAGGAACTGCGGGATGATACCTGGAAACATGCGGCTCACGACTACGGGACGCCGCTGCCCGATGTGCTGCAAAAGCGCCTGAAAAAGGAGCTGGATTCCATCTGCGGCCATGGCTACGCGGTTTTGTATGTCATTGCCGTGCGTCTGGTGGCCTACTCCAACGCGGGCGGCTACCAGGTGGGCAGCCGTGGTTCCGTCGGTTCGTCGGCTGTGGCGCACTTCTCCGGTATTTCGGAGGTCAACTCCATGCCGCCCCATTATCTGTGCCCGGAATGCAAGCACAGTGAATGGATCGATGATGGTGTCCATATGGACGGCTTCGACTTGCCCGACAAGAACTGCCCGGTCTGCGGCCATAAGATGATCGTGGAAGGCCACGATATCCCCTTTGAGACCTTCCTGGGATTCTACGGCGACAAGGAACCTGATATCGACCTGAACTTCTCGGGCATGTACCAGTCCCACGTCCACCGCTATACCGAGGAACTGTTCGGCAAGGAAAACGTGTTCAAGGCAGGTACGGTTTCCGGTCTGCAGGACAAGACGGCCTACGGTTACGTCAAAAAGTACCTCGAAGAACGGGGCAAGACTGTCAACCGCGCCGAGGAAAACCGTCTGGTCATCGGTTGTACCGGTGTCAAGCGAACCACCGGCCAGCATCCCGGCGGCATGGTCGTTGTGCCCGATACCTTTGACATTTACGACTTCTGCGCTATCCAGCACCCGGCGGATGACGTCAAGGGCGGCTTGCTGACCACCCACTTTGAATTCAAATACCTGCACGATACGCTGCTCAAACTGGACGAGCTGGGCCACGATGTTCCCACGTTCTATAAATACTTCGAGGAATACTCCGGCATCCCCATCGACTCGGTGCCGATGAACGATGCCAAGGTCTACAGCCTGTTGACTAGTCCCGAAGCCCTGGGCGTTACCGAGGAACAGATCGGCTCCAAGACCGGCACCTTCGGCATCCCGGAAATGGGCACGAACTTCGTGCGCCAGATGCTGCTGGACGCCCAGCCCAAGAACTTCTCGGAGCTGATTCAGATTTCCGGGCTTTCCCATGGCACCGACGTCTGGACGAACAACGCCGATGAACTGATCCGTTCGGGCACCTGTACTATTGCAGAGGTCATCGGCTGCCGTGACAGTATCATGCTGTATCTGCTGCGCAAGGGGCTGGAACCCAAGATGGCTTTTGACATCATGGAGGCCGTGCGTAAAGGCAAGGTGGCCAAGGGCGGCTTCAAGCCCGGCTGGGAGGAAGCCATGCGGGAGCACGATGTACCGGACTGGTACATCGAATCCTGCCGCAAGATCAAATATATGTTCCCCAAAGCCCATGCGGTGGCCTACCTGATGGCGGCCATTCGGCTGATGTGGTTCAAGGTCTACCACCCGGCCATCTTCTACGCGGTGTATTTCACGGTGCGCGGCGCCGATATCGACTACGAGGCGGCCGTCGGCGGCGTGCGGGTGGCAAAGGAACATCTGCGGGACAATGAGCGCATCCCCAAGGAGGAACGTACCGCCAAGGACGACGATGCGCTCGTCAGTCTGCAGCTGGAGAACGAGATGCTGCAGCGGGGCTGCCAGTTCCTGCCCATTGAACTGGGCAAGAGCCATGCCAGCAAGTACGTGGTGGAGGACGGCAAGGTGCGCCTGCCGTTCACGGCACTGCGCGGTTTGGGCGAGGCGGCGGCCGTGGCGCTGGAAGAAGCGACGATCCACGGCCAGGAGTATATCTCCATTGAGGAATTGCAGCAGGCCAGCGGTGTTGCAGGCTCGGTGTTTGATAAGCTGCGCTCGGTGGGGGCGCTGGGCAACCTGCCGGAAACCAGCCAGGTGGACCTGTTCAGCCTGATGTGAGCGGGGGGACTGCCGGAAATAAATCGCAAAAAAAACTTGCACCATCGGCATATCTGTGTTATACTATACCCCGCATGAGAAGTTAAAGGAGTGCTATTCAATGAACTGGTATGAGATCGCTCTCGGTTGCGTTCTGATTGCAGTGTCGCTTTTGATCATCGTTTTCACCCTCGCGCAGGAGCAGAAGGGCCAGGGCCTCTCTGCCGCCATCATGGGCGAGAACACCCACATGGCGGCCGGCCGTGAGCGCGGTATCGACGCCAAACTCGCCAAATGGACCAAGGTCTTCGGCGGCGTGTTTTTCGTGGTGGCGCTGGTCGTTTGCGTGCTCAGCGCCCGCCTGTAATCGGAGAAAGCAGCAATCACAAAACAAAAGGGTCCGCCAAGCGCGAAGAAGTCTCTGCGCCCCGGCGGGCCGTTTTTTGTGGGAAAGTGGCGGGAAAGATGCGCCCGCATTTGGAAGGGCTGCACCGGACGGTGCGGCGACGTAAATTAAAGGAGAGAATATGACACCGTTACAGAAAAGTATCCTCGCTGCGGTCAAGCGCCGTCCCATGACGCTGCGCGAACTGCAGAACAACCTGCAGGTGGACAACTCCCGTCTGCGCACCACCGTTTCGGCGATGGTAGCCACCGGCGATTTGTCCATGCGCAACGGCGCCTATGTGCCGGGGTTTGCCACCTATGAGAATGCCGCCAACCCCAACACCATTCCCTGTACGCTGGTCAAACTGGCGGCTCGGTTTGGCTTTGCCAGCCGCGATGACGGCCAGGGAGACATTTTTATCCCGGGCCGCGCACTGCACGGCGCCATGCCCCAGGACAAGATCGACGTGAAGCTCTTCGATCATCCCCGTGTGGAAGGCTCCTCGGAAGGCGAAGTGGTGGAGGTCAAGGTCCCCAACAACCGTTTTGCGGGCACCGTCTGCCTGTCCGATGACGGGCGTCTGGCCGTGGAACCCGATGGCTGCCGCGATGTGAAGTTCCTGCTGGCCAAGCAGGGGAGCGAGGGCGTGCATGTGGGAGATAAGGTCGGCTTCCTCATCACCCATCGCGGTGGGCGTCACAGCGACCATCGCGCTGCCGTGGTGGAAAAGTTCGGCTCGTCCGACCGCGCGTCGGAGTGCGCCAAGGCCATTCTCTACGGCCGCAATGTGCGCCAGGAATTCCCGCCCGAGGTGCTGGCCGAAGCCCATGTCTACGATGACGCGGCCATTGATCCCGCCGAGGCCGCCCGCCGCATGGATCTGCGCGGCATCCCCATCTTCACCATCGACTCAGCCGAGACCAAGGATATTGACGACGCCATCAGCCTCCAGAAGCTGGAGGACGGCGGCTATGAACTGGGCGTGCACATCGCGGACGTCAGCCATTATGTTCGGCCCGGTTCTGCGCTGGACGAGGAGGCTTTCGAGCGTGCCACCAGCATTTACTACGCCGATAAGGTCATCCCGATGCTGCCCACGCAGCTGTCCAACGGGATCTGCTCTCTGAATCCCAACGAGGAGCGACTGGCATTTTCCTGCCTGATGCGCCTGGATGCAGACGGCAATATTCACGGCTATCACTTTGTCAAAACGGTCATCCGCAGCCGCGTCAAGGGTGTCTACAAGGAAATCAACGCACTGCTGGAACCTAAGGAAGGGGTGGACCTGACCGAGCTGAAGGAAAAGTATGCCGATGTGCTGGAACAGCTGCCGGTCATGGACGAGCTGTACCGCAAGCGTCTGGACCTGCGCCGTAAGCGCGGCGCCATGGAGATCGAATCCGATGAAGCCAAATTGGTCATCGATCCGGAGAGTGGCCGCTGCGTAGACATCGTCAAGCGTGGCCGCGGCACGTCGGAGTGTATGATCGAGGAGTTCATGCTGCTGGCCAACCAGTGCGCCGCCAATGCCGGCCGCACCAACAAGGTGCCCTTTGTCTACCGTGTGCATGAAGCCCCAGACGCCGAAAAGATGGAGAAGCTGTCGGCCACGCTGTTGGCCTGCGGGCTGAACGCCAAGTTCAAGAATCCCATCCCCACCCAGCTGGAACTGGCGGCGCTGCTGGACGAAACCCGTGGTCAGCCCATCCAGACGCCGGTGCATACCGGCATCCTGCGCAGCATGCAGAAGGCCCGTTATGCCCCCCAGCCGCTGGGTCACTATGGTCTGGTGCTGGCGGACTATGCCCACTTTACCAGCCCGATCCGCCGTTATCCCGACCTGGCAATTCATCGCATCCTCAGCGAGATGCTGCTGGGGGCTTCGGCGGAGCGCGTGGGCAAGGACTTCAACGAGTTTGCACAGCGCGCCAGTGAACAGTCCAGCCGCAAGGAAGTGGACGCGGTCCGCATCGAGCGCGATGTGGAGGACCTGTACAAGGCCGAGTATATGCACGAGCATCTGGGTGAAGTGTACACCGGCACGGTGGCCGGCATCACGCCCCGCGGCCTGTTCGTGGAACTGGAAAATACCGTGGAGGGCTTTGTGCCCGCAGCACAGCTCTGCAAGGGCGAAGCCCAGGTGGTGGATGGCGTCAGCATGCTGGACCCGCTGACGGGCCGCAGTTGGATGCTGGGCACTTCCATGAAGATCCGGGTCGCCGGTGCCGATGTGGCGCTGGGCCGCATCGACTTTGACTATATGGTAGAATAAAAAAGACCCGCCCGGGATGAACCGGGCGGGTTGCTTTTTGTGCCTGCAGCAGAATAAAATAAAAAAGCACCCGCAGCCGAAGCCGTTGGTGCTCTTTTATGGCGGAAAGAGAGGGATTCGAACCCTCGAGGGCTTTAGGGGCCCTACACGATTTCCAGTCGTGCGCCTTAGACCAGCTCAGCCATCTTTCCATGGCAGTCGTTTGACTGCATGGGCTATTATAGCAATAAATGGCGAAGATGTCAAGCGCATTTTCTCAAAAAAGTTTTTTCGTCATTCTGTACAAAGAAAATCGGCATAACTCACAAAAACTGCCAAAACCCTTGCAAGGGAAAGTGTAAAGAGGTTAAAATTATAACCAAGTTGCGATTTACGCAGTTTTGAAAGGAGTTGCGTTCTTGTGTATTCGGTTTTTCGCGATTTGGCAATCATTATTTTGAGCGCCAAGTTCTTTGCACTTGTCGCACGCAAATGTAAGGCACCGCAGGTCGTGGGCGAAATCGTTGCGGGCTTGCTGATCGGACCCTGCCTGTTCAATCTGGTGCAAGGCAATGACACGATCTCGGTGTTTGCCGAAATCGGCGTCGTACTGCTGATGTTCACCACCGGTCTGGGTACCAATCTGAAAGAACTGATGAAGGCAGGGCCGATTGCGACCCTCATCGCCTGCGTAGGTGTGGCTGTGCCCCTGGCGGGCGGTACGTTGTTGTACAGCCTGTTCTATGGTTTTGCAGCGATCGGCAGCCAGGAATTTTATCGGGCGCTGTTCATTGGCACCATCATGACGGCTACCAGCGTTTCCATTACAGTGGCTACGCTGCAGGAACTCGGCCATCTGAAGAGCTTTCTGGGAACGACCATCGTCAGTGCGGCGGTGATTGACGACGTCATCGGCATTGTGGTGCTGACCTGCGTTATCGGCGCCAGCTCCGGCACCGGAACGGGCCTTGGTCAGGTATTGCTGCACACGGTGCTTTTCTTCGTGGTGGCCATCGTGGTGGGCATTGTGATTCACTATGCCATGCAATGGCTGGATAAGCGCAATCCCCATACGCAGCGCATCACCATTGTCAGCATCGCGTTCTGCTTTGCGCTGGCCTATGTGGCGGAGGAATACTTCGGCATTGCGGATATTACCGGTGCCTACATTGCGGGCATTGTGCTCTGCACCATGGAGGATGCTCCCTATGTGGAGCGCCGTGTGGATATCAGCAACTATGTGATTTTTGCGCCGGTCTTTTTCGCCAGCATCGGCCTGAAAACCGATATCAGCGGTCTGACGCCGGACATCGTTCTTTTCTGCATCTGCTTTGTGATCGTGGCATTGGTGACCAAAATCGTCGGTTGCGGTCTTGCCGCCAAGCTCTGCCGCTTCAGCTGGGGGGATTCCTTCAAAGTGGGTGTGGGCATGATGACCCGCGGTGAGGTGGCCCTCATTGTAGCCCAGAAAGGTCTGGAGGTCGGTGTGGTTGACCCGGTGTACTTTACGGCGGTCATCCTGCTGATCGTGGTTTCCTCGGTTGCCACGCCGCTGGTGTTGAAAAATCTGTTTGTGAAGATGCCTCCCAAACCGCATCCGAGTCAGGTGCAAGCATAACAAAAATCCCGGTCCGCAGGACCGGGATTTTTGTTTTCTCAAATGTCTCAGAAGCCGGGGGCTTCATGCCGGACAAAACCGCCCAGCTCTTCGGTGGTGCTGAGCCCCTGCGCCAGTGCCTTGGCGCGCATGGCGGCGTAGAATTCCGCGTAGGTGGCCGACGTGTAAGGCGTCAGGAAGAAGGTGCCGATGCCGAAAGTCAGGCCGCACAGAAGAGCCCAACCCAGGAAGGAAAGGTGCAGGACAAAGTAATGGATCTTTTCGCCGTACATCATTTCCTTGCTCAGTTCCATGGCGCGGGAGGTGGTCAGGTAGGGGTTCTCTGCCAGCAGATATGGTACCAGTGCATAACAGTAAGCCCAGTAGATGCCGGGAATCACAAACAGCAGCAAACCTACGGCCACTTTGAGAGAAGTCAGAAACGAAACCTTAACAACATTCAGGTAGGGCGTCTGGAAGACGCTGAAGATTGTGCTGATGGGGGAGGAGCTTTGCCGGCTTTCCATAAAATAGCGGCAGCGGCCGACCAGCAAAGGTGCGATCAGAAAAGTGTCCCACAGAACACCGATCACAATTCCAATCAAAATACCGATCAGGATCGGCAGCAAAACATAGGAGGGAAGGCCGTTCAGATATTCTTCAAAGAAGTCTGAAGAATAAATCCAGGTCCAATCCAATCCGCTTCCGCCGCCCAGGATCGCGATGATAAAGCATCCCCAGAAAGAACGCCAGTAACGACCGCGCAGGGCATCACGGGCATTGGTTTTCAGCATAGAACAGGTCCACATGAGTTTACACCTCCGTTTTCTAAGCACATTATACCAAGCCTTGGTAGAAAAGCAATAGAACCCAAAGATAAAACAACGACAAAACGACGGTTTTTCAAAAAAACAAAAATAAATTGGATTTTTTTCAATTTTTTTGAAAAAAGTGCTTGACATTTGGTGGGACTATGGCTATAATAATACACGTCGCCCGGGTCACGAGGCAAACGAAAGACACGGAAACGACAGCAAATATGCGGATGTGGCGGAACTGGCAGACGCGCTAGATTCAGGTTCTAGTTCCCTTAAAAGAGTGTGGGTTCAAATCCCTTCATCCGCACCAAATCCCGAACACGAAAGTGTTCGGGATTTTTCTTTTGCAAAAAGAGTGCCGCAGAGCATTTTGAAAATCACGGCATTTCCAAGGGAAACCGATAGGGTGAGCTCTTGTGTGTATGGATGAAAAGGGAGTATACTGGTAAAGGCGCCTTGACGAGGGCTGCGCACGGGCTGGAAACCAGAGAAGCGTCTCAGCCACCAAGGTGCCCCGAAAAATCCAATTTGTCAGAAAGAAGTCGAGAATGTCCAAAACAAGAAAAATTTATGTGGCCAGACTGGTGGGGCGCTGCCTGATTCTGGCGGTTTGCGCATGGATGTGTGTGTATTACACAGATGCCTTTTCGGTACTGGAGGGAATGAACTTTTTCAAGCACCTTTCGCCGCTGCATTTTTTGTGGGGCGTATGGGTGTTGGATATGTTTTTGCAGATCGTCCCCATCAGAAATAAGGTGCCGTTGGGCTCTCAGAAACTGTTTGCCAACCGCTTTGAGCCGATTCGGGAAAAGATCAATTATGAAGCGCTGAAAAACTATATTGTCAGCACAACGAAAGCCGCCTATAAGGTGTTTCTTCTCTGGTGTGTGCTGATTGCAGGGATCGGTGTGCTGTACTATGCAGGTGTGATGGACCGAATCGTGCTGTTCATGATCTCGGTGGTGTTCTATGTCTGCGACCTGATCTGTGTGCTGATCTGGTGTCCCTTTCGTCTGATCATGAAGAACCGCTGCTGCACCACCTGCCGGATCTTCAACTGGGACCACCTGATGATGTTTTCGCCGCTGATTTTTATGGGTGGCTTTTATGCCACTTCTCTGGTGGTCATGGCCGGCGCTGCGTGGCTGGTCTGGGAACTTTGTGTGATGATGTACCCCGAGCGCTTCTGGGATCACTCCAATGCGGCGCTGCAGTGCTCGGCGTGTACAGATAAGCTGTGCACCCAATATTGCCAGAAACTTCGCCCGGAGCGAAAGACCAATAAGCCCGGCGACTGACCGGATGCTTGCAAAAAAACTGCTTTTCCGGCGGGGCGCATGGCGGGCGGCAGAATTTCCCGGCTGTGGCAGAAGTCATAAACGTGGCCTCTCCTGCACAATCTATGCTGCAGGAGGGGATTTTTTATGCCCAAACATCGTGTACGTCGCGCGCTGCTGCTGGTGGTGGTGGCTTTGGCGGTCCTTGCAGCAGGTCTGCTGTCGGCGCTGCGTGCCGCGTTGCCGGATACTTTTTATAGAAACGACCAGGAGGTGAACGAACCCTTTCGGATCGCCTCCATGCCCTGGGTCACGATACGGGAAGACGCCGGGGAGGTGGCCCGGGCCGACAATACCAATCCGGATAAAAGCCGCAATGTGACTCTGGCCCTGTTCGGGACCATTCCCATCAAAACCGTGCGCACTGTGGATACACAAAGCCGCAGTGTGCAGGTCTGCGGCACCCCCTTTGGCATCAAGATGTTTTCCGACGGGGCGCTGGTGGTGGCGTTTTCCGATCAATATACGGTGTTGGGAACGGAGAACCCCGCCAAGGAAGCGGGCCTTAAACTGGGGGATCTGATTGTTTCGGCGGGCGGGCAGCCCATTCGCAGCAACGAGGAACTCACCCAGGCCATCACAGCGGCGGGCGGAGCACCGCTTGCACTGGTGTACCAGCGCGATGGGCAACAATACACAACCACCTTGACCCCCGTGGCGGACGCCTCAACCGGTGCCTACCGTGCGGGAATCTGGGTGCGGGATTCCAGTGCCGGAATTGGCACCATGACCTTTCTGGACCCTCAGAACGGAACATTTGCCGGACTGGGACACGCCATCAGTGATACCGACACCGGCGCGGATATTACCTTGCTCTCGGGAGAAATCGTACCGGTCATGATTACCGGATGCGTCAGCGGTACGGCAGGCAGCCCCGGTGAACTGCGGGGCGAATTTTCAGCAGCCGCGGCGGGGACGGTTTTGGCCAATGATACGACGGGGGTATACGGGGCGTATACCGGTGCCGCCGCAGGGGAGAGTCATGTTGTGGCGCAGCCGCAGCAGATCGCCCTGGGAGAGGCGGAAATCTGGACAACGGTTTCCGGCAATACCCCCAAAAAGTACAGTGTGCGCATTGAGCGTGTAAACATGACCAGCAGCGACCCCAACCGAAACCTGCTCCTCAAAGTGACCGACCCGGAACTGCTGGCGGCCACCGGCGGCATTGTGCAGGGGATGAGTGGGTCGCCAATTGTCCAGAACGGCAAGCTGGTGGGGGCTGTCACCCACGTCCTTGTCAATGATCCCACCCGCGGCTATGGCATCTTTGCCACCACCATGCTGGAAAAGGCGGATGGCCTTACCTGGTAGACAACAGAGGATTGAATGGCGCACGGGGGCAAAAAACGGGCGTGACGGGCTTGGTAATGCCAACGATGAGGGCATCGTCCCCGTCGCGCGGGGGGGGGACGGAAAAAGGGAGACCTTCATAGCGGTTCTGCAAATTTTTGCAGGACTGCTTTTCTTTTGCGGCGGCCAATAAAGAACAAAATGTGCATGTGCCGTGACGAAAAGAAATGAAAACTGGAAAAAATGGGAACGGATTCCAGAGAAACGGCGCGCTTTTCAGCGAGAATCTTGCCAAAACGACATAAAAATCAGCGAATGTAAGGAAAAAAGAAGAAAAACACGAAAAAAGGGTCGAACGAAACTTGCCAGAACACGGAAAAAAACTGGAAAATCCTCTTGCGGTTGCTGGAAATATATGGTAAAATTTCCATCGTAAACGAAACCCGGCAGGCGGAACGCCCGTGCACAGATCGCACGCCATCGCCAAAATGCCCGGGACCCGAGATATGTCTGGAGGATATGATGATGGAAAAGATCAAGTTCGTGATGACCGATACCGGCGCACAGGTGTCCGCTTTGTGCCGCCAGGCATTGGAAGCCAAGGGGGTCGCGGTGACGGTATGCGAGAAAAACGGCGACAAAGCGCTGGAAACGCTGCTGAATGTACATCCGCAGGCGGTATTGCTGGACGCTTTTATGCCGGATCTGGACGCGATCACGGTCAAGCAGCGGTATGAAGCGCAGAATACCAGCGGCACACGGACGACCTTTTTTGTGACGGGGGCCTTTCAGAGTGAGGAAATTGAGCAGGAATTGCTGGATAACGGCTTTTCCTTTTTCTTTGTCAAGCCCTTTGATGAAAGCGTGCTGGTCAGCCGGGTGCTCAAGGCAGCCGGCGGCAATACCCGGCCGGCGGTCAGTTCGCAGGATTCCGATGAACTCACGGTCACCGAGATTTTGCATCAGATCGGTGTGCCTGCGCACATCAAGGGATATCAGTTCCTGCGGGACGCCATTCTGCTGACCACTGAGGATCACGGGTACATCAATGCGGTCACCAAACGTCTGTATCCGGAAATCGCCAAACGCAACGGCACCACGGCCAGCCGTGTGGAGCGGGCGATCCGCCATGCCATCGAGGTGGCCTGGGACCGCGGCGATGTGGATACCCTCAACAGCTATTTCGGGTATACGATTCATAATCTGCGCGGCAAACCTACCAACAGCGAATTTATCGCCATGATCGCGGATAAAATCCGTCTGGACAAAAAGCGTCGTGCATAAGGCAAAGAACCAGGCAGTCCCTGCGGACCGCCTGGTATTTTGCTGCCCGGGAGAAGGGGGAACCGGAAAGGCGGGAATGGCACAAAAAACGAAAAAAGAAGGTGGCTGTCGGGGGCTGAGGACCGGCAGCAATTTTTTTCGCTGTGCACAAAAAAAGCTGGGGATTTTAGTGGATTTTTTCCTGGGGACCCTGTATAATAAACTTATTACTGTAAGAGGGGGAGTGTACTCCATGTCGGAACAACTGCCGGAGGTCACTGCCATTGTGGTGGCGGCAGGCGCTTCGCGCCGCATGGGTTTTGACAAACTCAGCTATCGTTTGCCGGATGGGCAGACGGTGCTGGAAAAAAGCTGTGCGGCCCTGGTATCCAACCCGGCGGTGACCCGGCTGGTGCTGGTGGCCGGTGGCAACCGGGCTTTCTGCGAGAAGATCGCGGCGGCATGCCCCAAACCCTGCACGGTGGTGGAAGGCGGAGAAACCCGGGCCGACAGTGTCCGCAACGGGCTGGCGGCGGCCAGGGGGGAACTCGTGGCCATTCACGATGCGGCGCGGCCCTTTGTGAGCCAGGCCGTGATCACCGAAGCGCTGCAGGCAGCGGCGCGTACCGGGGCGGCGGCACCGGCGGTTCCGGTCAAGGATACCATCAAGGTGGCTCACGGCGATGGTACGGTGGACCACACGCCGGATCGTGCCACGCTGTATGCCGTGCAGACGCCGCAGTGCTTCTCCCGCACACTGTACGAGAAAGCGCTGCAAGCGGTGGCGGGAGATACAATTTCCCAGGTGACCGACGATTGCAGCCTGTTTGAACTGGCGGGGATGGCGGTGACCCTGACCGCCGGCGACTATGCAAACTACAAGATCACCACGAAAGAGGACCTGCGGAAGGAGAAAACGATGCGCATCGGACATGGATATGACGTTCATCAGCTGGTCGAAGGCCGCAAACTGATTCTGGGCGGGGTGGAAATCCCCTATGAAAAAGGACTGCTGGGGCACTCCGATGCGGATGTACTGCTGCATGCCATCATGGATGCGGTGCTGGGGGCTGCGGCGCTGGGAGATATCGGCAAGCATTTCCCGGATCATGATCCCGCTTATAAAGGCGCGGATTCGCTGGCTTTGACCCGTGCGGTGGCAGAGCTTGTGCGGCAAAACGGTTATACCGTCGGCAATATTGATTCCACCATTCTTTGCCAGGCGCCCAAACTGGCGCCGCATATCCAGACGATGCGCCAGAACATCGCCGATGCTTTCGGCGTGCCGGTAGAGGCCGTCAGCGTCAAAGCCACCACCGAGGAACACCTCGGATTTACAGGCGAAGGCCGGGGCATTGCCGCTCATGCGGTGGCGCTGCTGGAAAACTGAAAACGTTATTTCGGCGTTTCATACGTTACATAGGCGGGGAAGGGGGCCCGGCGGTTCATGCTGCAAAACCAGTTGATCTCTACAATCGCAAGCACGCTGCGTGCATTTGACCCGATATCCGATACCCTGGATATTCTGATCATTTCATTTGCTTTTTATCAACTTATCCAATTTGCGCGAAAATCCCGCGCTGGTCAGCTTGTCAAAGGCATCCTGCTGATCGTGGTGTTCTACGGTCTGGCGTATGTGCTCAATCTGCGCACCGTGACCTGGGTGCTCAACAATGTGCTGACGATCGGCTTTACGGCGGCGGTGGTGATCTTTCAGCCGGAATTGCGCCGCACGCTGGAACGCATGGGCCAGACGACGGTCTGGGCCGGGCGGCTGTTCGGCAACCGGCGGGCGGACCCCTCGCTGCGCGGTGTGTGGCAGAGTGCCGTGGTGGCTATCTGCGATGCGGCGGAGCAGCTTTCCGATACACGGACCGGTGCCCTTATGGTGCTGGAGCGCAACAACAATCTGGAGGAGATCATCCGCACCGGTACGCCGATGCACGCGGATGTGATTCCGGAAATGCTGGGTACCATCTTCTATGAGGGCACGCCGCTGCATGACGGCGCGGTGGTCATCCGTGACGGTGTGATCGTGGCGGCGGGCTGTGTGCTGCCGCTGTCCAATAATCTGGAAATGGGCAAGGATATGGGTACCCGCCATCGCGCGGGTCTTGGCATGAGCGAAAACTCCGATGCCATTGTGGTGATCGTCAGTGAGGAAACCGGCATCATTTCCATGGCGAAAAATGGTGTGCTGATCCGTCGCCTGGATCGGCAGAACCTGTTCAATCTGCTGCAGGAGGAAATCGTTCCGCCGGAGGAGACCGCCGAGCCCGGTGTGCCTACCCTGAAAAAACTGCTGCGCAAAGGAGGCGCACAAAGCCATGCGAAAGCCGACTAACGCTGTGCCGCAGCCGGCGGCGGGCCGTACTTCGCCCTGGAACCATCCGGCCTTCTCGCTGCTGCTGGCGCTGCTGTTCGGTATCATTGCCTGGATGGTCGTGACGATTTACGTGGACCCTCAGGGCAATTATACCGTACAGAATGTTCCCATCAATTATGCGAATTCCGCCTCCACCTACACCTCCCAGGGACTGGATATCGTCGAAAAGCCCGACATTGAAACCGTGGATGTCAAAGTAAGCGGCAACAGTACGATCATCGGCAATATCCAGAACTCCGATATCATGGTATATCCCAGCTATGCAGGGGTGAGTGGCCCGGGAAAAGTCACACTGCGCCTGCAGGCAAAACTGGTGAATACTACGGATTTCCCGGGTGATATCGAATGCACGGTGGATAATCCCAAGACCATCGATGTAGTCTTTGATGAAGTCAGTGAAAAGACGCTGCCCGTCACGGTGGATGCCTCCGCGGTTTCGGTGGCGGAGGGCTATATGCTCAACAAGACGGCGGCGGTTCCGGCCGAGATCACGCTGCGCGGTCCCACGAGTGAGCTGGATCAGATTTCGGCGGTGGTGGCTACCGTGAGCAGCGAAAGTCAGTTGTCCGATACCACCACGGTGCCGGCCACGCTGGAGCTGCGGGACGAGAACGGCGCAGCCTTTACCCCCCAGTATACGACCACAGACAGTGAAACCGCCAATGTCACCCTGACCGTGTACCAGGTGCGGGAACTGCCGCTGACGGTCGATTTCATTGGCGCACCCACGAACTTTGACGCTGCCAGCCTGCAATATGCACTGAGTCAGAACACGCTGCGGGTGGCAGGACCTGCCCGCACTGTCAGCACGCTGGAGTCGCTGACGGTGACCGATTTTGACCTTGCCCAGGAATTTGAACTGGGGCGGGATTACCAGCGTCTGGTGGAACTGCCGGCCGGCATTGTTTCGCTGGATGGCGTTACCAGTGTGACCCTGAGCTTTGATACCGGCAACATGGGCTCCAAAAAGCTCAATATCTCCAACATCAAGGCCATCAATGTGCCCAGCAATTACGAGATCGAGATTCTCTCAAGCCTGGTGTCGGGCGTTACGCTGTACGGCCCGGCGGATGAGATCGAGGCGCTTTCGGCCGACAGCGTGGTTGCGCAGATCGACTGCCAGAGCGTGAATCTGACGGTGGGGCAGCAGAGCATTCCCGTTACCATCCAGATCCCGTCCTCCACGCGCATCTTCGCCACCGGCAGCTATACCGTCCAGTGCGAAGTGGTGGCCAAATAAACTTTTCCAAAGGAATCTGTCTATGCTTTTGGTTCGCAATATCCGCCTGCCGCTGTCCTGCCCCGACCCCGATGCCGAGGCGACGGCCCAGGCCCTGCATATCCTGCGTGTGCCGCCCGCCCGGGCAGCACATACCGGGGTGGCAAAACTATCGGTGGATGCCCGGCACGGAAAACCCGTTCTGGTCTATACCATCGCAGTCACACTCAACGACGAGGGTGAGGAATCGGCTTTGGCCGGGGCCTCGCCCTGTGTCTGTTTCACGCGTCCGCCCAGGTTTGATTTCCCGATCGGCGGTGTGGCGCTGGCCCATCGCCCGGTGGTGGTGGGACTGGGCCCCGCCGGCCTGTTTGCAGCCCTGCTGCTGGCCCGCTCCGGGTACCGCCCTCTGGTGCTGGAGCGCGGCCCCGACCTGACCCGCCGTATCGAGGCGGTGGAACGGTTTGAAAAAACCGGGGATCTGGACACAAACGCCAACATTCAGTTTGGCGAGGGTGGTGCCGGGACCTTTTCCGACGGCAAACTGACGACCCGGGTAGGAGATCCGCTCTGCGCTTTTGTCACGCAGGCATTTCTCGAACACGGTGCTCCGGCAGACATTGCCTGGCGGCAGAAACCCCACGTCGGCACTGATCTGCTGCGGGGAATCATCCGCAGCATCCGCGGGGAAATCGAAACGCTGGGCGGGGAGGTACGCTTTGACACCGCCCTTACCGGTCTGCGAAGCCGTGGCGGTGTGCTGACGGGCATCGAGACGACGGCGGGCGACATTGCCTGTGACCGTTTGATCCTCGCTGTTGGGCACAGTGCCCGGGATACCTTCTCGATGCTGCATCAGGCGGCGTTGCCGCTGGAATGCAAACCGTTTTCTGTGGGATTCCGCGCCGAGCACCTGCAAACGGAAATCGAAAAGAGCCTCTACCATGCGGCCGCGGGGCATCCTTCGCTGCCGCGGGGCGAGTACCAGCTCAGCCAGCACGTGCGCGGCGGGCGCTGTGTGTATACTTTCTGCATGTGTCCCGGCGGTACGGTCTGCGCCGCCGCCAGTGAGGAGGGCGGCGTTGTCACCAACGGCATGAGCCTGCATGCACGGGATGGCCGCAACGCCAATGCGGCAGTGGTCGTCAGCGTGGATGGCCGGGATTTTGACAATGACCCGGCTCGGGCGGTGGCCTTCCAGCGCCGTCTGGAGCAGGCCGCGTTCCGGGCGGGCGGTGGCCACTATCTGGCACCGGCCGAAACGGTGGGCAGCTTTTTGCAGGGTCGCGGACGTCTGGAACTGGACCGTGTACAGCCCACCTATCCCCGGGGCGTAACACCCGCCGATCTCGGCGCACTGCTGCCGGAAGAACTTTCCGGCGCGCTGCGGGAGGGCATCACGGCCTTCGGGCGTAAACTGGCGGCCTACTGTGCACCGGATGCGGTTCTGACGGGCTTGGAAACGCGCACCAGCAGCCCGGTCCGGCTGCTGCGCGAGGGAGAAACGCTGCAGTGCATCGGGTTGTCGGGATTGTATCCCTGCGGCGAAGGGGCCGGTTATGCGGGCGGTATCATGACAGCCGCTGTGGACGGCGTCCGCTGTGCGGCTGCGCTGATGCGGCAGGCTGCACCGTCAGAACAGTAAGAAACTGAGGATGGGTATGGAGAATCAAAGGGAAAACGAGTCGAATCATCAGCCGAACGGTCCACGTTACGGCGGGACACCGGATCTGGACGAGATCATCAACGGCGCGGTTCGGGTGGGGACCGGACTGGGCTCGGCGGTTCTTTCCGGAATTGCCGATGTGATCGATCAGGTGGGGGAAAGCCTGAACGCAGTGCGCACGCCGGTACAGGAAATGCCGTTTGCCCAGTGGAAGCGCAGGCTGGACCGCCGCCTGCAAAACAAAAGTCATGGGGAAGCCCTGGGGCTGGTCATCACCGGCTGGACACTGGCGGTCTGTTTCGGCATTGCGGCCATCGTGATGGGGGCATTGTCCGCGGTAGGACCGCAGGCTTTGCATATTACCCGGGATGAGTTTATGGTCTTTCCCATTCTGATGGCTTGTTTCACCCCGCTCACCGTGGGGTTTGGCATTATGGGCGGAATCGGGGTCCGAAAGTACCGCCATGTAAGCCGACTGCGGCGCTATCTGCGTGTGGCGCGGGACTGGGCATGCGATGTAGCATCCCTGGCGCGGGACAGCGCGGTGAACACTGCACTGGCCTATAAGGACTTGCGGGAGGCGGTTGCCAAGGGGGAGCTGCCCGATGCAGTTCTGGAACCGGACGGCAAGTTTTATTGGGATGTGAGCCGCTGTGCGCCCGAAGCCCCGGCTCCTGCACCGGAGGCACCAAGCCAGCCCCCGTCGGATGATGCGGCTTTGCTGCGGCAAGACGGAGTTGCTTTCCTCGCATATCTGGATCGCAGCAGCGGAAAACTTGGGGCGGATGCCGATGAAGAGCTTGTGCAGATGCGCAAAAACTGTGCCGCTATTCTGGGCTTTGTGCACAACCATCCCGAGCAACTGCCCCGGGTGCGGCGGTTCCGGGAATACTACCTGCCTACCACCCGCAAACTTCTGGACACGGCGCAGGGGCTGGGCGATGCCGAGGTACACAACGCCCAGGAGATTCGCCGGGATATCACCGGTATTCTGCATACCCTGAACCAGGCTTACAGCAAGCTGTATGATACCCTGCTGCAAGAAGTCAGTCTGGATGTTTCCACCGAGATCGATACCCTGGAAACCATGCTGCGTCAGGATGGCCTGACCCATGATTTTGAATCAGATTTTAAAAATGGCTGACCGCCGGCGTGGCGGCCGCCATTCCGGAGAAGGAGCGAACCACCATGAAATATCCCGCCTGGCAGATCAAGACCGCGGAACCGGGGGCCGAAGAAAACCTGGCCAGCGCCGGCTGCGGTGTACTGCTGCGCCGGGTGCTGGCGGCGCGCGGCTGCAAGGATGCAGCGGCGGCGCACCAGCTGCTGGAACCGTCTGCCGATCTTTCTGACCCATTCCTGATGCGCGATATGGATAAGGCCGTCCAGCGCATCCAGCGGGCTATCGAAGCCGAGGAACCCATTGTGATCTATGGGGACTATGATGTGGACGGCATTTCGGCAACGGCCATTCTCTACGAGTGTCTGTCCAGCCAGGGGGCGCATGTGCGCTGCAAACTGCCCACCCGCGGCAGCGGTTACGGCCTCACCCGCCCGGCGCTGGAAGCGCTGGCCCAGAAAGGGTTCACTCTGGTGGTCACGGTGGATAACGGGATTTCGGCGGTGGAAGAAGCGGCCTGTGCCAAAGAATTGGGGTTGGACCTTGTCATCACCGACCATCATCTGCCCGGGGATGTGCTTCCGGATGCGGTGGCTGTGGTAGACCCCAAGCGGGCAGACGATGAAAGCCCGTTCAAGAATCTGTGCGGCGCGGGGGTAGCCTTCAAGCTGTGCGCTGCACTGGAAGGCTGCGATCCCGCCGAACTGCTGGAAATGTACGGCGAGTTTGTGGCGTTGGGCACCGTGGCGGATGTCATGCCGCTGGTGGGGGAAAACCGTGTGCTGGTGCGGGAGGGCCTGTCCCTGCTGCAGGACACCATGCGCCCCGGCCTGCATGCGTTGCTGGAAAGCGGTGGCTATGCCGGCAAACCCGTTACCACCGATACGGTCAGCTATGGTCTGGCGCCGCGTCTGAATGCAGCCGGCCGGATGGATAATCCTTCGGTGGCTCTGAAACTGCTTTTGTGTGGGGAGGAGGAGCAGGCCACCGGCATCGCGGCCCGTCTGGCGGAGATCAATACCGAGCGCCAGCAGGCCGAGCAGGATGTCTTTGCAGCCGCCTGCCAGGTGCTGGAGGCGGACCCGGCACGGCTGCAGGACCGTGTGCTGGTGGTTTCGGGAGAAGATTGGCATCCCGGTGTTATCGGAATCGTAGCGGCCCGCCTGATGGAACGCTACAGCCGTCCGGTCCTGGTCATCTCGATGCACGAGGGAGATGGCCGCGGCAGCGGCCGTGCACCGGATGCGTTTGACCTGCATAGCGCTTTGGCTGCCTGTGCGGGGTATCTGACCCGTTTCGGCGGTCATGCCGCTGCGGCAGGCATCGAGATCGAGGAAGAAAAGCTGACGGCTTTCCGGCAGGCCATCAATGAGTGGGCCGCCCGGCACGCGGCACGCCCGGCACCGGCCACACTGCAGCTGGATGCCGTGGTCACGCTGGAAGAACTCAATGTGGCCAATGTCCAGGAATTGACCCGACTGGCACCGTTTGGCCGGGAAAATCCCACGCCGGTACTGCTGGTGCAAGATGCTGTTGTGGATGGCGTATGGGCTATGGGCGCCGAGGGACGCCATAGCCGCGTGCGCCTGCGGCAGGGAAATCACTCGCTGTTTGCCTCTCTGTTCGGCACGCCTGCGCAGCAGTTTGCCTATCCGGTAGGCGCAGTGGTGGAAGCAGCACTGGAGGTTTCGATTTTCACCGGGCGCAACGGTCCTATGGTGTCGGCGCACCTGAAAGGAATCCGCCCGGCCAACCTCAGCAATACGCCCAGTGAACAGGCCGCCTGGTTTGAAGCGTTCCGTACCGGTGCGGTGCTGGAACCGCCCCGGGCTGAAGCGTTGCTGCCGGAGCGCAGCGATACGGTCATGCTGTATAAGCGCATCCGCAGCGGACAGGTGTTTTCCACCGATCTGCAGCCGACGTTTGCGGCGCAGGGAGTGGAAAACACCGGCAAGACACTGGCCAGCCTGTTGGCGCTGCAGGAACTGGGACTGGTCGAAGAGCAGGACGGACGGTGGTTGCCGGTTCCGGTCAGTCAGAAACAGGACCTGGCCTCGGCACCGGTGCTGAAAAAACTGGCACAGCAGGCGGCACAGGGATAAATCCAGAAAAGGGGGAGAATTCTTATGGGGAACACCGAAGCAACGAAGAAAAACACAGCGGCGGAGGAAGTCGCGGCCGGGGAAGTCAAGATGCCCATTACCTACGATGATCTGAAAAAGAACCTGGTTGAAAGCGGGCGCCCCTATGATTTTGAAATGATCGACCGCGCCTACGAACTGGCGGCACAGGCCCATGGCGGCCAGCGGCGGCGCAGCGGGGAACCGTATATCTGTCATCCGCTGTCGGTGGCGCAGATCCTGGTGGAACTGGGCATGGACAGTGAGAGCATCGCGGCGGCTCTTATGCATGACGTGGCAGAGGATACCCCTGTGACGGTGACGGAGATCAAGCAGAAATTCGGCCCCGAAGTGGCGCTGCTTGTGGACGGCGTCACCAAGCTGACCCAGATCAAGTTTTCCAACGTGGAGGACCGCCAGGCGGAAAACCTGCGCAAGATGCTGCTGGCCATGAGCCAGGATGTCCGCGTCATGATCATCAAACTCTGCGACCGGCTGCACAATATGCGCACGGGGGATGCCTGGCCGGAGCAAAAGCGCCGGGACAAGGCCCTGGAAACCATGGAGGTGTATGCCCCCATTGCCCATCGGCTGGGTATTTCCAACATCAAGGAAGAGTTGGAAGACCGCAGCCTGCATTATCTGGACCCTGTCGGGTACGAGACCATCCGCGATCTGCTCAATAAGCACGGCGATGAATTCCTGCACAAGGTTTGCCACACCATTGCACGGCACCTGGCGGAAAACGGGATCCCCAAGGCGACTATCCGTCACCGCGTCAAGAGCATCTACGGCATCTACCGCAAAATGTATATGCAGAACAAGGATTTCGAGGAAATCTATGACATCTATGCGGTGCGCATCATCCTGGAAAATGTCCCTGAGTGTTATACGGCGCTGGGCCTGATCCATGATATGTACCATCCGCTGCCCAACCGTTTCAAGGATTATATCTCCACGCCCAAACCCAACGGCTACCAGAGCCTGCACACCACGGTCATCGGGCGGGAAGCCATCCCCTTTGAGGTGCAGATCCGTACCTGGGATATGGATCGTATGGCGGAGTACGGCATTGCGGCGCACTGGAAATATAAGGCCGGCATCACCGGCAGTTCCAACGACAAGCTGGATGAGCGTCTGGCCTGGGTGCGCCAGCTGCTGGAAAGTCAGCGCTCCAGTGCCGATGCCACCGACCTGCTCAGTGATATCAAGAGCGATCTGCTGCCGGAGGAAGTGTTTGCCTTCACCCCCCGGGGCGACGTGATCAACCTGCCGGCCGGGGCGACTGTCATCGACTTTGCCTATGCCATTCACTCGGCGGTGGGCAACCGGATGATCGGTGCCAAAGTCAACAACCGGATTGTTTCCATCGATCATAAGGTGCAGACCGGCGAGATCATTGAGATTCTGACCGGTCCGGAAAACCGCGGCCCCAGCCGGGACTGGCTCAACATCGTCAAGACCAGCGAGGCCAAAAACAAGATCCGCAACTGGTTCAAAAAGGAACGCCGGGAAGAAAATATCGAGGAAGGCCGCAACGCACTGGAACGGGAACTGCGCCGCAACATGATCGTACTCACCGACGAACAGCGGACTCCCTTTATGGAGAATCTGGCCCGGCGCAACCACTGCAATACGGTGGATGAAATGTATGCGGCCATCGGTTACGGTGGTCTGCAGCTTTCGCGGATGCTCTCCAAAATCAAGGAGGAATACGCCAAGCTCAAGGAGACCGAACCCAAGCCCGTCACGGTGGAACTCAAGCATGTCCATTCTTCCGACGGTGTTGTGGTGGAGGGCATCGACAACTGCCCTATCAAGTTTGCCAAGTGCTGCTCGCCGCTGCCCGGGGATGATATCATCGGGTTTGTGACCCGTGGTTTCGGCGTTTCCATCCATAAGCGGGACTGCGCCAATGTGCGCGAAAGTATGCGCCATCCGGAAAATGCCGACCGCTGGGTGCGCGCCTACTGGGCGGACGATGCCAAGGAAAATTACAAGGCGTCGCTGGAGCTCACCTGCATGGACCGTGCCAATCTGGTTTCGGACATTGCGCTGGCGCTGGGCGATATGCGTGTGCCCATCTATTCGCTGATGGCCCGCGCGGCGGAGCAGGGTCGTGCCCGCATGAGCCTGACTGTCGGCATTACCAATACTGAACATCTGAACAGCGTGGTGGCACGGCTGAAAAAGGTCAAGGATGTCATCAGCGTCATCCGCAGCTGATTCCCTACGATAAGGAGCAAAACATTATGCGAGCAGTGATTCAGCGCGTGACGGGAGCATCTGTCACCGTCAATGGCGGCCCGGAGCGCGCCATTGGGCCCGGCCTTGTGATTTTGCTGGGCGTGCGGGACACCGATGACCCGGCCATCGTGCCAAAACTGGCGGAAAAATGCGCCCATCTCCGCATTTTTGAGGATGACGCAGGCAAGCTGAACCGCAGTGCGGTGGAACTGGGATACGATGCGCTGGTGGTCTCGAATTTTACGCTGTACGGCGATACCACCAAGGGAAAACGCCCCAGTTTCAGCCATGCCGCCAAAGCGGATCTGGCGGTGCCCTGTTATGAGCAGTTTCTTGTCGAAATCGGAAAACAGGGCCTGAAGGCGGTACAGCACGGAGAATTCGGCGCCGACATGCAGATTCGTCTGCTCAATGACGGCCCGGTCACCATTGTCATCGACACCGACGAGTGGAGAAAATAGGAGGACCTATGAAGATCCAGCATATTCACGGGCTTGCCCCGCTGTATACCAATACGTTTCTGATCACCACCGATGCCGGTCACGGCATCCTTGTGGACCCGGCCGCTGCCCCTGAGACCTATCAGCAGACATTGCAAAAAGAAGGGGCGCAGCTCACGCACATCCTGCTCACCCATGGCCATTACGACCATGTGGGGGCGGTGGCGGCGCTGCGTAAGGCCACCGGCTGCCAGGTCTATATGGACCCGGCGGATGCCGCAGGCAGTCAGATGCTGCCGCTGACCCGGGACCTGGTGGACAAGAACTGGCCCGCCGGCGATGAACTGAAAATCGACGAGCTTACCTTTACCATCTATCACACGCCCGGTCACACTCCGGGCAGTGTCTGCCTGGTATGTGGTCAGGTCATGTTCAGCGGCGATACCCTGTTTGCCGGTTCCTGCGGCCGTACCGATTTGCCCGGCGGCAGCATGCAGCAGATGCAGCAGAGTCTGTCGATGCTGGCAGCGCTGCCGCTGGCGGATGAGGTGAAAGTCCTGCCCGGACATGAGTCCTTTTCCACGATGAGGCAGGAGCGGCGGTCCAACCCGTATCTGAACGGGATGTGGTTCTGAGGCACAAGCCAAATAACAAGGAGACTTTACACTATGCAGATCGTTTTGCGCGGCGCGGCTGCCGGATACGAAGCGGAGCACACAGCCCGCCTTTTCTTTCCCGGTGCCGAAAAGGCGGTACAGCTCCCCGAAACCGGAGATTTTGTGCTGGCCGTCAGCCATGAAAAAACCGATTTTGTGCTGCTCCGGCTGGGGCAGGAACTTTGCTGGCGCACGGCGCTGCGCGCCCCGGAGGCTGACAGGGAATATACGCTGTGCTGCCTGCTGTATACGCTTTTGAAGGAGAAAACCGGCCAGAACCCGCCCTGGGGCATGATGACCGGGGTGCGTCCGGTGCGCATCATCCATGACCTGCGGGCGATGGGGGCGACGGAAGCGGAAATCGAAGACCGGTTTTTGCGCCATTTTGCCTGTACGCCGGAAAAATTCGCGCTGGCCCGCGGCATTGCCGACCTGCAGCGTCCGGTGCTGGATGCCGCAGACCCCATGGATTGCAGCGTTTATGCGGGGATTCCCTTCTGCCCGACACGGTGCAGCTATTGCAGCTTTGTCTCCCGCACGGTGGGGGACAAGGCAACACAGGCGCTGGTTCAGCCCTATGTGGACAAACTCTGCGAAGAACTTACGGCCATCCGGCAGACTGCCGACCGGTGCGGCCTGCGCATTCGTACGTTCTATATCGGCGGCGGCACGCCCACCAGCCTTTCGGCGGCGCAGCTGGAGCAGCTGATGTCCCATATTGCCCGCACATTTGATCTTACGGCCCTCGAGGAATACACCGTCGAAGCGGGCCGTCCGGATTGCACCGATCTTGAAAAACTGCGTATCATCAAACAATATGGCACTACCCGGATCTCCATCAATCCGCAGACTTTCTCGGATGAGGTGCTTCGCAACATCGGTCGCCGCCACACAGCGCAGGATATCGTCGACTGCTTTGCCGCAGCGCGGTCTGTGGGGCACGACAACATCAATATGGACCTGATTGCGGGCCTGCCCGGTGATACGGTGGAGGGGTTCACGCATAGTCTGGAGCAGGCCATTGCCCTGGACCCGGAGAACATCACCGTGCACACGCTCACGCTCAAGCGCGCTTCCAACCTGGTGGTGGAGCATCGTGCGGCGGACTATGACGATGTGGCCGCCATGCTGGAACGGTGCAGTCTGCTGCAGCAGGCCGGGTACCGGCCTTATTACCTGTACCGCCAGAAAGGTACGCTGCAGAATCTAGAAAACATCGGCTGGGCCAAACCCGGCAAGGAATGTCTGTATAATATCTACATCATGGAGGAAGTGCACACCATTCTCTCGGCAGGGGCGGGCGGTTCCACCAAGCTCGTGATCCCCGGCAAACGCCACGGTAAGATTGAGCGCATCTTCAATTTCAAATATCCCACCGAATATATTGACCGCTTCGGGGAGATACTGGCCCGCAAACAGGGCGTGGAGGAGTTCTATGAACGTTACGCAACGCAAACGATTTGTCAGCCGTGAGCTGGTCGCCCTGGCGGCCGGTCAGCCGCAGCCGTTTGCAGCCCTGTGTGAGCAACAATATCGGCAACGCATTGACGCCATTGCCGGGGAGATCCTGAACAGTGGCCGCCATATCGTCATGCTGACGGGGGCGTCTGCCGCCGGCAAGACGACCTCGGCCCATAAACTGGCAGCAGCCATCGCAGCCAAAGGGCGCCGCAGTGTCGTGCTCAGTCTCGATGATTTTTATGCGGGGGCGGGACGGTATCCCAAGAACCGCGATGGCAGCGACGACTATGAGAGCCTGCAGTCGCTTGACCTGCCGGTGCTGCGCCGCTGCCTTGATGAACTGCACCGCGACGGCATCTGTCAGGCGCCGGTGTTTGATTTCAAACTCCAGCAGCCCAACGGCGTCCAGACCATCGACTGCCGCGACGGTGTCGTGATCATCGAAGGACTGCATGCCCTGAACCCGGCGCTGACGGAAAATCTTCCGGAACACGCGGTTTTCTGTCTGTATGCCGGTCTGCGGGAGGAATATGCCGCGCCGGACGGCAGCAGGTGCCTGGCTACCCGGGATATCCGGCTGGCCCGGCGTCTGGTGCGGGATTGTCTGTTCCGCGGGCATGGTGCCTCGTTTACGCTGGGGCTGTGGGGGCATGTCTGCGACGGGGAGGACCGCTACATCAAACCGTTCAAACCGCGCGCCGATTTGCTGCTGGATACGACCCACACCTATGAAGTGTGTCTGTGGCACAATGTGCTGGATGGTATGCCCGCTGACCCGGAACTGACGTCCCTGCAGGAACGGCAGCTCCAGGCGCTTTGCCGCAAATTTATGCCTTTCCCGGCACTGGGGACAGAACTGGTACCCGCAGACAGTATGCTGCGGGAGTTTATCGGCGCAAAAGCCCCGTAAATTCACGGAAAATATACATTTGTGCGTTGCAAAGCCTGCAGGAATCCGCTATAATAGGCGTAAAGAGCGCGGCGGAGCGAAAGCTGCGCACGTTTAGAGAAAGAGGTGTTTCCTATGTTTGAACTGGATATTGAAATGCTGAAGGAACAGGGCCTGCAGCTGGTGGACACCGCCAAAAAGACGGCCCAGGATCTGGCAGATAAAGGTAAAAACCAATTGGATCTGATGAACCAGCAGGCGCGGCTGTCCAAGGCGCAGCGCCAGCTGGGGGCACTTGTGTACAGCCTGCATAAGGCAGGGGAGGAAAACCAGCCCCTGGTGGAAAAATATATCGAAGCCGTTGCCGAGGTGGAAAAATCCATCGAGGAGCTCAAGGCCAACATGAGCCCTGAAGAGTATATGGAAACCGAGGGCGAGGAGCCTGTGGAGGAAACCGCCGCGGAAGCCGAGGACGAGGAAGAAATCGAGGAAGTGCCTGTGCAGCTGCGCGGGGAGACCAAGATCTGTCCGGTCTGCAAGGCAGAGGTGGATGGCGACGCACTGTTCTGCAATCACTGCGGCGCGCAGCTGTAAAAACGATGGCAGACGGCGCGGCTGAAATTGCCGTTGCTGCGTAAGAAAAAAGCTGTCTGCGGGCGGCGCTGCGGCTGCGGTGCCGCCCGCAAGGCTTGACAAATTCCGGATTGGGAGTAAAATATTGCGTACTGCGCCTTGCGCAAGGGGCAAAAACACCTATGAAATCATTTCCTGAAAAAGAGATCTATACAGCCGATGACCTTTCGGCCATCATTGCCCTGCTGCGTGATCCTGAGCATGGCTGCCCGTGGGACAAAGTCCAGACCCATCAATCCATCCGTATGAATTTCCTGGAGGAAGCGTACGAAGCAGTGGATGCCATCGATCTGCAGGACCCGGAACTGCTGTGTGAGGAATTGGGCGACGTGCTGATGCAGGTCGTATTCCATACCCGGATCGAGCAGGAAGCGGGACACTTCACCTGGCAGCAGGTCTGTGACGGTGTTTGCCGCAAACTGATCGAACGGCATCCCCATATTTTTGGCGGGGATACCAGCATAAAAGATTGGGATGCGCTCAAGAATAAGGAAAAGGGCCGCCTGACCATGGAGGACGATCTGGCCAGCGTGCCGAGGGCGCTTCCGGCGCTGATGCGTGCCGGCAAGCTGCAGAAGCGTGCCGCACGGTATGGCGTGGAAACGCCGGCGGATGCGCAAGTTGTGGCAGAGTGTGCTTTGGCGCTGCAGAAGGCATCGGACCCGGGCATGGCCGAACAGGCTGCGGGCGAGTTGCTGTTCGCTGCGGTGGCATTGGCACGGCAGGCGGGCGTGGACCCGGAGCAGGCGCTGCAAAAGCGCAATGCCGCATTTGAGGCGGCACCCGAATCCAACTGAGCTGAGAAGCAGGCATCTGGGGTGGGACACCCTGCAGCCGCTTTTAGCAGATAAATTACTTTGGAGGTACAAACCATGACGAAAGTTGAATTGATCGCCGCTGTTGCGAACGAAGCCAACCTGACCAAGAAGGACGCCGAGCAGGCTGTCAACACCGCTCTCAATGCCATTACCGAGGCTCTGAAGAACGGCGATAAGGTTACCCTGGTGGGCTTTGGCACGTTCGAGGTCCGTGAGCGTCCGGCCCGCAAAGGCCGCAACCCCCAGACCGGCGCCGAGATCACCATCGAGGCGTCCAAGCTGCCCGCTTTCAAGGCCGGCAAGGCTCTGAAGGACGCTGTGCAGTAAGAACTTGTACCTTTGCTTGCCCCGTCGCCGTTGGCGATGGGGTATTTTTCGTAGGAGGAATCTATGCGTTTAGACAAATATCTGAAAGTAAGCCGTCTGATCAAGCGCCGCACGCTGGCCAACGAAGTGGCGGACGCGGGGCGTGTGCTCGTAAATGACAAACCGGCCAAGGCCAGCTATGCGGTCAAGGTGGGGGATGTCATTGAAATCACCTTCGGCAATCGTCCCATCAAGGTGCGCGTTCTCTCCACCGAGGAACCCAAGGGCAAGGATGTAGCCCGTGAATTGTTTGAAGTGGTGGATTTGCAGTCATAATTTTTTGCCTTGCCGCATATTGTATGGATGTAGACCCAATTGCGGAGGAGGGGACAACCGCCATGCCGGAACTCAAAAATGAAGCGGCCCGAACCAGAACCGGTGCTGTGGAAACGCAGCCCCGCAGCCACAGCCTGGCGCTGAAAGACCGCCGCCACCTGGCGGTGACCGGAGTAAGCCGGATCATCAGCTGTGATGAGTCGGCTGCTGTACTGGAGACCCCGCTGGGCAATTTGACCATCGGCGGTCAGGAACTGCAGGTCAGCGAATTGTCGGTCCAAAGCGGGCAGGTGCAGCTTTCCGGAAAAATTGAGTACATGCAATATGCCGAAAACCGGCAGTCAAACGGCGGTCTGCTGGCCCGCCTCTTCCGCTGAGATGGCGGCGTCACCGGCCGCTGCGGCGGTGTTGTCGGATTTTTTTTGGTGCCTGGGGCTGGGATGCCTGCTGGGGATCGGACGGCAAACATTGGGACTGGTTCTGGGGGATGGCCCGGTGCGCTGCTTTTTCTGGGATATTCTGACCTTTGCTGCTGCCGCTGTGCTGGTCTGCGGCTTTTCGGCGGGGGTCAGTGCCAGCGGTCTGGCCCGGTGGTATATGGCAGGTGGCGTGCTGGTGGGGCTGCTGGCGTGGTATGCTACCATCGGACCCGCCATCCGTCGGGGGCTGCGGGGATTGCTGGAAATCATGTTGTGGCCGCTGCGCATGCTGGCGTTCCGGTGCGTCAGGCCGCTGGGCCGGGCACTGAAACGGAAAGTACAGCGATATCTGCCGCACCCTATCGAGAAAAAAGCGGGAAAAAAGCCAAAAAACGGAAAAAAGCAGTTGCAAAAGCCGTCGAAAATATTATATAATTAACCATACGTAGTGCTGTGCGCCGTATACGCACCCAACCGCGCGATTTTTAAGGAAGGGGGGCATCCCGATTATGCATAAGCGTCATGGGCTGCTCCCGCGGTGGCTGTTGGTCGCGGCCTTTTTGGCTCTTTGCGGGTACCTGTTCGTCAGCCTGATCCATTATCAGGTGTCGATCGGCTCCAAACAGCAGGAATTGCTCAGCGTCCAAAGCCAGCTCAGCAATCAGCTGACGGAAAACGCGGAACTTTCCAATACACTGGACCAGGGCGACGATGCCATCATCGAGCGCTATGCCCGTGAACAGGGCTACGCCAAGCCCAACGAGCGTGTCTTTGTGGATATCAGCGGAAAATAAGTGCGAACATACAGTTTCAGCGGGGGCGCTTTGCGGCAACCCCTCTGCATAAATCAATCCAAAGAAAAAGGGGTATTCTAGTTTGGCATTACAAGTTGGGGATATTGTCGAGGGCAAGGTAACCGGAATCAAGCCGTTCGGCGCGTTCGTCTCTCTGCCGGAGGGCAAGACCGGTCTTGTCCACATTTCCGAGGTTTCCTACGAGTTCGTGCAGGATCTTTCGGCTGTGCTCGAGGACGGGCAGACGGTTTCGGTCAAGGTGCTTTCCATTGCGCCCGATGGCAAGATCGCGCTGTCCATCAAGCGTACGCAGCCCGCGCCGGAGCGCGGCGCCCGCCCGCAGCAGGGTGGTGCCCGGCCCGCACACCGTCCCAAGCGTGAGGATAAGCCCCGCGTCTGGCAGCCCAAGCCGGCTGCCCCGCAGGGCGAGATGAGTTTTGAGGACATGATGGCTCGCTATAAATCCCGCAGCGAAGAAAAAATTGCCGACCTCAAGCGCGTGACGGAAAACCATCGTGGTGGTTATTCCCGCCGCCGCGGCTAAAGCGGCACACAACCATTTCCGAAACACAGCTCTACCCTGACGGCATTTTTACCGCCGGGGTTAGAGCTTTTTTGCAAAAATTCAAAACGAAAGGAATGCTATGCCCACATTGTATACCTTGGTTGCTCCCTGCTTTTTCGGCACCGAATCCACCCTGCATTTTGAAATCAATCGCCTTGGCGCCCAAAATATCCAGGTCACCGACGGGCGCATCGCGTTTCAGGGCGGCGCGGACCTGATTGCGGCGGCCAACCTGAATCTGCGTACCGCGGAGCGTGTGCTTGTACAGCTCGCATCCTATAAGGCAACGACCTTCGACGAGTTGTTTGATGGCTGCTATCACATTCCCTGGGAAGAACTGCTTCCGGCGGATGCGGCGTTCCCGGTCAAAGGGTCCAGCCTGTCCAGTCAGCTTTCCAGCGTGCCGGCCTGCCAGAGCATTGTCAAAAAGGCCATTGTCAAGCGCCTTATGGCCGGGCACCGGACAGGCACACTGCCGGAGACCGGTAATGTCTATAAGGTCCGTTTTGCACTGCGCAAAAATGTGGTGGAAATTTATCTGGATACTTCCGGTGACGGCCTGCACAAACGCGGCTACCGTAAAAACGCCACGCTGGCGCCCATCAAGGAGACCCTAGCCGCCGCGATCGCCGACCTGGGCCGTGTGCGTCGGGACAGCCTGGTGCAGGACCCCTTCTGCGGCTCCGGTACCTTGGTGATCGAAGCGGCGCAGAAAGCCCTGAATCTGGCCCCGGGCCTGCGCCGTCGGTTTGCCGCGGAACATTTTGACTTTGTCCCGGCGGAGGTCTGGGCCGAACAGCGCCAGAAAGCGTTGGCGGAGGTGCGCCGGGACGCCGCCTTTGAGGGTATCGGCTATGATATTGACCCGGCGGCGGTGGCACTGGCCAACGCCAATGCCAAACTGGCCGGGGTAGGGGACCGCTGCCGGTTTGAAGTGGCGGATGTCAAGGATTTTACTCCGGACCGCAATGCCACGGTGCTGACCAATCCGCCTTACGGCGAACGTCTGGGCGACAGTTCCGAGGCGGCTTCCCTGGCCCGTACATTGGGACAGGTGTGGCAGCGGAACCCGGCCCAGGGGTTATATGCCATCACGGCGGATGCGGATTTTGAGCAGCATTTCGGGAAGAAGGCGGCGCGTCGCCGTAAAATTTACAACGGCATGATTCCCTGCCAGCTGTATATGTACTACGAGCAGCCCAAGAGGTAACGAGCATGGAAGATTTGAAACTGGCCATCCTGATCGACGCCGATAATATCTCACCCAAGTATGTCAAGGTGATCCTGGACGAGGCGGCGTCCTTCGGGGTGGCGGCCTGCAAGCGTATCTATGGCGACTGGTCCGATGCACGACTGAAAAGCTGGAAAGATGCCTTGTTGAACAACTCCATCATTCCGATCCAGCAATACAGTTATACCACCGGCAAGAATGCTACCGATTCGGCCATGATCATCGACGCGATGGATCTGCTCTATGGCGGCAATCTGGATGGATTCTGCATCGTCTCTTCGGACAGTGACTTTACCCGCCTGGCAGCCCGCCTGCGGGAGGCCGGCAAACTGGTCATCGGTATGGGTGAAAGCAAAGCCCTGGGCCCTTTTGTCAAGGCATGCGACCAGTTCAAATACCTTGATCTGATTCTGGACCACGGTGAGCCGGAGACGACAGACCCGGCGGCTCCCGCAGCGGAAACCGACGCGCGGGCCAACGCCGGCGATGATACGGCCATCAACCGGGAATCCATCGAGCGCATTGTACATGGTCTCATCGGAGAGATGGACGATGGCACCGGCTGGGTCCGTACCTCCCGGGTAGGCGATCAGCTGATCAAACGGTACCCGGACTTTGACGTGCGAAACTTCGGTTCCAAGAGCCTGAACAAGTTCCTGGCATCGCTGCCGGAGATGGAGGTAGAGGAACGGATTCTCTCCAACGGCAACCCGATTCAGTTCGTACGAATCCGCCCGGCTCCCAAAAAGCCGGCGGCCCGACGCCCGGCTACGAAAAAAGCTCCCCGGCGCACCAGCAAAAAGAAATAACAAACGCGCAGCCATCTTGGCTGCGCGTTTGTGTTTGTATTTCAGATGACCAGACCGCCGTTCTGACCTATGACCTGCCCGGTGATGTAACCGGAGGCTTCATCCGCCAGAAAAACCAGGGTCCGGGCAATTTCCTGGGGAGTGCCCAAACGGCCTACCGGCGTGTCCTCGGCCAATACGGCCCGGTCCTCGTCGGAAAAACCTGCCATCATGTCGGTGTCGATGACACCCGGCGCCACCACGTTGACGGTGATCCCGCTGGGACCTTCCTCCTTGGCCAGCGCCTTGCCGAGGCCGATCAGTCCGGCTTTGGCCGCGCTGTAAGCAACCTCACAGCTACCGCCGGTCTGGCCCCACATGCTGCTGACCAGCAGGATGCGCCCGTATTTGCGATGGATCATGCCGGGCAGGGCTGCGCGGCATGCGTAAAAGGCGCCGTCCAGATCCACCGACATGATATGCCGCCAGTCCTCGTCGGTGGTGTCGGTAAACAGTTTTTGCTGGGCAATACCGGCGTTGCAGACCAGCACCTGCAAGCCGCCCAGTTCCTGTTCCGCCCGGCGTACGGCGTTGGCTACCTGAACGGCATCGCCGGCATCGGCCCGCAACGCCAAGAACTGACTGTCCGGCGCGATCTTTTGCGCCTGCTCCAGCACCTGCTCGGCGGCCTTGCCGTGGTTGTTCCAGGTAAAAGCAACGTGGTATCCGGCAGCGGCAAAAGCCAGCACAGCGGCGGCACCAATGCCGCGGCTGCCGCCGGTGATCAGTACACTTTGTTTCATGTCATTTCTTCTTTCGTTTTTCGCGCAGCATCACAAAGAAATCCTGCAGCAGTGCCTGTGCCTCTTCCTGCAACAGCCCCTGTTCGATCACAGGATGGTGGTTGAACGGCAGGGCAAACAAGTCAGTCAGGCTCCCGCAGCAACCGGCTTTCGGGTCCCGGGCCCCGTATACCACCCGGCGCAGCCGACTGTTGATGATAGCGCCGCTGCACATCGGACAAGGCTCCAGAGTCACGAACAGCTCACATTGCCACAACCGCCAGCCGCCCAGGGCTTTGCAGGCGGCATCAATGGCCATCAGTTCGGCGTGGTAGGTGGCGTTTTTGCCACTTTCCCGCAGGTTGTGGGCCCGGGCAATGATCTCGCCGTCCTTGGCAATGACGGCCCCGACCGGGACTTCCCCCAGAGCGGCGGCAATGCGCGCCTCTTCCAGCGCAGCCTGCATCAGTTGTTCATCGGTCATTGTGTAACCCTTTCAATGGCTCAGAAAGACGGTGTAGACCAGCAGGAACAGCACCGTTATCAGATAGGCGGGACTTGTGAAAACATCCAGAACGTCCACACCGGGGCGCAGCCCGGCGGAAAAGCGGAACCCTTGCTGGCGGGCATGGTAAACCAGCCAAAGCCCGAACAGCGGGAAGAACAGAAGCACAAACAGTTCTACAGCAAAGGAAACATTGTTGGGCGCGTAGAACCGCAGATACAAACTGAGAAAAGCCAGGCAATTGTTGGTGAAGTGCAGCAGAATACCGGGCAGGATGCTGCCGGAACGTTCCGCCAGCCACCCGAGAAAGACACCGCAGACCAGCGCGGTGAGCCCCTGGACAGGGTCCAGATGGAGCAGGGCAAACAGCAGGGCAGGGCCGAAGATGGCGACCGCACTGCCGCAGGGGCGCATAAGCCCCTGCAGGGCGCCCCGGAAAAACACTTCTTCCACGATAGCCGGCATCACACACAGAACAAGAAACTGCACAAACAGTTCCAATCCGCCGCTGGGCAGAATACTCGTCGTTGTTTCAATGCCCAGCCAGGTGGTCAGCAGGGCGCCGGCCAGGTTGGCGGCGTTGGCCAGTCCCAGAAACACCGGCAGGCAGAACCCGGGACTCCAGGGCGCAGGCAGTACAATGCGAAGATCCCGGGGTTCCAGCCGGGTCAGGCGCAGCATACACCACAGCGGAATGGCGATGGCCCCGATCCCGATAAACAGCTGCAACAGTCCGATGGTGACATCCGCGATACCGACGGGCTTGCTCAGGCTTGCCCCGGGCTGCAGCAGACCCAGCAGACTGCTGACCCCCGCATACAGCAAGGAACGTACCAATAAATAAAACAGCGCGGCAATTGCACACCAGCTGGCGGCACCGCGCACTCCGCGTGATTTTGCCATTCCCTCATCCCTTACACAAACACATTTCTTATATTATCATATCACACCGGTGGGTTTGGCGCAATAAAAAAAGACCCAACCGGTGTGCGGGCCGGTAAGGTCGTGGAGGGAGAGAGGAGCCAATGCGGTTTCTGCAATGTGCGTTGCAGGCATTGACTTTCTTTTATTATCATAGTACAGTATAAACGTGAAGTAAAGTACAATTTTTTCATATACAAGGTGAAAGAAATTCACGAAAAGGAGGAGCGCTCATGACCCTCACAGATTGCCAGATCCTGATGATGGTGGCACAACTGGGCACCTTTGCCGCGGCGGCGGAACAGATGCACCTGACCCCATCCGCCATCAGTCATGCGGTGTCCGGCATGGAGGCAGAATGTGGATTTCCGTTGTTCACCCGCACCAAAAGCGGCGTGACGATGACCGCGGCGGGGGAAAGCCTGTTTCCATCTATCCGGCAGATGCTGAACAGCAGCGAATTACTCGACCAGTCCATCGCCCAGATCAACGGGATGCACAAAGGCGTGCTGCGTCTGGGGGTATTCAACTCGGCCTGTGTGACCTGGATGCCGCAGCTGGTACCGCCGTTCCAGCAGGAATTTCCCGGTATCGATGTGCAGATCTACCAGGGGTCTTACGCCGATATCGCAGCCTGGCTCAAAAACGGTGTGGTGGAACTGGGATTTCTCTCCAATTCCAGCGCCAAAGATCTGGACTTTGAGCCCTTGTATGAGGACCCGCTGATCTGCATTGCACCGGCGTCTTATAAGCCCAGGCGGCCGGGATGCGTCTGGGCCGAGGAGCTGCAGGGCCAGCCGTTTGTCAGCCAGCAGGCCGACGTGGATGCCGATATACAAAGCTATTTCAAAAAGAACGATCTGCATGTGAACAGCCGCTGCTATATCGTGGATGACCAGTCCATGATCGCCATGGTCTCCTGCGGACAGGGCCTGGCCATCATGCCGGAACTGATGTTCAAAATGGGGACCGACCACAGCGGCTGCCAGGTATTGCGGCTGGAACCGGCGGCGGGGCGCAGCATCGGCGTGGCTTGTCTGTCGCGCAGAGGTCTGTCCCCGGCGGCCAGCCGGTTTATCGAACACGCCCGCACCTATGCGCAGACGATGAAATAGGTGGGGACCCTGCGGAAATCCGGGAAGGGCTTTTCAAACACAAGAAAAAAGAGTATAATAAATCGTTAAAGAGCCAAAAGGGGGAAATGCTATGCCAGGCGATCTGCATACCCACACTACCTTTTCCGATGGGTCCACCCCGGCGGAAAAGATGCCGTTTCTGGCCAGCTGTGCGGGCATGACCCATCTGGCCATCTCAGACCACGATTCCATGCGCGGTGTACGGTATGCCTATGCCCATCCCAAGCAGGAGGGCGTCCATCTGATCCCAGCGCTGGAGATGACGGCTTACGATTACGAGCGTGCCCATCGGGTACATCTTTTGTGCTACTGGCCCGATGACTGCGCGCCGCTGGCGGAATTCTGCGACATGATGGCGGAGCGCCGCCGCGTAGCGGTTTTGCAGAGCTGCCGGGAACTGGAAGAGATCTGTCCGCAGTTCCGCACCGAGGAAGCTCTGGAACTTGCCCGGGACAGCGGCACGCTGTTCAAGGCACATGTAATGCGGGTGCTGTGGCAGTACGGTCTGGCCGACGGGATGTATAATGATGTCTATCGTTCGCTGTTCGGACTCAAACCGGTGCGGGGGCGGATTCTGCACACGCCGCGGTATGAGCCGGTGGATGATGTACTGTCGCTCATCAAAGCCTGCCGCGGCGTGGTGGTGCTTGCGCACCCCAGCGTTTACCACAGTATGGAATTGGCCCGGGAACTCATCGCCGCCGGACGGCTGGACGGCGTGGAGATCGACCATCCGCGCAATACGCCGGAAGACAAGGCGGAATTGCTGCGGCTTGCAAAGGAAAATGACCTTCTGATTACCGGCGGCACCGACTACCATGGCCTGAATACGGTCACACCGCGGCCGGTGGGCGCGTTTTCGACCCGCGATGAACAGATCGTCCGCCTGGAAACCCTCGCCAAGGCCCGCAAAATGTCCAACAAAAAGGCACAATAAAAAGGAGTATAAACGATCATGACGTATGTATACAACAACAAAGGCACCTGCTCTGTCCGCACCGAAGTGGAACTGAATCCCGATCATACCATTGCCGCTGTCCGTGTGCTGGGTGGCTGCAACGGCAACCTCAAGGGCATTTCCGGCTTGCTGACCGGCATGAAGGCAGAGGATGCCATCGCCCGTATGGAGGGCACGACCTGCGGCAACAAACCTACCAGCTGCCCGGATCAGATTGCCCAGGCGCTCAAAGGTGCCCTGGCAGAACTGTAATTGCGAAAAGGAGCTGCCCATGGATTGCTTCCGTTATCCCCTGGACACAGAGACGCTGCTGCGCAAAAAGCGTCGTCTGCGTCGGGAACTTCTGGCACAGAATCCGCATCCGCTGCACAAAAAAATTGCGATTCTCGGCGGGTCCACCACCAACGAGGTGACGGATCAGCTGGGGCTTTTTTTGCTGCAATACGGAATCGAAGCGGAATTTTATCAGAGTGAGTATGCCCAATACTGGCAGGATGCCATGTTTGGCACGCCGGAACTGGACGCTTTTGCGCCGGATGTGATCTACATTCATACCAACTGGCGCAACCTGACGGCGCTGCCGACCACGGCGGACAGCCCGGAGCAGATCGAAGATATGCTGAACACTCAGTATGCCCATTTTGAGACAATGTGGCAGACGTTGGAACAGAAGTTTGCCTGCCCCATCATCCAGAATAACTTCGACCGCCCCAACTATCGCCTGATGGGGAACCGGGACATCTGGGACGTGCACGGCCGCTCCAACTTCATCAGCCGTCTGAACCAGAAATTCTATGCCTATGCCGCAGCCCATGAGCATTTTTACATCAACGATATCGACTATCTCTCGGCGGATTACGGTCTGACGGCCTGGGGCGATGCTTTTTACTGGCATATGTACAAATATGCCATGTGTCTGGATGCCATCCCGTCGCTGGCAAACAGCGTAGCCAATATCATCAAGTCGCTGTACGGCCGCAACAAAAAAGCCCTGGTGCTGGATCTGGACAACACCCTTTGGGGCGGCGTCGTGGGTGACGATGGTGTGGACGGTCTGGCCATCGGACCCGAGGTGCCGGAAGGTCAGGTCTATGCCGAATTCCAGAGCTACTGCAAGGCTCTCAAGAGCATCGGCGTGATTCTGGCGGTGGATTCCAAGAACGAGGAAGCCAATGCGATGGCGGGCCTCAACCATCCCGATGGCGTATTGCGCCCCGATGATTTTGTGGCGATCAAAGCCAACTGGGACCCCAAGGACCAGAATCTGAAAGCCATTGCTTCCGAGCTGAATCTGGGGGTGGACAGCTTTGTGTTCGCCGACGATAACCCGGCGGAGCGCGCCATTGTGGAAGCCCAGGTGCCGGGTGTGGCGGTACCGGTGCTGGATGGTGCCGAAAACTATATCAAGATGTTGGACCATGGCGGCTATTTTGAGGTGACGGCCCTTTCCCAGGAAGACCTGAAAAAGACCGAACTCTACCATCAGAACGCACAGCGTGCCGCAGCGCAGGCTGCTTTCGGCGACTATGGCGAATATCTGGACAGCCTGGAAATGGTCGCCACCATCCACGGTTTTGAACCGCTGTATATCCAGCGGATCGCCCAGCTCACCAACAAATCCAATCAGTTCAATCTGACGACGCTGCGCTGTTCGGAGGATGACATCCGCGCCATGGCACAGGATGAAAGCCGAATCTGCCTGTGCGGCAAACTGGTGGATAGATTCGGCGATAACGGTATTGTCACGGTGGTGTGCGGTGAACAGCAGGAGCGTGCGCTGCACCTGCGGCTGTGGCTGATGAGCTGCCGTGTGCTCAAGCGCGGCATGGAAGATGCCATGATGGACACGCTGGTGTCCGAAGCGGCTGCCCGCGGGGTGACCACCCTATACGGCTATTACTATCCCACGGCCAAGAATGCCATGGTGCGTGAGTTCTATGCGGGCTTCGGCTTTGCCAAGGTCGAGGAGGACGAAACCGGCAATACGGTCTGGAAACTGGATGTTGCCACCTACCAGCCGCGGCATCCTCATATGAAAATCCAACGCTGACCGAAAGGAGACTCCATGAAGAAAACCGCCCTGGGAAAAATCCTCCCTGCGGCTGCCTTTGTGCTGCTCACGGTGATTTTGCTGGTTGCGGCCCGGTTTTTGCTGGTAGATGATGTACACTCCTACTCTCGCGTAATGCTGCAGGAACTGTATGCCCAGACGGGGCAGATCGACACCCTTTTTCTGGGGTCCTCCCACTGCTATCGCAGTGTGGACCCGGCTGCGGTGGATGGAGCGCTTGGTACGCACAGTTTTAATGCAGGGTCCTCCCAGCAGCTGCCGGATGGCTCCTACTATATGCTGCAGGAGGCGGCAGTAGAGAATCCCCTCAAGACAGTGTATCTGGAGATGTTTTACACCGGGTACAATCAGAGTGCCTCGGGGGATATCCCGATGGCATGCTATCTGCTGACAGATTATATGCGCTGGGATTCACCCCGGCGGTATCAATATCTGTGGGAGATGGGCGGCATGGCCGCTTTTGCGGACCTGCTCCTCCCGGCCCGGCACGGAATCGCCTCGCCGGGGGAAATGCCTGCACTGTGGCGCGCCAAGCTGACAGACGGCTATGCACTTGGCAATTATGGCTATGTGACCTATCCCGAAGAGGGAGAAGCCTACCGGGGGAACGGTTTTGTCTATACCGAGGGCACCGCACGGGACGGGTACGCCACGCTTCTGGATGTGGACCCCGGGCGTCCGCTTTCGGATTTTGGCAGGGAATATCTGGAAAAAATTGCAGCGTACTGCGAGCAGAACGGAATTCGCCTGGTGCTGTTCACGGCGCCGCTGCCCAGTGCTTATGTTTCCAACACGGCACAATACCAGGCGTACGTGGATGCGGTGAATGCTTTTGCAGAGGAGCATGATACGGTGTATTGGGATTTTTCGCTGTATCGTGACCCCCATGCTATGGATTTGGGCGGTGGAGATTTTTCGGACGCGCATCACCTCAATGGGATAGGAGCCGAAAAGTTTACGGCAGTGCTGTGCGATGTAATAGCCCGGGATGCTGCGGGGGAAGATGTGTCCGCACTGTTCTGTGATACGGTAGAAGACAAAATCACGAATGACCCGGACAACACCATCTTTATGGCGGATGCCTATATGAATTCGTAAAAGGAGGTCCTGCCATGCTGGCTGTTTCTTCGCCGGGCTTTGTCGCGTTTGCGGCATTGCTGGTGGGGCTTTGGTATTGTTGTGCGCCCTCGAAACGCTGGTTGCTGATGCTGGCGGCCAGTGCGCTCTTTTATCTTTCCCTGGACTGGCAGGGCTTTCTGGTGTTGCTGGTCAGCACGGGACTGGTCTGGGCCTGTGGGCTGCGTGCTCGTGAGAAAAATGGGCTTTTCGCGTTGGGACTGGCAGCGGCCCTGGCGCCGTTGCTGTTGCTGAAATACTATGTGGCGGCAGCCGGCGGCTTGCAGGCCATGCTGGGGCTGCGCCTGTGGCAACCGGAAATGCTGCAGCCTCTGGGCATCGGCTATTTTACGCTGCAGCTTGTCAGCTATCTGGTGGATGTTCGCCGTGCGGCAATCGCACCGCAGCGCAGTTTTGCCCGGGTGCTCTGTTTCTCTTCTTTTTTCCTGTCCATCACACAGGGACCTTTCAACCGGTATGGGGAACTGATGCCGCAGCTGGAGGCGGATATCCGTTGGGACGGCCCACGCGCCTGGCGCGGTGCCATACGGTGCTTCTGGGGATACTTTAAAAAAATCGCAGTTGCGGATCGTGCAGCGGTGGTTGTCGGGGTTGCTTTTGCAGACCCCGCGTCTTTGGATCGCACGCAGCTGCTGCTAGCCGCGGTGCTCTATTTGTTCCAGCTGTATGCGGATTTTTCCGGCTACACGGACATTGTGCTGGGCATCGGCCAGATACTGGGCCTTTCTCTTCCCGAAAATTTTTGCCAGCCATTCCTTTCCGCAACGATCAAGGAATGGTGGTCTCGCTGGCATATCAGTCTGTCGCGCTGGCTGAAAGACTATGTGTATATCCCGTTGGGCGGAAGCCGCTGCAGCCCAGCCCGGCGGGACGTCAATCTTGTGGCAACCTTTCTTGTCAGTGGTATATGGCATGGCGCCGGGTTGACATACCTGCTCTGGGGACTCCTGCAGGGAGGATTCCAGGCACTGGAAAATCATCTGCCCTGGCGCCACGCCGTCACAAAAGGCTGGGCACGTCTGGTGGGAATTGCGGGCACTTTCGGTTTTTTTGTGTTCACCTTTACGATTTTTCGGGCCGCAAGCCTTGCCAACGCGGTACAGTATTTCTACGGGATTCTGCACAACAGCGGTCACGATGCGATCAGCAATTACTGGGAACTTGGGTTGACGACCCGCCAGGAGCAGCTTTTCCTGTTTGCGGGGGTGGCGATTCTGGTTGCAGGGGATTTGCTGCAGGAATATCATGTGCCCCTGCTGGACAAGCTGGCAAAAGCCCCGCGTCCGGTGCGGTGGGCCGCTTACGAGTTGGCACTCTTTGCGTTTCTCCTGATGGGATATTTCCTGGGCGGTGGCGGTTTCCTGTATGCCCGCTATTGAATAAAAAAACGGCATCGTACCACAATTGGTACGATGCCGTTTTTGTGCAGCAGTATATCACCGGTCTGGTTCGCAGTCCAGAATGGAGGGGACGTTCTCCCAACGCTCCAATTCAGCGGCATACATTTCGTGGAACCATGCAACGGCGTTATCCAGCCCTTGCTGGTTGCCCGCAAATTCCTGAGACTGGATTTTCTCCTCCGCCGTGTGTTCGATGCTCCAGGGACCGGGCCAGATAGAAGCAGTCAGATATTCCACTTTCTTTTTACCGCTCTCATCAGCGGGGTCCGGCTTTTTGCCGGGAACGATCACATATCGCATGCCGCCCTCGGAACCGGAATAGGAATTTCCGTTGTGAAACCAGTGATAGATGGGAAAGGCGTCCAACATGAAAGAAATCTCCTTTCGAGACAGTCAGGGCTGTGCAGCAAACAAAAGCGCCTTGCAAACGTCGTAAATCGTTGCTTTCCCGGTGCGATGGGAAAGCAATGTTTTTCTATATTATATCGGATTTCAAAAGCATTGACAATAGAAGACGCAAAACGCCATTGACAAAACGGGGACTTTGCGGTACAATAACTAAGTCATGCGGGATTAGCTCATCCGGTAGAGTGACTGCTTCCCAAGCAGTAGGTGGCGAGTTCGAGACTCGTATCCCGCTCCAAAAACGCCTTGAATTGTACGATGATTCGTTGATTCAAGGCGTTTTCTTTTTTGCGAAAGAAAATACATACAAGTCCTTTTCCTGGCTATTGAAACAGCAAAGGCGTAGGGGGGCATGGGCGGCGGTGGGGAGCAGAAGAAAATTCCTTGACAAACAGTGCTTTTTCTGCTAAAATACGTTAGCAATCGTTCAGATGGCTGCTCCATTCGCACAGGATGGTGAATGCTGGTAGCCGCAATTCGAAGATTGTGATGAGCACATATATCAAGTATGGCTCCCGTAATCATGATCGAGAAAGAGGTGAAACAACCATGAAGAAGGGCATCCATCCGAACTATGTGGACTGCACCATTACCTGTGCCTGCGGCAACGTGATCCACACCCGTGACACCAAGCCGGAGATCCACGTCGAAGTTTGCAGCAAGTGCCATCCGTTCTACACCGGCAAGCAGAAGCTGGTCGATACCGGTGGTCGCGTCGAGCGCTTCAAGCGCCGTTATGCCAACGCTGGCAAATAAGTTTGTTTGCATTGTACCCCAGATGGAAACATCTGGGGTATTTTTGGCTGTCTGCAAGGAGTTATGTCATGTCTGACTACAAGACCATCCGCGGGGTATCGACCTTTGAATATGAAGAGAAGCGCAGCCGCTTTATTGCGACGGCAGCTTTTGCCGACACCGAGGAAAAAGCACTGACGATTCTGAATGGCGTCCGTGGGGCCAACCGGACAGCCCGACATAACGTATACGCCTATGTACTGCAGAATGGCCGTACGCGCTATTCCGATGACGGGGAACCGGCCAAGACGGCAGGCACGCCGGTGCTGGAAGCCATCGGCCACGCCGGACTTTCGGATGTGATCGTGGTGGTGACCCGATACTTTGGCGGTATTCTGCTGGGGACCGGCGGACTGGTGCGGGCTTATACGGCGGCGGCCTCCGGCGCCTTGCAGAAAGCGGAACTCGTCAGTATGCGTCTGGTGGTGGATTGCAGTCTGCGTGTTCCGTACACCTTGTTTGAGCAAGCCCAGCGGATGGTGGCGGCTTCGGGGGCAAAACTGCAGGACCCTGTGTTTGCGGATGCCGTGACGCTGCTGTGGCGGATGCCGGCGGGGGAGGAAACGGCAATCTGCGCATCACTCTCGGAACTGACCCGCGGGGCGGCCCAGGTGCAGGTTTCTGCACCGGCTTATGCGCCATTTTGAAAAAAATATGAATTTTGCGGCAAAAATAAAGTCATTTGCCCGGTTTTATCGTATTTATTTATAGAGAGACCAACGAAAGGGGGCGGATTCTGTGACGATTCGAGAAGAAACTCAAGCGATTGAACGGCAGACGCTCAGCCGTTATGCAACTTTAAGCGAAAACAGCCGTGGCCGCCGCGTTCCGGAGGAGGAAGACCCGATCCGCCCATGCTTCCAGCGGGACAGGGACCGTATTTTGCATTGCAAAGCCTTCCGGCGTCTCAAGCAAAAGACTCAGGTGTTCCTGTCTCCCGAGGGGGACCATTATCGTACCCGTCTGACCCATACGCTGGAGGTCAGCCAGATTGCCCGGACGATTGCCCGGGCGCTGCGGCTCAATGAAGATCTGACCGAAGCCATCGCCCTGGGGCACGACCTGGGGCATACCCCCTTCGGGCATGCGGGGGAGCGGGCGCTCAACCGTTTGTGCCCCGATGGATTCACCCATTACCGGCAGAGTCTGCGGGTGGTGGATATGCTGGAAAAAGACGGCAAGGGTCTGAACCTGAGCTGGGAAGTCCGCAACGGCATCATCACCCATACCACCGGCACCTGGGCGCGCACGCCGGAAGGGTGTGTCGTGCGCCGGGCCGATCATATTGCCTTTCTCAATCATGATATTGAGGATGCGGTCGCCGCTGGGGTGCTGGACCCGCGCCAGATTCCGCCGGAAGCCACTGCGGTTCTGGGCCATACCAAGTCCCAGCGCATCACGACGATGATTTCCGATCTGGTGGAACACAGTCAGAACGGGCGCATCAATTTTTCGCCCGAGGTGGACGCTGCGTATGCAGTGCTCAAAGATTTCATGTACTCCACAGTCTATGTGGACCGGGACGCCAAGCGGGAAGAAAAAAAGGTGGACAAGCTCATTGCGGAACTTTACGAACGGCTGTGTGAGGAACCGGACCGGATGCCGAATTTCTATCTGCAGATCGCTTACAACGAAGGTGTGGACCGTGCGGCTACCGATTACATCAGCGGCATGAGCGATGAGTTCGCGACCCGCTTGTTTGTAGAGTGGTTTGTGCCGCAGAAGTGGCAGGTTTTGTGATCGCTTTTCTTGCGTAAGGGAGGTGGAACGGATTTGATCCCCCAGGAATACATACAGGAAGTGGTACGCCGCAACGACATTGAAGAGGTCATCGGCCAGTATGTGCAATTGCGCCGCCGCGGCAGAACGCTGAGCGGGCTGTGCCCGTTCCATAATGAAAAGACGCCTTCCTTTGTGGTGTACCCCGATACCCAGAGCTTTTACTGCTTTGGCTGCGGTGCAGCGGGCGATGTTATAAATTTCGTGCGCAAGTACAATAATCTCGGGTACGTGGAAAGCGTCAAACAGCTGGCGTCCCGTGTGGGGATGCCGCTGCCCGAGGAAGAGGACAAAGAAGCCAGAGCCCGGCAGCGGCTGCTGGAAATCAATCGTTGCGCAGCGCGCTATTTTTACGAGCAGCTGAATGCCAAAACGCCGGAAGCGGCTCAGGCGCGGCGTTACTGGAAGGAAAAGCGGGGCTTGTCCGATGGGGCCATCCGGCGGTTCGGACTGGGCTACGCACCGGAGGATTTCGGCGGGCTGCTGCATTATCTGAAGCGGCACGGTTTTGCCGAGGATGAACTAGAACATTCGGGTCTTATCAAGCGCAGCGCCAAGGGGAATCTGTATGATATCTTCCGCCACCGTGTGATGGTGCCGATCATTGATGTGAGAGGTTCGATCATTGCATTCGGCGGCCGCGTGCTGGATGACTCCAAACCCAAGTATATCAACAGTCCCGAGACGATGGTCTACCACAAATCCCGGACGTTGTTTGCCTTGAATATCGCCAAAAAATCCACCAGCAAGCGGTACATCCTGTGTGAAGGCTACATGGATGTGATCTCCATGCACGAAGCAGGCTTCGACACGGCGGTTTGTGCCTGCGGCACGGCGTTGACGCCGGAACAGGTCAAGCTGCTCAGTGAATATGCCGACGAGGTGGTCTTAAGCTATGACTCCGATGAGGCAGGGCAGAAAGCCACCGAGCGCAGCTTGGGTCTTTTTGCCAACAGCCCGGTCAAAGTCAGCGTGCTCAGTTACCAGGGCGCCAAGGACCCGGATGAATTTATCAAGAAATACGGTCGGGAACGGTTTGATATGCTGCTTAACGGCACGGCCAACCCCACCGAGTTCCAGCTGAAAAAGGCCAAGGCCAAGTATGATCTGCGCAGCGATGACGGACGGCTGAATTACATCCGCGAGGCCATCGAAATTCTGACGGGCTACAGCGTCACTCCCACAGCCCGGGATGTGTATGCCGGGCGCCTGGCCGAAGAGACCGGCGTTTCCAAACAGGCCATTGTGTCCCAGATGCAGGGAGCTATCCGGGCGGCGGACCGACGCAGCCATCGCAAGGAACAAAAGGAAATGGCCCAGAAAGGACTGGCCGCCGATATCCGGGTGCCCTACACCCAGGGGGGCGATTCGGTTTTAGGGGCAGCCAGCGCCAGCCGGCAGCTGGTGGCGGCCTTGCTGCAGGACCCGGACGAAATCGCTTACGTGCGCGGCAGGATGAATATGGAGTCGATCCTGTTGCCGGAAATGCAGCAGGCGCTACAGGCGATCTACCGGTGTGCGGATGAAAAGCAGCCGGTCAATCTCACTTCACTGCAACAGATGCTGGATGAGAAGGCGTTCCAGCAGGTGGCACTTGCCCAGGCCCGGAACCATGACCAAAAGCTGGCCCGGCGGGACATTGATATGTACCTGGAACGACTGCAGAATGCCAAACCCATTAGCGAGAGGGTGGCAGGTACCAGCGACGACCAGTTTCTGAACTTTTTTGCCAATGTAAAAAAGGAAAAGGGTGTGCAGGACCCGCCGGAAAGCGACGGGTGACCGATACGCAAACAAAAGCATTGTCCCCGCGCAAAGATGCGCAGTCTACCAATAGAAAACCAAAAGGAGAAACGTACTTATGGCAGAGAAAAAAGATCCCATTCGCAGTTTGATCGAAACCGGCCGCCGCAACGGCAAGTTGACCAACACCGAAATCGGGGATGCGATGGAGGAGAGCGGCCATGTTCTGGACGTGGAGCAGATGGAAAAGCTCTACGAGGAACTGGAAAGCAACGGTATCGAAGTGGTGGATGACGACGCGGTGGATTCGTCCGATGTGGCCCTGACCGAGGACAACGTGGATGATTTTGAGGAAAGCCTCAACACCGATGGCATTACCATCGATGACCCTGTTAAGGTTTACCTGAAAGAGATCGGCCGCGTGCCGCTGCTGACCCCCGAGGAGGAGATCGACCTGGCGCTGAAGATCCAGGCCGGCGGTCCGGAAGGGGAAAAGGCGAAGCAGCGTCTGAGCGAGGCCAACCTGCGTCTGGTCGTTTCCATCGCCAAGCGGTATGTCGGCCGCGGTATGCAGTTCCTGGATCTGATCCAGGAAGGCAACCTGGGCCTGATCAAAGCGGTTGAAAAGTTTGACCACACCAAGGGCTTCAAGTTCTCCACCTACGCGACCTGGTGGATTCGCCAGGCCATTACCCGTGCCATCGCCGACCAGGCCCGTACCATCCGTATTCCTGTGCACATGGTGGAGACCATCAACAAGGTCAAGAAGGTGTCCAGCCAGCTCCTGCATGAGTACGGCCACGACCCCAGTGCGGAGGAAATTGCCGAGCGCCTGGATATGTCGGTGGACAAGGTCCGTGAGATCATGCGGGTGGCCCAGGAACCTGTCAGCCTGGAAACGCCGATCGGTGAGGAGGAGGACAGCCATCTGGGGGACTTCATCCCTGACGATGATGCGCCGGTCCCGGCAGAGGCTGCCAGCCAGACCCTGCTGAAGGAGCAGCTGGCCGATGTGCTCAAGACGCTGACGCCCCGTGAGGAAAAGGTACTGCGCCTGCGTTTTGGCCTGGAAGACGGTCGTCCCCGCACGCTGGAAGAGGTGGGCAAGGAGTTCAACGTCACCCGTGAACGCATCCGCCAGATCGAAGCCAAGGCGCTGCGCAAGCTCCGCCATCCCAGCCGCAGCAAGAAACTGCGCGATTTCCTGGATTGATAGGATAAAAAATCGTAAAATCCCCGTCCGAATCTCCGGACGGGGATTTTCTGTACACGCAATCCGAAAAATGTCAAGGGGGAGCCCCCACAAAAAGACTGGCGACTGGTTGTGAAAAATGCCCAAAAGGGGTCTTTGGAACAGCCGCCGCGGATTTGTCAAGGCAGGCGAAATGGGGCAAAACCGTCAAAATGCCGAAAATAACGTACACGCGCCCGGGCGTATCAATGCCGCAACAAAAGTTGTAAAAAAGCCCCGAAAAGCCTTGACAATAAGGGTTTTAGCCTGTATACTAAATCAGTATCACAAAAATGGAATAGAGCGCCCTAAGGGGATTTTGCCAAAATGCGAAAACCCTAAAATTTGTGAAAAACGCCGAATATCGTTCCTTTCACAAAGGCCCCTTTGGGACGCTTTTGCCAACTTTGTCAATCTATGGAATAGGAGTGGTCGCGTTTTATGGTAAAGGTCAAGCCCGTACAAAACGGCAGAACGACCCGCATGAGTTTTTCCCGTATCAACGAAGTGATTGATATGCCCAATCTCATCGAGATCCAGAAAAACTCTTACAACTGGTTCCTTCAGGAAGGTCTGCATGAGGTCTTCCATGACATTGCCGCGATTGAGGACTACACCGGAAATCTGGTGCTGGAATTCGTCGATTACCGGCTGGACAAGAACCCCAAATACTCCATTAAAGAATGTAAGGAGCGGGACGCCACGTATGCGGCGCCCCTGTATGTCACGGCGCGGCTGTTCAACAAGCAGACCGGTGAAGTGAAGGAACAGGAAATCTTCATGGGCGACTTCCCGCTCATGACGGATTCCGGTACCTTTATCTCCAACGGTGCCGAGCGTGCCATCGTCAGCCAGTTGGTCCGTTCTCCCGGTGTGTTCTACGGTTCCAGCAAGGACCGTACCGGCAAGGACCTGTTTACCGCCACGATGAACCCCAACCGCGGCGCCTGGCTGGAGTATGAGACCGATTCTCAGGATGTTTTCTACGTCCGTATTGATAAGAACCGCAAGCTGCCGGTCACCACGCTGATCCGCGCCCTGGGCCTGAGCACCGATGAGCAGATCCGCCAGTTCTTCGGCGATTCCGAACCCAAGATCAATGCCTCCCTGGAAAAGGACATCACCCATTCCACCGAGGAAGGTCTGCTGGAAGTCTACCGCAAGCTGCGCCCCGGCGAGCCCCCGACGGTGGAAAACTCCCGCAGCCATCTGAACTCGCTGTTCTTTGACCCGCGCCGTTACGACCTGGCTCGTTTCGGCCGCTATAAGATGAACAACAAGCTCGCGCTGGCCCGCCGCATTGCCGGTTACAAGGCCGCCGAGGACATCATCGCCCCGCTGACCGGTGAGCTGCTGGTGGCGAAAGGGGAGAAGATCAACACCGCCAAGGCCAACGAGATCGATGCCGCCGGTGTGACCCGCGTGGTGGTCCTCGTCGAGCGCAAGGGCGAGGAGAGCATCCCGGTCATCGTGATCTCCAACGGCTGTGTGGACGCTCAGCCTTTCTTCAGCTTCGATGTGGATGCTGAGTGCGGCATCAACGAGCGCGCCAACTTTGCCGAGATCCGCAAGATCCTCGATGCCACTTCCGATCCGGAAGAGCAGAAGGAGCTGCTGCGCCAGAACCACGATGTGCTCATTAGCCGCACCGTCACGGTGGACGACATCTTCGCGTCCATCAACTACCTGATCGGCCTGGATCACGGCATCGGCGTTACCGACGAAATCGACCACCTGGGCAACCGTCGTGTGCGCAGCGTGGGTGAGTTGCTGCAGAACCAGTTCCGCATCGGCTTCTCCCGTATGGAGCGCGTCATCCGTGAGCGCATGACCCTGCAGAACCAGGAGAGCGGCGAGATCACTCCGCAGAGCCTGGTCAACATCCGCCCGGTTGTGGCCGCTATCAAAGAGTTCATCGGTTCCAGCCCGCTGTCTCAGTTCATGGACCAGAACAACCCTCTGGCCGAGCTGACCCACAAGCGCCGTCTGTCCGCCCTGGGCCCCGGTGGTCTGTCCCGTGACCGCGCAGGCTTTGAAGTCCGCGACGTTCACTACACCCACTATGGCCGTCTGTGCCCCATCGAGACCCCTGAAGGCCCCAACATCGGTCTGATCTCTTACCTGGCCACCTACGCCAAGATCAACAAGTACGGCTTTGTGGAAGCCCCGTACCGCCGTGTGGACAAGGCTACCGGCGTGGTCACCGATGAAGTTGTCTATATGACCGCTGACGTGGAGGATGAGTACATCGTCGCCCAGGCCAACGAACCCCTGGACGAGAACAACCACTTCGTCCGTGCCCGTGTTTCCGGTCGTCACCGCAACGACATCCAGGAATTTGAGGCCAGCCAGGTCGACTTCATGGATGTTTCCCCGCGAATGATGGTTTCTGTCGCTACGGCCTGCATCCCGTTCCTCGAGAACGACGACTGTAACCGTGCGCTGATGGGCTCCAACATGCAGCGGCAGGCCGTGCCTCTGATGGTCACCCAGCAGCCCATTGTGGCTACCGGTATGGAATACAAGGCCGCCACCGACTCCGGCGTCTGCATCCTGGCCGCCCATGACGGCACCGTGGAATATGTGGATGCCGAGAAGATCGTCGTGCGCTGCGCCGACGGCTCTGCCGACACCTATGAACTGATCAAGTTCATGCGTTCCAACCAGGGCAACTGCAACAACCAGCGTCCCATCGTCCAGGTGGGCGATGCCGTCAAGACCGGCGATGTGCTGGCCGACGGTCCCGCCACCAAGAACGGTGAAATCAGCCTGGGCAAGAATGCGCTGGTCGGCTTCATGACCTGGGAAGGTTACAACTACGAGGACGCCGTCCTGCTCAACGAGAAGCTGGTGCGTGAGGACGTCTACACCTCCATTCATATTGAAGAGTATGAGACCGAGGCCCGTGACACCAAGCTGGGACCCGAGGAGATCACCCGCGACATCCCCAACGTCGGCGATGACGCCCTGAAAGATCTGGACGACCGCGGTATCATCCGCATCGGCGCCGAGGTCAAGACCGGCGATATCCTGGTGGGTAAGGTCACCCCCAAGGGCGAGACCGAGCTGACCGCCGAGGAGCGCCTGTTGCGTGCCATCTTCGGTGAGAAGGCCCGCGAAGTCCGTGACACCTCCCTGCGTGTACCCCATGGCGCCTACGGTATCGTGGTGGACATCAAGGTGTTCACCCCCGAGAACAGCGATGAGCTGCAGCCCGGCGTCCGTATGTGCGTGCGCTGCTACATCGCCCAGAAGCGTAAGATCAGCGTCGGCGATAAGATGGCCGGCCGTCACGGCAACAAGGGTGTTGTTTCCCGCATTCTGCCGCAGGAGGATATGCCTTTCCTGCCCGACGGCACGCCGCTGGATATCGTGCTGAACCCCCTGGGCGTTCCCTCCCGTATGAACATCGGTCAGGTGCTGGAAGTCAACCTGGGCTATGTGGCCAAGGCTCTGGGCTGGAAGGTACAGACCCCTGTCTTCGACGGCGCGCACGAATCCGATCTGCGTGACTGCTTCGCCGAAGCCCGCGAAAAGTGGCACGGCGAGAATGCCCCCGAATATCCCACCAAGCTGGATCGCCTGATGGGTGAGAAGGGCCACATCATCGACTTCTCCAAGATCGACCTGACCGATGACGGCAAGACCACCGTCTATGATGGCCGTACTGGCGAGCAGTTCCCCAACAAGGTCACCGTCGGTTATATGTACTACCTCAAGCTGCATCACCTGGTCGACGATAAGATCCATGCCCGTTCCACCGGTCCGTACTCCATGGTCACCCAGCAGCCTCTGGGCGGCAAGGCACAGTTCGGCGGTCAGCGTTTCGGCGAGATGGAAGTCTGGGCGCTGGAAGCCTACGGTGCCGCTTACACCCTGCAGGAGATCCTGACCATCAAGTCCGACGACGTTGTGGGCCGTGTCAAGACCTACGAAGCCATCGTCAAGGGCGATCCCATCCCGCGTCCCGGTATCCCCGAGAGCTTCCGCGTTATGCTCAAAGAGCTGCAGAGCCTGGGTCTGGATATCGTTGTGCAGGATAAGGAAGGCAATCCTGTGGATATGCGTCAGGAATTTGACGACGATGACAGCAGCTTTGAAAGCAGCGATTACGAAGTGGGCAACAATGTCCTGGTCGAGAGCGAGCTGCAGGATGACTACAGCGTGAAGGATGCCGACGAGGGCTTTGATGACGATCTGGATGAGGACAGCGAGCCCAGTGCCGATGACCTGGCCAAGATCGAAATGAACGATCCCTTCGATGATGAATAATGTTTCGCTGTATCGTGTGTCATACTTGAATTGAGAGGGTTCGCTGAATGGAAAATAAAGAATTCGCTTCGATTAAGATTGGCCTTGCCTCCCCGGACCAGATCCGCGCCTGGAGCTACGGCGAGGTCACCAAACCCGAAACCATCAACTACCGTACCCTGAAGCCGGAGCGCGACGGCCTGTACTGCGAGCGCATTTTTGGACCCACCAAGGACTGGGAATGCCACTGCGGTAAGTACAAGCGCATCCGCTACAAGGGCAAGATCTGCGACAAGTGCGGCGTTGAAGTGACCCGCGCCAAGGTCCGCCGCGAGCGTATGGGCCACATCGAGCTGGCCGCGCCCGTGTCCCACATCTGGTATTTCAAGGGCATTCCTAGCCGCATCGGCCTGATGCTGGACATCAGCCCCCGCCAGCTGGACAAGGTCCTGTACTTCGCCAACTACATTGTTACCGATCCCGGTTTCACGCCGCTGGAGAAAAAGCAGCTGCTGACCGAGCGCGAGTACAAAGAGATGCGCGAAAAGTACGAAGATACGTTTGAAGCCGGCATGGGTGCTGAGGCTATCCAGAAACTGCTGGCCGAGATCGATCTGGAGAAGCTCTCTACCGAACTGCGTGAAGAGCTGGAAAAGTCCAACGGTCAGAAGCGTGTGCGCCTGCTCAAGCGTCTGGAAGCTGTCGAGGCTTTCATCGAGAGCGAACAGCGCCCCGAGTGGATGATCATGACGGTGATCCCCGTGATTCCGCCGGATCTGCGCCCGCTGCTCCAGCTGGACGGCGGCCGGTTTGCCACCTCCGACCTGAACGATCTGTACCGCCGCGTCATCAACCGTAACAACCGCCTGAAGCGCTTGCTGGAACTGGGTGCGCCGGACATCATCGTGCGCAACGAGAAGCGTATGCTGCAGGAGGCTGTGGACGCCCTGATCGATAATGGCCGTCGTGGCCGTCCGGTCACCGGCGCCAACAACCGCGCGCTGAAGAGCCTGTCCGATATGCTCAAGGGCAAGCAGGGCCGCTTCCGTCAGAACCTGCTGGGCAAGCGTGTTGACTACTCCGGCCGTTCCGTTATCGTTGTCGGCCCCGAACTGAAGATGTATCAGTGCGGTCTGCCCAAGGAAATGGCCCTCGAACTCTTCAAGCCCTTCGTTATGAAGGACCTGGTCGAGAAAGAAAAAGCCAACAACATCAAGTCCGCCCGCAAGATGGTCGAGCGTGCCCGTCCCGAGGTCTGGGACTCTCTGGAAACCGTCATCAAGGGTCATCCGGTTCTGCTGAACCGTGCACCTACGCTGCACCGTCTGGGCATCCAGGCTTTCGAGCCGGTGCTGGTCGAGGGCCGCGCCATCAAGCTGCACCCGCTGGTCTGCACCCCCTTCAATGCCGACTTCGACGGCGACCAGATGGCTGTCCATCTGCCGCTGTCCAAGGAAGCCCAGCGCGAAGCCAAGATGCTGATGCTGGCTTCCGGCAACCTGCTGAAGCCCTCTGACGGTGAGCCTGTCACCGTGCCCACGCAGGATATGATCCTGGGCAGCTACTACCTGACTCTGGTCAACCCCGACGACAAGGGCCACGGCAAGATCTTCCGTGATGAGAACGAGGCCATGATGGCTTACTCCGAGGGTCTGATCACCCTGCAGGCTCCCATCAAGGTGCGCCGCACCATGACCTTTGACGGCGTGGAAGAGAGCGCTCTGGTGGATACCACCATGGGCCAGATCATCTTCAACACCCCGATCCCCCAGGATCTGGGTTACGTCGACCGCACCGATCCGGAGCACAAGTTCGACTACGAGATGAACCCCCGTACCCTGAAGATCGCTTCGGGCGGCAAGTCCGACAAGCTGACCAAGAAGGGTCTGCCCGACATCATCAGCCGCTGCCTGACCAAGCATGGCACCAAGGCATGCGCCATCATGCTGGATGCCATCAAGGCGCAGGGCTACAAGTACTCCACACTGTCTGCCATCACCGTTGCCGTTCCCGATGCGATTATCCCCGAGGAAAAACCGGCGATTCTGGCCGCAGCCGATAAGAAGATCGAGAAGGTCATGAAGAACTTCAACCGCGGTCTTATTTCGGACGAGGAACGTTACCGCAGCACCGTTGCCATCTGGCAGGAGGCGACCGAACAGGTCTCCGACGCCCTGGGCAACAACCTGCGCACCAACCACCAGCGCAACCCCATCTATATGATGTCCGACTCTGGTGCCCGTGGTTCTATGGACCAGATCAAGCAGCTGGCCGGCATGCGCGGCCTGCTCGCCAACACGGCCGGTAAGACGCTGGAAATGCCCATTCGCGCCAACTACCGCGAAGGTCTGAACATCCTGGAATACTTCATCTCTTCCCGAGGCGCTCGTAAAGGCTTGGCCGATACCGCACTTCGTACCGCCGACTCCGGTTACCTGACCCGTCGTCTGGTGGACGTTTCTCAGGAAGTCATCATCCGTGAGGAAGACTGCCACGCCACCGAAGGTATCTGGGTCCGCGAGATCAGTGAGGGCAACTCCGTTGTCGAATCCTTCAAGGAACGTCTGAATGGCCGTTATGCGCTGCATGACGTCTACGATCCGAACACCGGCGAACTGCTGGTCAGCAAGGACAAGATGATGGATATGTTCGATGCCGAGAAGATCGCCAACGCCGGCATCACCGAACTGGAGATCCGTTCGGTCATGACCTGCCGTGCTCACGTAGGTGTCTGCGCTCGTTGCTACGGTTCCAACATGTCCAACGGCCAGTGCGTCAAGGTGGGCGAGAGCGTCGGTATCATCGCTGCCGAGTCCATCGGTGAACCTGGTACCCAGCTGACCATGCGTACCTTCCATACCGGTGGTATTGCATCGGCCGAAGATATCACCCAGGGTCTTCCCCGTGTTGAAGAACTGTTCGAGAGCCGCCGCCCCAAGGCGATGGCCATCATGAGTGAGATCGCGGGTACCGTCCACATCGACGACACCAAGAAGAGCCGCCATGCGGAGATCAACGGTTTCGACGACAACGGCGCTCCCGTCACCAAGAGCTACCTGATCCCCTTTGGTCAGCGTCTCAAGGTCATGGAAGGCGACGAAGTCCAGAAGGGCGCGTTGCTGACCGAAGGTCACGCCTACCCGCAGGATATCTTGGCCATCCTGGGCCCCATCGCTACCCAGAACTATCTGATCAGCGAAGTCCAGAAGGTCTATCGTCTGCAGGGCGTTGATATCAACGATAAGCACATCGAAGTTATCGTGCGTCAGATGATGCGTAAGGTCCGCATCGAGGATGCCGGCTCCAGTGACTTTATCGTGGGCAGCACGGTCAACCGCCGTGATGTCATGATCAAGAACGAGGAGATCCAGGCCCGCATCGATGCTGGTGAGACCGACCTCAAGCTGGTTCAGGCCAGCCAGGTGCTGCTGGGTATCACCAAGTCCAGCCTGGCGACCGACTCCTTCCTGTCCGCCGCCTCCTTCCAGGAGACCACCCGTGTCCTGACTGAGGCCGCCATCAAGGGCAAGACCGACCCGCTGGCCGGTCTGAAGGAGAACGTCATCATCGGTAAGCTGATCCCTGCCGGTACCGGCCTGCCGGAAGTCGAGAAAGAACTCGAGGAAGCAGAAATCGCCCGCGATGCCGCGGAGGCCGCTTACGACCATTAATCCATAAAACCAATCCCCGTCACAGCTGTGACGGGGATTTTTGTGTTGGTTGACGCTGTACCGGGAATTGGGTATAATTGAATATACTGGACAAAAGAACCGGAAGGGAAGTGACTTTGTGCTGTTTTTGCAGTATCCGCCGTGTTCCACCTGCCAGAAAGCAAAAAAGTGGTTGGACGAGCATGGCGTTTCCTATGAAACGCGCCATATCAAGGAAGAAAATCCGACAGCGGAGGAATTGCGCACATGGTATCTGCGCAGCGGCCTGCCGCTCAAACGTTTTTTCAATACAAGCGGTCTTGCGTATAAATCGCTGGGCCTGAAAGACAAGCTGTCGGCTATGTCGGAGGAAGAGCAGCTGGCGCTGTTGGCCACGGATGGCATGTTGGTCAAACGGCCGCTGCTGATTGAGAATGATTTTGTCTTGGTGGGGTTCAAGCCCGCCGAATGGCAAGAAATTTTGTGTAAATAAGGAGGACTTTATGTCTGAAATGGAAGTGCTGAAGGAACGCAGCGAGATGGACTCCCGGTATCAGTGGGATCTGACGCCGATGTATCGGGACGATGCCGCCTGGGAAGCGGAATTTGCCACCATGGATGAACAGATTCAGGCACTGAGCGCTTTTGCCGGTACGCTGAAGGATGCGGTCTCCATTGGCGCCTACCTGGATGCAAGCACGGAATTTGTCCGCAAGCTGTCCAACCTGTATTGCTATGCTTCGCTGCGCCGCAGCGAGGACACCCGCGCCGAAGCGGGGCAGAGCATGTATGCCCGTGTGTCCGCCAAATATACCCAGGCATTGGCAGCCATGTCTTTTGCCGAACCGGAGATCCTTTCTCTGCCGGAAGAAACGCTGCAGACAATTGTAAAGGACGAGCAGCTGGCTGATCACAAATTCACAATGGAAAACCTGCTGCGCCAGAAGCCCCATACGCTGAGCGCACCGGAGGAAAAGGTGCTGGCCACCATGGGGGAGGCGCTGGGCGCTCCGGCCGAGATCGCGGACAACCTGCAGGATGCCGATATGGTCTTTGATCCGGTGCAGGATGGCAGCGGCAACACGGTGGAGGTTACCGGTTCCAACTATATCATGCTGCAGATGTCTCCGGACCGTACCCTGCGGAAAAATTCTTTTGAGAGTTACTATAAGGGATACCGCCAGCACATCAATACCTTTGCTTCGGCCTATGCTGGTGCAGTAAAGGGCGCTACGGCAGAAGCTGCTCTCCGGCATTATGAATCTTCCCGCGCCATGTCCATGGCAGGGGAGAACATCCCCGGGGAGGTGTACGACAACCTGATCGCCACCGTCCGCAAGCATATGCCGGCCATGTACCGCTATGTGGCGCTGCGCAAGAAGATGCTGGGAGTTGACGAGCTGCACTATTACGACGTGTATGCACCGCTGGTGGATGAAGTCAAAGTTCGCTATACCTATGAGCAGGCCCAGCAGATGGTGCTGGATGCGGTGGCGCCTCTGGGAGAGGACTACTGCAACCTGGTGCGTCAGGCGTTTGCCGACCGCTGGGTCGATGTCTATCCCAATAAGGGGAAGAGCGGCGGAGCCTATTCTTCGGGCACGTATGACTCCAATCCCTATATCCTGACGAACTTTACCGGCACGCTGGACAGCGTCTCCACCATTGCCCATGAGATGGGACACAGCATGCACACCTGGCACTCCAACCATCATCAGCCGCCGCAGTATGCAGACTACACGCTGTTCGTGGCGGAGGTTGCGTCCACGGTCAACGAAAACCTTCTGATTGAGCAGCTGCTGCAGAAAGAGCAGAATCCCCAGATGCGGATGTACCTGTTGAACCAGTACCTGGAAAACTTCAAGGGTACGGTGTACCGTCAGGCGATGTTCGCTGAGTTTGAACGCGATGCCCATGCGATGGCCGAACGGGGAGAAGCGCTCAGCCCGGCAGCCCTCAATGCGCTGTACAAGCACCTTGTGGAGGACTACTTCGGACCCGAACTGGTCATGGATGATGAAGTGCAGTATGAATGGGCCCGCATCCCCCATTTCTATCGTCCGTTCTATGTATATAAGTATGCGACCGGATATTCCACGGCGGTGGCTCTCTCGGAAGGTATCCTGAAAGAGGGCAAGCCGGCGGTACAGCGGTATCGGGAATTCCTGTCCATGGGCGGCAGTGCCTATCCGCTGGATGAGCTGCGCCATGCCGGTGTGGACCTTGCTACCCCCGCGCCGGTGGATGCGGCATTGGAAAAGTTTGAACGTATTCTGGATGACGCTGAAGCAACGCTGGCAAAGCTGTAATCACAGCAGCTAAAACGGAAAAAAGCTCCCGCAGGAGAAACCTGCGGGAGCTTTTTAAGTAGTACCTGAATTCCGCTCAGGGATGCGGATTCAAAAATTACTGGCCGAGAACGGCGGCAATGTACGCAGCCTCTTTGGCGGCGATCTGTGCCTGGTAGTTCTTCACGGCAGCAGCGTAGGCAGCTTCGCGCTGATCGGCAGCGGCCTGAGCGGCCTTACCGGCGGCAGCAACAGCGGCAACATCCGCGTCAGCCTTCGCTTGGGCAGCCTTTGCAGCGGCCATAACGGCGGCAACATCCGCATCAGCTTTCGCCTGAGCTTCCTTCGCAGCAGCCATCACGGCGGCGGTGTAAGCGGCTTCCTTCGCGGCGATCTGCTGCTGATATGCCTTTACGGCAGCAGCATAAGCGGCTTCGCGCTGATCAGCGGCAGCCTGGGTGGCTTTGCCGGCGGCGATCACAGCGGCAACGTCTGCGTCGGCTTTGGCCTGCGCAGCCTTACCGGCAGCGATTACGGCGAGGCACTCGGCATCCGCCTTGGCCTGCGCCTGCTGCGCGGCTGCCTGAACAGCGGCGGTGTAGGCGGCTTCTTTGGCGGCTACCTGTGCCTGATAGGCTTTGACAGCTGCGATGTAATCGCTGTTGGCATCAGCAAATGCCGGTACAGCAAAAGCAGAGACCATGCATACGGAAAGCAGGAACGCGAGCAGTTTTTTCATAATCGATACCTCCTTAATTTGGGTGCTCCGTTAGGGAGCTTCCATGCTTTGATTATAACAAGCAAAATAGAATTGTGCAATAGAAATGTGAAAACTAATCGAAAAAGAATTGCCGCATAAATTGTGCAATTAGCACAAAGAAGATGGGGAATCATGAAAAAATGGCGTGCAATACGTAAGAGATGTGTGAAGATAATGTGTTGAAAATGTGATGGGGACAGGCGAGCCCATTGCGGCAAGACTCTTTCTTAAATTTAAAATCAGTAGGAAATAAAAGCATATCTGCAATTGAAGATGGGAATACTGTCAGGCGGCAGTCCGATGGAGAAAGAGGGGCATGCTTTGGAGAAAAATATAAAAGAGAAATATAAAATGGTACAAGGGTAGCATAAGAGACCGGGGAACACATCTTCAGTATGTCTTAATCAGGCCCTGGAAGCAAGGAAACGGTCCCGTTTTTCTCCAAGAGTAGAAAATCTCCGTTTTGCACGATTTTTCTCGATTTTTTTTGGCAATACTCTTGACAAGGCAGACTCTATCCTATAAAATATCTAATGCGTGAGTTTGCGGGGTGAAGTGCGGTCAAAACACCGCCTGCATTCCAAAACAAGCGTGAATACGTGAAGAAAGGAGAAAAGAAATGCCTACTTTTAACCAGCTCGTGCGCAAAGGCCGTGAGGTCCTGGTTCACAAGAGCACCGCGCCTGCCCTTCAGAAGAGCTACAACTCCCAGAAGAAGCAGTACACCAACCTGAACAGCCCTCAGAAGCGTGGTGTCTGCACCGCTGTGCGTACCATGACCCCCAAAAAGCCGAACTCTGCTCTGCGTAAAGTTGCCCGTGTCCGCCTCACGAATGGTATCGAGGTCACCTCTTACATTCCTGGTATCGGCCATAACCTGCAAGAGCATAGCGTCGTTCTGATCCGTGGCGGCCGTGTCAAGGATCTTCCCGGTGTCCGTTACCACATCATCCGTGGTACCCTCGACACCCAGGGTGTTGCGAACCGCAACCAGGCCCGCAGCAAATACGGTGCTAAGCGCCCCAAGGCCGGTGCCAAGAAGTAAGGAAACATCTTTTCGCCATAAAATAGGCCAAGCCTTTTTTGTGGCATAACGGGAGTTTCTATACTTTCGAGTACCGATGATATCATTTATGTGAAGGAGGGAAGAAAGATGCCCAGAAGAGGTAATGTCGCGAAACGCGAAGTTCTGGCCGATCCTATTTACAATTCCAAAGTTGTCACCCGTCTGGTCAACTACATCATGCTGGATGGCAAAAAGGGTGTTGCGCAGGAGATCGTTTACGATGCGTTTGACATCGTGAAGGAAAAGACCGGCAATGATCCGCTGGAGATGTTCGAGAAGGCGATGGAAAACATCATGCCCAACCTCGAATGCAAAACCCGTCGTGTCGGCGGCGCCAACTACCAGGTCCCCCTGGAGGTCAGCCCCGCCCGTCGTGAGACCCTCGGCCTGCGCTGGCTGACCCAGTACAGCCGCAGCCGTGGTGAGAAGACCATGTCTGCCCGCCTGGCGGCTGAGATCATCGACGCCACCAATGGTGTCGGCGGCTCCGTCAAGAAGCGCGAGGACACCCACAAGATGGCCGAGGCCAACAAGGCTTTTGCCCACTATCGTTATTGATTCGCTGTCTTAGGAGGTTAAAGCCATGGCGACGCCGAGAGATGTATCTCTGCAAATGACCAGAAACATCGGTATCATGGCCCACATCGACGCAGGTAAGACCACCACCACCGAGCGTATCCTGTACTACACCGGTATCAACCACAAGATCGGTGAGGTGCATGACGGTGCTGCGACGATGGACTGGATGGAACAGGAGCAGGAGCGTGGTATCACCATCACTTCCGCTGCTACCACCTGCTATTGGAGCCATACCGAGACCCAGCACGATCCGGTTCTGTTCAAGAAGAACCGCCATCGTATCAATATCATCGACACCCCGGGCCACGTGGACTTCACCGTTGAAGTTCAGCGCTCCCTGCGCGTGCTGGACGGTTCTGTGACCGTTCTGGCTGCCAAGGGCGGTGTTGAGCCTCAGTCTGAGACCGTTTGGCGTCAGGCAAACGAGTACAAGGTCCCCCGCATGGTTTACGTCAACAAGATGGATACCATGGGTGCCGATTTCTTCCGTTGTGTGCAGATGCTGCATGACCGCCTGCATGCCAACGGTGTGCCCATCCAGCTGCCGGTTGGTCAGGAAGATACCTTCAAGGGTATCGTCGACCTGATCGATATGAAGGCTGACATCTACTACGATGATATGGGCAATGACGTCCGCGTCGAAGAGATCCCCGAGGATATGAAGGCGCAGGCGCAGGAGTACCACGACAAGCTGATCGAGGCCGTGGCCGAGACCGACGAAGAGCTGATGATGAAATACCTGGAAGGCGAAGAGCTGACCAAGGATGAAATCAAGGCTGCTCTGCGTAAGGCTACCATCTCCAACGAGATCGTCCCCGTTGTTTGTGGCTCTTCCTACAAGAACCGCGGCGTCCAGAAGCTGCTGGATGCGATCGTCGACTATATGCCGGCTCCCACCGACATTGAGGCCATCAAGGGCACCAATCCGGAAACCGGCGAGGAAGAGGATCGTATCTCTTCCGACGACGCTCCGTTCTCTGCTCTGGCGTTCAAGATCATGACCGACCCCTACGTTGGTAAGCTGTGCTTCTTCCGTGTTTACTCCGGTAAGCTGGATGCCGGCACCACCGTGTACAACTCGGTCAAGGATCAGAACGAGCGTATCGGTCGTATTCTGCAGATGCACGCCAACAACCGTAAAGATATCGATACCGTCTATGCGGGCGATATCGCGGCGGCTGTGGGTCTGAAGAACACCACCACCGGTGACACCCTGTGCGACGAGAAGGCTCCCATCATCCTGGAGAGCATGAACTTCCCCGAGCCGGTTATCCGTGTTGCCATCGAGCCCAAGACCAAGGCCGGCTCTGAGAAGATGGGTATCGCTCTGGCGAAGCTCGCTGAAGAAGACCCGACCTTCAAGACCTGGACGGATGAAGAGACCGGTCAGACCATTATCGCCGGTATGGGCGAGCTCCATCTGGAGATCATCGTCGACCGTCTGCTGCGTGAGTTCAAGGTTGAAGCGAACGTCGGCGCTCCGCAGGTTGCTTACCGCGAAACCATTCGCAAGTCTGCCAACCAGGAGACCAAGTACGCTCGTCAGTCCGGTGGTAAGGGCCAGTACGGTCACGTCAAGATCAAGCTGGAGCCCAACCCGGGCAAGGGTTACGAGTTCGTCAACGGTGTCGTTGGCGGCGCGATCCCGAAGGAATATATCCCCGCTGTTGACAACGGTATCCAGGGCGCTATGAAGGCCGGTATTCTGGCCGGCTATCCCGTCGTGGATGTCAAGGTCACCCTGTGGGATGGTTCTTATCATGAAGTCGACTCCTCTGAAATGGCGTTCTCCATCGCCGGTTCCATGGCTTTCAAGGAAGCTATGAAGAAGTGCGATCCCGTCATCATGGAGCCCATCATGAAGGTTGACGTTATCGTTCCTGATGAGTATATGGGCAACGTCATCGGCGACCTGAACAGCCGTCGTGGCCAGATCCATAATCAGGAGTCTCAGGACGGCACCGCTCGCGTTACCGCGATGGTTCCTCTGTCCGAGATGTTCGGTTACGCCACCGACCTGCGTTCCAAGACGCAGGGCCGCGGCCAGTATTCCATGGAGCCGGCTGATTACCAGCAGGTCCCCAAGAACATTGCCGACAAGATCATGAATGACCGTGCAAACAGGGCTTAATCATAAGTTTTACTTGATTTTTTGTACGGAATTTAGTATGATAGCCTTATCCAAGGCAAACGAAAATTGTTTTAACTAAAGGAGGATACTTCCAATGGCTGAAAAGGAAAAATTTGACCGCTCTTTGGAGCACGTCAACATTGGTACCATTGGTCACGTTGACCACGGCAAGACCACTCTGACCGCCGCGATCACCAAGACTCTGGCTCTGAAGGGCGACGCCGACTTCATGGACTACTCCAGCATCGACAAGGCCCCCGAAGAGAAGGCTCGTGGTATCACGATCAACACCGCTCACGTTGAGTATCACACCGAGAAGCGTCACTACGCTCACGTTGACTGCCCGGGCCATGCTGACTATATCAAGAACATGATCACCGGTGCTG